>NZ_SRSO01000049.1 GCF_004791695.1 Flavivirga rizhaonensis | reverse complement strand
GTGAAAGCGAAAAACGACCATAGAATATTTATAAAGGAAACACATGCTGACAGTGAGTTTTTTAAGTCTTCTAACACAAAAAAGAAAACTTCAAAAAAAACTAAAGGTTTTTTTAAAGTTCCAAGTGACTACAAACGTTTTAGATTGAATATTGATTTCAATAATAGCTATACAAGACAATTAGTAGAAACATTTCATAACTCTACTACCTTTGGTTTTGATTATGGTATGGAATCCAATATACATCAAGATGATATTTTGGCTTTGGACGCGCATTGGTTAGTGGATGGAAAGCCTTATCTCGCAGAGGCACTGCCTTTTGATGGTTCCTTAAGAATTCCCTTAGCCATTAAACTAAACAAAGAATCACAGATTAGAATTAGAATTGCTGATATTCAAAATTTTGAAAATGGTCAGCCTATCTACCTACATGATATAGAAAACAATACGTTCGTGAATTTAAAAGCCCAGGATTTTAATATTAATCTTGAGGCCAACAATTATAATGACCGTTTTGAAATTGTTTTTGATAAGAACACCTTAAATATTCCAGAAACTAATTTAGATAATTTAAAAGTATTCCAAAACAATAGCATTTCTGAATTAGAAATTTCTAACCCAAATTCTTTAAATGTAAAAGGATTTAGTTTATTTGATATAGCTGGAAAAGAAGTAGAAAAGAAAAGGCTTCATAATAATTCAAAAAAAGTATATACCTACTCCACAAAATTACTTAGTGATGGTGTATATATTCTTCAGGTAAACTTAGATGATAATCAGGTTTTTAAGAAGAAGGTTATTATTGCTAATAAAAAGTAGAACAGTCATAAATTTATTTGATTGACTTATTTTATGTGTGATTTTTCTAAATGAGTTCTATGCTAAAGTCTATTGAATAAGCTAAAAATGCCTTCAGTATAACAATACCTTTAGTATATTTTGAGTGTTAAAAGACAGCAATATATCCTTTTTACTTATTTTAGCGTAATAAAATCTTATTACACGTACAGGCTTTGAATGATTATATGTTGCCATGTTTAAACAAAAAACTCTTTGGTGTAGAATGCATGGGGTGTGGCTTGCAAAGATCTCTTGCGTTAATATTTAAAGGGCAATTTTTAGATGCTTTTTATATGTACCCAGCAATTTATAGCTTAATAATTCTTTTTTTAACTATAGGAATTAATATTTTCTTTAAATTTAAACACTCCACCAAAATTATTGGTGCATTGGCTATAATAACGGTGTCAACAATAATAATAAGTTATCTAATAAAAATAATCAATTAAAATTCAAAAATGGAACAACAAAAACTCAACCCAGCAATTGTTTACGTATTAGCTATTATAGGTTTATTATGCTGCTGTTTTGGCGGGCTTGGATTCATCCTTGCAGGAATTGCATTTATAATTGCTAATAGTAAATTAAATGCGGCTAAGCTTAATCCAGAAAATTATGATCCAAATAGTATTAAAGCTATGAATACAGCCAAAATTGTAGCTTTGGTTATATTAATAATAAATCTTCTGTATCTAATAATGTCAATTTATAGAATATACACGGTGGGTTGGGATGAACTTATGCAACAGTCTCAAGAAATCATGGAGCAATGGCAACAAAATCAATAATATCACATTACTTTAGAATAAAGAGGCTGTCTAAAAAGTGTCATTCTGAATGGAATGAAGAATCTCTTTAAAATATATAACTCTGATTATGAGTTAAATAAGATTCTTCGCGTTGCTCTGAATGACAAGATTAACCACTTTTCAGACAGCCTCTTTTGATAAATATTAATATTGAATAAAGAATTGTACTTATTTATATCAAGTTCAAAACTTTCAAAAGCCGATTTTTCTTCCATTAATACCTAATTTTCAAACTGTTTAAGCGTTTTTATAATAATGCTAACACAGTCTAGCAATTGTTCTTTATCCATCACTAGAGGTGGTGCAAATCGTATAATATTACCGTGGGTTGGTTTTGCTAATAATCCATTATCCCGCAATGCTAAACAAATGTTCCAAGCTCTGTCACTGTCTTCATCATCATTTATAAGAATAGCATTAAGCAAGCCTTTTCCTCTAACTAAACTAGCTATACTACTTGTATCAATATATTTATTTAATTCAAATCTAAATAGGTTTCCCAATATTTCTGCATTCTCAGCTAATTTTTCATCTCTTACTACTTCAAGAGCCGCTATAGCTACTGCAGCTGCTACTGGATTTCCTCCAAAAGTACTTCCATGGTTACCAGGTTTAATAACATTCATAATAGCATCATTAGCTAAAACAGCAGATACTGGATAAACACCACCACTTATGGCTTTACCTAAGACTAAAATATCTGGTATTACATTTTCATGGTTAACAGCTAAAAGCTTTCCTGTTCTGGCTATACCGGTTTGTACCTCATCTGCAATGAACAAAACATTATATGTTTCACAAAGTGATTTTGCCTTAGCCAAATAATTTTCACTAGGAACATAAACCCCAGCTTCTCCTTGTATGGGCTCAACTAAAAAGCCTCCTACATTTGGATTAGATTTTAAAGTTAATTCCAATGCTTCAAGATTATCGTATTCTATTTTTATAAACCCATTGGTATATGGTCCAAAATTTTGACGTGCTACAGGGTCATTGGAAAATGAAATAATCGTTGTAGTGCGTCCATGAAAATTGTTTTCGCATACTATAATTTCAGCTTTATTTTCATCAATCCCTTTTACCTCATAAGCCCATTTTCTACATAGCTTTAAAGCAGTCTCCACAGCTTCAGCTCCCGTATTCATTGGTAATAACTTATCAAAACCAAAAAATTCGCAAGCAAATTTCTCATATTTACCTAGCATATCGTTATGAAATGCTCTTGAAGTTAACGTTAATGTTTGTGCTTGTTGCACCATGGCATTAACAATTTTTGGGTGACAATGCCCTTGATTAACAGCTGAATATGCAGAAAGGAAATCATAATATTGTTTTCCATCTACATCCCACACATACACACCTTCTCCCCTGCTTAATACTACAGGTAGCGGATGGTAATTATGAGCACCATACTTGTTTTCTAATTCGATTAATTGTTGCGATGTTTGTTGTTCTAAAATTGCCATTTTAAAAAAATTTAAATAAAAAAATATGCAATTCCTACTGTACCTTTATTCTTTCGAAGAGACGAAAATTCAGCGTGGGAGAGAAATCATCCCCGGATAGGGAGGCAAAGTTAGTAAATATTAATTGTATTATAAAACCTTAATTTGATATTCTTCCGGAGAGTGAAGACACTTGTAACTCTAATCTTTTCAACTCTCGAATAATAGCATTTTTATCCATTTGCATCCAGGCAAAAATTTTCAACATGCTTACTGCTAACAAAAATACGAATCCACCTATACCCCATTTAATCATTTCGTTTGTAATATCAGTATTAAAGAAATTGATCGCACAATAAATAAATAGAGCAAAGAAGATCAAGTTCATTAAATTCATTAGATACATAATCCATTTATTTTTTCCTTGAAATAGTCCTCCTACCATTTGGAATACATTTTGTTCATCCAATTCATCATAAAACTTTGCTTCTTCCTGGGTTAATGTATCTTTAATTAATTTGTCAATATCATTATTATAATTTTTCATAATTTATATTTTTAATGTTAATTTTAATTTTTCTCTAGCATGAAATAGTCTAGATTTTGCTGTTCCTACAGATATATTTAAAAGGTCGCTTATTTCTTTTAATGAATAGTCTTCAACATAAAACAGTTTAATAACCACTTGCTGATTTTCGGGAAGCTTTTTTACAGTTTGTAAAAGTTTCTTCTTTAATTGCTCATTGTCATCTTCATTTACATCTAGAATATCTTGTTCATATTTATAGTTTTCTAACTCATTCCTATTTTTATTATTAGTCTTAATTGAATTTAAAGATTTTGTATAAACTATGCGCAACGCCCAACTCCCAAAGCTTTCAGGGTTCTTCAAATGGTTTATTTTATCAATAATTGTTTT
This sequence comes from Flavivirga rizhaonensis, assembly GCF_004791695.1. Taxonomy (GTDB): domain Bacteria; phylum Bacteroidota; class Bacteroidia; order Flavobacteriales; family Flavobacteriaceae; genus Flavivirga; species Flavivirga rizhaonensis. The sequence continues at coordinate 12,841 of NZ_SRSO01000049.1, read as the reverse complement.
CCAACTATCTTGAGCTATATCTTTTGCAGCATCGGCATCTTTTAAAATATAAAAAGCCTTTTTACAAAACAATTTATGCCATCGCTTTACCAAAAACACCAATGCTTTTTTGTTACCAGATTGGTAATCTAAAACTAGCTGTTTATCAATTTTTCGTTGTTCACTACTCATTCTTATAAGACAACTTATACTTTAAAGACCATAAAAAACTAAAAAGGTTCATTTTATACCAATTAAACATTAAAATATCGTATAAAAATCGTTTACCCAATCAAGTTGAGCACAGTTTTTTTTCCTTACTTTTTATTTAAAAATAGAACCGTAGCTATACTTTGGCTCCGCTCAGTACAGGAGACTATACTTAGATTTTTAAACTCAATGAATCAAAAAATAATTTAATCTGTTTATATGCATCTTAAAATTCAATTGGTATTATTTTTCTTCAAAGTGAAAATCTCTTAAAGTTAATGTAAATAAAACCATATTTATTTGTTGCTATTATTATTTTTGCAGCATGTCAAGAAGAAAAGCAAAAAAACAAGTTTTTGAGCAAGTAGAAGTTATTGATGCTGGTGCTAAAGGAAAAACGATAGCCAAAGCGCCAGATGGGAAAGTGATTTTTTTACCAAATGCCGTTCCTGGTGATGTTATCGATGTACAAACTTTTAAAAAACGTAAAGCGTATTACGAAGGTAAGGCCATTACGTTCCATAAATTATCGGATAAAAGAACAAATCCTGAATGTGAACATTTTGGTACTTGTGGTGGATGTAAATGGCAAAACATGGCTTATGAGCACCAATTGTTTTACAAACAAAAAGAAGTTACCAATAACTTAACACGTATAGGGCATATCGAACTCCCTGAAATCACCCCTATTTTAGGATCTTTAAATCAATATTTCTATAGAAATAAAATGGAATTCTCTTTTAGTGATAGCCGTTGGCTAACCATAGAAGAAGTACAATCTAATGAAGATTTAGGCGATAGAAATGCACTTGGATTCCATATTCCAGGCATGTGGGATAAAATTTTAGATCTAAAAAAATGTCACTTACAAGCAGACCCATCTAATGCTATTAGAAATGCAGTTAAACAATTTGCCATTGAAAATGACTTAGAGTTTTTCAATACTCGAAACCAAACAGGGTTGTTAAGAACTATGATGATTCGTACATCCAGTACAGGTGATATTATGGTTTTGGTTCAGTTTTTTAAAGAAGATAAAGCTAAACGTGAATTACTGTTAGATTTTATTGCTGACACATTTCCGCAGGTAACTTCTTTACAGTATGTTATTAATGGAAAGGCTAACGATACTATTTATGATCAAGACGTTATTTGCTACAAAGGAGCTGATCATATTTTTGAAGAAATGGAAGGTTTAAAATTTAAAATTAATGCCAAATCATTTTATCAAACAAATTCAGACCAAGCTTATGAGTTATATAAAATCACAAGAGATTTTGCTGAATTAACCGGAAACGAGTTGGTTTACGATTTATATACAGGCACTGGAACCATAGCTCAGTTCGTTGCAAAAAAAGCGAGTAAAGTTATTGGTGTAGAATCTGTTCCAGATGCTATAATTGCTGCAAAAGAAAATGCACAATTAAATAATATAAATAACGTTGAATTCTATGTTGGAGATATGAAACAAGTTTTTAATGATGTATTTATAGAAACACATGGTCAACCAGATGTTATTATAACGGATCCTCCTCGCGATGGAATGCATAAAGACGTGGTGCTACAAATATTAAACATATCCCCAGAAAAGATCGTTTATGTAAGTTGTAACAGTGCCACTCAAGCTAGAGATTTAGCTTTAATGGATGCCATGTACAAAGTAACAAAAACGCAAGCAGTAGATATGTTTCCACAAACATTTCATGTTGAAAATGTGGTACTACTTGAAAAGCGATAAATATGTTGTTAAATCGATTAATAGTTTCTAAAATGATTATATATTAGTCAGAAATAAAATTGAAAAACAACAAATATGTTAAGTCCATTAAGGAACCCTTAATTTAACGGATAACAAATAACGTATACAAAAAGATTAATGAGAAAAAGAAACTTAAGTTTAATACTAATCGCAATCATGGCACTATATTATTTTAGTTGTGAACGCGATGATATTTGCCCAGATAGCACCCCAACTACCCCAAGATTAAAGATTGATCTTTTAGACGTTGCTAATTCAGATAACAAAAAGAACGTTTTTGATTTGGTTGTTATTGGTGTTGACAATGATTTCATTTTAGAAGATTATAATTTCATTGAAAGAGTAGATAGTCTTCTTCTACCATTAAAAACAACTGAAAACAGTACACAATATATACTTATAAAAGACGCTTCAATAAATGACGCTGGTACACCCGATGACACATCTGATGATACTATTGACGGTAATCAAGATCTTATTACTATAAATTATAGCCGTGAAGAAGTTTATGTATCCAGAGCTTGTGGTTATAAAACTATTTTTAGAAATGTAACACTTAACCTGGATACAAATGACCCAGACAGATGGATAGTATCCAGACAACCTTTAACCGATAACCAATCTGTAGAAGATGAAACAGCAGCGCATTTTACAATGTCTCATTAGTAGCTTTATATGCATACTCCTTTTTTGTGCGTCTGTAAATGCACAAAATGATAGCATAGCTAGTACTCCAAAAGATTCTATAAAAGTAAAGTTGAAGTATGGACTTCGTGTTGGTGGTGATGCTGGAAAATTAATTCGTTCGTTTGTAGACGATGAATATACCGGATTTGAAATTTCTGCTGATTTTAGACTTAAAAAGCGCCTGTATATTGCTGGTGAAATTGGAATTGAAGAAAAAAATACAATTAATGATTACTTAGACGTTACAAGTAAAGGTTCATATATAAAAGCAGGTATAGATTATAACATGTATCAAAACTGGCTCAATATGGATAACATGATTTATTCTGGTTTTCGTATAGGAGCAAGTACTTTTAGTCACGATTTAAATAGTTTCACGGTTTATAGTACAAACCAGTACTGGGCTCCTCAATTTTCTTCGACAGAGAAACAAGAATTTAGTGGTTTAACGGCATTATGGGCAGAAATTATTTTAGGTATAAAAGTAGAATTGTTTAATAATTTATATTTGGGACTTAACGCTCAACTCAAAATATTAGCCAGCGAAACTGTTCCTGAAGGTTTTGAAAATGTTTATATCCCAGGGTTTAATAAAACATATGATAGCAGTGGTATTGGTACAGGATACAGTTATACATTATCTTATCGTATTCCTCTTTTTAAGAAAGATAAATAACCATGTAATCAAATAGTACTATATATTCTAATTGACTACGAAGTACTAGAAGTCACAAACCTGAAATTAATATAAAAACCTACTCCTTAAATTTTCTAATACTTGTTGCTTCCTTAGTAGGAAAGTCTTGCGGAATACTTTGGGTAACACCTCCTGTAGCAGCCCATTCTGCACCGCGTTGTAGTGTTGTTATAAATCCAACACACTCCATAGAATAATCCATATGTCCCAAAGCAGAATGAAATATTCTTCCTTTACCATACTCAACAGCCATTAATAATGGTTCGTGCCTACCAGTCCGTCCTTCATTTTTGTCTTCTTTTAGAGCATCTGCTTCCTCTCCTGAAAATGCAGTCGCTAGTATGGTCATGTTTTTAGCTGGTCCACGTAAACGCTCATATAATTCATCTTTAGAGTGCAACCAGGTATCTGGAACCCCTTTCATAATTGGGTGTTCTGGTGCACGCGTTTTTAACTGATATTCCAATTGAGGGCCATGACTCGCACAGGGTCCTTCAGAAGTATCATGTTTCAATGTATTATCAATATCATAATATACATAAGGACCGCTTTCTGTTGTTCTACCTCCCCAGCCACCAAGCGCTATGATTTTATTATACGCATCCCAATCCCCCCAGGCATTATTTGCAGCATGTACAAGAACAAATCCACCACCATTAATCATGTAATCTTCAAAATTCTTTTTAGTCGTATCATTCCAATTAGCCGTTTTCCAACCAAAATTTGAAATAACAACATCATAATCTTTAAAATTAGGACTAAAATTAGGGTCTGGTTTTGGTTCCTCAACAGAAATCCTCTTTACATCGTCTATAGGATACATATCTAATAATGACTCAATCTTTTCAACACCTTCCATTTTATCAAAGTGAGGTCCTTGCCACATATAAGTGGTACGCTGAATATCCACATCAAACAACCCTGTTTCCTCTAAATAACTTTTCATCATTATAGTTGTTTTTGGCCATACACCATGATTATTTTGACCATCAATGATTAAAGCCTTCAGTTTGGTTTTTTGAGGAGTTTCACACCCTATTTGCATGAAAATTAGAGCACAAAGCATGAAAAGTTTTTGAATTTTGAACATATAAAGACTTATTTAAAAATAATTAAAGCTAAATATACAATTCTAAAATAAATCACTATGAATTTGAAATCCATAGTTTTAAAAACTTATTAAAGATATTATAGATGTACTTGATGTTTAATCATTAAAAGCCTTAGTGAAAAAGATTCTATACTAAACGTATCCAAATCACTTCATATACTTCCCCTTCTTACTCCCTTCATACATCACATATTTAACCAAACGTGATTCTAGCTTGGCATTAAACAACTGTATTTTTCGTGAAGGTCGTAAACCAACATGCTTAAGTGCATCAAGGTTACTCGTAATAAACCAAGCATCAGTACCTGGATAATTCTGTTTTAAAGTATCACCAATATCTTTATAAAATGCTTCCATATCTATATTTAAACGCTCACCGTACGGTGGATTAAATACCATATGCAATTTCGCTTCACCTCCTTTTTGAGTTTTAAAGAAATCTTCATGTTTAACTTCTATAAAATCTTCTAATTGCGCATTTTTTGCATTATCTTTCGTTTTGGCTACCGCACTTGGTGCTTTATCGTATCCAATTATTTTATGATGAAAGTCTCGTGTTTTCTTAAGAAGTGATTCTTCTATTCTCTCAAATAAATCAACATCCCAATCCTGCCAACGCTCAAAAGCAAATTCTTTACGCATCAAATTAGGTGGAATATTACAAGCTATCATAGCAGCTTCAATTAACAGTGTACCACTACCACACATAGGATCCATAAAATCAGTTTGTCCATCCCAGCCTGACATCATAATCAATCCTGCTGCTAGTACTTCGTTTATAGGGGCAATATTAGTTGCCGTTTTATAACCGCGTTTATGCAAGGAATCCCCAGAAGAATCTAGAGAAATGGTACATTGACGTCTATCTATATGTACATTGATTTTAAGATCAGGGAATTTTAAATCGACATTTGGTCGTTGCCCTGTAGTATCACGAAACTTATCTACAATAGCATCTTTTGTTTTTTGAGCAATATATAAAGAGTGAGAAAACAAATCGGAATGAATCGTTGCATCAACCGCTAAAGTCCCAGTGGATTTTAAATAAGCTCCCCAATCCATAGCATAGATTTTATCGTATAAATCTTTTTCACTATTTACGGTAAATGAATGAATGGGCTTTAAAATTTTAACAGCAGTACGTAAACCTAAATTAGCCTTGTACATAAACCCCTTATCACCAGAAAAACTAACATTCCGAACACCTTTTTTAACATCTTGTGCTCCAAGCTTTGTAAGTTCGTTTGCTAATAATTCTTCAAAACCAAACAGAGTTTTGGCTACCATTGTGAAATTTTCTTCCATTTTTTCCTACTACTTGCTGTATACACTTTATTAGCTTGCAAAAATAGCGTAATTTTGTGTTAAATTAATGTTAATAGGAATTAGATTAAAGGGACAGTTACACCTTATTTAAGAAAAGAGATTGTAGAATATTTTACGCATGAGTTTACTATTTATTAAGTATTAAACCATGAATAAAGCAGCTTCTTGTGTTACTAAAACACAAGAAACCACCAAAAAATAATATGATAACAAATACAACAAATTGGTACACGTCTTGGTTTGATACACCATTTTACCACATTTTATATAAAGATAGGGATAATACCGAAGCACAAGCGTTTATGGATACTTTGACCAACTATTTAAATATGCCCGAGCTTGGTACTATTTTAGATTTGGCCTGTGGAAAAGGGAGACATGCTGTTTACTTAAATACTTTGGGGTACCATGTAACAGGTGTAGATTTAAGTGAAAATAGTATTAAGCATGCTAAACAATTTGAAAACGATACCTTACATTTTGAAGTCCATGATATGTGTAAGCCTTATAACAAGCAATTTGATGCCGTTTTTAATTTGTTTACTAGTTTTGGGTATTTTGATAAAGATGAAGACAACTTAAATACCATTAAAGCCATAAAAGCTAATTTAAATGATTTTGGTTTTGGAGTCATTGACTTTATGAATAGTGAATTTATAATTGATAATTTAGTTCCTGAAGAGCTCAAAACAGTTAACGGCATAGACTTTAATTTAAAGCGCTATGTAGAAGATGGTTATATTGTAAAAGATATTTCGTTTATCGCAGATGATGAAAATTATAATTTTCAAGAACGCGTAAAAGCATTTAAGCTTGATGATTTTCAAAAATTATTTAAAAAAGCCGGCGTACATTTGTTAGATGTTTTTGGAGATTATAAATTGCGTAAGTTTAATTCGAAAACATCAGAACGTTTAGTAATGATTTTTAAATAGCCTATAATTGCTATTAAAACCACTTTTTTTTGAGTATTTAGTATACATGAATAATTATCTTTTACCTTTTTACGCTGTTATTTTAGGTGTGCTTATAGCTAGCATTACCAAAACAAAAAAATCTTGGAATACCAAGCTCCTGCTCTCTTTTAGTGGTGCTTTTTTACTAGCTCTAACTCTTTTTGAATTATTACCGGAGGTTTATAATCATTTAGACACTAAACTAACTGGGCTTTATATTATGTGCGGTATTTTACTGCAAATTATTTTAGAGTTATTTTCTAAAGGAGCAGAACATGGTCATGTACACATACACAAGAATGAAACAGCTTTTCCATGGCTATTATTTATTAGCTTATGCATTCATAGTTTTCTAGAAGGATTTGCCATACATGAACACAACGATATGGTTTACGGAGTGTTAATACATAAAATACCTATTGCGACTTTAATCAGTATGTTTTTATTTCAGTCTAATTACAGTAAAATACAGATTGGTATCTTTCTAACCATTTTTGCTTGTATGACACCATTAGGAACTATTATTTCACATACTTCCGAAACTGTTGCCAGTTTTGCACATATTATTAATGCCATAGTTATAGGCATCTTTTTTCATATTTCCACGACCATTCTATTTGAAAGTGGAGATGGGCATAAATTCAATTTATCCAAATTTATTGCTATTATTCTAGGAGTTGGTATAGCTTATTTGATATAATGTTTTCTAAAGAAGAATCGCGGCAATTACGACAAGAGTTTTGGACCAGTTTTGGGAAATCCTTTCCTAGAAAATGGATTTTATACAACACAAAATTAAAAGGTCTTAGTTTTAAGTTTTACTTTGATAACAAAAAAGCGTTAGTGGCTTTAGATTTAGAAGGTGACCTTGAAAATCGTATCAAATATTGGGAAAAGCTTCAAGCATTAAAATCTATCCTTATAGATGATTTCGTTCCTAATGCTATTTTTAATGAGGAATATTTTTTAGATAATGAAAAAGAAGTTTCTGGAATTTATGTGCCTTTAGAGCAAAAAGTATCTATTCACAATAAAAATTCATGGAGAGCTGTTATGGAGTTTTTCAATAAAGAGATGAGCTTATTTGAAGCTTTTTTTGAAGCATATAAAGATGTGATTGAAGGCTAATATAATCATACCACCGTTTTCGCCATTTGATAGTCATCCATTACAAATCCATTACCTATATCGGTAACTAAAGGGCCTACATTAATGAATCCCAATTTTTCATAAGCTTTAATAGCATTGGTATTATTTATATTTACTGTAAGCCTTATATTTTTTAGTTGATAGTCTTTTGCTTTTGCCTCAATAAACAACATGGCTTTTTTTCCTATTTTCTTTCCTCTATGACTACTTAAAACATAAATTTTGCTTAAAAATAATGATTCATCTTCCTTCTTTACCGAAATATAGCCAACTGGAGTTTCCTCATAGACCATTAAAAAATACTCAAACCCTTCTGCTACCTGCCTTTCAATAGCTCCTGCAGATTGATATTTATCAAGCATATAATCTATCTGAGGCTTTCCCACTATAGGAATATAGTGTTCTCTCCAAATAATATTGGCTAGTTTCTCAATTTGTAAAAAGTGATTCTTTGTATCGGCAATAATAATTTCTGTCATATAAAACTTTGAATTAAAAACTCAAATTAAGTAATAAAAAGCGGAATTAACAGCATGCTAACACACCCTAAAAGCACCTTTCATCGAAAAATTAGGTCTTTTATCTATATATTTGAATATATTTAAAGTCCAACTTTTAAAAAACAACGTAACTAAAAAATAAAAAGACAAACCTCCAAATATGAAAAAACACTTACTTTTCTTTTTTCTATGCTTTCCTAGTTACTTTTTTTCTCAACACTATTCAGATTACTTGGGTGCTGGACATAGTATTGGTATAAACGTAACTTCCAGTAGCGAACAAAGTCGTGCAAATTGGAGAGAAACTGCCAGAGCTTCCAATACAGTTAATGGTCATGGTTTAGATGCTCGTTTATTAGAAACATCCAGGTTTTTAGCACAAGCAACTTTTGGAACTGATTTAGATTATATTAAATCCGTTGCTAAAAAACCATTTGAAGATTGGATTGATTCTCAATTTGAGATTAATAGTCCGTCAATGGGGCAAATGACTGACGATATCTACAATCAAGCACTTGTTATTTTTGTTGCTAATGGAGGCAATCCGAATGATTACGATGGTCCGCAAGATGATCATTTTCAATATGCATGGTGGCAATCTAATATTGGAAATGACGATTTATTAAGACAAAGAATAGCTTTAGCATTAAGTGAAATATTAGTCATCTCATGGGATTCAAACCTAGATAATTACGGTGTTGGTTTTGGCGACTATTACGATGTTTTAAAAGATAACGCCTTTGGCAATTTTAGAGATTTACTGCTAGGGATAACGCTACATCCAATGATGGGTGGCTATTTGAGTCATTACAATAACCCAAAAAGTATTCCTGAAGAAAACATTCACCCAGATGAGAATTTTGCGAGGGAAATTATGCAATTGTTTACTATCGGGTTATATGAACTTAATCAAGATGGTAGCTATGAGCTAGATGGAAATGGCGATAGAATTCCAACTTACGATAATGATGACATAAAAGAATTTGCAAAAATATTTACAGGACTAGGAACTTCAGAAGTTGAAGAGAACGAATATGATGTTGTCCCCGGTTTTGATATATCTTTCAATTTTGCCAAAAAAAATATCCCCATGGTTATGTATGAAGAATGGCATGAACCTGGAGAGAAAAAATTATTAAATGGAAAAATAGTTCCTAGTGGCCAATCTGGTATGAAAGATATTGAAGATGCCGTAGACAACTTATTTAATCATAAAAACACTGGTCCTTTTATTTCTTTACGCTTAATACAGCAATTAATAAAATCTAATCCTTCACCTGCTTACATATCAAGAGTTAGTAATGTCTTCAACAATTATAATGGCGTTAGGGGTGATATGAAAGCCGTTATTAAAGCCATTTTATTAGATGAAGAAGCAAGAAGCTGTAGTTGGATTAACGACTCTAATAGTGGTAAATTGGTGGCGCCTATGATTCGGTATTTCAATGCAACCAGGCAATTAGATTTAGACAATAAAAACGGTTTAAACTGGAATTTAGGAAGAAGTTTTTTTAGAGCGACAGGTCAATTGCCTTTAGGGTCTCCAAGTGTTTTCAACTTTTATTTACCAGAATATGTTCCCAACTCAGAATTTGCAGATGCAAACTTAAAAGGCCCAGAATTCGAAATACATACTTCTGCTGCAAGTTTAGCCTATCTAAACGAAGTAAACTCATGGACTAATACAAATTATTTTTCAATGTTATCTACCAGAAACCTAGATCTGGAAGACACGCCTTTAAATCTTGAGAAATTAAAGTATTATGCACAAGATGGTGAAGTCCTTGTAAATATGCTAGATAAACTATTTACTCGTGGTCAACTTTCTAATGAAACAAAACAAATAATAGTCGATGCTATAGAGCCATTAGAAGGCGGAAATGAAAATATCGATTATATGCATCTACGAGTAAGAATGGGACTGTTTTTAATTTTAACAAGCCCAGATTATGTTATACTAAAATAACGCAAATGACAAAACATAAAAACAATATATCGAGACGAAAATTTTTAGGACAATCATGTGCTGCACTTGGTTACACAACCATGTTTTCATCATTAATTAACCTAAAAGCCATGGCTGCTACAGCTATGAATAATTCGTCTAATATTACTGTAGGCGGCGATTATAAAGCTTTGGTTTGCTTAAATCTAGGTGGTGGTAACGATTCTTTCAATATGCTTATTCCTAGAGGGAATAATGAGCATAGTGAATATGCCACTACCCGATCCAACTTAGCCATACCACAAAATCAAATCTTGCCAATTAATCCAAATACATCAGACGGTAGAACTTTTGGTTTGCACCCATCCATGCCAAATATGCAGCAATTATTCGATAATAATAACTTGGCATTTCTCGCTAATGTAGGCACTTTAATAGAACCCTCAACAAAATTAGATATCAAGGATAAGGTTGTTAAAACCCCTTTGGGCTTATTTTCTCATTCAGATCAAACGCAACAATGGCAAACAGGAAGACCACATGAGAGAACTAATATTGGCTGGGGTGGTCGAATTGCAGATTTAGTGCAATCAATGAATTCCAATGAAAATATATCAATGAATGTGTCTTTAGGAGGCAGTAATATATTTCAGAGAGGTAATCAAGTCATACCTTATGCTATAAGAACTAGTGGAAGTATCGGAATCAATCGTTATGGACGAGACAATATTTATGATCGATTAAGAACACAAGCCATAAATTCTATGTTAGATCGAGATTATCAAGATATTTTTAAAAACACGTATAAAAATACTATAAAAACTTCGAATGATGCTGGTCTACAATTTCAAGAAGCTGTAGATGGAATTCCAGAGTTTACCACCATAATGCCTGAAGAAAACGGTCTAGCAGAAAGATTAAGAATGGTTGCAAAAACTATTGCTAGTAGAGACGTTTTAGGTTTTTCCAGGCAAACATTTTTTGTTAATGCCGGAGGTTGGGACCATCATGATGAACTTTTGGTTAGCCAAGCAAATAGATTAGCAGAAGTAGATGCTGCTTTGCAATATTTTAATGGCCTAATGGCAGAATTAAACTTAAATGATTGTGTAACATTATTTAGTATCTCTGATTTTGGACGAACACTTACGTCAAATGGGAATGGAACAGATCATGCCTGGGGAGGGAACGCTTTTATGATGGGCGGTGCTGTACAAGGAAAAGAAATATATGGAGACTACCCTGTCCTAGCATTAGGCAGTGATGTTGATCTTAGAAATGGTGTCCTGATACCATCAACTCCCGCAGATCTTTATATGGCAGAACTCGCCTTGTGGTTTGGAGTTCCTGCTTCAGACCTTACAACCATTTTACCAAACCTATCTAATTTTTACGATACTAACTCTGGTACGCCTCCAATTGGCTTTATGAATATGATATGATGAAAAAACAATACATACACATACTAGTTACTTTTATATTTATTTCACCTATAATAAATGCACAATGCTATCCAGATAGACATAGTACGAGCTGGTATGACAGCTGGATCTCTTGTGAAAAATCGCAAAATCCTAATCCAGCATATGGTCAAACACACTGGATTATGTATGATTTTGGGTATGAATACGAATTAAAAGAATCTAAATTCTGGAACGCCAACGAACCAAAAAACCTAAATTATGGCATCAATAATTATAATTTAGATTATTCTTTAGATGGTACTACGTGGACTAATTTAGGTGCTTTTCAAATGGAACAAGGAACAGGATCGTCCACATATGAAGGCCATGAAGGCCCTGATTTTGACTTTACAAAAGCACGATATGTATTAATTACTCCTATTTCAAATTTTGGAGGTGATTGTTACGCATTAAGTGAAATGAAAATCAACATTACAGATCCTTTTGATCTTATTGCTGAAGAAAACGGATTTAATGCTTTAGCGTATCCTAATCCTTTTGTTAGTAGTATTAGTCTTAGAATTGCATCTATTGATGAAACCAATCCTATACATTACACATTGTATGATATGTTAGGAAGACCTATAGCTTCTAATAGCATAAGTTTAATTGAAGACACCGAAATTTATGAATTACCTATAAATGGTAATGCGCTATCTGTAGGTATGTATATTCTAAATATTGAGCAAAATAGTAACAAACGTGCTTTCAAAATTATAAAAAGGAAATAAGACTTTTGTTTGCTTATTCTAACGTGTAACTCGATTTAATACAATTAGTTACATTAAAAACACCCCTAAAATCCCCTCAAGGGGACAATTTTACCGAGTGAGATTCCTCCCTCTAGGGAGGATTAAGGAGGGTGTTTTTTAATACAAAATATTTTATAAACCTAACAATCAGATCTTTACAATGAAGTTGAATAATTTAAGTTAAATCGAGTTTGTATGTTTAAAGTGTCATTCTAAAACCAGGAGGTATTATTAATTTGTTAGTGCAAAATTAACTTAAATAATACCATCTGATATGAAAGATATACAAATTACAAAAAAAGTAGAT
>NZ_SRSO01000048.1 GCF_004791695.1 Flavivirga rizhaonensis | reverse complement strand
CAACGAATCGACTCAAGGTAGCTTATACAGGCTTCTTGAGTACCGAAACGTTGCGTGATTGAAAGTATTGATTGTTGTTCCATAATCATAATATAACCAATTTTTGCCATATTCTAGGAAATCGCCCTCGAGGGAGGAATCTTACTCGGTAAAATTGTCCCCTTTAGGAGTGTTTTCAATGCAACTAATTGAAAATCAATGACTATTAAATAGGAACTCACGTTAATTTGTTGATTTTTAATAAAATAAATTCATCATTAAATCGACTCACGTTAAATTTAAAGTGTAGTTTGTCTTTTTAAATTGTATTTATCTCAGAGAATCTTAGTGTAAACTCTGTGAACCTCTGTGCAACTACTCTTTTACATAAACGAACAATCCACTATATCTGCTATGATATGTATGACTAAACCTAAACCAATTAAGCGTGTTTTCTTCGGGAGCAAAAGGATAAGATACACTGCCATGGCATAATAGGAGTGTAGCGGGTGAAAGTTTATACTGCATCTATTAGGATCAAAAACTGGATTTGCGAGCAAGTGATCTAAATCGATAGACATTCCAGAAAACATAATAAAAAAGGCTAGTTTCCAATAGGGTTTATACCAAATTAATGCTACTGCTAAAGGAATTAAAATATGACATCCATAATGAACCGTAGTTTGCAGCATTTATGGTGTTATTAGAGTTTGAGATTCTAAATAGTTTAGGGTATTTGGGCCTTCATTAAAAAGTAAATCTAAAATACTTAGGTTAGGTATAAAACCATGTTTATTGCTAAATACTTGAGTATAGATGTCAAAATGTTGCGATGGCTTCTTTTTTGCGTTAACTAAATTTCTAAAGTCTGTTTTATCTTCAACTGTTTTTTGGAAAATTTCAGATTTAGAAGTATTCAATTCCAATTGCAAACAATCGCAAACCACTTCAAGACATTTAAGGTTAAAATCTAGAATAAAGTCTGCTTTTGTGTTAAATAAAGGTTGGAGTTCATCTTCATAATATTCGAAAAAAGGGGATGTTCTATATGCAGAAAGTAATGACTTCCAATGTAAACTTTGCCATTTTTCTTCATTAAAAATTTTTACATCACGATATTTTTGACGATTCTTTTGGGAATGGATTACAGGAATGTTTAAGGTAAGTTTACCATTAGCTCCATAAACATCGGTACGATTTCTATAAGTTTGTTTTAGAAAATTATCATCGGTTTCAAATACAACTACTTTCGCTTTTACAAATGCTACAAAGTGAGCGATATTAGGGAAGTATGTCGGATGTATAATTATGTTCATAGTGATTTGTCATTCTTGCCTTTCGTCTTCGCTCAAGATAAACTACAGCAGGAATCTACTTAATAAAATTCAAGTTTCAATTCATAAGATTCCTGCGTAAGCAGGAATAACAAAACGTATTAACTTGTTCCCTTTTTGCGTGCTCGCCATTTGCTAAATCCAATCCATCCAAATAATAAAATAAGAAAAGGGATAAGAAAAGAGGTTGCTTTACCGCTACCGCTTACAGTTGTAAAGAAACGTTCCCAACGTGGATTCTTTAAACCATCCCAACTCATCCAGATGAATACAGGTTTACCAACAACATGATCGAAAGGTACAAAACCCCAGGCACGAGCATCTATAGAGTTATGGCGATTATCACCCATCATCCAATAATAATTTTGCTTAAAAGTATAAGTACTTGCAACTTCTCCGTTAATAAAAATTTGATTTCCTTCTACTCGTAAATCATTGCCTTCATATTCGGTAATGACTCGTTTGTATAATGGTAATACTTCTAAATTTATATTAATCGTTTTTCCTTCTTCGGGTATATATAGAGGACCGAAAAAATCAACATTCCACTTGTAATTAGGGTCATGTGGAAAAATATTTGGAGATCTTACACCTTTTTCTTCTTTGATTGGAGTAATGTTAGCCACATTTGGATGGTTTTTAAATTTCGCTAAAGCTTCATCAGAAATGGCAGAAAAGTAATAGGTATTATTTGTATTTGGCATAATTCCAAAACCATCAGTTATATCATAACGATCTTTGAGGTATTTAGGGTTAAATCGACTCGTTTTAGGCTTTACATGGTAGCTAAATTGTAAATGTGCTCGATCTGGTAATACATTTTGTTTACCATTTATATAAACATAGCCATTTCGAACTTCTAATGAATCACCAGCAATGCCAACGCACCGCTTTACCAAATTGGTTTTTTTATCAATGGGTTTATAGTAGTTTCTGTCTGGATGAAAATCATTCATATCCAGTAATGTATCTGCTGGCTGGTTAAAAACGACTATTTCATTTCTGTCAATCTTTTCAAATCCAGGTAATCTTAAATATGGTAACTGTAATTTATTTACCCATGAGGTTTTTCTTTCTTCAAAGTTATCATTGAATAAGTATGATTTTGTTCCTAATTTTGGAATAGTATCATGTACCATAGGTGCTGCTACGGTTGTCATAGGTATTCTTGCTCCGTAATGAAATTTGCTTACAAAAAGGAAATCACCAACTAATAAAGATTTTTCTAATGATGACGATGGTATTGTAAAAGGTTGTATGAAATATGTATGAACGATTGTAGCAGCAACGATGGCGAACAAAATGGAACTTACCCAATCTCCTCTTGATGTTTTAGGCTGAAGGCTTCTGTTCTCAACATAGCTAACATCTGCCATGTAATTCAAATAATAATTATAAAGGCCTAGTGTTGCTACAGCTAAAAAGGTATCTATGGGCATGTTTTTGCCAAAGCTTCTTGCGGTTTCTACCCATATAACAGGAAACATAATAAGGTTTACTATTGGCAAAAATAATAAGATAATCCACCACCGAGGACGGTTTATAATTTTCATTAAAACTATGCCATTATAAACGGGTACAAAAGCTTGCCAAGCTTGTTTGCCTGCTTTTACATATAGTTTCCAAGTACCTAAGCCATGAATTACTTGAATAATCAATATGAATATAAACCATTGCGTAAGTGTCATAATCTTATAATTTTAATTTTTTGTTAGTAGTCAAATCTATTAACGCTGTTACAGATTTATTAAGTATTAACCAATATTTAACACATCGTTCATTGTAAATACACCCGTTTTTCCTGCGATCCACTCTGCTGCAATTACCGCACCTAAAGCAAACCCTTGTCTTGTATGTGCTATATGTTCTATAGAAATAGTGTCTACTTCGCTTTTGTAATTAACTGAGTGAGTTCCAGGAACATCTTCAATGCGCTTTGCAACTATCGGAATCGTGGTTTCATCGCTTTCATCTAATTTCCAGTTATCATAACTAGTATGTTGCGAAATAATATCGTTTGCCAGAGAAATGGCTGTACCACTTGGTGCGTCTAGTTTTTGTGTATGGTGAATTTCTTCCATGCTAACATTGTATTGTTTAAGGGTGCTCATCATTTTAGCAAGCGTTTTATTAAGCTCGAAAAAAATGTTAACTCCTAAACTATAATTTGAAGCATAAATAAATGCACCTTTTTTCTCTTTACATAAAGCTACGGCCTTATCGTAATTGTCTAACCAACCTGTTGTTCCAGAAATAACAGGAACTTGATTATTTATACAGTTAGATATATTACCAAATGCTACCGTTGGAATACTAAAGTCTATGGCCACATCTGCTTTCGTAATGTCATAATCTTTATCGTCTTTGTCGATAGTTAATATAATATTATGTCCCCGCTTGATAGCAATCTGTTCAATGGTTTTTCCCATTTTTCCGTAACCAAGTAAAGCTATATTCATTTAAAATTTAAAATTTAAAGTTAATCCGAGATTGCTAGTTGCATCAAATTCGTTAAATCTATAATGCGGTGCCAGTGATAGTCTTTCGTCTACATTATATTGTAATAAATGGGCGTCAACATTAGCATCAATTATATTTAAAGCATAGAGACCAACCGTTACTAGAAGTGCGATTTCTTTGTTTTTTCTGAAAAACTTTTGACCTCGTTCTAAACTTTCTGTAGTAACTCTTGGTTGTGATAATCGTACGCCATTAGAGAAATAAAATTCATCATCTTCAAAACCAGCTAACCTTCTCTTGTAAGCATCTCTATATCTATTATACTCTTTGTTATTTCTTACATAAAAATAAATACCTGTACCAATAGCACCATAAACTAATGGGATTTTCCAATATTTTTTATTGTAGGCTTGTCCCAACCCAGGTAATATAGCTGAATAGAATGCCGCTTTGGCTGGAGATAAGGGGTTGATAGGATTTTTAACTTCTATAATAGAATCTATAACGACTTCTTTTGGAAGTTTTTTTCTTTTCTTTTCTTTTTCTTGTGCTATCGTTGAAAAACAAAATAAAAATGCAAAAATGCTAGCTATAAGAAATTTACTTGGCACTGTCAATTAGTTTTTTAATACGATTAAAATCTTCTTCCGAATGGAATGGAATCGTAATTTTTCCTTTTCCATTTTTAGAAACTTTAACGTCAATTTTATGTCCAAAGTATTCAGAAAATGTGCTAATACCTTTTTTTATGAATTTAGGGGTGTCTTTAGTCTGCTCTTTTTTAGGAATAACGTTTACTTCTTGAGTGTCATTAAAGTTACGAACCAGATTTTCAGTTTCTCTAACAGAAAGTTTATTGGATAGTATTTTTTCATAAATATCCAATTGAACGGTTGTGTCTTCAATGTTAATGATTGCTCGTCCATGTCCCATAGAAATGAAACCATCACGCATTCCTGTTTGAATAATTGGATCAAGTTTTAATAAGCGCAGATAATTTGCAATGGTAGAACGTTTCTTTCCTACACGTTCACTCATTTGCTCTTGCGTTAAATTAATTTCATCAATTAAACGCTGATACGATAAGGCAATTTCAATAGGATCTAAATCTTGACGTTGAATATTTTCAACCAATGCCATTTCTAACGACTCTTGGTCGTTAGCAATTCTAATGTAGGCAGGAATAGTTTTTAAACCTATTGATTTAGAAGCTCTAAAACGACGTTCCCCAGAAACTAGCTGGTAGTTATTAAAATCTAATTTCCTAACTGTTATTGGCTGAATGATCCCTAATTCTTTTATAGATGATGCTAATTCACGTAATGATTCTTCACTAAAATTAGTACGTGGTTGAAAAGGGTTAACTTCAATAGAGTCAATATCTAATTCAACTATATTCCCAATAACTTTATCAGCATTTTTATCCTTAACCGATTGTATATCGTTTTCAGGGTCTTTTAATAATGCAGATAAACCTCTTCCTAAAGCTTGTTTTTTTGTTGCCTTAGCCATATTACTTAGGGATTTTTATTGATAATTTCTTTTGCCAAACTTAAGTAATTGTTGGCACCTTTGCTACTAGCATCATAATTAATTATGGTTTCTCCGTAACTAGGGGCTTCACTTAAGCGTACATTACGTTGAATAATGGTTTGAAATACCATATTATTAAAATGTTTTTGAACTTCTTCAACGACTTGATTAGAAAGTCTTAATCGCGCATCATACATGGTTAACAGTAACCCTTCAATATCAAGTTCTGGATTATGAATTTTTTGAACACTTTTTATAGTATTCAATAATTTTCCTAATCCTTCTAATGCAAAATATTCACATTGTATTGGTATTACAACTGCATCAGCTGCTGTTAAAGCGTTTAATGTTAGTAGGCCTAAAGACGGTGCACAATCAATTAAAATGTAATCGTAATCGTTTTGAATATCAGCTAAAGCCTTTTTTAACATATATTCACGAGCATCCTTATCAACAAGCTCTATTTCAATAGCAACTAAATCTATATGCGCAGGAATAATATCTAGGTTAGGCGACTCCGTTTTCATTATAGTCTCTCTAACCGAATTAGAATGCTCTAAAAGTTGGTAGGTTCCTATTTCTATAGATTCTATGTCTATTCCTATTCCTGAAGTTGCGTTTGCCTGAGGGTCAGCATCTATTAATAATACTTTTTTTTCCAGAACTCCTAGTGAAGCTGCTAAATTTATAGATGTTGTTGTTTTACCAACACCTCCTTTTTGATTAGCAATTGCAATAATTTTACCCATGAAATGATTTGGTTTTGTTATATTTTATATAAGCTTTTTGTATAAGAAAATATGAGCGAAAGGTAATGATTTTTGATAAAAAAACCGGAATTAATTTATTTTTAATGATAACTACTGAACCTTGTTTATTTTAAATGTTGTTAGTTTATATTCTACAACTTTTTCGTTTTCAAAATATAAGTACAAATAATTTTTTTTCATTAAACTAAATGAGGTGCTAGTTCTATACATCCATACATTCGAATGGATATCATTATAAGAAAACCCCAATACATTATCTATTTCGTCCCTTTTTAAGCCTATTAAGTAGCTATAATCTTCTTCTTTTTTGTCATTAGTTGTTGTATGGCCTTTTATTATATAATCTACATCTTCTGTATCATGTGTTAAGATTTTAGATAAATCTTTTTCAAGTTCCGGACTTGTAGCTGCTATTTTATTTTTGCTGATTAATTCTGAACCTAAATTTAGATAATTTTTAGAACCAACGCTATCTGGATTGTATTTTATGATACTTAAGCCATAACTAGGAGCTTCTCTTAACTTAACATTTCTTCGTATGGTTGTATTAAAAACCATAGACTTGAAGTGTTTAGTTAACTCTACTCGTAATTGGTTTGATAGACTTGTTCTTGAATCAAACATAGTAATTAATAAACCTTCAATATCAATATCTGGATTTGATGATTTCTTGATACTTTTTATAGTAACAAGCAGTTTACTTAAACCTTCTAAGGCGTAGAATTCACATTGTACAGGTATAATTACCGAATGGCATGCTGTTAAGGCATTAAGGGTTAACAACCCAAATGAAGGTGAGCAGTCTATTATGATATACTCATAATTTTCTATAACACTGGAAAGTGCGGTTTTTAACATAAATAAATCAACAGATTTCGATTTATTTATTTCAATAGATGCTAAACGTATGTTGGAAGGTATAAAATCAAAATGTGCAAATTCAGGTTTTATAATATTATTTTGAGCTTTAAACGTATTTGTAAAAAAGCTTAAGCTACCGTATCTAATATTAGCAGGAACAAGACCAACACCCGAAGTAGCATTAGCCTGAGGATCTAAATCTATTAAAAGTACTTTTTTCTCAAGAATACCTAATGCATCTGCCAGATTTATAGACGTAGTAGTTTTACCAACGCCGCCTTTTTGATTAGCGATTGCAATTATTTTGTTCATTAGTTCTTTAAGATAGGGGAGAATAAAAGTACGATTATTTTGGTATATAATGCACGTAATTTACTTATAAATTGTGATAAGTAGGAGTATGGTCTTACAAATTGAACGTTTTATCGATATTTTAGTTTTATCTTGTTTTTAAATTCTTACGTATAAAATATGCGATTTCAAGCTAATTAGGCGAATTTTTGCAAGAAATAACTCGTTGTAGATGAGTACGAGTTTTGCCCAAAAGGTATTTAAGAGATGTTTTAATCAATTAGTATTTCTAAAATCTTAATAGCGGCATCACTAATTTTTGTTCCGGGACCAAACACAGCTATAGCACCCGAATCAAATAAATATTGATAATCTTGTTTTGGTATAACACCACCAACAATGACCATAATATCATCACGCCCATAAGTTTTTAGGGCTTCAATAACCTGAGGCACTAAGGTTTTATGGCCTGCTGCCAATGAAGAAACACCTAAAACATGAACATCGTTTTCTACAGCTTGTTTTGCAGCTTCTTGCGGTGTTTGAAATAGTGGCCCAATATCTACATCAAAACCAACATCCGCATAGCCTGTGGCGACTACTTTAGCTCCACGGTCATGACCGTCTTGTCCCATTTTTGCAATCATAATACGCGGTCTTCTTCCGTCTTGTTCTGCAAAAACATCAGCTAATTGTTGCGCTTTTTTAAAGGATTCGTCGTCTTTTATTTCTTTGCTATACACACCAGAAAATGATTTTATTTGTGCTTTATAACGTCCAAACTCAGCTTCTAAAGCGTCACTAATTTCTCCAAGAGTAGCACGTTCCCGAGCAGCTTCTACAGCTAAAGCTAGTAAATTCTTGTCCTCACTAAAGTGGGAATCTTTCGAATTTAAGGAAAATTTTGCAGCTTCAGTTAATCTTGAAAGTGCCGTATTAACTTTTTCTGAATTTCTATTAGCTTTGATTTTATTTAATTGTTCTATTTGTTGGTTTCTAACTGTTTGATTGTCAACTTCAAGCGTCGAGATTACAGCTTCTTCTTCAAGTCTATATTTGTTAACTCCAACAATAATATCTTGCCCAGAATCTATACGGGCTTGTTTTTTAGCAGCAGCTTCTTCAATTCTAATTTTGGGAATACCGGCTTCAATAGCTTTCGTCATACCCCCTAATGCTTCAACTTCTTCAATCAAAGACCATGCTTTTTGAGCTATATCGTGTGTTAGTTTTTCAACATAATAGCTTCCAGCCCAAGGGTCTACGGTTTTTGTTATTTTTGTTTCTTCTTGAAGGTATATTTGAGTATTTCTGGCTATACGTGCCGAAAAATCGGTTGGTAAAGCAATAGCTTCATCCAGTGCATTGGTATGCAAACTTTGGGTACCACCAAAAGCAGCGGCAGCAGCTTCTATAGTTGTTCTTGCTACATTGTTGAAAGGGTCTTGTTCGGTTAAACTCCAGCCACTGGTTTGGCAATGTGTACGTAACGCTAAAGATTTTTCATTTTTAGGATTAAATTGTTTAACCAATTTCGCCCAAAGCATACGAGCTGCACGCATTTTGGCGATCTCCATAAAGTGATTCATACCAATAGCCCAAAAGAAAGAGAGGCGAGGTGCAAACGTATCTATATCCATACCGGCAGCAAGCCCTTTTCTAATATACTCTAAACCATCAGCGAGGGTGTAAGCTAATTCAATATCGCAGGTTGCCCCAGCTTCTTGCATATGATATCCTGAAATACTAATGCTATTAAACTTAGGCATATTTTTACTAGTATATTCAAAAATATCTGAAATGATTTTCATGGAAGGTGTAGGTGGGTAGATGTATGTATTACGCACCATAAATTCCTTTAAAATGTCATTTTGAATGGTGCCAGCAAGTTGTTCTGGTTTAACACCTTGTTCTTCGGCTGCCACTATATAAAATGCCATAATGGGTAATACCGCTCCATTCATGGTCATGGAAACAGACATTTTATCTAGCGGAATTTCATCAAACAGTGTTTTCATGTCTTCAACCGAATCGATAGCAACGCCAGCTTTTCCAACATCTCCAACAACACGTTCATGGTCGCTATCGTAACCTCTATGGGTTGCTAAATCGAATGCAACCGAAAGTCCCTTTTGTCCTGCGGCTAAATTACGTTTGTAAAAAGCATTGCTTTCTTCTGCAGTACTAAAACCAGCATATTGTCTAATAGTCCAAGGCCTTCTAACATACATAGTACTATAAGGCCCTCTTAGGTTTGGTGCAATTCCAGCAACAAATCCGAGGTGTTCTAAATCTTTAATATCATCTTTAGAATAGGATGATTTTACGGCGATATCTTCCGCAGTTAAAAAAACTTTTGCCTTTTCAACTTTAGATTTTTTCTGTTTACTATTTATTGCGATATGTTGAAGGTTCTTTCTCAATACTATTCGGGTTTCTTGTTAAAATCTACTTTAGATTCTGGTTTTTCAAAATTTACTTTAGAAAAATCGACATCAAAAAGTTTTGAGTAAAACAGATCTAATGCAATATAAGTTGCTAAATATTTGTCTTTAAGAGCTGTTCTGTATTTACTCATTAATGGAGCTCCAAACAACTTAGGACTCATACTATTGGTCGTTACAAGCGAATTAAAAGTTGTTTTTAAGGCAGTGTCTTGAATATTACTAGAGATACAATTTACAATAGTACCGTTGTAGTTTAAGTGACTTTTAGTGTTATTGGCATCCCATAATGTGTTCTCGTTTTTTAACGCTTGAAACACTTTGTATGTATGTTCAGAGACCATGTCTTCGTATTTTACTCTTCCGTAAATAGCATCTCTTACAAATAGGTTGTAAGACTGAGTTTGAGATGCATTTTTGTTAGCATTGCTATAATGAGTCAAAATATCATTTTCGAAAGCGTATAATGCCTCATGATAGAGTTTAGAATTAAAATCACCACAGGTTAGCACAACAGGCATGTCTGCATATTTGTATTCTGAAAGTGAGTTTTCGTTTTTACAGTTTAATAAAGTAAGTACTAATAAAAGGCTAAAAAGTTTAAAATTCAGGTTCATTTTATTATTCATTTTTTAATCGTTCTTGTTCTATTTTTTCTGCTAACCGCTTTTCAATTATAGGTTCAATTAATGTTTTTCTTTGGTTCGTTTTTACAAAAGGGTAAAGCTCCAACTCTTGTTTCATTTTATCTTCTGTATTTGGGTGTTTGTTAGTGCCTAATAAGACCTCTTCACCTGCATTAAACTGAGCGTCTTCTTTGGTGGCATTTTCTTTGATTTTTCGTTGAATAGTACCTTGTTTTAACTGTTTTAAAAAACCGCCGTTTTCTTCAATATTCTTAAATAAGTCCAGAGCTTTTTCTGTTAGTTGATTGGTTAGGGACTCTATATAGAATGCGCCATCGGATGGGTTATTAACAACATCAAAATAACTTTCATGTTTTAAAACCAGTAGTTGATTTCTGGCAATACGTTCTCCAAATTCATTGTCTTTATGATAAATAGCATCATAAGGTAAGTTATAGACATTGTTTGCACCTCCAAGAATGGCACTCATGCATTCGGTTGTTGTACGTAACATGTTATTATTATAATCGTATAATGTTTTGTTTCGTTTTGTAGGGGTTGCTAAAATATAGCAAGTAGGTTTGATATGATACTCTGCGGCTAGCACTTTCCATAGCATTCGTAATGCGCGCAATTTTGCAATTTCAAAAAAGTAATTTGTACCAACAGAAACATTAAAACTTATTTTTAGAGTAGGTAAAATGGTTTTGCTTTCTTCAAAATAATTTAAATATTCATTGGCATGAGCTAAGCTATAGGCTAATTGCTGTATAATATTTGCACCAGCATTTTGGTATAGAGACGCATCAACCGAAAAAGATTTTGTATGTGCTGTTATTGCTTTAAATTTATAAAAATCATCATTTAAACTATGGTACCAGTTTCCGTTTTTTGCTAAATTGTATATAACATCTGTATAAATATTTGTATTTGATGAAATAGCAGTTAATTGTTTTACATATGTTTCTGAAAGAAATTGTAATTTAAAGTGGAGGGGTGTTAATGCGAGATTTATACCTTTTAATAAATCGTTAATTGAGACAGTTTCTGATGGGACAATAAATTTAATACTTTCAGCTCCTCTTTCTATAGCATCAATTGCTTTTTGATTAGCATTTTTTACATCAGCTACAAAAATAGATTGACAAATTTTCCATGTTGTAGTTTCTGTGTTTGTGACTTCTGGTTGTTCTTTAAAATCATCTGCATGATAAAATGGTTTTACAGATATATCTTCATTAGTTTGCCATACTAATGTATCATTATAATCAGCTCCTTTTAAATCGAATTGTATTTTTTGTTTCCATTGTTTGGCTGTAACCGAATCAAATTCTTTGAACAATCTATTACTCATTCTTTTTAGTTTTTAAACTGTCTTCGTATTCTATAATGTAGATTTCTTCATTATCGCGTTTCATATAATATTCTTCGCGAGCAAATTTTTCTAAACCATCTGGGGTACTTAGTTTTTTTATAGCTTTATTATCTTTTTCTATTTCTTTTTTATAATATTCTTTTTCGTTTTCTAGGGCTTCAACATCTGTATTCAATTCATGATGTATAAGCCATGAATTGTCATCAAAAAATAACATCCAAATTATAAATGCGGTTAAAATTAAGATGAACCAATTTTTAAAAGGTTTGAAAAACTTATGTTTTAATATAGCCATTTATAGTTTTTCGTTTATTATGGTTTTAACAATGTCTACAGCCACTGTATTATATTTATTGTTTGGTATTATAATGTCTGCGTACTCTTTCATAGGTTCAATAAATTGGTCGTGCATGGGTTTCAATGTTGTTTGATACCGTGCTAAAACTTCATCCAAATCTCTACCTCGTTCAGAAATATCACGTTTTAAACGTCTTATTAAACGTTCATCTGTATCTGCATGTACAAATATTTTAATGTCAAACATATCCCGTAATTCTGGGTTTGTTAAAATTAAAATACCTTCAACAATCATAACTTTTCTGGGATGTGTTAAAATGGTATCTCCAGTTCTATTATGTTTAACGAAAGAATACACTGGTTGGTGTATGGGGGTATCGTTTTTGAGTTCTTTTAAATGACTAGCTAAAAGGTCAAAATCGATAGACCGCGGGTGATCAAAATTTATTTTTACACGCTCTTCATAAGATAAATGCGTGGTGTCTTTATAATAGGAATCTTGCGAAATTACACCAACTTCGCCTTCTGGTAGCTCATTTAATATCTGATTTACAACAGTGGTTTTACCACAGCCAGTACCGCCTGCGATTCCAATTATAAGCATTATTAATTTAGTTTAGTTAGCTTTTACAAAGTTAGTTAAATGTAAAGTTATTTAAATATGAAACTGCTTATTTTTTAATTTTTGAAACTTCTTCTTCTGTAATTATTTTATCATTTTTATTTCCCCAACTATTTGTTATATAGTTCATAACATCGGCTACTTCATCATCACTTAACCCCATAGCAGCCATAAAACTATTATATGTTTGTCCGTTTACAACAATGTCACCTTTTTGCCCATATTTAATACCTCTAATACTAGCTTCTCGATTTTTTATAAGATAATCTGAGTTGGCTAATGGAGGATATACTTTTTCTACACCTTTACCATTTGGTAAATGGCAGGAAACACAAAAATCTGTATAAATTTCTTGTCCTCTTTGTATACTTTCTTTTAAGGGGTCTGTTTGTGATTTGTTATATTGATTTGTAGAAATAATAATTACTGAGGATAGTGTTATTAAACTTACTATAATTAATTTCATGTGTTATATTTTAATTTTCTGGAACAATTTTTACAATGCCTAAGCCTTCAATAGCCGCATAAATGTAACCATCTGGAGCTTCTAGTACATTTCTAACGCGGCCAATACCTTCAAATAGTTTTTCGCGTTTTACTACTTTATTGTTTTCTAGCACAAGTCTTTCAAGGTATTCAAACTTTAAAGAACCAACTAGAATGTTTTCTTTCCAATTTGGGTATATGTCTGAAGAAACAAAAGCCATACCACTAGGGGCGATAGAAGGTACCCAATAAAATAGAGGTTGCTCCATGCCTTCTTTTTCAGTGATATTTGTAAATGTCGTGCCATCATAATTTATACCGTAAGAAATGACCGGCCATCCATAGTTTTTTCCTTTCTGTATGATGTTAATTTCGTCTCCTCCTCGCGGACCATGTTCGTTAGTCCAGATGTCTCCAGTTAGTGGGTTTTTTGTCATGCCTTGTGGATTTCTGTGACCATAACTATAGATAGCAGTTTTTGCATTGTTAGTATTTATAAAAGGATTGTCTTGGGGGATACTTCCGTCATCATTTAATCTGTAAATTTTGCCACAATCTCGGGTAAGATCCTGTGGGTTTACATCTCTATTCCCTCGATCTCCTATAGAAAAATATAAATAACCTTCATTATCAAACGTCATGCGTGATCCCCAATGTTGACCTTTTTTAGTATTTGGACCTGCTTTGTAAAGTAATTGTTGCTCAACCAGAGTGTTATTGTTTAATTTGGCTCGTAAAATAGCTGTATTACCACCATCTCCTTCTCCTTCGGATGATGCATACGATATATATATCCATTCGTTGTTTTTATAATCAGGATGCAATTTTAAATCCATTAAACCACCCTGACCACGTACATATATTTCTGGCAACCCTTCAATGCTTGTTTTAGTGTCATTTTTAAAATGAATAAGCTCACCGGTTTTTTCAGTAATAAGGATGCTCCCATCTGGTAAAAAGGCCATACCCCAGGGAATGTTTAAATCTGAAACAATGACTTCGGTTGTATACTTAATAATATCTGGTGTTTCTGCTTTAACTTCAGATTCTGTTTGTTGTGCACATGACATGCATGATATGAGAATTACTGATAGAAGGGAAAAAATATTTTTCATGTTTTTTTATTTAAAGGTACTCTAAAACATATAATTTACGTTTACTCCAGTATAATAATTCAAAGGATTTCCTGGATAAAAATATCTTGGTGCATTACCGTTAAAACCTGATGCATTTATTAAAATTTGTGAGGCATAGGCTTTATCAAAGATATTATTTATCCCTAAGAAAATATTTAAGTTTAGCTTTTTATTAAGAGATGTCCTATATCCAACTTTAAAATTTGTCAAATTGTAACTGTCTGAATATAGGTCATTACTATCAGTAATAGGCATGTTTCCTACGTATTGAAAATTAATGTTTCCATAAATCCCAAATGATGATTCTATATCTATTCCAGTATTAAATACACTTGAAGGAACACCAGTTAAATCATTGCCCGAAAAATTATTATCTCCATCAATGAATTCTTTAAATTTAAAATTATTGAGCGTATAATTTGCAAATGAGTTTATGGATATGGTTTCTTTTTGTAACCATTCATAATTTAATGATAATTCTAATCCGTTATGTTGCGTACTTCCGGCATTTATACCAATAAATTCATCTTGGGAGGTTCTACGAGATACCACTAGGTTTTTAATTGCTAAACGGTATAGCGCTAAATCGAATTGTAAACGATTATTTATTAGGCTTGCTCGTGTGCCAATTTCGAAGTTCCACCCAGTTTCGGGTTTAAGATTGGTGTTTATTTGTCCATCGGGTAATAATGTTTCATTTAGCATAATAGGAGAGAAACCATGGCTTATATTTGAGTAAACATTAATATTTTTAGAAAATAGATGAGATATGCCAAATTTTGGTGACACAATATTTTTAAATTTAAAGTCTCCAGACTGATCCGGATTATTTTCTGAAGCTGGAAACCTGTCTTTTAAAGTGTATGCCGTTTGATTTAAATTCAAACCTATTGATAGTGATGTTTTTTCAGTAAACTCATAAATAGTTTCAAAAAATGCATTGTAATAATTTCTTTTTTCTTTGAAGTTTGATAACCGAATACCTTCAACACTTCCAGTATCATCAGGAAAATTCCGATATAAATTCTCAAACGTTTCAGATTTATAAGTATCTCTAAAAAGTTCCCCGCCTAATGTCCAGTTAAAAGTTTTATCAAAAAGTTTAATATTACCTAAAATTCGACTTCTAATACCTGTTGCTAGAGTATGTTCTTTTAAAATATTAAAAGGTCTGGGTTCGTAAGCATCATAAAAAGAAGTAAAGATGCTGGTTATTTGTTTTGTATAGTTATTGTATTCATGATTCCAGGATAGACCAAATAGTCCACGTTTCGAATCTTCAAAACCTTGTGATTGCTTCCAGGTAAATGCAGCAGATTTAGGGTTATTTAGATAAGTTTCTTCGTTAATCGAGCTAGGAATAAAGGCTTTTAAATCAATATAGCTGGCTAAAAAGGATAATTCATTTTTTTCGTTTAAATGATGGTTTGTGTTTAAGGTAAAAGTTTGCCTGTTATATACATTGTTTTCACGATATCCATCACTATGAGTATTACTATAAACGGCTCTAAAGCTATTAGCTGTAGTGCCATGATTTATATTTACAATACCTTTTAACAATCCAAAAGACCCTAGAGATATTTCTGTATTTATGCTAGACTGATTTAAAAACGCATTTTTAGGTGTTAAATGTATAGTACCACCAAGACCAGCCCCATAAATACTGGAAGTAACCCCTTTAATGATTTCAAAACGAGATATGGTATTTAATTCAAAATCTTCAATAGTAGTTTCTCCATTCCCTGTTGTTAAAGGGATGTCTTTAAAGTAGGCTCTTATTTTTGCTGTCCCGAATAAATTTCTGGAACCAATACCTCTAATGGTAATTCGGTTGGTATTAAGGGCGCCACTTTGCATGAATACTCCAGGGGTTCTATTTAAAATGGGAGCTATATTAATATTGTTACCACGCTCAATATCTTTTAAATGAATAACACTAATGGTAGTTGTCGCTTTTTTTAGCTTTTTAGGAATATGGTTTGAGTTGATAATAACTTCATTTAATTGAGATGGATTTATATTTAGTTGAATGATATAATATGAGTCGTTTTTTAATTCAAGAATCTTTTCAAGGTAACCTTCTTTTTTTAATGAATACTTGCCAACTCTTATGGTTTCAAAGGCTCCATTTAAACTTGATACTACTGTAGTTTTGGTATCAAGATTTGTTATTTGTACGTTTGATAATGCCGTTCCACTGTCTTTATCAATAACTTTTCCTTTAATCTTTGATTGACCTAAAACACTAAAAGTAATGCCTATAGTGAGTAAAATAAGAATTCTTTTTTTTATAAAATGCACAAGTAAATGGTCTGTATTTAAGTGTACTAAATTATAGCTTTTTTGAGAAAGTATTCTTGATTATATTTTGAAGTAATTTTTTTTAAATAAAGAATTGTGTAATGAATAAAAAGTCTATATTTGCAGTCCTAAAATGATAACCGTTTTGGGGTTTACCACGCTAAGGCGTGGCAGGTCTCACCCGTTTTGGGATGTGGATGTCGTCACGCTTGAGGCGTGACCACCCAGAGAAAATTATGGCGTATATAGTTTACATATTATATAGTCAAAAACGTTCAAGATATTATGTAAGTCAAACAGATAATATCAAAAAAAGATTAGAAAGACATAACAATGGTTTAGTTCCTTCAACAAAAGGCGGATCTCCATGGCAATTGATGAAAACTTTAGAAGTTGCTAGTAGATCTGAAGCATTAAAGTTGGAAAGAAAGATAAAGAAAAGAGGAGCAAAAAGATTTATTGAAGATAACCAATTCGGGGTGTAGCGTAGCCCGGTTATCGCGCCGCGTTTGGGACGCGGAGGTCGTCACGCTTGGGGCGTGACCACCCAGTAAAAAACATGGAGTATATAGTATACATATTATATAGCCAAAAACGTTTACGATATTATGTGGGTCAAACAAATAATATCAAAAAAAGATTAGAAAGACATAACAATGGTTTAGTTCCTTCAACAAAAGGCGGATCTCCATGGCAATTGATGAAAACTTTAGAAGTTGCTAGTAGATCAGAAGCATTAAAGTTGGAAAATAAGATAAAGAGAAGAGGAGCTAAACGATTTTTAAAAGATAACCAATTCGGGGTGTAGCGTAGCCCGGTTATCGCGCCGCGTTTGGGACGCGGAGGTCGCAGGTTCGAATCCTGCCACCCCGACAAATTATAGTATCAATCTATACTGAAAACCTGTTAATCGTATGATTATCAGGTTTTTTTTGTTTTTAAGAATATCATAAGAATTGATTAAAAACGAGATCATGCGCAAAAATCCTGGTTAATCTGAATAAAAAGAATTCAACGTTTTTGCCCTCTCTGAACTGTGCCCTAAAGGCTTTTACTTCCACCTACGTCATGTTTACCCCATGAAATAGAGTTTACTAATCTTTCTCTAAAACAGTCATTAAACGATGGTTTAAGTATAATTTTTCTTTACCTACTTTTTCAGAACCTGAGTTCGGCCTAAGAAACTCATATTTATAGTATAGAAAAAGCAGAATATTTAGTAAATTAAAGTGTTGAATTCTAATTAACTAACATTATTCTGCTTATGATTTCTAAAGATAAAATTACTG
>NZ_SRSO01000047.1 GCF_004791695.1 Flavivirga rizhaonensis | reverse complement strand
TGTAGGTTATTAAAGAAATAGGGCAAAAAAAAATCGGAACTCAGATTTGTTCCGTAGGCTTTTATTGCAATAAAATAACATAATAATGCCTTTTTATTTGGTTTTTAACATAGAAACTGACGTTAATTTAATCTTTATCAGTCGAATTAAGACCTTCATCACTCAACCTAATAACCTCTTCGATCATAATATCTCGTTGATTGAAGACTTCTTCAAAAGCACCACCGCCATAAAGTTGACTTGCCAATGTTGCTTTAATATACTGTTTTATTTCTTCATGATACGCCACAAAAGTAATTTTAGAGCTAGTACGTACATTTAAGTAATCTTGAAAAGCAAACACGAAGTCATCACTCACTTCAAACGAATCAATAAAATCCTGTCTTGAAATACCATCATATACGTGCCTATCTTTTTCCAGTTCTTCAAATACAAAATTTCCAAAATATCCGTGACGTTGTATGAATGTTAAGGTTTCATTCTGCATGCTATTATCTATTGGGACAAATACATCCGGAATAATACCGCCACCGCCATATACAATCTTTCCTCCTGGTGTCGTAAATTTTAATGAATCTGCTACTTTAATCTTTTCTGGATCTAAAAGCTCACCACTTTCCAGTCTATTAAAATACTCATCATAATAATCTTTATTCCCATTTTTATATGAACGCTGGATGGAACGACCTGTTGGTGTATAATAACGTGAGACCGTTAAACGCACCGCACTACCATCTCCTAAATCCATTTCGCGTTGCACCAAACCTTTACCATAGGAACGACGCCCTACTATGGTGCCTTTGTCATTATCTTGCAAGGCTCCTGCAACAATCTCGCTTGCCGACGCAGAATTCTCGTCTATAAGGACGTACACTTGTCCTTCTTCAAAATCACCTTTACTGGTTGCAAAGCTTTTTTCAATATTTCCTCGTTTATTTTTAGTGAATAAGATTAACTTATCATCTTCTAAAAATTCATCTACTATTTGCTCTGATATGCTTAAAATACCCCCAGGATTATTTCTTAAATCCAAAGCAATTTCAGTAGCACCTAATTCCAAAAGTTTATCTAAACCTTTTTTAAATTCCTTATAAGTAGATTCTGCAAAACGATTTACTTTTATATATCCTAATTTCTCGGTTAACATATAAGCTGCATCGACACTTTTAATAGGAATATTTCCTCGCTTTACTGTAAAGTTTAAAAGTTTTGGTTCGCCTCTTCTATATACTTTTAAATTGACTTTAGTATTAATAGGTCCCTTTAGTTTTTTAACCATTTCCCCATCATTCAACCTCTCTCCAAAAAGTGTGTCATTATCTGCCATGATAATCCTATCGCCTCCCTTAATACCAGCTTTTGCACTAGGACCTCCTTCTATAGCTCTAATAACTGCAATAGTATCTTTATAAGGATAAAAGCTAACACCAATACCTACGAAATCACCTTTCATTTCTTCTGCAACTCGTTCCATGGCTTCTTTAGGAATGTACACAGAATGCGGGTCTAAATTATCTAAAATACCATTAACAGTAACATCAACAATACTATCGGTATTTATTTCATCAACATAATCGTAATCAATATAATCAATAAGCCTGTTAAGCTTATCTTTTTTACTATTTGTAGAAAACAGCCTATCTGGCGAATCTCGAAAATCTAGTTTTCCGCCAATAAAAATGCCCGCTGCAGTTGCTACGCCCAAAATTAATGGTAAATATTTTTTTTGAAATGACATTATACTTTTAAATCTTCTATTAATTTAAGGTCTATTCCTGCTTTTTTTAGGAATTTCAAACCTGAATCATCTTTATAGGCTTTATGATATACCACTTTAACAATCCCCGACTGATGTATTAGTTTACTACATTCTTTACACGGTGACATGGTAATATATAATGTGGCACCTTTACATGATTGCGTAGAAGCTGCCACTTTTAAAATAGCATTGGCTTCTGCATGCAATACATACCATTTTGTGTAGCCTTCATCATCTTCACAAAAGTTTTCAAATCCAGATGGTGTTCCGTTATAACCATCAGAGATTATCATCCTATCTTTTACAATAATCGCGCCAACCTGTCTCCGTTTACAATAAGATAGTTTTCCCCATTCTTGAGCTATTCTTAAATAAGCCTTGTCGTACTTAAGCTGTTTATTTTCTGGCATTAATTTATTTATAATTTATGGCGTGCTGTTAAACGATAAATGACTTCCAAAAGTCAATTCTTGATAAAAATCGAGAGCTTCCTCAACAATACCTCAACCCTCCACACGAAACGATATAACGAAGATACTTGGTTCGTATTTTAATTACAACGTAAGTTCGTTAAAATTTTGAGAAAGTTATTTTATCAATATTATTGAAAGTTAAGAAAAATCCTTCGTTAAGAAATATTCTAATTCAAGTTTATTTTATTATCTAAATGTTAATATTGAGAAACTAATTATGATTAAGACAAGAAATCACTATTTAATATCATAGGAATAACTAAACCGACTACGATGGCAGATATTACCATGATCCAATCACGCTTAGAAAACCTAAAAATAGTCTGTACAATATAGCCTAAAAATAATACTATAAATACAATAATTACTTGAGCAAGTTCAATTCCTAAAGCAAATTCTAATAATAAGACTAATTTATTATCAGAATCCCCTAAAAACATTTGAAATTCGCGTGCAAACCCTAAACCATGTATCAAACCAAAGAATAAGGTTGATAAGAACAATACGCCAACCTTTTCTTTTTGTGCACCTTTTCCAGCAGTAAAGACATTAAAAAGTGCCACTACTAAAATAGTAATAGGAATTAAAAACTCTATAATTTGTGCATTCACACGAACTACATTATACGCAGCTAAAACGAGCGATAGTGTATGCCCTAAGGTAAATATAGAAACTAATAGGAGTACCCGCCTCCAATCTTTGAACACATATGGAACAGTTAAAACAATAAGAAATAAAACGTGATCGTATGCGTTAATATCTAATACATGATTGATACCATACTCAACATTAAACCAAAAGTTTCCTAGCATAATAATTTTTAAGATTAGGGGATTTTTCAAATATACAATTAATTAGATTCTTTTAAAATGGTATTATATTTTTTATCTAATTGAAAGAGTATATCTTTGTATAGCACCTTTTAAACGAAGCACAATGTGTATTAAAACTTTAAGTATTTTAAGTCTATTAATTATGTTTTTTTCTTGCAAAAAAGATCAAGAAAACAGCACTAATAACAATACTGAAAGCAACGAGAGTAAAGAAATAACAGAAAAAGATATTTCAAAAATTAACTATATCGATTTTGCATTGGATTTAAAAACAGAAGATGTTATTAAAGATTGGCAAGAATACTACCAGTTACAAGAAGCTATAGCTAATATTAAAAAAGGTGATTTAAGTTTTTTTAATGATAATGAAGAAAACAAAGTAACTATCAATACATTATTAAAAGAGTTAAGAGTAAAAATTCCAAAGCAA
This sequence comes from Flavivirga rizhaonensis, assembly GCF_004791695.1. GTDB lineage: Bacteria > Bacteroidota > Bacteroidia > Flavobacteriales > Flavobacteriaceae > Flavivirga > Flavivirga rizhaonensis. Next base: position 16,518 of record NZ_SRSO01000047.1, on the reverse strand, counting down.
ATAAATTCACCTTCTATTGTTGCTAGAATTACCGCCTTGGAAACAAAACTTTATAAATTAGAGAGTTTATCAAATTTATCTACCACAAGTAAAAAAGAGCTTACTGCAACTATTAAAGACTTTTTGGTTGCCTTTTCTAATCTAAATTTACAAATAAATAAGAAAATAGAATTTGATTCCCGAAAGATTGAAAAGCCTGAATAATTTATGATACGGCTATCTAAAAAGTAAAATCAATCCTGTCATCCTGAAGAGCACATATGTGCGACATGAGAATCTTTTAAATTAAACAGATTACGACAGTCGTCCTTCCTTCTCAATGACACTGAATTTTCACTTTTTAGATAACCTTATTTTATTTCATTAATTTTTTGGTTGGGCTGCTTGCGCCTGTAGCGCTTGCTTTTGTCTTAATAACTCGTTTTTTGTTATTTGAATTAAATTAAAGTTAGGCGCTATTTTTAAAGTTTCATCCAAAACATCAACAGCTGCATCAATATTTGTTTTTGTGTCTTTATTATAAATAACTAATGCATTTAAATACATGAATGCAGCCTTTAAAGACACCTCATACGGGGTCTGTTTCTCATAATAAGCCTTCTTCATATCGTCTTTAGAATTTGCTAAACCATAAGTAATGTGCTTTTCTGCTTCTACTAGTTTTTGAGTTTGCAAATTAAGTTCTGCTAATTCATAAGCAATTAACGCGTTTGGCTTTCTCTTAAACATTTCCTCAAAAAACCCAATGGCTAATTCTGGCTGCTTAACCGATTTTAAAGACAATGCTTTTACCTCCACTGCAATATCAGAATCTGTAGTACTTTTTTCTATGCCAATAGTATTAAGAGCTTGCATATATTTACCTTCAGTCATATATAAGTAAGCTAACGTATCTTTTCTTGCTTGAGATGGTGCTAATAAATTTAAATGAGTCATCCCATTTATAATACCTTGAACATCGCCTTGAGCCTTCATTTGCTTATAATAAGCTTCATAATGTTTTATTAATTCTGAGTTGCTTTGTGCATTTAACATAAAACTGCTAGCTAATAAAATCAATCCTAATAATCTTTTCATTCCTCTAATATTTATTTTAACGTGCTAAAACTATAAAAAATTAACATTTAAACTCTTAAAAGTATGCTAATTATTTTTGCCTAGGCTAAATTAGTTGTGTTTTTCAGAAATTATAAAGCATCATTATTTTAGTATAATGAATTATTGCTAATTAAACCTTTGCTACAAGGAAAAATATATTTTTAGGGAAATTTAAAAAATTTAACTATATTTAAGATTACTAAATTCAATTATTATGGGAATTAAGAGTTTTCTAGCTTCACGAAAAAAAACACAAAAAAATATACCTACCACACCAATTAAGGTTAGTGACTATATGACTACCAATTTAATTACGTTTAAATCTGATCAAAGAATTGAACAGGTTATTGATGCCATAATAAAACATAGAATTTCGGGAGCTCCTGTAATAAATGAAAAAAACGAATTAATTGGTGTTATTTCTGAAGGTGATTGTATTAAACAAATAAGTGAAAGCAGATATTATAATATGCCTATGGATAATGCGACTGTTGAAAAGCATATGGTCAAAAACGTTGAAACCATTGATGGCAATATGAATATTTTTGATGCTGCTAATAAGTTTCTCGCCTCTAAAAGAAGACGTTTCCCTATTGTTGAAAATGGTAAATTAGTAGGGCAAATAAGCCAAAAAGACATCCTTAAAGCAGCTCTTGCCTTAAAAGGACAAAACTGGAAATAGAGACAGTTAAAGCCTAATTCTTGACTCTTTTAAAGCATTTGGATGATCTGTGATAATAATCTTTTCTTTTTCATTACTTATTAATTCTACAATTTTAGAATAAGCATATTCTGGAATTGGTTCGTTCAATATTTTCCATTTAGCAATACCTGCTACGGTTAATTTTTCACCAATTTCAATAATACCTTCTTCATATCGTAGTCTTTTATTGAGCCCAAAAAAGCCTTCACTATCAATATTGTATGTTCTAAGTAATTCTTTAAATTCTGATGTTGGATCATTGAAAACTCCAGAATTAGCTTTTTTATCTTTAACTAAAAAACTCTTATAATTTTTGGGAGACGATTTTGGCCTTATTATGACATAACTTCCGTTATGCTCTAGAAAAAAATCCTGTGTTTTTTCTTCATCTACAATAGTCTTCCAATATGAGCTTTTACCCGAACTTACTTTTTTCTCTATTCTCATAGTATAAAAAACACATTTTCTTTTACTTAATGGTGCTATTAAAGGATCCTTTACATGTAATGCTTTTCCATGCACTTTAACAAATTCGTTTGCTTTTAAACTTGAAATAGCCCTATGCCTAGTTTTGGAAAGCTTTCTTAGTATGATTTGCTTTTTACTAAAATAATATACTAAAAAGACAAATAGTATAAGTCCCGAAATAACAATAAAAGGAATAGGAGTTATACTAAGGACTGAAACTAATATCATAAAGGGTATTTTATAATATGAGTAAGTATTTTTAATTATTTGTTACAAGGTTTACCCTTCGCGTTTTACTAATGCATAATAATCTCCTTCTAAAGGTAAATATCCCTGATCGTAGACAAAATAATATACAGTACCTGCTTTTGTTGTATAGATACTTGTAAAATAATTGAAATCGAAACCTGCTTCTATGAGTTTAGCACGAGACGTTTTTGTTTTTTGTTCTGGGTTGAGTGTCTCCAAAATTCTATAATTTTTTCGCAGCCTGTTATTGGTATTACGTATTAAATTTTTGCTGTCCTTGTTTACTCTATTGTTATAAGCATTTCGGCAGCCATCGTTACAGAATTTCTTATCTATTCTACCTACAATCTTATCACCACATTCTAAACATTGTTTTTCCATAACTATTTTTTTTCAATTTTATACCAACGAAGCTTTAGTTTTTCTTCTTCAAAATAAAAATCTTCAACATACTCTAACCCTATTTTTAAAAGGGCATTGTGCGAAGCTCGATTCCCTATTTCTGTCATACCATATAGTTCTGGAAGTTTTAAAACATTAAAAGCATAATCAACTGCTTTTTTACCTGATTCTGTTGCATAACCCTTACCCCAAAAACGTTTTATTATTCTGTAACCTACATCATAAAATTCGGTAAAGCCATTCATAGTATATTCTGTATTAAGTCTTAATCCAGACCAGCCCATAAACTCTTGTGTTTCCTTATTAATTAATGCCCAACGACCAATGCCACGATCTGTATACTGCCTTAGAACACCTTCCAAAATTTTCTGTGATTCTTCTTTAGCTTTCACAGGTTTATTTCCTAAATATTTATGTACTTCGGGGTCGGAATCTAACTCAAACATCCCATCTAAATCGGACATTCGTAATTCTCTTAAAACTAACCGTTCTGTTTCTATATGAAATGTCATAATAATTTAATGTCTTACCAATTACCTGCATACCCCAAATCGAGGCTTGTTTTCTCTTTTAAATAATTATAATCATATTTTAAAATTTGTCTTATGTGTAAATAGTCGTGAGCTAACCAATTCGTTAAAAACAATTTTGCAGACATATCACCCAATTCAGGATGTGACAATTTGCTTTCCCAATTAGCGTCTAGCTTACTTTTTAACCATATTATAGATGCTTTCCGTTCTTCCAAAAAAGCAAAAAGTATATCGTTGTAATTTTTAGTGTTATAAGCTCTTTCTTTAACCCACCCAACTGGGTCAATCGGTACTAATGATTTTTCAGGGGTTTCAAGTGCGTGAGCTACACGAGTTTTAAAATCATCTCGTTCTTCGTCTAATAAATGACATACAATTTCTAACAAATTCCATTTTTCTGGTTGGGGTCGCCATAAATATTGCTTGTCCTTTTTAGACATTAAAAGGTTTTTAAATACTTGTTGGTTGTTTTCTAATTGTTGTATAATTTCTTTAATAAACATCTGCATATAGATTTTATGTCTTAACTAAGACCAGATACTTTCTGGTATATAAGTGCCTCCCTCAAATAACCTAATGACCTCCTGCAAACTTTTTCTTATTCAGGTTTCCATGTACCTAAACCAAAAATAGACATTTTCATCATTGTTCTTAAATTTTAGTCCGCACATTTATTGTTTTTTCAATAGCATGAACTACGTTTACATTTTTATTAAAATTTTTCTCAAAACCTGTTTTGCAAGCAATCAAAAGGCATCTATATACAATAAGGGACAATATAAATAAATAAATTATCTTTATAAACCTTCCCTACGTTCATAGTTCATAATTATATAGATTACTACTAACATTCAAAATTTATTATTATGGCAATTTTTTCAGAGTTTTTGAAAGGACAATTTAAATTGAGGGACTTTTTATTTGGTGTTATTATTGGTGCTGGGCTATGGAGTGTTTTTTGGTGTTTTAATATCCCTTACGATAACTGCGATTACTGTGATAATCCAAACCCAAAAAAACAAGAAGAATGTCTTGAAGCCTGTGAAAAAAGACAAAGTTGTTTTTGGTAATTAAAAAAAACTCTAGTACCACAAAGGTGGGTCTATTAAAACTAAGTCAATTATCAGGCAAATTATCCGTTTCCAAACGACTACAAACATTTACAAACGATTTTAAATAAGTAAGTACCGAATAACATTTGGTGGCTGTTTCATATTTGCAGTGTTGAATCAATGAAGGTTCAATAGCATTAACTGTTTAAAATTTAGAAATTATGAATACATTAAGAAACAAAGTACAACTTATTGGAAATTTAGGACAAGACCCAGAAATCATCACCTTAGAAAGTGGTAAGAAACTAGCAAAGTTTTCATTAGCTACTAACGAGAATTATAAAAATGCATCTGGAGAGAAAGTGACTCAAACTGACTGGCATAATTTGATTGCCTGGGGCAAAACTGCTGACATTATTGAAGAATATGTTACCAAAGGCAAAGAGATTGCTATTGAAGGTAAATTAACGAATCGCTCTTATGAAACTAAAGAGGGAGAGAAGCGATATGTGACTGAGATTGTTGTTAATGAATTCCTTATGTTAGGGAGTAAGTAGTAGGAAACCTGTTATGTAAAAAAGAGTTCCAGTAGGGGCTTTTTTTTAATTCAAAACTATACTTCGTCACTAAATCTAATTTGCTGACGAAGTATAGTTTTTGTATATTTGCAATAAATAAGAATACAATCAGCACAACAAAACTACATATAGATACTTTCAAAAGTAAGTTTAAGGATATTGAACCTATATCTGTGAACGATATATTTTCCTTTTATCAGAAGTATGAAAGCAAGGTTAAAAAGACGACTATTAATTGGCGTATTTACACCCTGATTGATAATGGAATTATACAAAGAATAGGAAGAGGAAAATACAAACTTGGAAAACAAAAAGGATTCAAACCAGTAGTATCCGAAGAAATCCAAAGTTTATACTTGAAACTCAAAGAAGAATTTCCGTTTTTAGATATTTCAATTTGGTCTACTAAATGGGTTGCGCAGTGGATGCTACATATTCCTAATAACTATGAAACTATTATAGAAGTAGAAAAAGGTTCTGAAGAGAACGTTTTTTATTTCCTTTCAGGTGTTCGAGATAATGTTTTCTTAAACCCATCAAAGGATATTTTAGATAAATATGCAAATAGAAATGAAAGCATAGTTATCATAAAGAACTTAATAACCGATGCGCCTCTTCAAGATGTAGAACAAGTTAAGGTTCCGAGTATAGAAAAAATACTTGTAGACCTTATTGTAGATACTGAATTATATGCAACGTATCAAGGTCGTGACCTTGATAGCATTATTGAAAACGCATTTCAATACAATACGATTAAAAAAGATACTTTACTTCGATATGCAGATAGAAGAAGAAAAAAACCATTTGTAAAAGAAAGAATCTATAAAAATGAGAATAAATGATTTTACCTGAAAGCCTACATGCAGATTGGATTAATTCAAATAGAGAAAAATTCCATGCTGACCCAATAATTATAGAAAAAGTAATTAGAGCATTAGCTTTGTTAGAAGCCCTACAACTTGTAGGCCTTAATTTCATTTTCAAAGGAGGTACATCATTAATGCTAATGATACAAGAGCCGAGAAGATTTTCAATTGATATAGATATTATCATTGAAGATAAAGAACAAGATATTGAAGCTCTATTAGAAAAAGTAGTGGCATCTACCGACTTTGTAAAATGGGAAGAAAAAATAAGACCCCCTAAATCAGGTATAGAGAAACGACACTTCAAACTATTTTACACTCCTCAAACAAAACAAGATGGAGATATAAATAATATTTTGCTTGATATTGTTTTTGAAGTGAATCCTTATATAGAAACGCAAGAGATAGAAGTTTCTCATTTCCTTTTATCAGAAAAAGGAGAGCGAATAAAAGTTATTACACCAACACTCGAAGCAATTCTGGGAGATAAATTAACAGCTTATGGACCCAATACAACTGGAGTCCCATTGAGCAAACCAAAGGAAGTTTTAAAACAAATTTATGATGTCGCAAGTATTTTTGATAGAATACTATCACTCAATGGTGTTCGAGAAAACTTTATAAAAGTAGCACATGGCGAACTTGCTTATAAAGGATTAGACCCTAACAATTTTCAATTGATAATAGATGATATTGTTGATAGTTCTTATAATTTCTGCACAAATGGAAAAATTGATAAAGATACGTTTAAGACAATGCAATCTGGGGTTAGTAATTTAGCAGGTTTTATTTATGGCGAAAAATTCAGAGAACCTCAAGCTCAAATTGCTGTAGCTAAAGCATCTTATATAGTAAAACAAATAGAGCGAAATAAAACTGATATTGAAAGGTTTGATAAATCTGTTGATATGAAATCATGGGTAATAAAAGACCATAATTATTCATTTCTTAATAAGTTAAAGAAACACAATTTAGAAGCATTTCATTATTGGTATAAAACACTTCAAGAACATGAATATTGAAGAACTTAAAATAATCTTGAAAGATAGAAACATTACAGATTTATAAAGTTTATGATAAAGTGCCAGAAGCTAAAGACTTTATTGGTGTTTTTGTTCCTTTTGAAAAGAAAGTTATAAATCAAAAGTTGAATTGGATTCGTAACAATGGACGTCAATCATTTTTAGGGACCAAAAGCGAGAATTTCAGCAAAATCATTCACGATTATAACAAAGATCAAAAAGGGTTCTACAAATGGAAAAATGCTTTGGAAGAAAGACTTATTTAAATAAGGCGAAAACTTAGTCGTAGCTACAGCGCATAATGTTGTAGCTTGGGGTAAAACAGCTCAAATAATCGAGAAATATCTCACCAAAGGAAAAGAGATTGCTATTGAAGGTAAATTAACATCTCGTAGTTATGATGATAAAGATGGTAATAAACGTTATGTAACTGAGGTTATAGTTAATGAGTTGCTCATGTTAAGCAAATAATTTAGGTAATTATTAGACTTCTCTTAGGTTTCTTAAAAGTTTTAATTTGATTAACTTAGCTATATAATTATAGAACTATGGATTTACAAGCAGAAAAAATAGAACTAGTAAAATTATTACTTGAAACCCAAAAGGAGTCTTTAATTAAAAAAATTAAAACTCTTCTTAAGGATGAAAGTGAAAATAAAACTTTTGAATTACCTGAATCTCAAAAAGAAGAGTTAGATAGACGGTTATCTAGAATGGAAAAAGGAGAAACTAAATTCTATACTTGGGAACAAGTTGAGCAAAAGCTAAAACAGGCTTTATGATTTATGAAGTTTTAGTTTCTGACGAAGCTATCTTTGATATCACTGAAGCATCATTTTGGTATGATAAACAAAAAAAGGGTTTAGCAGATAAGTTTCAACAAGATATTAAAATAGGAATTGATTATCTGTCAAAAGAACCTCTAACTATTCAAAAAAAATATAAGGACGTACATATTTATTTTACCAATGTTTTTCCTTTTGGTATACATTATGTTTTAAAAGGCAAAACCGTTAAGATAATAGGTGTTTTTCATACTAGTAAAGACCCAAAAAATTGGTCTAAACGTTTATAAATTATCTAAAATCAAAACTGGTCGGTAGTCTGAAATAAAATATCTTAAATAAGCTCTAAAATTTTTAGAGCTTTCGTTTTTCCATAAATTTGGAAAAATAACTGAATCAAAAAAACATCACTTAATCCTTTTTATTTTTATGATGATAAAAATGCGATTTAGTCAAATTGCTTATTTTAATGTGGATTTTTAACATAGAAACTCACTTTAATTTATAGGAGATTCTTCATTTTCATTCTGAATGACATTTTTTAGACACCTTCATTATTTTTCACATTATCAACATTATAATAACCCCCTTTATTTTCTTTTCTATCTAAAGACTGTCTGATGATTAAGTGAGACACGTTGATCATATTTCTTAATTCACAAAGCGATGTGGTTATTTTAGATTCCTTATAAAGATCTTCAACTTCATTATAAATTAAATCTAAATGTTTGATAGCTCTTTTTAATCGTTTATTACTTCTCACAATCCCGACATAGTTTCTCATTAGGGCTTGCAATTGCTTTAGGTTATGTTGTATTAAAATATGTTCCTCAGGAATAGTAGTGCCCTCATCATTCCAATCTGGAATATTAACATCTAACGATTTATACTCATTTTTAGAATGGTGTTTAAATATATTGTGAGCATACACCAAGGCTTCCAACAATGAATTTGACGCTAATCTATTAGCTCCGTGTAAACCTGTTCTCGAGCATTCGCCACAGGCAAATAAATTATCAATCGTCGTTTTTCCTTTTTTACTAACTTTAATACCTCCACACAAATAATGAGAAGCTGGAATAACAGGAATCCAATCGGTTTCTATATTTATATGATGCTCTAAACACTTTTTATAAATATTAGGAAAATGATCTTTAAATGCATCTATATCTAGATGTGTACAGTCTAAATACACATGAGGATCTCCAGATTTTTTCAGCTCATTGTCTATACTTTGAGATACAATGTCTCTGGAAGCCAATTCTGCACGTTCATCGTAATCGGGCATGAAACGATAGCCTTTTTTATTCCGAAGATAAGCTCCAAAACCTCTAACGGCTTCTGATATTAAAAAAGAAGACTCTCCTTTTTCTTCATATAAAGCCGTTGGATGAAACTGAACAAATTCCATGTCTTTTATACGCGCTTTGGCTCTATAAGCCATTGCAATACCATCACCTGTAGCAATAACAGGGTTTGTTGTATGACCATAAACACAACCAATACCACCAGAAGCCAGTAATGTACTGTTTGCTTTTATTGTAAAAATATCACCCGTATTTTCGTTAAATATATAGGCTCCAAAACACGCTAAAGGTTCAGATTCGTAATCTTTAATGTGGTGATTGGTAACCAAATCTATAGCAAAATGATGGGGTAAAATGGTAATATTTGGTAATTGATGTGCACGTTCTAATAGTGCACGTTCTATTTCGTAACCTGTAATATCTTTATGATGAACCACCCGATATTCCGAATGTCCGCCTTCTTTACCTAAATCGAATTTTCCGCTGTCATTTGTATCAAAATTTGCTCCCCAAAGCAATAATTCTTCAAGTCGTTCCGGCCCTTCTTTTACAACAAGTTTAACAACACTTTCTTTACACAAACCATCACCAGCAATTAAAGTGTCCTTGATATGTTTTTTAAAGGAATCTTGCTCTTTATCTAGAACTACAGCAACACCTCCCTGAGCATATTTAGTATTTGATTCTTCTTCGTTAGCTTTTGTAACAATAACGACCTTTCTATCTGGGAATTTTTCTGCAATTTTAACTGAAAATGTTAACCCTGCAATCCCTGAACCAATAACTAAATAATCTGTAGTAACCATTTTATTTAGATAATTCTAACATGCGTTCTATAGGTAACAATGCTTTCTTTCTAATAGGTTCGGGTACTTCTATTTGCGGAGATTCGTTTAATAAACAATCGTAAAGTTTTTGCATAGTATTCATTTTCATAAAATGACACTCGCTACAAGCGCAAGTATTATCTTCTACAGCAGGTGCAGGAATAAGCTCTGTATTTGGCATTTCTTGTTGCATTTTATGGAGAATACCTGCTTCTGTAGCCACTATAAATTTCTCTTCCTGATGTTCTTTTACATAATTTATCATCCCTGATGTTGACCCAACATAAGTTGCTGTATTTAAAATATGCCCCTCAGATTCTGGGTGCGCTATAATCTTATAATCTGGATATTTTTTATGTAATTCAATTAACTTATCCATTGAAAAGGCTTCATGCACGATGCAACTCCCATCCCAAAGTAACATATCTCTTCCCGTTTCTTTAATAACATACTTTCCAAGATTCTTATCTGGTGCGAATATAATGGGGGTGTCTTTTGGTACCGATTCAACAATCTTTAACGCATTTGAAGAGGTACATACAATATCACTTAACGCTTTAATCTCTGCCGAACAGTTTACATAAGTAATCACAATATGATCGGGGTGTTGTTTTGTAAACTTTTCAAAACTATCCGGTGGACAAGAATCTGCAAGAGAGCATCCTGCATTTAAATCGGGCAACACTACGGTTTTTGTTGGATTTAATATTTTAGCTGTCTCAGCCATAAAATGCACGCCTGCAAAAACAATAACATCCGCATCTGTTTCGGCAGCTTTTTGTGATAAACCCAAACTATCTCCTACATAATCCGCTATATCTTGTATTTCTGCAACTTGGTAATAATGTGCTAAAATTACAGCATTCTTTTCTTTTTTAAGGCGTTTTATTTCTTTTACTAAATCCATTTTATTAATCTTCACCACGTTACACAACAATCTAAGTGTTTTGCAACGGCTATATTTTTGCAAATATCTTAATTAAAATTGTATTGAAAATCACATTGCAGTAAAAATTGTGAAGAAATTAAGCATCTTCAAAAAAACTATGAGATAGCAGAACCTAACTCAAATAAACACTTTAATATTTCATAAAAATAGAATAGAATTATATTGAAAAAATTATTTTCTTATAAGGTTCTGACTTTTAATGGATAAACTTTCAATTTCTACTCTAATTAAACTTAAAGCTGCTTCGCTTTTATCTAATTCATTTAGAACTACATCTTTAATATCTTCAAACACATTTTTCAATTCGCAGAACATCGTTTTGTAATAAGAAATACCTTCTTTCATATTGTTTGTAAAAGTTAGTAAATATTTTTCTTCTTTTTTTGTAATTGATTGCCTTACTTCTTCCAATTTATTCTTTAAATAATCCATGTAAATATGTAATTCTTTAATAAAGAAATTGGGTCTATCATGACTTTCAACCATATTATCCCTTCCATAAATATGGTCAGTAATATTCTTTAAACTCATAACATTAGAATAATATGCCATATTAGGTCCTGGACAAATAGAGACACCTTCTCCTTCTACTCTTGTATCTAAATTATATGCTAATAGAGCAGAAGTCCCTAAGCCTACACAAGTACAAGATTTTTCTATTATTTTATTAAATTTAGCTTGGTACTCTTTTGATGACAACCCTTGCGCGTCTAACTCTTTTATTTTTAAATGCTGATATTCTCTGGAAGCGGTACATATTCCCTTTTCTTTGAATTCTTTATTTAAAGCAACAAACTTCTTTGGGCAAGCACTACCTGGCCGTCCCTTATTAATATACTTTTCCTTTTCAAGGTCTTTAGTATTATCTCTAAGATTATTAAATGGAATACCCAATGGCGAAATATCACTTAGGTATAAATCTTTCTCTTTAGCTCTAGTTAACTTATCTAATGTCTTTTCATCTACGGTTGTGGCTTCTGGAACTAATAAAAAAGGCGTTCCCCAGCCTACAGAATCTAATTGGTATTGATTTATTAAAAACTCGTGTTCTTCCTGAGTTCCAACACCTCCTTGAGCCGTTAGTTTAATATCTAATTGATTATTTGGAGTAATGCGTTTTTGATTCACAAGTTCTTGGTTTAATAGCTGTTGTATGGATGTTCTTAACTCATCTCGCTTTTCTTTAAACTCAGCTAAAACGGGTCCTAAAAGATAACCATCTGTAGCAAAAGCATGTCCCCCGCAATTTAGTCCAGATTCAATTCTATATTCTGAAACCCACAAGCCTTTTTTTGCCAAAAATTTACCTTGAATTAAGGCTGATCTATAATCACTTACTTTTAGAATAATTCTTTTTTTGAAATTTCCATTTTCATCTGGGAAAAAACTATCAAATTGTGACATATAACTATACAACCTAGGGTTCATACCTGCAGAAAGTACTACAGAGGAATTTAGTTTACTATTCGCAAAGCCTCTTAAAGCAGCATGTGCATCATTGTATTCAACTGGTAGTTTTTCGTCTTTCTTATAGTTATCCTTATCTACTTTAGTCATAATATTAACATCAATAGATCCCATAGATAAATTGTCTGCTGCCCATTTTTTAACTTCGGAAAAATTAAATTCTTTCGATGTTAAATTTTTAAATTCGTTCTTTATTTTAGAACTATCCGGCAACATGTTAATGTAAGCACGAAGCTCATTACTTTTTTCTGTAGTGATATTCTTTAACAAAGAGAACTTCTTATCAGCTAAATCATTTATTAAGTTTAAATACGATGTGATTCTTTTGGCTCTAAAATCATCTATCTTATCTGTAATTTCTTTATAAGGAACTTCAAATTTTTCACTGTACATTTTTCTTAATTTCTCCAATAAGATATCATCAACTAGAGAAATGACAGAATCCATCCCGTACTGCGCCACTTTTAATGGTGTATCTATTGTAAAACCTATGCCCATTACAGGAATGTGAAACGAATGTGTCTTTTTCATACTTGTTGTTATGTTAATCGACAAATATATAATCTCTAATAGGTATAGAACATGACATATATCATGCTTTAAATAACCAAACACCTTAAAAAACTAACAATGAAATAGTTAAAACCTTAATTTCTATTAAAAACAACTTTAATTTATTTAAACAGTAAGAGATTGCACCTAATAATTTATGTGTTATTAACAAAATATGAAATGTACCTACAACAAACTATAAATACCATCCGGTTTTGTGTCTGGGTAATTGATTAGAAATCTGGAGATTTAAACCAAGCATTTGGCAAACCTAAGAAGTTTAAATATTATGTACCAACCCGACAACTCACGACAAAGGAGAACATTATAAAACCATTATTGGATAAAAAAAGATATTATACATGAATCTTGTATTAAAAAAAGTGGTGGAAATACATCTTTAGATTTCCTTAAGTATTTAATATCCTTTTAAAATAGGATTTCCATTGTAAAGAAAAAGGGATAGCTCCCTTTTTTTTTAATTATTCACAATTAGAATTCATCAAACTAAAAAAATTGATAAATCTTAATCCAGCCTGCATCCTTTAATGAAAGCTTCACTATTTTTACAGTTAATTTTCAATAGAACGAATTTATGTCTGTAGAACCTAAGCTAACGAGATTTAATCAAACAGTATTGTCAAAATATCAGATATACAACAGTATATTTATGACACTCCCTTTTGATTCTATAACAAAAACCGGAGTTTTACTCCCTTTATTTCATGAAACTTGCGAAAAAGGATTCAAAAATGGTGATGACCCTACCACCATTGTTGAATCATTTTTTGAAAAATACCAAGGGAGAAGAAATAAAGAAAGTCAAATAAACCTATTATTCAGGTTTATACAATATATTGAAAGACAAGTTGTATTATTTGATGCTATTGAAGATGCTGCATATCCTGTGGTAAATAATATGGATGGGGTTGGTACGCTGAGAAACTTAAAAGGAACTGCTAGGTCTGAAGGAAATTTAGAGGAATTAAAAAGCTTTCTGGAAGAGTTTAAAGTTCGTATTGTTCTAACAGCGCACCCTACACAATTTTATCCAGGCTCAGTTTTAGGGATTATCACAGACTTAACAAAAGCCATCGAGGAAGATAACCTTTCTGAAATTCAGAATTTATTTGGTCAATTAGGTAAAACACCTTTCTTCAAACATAAAAAACCGACACCTTATGATGAGGCTAAAAGCTTAATCTGGTATCTGGAAAATGTATTTTATAAAACTTTTGGAGAAATCTACAACTATATCCAAACTAACATTTATGCTGATGGCAAAAAGCATAATGATATTATAAATATAGGATTCTGGCCAGGCGGTGACAGAGACGGTAATCCTTTTGTAAAACCAGAAACTACTTTAAAAGTCGCCAAAAAACTTAAGCGATCTGTTCTTAAAAAATATTATCAAGACCTTAAAGATTTGAGACGTAAACTTACGTTTAGAGGTGTTGAAGAACGTGTAATAAAACTTGAAACTATACTTTATAAGTATAGTATTGATTTAAACTATAAGAAGGCTATTACCGAAAAAGAGCTTATTCTTGAATTATTAAGTATAAGAAATTTGGTTGTTAAGGAACATCAGTCTCTTTATGTAAATGAATTAAATCATATTATAAACAGAGTACATCTTTTTGGTTACAGATTTGCAACTCTAGATATTAGACAGGATAGCAGAATTCATCATGCTGTTTTCACGACAGTAATAGATCACTTAATTAAAACAGGCAATAGTTCATTCCCTGAAAATTATCATGATTTATCTGAAAAAGAACAAATTAAAATATTATCTGAAGTATCTGACACTTCTGTTGATATAAATGTTTTTGAAGATGAAATGGTTTCTAATACGCTGAAAACCATTCAAGTCATTAAAGAAATTCAGGAGCTTAATGGTGAACGTGGTGCAAACAGATACATTATTAGCAACAATCAAACCGCTTTAAATGTCATGCAGCTTTTTGCTATGCTTAAATTGGTTGCATTTAAAGATAATTTAACGGTAGATGTTGTTCCTCTTTTTGAAACTATTACCGATTTAGAAAATGCTCCTGATGTTATGGAGCAGTTATATACCAACCCTGCATACAGAGCGCATTTAAAGAATAGAGGTAATAAACAACCTATCATGCTAGGGTTCTCTGATGGAACCAAAGATGGCGGGTATTTAATGGCGAACTGGGGTATTTACAAAGCCAAGGAATTACTAACAGAAATGTCTAGAAAATATGACATTACAGCTATATTCTTTGATGGCCGTGGAGGACCACCAGCCAGAGGCGGCGGTAAGACACATAACTTCTATTCTTCATTAGGGCCAACTATTGAAGACAAAGAAGTGCAACTTACCATTCAAGGGCAAACTGTAAGTTCTAATTTTGGTACTTTAGATTCTTCACAGTATAACCTGGAACAATTAATAAGTTCTGGTATTAAAAACAGAATAGACGGAGAGAAAAACAAAATGTCTGATGAAGACAGAGCTGTAATGAATGACCTTGCGGAAACTAGCTACCAGACTTATAAGGATTTTAAAAGTCATGCTATGTTTATTCCTTATTTGGAACGTATGAGTACTTTAAAATACTATGCTAAAACAAATATTGGTAGTAGACCATCAAAACGATCTAATTCTAATGAGTTAGTGTTTTCAGACTTAAGGGCTATTCCATTTGTTGGGTCATGGAGTCAATTAAAACAGAATGTACCTGGTTTCTTTGGTGTTGGTACTGCCATGAAAAAGTATGAAGACAATAACGAATTTGATAAAGTAGAACAACTGTATAATAATTCGAAATTCTTTAAAACGCTTTTAGAAAACAGTATGATGTCTTTATCAAAATCATTTTTCGATTTAACCAAGTATATGGCAAAAGATGAAGAGTTTGGTGAGTTTTGGAATATTATTTATGAAGAATACCTAACAACCAAAAGACTCCTACTAAAACTAACTGGCTATAAAGAGTTAATGGAAAACGAACCCGCAGGAAAAGCTTCTATTGAAGTTAGAGAATCTATTGTATTGCCGTTATTAACCATACAGCAGTATGCACTTAAAAAGATTCAGGAATTGCAAAAAGCAGATGTAAAAGATGAAGAACAGATAAAAATTTTCGAGAAAATAGTAACGCGTTCTTTATTTGGAAATATTAATGCTAGTAGAAATTCTGCTTAAAAACTAAAGGCTGTCTAAAAAAGTGTCATTCAGAACGTAGTGAAGAATCTCTTGAAAATTAAATACTTGCTTATCAATGTTTTGAGATTTTTCACTGCGCTCAAAATGACAATTTGAAAACTTTTCAGACAGCCACTTGTTTTTTTATTTATCAAGTTTCAACCATTCTGATAAACCATCAAGTTCGGTATGTGGGTAACTAACTAAAAGCAGCTTGCTAAGCCAATACATGATACTTTGCATTTGTTCGTTTTTATATTGCCTTTTTTCTAATTGAGACAAGAGCAATATACATTCAAGTAACGATTCCTGCATATAACTAAGTTCATTTAGATCTGCAATAGGCAATTTTATACCATTTCTTTTGTTAATTTACTCAATAAATTGTATATTGTAGTATGGCAAAACAAATAGATATAGAAATAAAAGAGAGTGAGTCTGAACTAAAGTCACTACTAAATAATCAGAGCCAACTT
>NZ_SRSO01000046.1 GCF_004791695.1 Flavivirga rizhaonensis | reverse complement strand
ATATTTGGAACACCATCGAAGACCTGATGATGGTAATGGAGCAAATTTCATAATTGAGAAATAGCTATTCAGGTGACTTTAAGTCACCAGCCCAAACCTATGGACTTTAAGTCCATAGTGGTTTAGTTGGTTTTTAACATAGAAACTGACGTTATTTTAAATAAAATGCAATAGATTTAAAAAGTATCGTCTCTTTAAACAAAAACCCTCTATAAACGGTTTTAAATGAATTCGGAATCTGAAAACAGTAAAAAACTTAATGATTTTTTTGGTAGAGAATACCGGTCTTTGAAGATTTATGTGAATAACAGAATAAAGGATACTGCCAGTCGAAATGCTGAAGATATTATTCAGGATGTGGCTTTAAAATTATTCTCGGGAGCAGACAGGTATGCCCCTATCAATAATGTAGCTGGTTTTGTTTATAGATCAATTAGAAATAAAATAATTGATATTATGCGAACAACGAAACAAACAGAGCAAATAGAGATTGATAGTGAGTTTTCAGATCTGGCAGAAATGATACATCAATCGACCGACAATCATACTTCAGAAGACATGATCCCTCTTTTAAAAAAGAGTATTAAACAACTTAAGCCAGGATATAGAGATATAATTATAGCGGTAGATTTTGAAGGTTACACATATAAAGAAATTTCTAAAGAAACCGGAATTCCAGAAGGCACACTTATGTCCCGAAGGCATAGAGCCATAGGCATGTTATATAAAAAATTAGAATCGGAAATTAACAAATATAAAAACGACATATCATGAAAAATTACTTCAATCATAAATTCAGAGAAAAATCTCCAATAGAAATCGCAGGAATGATCATCTTTGGTATTATTGCCATCACTGGTTTAGCTATTCTATTAGGCTTTGTAATTATGTGGCTATGGAATTGGCTTATGCCAGAAATTTTTGGACTAACCACACTTAACTATTGGCAAGCTGTTGGGTTGTTTATATTCTTAAAATTATTACTTGGAGGCTGTGGAGGCGGTAGAAGATCATCAAAAAATTCGAAACAAAAATGTGATACTAATTCAAAAAGTGATTTCTCTAAATGGAAGCATTATGATGAATTTTGGGAAGAAGAAGGCGATGAACTTTATAAGCAATACCTCGAACGAAAAACAAACCCAACTCAAGAAAACGGATCTGAATCGGAAACAGAACAGCTTTAAATGTCATTATTTTTAATACTACATTATGCATCTACTAATATTTGAAACAGATATTGAGTCGAAGGAAAAAGTAAAGTCTTTACACTCTTTACTTAATAAACATTCCAGTATTTTAAAATGGTCTGTCGATCTTGAAGATATCGACAATGTACTTAGAATTGAGGCGACCACTAATATTACAGAAACTGATATCATTAATATGATTAAAACACGTGGCTTCTATATAGAAACATTGGCAGAATAAAGAATTTCTTAAAACTGTTCACCTACCTATCCTCCGAGGAAAGCTTTAAAAGTATTTTACTTATTTCAATGAAAACTTCGAGGCATGCCTCGAAGAATTTTTTTCGATTAAATACTTAAAGCATTACATTTACATCATATAAAAAATGATATTATGAATCCGTCTGCACAAGGTTGGATAAAAAAGCTACTAAAAGAGATTGAAAAAAAGGATATCATCTTTAATTTCAGTGAAGAAACCTTTTATAATGCCTTAAGGAATTGTGGTTTTATATATGGAAGTAATTTAGATATTGTTGGAAGTATTATTGATAAAAAAGACCTCACTGAAGAGGAACTTTGTAAAACAAATTTACTTTTAACGTTATTTTACACTCATAATAATTCAAAGTCTAAAATACCATTTATTGATAGTGTTATAAACTTTTATACAGATATAAATGAACTTAAAATGTCATTCTTTCAGGAATTATTAGGCGGTAAGAAATCTAGTGAGCAACTCGAAAAAATAATTCATAAACGAGTACAAATAGATGCTAATGTACTTACTAAGAATTTTAATTATTTCATTATAAATGCTTTACTTTTTATTGATGTCTTAGCTTATCAGGAATTTTTAAAAAACAATACCATTTCAATTGATTATATAAGAAATTTAGAAGCAGCTATAGAGGCTATTTCTTTAAATGTTTTAAACTCTAAAACCATAAAAAACCAATACGATGAAAGTTTAATAAAACTCTTTGAGTCTTCGCTACGGTTTAAAGATAACATTCATGTTAACTATAAAAAAGCTGTTGAAATTATTAAAACGAAACAAGAGAAGTACTATGTTTTAGATTTAGCGTGTATGGCAACCTGGGGAGATAGAACTATTGATGACAACGAACAACAGTTCTTATTTCAGTTAGGTACCGATTTAAGTCTTAACATATCCCGTATTAGCCAATCTATAGATACCGTAAATCATTTTTACAACACCAATAAAGACAATATAGCACTTTTAAGTTCTAAAAATATTGTACAGAGTTTTTACAATAACTCCAGTAAAATGGTAAATAAGTTAATTACAAGAAATAGTAAACGTCTATATCAAGAACTTAAAGACAGTAAAGAACTTATGGTTTTATTGTCACAATCTACAGTTCGGGATTTAACCAACGAGGAACAAAAAAAAGTACAAGAACAATTGTTGGACATTTTTAAATCTATTCCTAGTCTTGCCATATTTATGCTCCCAGGAGGTGCATTATTACTACCATTAGTTGTTAAATTTATTCCAAAATTATTACCTTCTGCTTTTGATGATAATAGGATAGACGATTAATTATGAAAAAACAACTTCATGCGTATTTAAATCGTTATGTTTCCTTTTCTGAAGAAGAAATAAATTCATTCTTTGATTATCTTACTGTACAAACATTTCAAAAAAAAGAATTCATCTTAAAAGAAGGTGATGTCTGCAAAATGAAATTCTTTATTACTAAAGGGTTAATACGCATCTTTAAGATTGACGATAAAGGCAATGAGAATATCATCCATTTTGGAATTGAAGATTGGTGGATGACAAACATGGAAAGTTTTATTACCGAACAGTCTTCTCTTCTATATATTCAAGCACTTGAAGAAACAACACTACTTACTATCAGTAAAACTAACCTAGAAAAAGCATATGCCGTTATACCAAAATTAGAACGGTTGTTTAGGATTATAACCGAAAAAATGTTTATTGCTATAGAACGTAAAAATGAACATTATCTTAAAATGAATAGTAAAGAACGATACCGTGGGTTTATAGATGAGCTCAAGGATTTTTCTCAACGTGTTCCTCAATATATGATCGCCTCATACCTTCATATTACGCCCGAATATTTGAGCGAACTTCGAAAAACCAAATAATATTTATTTCTTAAGACATCTTAATTTTTAGCGATTTCCTCTATCCTAACTTTGTTTCATAATTAAAAATAACATCAAATTATGGAACGAATTTCTTATACCGATATTCCGGAGGGAATGTTTGAAAACTTAAGAGCTATAGAAGATTTTTTAAACAATTCACCATTAGATAATAAACTCATGGAACTTGTAAAGCTTAGAGTTTCCCAAAAAAATGGTTGTGCTTATTGTGTAGATATGCATTATAAAGAATTAAAGCATACAGGCGAAACAGAATTACGTTTGTCATCTTTATGCGTTTGGGAAGAAACCCCATATTTTTCTGCTAAAGAAAGAATCGTATTAAAGTTTGCAGAGACACTCACAAAAATAAATAACACCCCAATACCCGAAGAAGTTTATACGCCTTTATTAGACTATTTTAACAAAAATGAAATATGTTATCTAACAATGGCAATAACACAGATAAACACATGGAACAGGCTTATGAAAGTGTTTCTGTTTACTCCCGGAAATTATAAAGTAGGAGGCCATTAATTATGAATCAAAATATTATTAAATTATTTTTAAGATTAGCAGTTAGCGTAGGTTTTCTTTCTGCTGTAGCAGATAGATTTGGATTTTGGCAACAAAACGTGTCTGTTTGGGGGAATTGGCAATCTTTTTTAGACTATACACAACTCATCAATCCATACATACCAAAATCACTCATTCCTTTTTTAGGGGTAATGGCTACTGCTACAGAGACCCTTTTTGCTTTATGCTTACTAATAGGTTTCAAAACTGAAACATTTGCTAAGTTGAGTGGGTTTCTTTTATTAATTTTTGCCCTAGCTATGTGTTTTTCAACAGGGATTAAAGACGTCTTTGATTATTCTGTTTTATCAGCTTCCGCAGCAGCTTTTGCTTTAAGTTCTATGAAAGAAAAGCATTTTGAAATAGATATCTTTTTTAATAAAATATCTTTATAAATAGGAACGGTAAAGTACACTTTTTGCCACTTAACGCAATATCCGACCAAAGGCAATAGCCATTATCTTTAGTAAGATATTTCTCTAATATAAATATATGATTTCAAAAAAAAGTTGGATTCTATTTTTTTTCTGTTAGATTTACAAACTAACTAACCATAAATCTAGAAAATACAGATATGACATCGTATACTATAAAAGAAATTAATGATATTTTAAAAGGTGAATTAATAGGCAATACAACACAATCTATTAATGGCCCTGAACAATTACAAAATGCTAGTATAAATCATATCACTTTTATAGGAAGTACAAAATATGTTAAGCATTGGGCAGATTCAAAAGCTTGTGCTGCTGTAGTAAATGATAATTTAAATGTAGAACCTGGAGACAATCGCGCATTAATTAAAGTAAAAAATGCCGATTTAGCCATGGCCAAAATTTTAGAGCTCTTTAATCCGTCAGCACCAGAATTCGAAACGGATATTCACCCAACAGCTGTTATTCATGAAACTGCAAAAATAGGAGAAGGCTGCAAAATTGGTGCTAATTGCTACGTGGGTAAAAATGTAGAACTTGGTAATGGTGTTATTTTATACCCTAATGTTTGTGTTTTTGATGAAACAACAATTGGAAACAATACCATCGCTTGGTCTGGAACGGTAATTAGAGAACGTTGCATCATAGGAAGCCATTGTATTTTCCATACCAATGTAAGCATTGGCGCAGATGGTTTTGGGTATCGACCTAGTGACGACGGACGTGGTCTTGTTAAAATACCACAAATTGGTAATGTTATTATTGGCCATTATGTTGAAATTGGTGCAAATTCCTGTGTAGACCGTGCCAAATTTAGTGCTACCATTGTTGGTGATGGTTGTAAAATAGACAACTTAGTACAAATAGCCCATAATAGTGTTATGGGACGTTTTTGTATCATGGCTGGTCATAGTGGACTTGCAGGTTCGGTAACTTTAGGCGATGGTGTTATTATTGGAGGAAGCGCTTCCATTAAAGATCACACAACTATAGAATCTGGTGCTACTGTAGGTGCTGGTTCTGGTGTTATGAATAACGTAAAAGCCGGAGAAACCGTTTTAGGATATCCTGCACAAGATGCCAGAGATATGCTAAAACAATGGGTAGCCATGCGAAGACTCGCAAAAAAGTAGTATTTGGTTCTATTAAAAATCTATTTGTTATAAATAAATATGTTAAAAAATAGATTTATTTCTTAACTGTAATTATTTTTATTACATTTGTACTATGATTAAAACAAAATTTTCTATCATATTACATATAATAACACTGTTAGCTTTATATAAAGATGAATGGTTAAATTCAACCTTAATAGCTGGTAGTCTTAATATTAACCCCGTATTGGTGAGGAAAGAACTCGCTATACTTAAATCAAGTGGACTTATTGAAAGTAAAGAAGGGAAAAATGGAGGAGTAAAACTATTAAAAGATGCAAAGAAAATACAGTTATCTGAAATATTTGAAATAGCCAAAGGATCAGACCATGTACTATCTTCACTTAAAAATGTGCCTAATCCAAATTGTAGAATAGGAAAACAAATCAATAAAAATTTAGGAATTGTCTTAGGCGAAATTGATAATGCTATAATAGAAAAATTAAGTAAACAAAGTCTTGAGGAATTTAAAAATCAATTTTAAAAAATTTTGACCAAAACTGTAACAAAAATAATGACATTTAAAAATCAAAATTATGAGTAAAAAAATCAAAATAAACGGTATTGAAATATCATATCGCGAAGCAGGAGAACAAAATAAAGAAACGATATTACTTCTTCATGGATTTCCGTCTTCTTCACATATGTATAGAGACATTATAAAACTGTTATCTGACCATTACCATCTTATTGCTCCAGACTATCCTGGTTTTGGCCTAAGCGAAACCCCATCAATAGATAAGTTTGAATATACATTTGAAAATATAAGTGAGACAATAGAAAAATTTATTGACACCCTTAAAATTTCTTCTTTTTATTTGATGATGCAAGACTATGGAGGACCAATTGGTTTTAGAATAGCCTCAAAAAGACCTCAATATATTAAAGGGCTCATCATCCAAAATGCTAATATGTATATGGAAGGTATGGGTGAATGGGCAAAGAAAATTGGAGGATATCAAAAAGCAAATGACTTAGAAGGGCTTAATAATTTTAAAAATTACTTAATGTCTTTAGAAGGGATAAAAGAACAATATCTATCTGGATCAAAACATCCAGAAAAAATAGATCCTATATCGTATACCACTGATGCAAAGTTTATGGAAAAAATAGGGATTAATGAAGTTCAAACAGCTTTATTTTATAATTATGGAACAAACTTTCCTAAATACCCGGAATGGCAGAACTACTTAAAGGAACACCAGCCTAAAACCTTAGTGGTTTGGGGAGAAAATGACAAATTCTTTAGTAAACATGGAGGAGCAGCTTATAGTAAAGATCTAGATACTGCAACCATACACTTCTTCGAAGGAGGCCATTTTATGTTAGAAGAATATAGCGATGAAGTTGCCGAACTAATTAAAGAATTCATCAAATAACTTAGAAAAAAATAATATAAATTAAAATTCAATAAAAATGAAAATTACAATCGTAGGAGCTGGTGGAAACATTGGCAAAAGATTAGTCGCAGAAGCTGCTAATAGAAACCACCATTTAAATTTAATAACATCTAAAAACATTTCTGATTTCCATTTAGAAAATACTAATAATGTAAAAGCAACACAGGTTGATATTTTTGATACTCAAAAATTAGCTAAAGCTTTCGAGGATAGTGATGCGGTAATTAGTGCTTATGCACCACCTCAAGACAATAATGATTTATTAATAGAAGCATCAAAGTCTTTAGTCGAAGCATCTAAAAAAGCTAATACCAGACTTATAGCTGTAGGTGGAGCTGGTAGTCTAAAAGTTTCAGATGATTTATTACTTGTTGACGCTCCTTCTTTCCCAGAAGCATATAAGGCCATTGCAAAATCACATCTAACCACATTGAATAATGTATATAGACCTGAAAAAGAGCTTAATTGGACAAATGTATCCCCATCTGCTTATATTTTTGAAGGAGAAAGAACTGAGCGTTTTAAAATAGCAGAAGATCATTTGATTTCGAACGAAAAAAATGAAAGTGCAATTTCTATGGAGGATTTTGCTGTTGCTATATTAAATGAAGTAAATGATTCTAAATTCATTAAAAAACGTTTTACCGTTGGTTATTAAACAAAAACGACATACAACGACCTAAAAAATAGCAGAATCTGAGGCTGTCTGAAAAGTGGTTAACTTTGTCATTCAGAGCAACGCGAAGAATCTTATTTCACTCATAATCAGAGCCATATATTTTAAAGAGATTCTTCATTCCATTCAGAATGACACTTTTTAGACAGCCTCTTTTTTTACTATCTTTAATCTATAGAAAAAGTATCATTATTTAAAACGTGCTACTCTTCATATACAAAAACGTCAGACTGTCTCAAAACTCTACCTTTTAATTTTGGTATTTGGTTAAGTGCCTTTGAAAATCCTCAAAATATGGTATTCTCGGAGAAACAAAATTGATTTTGAGACAGACTGAGCAAACAGTCATAGATAATTTTAATTAAACGAAGCACGAAATTTCAAAGGTGAAATATTGGTTTTCGTTTTAAATAATTTACTGAAGGATTGAGAATGTTCAAACCCTAATTCATAAGCAATTTCACTAACTGATAAATTTGTCGTCGATAATTTTTCTTTTGCCTTTTCTATTAATTTGTTGTGTATATGTTGTTGTGTGGTTTGCCCCGTTAAACTTTTTAGTAAACTGCTTAAATAACCTGGAGACATATTTAATGTATTGGCAATGTATTGAACCGTTGGTAACCCCTCATTTATGATCTCTTCACTATTAAAATACTCGTTAAGTAATGCTTCAACTTCATTTAATTTATAGTGACTGGATTTTTTCCTAGTAATGAATTGACGTTGATAAAATCGTTGAGCGTAGTTGAGCAATAGTTCTATTTGTGCTATGATAATACGCTCACTGAAATTGTCAATATTATTCTCTATTTCCTGTTTAATATTTTGAAAAATACCCTCTATAACATCTTCTTCTTTTTCAGACATAAAGAGCGCTTCATTTATAGAATAATCAAAAAAATCATATTGTTTAATTGTTTTTGAAAGTGAAGCATTCCAAAAAAAATCTGGGTGTATAAGAAATAGCCAACCTGAAGGTTTCAAATTGGCTTTAGTATTGGATTCTACACTCAGTATTTGGCCTGGTGCTATAAAAGACATCAGTCCCTCATCAAAATCATATTTTTGCTGACCGTATCTAATGGATCCCACATTTCTTTTTACTCCAATAGAGTAAAAATCAAAATTCCAATGTTCTCCAATGTGTTCCGGTAGTATTTTAGAAAGACCATAATCAACCAAGCTTACTAAAGGATGCTGTGGGCTAGGTAATCCCCTGATTTTATGAAAATCACTTATCGTTTTAATTTTTCGAATCTTGTTTTTCATTTATACTTTTAAATTTACAACAACATACCTCCAGAAACTTCGATACGCTGCCCGTTAATCCATCGTGCATCTTCTGTACAAAGAAAAGCCACAACCCCGCCAATATCTTCAACTTCTCCTACCTTTCCTAAAGCAGTAATATTAACAATGTTTTGTCTTTTTTCCTGATCATCCCTATTCATACCTCCTCCAAAATCGGTGGCAATAGCTCCTGGTGCAATAACATTAGAGGTAATCTTTCTATGCCCCAATTCTTTAGCCAAATACCTAGTAAAAACTTCAATGGCTCCTTTCATACAAGCATAAGCTGAAAAACCAGGAAAAGAAAATCTTGTTAAACCTGACGATATATTAATAATACCACCTTTATTATTCATATAAGAAACTCCTTTTTGTGTTAAGAAATATACACCTTTAAAATGAATATTAAGCATCTCATCAAATTGCGATTCGCTAGTCTCAGTAATGAGTTGGTTAATCCCTGTTCCTGCATTATTAATTAGAAAATCGAAATTTGGACTACCATATTCATTCGTAAGATAAGAGGCTATTCGATTAAAAAAATCTCCAAACTCTTTTATATTGTTCGTATCTAACTGAAATGCTTTCGCTTTCTGACCATTTTTTTCAATCTCTCGAACCACTTCTTCGGCTAATTCTTTATTGGTTTTATAGGTAATAATAACGTCAATACTCTTTTTGGATATATTGATTGCCATATCTCTACCCAAACCTCTACTACCACCTGTAACTAATGCAATTTTACTTTGTCTCATTTTTAATAATTTTTGTTTCAGCAAAGTTCAGTAGAAGCAAAAATTAATTTGTAGTCAAATTCGAGAATACTGTAGTCAAAACCTAGATTTAAAAATCATACCTCTACTCTAACCAAGCTTTAAAATCTTTAACACGCTCACGAGCTACGATAACTTCCTGTTCTTTATACGTATTAAGTTTTATTTGCAATCTTGAATTGGTATAGCTTACCATATCCTTTATAGCATTAATATTTACAAATAATTTTCGATTTATACGAAAAAAAGTTTGAGGCTCTAATTCATCTTCCAGATGTTCTAAAGTGGTATCTAAAAGATAATTTCTACCCTCGGTTGTATATAAATAAGTGCCTTTATTTTCGCTGTAAAAACATTCAATATCATCAATATTTATAAGCTTTAAATGCTGCCCTACTTTTACCGAAAAACGTTTTTTATAGTCTCGGTCTATTGGATTTACTAATAGTTTTTTAATATCATTGAAATCTAAAGTTACCGCCTGTTTTTGTGGTGCGTGCTCTTGATACTTTTTAACTGCGGCTGCTAAATCGTTTTCATCAATAGGTTTTAATAAATAATCGATACTATTTAATTTAAAGGCTTGTAATGCATATGCATCATAAGCTGTGGTAAAAATTACAGCACTTTTAATTTCAATAGATTCAAAAATTTCAAACGATAATCCATCACTTAATTGGATATCTAGAAAAATCAAATCTGGATGTGTATTGTTTTGAAACCATTGTATTGATTCTTCAACAGAATGCAACATGGTTTGAGCCTCAACATCCAATGTTTTCAGCATACGTTGTAAACGCCTTGCTGATGGTTTCTCGTCTTCAATAATGATTACGCTCATTTCTTTATATAAATTTGTTTTATTATTATGTCAATGAGTTTATTATTCCCAACGTTTTTTGTCTTTATCTAAAAACTCATTAATCTTACGTTTTTCCCATTTTTTACTAAAGAATATATTTTTGCCAAATACCCCCATAGCATGAAAACCCAACCCAATTCCCCAAAAAAGAGGTGTAGAAAATGTCCCAAAATGCCAAATATTACCATTTGTATTTATTGCTATCATAACTACAATAAATACGTTTACCAGAACATACCACAAGGCATGCCAATAAAAACCTTTTATTTCTTTTAGCCTTTTTTGAGCTCTTAAATAAGCCTCTTCTAGTTTATACTCTTCAGATGAGTCATTATAATCTCTATTCCTCATGTTTTTAAAAAATTTAACCCCAACGCATTTTTTCTTCTTCTTCTTTCATAAACTCTTGTATTTTTCTTTCTTCCCATTGGCGTCCCAAAACACCATTGTTCACAAACACACTATAAGCATGGAACCCCAAACCTATACCCCAACCTGCCATTGGAAACCAAAACCATTGAAAGTTCCAATACGTTTTATAATTAACAAAAGCTAAAAAGGGAATAACTAAGCAATAGGCTATTAAATGATAATAGAATTCTTTAAGGTCTTCTACCCTTTTACGAGCTCTTAAATATTTACTATCTACTTCTGAATCTGGTAATTTTTGCATGATTTCCTGTAATTTAGTTCCAATGTTTATTATTTTCTTCTTCCTGCATATATTTTTCAATTTTACGCTTTTCCCAATCTCTGCCAAAAGCGCCATCGTTTACAAAAACCCTAAAAGCTTGAATGGCTAAACCTATACCCCAGCCAAACATTGGGAACCAAAACCATTGAAAACCCCATGATGTTCGATGGTTTATAAATATCAAAAATGGAATGACTAAACAATAGGATATTAGACTATAATAAAACCCTTTAAGTTCTTCTACATGTTTACGTGCACGCACATAGCTATCATCTATTTCTGGTTGTAATTGCGATCTCATAACTATAATTTGTTTTGTAAGCATAGGTATGGCTACTTCAAAGTTATTTGCTTCTTTATTAATATGTACTTTTTTATCCGTTAATAAGTCGTAACGCTGTTTAATATTACTCAAACCTACACCACTACTCTTTTTTACTATTTGTTTTGGTTGTAAATTATTTTCAACAACCAAATTATCCCCATCTTCATAAATCTTTATGTGCAAGGGGTTGTTTGATGTTACCATATTGTGCTTAACTGCATTTTCTAAAAGCAGTTGTAATGATAATGGGACTACCTTGCTTTCTGGGTTAGATGCGTTTTCTGGCATATCGAAAACAATACTATCCTCAAAACGCATTTTGAGTAAAGACATATAAGTCTTTGCGAATTGTAATTCTTCATCAACAGTGACCAACTCTTTATCTTTTTGTTCTAAAACATAGCGATATACTTTAGACAAAGAAGTTGTAAACTTTTGTGCATTATCTGGGTTTTCTTCTATTAAACTCGTAAGAACATTTAAGCTATTAAATAAAAAATGTGGATCTAACTGATTTTTTAAAGCATTAAATTTAGCACTGGCAGTTCCTGCTATTACTTTTTGTTCTTTTATTCTATTTTGTTGGTATCTGTTATAAAAATAAACAATATGAAAAATAATAACAATCGTTAAGGTTACCCACAACCCAAAGCGATAAGATTTAAACGTTTCATTTGCAATAAACTCATAAAGAGAAACACCTTTAAGACTCAATGCTGTAAGCATTCTCAATATAAACAGGCCTATTAACGTCACGGTGGTAGATCCTATAACACCTATTAAAATACGCTTTATTGTATCTTCTTTTTTCCAATTAAGACGATTAACATAATAGAAAAAATACATATTAGAAAACCCAAGCACAAAAGAATACAATTGATTAAAAACAAATCCAATTAAAAGATTATTAATACTTTTTAGCCTAAATCCACCTGTGATCAAATTATCTATCATAAAGATAGCACACCCGATAGTAAACGCTATAAATATATTTTTAATTGATTTTGTCATAGTTATTTTTGGTACTATTATTTTCCGCAAGATTCTAATATTTGAACTGCACGCGCTTTCCCCCAATTAGGATGAAATGGCGTTTCTGGCCTAAAGTTAGCAAAAAGTTCTATGGCTCTTTCCAGATCTTTACAAAAAGGGGTTGTATCTTGTCCGAAATAACGTGCGCCACCCATATCCCACTCTGCCTTACAATAAACAACTCTAGGGTTTTCTGGTGAAATTTGTGATGCTTTTGCATATAATTCAACAACTTTGCCCGATAAGGTCATACCATACGTAGCACCGTCAAAAGCAACCCAAGCTGTATGTAACAATGCTTGTAGCACTAGGATTTCCGGATTATTTTTTGAAATTGCAATGGCATCATTAATTAGGTCTTGTGCCTTTTTTAATTGAGCCGTTAGTTTCTCTTTGTCTTTTTCCCCAAAACTACCAATAATATTAATTTGTGCTGCATAATAAGGTGGTAACCAATTATCTGGTTCTGCTTTGGCAATGCGCTCAAACATATTTGAAGCTTCGGTTGTCTCATTGCTCTTCCAAAGCCCAAAAGCCTTTTGCATACCTTTTTCGTAATTAGTCTGAGAATGAATAAACGCTGAAACTAATAGTGCTGTAATAATGATTAGATGTTTCATGTATTTGTTTTTTTATAGTTTTAATTATGAAGCAAATATCTCTTCATACCTCCTATTTTTAAAAACTGACTTACCGAACTGTTGTTTTTTCCAGATGAAATGTTAACCTTTTTAGTACTTAAAAATAATATTGATTTATTATCGTATAAAAAAATCAAGAGGTATTAAATATCTCTTGATTTATATATTGACACAATAACTATCTACACACCTCAACCCTCATTATACTTGAAGAAAATGGGTATAGAGTAAGCTACTTTTACAGGTCTACCTCGCTGGGTTCCCGGTTTCATTTTAGGTAACGTCCCTATAATACGTTCTGCTTCTTTTTCTAAAATTCTATCTGGACCTCTAGATCTTATGCCTGTAATATGTCCTTTAGAATCTATAATGAATACTACAGATACACGTCCTTGGATACCTAAATCTAATGCCTCTTCAGGATACTCAAAATTTTTGACCACATGCTCTTGTATCTTTTTTTGAAAACAATCCTTCATCTTTTTTTTGGGTAATCCTTCACACCCAGGAAAAATAGGAACATTTTCAATAAGAGCAAATGCGACTTCCACTTCTTCCTCAACTTCTTCTACATTAACATCGCTAACCTCTACCACATCTCGTATGGCCTCTTCTTGTGATGTTTCAGTACTTTCAAAAACTGTTTCTTCTACCTCTTCAGTATCTTCTACAATTTGTATAGACTCTTGAGTAATTACTGGAGGTGGCGGCGGCGGCGGCGGTGTATTTATATTAACAACGGGAATTTCCTCTTCAAATTGAGTTTCAACATCTAAAAGATCTACAACAACATCATCCCTTTCGTAAGTTTTATATTCTAAAGCTTGCCAGGAAAAAAGTAACATGATGTTAAGACCTATAGCAAAATATATACTACTATTTCTGCTTATTTCTAATTTTGGATTCTTTTTTGCTTCCATGACCCTAATATTTATTGATAGTTATCTATCATTAATTACTAACCTAAAATTATCATATTATCAGTAAAATAACTATGACAATTATCATATCTCAAAATATACTCCATATGCTAATTATATCGTATTTTCAAATCAACTTCAATCTTTTATCAATTGCTCTTTCTAAAACTAGAAATCAACAATTCAAAAAATAATTAATATATTTACAGACCGAATAGTCGGTTTTATATTTATATATGAGTGATAAGAAAAATAAGGTACTCCAAGTTGCGACTAGATTATTCGCCGAAAAAGGCTTTGAAAATACATCCATGTCAAGTATTTGTCATGAAGCTAATGTATCCAAAGGGTTGATATATCATCATTTTAAATCAAAAGAATCTATTTTGATAGAAATTTTCACAAGTGTGACAAATCAAATGATTGAGATGAGTGCAGCGTCTAAATCAGAAAAAGAACCTAAACTTCAATTAGTACAACTAATTGAGACCTTTTTTTCACAATTAGAACATGATAAAATCTTTTTTCAACTCAATTTAAATATTATGTTTCAACCATCGACCAGGCGAATTTTAAAAGAACAAATAGAAAAAAGAGCCTCTCTTCTTTTTAGTGCTGTTAAAAATATTTTTGATCAAATTTCATTAAAAAAAAGCGACTTGCTAAGTTATATGTTCATTGCTGAAATTGATGGAATCTCATTAAGCTACCTTGCTGTTTTTAATGAGTATCCACTAGATATGGTAAAAGAAGAGCTCATTAATAAATACAAATATCTTAGAATAAATTAAAATTGATAATGATTAGAAAATATAATGAAAAAGAAATCCCAGCCCTTATTGAAATATGGGAACATGCCTCTACATTAGTGCATCCTTTTTTAAATAATGAATTTACTCAAATGATAAAAAAGGCCATGACAGAAATGTATCTTCCAAACTCGGATACTTGGGTCTATGAAGAATCCGAAAAAATCGTGGGTTTTATATCTATGATAGAAAACGAAATTGGAGGGCTATTTGTAAATCCAAATTATCATTCCAAAGGTATTGGAACAGCATTGGTTAATCATATTAATCAATTTCATAAAGGACTGGAAGTTGAAGTCTTTAATGAAAATAAAATAGGAAAACCTTTTTATGAAAAACATGGGTTTAAAACTTTTAAAGCATATATCCAAGAGGGTACCAATCAAAAAGTACTTAGAATGAAAAAATAATAAAATGAAATCTACATTAACACTTGAAGACTTAGGCTATAATGAAGCTTTAGAAACCTATCGAAAAGAACAAAATATAGATTCGTTTCTTGTTGGTAGGGCCATATTGGAACATAAAGACAGATATATTGTAAAAACAGGCAATAACGAATTTGATGCAGAACTTATTGGTAATTTAAGATTTACTGCCGAAAACAGATATGATCTGCCAGCTGTTGGGGATTGGGTTGCTATTTCCGAATATGATGAAGGCAAAGCTTTAATACACGCTATTTACCCCAGACATTCTATAATAGAGAGACAAGCAGTTGGGAAATATGCCCAAACCCAAATAATTGCCACAAATATTGATTATGGCTTAATTGTGCAATCTGTAAACAGAGATTTTAATATAAACCGTTTAGAACGGTATTTAACTATTTGTAACGCTTCTAACGTTAAACCTATTATTATTTTAAGTAAAATAGATTTAATAGATGAGTTAATGTTAAACACGCTTCTTGATACCATAAAAAAGCGTATCAAAGGTATTTCTATACTTGCAATGAGCAATCAATCAAAAATCGGATTGGATAAAATAAAAGCGATCATAAACAAAGGCAAAACCTATTGCTTATTAGGATCTTCTGGGGTAGGAAAATCAACGCTTTTAAACTTACTAATAGGTAAAGAACTAATGGATACAGGTGCTATTAGCGAGCGTATAGACAGAGGAAAACATGTAACTACACACAGAGAATTAATTGTACTGGATGATGGAGGTATTTTAATCGACAACCCTGGCATGCGGGAAATTGGTATTACGAAATCTACCGAAGGACTAGAAATGACCTTCGATGATATTTCTGAGTTATCTCAAGGTTGTAAATTCAAAAACTGCACACATACCAGTGAAAAAGGATGTGCTATACTAAATGCCGTTAAAAATGGAGACATCGATTCAGATTCTTACGCTAATTTTCAAAAAATGGAAAAAGAAAGAGCCTTCTTTGAATCAAGTGTCGAAGAAAAGAGAAAGAAGGATAAAGACTTTGGGAAAATGGTTAAGAATATCAAAAAACAAAGACAACGGAATAAATATTAGTATTAAAACTATTAAGCCTTTGTTCTAAATTGATGCTTCCTTTTATTCACTGTCTGAAATAGACCTACCCTCTATAAGGAGATTATTATGAATATAGTCTCCTTATAAATTATCCAACTGATTGCTTTTCTTATCCTCACTAATGGTCCAAAAGAAGCCGATAAAAAAGAATTGATCTGCAGCCGGCTGTAAAGCACGCCTGTTGAAATTGCCGTTAACATCTGGTGTATTAGCATATTGATAGCCATTAATATTTCTAAATCCTAATACATTATTTACTGAAGCATAAAGTATTTTTTGCGGACTAATTAAATACGCCCAATTGAGACTTAAACTATTATAAGGTTTCGTTTTATTATTTAAAAATCCTGGTTCATTTGGGTTTGTGAATGTTCTCCCTGATGCTAGTGCATAGCTAAACCCTATTTGACTTCTCCAATCTTCAATCCAATATTTCCCAACTACTGATAAATTATGCGTATTGGCAAAATTTGGTTGCGCTTTAGTTGGATAATTATTATAATCCCGTTTCGTGTCTAACAAAGAATAGCTTATCCAATAATCGAAATTTTTAATGCTATAACTATCCCTCCAAAAGAAATCGATTCCCTTAGCAAAGCCAGAGCCATCACTATTAAAATTACTATTAGGGTTAGCAAAATCGGTATCATATTTTACTAAATTATCATACTTTTTATAATAAGCCTCAGCCCTAAACAGTCTTCTATCTGCATTGTACTGATAATTAAAAATATAATGAGAGGTATTCTGAGCTTTAAGTGCCTGATTAAACTTTAAAATATTACTAGATGGGTTTTGATGAAAATTACCATAAGCTAATGACACCTGACTTTTAGCCGATGTTTTATAGGCTAAAGACAATCTTGGTGCTAAGGTAAAGTCTTTAAAAATCTCACTATACTCGCCTCTTACTCCAGATTTAAACGCTAAACTTTTGGATATAAAAATATCAGCTTCTGCAAAGGCTGCAGCTATATTATTATCGTAACCATATGCTAGGTTGTCAATGGTGTTATCCAAATAGTTCTCTTTAAAATCTGTTGCAAAGTACTCGCCTCCAAAATAAAGTTTAAACCGGTTATTAATTCTATTTTTAAATTTTAATTTGGCATGTACAGAGTTTTCAGTGTCTTTAATCGCGCTTTCAATAATATTTAAGTTGTTTTTCGCATGAGTATAACTTACACCTCCAAATAGGGTCCAAGTATCATTTAAAGTCCCTTGATACGAACTATTAAAATAAACATTATTATTATTTAGTTTAAAATGAACACCTTCACTATTATTAATATCTTCTTGAGTTAATTCAAAATTAGTAGCATCAAACGCTCCATAGAGTTTAAACAATCCTTTATCTGTTTTTTTTCTAAAAACAGCCTCTCCAGAAACAGTTTCAAAAGGACGTATCCAATCATTTCTATTAGGAAATATAACATTATAAGGCGCTAAATTTATATAAGAAGCATTCACACTCAACGAACTTTTCTCCCACTTTTGAGTATTACCAAGTGTTGCTCCTACACTCATAATCCCAATATCTGTTTTTTCTTGATCTGGCTCATCAATGGTATTCAATAATAATACACTTGAAAGTGCCTGTCCAAACTCTGCTGAATAACCACCTGTAGAAAATGTAATACCATCAAATAAAAATGGCGAATACCTCCCACGAGTTGGGGTATTATTAGTTGTTGGGGTGTATGGTGTAAATACACGAATTCCATCTATAAAAATTTGTGTTTCATTAGCACCACCACCACGAACAAATAACCGGCCATCCTCAGCTACTGTTGTTGTACCTGGTAATGTTTGCAATGCGCCTACAAAATCACCTAAAGCACTTGCTGTAGTAACAACATCTAATGGTTTTAAAACATTAACCTTACTATTATCTCCTGCTGAAAAAGTTCCAGCAGACAATACCACGGCATCCAAAGTGCCTACATCTTCTCTAAGTTTAACAGTAAGGTTATGCATATATGATATATCACCAACCATAGTGAATGTTTCATAAGATAAGTAAGAAACTATTAAAGTTTGTGTTCCAGTCTCAGAAGTTGTAAATGAAAAAGTGCCCTTTTCGTCCGTAGTACTTCCATCATAAGTGCCCTCTAAATAAATATTAGCTCCAATTATAGGGTTGTTTTTCATATCAAATACAGTTCCATTGATGGTTTTTTGAGCGCTTATATGAATTGATATCAATACAGTTATGATAGTTAAAATGTGTTTCATGGCATTTACTTCTGCTGTTAATTTTTATTGATGATGCAAATTTGCAACAGAACCATTTCTAAATAAATTCAATATAACTGAACTGTAATTTTTTGATGATGAATTGAATTTTAATGATGAAACTATAAAAGATTTTTGCTAATTCTTTTAGGAAGAATATATTGTTTTCTTTGAAGGATAATTGTATCTAATTTACTTTTTAGCCAATTAACAATATGTTACTTTTTTACAAAAAAAATAGTTCTATATAGTGAATAAAACTTTAATTTTTTTGGTATTATTTTTTTTATAAATTTGAGTACATTTAATTAGCGTTGAAGTAAATTTTTGCTAAACATTTTCTTTTTTACCCGTTTATAATTTACGTCCGACCTAAAATTAGTGACCTCTTACTGTTTTTAGCATTAAAAAGCAGTCATAGATAAAAACTATTAAAAATATTTAAAATACTATTAATCAGTATTTAATAAAAAATATATAAACTTTTAATTTAACTTATTGAATGGACGTATAATAAGTCGTGCAGCTTTATCAAAATTAATATAATTATAGCCCCAATTAAAGAAAACAATCACTCTATTTCTAAACCCTACCAAGGCCATAAGGTGTACAAACATCCATACAAACCATGCAAAAAAACCTGCAAATCTAAAATGTTTCAAATCAACAACCGCTTTATTTCTACCTACCGTGGCCATCGATCCTTTGTCCTTATATTTAAATTTTTTCATCGGCTTACCAGCTATTAATTTTATAAGGTTTTTTCCTAAAAGTTTACCCTGTTGAATAGCTGGTTGCGCTACTTGTGGATGTCCATTTGGATACTCATTAGTTTGCATTAAACTAATATCCCCTAAAGCAAAAATGTTGTTATAACCTTCTATCTGGTTATACTCATTTACTTTATATCTATTGGCACGATCAACAAGTACATCTGCTTGAAGTCCGTTTACTGGATTCCCTGTAACACCTGCTGCCCAAATTAAAGTTTCAGATTGTAATTCTAAACTTAAATTAGTTTGTACTTTTCTTCCATCATAATTTTTAACAAATGTATTGCAGTGCACTAAAACACCTAAATTGGAAAGAAATTCGGTTGCTTTTTTAGATGCATGTTCGCTCATTGTAGGTAAAACACGAGCTCCTCCTTCTAGTAGATATATCTGCATATCTTCAGGGATTAAATCACGATAATCTCTGGGTAAAATATGGTTTTTAAGCTCAGCGATAGCACCTGCCAACTCAACACCTGTTGGTCCACCACCAACAATAACAAAATTCAACAAAGCTTTTCGGGCTTCTTTATCATCTGTTATAGCTGCCTGTTCAAAATTTTGTAATATTAAACTACGAATATTTAAAGCCTGAGGAACTTTTTTCATAGGCATACCATATGCTTCAATAGACTTATTTCCAAAATAGTTTGTCTTAGTTCCTGTTGCTATTATTAAATAATCATAACTTATAGTACCAATACTGGTTTTTAGCTCATTCTTCTCAGAATTAATAGATTCTACTTCAGCTAAACGAAAAAATGTGTTTTTATGATTCTTCAATATTTTACGAAGTGGATATGCAATAGAATCTGGCTCTAACCCTGCTGAGGAAACTTGATATAATAAAGGTTGAAACGTGTGGTAGTTTCTTTTATCAATTAAAACTACCTGTATTTTTTTGTTTGCTATTTTTCTTGCTAAATTAATTCCTGCAAAACCACCGCCTATAATAACAACTCTGGGAAAATCAGATTGGGGTATATTCATAGTAAAATAAAGTATTATGCAAAGATACTACACAGCTATATTTTTAGCTATTTAAAACTATTGTTATTAAGTTAAAATTTTCAAATATAATTGAAGGTTAATTATAGCTTTAATAAAAAATTACAATTAGCCATCCTATCTCTAATAATAGGTAATACGATTTAAATGACTCTGATTTACGCACTACTGTCCGGAATAATATATTTATATTGTTTTATTTGTATTATTTTTACTGATCTTTTTAAGATCAGTAAAACCAAAAGACTTAATTTTCATGTATTCTCAAACATATTTCGGAGAGCTAT
>NZ_SRSO01000045.1 GCF_004791695.1 Flavivirga rizhaonensis | reverse complement strand
TGTTTTAATCGAGTTTACAGCCCCCTTCCTACTTATCCATAATACAAAATTGCAGCTAACAGCTAAAGATTAGTCTGTTGATAGAAGTCTGGGATGTAGGTTATTAAAGAAATAGGGCAAAAAAAAAATCGGAACTCAGATTTGTTCCGTAGGCTTTTATTGCAATAAAATAACATAATAATGCCTTTTTATTTGGTTTTTAACATAGAAACTCACATTATTCTAGTTAAATCACATAGAAGAACACCATAAAAAAATGGGAAATGGCACCTGCTAAAACAAATAGGTGCCAAATAACATGATTAAAAGGTATTTTTTCAATAGCATAAAAAACAATCCCGACCGTATAAAATAGTCCTCCTCCAAATAAAAATAATATGCCGTTACTACCAATAATATTAGATAAAGTTGGAAAATCGAATACAATAAGCCATCCCATCACTAAATAAAGAATTACAGAAAACACCTCAAAACGCCCGGTAAAAAACAATTTTAAAAGTATACCAAACCCTGCAATTCCCCAGACTACCCAAAAAAGCGTCCAACCTAAACTCTCATGTAATGCAATTAATAAAACCGGTGTATAAGTACCAGCTATAAGTAAGTAAATACTAATATGATCTATAATTCTAAAATAGTACTTCTTCTTTTTTTCTTTTACAACATGGTATAGTGTTGATGCTGTAAATAATATAATGATTGAAATACCATAAACTATAATACTAAAGAGACTCCAATTGGTTTTTTGGTTATCAAAAACAATAAGAAGTATTAAAGCAGTAATTCCAAATAATACACCAATAGCATGCGTAGTAGCATTTAACTTTTCTTCGAAAAGAGTTTGGTCTCGCATTATTTATGGATCTTCACTAGTAGTGGGTAACCATTTATCTGTTAAATCATAAAAATCAAAGTCTATAGCAGACTTTTGACGTTCTAAACGGCCATTTTGAAAGTTCCGCAGTAAAATATCCTCAATTAAATAGTCTTCTTTTATATTAACGGGATCAAATTCCCGCTTTAAAGAAAGATCAAACATGCTCGCCGTTGTATTATACCAAAATGCACGCCAACCATTACGCAATTCTTTTATCAAATTAAATGCTGTGGTACCAGTCTGTCTGTGAATTAATTTAATTAGTATTTGTCCCTCTGTACGAGTGAGTTTTTTTAATTCTTCAGAAAACTCTCCTTCTATGTATTTTTGAATGCGTTTGGTATATCGTTTTTTTTCACGATTCCTTTTAAGTGTCGCTAAATGTTTGTTCATAGAATCTAAACGCTCAGCAGCCATTTTAGCATATGGATATACCTTCATTGTTTTCCTTCTAAGGATCAGATATCTAATACGTTCTTTTTTATTATCAAACCTAAGTTTATGTAGAAGTCTTACCTCTTTTAAATCTATAGATAATCTTGGAACAGAATCGCCCTTAATGATCAGGTACTCAACAGCAGCAGAATCTTGTTCAATATCATTTCCTTGTGCAAAAAGCAAAACAGGGAATATTAAAAATATATATTTAAAACAGTTCATCAATAAAAAATACCGGAGCTTCAATACTTCAAATTTAATAATTTACCTGGTTTAAAACATTTTTTTTCTATTTATATTATTATTTTAGTGCAAAATTTTTTATAAATGACGAAGAAGAGCATTCTTAATAAAGAGTCTATGGGCTTTTTAAAAAAGTATTTAAATAATGCCGCACCTACTGGTTATGAATGGAATGGGCAAAAATTATGGATGGAATACGTAAAACCTTACATAGATGAGTTTATAACAGACACTTATGGCACAGCCGTAGGAGTCATAAATCCCAAAGCAAAATACAAAGTTGTTATTGAAGGACATGCCGATGAAATTTCGTGGTATGTAAATTATATTTCTGATAATGGTCTAATTTATGTGATTAGAAATGGTGGCAGTGACCATCAAATTGCACCAAGTAAAATAGTAAATGTGCATACCAAAAAGGGTATTGTAAAAGGTGTTTTTGGTTGGCCAGCAATACATACGCGTAATAGAGCCAAAGAAGAAGCTCCTAAACCAGATAATATTAGCATAGATGTAGGTGCTAAAGACAAAGAAGAAGTCGAAAAAATGGGAATTCATGTAGGCTGTGTTATCACTTACCCTGATGAGTTTCATATTTTAAATGATGATAAATTTGTTTGCCGCGCTTTAGACAATCGAATGGGTGGTTTTATGATTGCCGAAGTAGCTCGTTTATTAAAAGAAAATAAAAAGGAACTTCCTTTTGGGCTTTACATTACAAACTCGGTACAAGAGGAAATTGGTCTACGAGGTGCAGAAATGATTACGCATACTATTAAACCAGATGTAGCAATTGTCACTGATGTAACTCACGATACAACCACTCCTATGATAGAGAAGAAAAAGGAAGGACATCTTGAAATTGGTAAAGGTCCTGTAGTAGCTTATGCTCCCGCAGTACAACAAAAATTACGTGATTTAATTACTGAAACTGCCGAGGATAAGAAAATACCTTTTCAACGCTCTGCCCTATCTCGTGCAACTGGAACAGACACAGATGCTTTTGCTTATAGCAACGGTGGCGTAGCCTCTGCTTTAATTTCATTACCGCTTCGTTATATGCATACAACTGTAGAAATGGTACATAAAGATGACGTAGAAAATGTTATTAAATTAATTTACGAAACACTGCTTAATATAAAAGATGGTGAAACTTTTAGTTATTTTGACTAAATAATATTTTGCCCATAAATACATTAAAGTTATCCTTATTAAGGGTAACTTTTTTATTTTAAGACTGTTTGTATTTGTAAGAGGGCTAAACAACAATTTATATTTATTTATTTTCAATAAACTTTGTAGCTTTAACAATTATTTATAATAAACTGTTCATGTTATTGAATCATCAAAATCACTTATTCAAGATTCCTCAGGAAATCACGTATTTAAATATAGCAAGTCAATCGCCTTCTTTTAAAGCAGTTTACGAAGCTGGATTAGAAGGGTTAACACAAAAAAACCTTCCTTATAGAATTAAAGGTTCTGATTATTTTGAGCCCGTTTCTAAACTTAAAAAATTATTTGCACAACTTGTAGAAGTTGAGGATTACAATCGTATCGCTACAATTCCTTCAGTCTCTTACGGTATCGCTACGGTTGCAAAAAATATTAAGCTTAATCCTGGGGATGAAATCCTGATTATAGATGAACAATTTCCAAGTAACGTATATTCATGGCAAAAATTAGCAGAAAAATATGATGCTACATTAAAAACGATTAACACTCCAAGGCCTAAAAGTAATCGTGCTCTATTGTGGAATGAGGCTATTCTAAATGCTATAAATAGCAAAACTGCTTTAGTAGCCATGGGTAATATACATTGGTCTAATGGAAGTTTATTCGATTTAAAATCTATTAGAGAAAAAACCAAATCCCAAAATGCCCTTTTAATTATAGATGGTTCTCAATCTGTTGGTGCATTGCCTTTTTCTGTTAAAGAACTTCAACCTGATGCACTTATTTGTGCTGGTTACAAATGGCTTTTTGGACCTTATGGTTGTGCTTATGCATATTATGGAGAGTACTTTGATAACGGTACTCCCTTAGAAGAAAGTTGGATGAATAGATTGCATAGTGAGAATTTTGCAGGTCTAACAAATTATGAACCTCAATATAAACCTTTAGCAAATCGATATACAGTAGGAGAAAGTGGCAATTTTATTTATGTGAAAATGCAAATTGCTGCCTTAAAACAAGTTCTGGAATGGACTCCAAAAGCCATACAAAACTATTGTGAATCCATTTCTTCTGAAGCTGTTAAAAAGCTAGAAAAATTAGGATGCCATATAGAAAACTCAAACCACAGATCACATCATCTATTTGGAATTGAATTACCCAACAACCTAGACCTCCAAGCGTTACAAAAAGATTTATCAAACAAAAAGATTTATGTATCCTTTAGAGGGAATTTTATTAGAATTTCTTGTCATTTATTCAATACACCTGAAGATTTTGAATCTCTTATTGCATGTCTATCAAAACACCTGTAAAGCTTCAAATAATGGACGAATACATAGACATTGTTACAAAAGAAGGAAAGCCTACAGGAAAATCTGAATTAAAATCTATCATCCATCAAAAAGGGCTTTATCATAATACTGTTCATATTTGGTTTTATACTAAAAAAGGAGACATTTTATTATCGCAACGTTCGGCAAAAAAAACCATTTGTCCATTAATGTGGGATGTCTCGGTTGCCGGTCATATTGATTCAGGTGAAACCATAAAACAAGCGGCTGTAAGAGAAACAAAAGAAGAAATAGGAATCTCAATTTCTGAAAACGATCTAAAAAAGATAGGTGTTTTTGAATGCTTCCAAACTTATAAAAGTGGTATTATTGATAACGAATTCCATAACACATTTATTTGCGAGTTGAAGGTTCCAATGTCTAAATTAATCCCTCAAGAAGAAGAAGTTGAAGCTCTTAAATTAGTGTCCTTTTCAAATTTTAAAGACCTTATTAAAAATATAGGCAACAATGATAATCATTTTGTGCCTTCAAACAAGTCATATTACGAACTCGTATTACAACATATTATTGAAACTGTAAATTAACCTCTTATTCTCCCCTAAAATGAACCTGTTACTTTTAGCTATTGCCCCAATATTCATAGTTATTCTCTATATATATTTTAAAGATAAATATGAAAAAGAGCCTAAACGCTTACTTTTCTACAACTTTCTTTTAGGTGCTATAGTAAGTGTCCTAATCACTACTATTTTATATTATGTGTTCGATATCGTCTTGTTGCTTCCAAACGAAACGAGTATTTTTCAACAATTTATTAAAGCATTTATTGTTGTTGGTTTAACCGAAGAATTTAGTAAATACGTTATTGTCCGGTATTTTGCTCAAAGAAATAAAGCGTTTAACGAGCCTTTTGATGGTATAGTATATGCTGTTATGGTATCTATGGGTTTTGCTGCTACAGAAAACATTCTGTATGTATTAGAAGGAGGCTATGAAACAGCTTTATTAAGAGCTTTTACAGCGGTTCCTGCTCATGCAACATTTGGAATCTTAATGGGCTTTTATATGGGGAAAGCGAAGTTTTCAAAGAACAGAATAGGTTTAAATCTTATTGGTTTACTATCTGCTATTATATTTCATGGTGCTTACGACTTTTTCTTATTTATAGATTTTTTACCAGGTATATGGATAGGCGCTTTTGTATCTCTTTTAATTGGAATTTTTCTATCAAAAAGAGCCATCAAACACCATCAGGAACACTCCAATTTTAATGTTTGATAAGTCATTTCCAAATATGATTTATCTCATAAACTAAACCATACTTATTTAATAATTTTAACGGACTCATAATCCATACTTAGCTCTGTAATAAAATATTTCGTATATAAAATTCATATATTTACTACAAATTAATCCAGACATCGATGAGCAAAACTTTCAAAACCTCTGTAAATAATACGTTTGATTTTGAAATTAAAGATGATGACATTTCTAATCTTGACGCTTTACAAA
Source organism: Flavivirga rizhaonensis (assembly GCF_004791695.1). Lineage (GTDB taxonomy): Bacteria > Bacteroidota > Bacteroidia > Flavobacteriales > Flavobacteriaceae > Flavivirga > Flavivirga rizhaonensis. The sequence continues at coordinate 17,613 of NZ_SRSO01000045.1, read as the reverse complement.
TTTCAGAATCAAAATTTCATGTCCTTGAACAAAACAAATCGTATCATGCTAAAATTATAAGAGAAGACTTCAACAAAAAAGCATATGAAGTAAAAATCAATAATAATACATACAATATTAGTATTTTAAATGATTTGGACACTTTAATAAAAGATATGGGATTTGCTGTTGGAGCTACAAAACATATTGGTTCTATTAAAGCACCCATGCCAGGGCTTATTTTAGAAATTAACGTAAAAGCCAATCAGGAAGTGAAAGAAGATGACCCGCTTTTAATTCTTGAAGCCATGAAAATGGAAAATATTATTACGTCTCCAACAGATGGAGTTATCAAATCTATTTCTGTAAATAAGGGAGATGCTGTTGATAAAAACCAACTACTAATTGAGTTCAACGCGTAATTATATTTATTTATAAAAGTACATTCAACATTACAATATAGAGTTTACACACAATTATATTAAACATACGTGTTCATAGCTTATTTTATTTATTATGAAAAAAATACTAATAGCAAATAGAGGTGAAATAGCCATAAGAGTTATGATGACTGCTCAAAAAATGGGTATAAAAACAGTCGCTGTATATTCTACAGCTGATAGAAATGCGCCACATGTAAAGTTTGCAGACGAAGCAATATGTATTGGAGAGCCACCATCCAATCAATCTTATTTAAGAGGCGATAAAATTATTGAGGTTGCTAAACAACTTAGTGTAGATGGCATACATCCTGGATATGGTTTCTTAAGCGAAAATGCTGGTTTTGCAGAGTTATGTGAGCAAAATAACATTACTTTTATAGGGCCAAGGTCCAAGGCCATTAAAATTATGGGCAGCAAATTAGCAGCAAAAGAAGCTGTTAAAGCATATGATATTCCCATGGTTCCAGGAATTGATGAAGCAATCACAGACGTTTCCAAGGCTAAAGTTATAGCAAAAAAAATAGGATTCCCTATTCTTATCAAAGCATCAGCAGGTGGTGGTGGAAAAGGGATGCGAGTTGTAGAAAAAGAAAGTGAGCTGGAATCTCAAATGAATCGAGCTATTAGTGAAGCGACTTCTGCCTTTGGAGACGGTTCTGTTTTTATTGAAAAGTATGTCACCTCTCCTCGTCATATAGAAATTCAAGTGATGGCTGATAGCCATGGTAACATATTGCATTTTTTTGAACGCGAATGCAGTATTCAACGTCGCCATCAAAAAGTAATTGAAGAAGCGCCTTCTTCAGTTTTAACCCCAGAACTAAGAAAAAAAATGGGAGAAGCTGCCATTAAAGTTGCCAAATCTTGTGATTATTTAGGTGCAGGTACAGTCGAATTTTTATTAGATGCAGATCATAATTTTTATTTCTTAGAAATGAATACCAGGTTACAAGTAGAACATCCTGTCTCAGAATTAATTGCTGGCGTTGATTTAGTAGAACTTCAAATACTTGTGGCTCGTGGTGAAGCTTTAAGCCTCAAACAAGATGATTTAAAAATTAATGGGCATGCGCTGGAATTGCGAGTTTATGCCGAAGATCCCTTAAATGATTTTTTACCTAGTGTTGGACATTTAGATGTTTACAAACTTCCTACAGGGGATGGCATTCGTGTGGATAATGGTTTTGAAGAAAACATGGATGTTCCCATTTATTATGACCCTATGCTTTCTAAACTTATAACTTATGGAAAAACAAGGGATGAAGCTATTCAACTTATGATAAAAGCGATTAATAATTACCATGTGGAAGGTGTACAAACAACTTTGTCTTTCGGGAAATATGTTTGTGAACATGAAGCTTTTCGTTCTGGAAATTTTGATACTCATTTTGTTAAAAATTACTATTCGCCAGAAGCACTTAAGGAAGAAACAGAAAAAGAAGCGAAAATTGCTGCTTTAATTGCAGTGAAACAATATATAGAAAATCAAAAATTATTAAGAATACCTAATTAATTGTTATTCCAAACTTCTTTACTGGGTGCAGAATGACAAAGCTTATTAACCTATGGATTCAAAAATAAACAAACTAAACGAACGTGTTGCTCTGGCCCATCTGGGTGGTGGACAGAAACGTATTGATAAACAACATGCAAAAAAGAAACTTACAGCGAGAGAGCGTGTCAACTATTTAATGGATGATGGCTCTTTTGAAGAAATTGGCGTTCTGGTTACTCATAGAACAACAGATTTCGGGATGGAAAATGAGATCTATTTTGGTGATGGTGTTATTACTGGCTATGGTACTGTAAATGGAAGACTAGTTTATGTGTACGCACAAGATTTTACAGTTTTTGGAGGAGCTTTATCTGAAACACATGCTGAGAAAATATGTAAAATAATGGATCTGGCAGTTAAAGTCGGAGCGCCTATTATTGGTTTAAATGATTCTGGTGGAGCCCGTATTCAAGAAGGCGTTAGGTCTCTTGGTGGTTACGCAGATATATTCTATAGAAATGTGCAAACTTCTGGGGTCATTCCTCAAATTTCTGCTATCATGGGACCTTGTGCTGGAGGAGCTGTCTACTCCCCTGCTATGACCGACTTTACCATCATGGTAGAAAATACAAGCTATATGTTTGTAACGGGCCCAAACGTTGTAAAAACTGTTACTAATGAAGAAGTAACCAGCGAAGAATTAGGTGGTGCCTACACGCATGCTTCAAAGTCTGGTGTGGCTCATAAAACTTCAGCTAATGATATTGAATGTTTAGAAGACATAAAAAAACTATTGAGTTACTTACCACAAAACAATACAGAAACTCCTAAAAAATCAGATTTTGAGTTGAAAGATGAAGTAAGAGGTCTTTTATCGAATATTGTACCAGACAACCCTAATAAACCTTATGACATGCATGTCGTTATAGCTGGTATTATTGATGAAGATTCTTTTTATGAAATTCATAAAGACTATGCCGAAAATATTATTGTTGGTTTTGCAAGACTTGGTGGGCGTAATATTGGAATTGTAGCAAACCAACCGCTCTTTTTAGCAGGCGTATTGGATGTGAATAGCTCAAAAAAAGCTGCTCGTTTCACTCGATTTTGTGATTGCTTTAATATCCCTTTGTTAGTATTAGTTGATGTGCCTGGCTTTTTACCAGGAACCGACCAGGAATGGAACGGAATTATTGTTCATGGAGCAAAACTATTATATGCTTTAAGTGAGGCTACTGTACCAAAAATAACTGTTATTACTAGAAAAGCCTATGGCGGTGCTTACGATGTTATGAATTCTAAACACATTGGAGCGGACTTAAATTATGCATGGCCAGGAGCAGAAATTGCGGTTATGGGATCAAAAGGCGCCAGTGAAATTATTTTTAAAAGAGAAATAGCTGCTGCCGATGATCCTGCTGAAAAATTAGCAGAAAAAGAAGCTGAATATGCTGAAAAATTTGCGAATCCTTACAGGGCTGCAAGGCGTGGATTTATTGATGAAGTCATATTACCAAAGAATACACGAAGAAAACTTATCAAAGCCTTTTCTATGTTGGAAGACAAGCACGTTGACACTCCAAAAAGAAAGCATGGAAATATACCTTTATAGCAACTAAAAAACTAAAAAAGGAGACGGTCTTAACAGTCTCCTTTTTTTTACTCTATCCAGCAAATAAACTCTACAAATGGATATCTTAATAGATATAAATTAGTTTATCTGAAAAATTAATCCCCACAACATGTATGTTTTTAAATTAAAAAATAATTAAAGAGCCTACCCTATAAAAACAAACTTAAGCAGGTTGTCTGTGATAGATTTATGTTGATTAATAGCAATGCAAATATCACAAACCACTTTAATAATAAAGAATAAATAACTACTCATTTTATACTCAAAATCAATAAAATGGTATTTTTTGTATTCATTGATTTCAGGATTATTGAAATAGTAAATCCTTTATTATAACGAATAATACTTAAGCAACCCAAAGACACAATTGAATGGATTCAAGAGAAGTAATATTATGAGATGTTTTTTAGATACTCTTCTAAGAGAATTATGTCAAAGTATTAAAGCTTGGATTGGCGGCACTTAATAGCACAATATACTATTTGGGCATTTTGGAACATTAGACTCTCTAATATTTTATTCTTCTTTTTTAAGACCAAAAAAATGAATCAGTATATCATCCATTTGTTTTTTCCATACGTCCATTCATGATTACCATTTATAACTCGTTCAACTTTTAAGTTATAACCTTTATCACGTAGTATTTCCACCATTGGAATATCCTGTTTTTCCGTATCTTTACCAGTGCCATAGCTTAAATACATTTTAAGGTTTTTTTTAGATTTAACAGTGTAAGATTCATAAATATCAGGGCAGGGATGAAATGCTGGTGATTGCATAACTATATTTTTAAATGAATCAGGGGCTTTGTCTGCCAAATAAAAAACTGCTAGCCCTCCAAAAGAAACTCCCATAATAGTTCTATTATTTTTATTAATCGGATATTGCTGTTCCATTTTAGATATGAATTCATTAGTAAAGAAGTCAACAAATGAGGGGTTACATAAAAATAATTCTTCTCTAATGTTTTTCCATTTCTCTTTTTTATTTCTAGGCTCTAAAAAAATAGCAACAACAGGTTTTATTTGTTTACTTATAATAAGGCTATCAATTATATCGACCAATCTTCCTTTATTAATATAATTATAGCCATCATTAATGTAAATTACAGGTAGATTATTATTGATTTTATCTATTGGTGGTAAATAAACTTTATAAGGTAGTATTTTATTTAAAATATTACTATCAAAATTTTTACCTTCCGATAAACTATACAGCAAGCAGGAGACTATAAATATACTATACCTATAAATTCCAGTTTACCAGAAGGCTTGTATATAGTTAGAATTATAGCTGGCGATCAGTTGTATACACGAATGATAATTAAAGACAATTAAAAGACATATCTAGAATGAAAAACGTTATATTTCACATTTTTAAAAGTTGCCTGTTTTTTTGTTTTATATTTTGTTTAAGCACAAGTGTTTCTTATGCCCAAATTGGAGATGAGACTGGTACCTCAGATTGTAATGGTTGTTTTGACGTTGAGCCAGATAATGAGCCTCCATGTATAAGTTGCGAATTGCCTCCTATGGGACCTTCTCTACCAGAAGACGAACTACCTTCAGGAGGAGATATTAATCCTTCTGGTGACGATAATGGTGGTGGTTATGATGATGGTGGTGGCAGTGATGATGGTGGCGGTTACGATGATGGCAGCGGTTACGATGATGGCGGCGGTTATAGTGACGATTACTGTGCAAATAACTACGATCCATGTTATTGTTATGGAGATTGTGGCGGAGATAGTAATCCTACTGACCCAGAAGACCCTTGTCCTACCCCAGATTGTGATCCACAAACACAGAGAGTAGCCCCATCTGGTTGTGACTGCCAAGATTTGCCCAAAAAACAATGGTATACAGATAATGATGGAGATAAATACCATGGTAAATTTGAATGGTCAATTTTAAGACCAAATGGCACAGGTTGGATACAAGTTAGCTCTAAAGGACAGGATTGTGATGATAATAACAAAAAAGTACATGAAGCGAATAAATCTCTTGGGAATTTTACAATTTATCAAGATACTAGACAGCCTGGTCAAACAGATACTGGAACTGAATCTCCTGATTATCATGAAGGGGATTTAACGGTAGATAGCATGGTAGCTTAATGGGTGAATTTCTCAGCATAGAAAATGAAGGAGAGGCTGCAAAGGAGGTTAGAATCGACAAATTTAGAAGAATATATAACATGACTGACGATGAATTGTTTAATCAAATGGAGAGGGCTGCTAGGTTATCACTTAAATATCAAAAATGGGTTGGGAACGGTCTAGGAGATTTTGACTTTGACGAATCTTTACAGGCTAATATAGATATGATTTCCCGTTTCAGAAATGACACAAGAGGCATATCTGAAATTTCTGGAAATACTAGGGCAATGTTAGATCAAGATCCTAATTATACAAGTTATTTGAATAATTTAGAAAGTAACATTAGAAACAAACTAAGTAGTGTCAATAATGCCGATGAAATTTCTGGATTATCCTTTACAAATCTCAATAGACCTACCTTTAATACAGGTGCAAATTTCTTTAACATAAATAGTACTTGGACTATAAATGTAAGTTTTGAAAATGTTAAACTTGATTGTGATAAGTTTTCAGGAACTTTAAAAATAGATATATACGACCAATTTGGATTAGATAATGCTGATTTGGGATTAAGTGAAACCCCTCACCCGTCAGCATGGAAAACACGTCTTCTAGATGGAATGTGGGCTTGGTTCATTTTACAGCGAGTTGAGCGTACGGGAGGTAATTATGCTCCATTTATCAATCACTTTAGTGATTCTATAACAGTAGAAACAACAATAAATTAGAAAGAAATGAAAATAATAGTTAGTTTTATATTTTTTTGTGCCTTAACAGTAAATAGTCAAAGTTTACATAAAGTCATATCAAATGATGTGGTGTTATTTGAAGGGACGATTAACCAAACAAAAGTTAATAGTTACATCTACTTAGAAAGTAGTGCTAATGACTATAATTTGATTAAAAATAATGTGTACACTTATTTTGATCCCAATATAAATCTTGATGTTGATAATTATAGACCAGATATAGACCCAACTACACTGCATTATTTTTATATTTATAAGAAAACCACTGAATTGAATACATCATTTAATATATCAAACAACAATTTAATTAATAATGATGTTATAATTCCCAATCAAAATGAAAACTTAATAGCTATTGTAACTTATAGTATGACCAGTGGTCAAAAAACAATAAATTTTTACAACAATAAAACGTTAGTCAAAATTTTTGATAATAATACTGAAAAAGTAATAAGTGATTTAGACAACAGATTGATGGGAGATTTGGATAAGTTTTTAAATCATATAATAGATTAATTTCACATATAGATATGAAAAACTGTGTATTATACCATAAATTAAATAAATTGTGGTTCGGGTGTTTTTATATGCTTAATTGTTCTAAATTGAAAGCTGGCATATAGGGGTTATCATTCTTTTTCAAAAACAATTAGATTTTCGTTTTTTATAAATCCTAAAATGAAGCTCTCTTTTTTATAGTGAACAGAGTCCATTAAGCTAGCTTTTTCGTTAGCTAATTTGGATGAGAATCCAAATCCATATTTACCTAACAACCTTTTGTTTGTTTCCTTATTTTTATAGATGTTGTTTGCTAATTGCTTGAATTCAATTGTGTCTTCGACTTTTACAATCGCTACCTCCCAACCATCATTAAGTCCTGATAAATTATTTTTGTCAATTATCCTACCTGATTTTGGGAATTCACATTTGGTGAAAGATTCAAATAACTTTTTTAGCCTTGAATCACTCGGCTTTTGATTCATACAACTATTCAAAGATAATATCAGAGCAATTATCGGGATCAATAAATAGTTTTTATTTCTCATATAGCCTTAATTTTCAAATTGTTAATCATAGCATCAAGGGCATACAAAATACATTCCTTGTCCTTTGCAATATCGTTAAGGCGATTTAACACTAAAAGCTCTCTATCGTCCGTTTCTCCCAGCCAATAACCCCCAGTAGTTTCCAGTACTTCAGCAAGTTTTTTAATAATATCAATACTAGACTTTACTTCACCCTTTTCATACTTCCCAATAATAGTGTGGTAAGAATTTATATGTTTGGCCAATTCTGCTTGCGAAAAGTTTTTAGCTTCTCTACATTCCCTTAATTTTTTACCGAAGCCTGACATAATTGAAATATTTATGGTATAAAAAAACCTGTTAAACACCTTTTGTTGGCAAATATACAGACAAAAAATGGTAGTATCAATCCATAAATATTTTGGCAAATGAAATACATAATGTAGATTTGTACCAAATTATTGTCAGATGTACTCCCCAAGCACCCCCGATCGCGCTAGTATGTCAAAGTAACGGCTACCGCAAGTTTTTAACTTGCGGCAATAGAGTAAGTATATTATAGAAAAAACCTAGCTGTCCCTAGTTTTGTACCCTAAATTTGTATTTACTCGCTCAATGTAAATATTCTTAGAAGGATATTCTGTCTATTTTTTGGTCAGTTTACTTTTGTGAAGTAGATTGTATTGAAGATTTAGGATAGAATTTTCGCAATTATCTAAAAGGTAATCGTTTTTTTGAATGTGCCAATTCCAGACAGAGTTTTGCATAGGTTTAAAAAATTATCTCTTTTTAAAGAAGTGCTTAAAAGTCAATATGACACAAAAAATATCACATTAGTTTAATATTTTTTCTGAGGTTCTAAAAGTCTCTTTAAGATGCTCCACCAATGTTGATTTTTCTTTATCAATATTGATCTTTTTGGTAATACGATAGCGCTTACTTTCAATGGCTCTAACAGACGCATTTAAGAAGACAGCAATTTCTTTATTCTTAAAACCAACATACAAATAGTAACAAATAATAACCTCCGAATCGTTTAATTGCGGATACATTTTATTTATTACCTGGAAGAAATTAACATTAAGACCGTTGACTAAATCTAAATGACTTTCGCTTTTATCTAAAATTGTAGAAGAGTTGTGGTGTACATTTTTATATAGTTCTTTAATTTTTTCGCGTTGTACAGGAGTCTCTCTTATTGCAGATATTTTTTTAATGTCTTTTTTTAAGCTGGCTATGTAATCTTCTAAGCCTTGAACTTTTACTACTAGTTTTTCATTATTAGATTTTAAATATGACAAATTACTTGTTTGGTTACTTAAATCTACTGCTTTAAGCTTTTGTTTTCTATAAAAAAACATATATATAAAACTAGAAGCTGTTAAGAGTAAAAGTAAAACAACCACCAATACACCATTTAAATATTGCTTATCACTAACAATTTTTAACTCAAACCCCTTATTTACTAAATCGTTATTTACTTCGTAACTGCTGGTCATAATGTTTTCATACATTTTGTTTTCAAAAACCGCTAAAGAATCCGTATAAGCTTCAACATTTTCTTTGTTATCCAAAATTCTATAAGAATCGATATATAATTTAAAATAATCTTCTTTAACATCTTCTGTCATAAAACGTTTATTTTTAGACGCCTTTGATAGATAATAGAATGTCGAATCTATTTGTTTTCTTTTAAAATGAGTATTTGCAAAAGACACTTCTGTTAAAGCTTCAAAAGATGCATAGTTATACGAAATAATTGTAGGGTTGTTTTTTAATTTTTTAAACTCTTTGAAATACAAATGAGCTACTTCTAAATCATCCAGAGCCAAATAGTTAGAGGCAAGCATATTTAAGGCAAACATATAAAAATAAGCATCGTCTTTGGCATCTTTGTATTTAACTAAATTATCTAATAGTAATTTATTACATGCTTTATATTCTTTATCAAGAAATTTAGCATAAGCATATGTTAGATCTACCTCAAAATCGCCATAAGCATAATCAGATAATTCATAATATTCTTTAGCTTTTTTTAAATATTGGAATGCCGTAGTATCCTTTTTAATATAATAAAGACAAGAGAATAATTCTAAACTGGCCTCTCCTGCTACTTTATAATCCTTCTCATCTATTGCGTATTTCAATGCTAACAGACAACTTTGATATGATTTTATGTCATCATTATTTTCATCATAAATCAATGATTTTAATACATAATAATTGGGGAGTCCTTTTTTAATGAAAAGATCTACTGGCTGCGGAATAGAATCTAAAAATGTTATTGCTTTTTTAGTATCATAATCAATATAAATATCAGCAGAATCGACAAATCGCTCGTAGTCACCAGAGTCTTGACTGTAACATACAGTTCTAAAAAATAATATAACTACAAAAACGCAAAATAGTCTGCGTTTTAAACAGAGTTTTCGTTTTATCAAAATTTTTAATTATTATTAATCCCTTTGTAAAAATATACATTTATTTTTAACAATAGTTTTATATTATAATTTTTTATCACCCATGAAAAGCCCTGTGGTTATTAGCTTTTCATATTTATTTTAATTAGGAAACAAACTTTTATCTAATCCTGGAACAATACGTAATGCATTTTTATAATAAACTTTTTTTAATACATCATCTGGTAAATCCATACCATACATTGGCCAAAATGCATGATATTTTTTATGATACGGAAAGTACTCATCTTTACTTTCTAAAACTCTAAAATAAGTAGGGAATTCTTTGGGCTTCCAGCTGTCTTTTCCAAATAGTATACGGTCTTGATATTTGATAAAGAATTCTTTAGCAAAACGAGGTTGCCTACCTAACTCTGCTATGATTGCAGCTATGCCTACATTCATATTTGGCATGTCATCTAATAACGCACCCAATTTTCCTAAATTATTGGCATACCATCCCATATGTGCATTAATAAATACAGTTTTAGGATTATTTTTAAACATACTATGTTGCTCTGCAATAATTTGTTCCCAAGGAGCTGGGTTAGTAGCACTTCGTTTTCTACGAGGATGTGTTTTCAGTTCTAGCCAACGTTCATTATCACCATCAAAATCATCCCAAAAAGATTTAGGATCTGCCGCATGAATAAGAACTGGTATTCCCAATTCTCCACATTTAGCCCAAATAGGCTTTAATCTCGCATCGTTAATAGCAATCCGTTTTCCCTGAGTATCTTTATCTCTTAACCCTAAATTTTTATAGACTTTTAAACCACGTGCACCATTTTTAACATCAAGTTCTAATTGATTTACCGTTTTTTCAATCCACCATTTTTTTCCAACATTCTTGTTAAAGTTAATATTTGCAAATACAACAAAACGATTTGGATAATGGTCCTTAATATTTTGAACAGATTTTTTTAAATCATTACCTGTACGTCCACTTAGATTAACCATAATACCCATATTTAAGGTATCCATGGCTCTTACTACAGGTGTTAAATCTTGATTTGGCATTCTATATTGATGCCCGTGTACATCTATGAAAGGGAATTTTGCACGATTAATCACCTTTCCGGGAACAACTAATGTTGATTTAGGGTTATAATTTTCGAATGATATATTTTGAGCAAGTATTGTGTAGGAAAATAGAAAAGCAAATAAAATAAAACTGGTTTTTTTAGCATGCATATTTTCAATGGTTTGATTTAACCATAAAAATAAATGTCTTGCTTTATCTAAACTAGGACTTTATGAAGGGTTTAACTAAAAACACGTCCGTAATAATCCAAATCTACAATCTCTCCTCTGGTTGTTTTGTAATCCTTTTTAATAGTTCCTTCTAATACAAAACCATTTTTTTTGGCTACGGCTATACTTCCAATATTTGAGCTATTGGCTCGACATAATAGTTTTTTAAATTGATATGTTTCAGAAAGATGTTCTATTACAAGTCCTAAAGATTTTGAAATGACTCCCTGACCTTCGTAATAAGCATCAATAAAATACCCTATTTCTGCTTTTGGAATGTTCCAATCTATATTTTTAACGTCTATTAAACCTATAAAAGTATTCGCTCTTAAATCACTTATTATAAATGGGAAATAGCTCTTTTTCAATACACGATCTCTAATATTTTGGCAATAGATAGTGGTATCATGAAGTGTTTTAGTTTTTGATACAGTGCCTGCAAAGAAATCTTCTAATCGATCTCTATTACGATCAATAAGATAAAAAAACTTTTCATCCTCATTTGTATCTAAAGTTGTAATTCTAAAATTATTAAATACAATATCCATTTAAACAAGGTTAATTACTATTTCTTAGCTTTTATAACTTGAGCTGTATACATAAATGATTCTTGCCAACGTTCGAAACGCTTATCAAATTCTGTCGAAAAAATTAAATACTGGCATTTACCTATACTTTCTGGGATTCTTGTCATTTCTGCAAAAAGACTTCCTTTAGACAAAAATTCAGCATCTTCAACGATACACATTTGTAACTTGTTTAAATTAATACCGTTTAATAAAAATATTCTATTTAAACGCTTTGGAGTTGCAATAACAATATCTGTTCCAACATATATTTCTTCACGCTGTAACTCAATATTATACTCTTCATAAGCACAATAAACCCTTAAATCTGTACCTCTTTTAAATAAATTGAATTCCAACCCTAATGCTAATGCAGCCTGTTTATCTTTTACAAAAATTAAAGCCCGAGGCGCATCTTCGAATGCTGATTTTAATCTTTGTATAACACTCATTACCATACTAGTTGTTTTACCTGCTCCTTTAGGAGCTATAGCAAACAAGCTAGCGCCTCCTTTTATTTTTGGTAATATTTCTTTTTGAAATGCTAATGGGGCTTCAAAACCCTTATTTATTATGGTATTTTTTAAAGGTGGAATGAGTTTTTTAAATGACATGAATAGGTTGTTTAATATGAAAAAACAAAGATAGTATTAAATACAACTAAGGATTGTAAAACAAAAAGACACTCATTACGAGTGCCTTTTCTTGCTATTAATCAACTTATAATTAAAACTCTAAATCTGATACTAAATCAAATTCATCATAAATAGCTTTATCTTTTAGTCCTTCAAAAAAGCTAGTAGATCCGTATTTTACGTCATATTTTGTTCTATCAACTTTCAATGTAGCAGTTGCTTTATTCCCATAAACAGATATAGCAAATGTAATAGGGTTTGTTTTTCCTTTTATCGTTAAATCTCCTGTAACTTTATAAGAGTTTTTGCCTGTAGCTTTAACTTTTACAAATACCAATTTTGCTGTTGGGTGTGCTGCAACACCAAAAAAATCATCCGATTTTAAATGACCATCAAGTTTTCCTTTATACTCACCATCTAAATCAGTCGTATTTATAGTAGTCATATCCATAACAAACTCACCTCCTGTTAATTTATCTTCTTCAAAATTTAAAAACCCTGATTGTATTGCAATCGTTCCTTCGTGTGATCCAGTTACTTTATAACCTTTCCAAACCACCTTACTTTTATCGGTTTTTATTTCCTTTTTGTTTTTATCTATCGCTGTAAAAGACAATGTAAATAATGTTACTATTGTTAATACTACTAAATTTTTAATTGTGTTTTTCATGTTGTTTTTTTTAATTGTTTTTGATTTAATTTATGATCCGTAATAAAATTTTTCTTTAATTATTTTTCCATCTTTCCAGTCTTGTACTGCCACTTGCGTGTAATTTTTTACTCCCCAATCTTTATGAGTATAATCAAAATGCCATTCTACCATAGTTGTATTCTCTCCTACGGTCACCTTTATTGGTTGGGCTGATCTAAACTCAGTAATAGATGCAAAAAATTCTTCTTCTCGCTTTCTGTTTGCTACTTTGCCGACAATTTCTGGGTTATCATTTTCTTGCATAACAACGGCTTCATGATAAAATTCGTCAAACGCTTCTAGTGCTTTTCCTTGAAGAATCATATCATTTATTGTACTAATGTTTTCTATTAACCTATTCATAATATATTGTTTATTATTATGATACAAATGTCTAAAACATCATTTTAATAAAAAATAATGTAGTTTATGAAAACATGTTAATCTAGATTAACATTTTATTGTTTAAATATAAGATCACTTTTAATTTTACTTAAAAACTCCTTGGTAATCCCTAAATATGAAGCAATCATATATTGAGGAATTCGTTGTTCTATTTTTGGATACTGATTTCTGAAATAAATATATCTGTCTTTTGCAGTAAGACTAAAACTCCTGATAATACGCTTTTGTGAAGCTACAAATGCTTTTTGTATAATTTGCCTGAAAAAGCGTTCCAATTTTGGAATTGCAGCATATAAGTCTTCAATAACATCATAAGAAAACATAATCAGCTCTGTTTTTTCTAAACATTGTACATTAAAATCGGCAGGAGTTTGTGTAATAAAACTTCCCATATCTGCAGTCCACCAATCTTCTATAGAAAACATGACTATATGTTCCTGTCCTTCATTATCCACATGAAATGTTTTTGTACAACCTGATAGTACAAAGCATTCATACTTACAAACGTCTCCTTGCTGAACAATAAACTGCCCTTTTAAATAGGTTCTATATATTACTTTAGAAAGGAGCACCTCCTCTTCTGCTTCAGTTAAAGAAACATGCTTATTAATATAATCTAATAATACTTGTCCTTTTTCTTTAATCATATTATGAATCTATTAAACGTCTATGATAGTTTATTTGTCCAGAATGATAAGATAAATGAGTGGTTAAATGAACTAGAAAGTATTCCGTTGTCATTGGCTCATTAAAAACATGTATTGGGTAGTGTTTATTTAAATCTTCAGTCGATAATTTTTCCAAAACATTTTCAATTACTTCAACGGCCTCTTCTACTTGTTGCAATAATTCTGTTCGTGGTATGCTTTTTAATGAAAACTCTAGTTCGCGCTGCCTTATATATCCTAAATCACCAAGGATTGCTCCTACAAAATGCTTAAGATTACCAACAATATGTAAACATAAATTGCCTGCTGAGTTAGCAATCTCTTTATCAAGAAGCCATAGGTTTTCTTCTTGTTTATAAGACATTATTTCTGCCTTAAGCTTATGAAGATCTCGGGTAAAAATTTTAATCAATGTTTTAGTAAGCATATTTTATCTTTAATTAATGTTTTAATCTTGATAATGAAACTCGAGCCAAACGCAAATGCCCTTCATGACCAAACAATTTATAGTCTAATGTTGTCTCTTTAATTGTTCCATAAATCCAACATCATTGACATTTATAATGGTCTTTCATAACATAAAAAGAGTTGATAAGGAGATATTTTTTTAACAAAAATCACCCCTTTTATATTTTCTTTCTAATTTACAGAAATAAGATTGATATCAAAAACAATAACAGAACCTCCGGGGATGCCTTTATAGTCTGAATTGCCATAACCTAAATGTGCAGGTATTAAAAGCTTACCAGAACCTCCTTCTTTAAAATACGTAATACCTTCTGTCCAACCTGGAATAACATTTTGTAAATTAATTTTTATGCCTTGTGGGCTACTTTCTTCAAAAACAGTTCCATTAGTATAGTATCCTTTGTATGCTACTGTGACTGTAGATGTTGACGCTGGTTGTGTTCCAGTCCCTTCTTCTTCAATCACATAATAAAGTCCTGTGTCACTTTTTTCTGCAATCAATTTATTTTTAGATATATAACCGATAATTTCTTGATCATTTTAAGTCACATAATCTTTTTCATCATCACTATTACAGGAAACAAAAAGAGATAGAATCAGGGCAAGCTTAATATATTTCATCTTTATTTTTTTGATGTAAATATAGCAAACACATTGACTTTATAAATCTTAAAAAATCATAAAATTATTATAACGTAACACTTAAATTAAAGCTTGATAACTTTATATAAACTACTTTTGCCAAATGCAAAAATCAAATACTGAATTCCGATTAGAGTTTGTAGCATTAATGGCATCTCTTATGTCTATTGTTGCCTTATCAATAGACGCATTGTTACCTGCACTTCCGGAAATAGGAAGCGCTCTAGGTGTTACTAATGAAAATGATAATCAATTATTAATTACTATGATTTTTTTAGGATTAGGTTTTGGCCAACTTATTTTTGGTCCTTTATCCGATAGTTTTGGTAGAAAATCTATAGTATATATAGGGTTTATAGTATTTATAATTGGTAGCATGATTTGTGTAACTACCAAAAGTTTTGAAATGATGATTATTGGTCGAGTGCTTCAAGGTGTTGGTTTATCTTCCCCAAGAACTCTAAGCATCGCTATAGTAAGAGATTCATATAGTGGAGATTATATGGCTAAAGTATTATCTATTGTCGTTATGGTTTTTATTTTAGTCCCGGTAATTGCTCCTGCTTTGGGACAGTTTTTGCTTAATTTTTATAATTGGGAATCCATTTTTTATGTAAACTTAATATATGGTCTTTTAGTTATGCTTTGGTTTTGGAAGCGACAACCAGAAACGCTACAAAAAGAAAAACGTATAAAATTCACATCACATCAATTTATTGATGGAGCTAAGGAGTTTGTTAAATTTAAGGATGCTGTTGCTTTCACGTTCATTTCCGGATTTATAACAGGATCTTTTATGGTCTATTTAAGTACTTCTCAACAGATTTTTCAAGAGCAGTATAACCTAGCCGATATGTTTCCTTACATATTTGCAAGTTTGGCTATATCTATTGGATTGGCTACCTATTTAAATAGTGTTTTTGTTTTAAAATATGGTATGTGGCGTATTGCGTACATAGCAACTATAGCATATGCTGTTATCTCTGTTTTATATGTCGTTTTATTCTGGTCTGGTAATAACCCCAGTATTAGTGTTTTAATAGGGTTTTTCGCTTTACAATTCTTTGCTGTAGGCTTTATTTTTGGCAACATAAGAGCTTTAGCGATGCAACCCTTGGGCCATATTGCTGGTATTGGTGCTGCTATTAATGGCTTTGTATCTACTGTTATGGCTGTACCTATAGCAAATTATATAGGTAGTTTTGTTAACGACTCCGTATTACCATTGTTTATTGGTTTTTCAATTTTTGGCATCCTGTCTCTTTTAACTTTTATTATTTTGAAAAGAAAAAAAGATTCTAACGCATTTGCATTAGATTAAGTTAGCCTAGCTATTGTTTAATCCAATCGCTACTTTGTTTTATTCAGTAAGTAGTAAAGGCAGTCCATAAAATGGTTTGGTTAAGTTTTTATAAGTAGCGTGGTTTTTACAAATAACGCTCATTTATGATGTTAATATGCCAGATAGAGTGTCCTAAAATAGTAAACGCCGCAGCTCTTGCAGACATATTTGAACTACTTGCATTGCCAATAAACTTTAAGTCAACGTCATTCAAACTTTTTAATAATACAATAAAACTTTGGCGTACTGCATTGAACTCTTCTATAAGAGATTCTAAGCTTTTATCATTTGCCAGAGAAGGTGCTATGTAATCATCTTGTTCAAACCCAGAGATACTGGTTTTATCATGCCTGGAAAAACGAAAACAACGATGTTGAAAAATACGTTCGGTATCAATTAAATGCTGAAAAACTTCTTTTATGCTCCACTTCCCTTCTGCATATCTATAATTTAATTTATCTGAGGGAATAGATTCAAAGAATTGTAAAACCATATCCGAATCTTTTTTAAAACCATCTATCAATGTGGTTTCTTTAGAAATTAAATCTATGTATCTTTTATAATATGCGTTGTATTTGTGTTATCTATTTTAATCTCCTTTTTCTAATTAACGTCAGTTCGATATATTATAAATTGATAATCAAATACTTAAAAGGTTTTAAAGAAGAAATCATATCATTCCGAATGAGGAACGAAGAGGAATCCCATCCTTATGAGATTTCTCGAAAGTTTATCTTGAGCGAAGTCGAAAGGCTCATGCTTCGCTCTGTCGAAATGACAAACACTTGAAAATCATTGTTTTAATATTATTTTTCATAAAAAAATTAAATCGAGTTTGTATGTTTAAAGTGTCATTCTAAAACCAGGAGGTATTATTAATTTGTTAGTGCAAAATTAACTTAAATAATACCATCTGATATGAAAGATATACAAATTACAAAAAAAGTAGATTATTCTAATGAGAGTATTTACGTGGGCATAGATGTACATAAGAAAAGTTGGGGTGTTTGTATTTTGACAGATTACTATGAACATAAAGTGTTTTCACAACCACCAGAACC
>NZ_SRSO01000044.1 GCF_004791695.1 Flavivirga rizhaonensis | reverse complement strand
AATAGAAACGATAAGCTAAAATCTTTTACTCAAAAAATATCTGAAGACATTACCGCTTATCAGAAATACAAAGAAATCGAATTTTGTTACGAAAAATTAATATCAACACTAATATAAACTACAGCCAAGAATAATATTAAACAAATGATTTTCAGGTGTTTGTCATTTCGACAGAGCGAAGCATGAGCCTTTCGACTTTAGTTTATGCTGAGCGTAGTCGAAGTACTCAAGATAAACTTTCGAGAAATCTCATAAGGATGGGATTCCTCCTCAATAGCTACGCTATATACGTTCAAGTAAAATATATTTTACTCTCCGTAGCGTTCGGAATGACATAGTTTCTTTATTAAAACAATTAAACAACTGATTTTCAGGTTTTAATATATCGAGTTCACGTTAAATAACAGAATTTCGGTTTTTGACCCAAAGGTCAAAGCCTGTGCTCAACTTGATTGGGTATGAAACGAGCGAAATACCTCTATGGCTCTGCCTCGAGGATAGTTTGTTTCAAGAAATTCTTTATTCAAGTATTTATTAATGTTTTCTTCTAGGCATGCACCTTTATTTTTGTTTCCTTGGTAAGCTTGACCTTTTAATTTTCAAATACATGTACTCTTTGTAGAAGATTTATGAAATAGTTCGTCTTTACAGAAAAGGTTTGGATAGGAAAGAGGTCTTATATAAAATCTATTGTGTAAGAAGTAGCTAAAAACTAAAAAAAAGATCTCCACATGCAACCCTTTGTTTTTTCGAATGTCAATAGATAAGACGTAAGGAAACATTGAAATATTTAACAATCAAAAAACGAATAATCAATTAAAAAACAATGAAAAATATTTACAAAAATCAGTCAATAAAATCCTTAAACCCTCTTTTAGGGTTTGGTTGGAATACAAAAACATCATCAAAAAGAAAAGTATCAGATATTAAATACAAAAAGAATGCGTTTAAGAACGAGTTAAAAGTTGTTTAGCCTAAATTATATTGAAATTATATAAAATCATTAATCAAAAAAGAATGAAAAATCTAGTATTATTATTTATGTTGTTTTCCGTGGTTTTGTCGGCCCAGGAAAATTATACTGTCAGTGGTATAATTAAAGAGGCAAAAAACGGTGAAACTGCTTTTGGAGCATCAGTATTTTTAAAAGGAACTAGTATTGGTTCTATTAGTAATGAGTATGGATTCTTCTCCATTACAGCACCAAAAGGAACATATACTTTAATTGTTTCTTACATCGGGTTCGAAAATGGAAAACAAGAAATAATTTTAGATAAGAATCAAAAAGTAAATTTTGAAATGCATGAAGAATCGACTCAATTAGATGAGGTTCTTGTCGTTGCAGAAGAAAGCGAACGTGTAAGTCTTAAGAAACCAGAAATGAGTGTTTCTAAATTGAATATAAAAACAGTAAAGCAAATGCCAGTGGTTTTTGGAGAAGTAGATGTTGTAAAATCGCTACAAATGCTCCCTGGGGTTACTAAAAATGGTGAAGGTAGTAGTGGATTTCATGTAAGAGGTGGTGCTGTAGATCAAAACCTGGTATTATTAGATGAGGCGATTATATACAATACCTCGCATATGTTAGGGTTCTTTTCTGTATTTAATGCAGATGCCATTAAGGATATTAAATTGTATAAAGGAGGAATACCTGCTCGTTTTGGTGGTAGAACATCGTCAGTATTAGATGTACGACAAAAAGATGGAAATAGTAAAAACTTTGCACTTACGGGAGGGATTGGTTTAATTTCTAGCAGGTTAGCTGTAGAAGGCCCCGTATTTAATGACAAAGGTTCTTTTTTGGTGGCAGGAAGAAGTTCTTATGTTAACGTGTTTTTAGCGGCTGCAGACGATGAGGATAGAGTTGGCTTTTATGATTTAAACCTCAAAACAAATTATAAATTAAACGATAAAAACAAGCTATATCTTTCTGGATATTTTGGTAGAGACTCCTTTAAGTTTGGTAAAAGTTTTTCCAGTAGCTATGGTAATGCTTCTGGAAATTTAAGATGGAACCATATTTTTAATGATCGTTTATTTTCTAACTTATCTTTAATTTACAGTAAGTATGATTACGATTTGGAAATTACCGTCAATGAGTTTGATTGGATTTCTTCAATTAATAATTATAATGTAAAGTATGATCTTAAATATTATGCCAACGATAAGTTTAAATTAGATTTTGGAGTTAGTGGAATTTATTATGATTTCGATCCTGGTCAAGTGCGTCCAACTTCTGATACGTCACCCATAAACCCTTTATCACTAGATAGAAAAAAAGCATTTGAAAGCGGTTTATATGTTAATGCTGAGCATAAGCTAACTGATAAATTAACCGTGCAATATGGATTAAGATATAGTACTTTTAGTCGTTTAGGAGGCCAGTCGATGACAGACTATGCTAATAATCAACCTGTAGTTTATAATAGTTTATTGGGAATTTATGAGCGTGGTACAGCAATAGGAGAGACCGCTTATGATAAAGGAGAAAGCATTAAAGACTTTGGAAATATAGAACCTAGAGCATCTTTAGCATATCAATTAAACAAATCATCTTCTCTAAAAGCAGGATATTCAAGATCTGCTCAATACATTCATTTGCTATCAAATACAACTTCGGTTACACCTTTGGATGTATGGACTACCAGTGGAAAGTTTATTAAACCTCAATTATCTGATCAATATGCCATAGGGTATTTTAGAAACTTTAATGATAAAAAGTATTCACTGGAAGTTGAAGGGTATTATAAAACAACAGATAATAGAATCGATTACATTGATGGGTCTGATTTAATAGGTACAAACAATATAGAAACAGAAATTTTAAATGGAGAAGCCAGAGCTTATGGTTTGGAGTTTTTATTACGTAAAAATGAAGGCAGGTTTACAGGATGGATTTCATATACTTTATCTAAAGCAGAGCAAAGAACTTTGGGAGGAAATGCCGGAGGCCCAGGAATAAATAATGGTGGTTGGTATAATTCTGCTTTTGATAGAACCCATGATTTTTCAATTACTGGAGCTTACGAGTTAAATGACAAATGGACGTTTAGTAGTAATATGGTTTTTCAAACAGGAAGACCTGTAACGTATCCTAATGGACAATATCAATATGAAGGACAATCTATAGCTAGTTTTGCTGCTAGAAATTCCGATCGATTACCAGCTTATCACAGGTTGGATATTTCAGCAACATACAAGCCTAACAGAAAACCTAGTAACAGATGGAAAGGAGAATGGGTTTTCGGTATTTATAATGCGTATGGTCGAAAAAATGCAGCTTCAATTTCTTTTACTCAAAATGAAGATCTGGGTATTAATGAGGCAACCAGAACGTCTATTTTTGGAATGATGCCAGCTATAACTTATAACTTTAAATTTTAATAAAATGAATACATATTTTAAATTAACCATACTTTTTTTAGCTATGTCATTAGTATCATGTGAAGATGTTATAGACGTAGAGGTGCAAACTGCCCCTAGCAGATTAGTTATTGAAGCATCTCTTGATTGGGAAAAAGGGACCACAGGAAGCAATCAAACTATAAAGTTAAGTGAGTCAACTCCTTATTTTGATACAACCACTAATACAAGTGTTACGAATGCTTCTGTTAAAGTCACTAATGATGATGATGGCACTGAATTTATTTTCGCGCATCAAGGTAATGGCGAATATGTAATTACCAATTTTGAGCCTGTAATTAATCAATCTTATACCTTAGAAGTTATTCATGATGGTGAAACTTATACAGCAAATGAAACTTTAACATCTGTTGTAGATATTGACAATATTACACAGTCAATAGAAGATGGTTTTGATGATGAAGAATTAGAGGTGAATATATTTTTTACAGATCCTGAGGCAGAAGAAAATTATTATTTATTTAAGTTTCAAAGGCGAGGAGATTTATTACCAGTACTAGAAGATGGCGATGATGAATTTTCTAATGGTAGGGAAATCACTTGGTGGTATGAAGAAGAAGAAGATGAGGACACAGATGAAATTGAGGCTTTCAGACCTGGCGATATCATAGATATTTCATTCTTTGGTATTTCTGAAGCATACTCAAATTATATAGGAATTCTTATCGAGCAATCTGAGGGC
Organism: Flavivirga rizhaonensis; assembly: GCF_004791695.1. Lineage (GTDB taxonomy): Bacteria > Bacteroidota > Bacteroidia > Flavobacteriales > Flavobacteriaceae > Flavivirga > Flavivirga rizhaonensis. The sequence continues at coordinate 20,255 of NZ_SRSO01000044.1, read as the reverse complement.
ACAGGGCTTTTTAGTACAACACCAGTACCTTTAAGAGGAAACTGTATTAATACAACAACTCCAGATAATTATGCTTTTGGATATTTTAGATTAACGCAAGTTGTAAAAACTAGTTATACGTTTCAGTAGGTATTGTTATTAAGATAAAAACAAAAAAGGTCTAAAAAGCTGAATTATGTGTCATTGCGAAGGAGGTACGACTGCGGCAATCTTTTTAAAATAGACAGATTCTCACGTCGCACTTGTAGTGCTCCTCAGAATGACACATAATTTAGATTGGTGGTTTTTTATTTTAATTGCTATTTAGTTCCTATGTCATTCAGAAGGAGGAACGACTGAAGAATCTTTTAAATGATACTATTGATAAATAATCATCTGATATATAATAGAGAGATTCTTCGCTTTAGCCTGTCTTGAGCAAAGTCGAAAGGCTCTGAATGACATTAATTATCACAATTCAAAATCCGCATGTTTCCAACTTTCTTTAAAAAGAGCCTCATAATGTTCTGTCTTTTCTTTATCATTTAAAGCTTCATAAGCGGTTTTTATTCCATGATAAGCCCACCCATTTTTTGGTAAACGATCAAGATCTTCAAGATATAATTCAATAGCAAGTCTCTTTTGTCCGTTAAGTGTATAAATACGCCCTAAGTGATGACGAATCGAGAAAAACCAGTCCGGTGGCTCATTATAATTTAACGCATCTTCCATTGTAACAGCCTCTTTTAAAAGAACAATACTGGCTTTTAGATCACCCTCTTGAGCCAAAATTTCAGCTTTTAAAACTTTTTCAGCTATTTTAACTAATTCGTAAACCGAGTTAATATCCCAAACAGTAACCTCTCTTAGAGTTTCGTCTTTTGCTAAGGTCTCAAGTTCTAATAATTTGGTTTTAGCCTTTTCTAAATCTCCTTTTCCTAAATGTGCCATACCTTCTGCATAATGTCTAATTGCTTTTGGATATTTTAAATCGTAGGTTTCTAGTTTCATATTTAGAACAGTATCCCATTTTTTAAATTTTACAGCTACATAATATGGAATGGTATAATAATGTTGTAAAGTACCCCAGCCAGGTTGTTTCATGATTTCCGGATGCACATGTTCTGATACTTTATTAGCACCAATCATGGCCCAATGGCTATTACCTTCTAAAGTTGCGGTAGCAGCCATAAAATGATAATTATGAGGGTAATAGGCCAGCGGATATGCACCTTGTGCATGACAGGTAGTAACATAAGCACTATCGGCCTCTACAGCTGCAATGTTAGATAAAGTGCCTTTATGGTATTCTCCGGTTCTTATATAGGTATGAGAAGGCATGTGCAATAGATGCCCAGAACCGGGAACCAACCTGTCATCAAAAGCTTTTGCAGATATATTGGAACGTTCTGGTGTTCTGGAAGCTTCAACAGCATGAATATAAAAATGATGCGCTCCAGGATGTTTAGGGTTTTGAGCAATGAGCTTTTCTAAAAGGGCTACGATCTCTATAGTCCACGGCTTTTCTGTACCGTTTTTTTCATTTAAATCCCAAGGATGTAAATTCATAAGTGATTCTGCATATAAAGCGCTAATTTCTGTATCCTCTGGGTATTGGTCATATAATACTTTCATAGCCTCAGAATATTTAGCATCTAAAGCTGTTCTATCTTCTGGAGGCTCTGGTGCATAGCGTAATGCCATAGCATTGATAAATTGCCTCTCTTTTTCGGTGGCATTTTTAGATAATGTTTTTGCTTTCTGTATAGCCTCGTAAGCACGTTCATAGTTATCGTCTTCCATACCAGCATTATAGTTTGGTCCCAATACATAAGCATATCCCCAAAATGCCATAGCACAACTCGGGTCTAATTTTGTAGCATAATAGAAAGAACGAGCTGCTTCGGCATGATTGAAACCGTACGCCAATGTCATGCCTTGATTAAAATAACGTTGAACCAAAGCATTTTGAGTAGTAATAGGATAATTTACAGCATCATAGCCTTCTAAAAGAGGTGCTATATTGTCTTTTTTATACCATTCAGCATCAGTGACTTGTGGTACACAAGCATACTTTGAAGAAGCTGTGGTTTTGGCTATAAATTCTTTTGGTTGTTTGGGTGTCTTTTTGCATGAAAAAAATAAACTCAGGGCTATGAGCAATAATATAATCCTTTTCATTTTGTAAAGTTTTATTTTTTAGTAAATTGATGTTTTACAAATTACTAAACTTTTTAAATGTTTATAATATAAAACTTACTTATTTTTGTTTTTCTATGAATGAAAAAAATAAAATATTACTTTTTAAAAAGTAATCTGTCCCGAAATATGAATAACTAAAATGGCCATACGCTACACTTGAAAACCCTCGAAAACATTAATAATTTATCTGATGAAGATCTGGTAAAAGCAATTGTAAAAGACAATAATACATTGCTTTTTGAGATTTTATACGATAGGTATGCCAGGTTGGTATATAATAAATGTTTAGGTTTTGCGAAGGATGAAGATGAGGCTCAGGATTTAACCCAGGACATCTTTTTAAAACTTTTTGTTAAGTTAGGGAGCTTTAAAGAGAAATCTAAGTTTTCAACATGGTTATATGCTTTCACATATAATCATTGTGTAAATTATGTAACCAGAGATACCGCTAAAAAACTAGAAAAGCAGTCTGTAGACTATAAAGATATTGAAAACCTTTCTGAAGACGACAATGATTATAGTTTTCTGGATATGAAAGTGGATAAGCTAAAAGTAGCTTTAGAACTAATTTCTCCTGACGAGAAAATGATTTTATTACTAAAATACCAGGATTTCCTTTCTATTAAAGAGATTGAAAGTGTTTTAGAAATTGGGGAAAGTGCCGTTAAAATGAGAATTAAACGCGCTAAAGATAAGTTGATAACAGTGTATAACGATAATATCTTAAATAATGGAAAATAATCCGTTTAAAGACATAAACAAGCCACTTAAGCATGTTCCAAAGGAACTTAAGTCTAAGGTTATGAGAGATATTGCCATGGCTAAATTGCTTATGGATCTTGCTGCGCTATTTTCTTATAATATCGGTGATTTAATTGAATCGGTTATGAAACAAAGAAAAGATAGGAAATAAGCCAAAACAGAATATAACATTAACAAAATAAAAATGGAAGAAGCAACAAAAGCTAAAGATGTGGCCATGGAATCTTTAAGAAAGATGTGGCTTGAAATAACAGATATATTTCCGAACATAATAGGAACCATTATAGTCTTATTTATAGGTTGGTTGGTTACTAAACTCGTTATTAAAATTATCAAGAAAGCTTTAAAATTGGCGAAGGCCAACAAACTGGATGCTGCTATTAATGACATTGAGATTGTTGAAGGGAAAAAGTTGAATTTTGATACCATAAAAGTGATATCAAATTTTGTAAAATGGGTGATGTATATCATGCTATTAATTATGGCATCAGATATTATGAATTTAACCATGATTTCTGAGCAAATAAGCAACCTGTTAGGTTATTTACCTCAATTATTTTCTGCATTAGTCATATTCACGGTCGGGCTAATTTTAGCAAATGTTATCAAAAAAGGTTTAAAAGCTTTTTTCGAATCTATGGACTTATCAGGAGCTAAAATTATAAGTCAAGTTGTATTTTTTATAATCCTCATATTTACTTCTATAACGGCATTAAATCAGGCGGGTGTTAATACCGAAATTATTACGAGTAACTTGACCATGATTTTAGCGGCTTTTCTGTTAGCATTCGCTTTAGCGTTTGGATTTGGAGCACAAAAGGTCGTTGGAGACGTTTTAAAAGCTTTTTATACCAGAAAAATATACGAAATTGGACAGGTCATCGAATTTAATGATATAAAAGGAGAAGTTGAAACAATAGATAGCATATCTATTACGTTAAAAACTAAGGAAGGAAAATTAGTCATTCCTATTAAAGATATCGTAGAAAGCCAAGTAAAAATTAAGGATTAACTTTAGTTAGGGTTAAAGTTTTGGTTGGTTACTTATCCTGATTTTTAGCAACTTTCTATAGCTCCCCTTTTCATTTGTTTGAGAAGGGGCATCTTTTTTAAAACCTTTCTAAAACTTGTAATACCTCCTTTTTGTAACTTCTGCTAATTGGTAGTGACTTATTATTAATAACTATTTCTTCATTTGTAAAAGAAACAATGTTATTTATTGATATAATATATGATCTGTGGATTCTAATAAATTTTTTAACAGGTAGTTTCGCTTCAATAGCACTAATAGTTTCTCTAGTTACAATAGTATTATCCACTAAATGAATTTTAATATAATCACTGTAACTTTCAATAAAAATAATAGCCTCAAAATCTATTTTTATCATTCGTCTATCAGACCGAACAAACATAAAATCATTGCGGTCTATATTTTCGATTGCTTCATGCTTTGCTTCGCTGTATATTTCAAAATAATTATTAATAGCTTTTAGTAAACGGTTAAAAGAAATTGGTTTTAATAAGTAATCGACTGCTTGTAGTTCAAAGCCTTCTACAGCATAATCCCGATAGGCGGTTGTGAATATAATTTTAATGTCTTTGTTAATTGATTTTGCAAAAGAGATCCCAGATATTTCTGGCATGTTAATATCTAAAAAAATTAGATCGATGTGGTTATTTCTTATATAACTAAAGGCTTCAATAGCACTACCACAGCTAGCAATGGTTTTAATATCGGGCATTTTTTTTAGATGGGTTTCTATAACTTCCCTGGCTATAAGTTCATCATCGATAATAAGGCACGATATGTTTTTGTTTTGTAACAATTATTCTGAGGTATTGGTATTTAAAATTAAATTCACTTTAAAAAGATCATTATCCTTAGTAATATGTAATGTGTAATGATTTTTATATAATAAATCTAATCGCTTTTGTATATTTTCCAACCCAATACCATTTTTATAAGTTTCAGGTTGTGTGCTTGTATTTTCAATATTAAAATAGATGTTTTTATCTCTACAAGTTAGTGTTATTTTAATTGTTAACAAACCATTTTTAATAGTGCCATGTTTAAAACTGTTTTCTATAAAAGGTAATAATAACATAGGAGCTATCATAATATTTTCGGAGATCTGCTCCGTTAAAAAAATAACATCCAACGTATTATTAAACCTCATTTTTTCTAACTCTATATAATCTTTAATATGATCAATATCGTCAGTTAGTAAAACAAAAGGTTTGTCAACTTTATAAAGTAAATAATCTAATAAGTTAGAGAGTTTTAAGATCATTTCTGGTGCTTCATCCGCTTTTTTTAAAGCAAAGCCATACATGGTATTTAGTGTGTTGAATAAAAAATGGGGATGAATCTGCATCTTTAAATAATTAAGTTGCTGTTCCTTAAGTTTAAGTTGCGTTTCTAAAATTTTATTTTCTAGTTTATTGGCTTTTTCAATGTGTTTTAAATTAAGTTTTAACATTTTAAACCCGCTTACTACAATAACGACTAAGTATACCGCAGTGGCAACAAAAAATAAATTTCTACTAATTGGTGCCATGTTTGCATATCGAAAATGGGATAAATAGATTAATCCATAAAATACCGAGATAACAATGAGGTAAGAAGAGATTATAACGGTGTATAAGCTATATAGACCAAATAGAAAGTATTTTTTTGTTATAAGATAACTAGGTATGAGTTCATAAATAAAAACATAAGTAGTAGCAATAGTTATAGGCATTAAAAACAGTGAAAACGATAATACATAGCTAAAATCAATGCTATCAAAACCAAAAAAATAGGTGTAGAACAAAAGGACACCACACCAAAATATAACATGGAGTAATAACTGACCTATTTTGTTAAAAAAGAATTGTCTTGTTAGCATTTACTTAAATAATATTACAATAATACCATATTTCTATAGCTAATTTGTTTTTTGTAGACGGATAACCAATTTAACAATAGTTTTAACAAGATGCTATTTTAATTGCTAAATCAGTCATCCATCGCATTTTAATTAATCGGTTATAAAAGCATTATAAATTTGTGTCATGTTTAATTAAAACCATTAGTTATGATAATATTATCAATTCTTTTAGCAAACCCAGTAATGGAAAGCCATTGCTTATATCCTATAGTTTTTAATGTGGGAGTATAATTGAAGAAATGATAAAAAACTCAAGGTCTACTTACACGTTTAAAATTTCTAATTCATATTAAAATTGTATAGCAAATGAAAAAACTACTATTAATATTACTATTAGTAACAACAACAGGTTTCTCTCAAAGTACTAATTATAAACAATTGGATTCCTTTCTAGAGTTATTATATCAAAATAATAAAGTTATGGGAAGTTTATCTATTCTGCAAAAAGGAGAATCTGTTTATAATAAATCTGTGGGCTTTCAGTACATCGATCAGAACGAGAGAAAATTAGCAACAATAGCTACTAAATATAGAGTAGGTTCTATTACAAAAACATTTACCGCAACATTAATTTTCCAGTTGGTAGATGAGGGAAAAATCAAATTAGGGGATAAGCTATCTGTTTATTTTCCGAAGGTTACAAATGCATCAAACATCACTATTGCCAATTTATTAAATCATAGCAGTGGTTTATTTAATATCACTAATGATGAGGACTTCCAAACTTGGATGCTAGAGCCAACAACCCAAGCAGAAATGTTGTCGAGAATTCTAAAATATGATGTTGTTTTCCAACCAGGAGTAAAGCATGAGTACAGTAATACTAATTATGTGTTGCTAGGATATATTTTGGAAAAAATAGAGAACAAATCGTATAAAGCAATTTTAGAAGAAAGAATTGTAGATAAACTTGATTTAGATAACACGTATTATGGTAGTAACATAGATATAACAGATAAAGAGTGTTTGTCTTATTATTTTGAGAATGAAACATGGCATGAAGATAATCAAACCCATATGAGTGTTCCTGGAGGCGCAGGGAGTATCGTATCTAATCCTTCAGATTTAGTTGTTTTTATAGATGCATTATTTAATAATAAATTAATGACCAAAGAAAGTTTCGCTTTAATGACTAGAATTGAGAGTGAATATGGTAGTGGCATTTTTAGCATGAAAAAGAACGGAATAACATTTTTTGGACATAATGGCGGGATCGATTCCTTTCTGTCTATGTTAATATATATACCAAAATTAGAAATTGCAATAGCTTTAAATACTAATGCACTAGATTTTGATCCGATGTCTATCATGTTTAATGCCGTTAATGCAGTAACGGGTAAAGATATAATAATACCCAATTTTGACACTATTGAGTTAACAGAAGAAGAGATAGAGCAATACGCAGGGGTTTATGAGAGTAAGGATCTGCCCTTCAAACTGGTATTCGAGGCTCATGGAAAAACATTAATAGGTGGAACGGAGGGTTCTAATTTACTAGAGCTATCAGCCAGACCAAAAATAGAGTTTACTACACTAAATAATTCAGGGGTTGTTTTAGACTTCGATATTAAAAATAAAATAGTCATACTTAAAAACTCGGGACATACACCCAAAACATTCATTAAAAAACAATAAATTTATAAATTATGAGAACATTATATATATTACAAGGAAGAAGTTTTTTTTCAGAACTAGTTAAGAGATTTTACGAAGGAGGACCATTATTCATGTCGTTGATATTGATATGTCTTTTAGTAGCCATATTCTTTTTAATTAGAGGATTTCTATATTTAAATAAGGATGGAGGAGTATCTAAAAAAATGTCTGCTCTGGCATCCGATGCAAGCTTATTAGGATTGGTGCTGGGATTTTTAGGATCCATGATAGGTCTTATTACTGCCTTCGATATTGTAGAAGCTACGGATATAATATCTACGCCCAGATTAGCAGGAGGACTAAAGGTTTCTTTTTTAACTACGGTGTTTGGTAGTATTACTTTTGTTTTAATAAGAATAGGTCTTATTATATTAAAAACATTTCAGAAGAGTTAATTAAAAGTTTTACTTAGCGTTTATATGATTAATTAATCCCTTTTCATTAATTTAAAAAGGGATTTTTGTATTATTTATTGTGTGTAAATTTCTGAAAACTTGATTTTTAAAAGAATCGGGGAAAACGGTTTAAAAAGGATGCATTATCTAGTTGCTCGTAAAGCTGATAAAAGTAAAAAGATCAATCTGAATAAAGAAGAAGCAAAGAAAATGGAGCAAGAAATTTTGAGTGATTCACAATTGTATAAAAACTTAAAATAGCTAGATTAAAATACTATAAACCTAATGGTTTTGCTTGCTTCGGTTAAGTTAACAATAACCAGATAAGATATACAATATTTCCTTGGATTTTGTCATTCCTGCCTTTCGTCTTCGCTCAAGATAAACTACAGCAGGAATCCACTTAACGAAGCCTTATACTTAAAGCAAATCTAAAAAGATAAATATTGAAAACGAAAACAACTGCAAACTGCCACTGAAACTGATAACTACTTACTTACTCTTATTCCGTTTATTATAATTCTTATCGCCTTTGGTTTTAGGTTTTTTGTACTTCTTCGCAATTTTAAATTTATAAGAACCCCCTAAATTCTCCTTTTGGTTTTTAGCTTTCTTTTCATGGAATGCTGGACCAGGAGCATCTTCATCTTTTCGTTTCGTAGGATTGTTGCGCTCTTTTATTTGTGGACGCTCCTCTTCAATTAATTCAGTAGAAATTTCAACAATAGGAGGGATTTCCAATAGAGGAATCTTCATATTCATTAAAGATTCAATACACTCAATAGACTCTTGTTCGGTTTCAGTAGAAAAAGCAATCGATTTCCCTTCGCGTTCAGCACGACCTGTCCTACCAATACGATGCATGTAATTTTCTGGATATAAAGGCGTATCGAAATTGATAACATGAGATACGTTATCAATATCCAATCCACGTGCCATCACATCGGTCGCAATTAAAATACGATTCTCGCCATTTCGGAATTGTTCAATACTTCGCAACCTGTAGTTTTGGGTTTTATTAGAATGAATCACACATAACTCCTCATGGAATATTTCATCTAGTTTTTCAAACAAACGATCAGCCATACGTTTATAAGCCACGAAGATTAAAACCTTGTTAAAATTTTCGATGTCATTTAGTAAATGCGTTAATAAATTGACTTTGGTATAAAAATTCGGAACATTATAACGTGTTTGCGAAATGTTTTCAAGAGGTGTTCCCGAAACTGCAATAGAAACGCGCTCTGGGCTTTTAAAGAAATCACTAATTAAATCATCAACATCTAGCGTCATAGTTGCCGAAAACATGATGTTTTGCCTACGTTCGGGCAAAATATCAAAAATATTGATTAACTGATGCCTAAACCCTAAATCTAGCATCACATCAACTTCATCAATAACTAATTTTTGTATGGACTTAAGTTGTAAAACTCGGCTTAAAGCCAAATCGTATAACCTGCCAGGAGTCGCTACCAGAATATCGATACCTTCTGCAACAGCTTGCTTCTGTGTATTAATATTAGTGCCTCCATAGACTCCTAAAATACGATTGTTAATGTATTTTGAAAGCTTTTCTATTTCATCTACTACCTGTACAACCAATTCACGTGTAGGAACCAAAATTAAAACCCGCGGGTTTTCTTGAGTAGAGTATTTTAAATTTTTAATAATAGGTAACATATAAGCAAAGGTTTTACCTGTACCTGTCTGTGCAATACCTACCATATCTTTACCAGAACTAACAACATTAAATGCTTGTTCCTGTATAGGCGTAGGGGTTGTAAAATCTAAATCATCTAACGCGTTATAAAGTGGGGTATTTAAATTTAAATCTTGAAAACTCAAAATGATGCTATTTAGCCAGCAAAGTTAAGCTTAATATATTTATAAATGAATGTTGTGTATTTCAATACTATAAGACGCTATAAATGTTTTTTTCGGCATTAAAGTTAGAATACCTTCTTTTTCTTTTAAGTTCTGATTTGTACTTTCGTTATCAGCAATACCAAGCCAAGGTTCAATGCAAACATAGTCACCATCAGGTTTTGCCCAAATACCCAAATAAGGAAAATCTTCATAACTAACCGTAAGAATAGAACCATGTGATTTACTTTTTAAAGTAACACGTTTAGATTTTAAATCTTTGAAAATAAGCGCATCTTCATTAAATAAATCATGCTTCAATGCTAATGTATTTGACTTGTTAAAAACAGGTTTCGTTTTATCCGAAATAAGACCATTTTTCATATTTATTAAATGAGTTTTAGAGCTTTCTGTATATTCAAACTCTAAATAATAATCATTATAAGCTTCATTATTAAATACAGGACATTTAAAAGCAGGGTGACCACCTAGTGAAAAATACATGGTCTTATCGTCAAGGTTGTTTATAGTATGCGTAATGGTAAGTATATTATCTATAAGCTGATAAGTAATAAGAAACTCAAATTTAAAAGGATATATTTTTAAAGAGTCCTTATCATAATTCAATTTAAAAGTTAAAAAATTCTGATTTTGTTCTTGTAACACAAGTTTATCATTGTTTCTTACAAGACCATGTTTTGGGAGGTTATAAATGTTATTTTCAAAAAAGTAAGCCCCGTCTTTTAAAGCCCCAATTATGGGAAATAGGTTAGGGGCGTAACTTCCCCAAACCTTTGGGTTAGCATCCCACATAAAATCTATGTCTTTTTTAACCGAAGTAATTTTACATAATTCTGCCCCTGTTTTTTTGACTGCTATTTTTAACTTTTCGTTTTCTAAAGTATACATGAAAATAGAATATTGAACTCATTTAGACTTTTTGGATTTAAGCGAAAATTAGAAGTTTTTGCCTCTGTTGAAGACTTTTTTGAGTTGCATAGCAGAGCTACGGAAGGAAAAAAAGACAAAAACAGAGCTGAAAACAGCAATTTTTTAGCAAATTGAAAAAGTCTAAATGAGTTCATTATATGTATTCAAATTGTTTACTTTGCAAAACTTATAATTTTTTAAGGATTCTAACTAACTTTACACATTAAATTTTATTATTGAGGACAACACAAATTCACCGTTTAGATAATGTTAATCAATTTAAAAATCAATTACTGATTTGGAGTCAGCAATTTGATGATGTTATTTGGTTAGATTCTAATAATTACGAACAAAACCATTCTAACTTTGAAGCAGTATTGGCAGTAGATGCTTTTACAAGTGTTCAAACGAATTTCGAAGGAAGTTTTGAGATGCTTAAGGAATATCAAACCAATGTAAATGATTGGATTTTTGGATATTTAACATATGATTTAAAAAATGATGTTGAAGACTTAAGTTCTAGCAACTTTGATAGCTTACAATTCCCTGATCTGTACTTTTTCCAACCTAAAAAATTATTTTTATTTAAAGGAGATCAAGTTGAAATACAATATTTAAAATGTGTTGATGATGAATTTGAGGATGATTTAAAAGAAATTCAAAGTAAGAAGACATGTCACCCTGAGCCCTTCGACTGCGCTCAGGACGAACTAAGTCGAAGGGTCTCAAACGATATTAAAGTAAAACTCCGCATACATAAAGATGAATACTTTGAAAAAGTAAATAATATGCTTGCTCATATTCATAGAGGCGATATTTACGAAGCTAATTTTTGTCAGGAGTTTTATGCCGAAAACACCAGTATTAATCCTCTGGATACTTATTTAAAACTTAATAATATTTCTAACCCCCCTTTTGCAACATTCTTAAAGTTTGGAGACAAATATTTATTGTCTGCATCACCAGAACGTTATTTAAAAAAGGATAAAGAAACCATTATTTCCCAGCCAATAAAAGGAACAGCAAAGCGTTCAGAGAATACATTAGAAGATGAAGCTCTGAAAGAAGCTTTATCTAAAGATACAAAAGAACGTAGTGAAAATATTATGATTGTTGATTTGGTGCGTAACGATTTATCAAAAACCGCTATAAAAGGGAGTGTGAAAGTTGAGGAATTAACCAAGATCTATACATTTGATCAAGTACACCAGATGATTTCTACGGTGACTTCAAAGATTAAAGAAACAACACATGCTGTCGATGTTATTAAGAGTACATTTCCTATGGGAAGTATGACGGGAGTTCCAAAAATTTCTGCCATGCGAATTATTGAAGCATTAGAAGAAACCAGACGTGGTCTATATTCTGGATCAGTTGGTTATTTTTCACCCACAAGTGATTTCGATTTTAATGTAGTTATTAGAAGTATTCTCTATAACAAAACAAAAAAATATGTGTCATATTCTGTAGGAGGCGCCATAACAGCCAAGAGTGATCCGCTAAAAGAATATGAAGAGTGTTTGGTAAAAGCAAAAGCCATGCGAACGGTTTTGGAAAACTAGTAAACAGTATTCAGTGTTCAGTGACAGTCTCAGTATTTTCTTTGTGCCTTTGCGGGAATAAGATCATACTTTGTGTGTCTCTGAGTTATCTCAGCGAATCTCAGCGTAACAACAATTAAAAATATTAACTTTGAAACGTGTTAGAACCATTCAAGATACATATAAACAACAAACTGCCTTTCCTAAAAGAAAGCAAACTTCTCATTGCCATTTCCGGAGGCATAGATAGTATCGTTTTAACTCATTTATGCCATAAATTAAACTTAAACATTGCTTTAGCACATTGCAATTTTAATTTAAGAGGAAAAGAAAGTGATGCCGATGAAAGTTTCGTGCTACAATTAGCAGAAGATTTAGATTTAGAAGCATTTATTGAAAGTTTTGATACTAAAAACTATTCTAAAGATAGTAAATTATCAACTCAGATGGCAGCTCGAAAACTCCGTTATGATTGGTTTGAAGAACTAGCGTCACAATTACAATTCGATTATGTTTTAACAGCTCATCATGCTGATGATAATCTAGAAACCTTTTTAATTAATCTGTCCAGAGGAACAGGACTAGATGGGTTAATAGGCATACCAGAAGTAAATGATAATATTGTTAGACCACTATTACCATTTTCTAGAGAGGTTATTGAAACTTATGCAAAAGCGAACGATTTTAAATGGCGAGAAGATAGCAGCAATGCATTCACTAAATATTTAAGGAATAAATTGAGACATGACATTGTTCCTGTTTTAAAAGAGATCAATCCTCAATTATTGCAGAATTTCCAAAATACACTTAAAAACTTAAATGATACAGCAGATATTGTAGAAGAAAGTATTGAAGACTTATTAAATCGTGCTATAACAACTATTGAAAACAATCAAATGGTATTCAAGGTTGAAGAATTTAAAAAATTAAGCAATCAAAAAGCGTATTTATTTGAGGTATTTAAAGACTATGGGTTTACAGAATGGAATGATATTGCTGACTTGTTAAATGCCCAATCCGGAAAGCAGATACTATCCTCAACACACCGTTTAATAAAAGATAGAGAGCATTTTTTACTAAGTGAGATTACCTCAGAAACAGACGAAGAACTCATTATAATTTCAGAAACAGATAAGCAAGTAAGAACAGGTTCAGGTATTTTATTTTTTGATAAAACGGACACTATTTTAGTAAAAAACAATCATACCATTTACGTAGACAAAGCATTGCTTCAATATCCGCTAACAGTCAGAACATGGAAAGAAGGAGACCTGTTTTACCCTATAGGAATGTCTGGTAAAAAGAAATTGAGTAAGTATTTTAAAGACGAAAAATTATCACTATTAGATAAGGAAAACATTAGATTATTATGCTCTGGAGAAGATATTGTTTGGGTAATAGGCAAACGAGCAGATAATCGTTTTAAAGTAAATAAAAATACAAAAAACATTCTAAAAGTAGAATTAAAATAACATGGTCATGCTGAGCGCAGTCGAAGCACCTAATTAACTGATAATTTGAAACTACAAGGACAAATAGTCGATATACAAAACAGACGTATCTATAAAGGAGAAGTAATCTTTAAAGAAGGAAAGATTATTTCTATTCAAGAAAAAGAGCATAATATAGAACACTATATATTACCAGGATTTATAGATGCACACATCCATATAGAAAGTTCTATGTTAGTACCTAGTGAATTTGCAAGATTAGCTGTAAAACATGGCACAGTTGCAACCGTTTCAGACCCTCATGAAATAGCTAATGTATTGGGCGTTGAAGGCGTGGAATTTATGATTAATAATGGTAAAAAGGTACCGTTTAAATTCAATTTTGGAGCACCATCTTGTGTACCAGCAACTCATTTTGAATCTGCGGGAGCTGTTATAAATTCTGATGATATTAAAGAACTGCTTAAAAAACCAGACATCAAATATCTAGCAGAAATGATGAATTACCCAGGTGTGTTGTTTGACGACGACGACGTGTTAAAAAAAATAGCATGGGCAAAACACTATAATAAACCTGTAGATGGTCATGCCCCTGGATTAAGAGGAGATGATGTTACAAAATATATTAATGCTGGAATCTCTACAGATCACGAATGTTTTACTTATGAAGAAGCCCTAGAGAAACTTGAAAAAGGCATGAAAATTCTAATTAGAGAAGGAAGTGCCGCCAAAAACTTCGAAGCTTTAATAGATTTACTTCCAGAACATTTTGAAAACATGATGTTTTGTAGTGATGATAAACATCCAGACGATCTATTGTTACATCATATTAATAATTTATGTGCCAGAGCAGTAGCAAAAGGAATTGATGTTTTTAAAGTATTAGAAGTAGCCTGTGTTAACCCCGTAAAACATTACAATTTAGATGTTGGTTTATTACAAGGAGGTGAGTTTGCGGATTTTATTGTAGTTGAAGATTTAATCCATTTTAAAACCGTTCAAACCTATATAGACGGTGAGTTGGTTTTCGATAAAGGTATATCTTTAATACAACCGGTAGCTTTTAAAAATCTTAATAACTTTAATTGTAATAAAAAGGAAGTATCAGATTTTAGAGTTGAATCGTCAGCAAAACAAATTCGTGTCATAGAAGCTTTAGAAGGTCAATTAGTAACAAATGAACTTATCGTTAACGCTTCAATTTTAAATGGAAATTTGGTTTCTGATATCGAAAACGACATCCTTAAAATAGGAGTTGTTAATAGATACCAAAATCAAAAACCAGCCATAGCTTTTATTAAAAATTTCGGATTAAAAGAAGGCGCCATTGCCTCTTCAGTAGGTCACGATTCTCATAATATTATTGTAGTAGGTGTTAGTGATCAAGCAATATGTAAAGCCGTTAACTTACTTATTGAAGGTACAGGAGGTATCTGTGCTATTTCAAATTCCGAAGAAAAAACTGTCCCACTCCCTGTAGCTGGTATTATGAGTGATAAAGATGGTGAAACTATAGGAAGACAATATGCAGAATTAGATGCTATGGCAAAGGATTTAGGAAGTAATCTTTATGCACCATATATGACATTATCATTTATGGCTTTATTAGTAATTCCTTCATTAAAACTAAGTGATAAAGGGTTGTTTAATGGCACCGATTTTAAGTTTACACCTCTGGAAGTTTAATTTTTAAATATAAAGTAAGCAGTGAACAGTGGCAGTATGCAGTTCTTTTGAAATTCAATTAATGTTGTTAAGAATTAATAAAATATTATAATAATACGAAAACCTATAGTTTAAAAAGTTATTTTTTTACTGAACACTGAACACTGAACACTGAACACTAAAACATGCCCATAATAGAATCAACCTATAAGCCTTCTTTCTTTTTAAAAAACGGTTTCGTTTCAACGGTATATTCAGGTTTGATAAGACGCGTTAAAGATGTAAATCAAGAACGTAAACGTATCATATTGTTTGATGGCGATTTTATTGATTTAGATTGGAGTTTTTCAAAAGAAAAAACAAAGAAGCTGGTTATTTTATTGCATGGGTTAGAGGGAAACGGACAACGACCATATATGACAGGATCAGCAAAACTATTTAATAATAATGGTTTTGATGCAGTTTGTGTGAATTTTAGAGGATGTAGTGGAGAAGATAATTTAAAATACCGTAGTTATCACTCTGGAGCAACCGAAGATTTAGAAGCTATTATAACACATATTATTTCAGAAAAAGACTATTCAGAAATTTATTTAAAAGGGATTAGTTTGGGAGCCAATATGATTTTAAAATATTTGGGAGAAAGAGAGGTGCTGCCCAATCAAATAAAAGCAGCAGTTACAGCTTCAGTGCCTTGTTATTTGTATGGTTCTGCAAAAGCGTTGCATACTTTTAAAAATATATTGTATCACAATCGATTTCTAAAATATTTAGTAAATCGCTTAAAAATCAAACAACAACGTTTTAAAGAAGATTTAAGCCTTAAAGACTTAGCATCTATAAAAACATTATTCGACTTTGACAATGTCTATACATCCAAAGCGCATGGTTTTAAAGATGCTTTAGACTATTATGAAAAATGTAGCTGCTTGCAATTCCTTCCATATATTAAGATACCAACTTTAATCATTAATGCTTTAAACGATTCATTTTTGTCTCCAGAATGTTATCCTGTAAAAGAAGCAAAAAACAATCCAAATCTTTATTTAGAGATGCCTCAACATGGTGGACATGTGGGATTTGTAGATAAAAAAAATGTTTACTATAATGAAAAACGGGCTTTGGAGTTTGTTAAAGATACTTTTAATTAATCTAACGTCAGTTCGAAAAAAAGGGATTAAGATGATCGTTAAGAAATGACCATTAGGCAAGCACCGACCCTTCGTAAGAATAAAGGACAAAAGCTTCGAACCCCAGGAGCATAGTATGGGATGGCGCATTGACGCGACGTCGAAGTTTTGCTTGGTTCTTCTTGAGCCTAAGCAAAAGAAGAAATTCCTATCGAAGGGGCGTCTTTTCTTTTGTTACTTTTCTTTGGACGGGCAAAGAAAAGTAAATAATAAAATATAAATCTTTTTTTTTAAAATGTAGGAACACCGTAACTGTCGATTTGCTAAGCCAAAGGCATGACAGATAGGAACGGGAATCTCATTACGATGAGATGTCTCGTCACTTATGCTTCGTTCTGTCGACATGACAAAAATCTGTATTTCAAACAATTAACTTGATTGTTTTTAGCATTGTTTATGTTGAACTGACTTAAATCTAAGTATTTTCAAGGTCGATTTCTACGATATAACAAAAGTCTTATAATTATAATCGTCTAGTCATATGACTTGGCCTATACTGAGCAAAGTCTAGATCTAATTGAGAAGCATATTAATTATGAATGGGGCATTAAATATAAAACTCCGAAGAATTCTTAATATCTTTTAAAACAAACGTACTATTCAAGACACCTATATTTTCAATTTTAGAAAGTTTATATTTCACGAAGTTGTGATAATCTTCCAACCCTTTTGTGTTTATTTTTAATATAAAGTCTACCTGACCTGCCATGTGATAGCATTCCTGAACTTCATCTAGATTTTGAATCTGTTCTTCAAACTTTTCAATAAAGGCTTCACTATGATAACGCATAGATACTTGACATATAGTCGTTACAGATCGTTCCAGTAGCTTCTTGTCCAGAATAGCAACATACTTTTTTATAAAACCTTGATTTTCAAGCCTACGAATACGTTCGTAAACAGGAGAAGGTGTCAAATTTAAAATTTTAGCAATCTCTTTGGCTGTTTTTTTAGAATCCTTTTGTAAAATTCTAAGAATGGTAATGTCTGTTTGGTCCAAATTTTCCATAATACGTCAAATAAAAATTATTGCAAAAAGCAATTATTTAATTATTAAAAAGTAAATATAACTTTTTTAAATCTAAATAGAAGTAATATTTGCTTAGTTTATGTGTTTTTTGTATTTTAAAATCTGTAATATGTAATTTTGTTAGCAAATAACACTATCATGGATACGGCAATTTTAGTCATAGGGGCTAATGGTCAAGTTGGAAAAGTACTAACGAAAGCCTTACAAGACAAATACGGAAAAGAAAGAATTATTGCTTCAGATATAAGAAAAAGTGAAGATACAAATGGTATATTTGAAGTTATTGATGCTACAGATATAGATAGAATTAAAGAGGTTGTAGTACAATATAAAGTGACTCAAATTTATCACTTAGCAGCCATTTTATCAGCTAAAGGAGAAGAAAACCCTTTAGGAACCTGGAATATCAATGTGAAAACTTGGTTAAATGTTCTGGAAGTTGCCAGAATCTATAATATAGAGAAGGTGTTTTATCCTAGCTCAATAGCTGTGTTTGGGAATGGTGCACCAAGAAATAATACACCAAATAATGCATATTTAGATCCAGCAACAGTATATGGTATAAGTAAAGTAGATGGGGAAAATTGGGCGCAATATTATCATATTAAATATGGTTTAGATATTAGGTCTATTCGTTATCCAGGTATCATAGGGTATCAATCATTACCAGGTGGAGGTACTACAGATTATGCAGTAGATATTTATCATAAAGCTGTTTTAAATGAACGTTTTACTTGTTTTTTAAGGGAAGATACAGCACTACCTATGATTTTTATTGATGATGCGGTTAGAGCTACTATAGAGATTATGGAAGCACCAGCAGAAAGCATTAAAGTGAGAACGTCCTACAATATAGAAGGGATAAGTTTTTCACCAAAAGAAATTGCATCAGAAATCCGTGAATTATATCCTGATTTTAAAATCGATTATAAGCCAGATTTTAGACAAGATATTGCGGAATATTGGCCAAAATCTATTGACGATTCTGAAGCGAAAATGGATTGGGGATGGCAACCAAAATACGATTTGTATTCTATTACAGAAACCATGATTCGAGAGCTAAAAGCTCAATACGAAATGACAATTTAAGTTAAAAATAATATCAAAACAGAAAAATATGTACTCTAACATAAAACATGATTTGCAGAATGAAATTGAAGAAATTAAAGCTGCAGGATTATATAAATCAGAAAGAATCATAACAACCCCGCAAGGGTCGGAAATAAGCACAACAACATCATCAGGAGTATTGAATTTTTGTGCAAATAACTATTTAGGCTTATCATCGCATCCAGACGTTATTGATGCAGGTAAAAAAGCCATTGATTCTCATGGGTATGGCATGTCTTCTGTACGTTTTATTTGTGGTACACAAGATATTCATAAAGAGCTAGAACAAAAAACAGCATCGTTTTTAGGTCTGGAAGATTGTATTTTGTACGCAGCTGCTTTTGATGCCAATGGCGGGGTGTTCGAACCCATTTTAAACGCAGAAGATGCTATTATTTCTGATGCTTTAAACCATGCTTCTATAATTGATGGCATTCGTTTATGCAAGGCAAAACGATTCAGGTATGCACATAATGATATGACTGATCTGGAAACACAATTAATTCAAGCCGAAGGATCGCGTAGAAAGTTAATCGTTACAGATGGCTCCTTTTCTATGGATGGAACCATTGCTCAACTTGATAAAATTTGTGATTTAGCCGATAAGTACAATGCCCTGGTAATGATTGATGAATGCCATTCCACAGGTTTTATTGGTAAAACGGGTCGAGGTACACATGAGTACAGAAATGTTATGGGACGCGTGGATATTATAACGGGGACTTATGGTAAAGCTTTAGGTGGTGCTTCTGGTGGGTTCACAGCAGCCAGAAAGGAAATTGTTGACTTGTTAAGACAACGTTCCAGACCTTATTTGTTTTCTAATACTGTAGCACCTTCCATCGTTGGAGCTTCTATTAGAGTGTTAGACATTATAAGCACTTCTACTAAACTTCGAGATAAATTAGAAGAAAACACCCAATATTTTAGAAAAGAGATGACAGCAGCAGGATTTGATATTGTTCCAGGAGATCATCCTATAGTGCCTGTTATGTTATACGAAGCAACATTAGCGCAGGAGTTCGCTTCAAAACTATTAGAAGAAGGAATTTATGTCATTGGTTTTTTCTATCCAGTAGTACCAAAAGGAAAAGCAAGAATACGTGTGCAATTGTCTGCAGGACATGAGCGTCATCATTTGGATAAAGCTGTTAAAGCCTTTATTAAAATAGGTAAGGGGCTTGATGTGATTTAAAGATTAAGGATTTTATTTTTGATTTTTTAACCCGGAAATTGTACTTAATGTGATTGGAAATTGTCATTCCTTCGATCTGTGCTGAACTTGTTTCAGTAAGGCAGGAATCTACCAGGGAAACAATAAGTTTAATTTAACGTGAGTTTCTATGTTAAAAACCAAATAAAAAGGCATTATTATGTTATTTTATTGCAATAAAAGCCTACGGAACAAATCTGAGTTCCGATTTTTTTTTTTTGCCCTATTTCTTTAATAACCTACATCCCAGACTTCTATCAACAGACTAATCTTTAGCTGTTAGCTGCAATTTTGTATTATGGATAAGTAGGAAGGGGGCTGTAAACTCGATTAAAACA
>NZ_SRSO01000043.1 GCF_004791695.1 Flavivirga rizhaonensis | reverse complement strand
ATATAGTGTTGAATTATTGATAATCCTATCGGAATTATCAACAATTCAACATCTCAAAATCATCATTATGAGATAATTGAAAAATAAATATTAACTTTGAAGAACTTGGCTAGTGCTTTTCATAGGATACTGTGTTGTAGGTGGGTTTTTATAATTCAGTTGTTTTTATAGTCTTACTAGAAGTTCTTCTTTCTCCTTCTGATGTCGTGTAACTTGTAATAATTTTTAATTCCGAAAACTCTTTATAATTTAAAATATCCTTTTTAATTAAGTCAGAGGTTAATTTAATATTTCTTTCCTTTTTTTCAGAATCAACAGGCTTAAATTCAGTAATCATTAAGGTAATGTCATTCTATATTTTCCCATTAAAATTAGTCTCACTTTTGGCAATTAAAGGATTTTTACATTCCCATATCTTTTTAAGATTCTCAATAGTTTTTTCTCTTGAGTCAGAATATTTTATTTCAATTGATTTCAATTCCGAATTTACAGCTAAATCAGATTTTTTTTGTGAGTCAGGTTTATTTACACAACTCAAAACTAAAATTCCGATTAAAAAGTATAGTGTTTTTTTCATTAGTTCCGTTTTTCTTAAATTACCTACAACGGTTACGTATAAGAATAGTTGCGTGGTTAAGCTGTTAAGTTAAACAAATAAAACTGACGTTGGAAAATTCCATAGGAATTTTCCAGGTATGCACTTACCAAGCAATTATTTTTAGCAATGTTGGGTGTAGTTTTTATTCAGTTATCCTATTTTTCAAATCCATTCGCTCGTGTAAAATTCTTATGATTTCAATTCTATCACTAGATATTTGCTGATAAAATATTATATGCTTTCCAGATTTTAGTCCGAGTAAGTTTTTGCTTATTCCGTCATATTCTTTTCCAATATCAGGACTTTCTCCAATTCCATTACAAGCCATTTTAACTGTTGCATAATATTTGTCGGCTTGTTTTTCAGACCATTTTGCGAAAGTGTAGTCCCAAATTCTATTTAAGTCATTAATGGCTTCTTCTCTAAGTATAACTTTAGCCATTCTTTCTTTTTTCTGCTTTTAGTTTTTTCAGATTTTCATCAAAGTCAAAGTCTTCAACTAAAGGACTATTCAATCCTTCTTGTATAGCATTTCTCAATGCGATTACTTTACTTTCTTCATTCTCCAACATTCTAAGTCCAGCTCTTATAACTTCGCTAACGTTTTTGTATCGACCAGCAGAAACTTGAGTTTGTACAAACTGGTCAAAATAATTTCCGAGTGATATGGATGTATTTTTCATTATCTTTCTTTTAATCAAATTTACCAAAAATTGGTAAAAAATCCAAATTTAGTTCAATTTTCAAATTACCGCTAACGTTTAGTATAAGATTAGTTGCGTTGATTAAGCAGCTAATTTAGCAAATACACACCGAATAGAAAATCCGCAAGGATTTTCGTAAGTAGGCGAGTACTAGCAATTAATTTTATACCTTGTTGTATGCCGTTTTTTTATGGTCTTAGATAAATCTGAATAAGAAGTTCTCCATCTTTTTTCCACATTATCCAACCAGTTTTGTTGTCAGGGCACTTATCAATGTAGTTTGAGCAAGGTTCTCCTTCATAATCTATATATTGATCAGTCGCATAAATACAATCGTATTTTACATTAACCCAATTATCTTTAAGCTGATTGACACAAAAGTTTTCATGTGTTTTAAGTTCAATAGGAATTTCTTTGGAATTATCAGATTTTGAGATTCGTAGTTTATTTGATTCTCTTGAATTCCTTTTTCTTGTTACTCCAAAAGAGTTTGTTATGAGTTCAGTCCAAGAAATGAAATTCCAATGTTTTGAATTTTTAACATATTTAACTTTATTCAGTCCGACTAAAATCTTGTGATATGTTTTCGTAGACTCCAACAATACAAAATCACAATGTCCATAATCAAGTTCATAAAATTTTGGATAAATATCCACATCTGGTTTATTCGAATCCCAATCAATAAATTTATCTATAAGGTTTTTATCATTGTAAATCTCTATAATCGGCAAATTGTAGTAATCAAGTATTAAAAGTCCCAAACCAAGCTGGCTGGTAGGGTTTTCGTATTTGATATGGAAGTTATTATTTTGAGCCCTAACTTGTAGAGTCAAAATTAGTGTTACTATAATTAATTGTCTGTATTTCAATTTTTACCTTGTTGTATGCCGTTTTATTTCTTAATTGTTGATATCAATAGTTCTCTCACATCAACGTCCAGTACTTTAGCAATTTGAAATAAGGTTTCTACTCTTGGTTGCATCTCATTCCTGCACCATTTAGAAACAGTAGTTCTATTCATTTCTAATTGGTCAGCCAACCAATTGTTGGTTTTTCCTTGTTCAGCCAAAACAGCCTTTATACGGTTGTAAACTTCCTTGTCCATAATGAATTAATATCATTGAAAGTCAAATGTAATGACTTCATTTTAAATGCTCTTAGTATTATTTTATGCTTTATGGTATTCAATTAAATATCTTTGTTATGCTTTAAAAGCATTAAATAAACCGATTAAAGTTTTTTTTGAATATTAAAAACATATAACCATGAGCAAAAGATATACCAAAGCCGATTTAGAAGAGATTGTTTATAAACAATTAGAAAATTTAAATGCTATGCACGATTTATTGGGAATTATGAAGTTTCAAAATGATTTGATTCACAATATCAATCAAACGTTAAGAGAGGAAATCGGTCAGTTCAAAAAACAACAAGTTATGTATCCAACTAGAAGGAAGTCAAGATCGTAAATCTAATGCAGTCGGGTTCTCCTCAATGGCATACAACAGTTTGTGTATGGTTAGTTGCGTGTTTTAGCAACTAATTTAGCAAACATTCACGAGCCAGAGGAATTTCCGAAGGAAATTCCGAGTAGACCAGAACCAAGCAATTACTTATAGCATCGATGAAAAAGCAGTAAGTCGAGTATCTTTAAAGTTCACCATAAACTATTTAAGATATGAAAACTCAAATTACTGCCGTCTCAAAATTATATATAGGAATTGACATACACAAGCGAAGTTGGAAGGTTCACTGTAGTACAGATCTATTTTCAGGAAAGTCTTTCAGTATGTCACCTATCGCTGATCAGTTAAGGGTTTATGTAGAGAAGCATTTTCCAGATCATGACGTACGGGTTGCTTATGAAGCGGGCTGTTGTGGCTATTATGCGCATCGTTGTTTTAAGAGTTACGGATGGGATTCTTTAGTAGTTAATCCGTCAGATATACATCGCAAGGGAAAAGAAAGACATACCAAAACTGATCGTATTGATGCACAATTAATAAGCCGCGAACTTAAAGATGGGCGTTTAGAAAGTATTACAGTGCCCTCAGTAGAGCGCGAGGAGCTTCGCAGTTTATTTCGTAGGCGTAATGATCTGGTCAAGGACTTACGTCGGATCAAGAGCTATATTAAAATGCAATTGTTATATTTTGGTATAAAGGAGCCTGTAGAGTTTGATAATGACCATTGGAGCCATGGATATAGAAAATGGTTGGATGCTATGGTTTTTAAACATCCAACGGCCAAGGCTGCCCTAGAAAGTAGAATGCGCTTTTTCAGGTTTGTAGATAAAGAACTTCGAGATGTATCCACCCAAATCCGTTGGTATTGTAGAACTTATCATAAGAAAGATTATTACTTATTACGGAGTATTCCTGAGATAGGAGGTATAGTTGCCTGTGGTATTATAAGTGAGCTGGGAGATTTACGTCGTTTTAACAATGTGAAGCATTTGGCAGGCTATGTAGGTCTGGCCCCTGGGGTTTATCAAAGTGGCGGTAACTATAAGACTATGGGAATTACTATGCGCGCCCATCGCTTGATACGTTCCTACTTTGTGGAAGCCTCTTGGCAGGCCATACGAGCAGATCCAGTGATGCAGGCATATTATCGCAAGCATCAAGGAAAGAACGCAAAGAGTATAATAATAAAAGTGGCCAGGAAGTTGCTTGGTAGAACCTTAGCAGTGATAAAAACGGAGACACCTTATACCATAGGTGTATTGGAATAGATAATGACAGATAACAAAGCTCACAATAAAAGTAGTCAAACCTGTATCACAAAACAACGTGGGTGAACTGAATTCTTAGTATCACATATTTATAGCAAGTGGCCAGGTTATTATAACTTATAATCATACAGATGCTGGTGACGATCAAGAATCGATCACAAATAGGATGCCGAGCAAGTTATATTAAAAAGAAAAAAAGTGGTTTAAGTAAAAAAATAAAATATTAACTTTGAGAAACTTGGCTAGTGCTTTTCATAGGACACGGTGTTGTAAAACGTTTTTTTATTCAGCCGATACAAATTTCCAAATTCTCGTTTGGTAATTCACTTTCAAATAATCTCGTTAAAAATAAATTCGACCGTTTTACTTTTAAATCTGATTGGTTTTTAAATTCAATTACAAAGTTTCCTCTTTTTCCAATGTCAAGAGTAAAAATCTTTTTCGCTCGTTTTTTAAAAGCAAAGGACTGAATTCGCCATTGAGTTCCTTTTGGTTTTATGATTTCCCCATTATCGGCATTTTTTAAATCAAACGAAAAATCACCAACTTCAACTCCCCAACCACCAAGAACTTTGACACTGTAAATTCCAACAGGTAATTCAATTTTCTTATTTGAACTATGAATGTTTATTGGTGAATTCATTTTTTAATATATTGTTCTAACCAGAATTCAGCATAAGTCCACATAAAATTTTCTTTCTCTTTTGAGAGAAGTTTTTTCAACCCGATTCGGTCAAAATATGTGCATCCTGAACAAACAGAAACTAAATCGCTCGATTCGTATGCTTTTTTTATTAATCCTTTGTCAATTTCCGTTAATTCATATTTATTCAGTTCCGCTAATCGTTCCGCAACTATTACTGCTAAATATCTTTCCGCTGGATTTTTTGATTTTAGTTTCTTAATTATCTTTTTGTACTTATTATCGTTCAAGTCAAAAGTTACATCATTCACAACGTCCGAACTTGTTCCGCCAAAATAACATCCAAATCCAATTAATTCTTTTGGATTGATATTATCTTGAGCAAATCCGATACTTGATAGTAAAAAAGTCAATATTAAAATCGGTATTCTCATTTTTGGTCAAATGTTTTACAATAGTTTTGTATAAGATTAGTTACGTGGTTTAAGCACTAAAATTAGCAAATAAATCACAGATAGAAAGTCCGCGAGGACTTTCGTTAGTAGGCTAGAAGCAAGCAATTAATTTTATACGTTGTTGGCAGTAGTATTTTTTATTATTTTTAGATTATTAAAATCAGAGTTGTCAATTATAATATCAGCAATTTTTTCAGGCTCGTTTTCGTTCAAATACATTCTCGAAGATTTGTGATAACGCTTTTCGTATTTTTCTTTCGTTAATTCAATTCCTCCGAATGAGTTTTTATCTCTTTCAATTCCTCTTCTCATTGCAATTTCGAAACTTGTTTTTAGATAAATTTTTAAATCCCAATGATTTCTATAATTTGGTTTAAACAAATATGCTCCATCAGTAACTAAAACCGTGTTCTTTTCCAGTTCTATTGGTTCTATATTCAAATATTCATCCGTTTCTAAATCGTGCGTAGCGATTGTATATTTCGGAAATTCAGTTTGAGATGATTTTAATACTTTTTCCACAAATGCTATTTCGTCATATGAATCTTCATAATATCCTTTCGCAGAATCACGACCTTGTTTATATCGTACTTCTTTGTTGAAATGAAATCCATCGATTGAAACTTGGATGGCTTTTATGTTTTCTGAATTTAGATATTCAGTTAGTTTTTCAGCCATTACAGTTTTTCCAGTTCCTTCAATTCCGTTTATTGCAATTCGGACTGGTTTTCTTTTGTTTTCTTGAATAGATAAAATTCTGTTTGTTATAAGTTCAAATGTTTCTTTTTCGTTCATCGCTCTATATTACTGCCAACGTGTTTGTATAAGAATAGTTGCGGTTTTGTGTGCGAGGATTTTCCGAAGGAAAATCAGACGTAACAAAATTGCAACGACCTTTGATTAAGCACAATGTAGCAATTATTTTTATACGGTGTTGGCAGTAGTTATTTTTTCTTCCGCTATATTTTTAGTCAGTTTATTTATTTTCGGTTGCAAGAACCAAATTCCGATTGGTAAAAAGACAAATAGAAAGAAATATCCAATACTTTCACGTTTTTTTGATTTCCGATTTAATTCCATTGATTTTATAATTCTACCTGCAAATCCGAATGATTGCAGAAAAGCATAAAATATATAAAATCCGATTAGAGCATAAATTCCGCTAAAATTTACGTCGTTTCCATCATTCAAATACATTGCAGAAAAGTAAACAACGAAAAATAGAATTGCATTTACATAATAAAGATTAATTTTTAATCCGTATTCTTTCGGAACTATTTTAATCAGTTCGTTTGTCAGAAGAAACAACCAAATTAGTATTGCACTAAATCCGATTAGGTTAATCCAATATAAATTTCCTAAATCACCTTGAAAATCAATCGAAGCCAATATTATAAAAGGAAATAATAATAGAAAAATCTGCCAATGTTTAGCTTTTAAAATCCAATTCATTTTTTGTTAAAGGTATGAGTGTTTAATTACTGCCAACGTTCAGTATAAGAAACGTAGGGCAGGTGATAAGCACTTTCGTTTCGATTTATTACTTAGCTAAATATAAATATTTTGCTTTTATCTTTTCTACTATAAACGCCAAATTTTATATTTAGCGGACTTAGTTAATATTCACAGAATTTTCGATTTAGCACAAATGCCCTATGTTTTTTATACCGTGTTAGGCACTGGCTTTTTCCAATGTTTTGATTATTTCTTTCAATTCATTCAAAGCACTATTTAATTCAGATTCAGTTGGCGATGTCATTCCGTGAACTAGATTATTTCGAAACTTCCTAATTTCATCCAGTTTCTGTATTTGATATTTTGTTAATTCTCCATTTTCTGCCATTTCACGAAATCTTTGAAGTGGTAACATTCGCTTCGTTGTATCTTTAGGTTGGCTTAATTTCTCAATATTTGTCCATTCTTTAATGAATTCTCCGACTAAACTATGGCGTAAATTTTCGTTGCCACTTTCTTCTATTTCGATTCCAAATAAGTTCTCAAATAAAATTTTCGCAATTTCTGCATAAGCTTCCACTTTTTCCTTTTCTACAGTAATTCCATTTCCATCGTGATATAATTGATTCCTTAATCTATGAAACCATTCAATATCTCCCAATTCAATTCCGTTTAGCTTATCTGATGCAAATTCTTCTACTCCGTCAAGAAGATTTGGAAATGTCGATGTTATTTCTTCATATTTTTTTCTTGTTATTCCTTCAATTCTAGTAATTCTTTTTGGAAGTCCTAGATAAGTTTTAATCATTAACTCAACTGAATTATCAATAGAAATCATTGCTATTCGATAATCAAAACCTGAATTCAAGTCTAAGTGTTGAATTCCGTGAACTAATAATTCTCTAGGTCCTGATATCCAAGGTTTATCTATCGTCATATGATTTTTTTAGCTTGTGCCTAACGGTTTTGTATAAGATTAGTTGCGTGGTTAAGCAACGAATTTAGCAAATACAAACCGAATAGAAAATCCGCGAGGATTTTCGTAAGTAGGCTCGTACCAAGCAATTAATTTTATACGTTGTTGTACACAGTTTTTTATT
The DNA here is from genome assembly GCF_004791695.1 of Flavivirga rizhaonensis. Taxonomy (GTDB): domain Bacteria; phylum Bacteroidota; class Bacteroidia; order Flavobacteriales; family Flavobacteriaceae; genus Flavivirga; species Flavivirga rizhaonensis. The sequence continues at coordinate 17,430 of NZ_SRSO01000043.1, read as the reverse complement.
CTATTATTTCAATCGCTCCGAATTTATTGTCAATCGGTTTAATTGACTTGTTCTTTTTTTCGATTATATATGCAGTTGTAAAAACGTCTTCTGTTAATTCCGCTAAATCTTTTCTTTTAAGGTTAAGTACGTTGTCAGTCAGTTCATATTTTCCTTGAAAAGTACAACTGTAATCTGCACTATACAAAGTTGCTCCAAAAGTTCCGTTTTCATACAATCTTAATAATCCGCTTTTTGGCGTTGATTCAATTTCAATTCTTCCAGAAAGTGTTTTTTCAGTCCAGAATTTTTCATTTTCCAAACCATTTTGAAAGTAAAAGAGAATTCCAATAGACAATACTATTAATAAAGGAATGAAGTCAAATTTTTGTTTCTTTTTCCACAATTTGATTAAATCAATAATCGTAATAATTAAAAAAGATAATATTAAAAGTCCACCAAATAACACATAATTAGCAAGAGCCACAAATCCGCCACAATAATCTCCAATCGGAAGAAATCGGTAGAGTAAAAATCCACCAATTAAAACTAAAATTCCATATTTAAAAATGCGTTTTCTCAAATTGTGTACAACAATTATATAAACGCACTTTATGGCGTTTATTTCACTTTCAAATGTAGTTATTTTGAAATGTATTTCCTATAACAAATCTAGTGGACTTGTAATACTGTTTAAATGTGATGTACTTACATGTGTGTAGATTTCTGTAGTTTTACTGGAACTATGTCCCAACAGTTGTTGAATATAGCGTAAATTAACTCCAGACTCCAGCAAATGGGTTGCGAACGAATGCCTTAAAGTATGTACAGTAGCAGGTTTAATAATTCCTGCCTTATGCTTTGAACGATAAAATATTTTGCGAATACTACTAACACTGTATGGAGTACCTTTAGGACCTTCAAAAAGCCATTGTTCTGGAGTGTATATTTTATAATATGACCTTAAAAGTGAGAGTAACTTTTTTGAAAGTAAACTATAACGGTCTTTTTTACCTTTTCCTTGTCTAACTATAATTCGCATTTGCGCAGAGTCTATATCAGCAACCTTGAGATGTACACACTCAGAAATTCTTAATCCAGCTCCATAAATAATAGAAAGTATTGCCTTGTGTTTAATATTATGGGTAGTGTTAAGTATTTTAGCTACTTCATCCAGCGAGAGTACCTTTGGCAATGAAGCTACTTTTTTAGGTCGTTTTAAATCGTAATAAGATTTTGGATGTTTCACTACAGTTTCTAAATAAAACTTGATGGCGTTAATACTTTGATTTTGATATGAAACAGATCGATGCTGTTTTTGGATTAAATTGATATGATAATTTGTGATTATAGAATTACCAATCTTATATAAAGGCTTTGGATAAACAAACTTTAAGAACATGTTAAACATGTGAATGTATGTTTTTTTAGTATGGTTACTGTAGTTTTTTAAAATTAGTGCCTCTTCCAATGCTTTTATAGCATGAAGATACTCTTTGGAAAATCTATATTGACAGTCTGAATCTTTCATTTGTTAAGCGAATACATACAAAAATGAGGTGAATTAAAACAATAATCGTATTTTTAAACAATTAAAAACGTATATATACGCATAAGAAGAAATATAATGCAGCATAAATTTTGTTTGTCATGTAGCAAAGAACTAATAGGAAGAACAGATAAAAAGTTTTGTGATAGTCATTGTAGGGCAACTTTTCATAATAAAAATAAACCTCCTCACGAATATTACATTTTAGAAATCAACGGAATACTTCGTAAAAATAGAAGTATATTATCAAGCTTAAGCCCAGAAGGTAAGACAACCATTAGAACATCTCTAATTAAAAGTTTGGGATTCAATTTTAACTACTTTACAAATGTTTTTAAAACAAAAACAGGAACCTATTATTTATGTTATGATTACGGTTATCTTCTACTTAATAATAAGGGGCAAGAAAAAATGCTTATAATTAAAAAACAGGATTATATGTAGACGAATCATTTTAACCTTTTACTTTCTCTTTTGTTTTAGTTGGCAGCACTTCAAAGCCCATATTGAATAATGTAAAACCAAAAATATCAGCATATTGATCTATGGTTTTGCTAACAGGTGTTCCGGCCCCATGACCAGCATCGGTTTCAATACGTATTAAGGTTGGGTTATTACCAGTTTGCTTGCTTTGTAATTCGGCAGCGAATTTAAAACTGTGTGCAGGCACCACACGATCATCATGATCACCTGTAGTTACTAATGTTGCTGGGTATTCTACGCCTGCTTTAACATTATGTACTGGTGAATAACCTTTTAAGTATTCGAACATGTCTTTGCTCTGTTCTGCCGTTCCATAATCATAAGCCCAGCCTGCCCCAGCAGTAAAAGTGTGGTATCGCAGCATATCTAGTACACCCACGGCAGGCAATGCGACTTTGGCTAAATCTGGTCGTTGAGTCATGGTTGCCCCAACTAACAACCCCCCATTAGAACCTCCTCTTATAGCTAAATAATCAGAAGATGTATACTTGTTTTCTATTAGGTATTCGCCAGCGGCAATAAAGTCATCAAATACATTTTGCTTTTGTAGTTTAGTTCCTGCATCATGCCATGCTTTACCATATTCGCCACCACCACGAAGATTCGGAACGGCTAAAATACCTCCCTGTTCCATCCAAACAGCATTGGTAATGCTAAACGCAGGATTCAAACTAATATTGAATCCACCATAACCATAAAGTATGGTTGGGTTTTTACCATCTAAAGCCATGCCCTTTTTATGCGTAATTATCATAGGAACTTTGGTTCCGTCTTTTGATGTATAGAACACTTGATTACTCTCATAATCATCACTATTAAATTCTATAGAAGGCTTCCAATACAATTCAGATTCGCCTGTATCAATATTCAATTTATAAATACTGGAAGGGGTATTGTAGTTTGTAAAGGAATAATAGTCTACTTTTTCTTCTTTTTTACTACCAAAACCATTTGCGTTTCCAACACCAGGAAGTTTAATATCTCTAATTAATTTACCGCTATAGTCATATTGCATCACTTTAGAAATAGCATCAATCATATATTCAGTAAAGAAGTAACCTCCGCTTGTTGATGGGTTTAAAACATGCTTGGTTTCCGGAATCAGATCTACCCAATTTTCTGGCGTAGGGTTGGAGGCATCAACAGTAACTATTTTTTTATTTGGAGCATTAAGATTTGTAACCAAAAACAGCTTGCTGCCTTCATTTTCAATGATATATGTGTCACTGTCTGTATGATCTAAAACAGTAATTAGTTTACTATTAGGAATAGTAAGATCTTTTATGTATAATTTGTTTCCGGATGTGGAAACACGAGGTGTAATTACTAAATACTTATTATCTTCGGTAACATTAGCATATATGTAGCGGTGTTTCTCTTTTGGAGTACCTCCGTAAATTAGAGCATCCTCTTTTTGCGATGTTCCTAATTTATGATAGTATACTTTATGTTGATCTGTTTTTGCAGAAAGCTCACTGCCTTCAGGCTTATCATAGCTGGAATAATAGAAGCCTTCATTTTTATACCATGATATTTGGGTGAATTTTACATCTATTAGTGTATCCTCTACAATTTCTTTGGTTTCAGTATTCATGATAAGAATCTTTCTCCAATCACTACCGCCTTCAGAAATAGAATATGCTAGGATACTACCATCTTCAGAAAAACTTGCACCTCCTAAAGATATGGTGCCATCTTCAGAAAAAGTATTTGGGTCTAAAAAAACTTCAGATTTTTCACTATGTTCTTTTTTTCTATGGATAACGTATTGATTCTGTAAGCCATCATTTTTATAAAAATAAGTATAATCGCCTTCTATAAAAGGAGCGCCTATTTTTTCGTAATTCCATAAACTGGAAAGACGTTCTTTAAGTTCTTTTCTAAATGGAATATTGTCTAAATAGCTATAAGTCGATTTGTTTTGAGCTTTTACCCAGGCTTCAGTTTCTGGGCTTCTATCGTCTTCAAGCCAACGGTATGGGTCTTTTATTTCAATACCAAAATATGTATCTAGGGTGTCTACGGTTTTGGTTTCAGGATAGTTCACAATAATAGTTTTTTTCTGTTCGTTTTCTTTTTTACAACTCATTATAATTATAACGGCTAAAAGACTAATCATTAGTTTTTTCATGATGAAATGATTTTTTGATTGTATCAAAAATAAACAAAAAAACCCCTATATAAACATATAGGAGTTTTTATTGTATCACTAAGATTAATCTATACTACACTAAATCATTTTCAACTAGATATTCTGCTATTTGAATGGTATTTGTTGCAGCACCCTTACGCAAATTATCAGCAACTATCCACATATTTAAAGTGTTTGGTTGCGTTTCGTCTCTACGAATTCTACCTACAAAAACCTCGTCCTTATCATGCGCATAAATAGGCATTGGATAGGTATTCGTATCTGTATTATCCTGTACGACAACTCCAGGCGTTTCATGAAGCATTTTACGAACATCGGCTAAATCGAAATCATTTTCAAACTCAACGTTTACAGATTCTGAATGCCCACCTGCAGTAGGAATACGAACCGCAGTAGCAGATACAGAAAATGTTTTGTCATTAAATATCTTTTGAGGTTCTCTGGCTAATTTCATTTCTTCTTTAGTGTATCCGTTTTCTAAAAACACATCACAATGTGGTAATGCATTTCTTCCAATAGGATAAGGGTATGCCATTTCACCATCGATTCCAGCTATCTCGTTTTCTAATTGTTTTACAGCTTTTACACCTGTACCAGAAACAGATTGGTATGTAGAAACGACCACACGTTTCATTTTATATTTTTCATGCAATGGCGCTAATGCCATAACCATTTGTATGGTAGAGCAATTAGGATTGGCAATAATTTTATCTTCTTTAGTGAGTTCGCTGGCATTAATTTCAGGAACTATTAGTTTTTTGGTTGGATCCATTCTCCAAGCTGAAGAATTATCAACCACCGTAGTACCTGCTTCTGCAAATTTAGGAGCCCATTCTATAGAGGTGTCTCCACCTGCAGAAAAAATAGCAATCTGTGGTTTTGCTGCGACAGCATCGGCTAAACCAATTACAGTATATTCGTTATTTTTATAAGTTAATTTTTTTCCAACCGAACGTTCAGATGCTACAAGCAATAATTCTGTAATAGGAAAATTACGTTCCTCTAATACTTTAAGCATCACTTCGCCAACCATACCTGTGGCTCCTACAACTGCTACTTTCATTTTATTTAATATTTAATAAATTTTTTATGATGCAAAACTAAGTATTAATTCTATTTTAGAATCTAAAAAAAGACCTCATTTTCTAGCAATGAGGTCTTTTTAACAAGAAATAACACGATGTTATTTATTTAACAATTAGTTATTTTTTCAATAAGTCTCTTATTTCAGCAAGTAAATCTTCTTGCGAAGGTCCTTTAGGTGCTTCTGGAGCTGGTTCTTCTTTTTTCTTCATTTTGTTAACACTTTTAACTATCATGAACATAACAAATGCCACAATAACAAAATCGATCACATTCGTTAAGAAAGCTCCCCAAAGTACAGATACTTCGCCTTCTATAACACCATCGGCATTGGCAATGCCTTCTTTAATGACATATTTTAAGTCTTTGAAATCTGAATTGAAAATTAATCCGATTAATGGAGATACGATACCCCCAGTAAATGAAGCGACCACTTTATTAAAAGCAGCACCCATTACAAAACCGACAGCAATGTCGACTAAGTTGCCTTTCATTGCAAAATCTTTGAATTCTTTAAGCATATCTTTAAAATTTTTAGTTAGTGAGTACTAAAATAGATAAAAATAGTTTAAAGAGAAACATTTGTTAAGTCGCTTATTTCAAAAAAATACGTTTAACACGCTGAGAAACAGATGTTATTAGTTCGTAAGGGATTGTGTTTGTGGTATCTGCTAATTGTTCTGCGGTGATGTCTTTCCCAAATATAATGACTTCATCTCCCTCTTTGCAATCTACGTTGGATACATTAACCATAATCATATCCATACAAACATTTCCAACAATAGGGGCTTGTTGTCCCCTTATGGTTACAAAACCTTTGCCATTTCCATATTGTCTACCAATACCGTCTGCATGACCAATAGGGAGTGTGGCTGTTTTTAAAAATGAATTAGATTTAAAAGCTCTATTATAACCAACAGATTCTCCTTTTTCGATATTGTGAATTTGAGAAATTACTGTTTTTAAGGTTGCAATAGGGATTAGATTTTTGTTTTCTTTCTCAGAATTTCCGAATCCATAAAGCCCTATACCTGCTCTAACCATATCAAAATGCGCTTCAGGGTAATTTAATATACCCGAAGTGTTGCACATGTGGAGTAGAGGTTGATAAGTTAGTTTGTCAATTAGGTTTTTAGAAATCGTATTAAAATTTGCAATTTGATTTAAAGTGAATTCTTTTTCATTTAAATCTTCGCTAGCAGCCAAGTGAGAAAAGATAGATACTATTTTTATAGCGTCTGTTTTTTCTACTTCTGAGGTAATATAATCGATTTCATTTTCCCGAAAACCAAGACGGTTTAAACCTGTATTGAATTTTATGTGTATGGGATAATTATTTTGTTTTTCTGCTGAAGCAATAGTAATAAATTCCTTTAATATTTTTGCATTATATAAGCTAGGTTCTAAGGAATACGCTATTAATGTTTTTAAATTTACAGCTTGCGGGTGTAATACCAAAATAGGTTTTATAATACCGGCTTTGCGCAAGGCTACGCCTTCATTAATATATGCTACAGCAAAGTAGTCAGTTCCTAGTTTTTGCAAATAATTAGCTATTTCACAAGAATCACTTCCATAGCCAAAAGCTTTAACAACTGCTAAAAATCTGGTGTTGTTTAGGAGTTCTGATTTTAGATACTCGAAATTGTGTTTAAGTGCTTTAAAATCAATTTCAAGTACGGTTTCTCGCGCTTCAGGCATCTGAATTTTTAGATTTAGGAGTCACTTCTTCGGCATCTTTAACTTTCATGTTTCTAACCTTATCACGCATCATGGCTTTGTAATAAGCGGCTCTACTTAGGGGTTCGTATTCATCTACTTCACCAAGAAGTACTAAATTATCACTTTTAGCTTTACGGTAACTATACTGAGCTAAATTACCAGTTCGAGTACAAACGGCATGTACTTTTGTGACATAATCTGCTGTTGCCATTAAAAATGGCATAGGTCCAAAAGGATTTCCTTTAAAGTCCATATCAAGACCCGCAACAATAACCCGAACACCTTTATTGGCTAAATCGTTACAGACCCGTACAATTTCACCATCAAAAAATTGTGCTTCGTCAATACCAATAACATCACAACCGTCTGCTAAAATAGGGATGTTAGCTGCAGCAGGAACAGGTGTTGAACGAATTTCGTTAGCATCATGCGAGACAACCATTTCTTCATTATAGCGCGCATCAACAGTAGGCTTAAAAATCTCTACTTTTTGTCTTGCAAACTGCGCGCGTTTAAGTCTTCGGATTAATTCTTCTGTTTTTCCAGAAAACATGGAACCACAGATAACTTCAATCCATCCAAATTGTTCTTTATGATTTACTGTATTTTCGAGAAACATTTCGTAATTTTAGCACTAAAACAAAGCGATTATTCGTTTGTATAAAGGTGACGCAAATTTATTAAAATCAAAAGCCAAAATAGCAATAATTTAAAAATTATAAATAATGAAGAAGAAGTTAGAGTCGGAACTCATTAGCATAGCACACAGAATTCTTAAATTAAAAGGGAAAGAAGATGTTGTTAAAATGCATGCAGAAGTATCAGCACTTTATGAAACGTTGTCGGTATTAAAGTTTGCGCATGAGAATTTTGAAGAAGGTATACCAACAATTGGGAGCGACTCGTCCTTTTTTGGTATGTTAGATAAAGCATTTAATAATAAGGTTAGTGATAATATTGAAATTGAAGATAAAATTTATATTAATCTTGATGAGGTTGAAGATGATGATATTATGGAGCCTGTTATAGAAACAATTAAGGATATGGTGGCGCAGATGCCCCATGAAACTCAAGAAGTTGATGCTATTTTTGAAGAAGCCATTTCTAAGCCGTATCATAAAACAGATCTAGAAGAAATTACTTCAGGTTTTAAAGAGACACCCGTTTTTGAACCTGTTTCTAAATCACGAAATGGAAAAAAAGATGAGAAAAGATCTTTAAATGAAAAATTAAAAACTGGCGGGCTTAATATTGGGCTTAATGATAAAATAGCTTTTATAAAACATTTATTTGATGGTAAAAGTGAAGATTATGATCGTGTAATATCTCAGTTAAATACCTCAATTACTTTTGATGATGCTAAGCTTTTAATAGAAGACATTATAAAACCAGATTATAACAACTGGGTTGGCAAAGAAGAGTTTGAAACGCGATTTATTCAAATTATTGAAAGTAAGTTTGAATAAAACTTCTCGACCATAACTTAATGAAAATAAACAAAATTTTATACTGGACCTGCACAATACTTCTGTGTTTATTGATGGCGTATTCAGCTTCTATGTATTTTACGAGTACAGAAATGATTAAAAGCTTTTTCGAGAGTTTTAATTACCCAACTTATATTGTAATTCCATTAGCAATATTAAAAGTTTTAGGTATTGTTATGATTTTATGGCGGAAAATTACTTGGTTAACAGAATGGGCTTATGCTGGTTTTTTCTTTGATATGGGATTGGCAACAGCAGCACATTATTATGCAGGACACGGCATTTTAGGATTTTCACTTTATGGGTTGTTACTAATTTTCCCGTCTTATTTTTTAGGAAAACAAATTAGAGCTTAATGAGCAAACTCTATATAGTACCAACACCGATAGGAAATTTAAAAGATATTACTTTTAGAGCTGTTGAAGTTTTAAAAGAAGTTGATTTAATTCTTGCTGAAGATACACGTACCTCTGGAAAGCTTTTAAAACATTTTGAAATTACAACGCATATGCAATCGCATCATATGCATAATGAACACAAGACGGTTAATAGTGTTGTTCAAAAATTAAAAAGCGGGACATCCATAGCATTGATTAGTGATGCAGGAACACCTGCAATTTCAGACCCAGGGTTTTTATTGACACGAGCCTGTATAGAAAATAATATTGAAGTAGATTGTCTTCCTGGGGCAACGGCTTTTGTGCCTGCTTTAGTGAATTCAGGATTGCCAAACGATAAGTTTGTATTTGAAGGTTTTTTACCTGTTAAAAAGGGACGACAAACACGATTATTATTGCTAGCAGAAGAAACTAGAACCATTATTTTTTATGAAAGCCCACATAAATTAGTAAAAACACTTGGTCATTTTTGCGAGTATTTTGGTGAAGAACGGCAAGTATCTGTGTCTAGAGAACTCACAAAGCTTTATGAAGAAACTATTAGAGGAACAACAAAAGAGGTTTTAGAATATTATACTAATAAACCACCAAAAGGCGAAATTGTAATTGTTGTTGGTGGTAAGAATAAAATGTAATGACTATTGAAGCATTTAAAAATAAACTTAAAAACGAGCTAAAAAACATCGAATTTTCTGAAACGATGGACATTATTGAAGCAAATTATAACTTCTCACCAGTAGCATTTACAAATGGTGCGTTGCAAAATGGAAGCGGAGAGAATTCTGGTTCTTGCAAATTATTTGCTTTTGCAAAAGCACAAGATTTAACAAAAGAAGAAACCTTGGCCTGCTTTGGAACGTTTTATTTTGATGATGTACTAAATAATCCTAGTGGTGTAAGCCATCAAAACATTAGGAATTTTATTAAAACTGGATTTGATGGTCTTTCTTTTAATGGAGAGCCACTAAGTAAAAAATAAATTTTGTTTAATGGATGACTTGCTTTATGATATTAGACAATGCGCAATATGTTCAGAACATTTGCCATTGGGCCCTCGTCCTATTGTAGCGGCACATTCAGACGCTAAAATCATTATTATTGGTCAGGCTCCAGGTACAAGTGTTCATAAAACGGGTATTCCTTGGGATGACCCAAGTGGCAGGCAATTACGAAAATGGTTAGGTGTTACCGATGAGCAGTTTTACGATGAAACTAAAATTGCTCTAATTCCTATGGGTTTTTGTTATTCTGGAAAAGGAAAAACAGGCGATTTACCACCAAGACCAGAATGCGCTCCACAATGGCATAAACCATTATTAAATAAGTTACCAAACATTGAGCTCGTTATTTTAATAGGCATGTATTCCCAGAAATATTATTTGAAAAAAAAAGCAAAGAAAACCTTAACAGATACAGTGGCAAATTATAAAGACTATTTACCAAAAAACTATTTGCCCTTACCACATCCGTCGCCTAGAAACCGATTTTGGTTAACAAAAAATCCTTGGTTTGATGTTGAGGTTTTGCCTGAGTTGCGAGCAAGAGTAAAGCAGTTGATTTAGATTTAGACTTACTTATAATAAAGAGGCTGTCTGAAAAGTGGTTAATCTTGTCATTCAGAGCAACGCAAAGAATCTTATTTCACTCATAATCAGAGCCATATATTTTAAAGAGACTCTTCACAGCTTCGCTGATACCTTCGAAACAAAATATATTTTGTTTCTCGGTAATATTCAGAATGATACTTTTTAGACAGCCTCTTTTAGTCAATATAAAAGATACCTTATTAAAGACTACTTATATATTTTCTGTATTTTGAGATTTCTCTTGGGTTAGTAGCAAAATTAATGCGTTTTATTTCTTTACCTTCTTCATTTAATTCAACTAAAAAAGTCTCTGTACCTTCATCTATCATCTGTAAGTAGATATCCAGAGTGCTATCGTCATTATAAAACTTCACACCTTTAAAATCATCATAATTAGATGCTATTTGTTCTTTAAACACTTTACCATTTTTAATAGATTGTGTTATACTTTGCCCATTTTCTATATACATTTTAGATTCAATGTCCCCCTTGTCATTAAAAGTTACAGAAGCAATAGGCTTATTTTCTTTAAATTCTGATTCTGATAGTGTTTTGCCATTATCAAAATAAGAAATGGATTTTCCGTCAAGTAAACCGTTTTTATAATTATTGACTTTTTTCACTTTTCCAGAAGCGAAAAACGTTTTTTCTTGACCATGTAGCCTCCCTTTTTTATATATAGAATGCATAAAGACCTCACCATTTTTATGATAGAAATAATAATCGCCGTGTAAAATACCATCTTCTATGTGGAATTCTTCCCATTTGGTTGTTTTATCACCAACAATAAAATGACCATTCATAGGTTTTCTGTAAATATTGTCTCTATAAACTTTTACACTTTGGTGATTGTCTACAAAGTAAGAGTTTCTTGGAATATACGTGACTTCATCGCTATTTTTACTTGCTTTTTCATTGCAATTAAATAGACTTAAGAGTGCACAAAAGAGCAACACCCTAGTAGTTTTTGTAGGTAAATTCATTATTTTGGGGTTATAAAAGTTGGCACTAACATAGCTAATAATTAGCTAATGAACAAGTCTTTTAATTTAAAATTGTTTATTTTGTAGCAATAGACCGTAGAGTAAATAGGCACTATCTACACTAAAAAACACTTAATATAGTCATTAAATGTCTATCTATGTTTTCCTGTTTCCCAACCATTTTTTTCAAGGTATTTTTCACCACTTTCAACAGCACCTTCTTCAATAGAGGTTCCCATTGAATCGTTCCAGCGGTTTAAGTATCCAAATAGGGAAATAACACCTAACATTTCTACAATTTCACCTTCATTCCAATGCTCGTATAATCGTTTTTTTATGTTTTCATCTACATTATTTGGAACTTGTGAAGCCTGTAAAGAGAAGTCTAAAGCTGCACGTTCTGCTTCACTAAAAGCAGGATGTGTACGGTATTCCCATATATTATCTAATTGTTCTTGCTCTGCGCCATAACGTTCGGCAGCACGAATAGCATGCGCTTGGCAATACCTACAACCTGTTGAGTTACTGCTTACCCAAGCAATCATTCTTTTTAAAGCTGAAGTTACACGGCCTTCATTAGCCATAACGGCTTTATTTAGGTTAATAAATGCTTTGCTTATGGCTGGGCGATGTTGCATGGTAAGTACAGAATTTGGACAAAAACCTAAGGTTTCATTAAAGAATTCAGCAAGTTTTCTGGTTTCTGAGTCATGATCAGCAGATAAAGGTGTAACTAAAGGCATATTTTTATTTTTTAGTAGTATTTTTGGAGTTGCAAGTAACAAAAAATAATTCATAAAAATGACAAATCACATAACAACAACTTGGTTGGGGGACATGAAGTTTGAAAGCACGAATCCGTCAGGGCATAATTTATTTATCGATGCGGGTGAAGAAAATGGCGGTAAAAGTGAAGGCTATCGCCCTAAAGCTTTAATGTTGTCTGCTTTAGCTGGTTGTTCTGGTTTGGACGTTGCTTCTTTAATAAAGAAAATGAAGTTAAATGTAGATGATTTTAAAATAGATATTGATGCGAATCTTACCGAAGAACATCCAAAATATTATGATAAATTAGCCATGCATTTTCATTTTTATGGAGCAGATTTAAACGAAAAGAAACTTCAAAAAGCCGTTGATTTATCTATAGAAAAGTATTGTGGCGTTATGGAAATGTTCCGAAAATTTTCAGAATTAAGTATAGAAACTCATTTTCATAATAAATAAAAAGTTCAATCAAATCTATGCGTTGGACGTTAAAACCTAAACCAGAAACTTCTAAAATTGAAGCGTTGCAAAAAGCACTTCAAATAGATTCTGTATTGGCTACACTATTATTGCAGCGCGGTATTGAAACATACGATCAAGCCAAATCTTTTTTCAGACCAAGCTTGGATGATTTGCACGATCCATACTTAATGAAAGATATGGATAAAGCGGTTGCTCGTATTGAAAAGGCCATAGCTAATAATGAAAATATCTTAGTTTATGGCGATTATGATGTAGATGGTACCACTTCGGTTGCTTTAATGTCTACATATTTAAAAACACGATATAGTTTAGTTCATACCTATATTCCAAATAGATATGATGAAGGTTATGGGATCTCTTATAAGGGGGTTAATTTTGCTTTAGAAAATGACTTTACACTCATCATCGCTTTAGATTGTGGAATAAAGTCTATTGAAAAAGTTGCCTTTGCTAAAGAGAAAGGGATTGACTTTGTTATTTGTGATCATCACAGACCAGGAGACGATATTCCTAAAGCTGCAGCCGTTCTAGATCCTAAACGAGAAGACTGCAATTACCCTTATAAAGAATTATGTGGTTGTGGTGTAGGTTTTAAATTAATCCAAGCTTTAGCACAAAAAGAAGGAAAAACACTAGATGATTTAACGGAGTATTTAGATTTAGTAGCAACAGCCATTGGTGCAGATATTGTACCCATAACAGGGGAAAACAGAGTATTGGCTTATTATGGACTTTTAGTGATTAATACAAATCCACGACCTGGTATTAGAGCGATTTTGAGTCAGGTTGAAAAGACAGAATTAACAATTACCGATGTGGTGTTTATTGTAGCACCAAGAATTAATGCAGCTGGTCGTATGAAGCACGGTAATTATGCCGTAGCTCTATTAACTGAAACAGAAGAAGATTTGGCGGCAAAATATGCTTCTGAAATTAATGATTATAATCTTGACAGGCGTGAAACAGATAAACGAATTACAGAAGAAGCTCTTAAACAAATTGAAGAACAAAAAGAACAGAAACGGTTTACTACTGTTGTTTACGATGAAACTTGGCATAAAGGTGTTATTGGTATTGTGGCTTCTAGATTAACAGAAACATATTATAGACCAACTTTGGTATTTACAAAAAGTGGTGAGAAATTAGCAGCTTCGGCACGTTCTGTTAAAGATTTTGATGTTTACAATGCTTTATGGGCATGTAGTGAACATCTTGAACAATTCGGGGGACACAAATATGCTGCGGGTTTAACATTGAAAGAAGAAAACTATGAAGCCTTTAAGCAAGCCTTTGAAGATGTTGTAGCCAAAACCATTGATAAAAACCTGTTAGTTCCTGAGATAAAAGCAGATATTGAAATTGATTTAGATCATATTACTCCAAAGTTTTATAGAGTTTTAAAACAGTTTGCACCTTTTGGCCCCAATAATATGGCACCTATTTTTATGACTGAAAATTTAACAGATACAGGTTATGGTAAGTGTGTGGGAGCAGATAAAACACATTTACGATTAACAACTACACAACCAGGAGCAAGTAGTATTGTTTGTATTGGCTTTGGTATGGGTGATAAATTCGATCTGATTTCTGACAAAAAACCTTTTAGAGCAGTGTATTCTATAGATGAAAATGAATGGCAGGGAAAAGTATCGTTGCAGCTTAAGTTGAGAGATATTAAAGCGTAATTTATTGTGGAAAACTAAAATTAGAAAGAGTATTATTTTAGATTTTAACAAAAAACTAAAATAACGATAGTAATTATTTTAGGTTTTTATACTTTTGTAAAATAACAAGGATGATTATTTTAATTTTACATGAATAATTTTCAATCAGGAAAAAATATAAATCAAGGTTATTATAAAAGTTTTGAACCTAATCTAATAAATAAAGATTGGGTAATTACTGATATGCAAATATTTGCTTTGTTAAGTAAAGCAGATAGACATTTGGGGCGATTAGATATGTACTCAGAATATGTCAATTTAGATTTATATGTAAGCATGCATATTGCAAAAGAAGCTACACAATCGTCTAAAATTGAAGGAGCTCAAACAAATATAGAAGATGCTTTTTTAAGTAAGGAAGATGTTGCTTATGAGAAAAGAGATGATTGGGAAGAAATACAAAATTACATTTCAGCTATGAATGAAGCTGTTAAGATGTTACACACTTTACCGTTTTCTTCAAGGCTAATAAAGCAGACACATAAGATTCTTTTGCAAGGGGTAAGAGGTGAACATAAATTGCCTGGAGCATATAGGGCAAGTCAAAATTGGATTGGCGGAGCTTCAATAGATGATGCTGTTTTTGTGCCTCCAAATTATAATTCAATAAATAATTTGATGTCTGATATTGAAAAGTTTGCGAATGATGAATTAAATCAATTACCAGATTTACTTAAAATAGCGATTATTCATTATCAATTTGAAACTATTCATCCTTTTTTAGATGGAAATGGGAGGGTTGGTAGATTATTAATAACCTTATATTTAGTGAGTAAAGGCATTTTAAAACAACCTATTTTATATTTATCTGATTTTTTTGAGAGAAATAGAATGCTTTATTATGATAATTTAATGCGTGTTAGAACTCATAATGATTTATCACAGTGGCTTAAATTTTTTTTAACAGGAATTATAGAAACTGCGCAAAAAGGTGTTAAAACATTTGATGGGATTTTACAACTTCAAAGAATTATTGATGAAAAGATTAAGACATTAAAAGGTAGAAGTACAGATGCAAAATTATTGATAGATTATTTATATACTAAACCTATAATAAATGCAACAACAGTTGCCTTAGTAATAGATAAATCTCCTGCTTCTGCATATAAGCTTTTAAGAGATTTGGAGTTTTTAAAAATCATAGATGAAGTAACTGGTGCTGAAAGGGGTAGACTTTATGCGTTTAGTGACTATTTAAATTTGTTTTACTAATAAAAGTTAAATTTTTCATGGCGAAAAAAGACCCGTATGCTGCCTTACGAATTAAAGAATTCAATATCTTTTTATTGGTGCGCTTTGTATTAGTTTTTGGCTGGTCCATGCAATTTATTGTTATTGAATGGCAGGTTTATAGCATAACGAAAGATCCGCTTTCTCTAGGAATTATTGGACTTATGGAAATAATTCCAGCATTTACCATGGCGTTATTCGCAGGTCATATTGTAGACCAGAAAGAAAAGCGAAATTTGTTAGCCACTTGTATTGCTGCGTTTTCATTAATCAGTTTAGGGCTATTTTTATTGACCTGGGATGAGGTCGTAGGAGATTGGACAACAAAAGCAATACTTTATTCTATTTATGGTTTGGTGTTTTTTGGAGGTTTTTTACGCTCCTTTTTCGGACCGACCATTTTTTCATTAGTTGCTTTAATCGTTCCTAAAAAAATATACCCTAATGCTGCTACTTGGAATAGTTCTACTTGGCAAATGGCTGGAGTTTTGGGACCTGCATTCGGAGGGCTTTCCATTGGATGGATAGGTGTACATTGGTCGCTTTGTATTATTTTTGGGTTGGTCTTACTGTCTTTGATTATTTTATTACAGATAAAAAAGAAACCCGTTTTAAATCCCAAAATAGGAGAACCTGTTATACAAAGCCTTAAAGAAGGCGTGCGATTTGTATTTAAAACAAAAGCGATATTAGGTGCCATGACTTTAGATATGGTAGCTGTTTTATTTGGAGGAGCTATTGCCTTATTACCCGTTTTTGCTCAGGATATTTTAAAGGTAGGTAGCGAGGGGTTTGGTGTGTTGCGTGCAGCTCCTGCAGTAGGTGCTTTTATAACAATGTTAATCACAGCATATATACCAATAAGTAAAAATGCTGGTATGAAATTACTAGCAGCTATTTTTGGTTTTGGGGTTTGTATTATTGTGTTTGGTTTATCGTCTATCTTTTGGGTTTCGCTATTGGCGCTATTCTTTAGCGGTATGACAGATGGCGTTTCTATGGTGATTAGACAAACTATTTTACAAATTAAAACACCTGATAATATGCGTGGACGTGTATCTTCCGTAAACTCTATGTTTGTTGGGTCTTCTAATGAATTGGGCGCTTTTGAAAGTGGTATAACAGCCAAGTATATGGGAACTGTTACAGCCGTCGTTTTTGGAGGTACGATGACATTAATAACCGTTATAACAACTGGTTTGGTGTCACCATCATTTAGAAAGTTAGACTTAACAAAGGATATTGAGGCTCATGAGAAAGCCGATTAATATGCTTACTTTTAATTAGAGCTTTTTTAATGTAAATAAAATGGCACCGTTTTTACCTCTACTACCATAAATTGCAATAGCTGCAGATCCTTTAAGAATATCTATAGCTTTAACATTATTTGGATTTAAACGTTTAACCTCTTGTTCAGAAGAAATCTTACCGTCAATCACAAAAAGATGAGTATTATATTTAGTTATAAGCTTAATAAATGCAGCATCAGGAGCCTTTTTTCTATTTCTTGTTTTAATTAATATAATACCATTTTTAGCTTTCTTACCATATTTTTCAGCCTCTTTTTCTTTGCCCGTCATAAAAGATATCGAAGTTGCATCTGCCAACATTATAGAGTCTAGTACTTTTTTATTACGTTCTTTTCCGTTAATTATAATAAGAGACTTATTTACATTTGTAACCTGAGTTCGAGCTAAGGATTTAGAAAAACAATGCTAATTGTTCAGACTTATATGTTTCAAATTTGATAGCAGGTTTCTTTTCTTGAAAAGAATAAGCAATTAAACTAGCAATCAAGTTGGTAAT
>NZ_SRSO01000042.1 GCF_004791695.1 Flavivirga rizhaonensis | reverse complement strand
AACTTCGCTTGTGAATGTCAATTCCAATGTATAACTTTGGGTAGGCAGTAATTTGAGTGTTCATATCTTTTATATTTTTTGTGATCTATAAAGATACTCGACTTACTGCTTTTTCATGGATGCTATAGTTAATACGGGTTTCAGTGCTTAATCGAAAGTTCATGACTTTTAATTCCCGTACTAACCATAGCCGAGACGCTATGCCTCACAATAGTAGACGAAATTTGACTAATTTAATGAGCAATTGATATGAATATTTGTATTAGCAAAGCAATGAATAATATTTTTAAAATAAATAGTATTATTTTTTTATTAATAATAAGTTACGGATGTACGTCATCTGAAAAATGGCCGCTAATACAAGATGTAAACGAAACACATAAACTAATCTCAGATAAAATATGGTTAACACACGAACATATATTAGTCGATTTTATAGGAGCGGATAGCATACAACCTAATACATGGAATCATGATTCGATAATCAAAGAAGTAACACCTTATTTCGAGGAACTTAAAGAATTTAATGTGAATTATTTCGTTGATGCAACACCTAATTACTTGGGAAGAGATGTATTGCTTCTTGAAAAAATCGCTAATAAAACAGGTGTTAGGATTATTACAAATACTGGTCTTTATGGGGCTCGCAATAATAAATTTATTCCTCAATATGCTAAGGAAATGACAGTAAAAGATCTTGCTGAAATGTGGATTAATGAATACAAGAATGGTATTGATGAAACTTCCATTAGACCTGGATTTATTAAGATTGCTGTTGACAATTCTGATTCCTTACATACAATGCATCAAAAATTGGTAAAAGCTGCTGCCCTTACTCATTTGAAAACAGGTTTAACTATAGCATCACACACGGGAAAAGCAATGGGTTTATGGCCACAATTGAACATTCTTAAAGAAATGGGAGTTTCACCAGAGTCTTTTATTTGGGTGCATGCTCAGGCAGAAGATAATAATGACAGTTATCTTAAAGCTGCAAAGATGGGATGCTGGATAAGTCTTGATGGATTAGGTTGGGAGTTGGAAAAACATATTGAAAAAATATTATTTGCAAAAAGAAATGGAATTTTAGATAGAATTTTAATTTCGCACGATTCCGGTTGGTATGATCCACAAAAAGAAAATCAAACTATCAAACCATATACAAATATTTTCAGGAAACTCTATCCAGAACTAAAATCGCATGGTTTCAAAGATGATGAATTTAAATTATTAATTAGTGTCAATCCGTCAAAAGCTTTCTCGATAGAAATTAGAAACTATCCTTTAGACAAAAATGATAAATAATATTACGAGGCATAACAACCAATTTAGGTAAGCGTGGGGATAGTGGTTGTGTTCGGCATTTCGTCTCCGTTTCCAAGTTTCCCAAGGTGGATAATGACCTATATTGGCAAACCGTTGGCAATAATATCGAAAAGACAAATATGAAGTTTACTTTATACCACTATGGTTTTTTTTATTAGCATTAACTATTATTAGTAGTTGCAAAGAAGAAGTGAAAAACGAAAATAATTCTGTAGTAAATTCCACTATTTCAAATAAAGAAACAAAAGAATTAGATTCTTTTAAAAAGGTAACAATAATAGGAAAATCAGATGATACGAGTGCTCTGCAATATTTAAACTTATTAAATTTCTCAAATTTCGGTTTTTCATCTTATACAAAACCGTTAGCAAACATTATAACCAAATAAATATACTTAAACCTATTAATTATGAAAATTTTCACTTATCTATTTTCACTTATCAGTTTCTATGCTAATGCACAACTTGAAAAAGGCGATTTAGCAATTGTAGGATTTAATTCAGATAGCTCACCTGACCGAATGGCAATTGTTGCTTTAGCAGAAATCCCTAGTGGTCAAACCATTTATATTTCAGACTTTAGATGGTTAAATTCTGGTGCTTTTAATGCAACAGGAACTACTGAAGGCGCAATAACTTGGTCTACCTCATCAACTGTTCCAGCAGGAACAATATTAAATATTACATTCAGTAGTGATGGAACACCTACAATAGGTGGTGACCTATCTGCTTACGGTAGTGTAAGTACCACAGGATGGACTAGTAGTAGTTCAGCTACAGTTAGTGGAGGTGATAATTGGTTTATTTATCAAGGAGCATCACCAAGTTCTGTACCTACAAATTGGGTTTTTGGATGGAACAATTGGTCTACAAACACACACGGTCAAAATTCATGGATGTCTACAGGAACACCATCAGCAACAACCTCTTACTTACCACCCAATCTTACCAACGGAGTCAATGCTATAGCACTTTCAGGAGTTTCTGGAGGTAGTCACAATGATAATATGGTTTATACGGGAGTACAGTCTGGTGATAAAGCAACCGTTCTAACTGCTATTTGTACTACATCTAATTGGAATGGAAGTGAAACAGTGTTACAAGATTTATCTGTAGGTGGAACAAATTTTACAGGAACTCAACCTATATTCACAATTTCGGGAACATTAAGTATTTCTTCTCCTCATATTGGTGATAAGGTGTTAATCTATCCAAATCCAACCTCAAAAATTGTTAATATCGATCTGAATATAAGCAAAGGAGTATCTATTAATGTATATAATGGTTTAGGACAAATTATAAAAAGTGATACAAATGTAAAAACCAATAAATATCAGCTTGAATTAATTGGAAATCAACAATTATACTTTGTTGAAATTATTGACTCTCAAGGTAATAAAGCATATAGCAAAATCTTAAAAAAATAAAGGTTTGCAAACAATAGCTTCTATGAAAAGCACTAGTCAAGTTCTTAAAAGTTAACATTTATTTCATAATTATGATTTTGAGGTTTTGTAATGTTGGTAATTCCGAAGGATTATCAATATTTCAACACCATATAACTAGCTCGGCATCCTATTTGTGATCCACGCCGTTGGCATGGTCACCAGCATCTGTATGATTATAAGTTATAATAACCTGGTCACTTGCTATAAAAGTTTACTTCAACCCTTGGATATTTCTTATGTTTGGTTTGTTTATATAATCGTTGTAGTGCATTTTGACGCAACCTTTCAAAGGAAATTGCATCTAAATAAATAGAGAAAAATAACGAAAGTAATGAAATCAAAAATCATAATACTAATAGGAATTTTAATTTTTATCGTTGCTTGTAGTAATGATGACAACTTTGAATCGAAAATTAATGGCAGATTTACTGGAACCTTTGATAGAAATGGAAATATCTCAAATGTTGAGTTAAATTTTGAGAACGGAACATTCTCTGGAAGTAGTGAAATAATAAAATTTCCAGCAATCTGTAGTGGAAAATACAATCGAATAGGATTTAATAAAATTGAATTTATAAATGAATGCCCTTGGACTGCAGAATTTGACTGGTCTTTAATTTTAGGTGGAGTTTGGAATTATACTTTTAATGAAAATGAATTGACATTGATTAGGTATCATTCTGATAATGGTTTAGATAATACTGAAGATAAATACATTCTTCAAAAAATAATTGAATAAAACACACTACACATATTGTAAACGCAATAACGGCTGAATTTCCTAATTGGAAATCCAAGCCTTTTTTATAAATTAGTTGCTTCAGCGGAAAGTACTCGCGCACTTTCCCATTACTGACGCTTACACAAGACCATTACCAACAAAGTACCAAATTATAACAACTGAGTATTTCTTCATTTAGATTTGATAAAAATCACTTGTTTATCTCGTGCTCCAAAAAAAGTATTTTCAATTTCAAAGAGATTCAACGTCGTCGACTCTAAAAAAACAGATTTTGCAATTGACTATCAGTTAGTTGAGTTTTTTTTAAATAAAGTGACTTTTTTTGTTATGTCCATACCCATTTTATCGTTATTAAAGTAGAATGAATAAGACAGAATTTAAACTTAAAGTATTTTCACTATCTGAGCATTTGTTTCCTATGGTTTCTCGAATGCTTGGAAATAATACAAACGCTGAAGATGCTATTCAAGAAATAATGATGAAACTCTGGGTAAAACGTAAACAAATTGGGCAACATCCGAATATTACAGGTTTTGTATTCTTAACAGCTCGCAATTATTGTATTGATTTAATGAGAAAAAAAAGACTAGAAATTGATGACTCTTCTTTGCAACTTGAGATATTGAAATCAGAAAACGGTCAAGAACAATTGGAATGGAAAGAGCTAAATCTAAATACTATTATTAAAAAAATTGTTAAAAGCCTACCTGAACAACAAAGAGAAGTTATAATAATGCGAGATTTAGACGGTTATGAATTTATTGAAATAGCTGCTGCAACACAACTTAAAGTTGAACATGTCAGAGTTTTGTTATCGCGAGCAAGAAAACAGATAAGTATAAAATTAGAAAAAGCATATAGCTATGAAAGAGGATAAAATTGAAAGATTAATTGAAAAATATAAAGAAGGAAACAGTACTTTAAACGAAGAACAATTTTTGTTTGACAATGCTAAAAACTCAGAACCTTCATTGGAAGCATGGACCACTTTCGTGAAAAATAATAAAAAAGAAACACCAAAGAATTTTAATGATATATTATGGGAATCATTTCAGAATAAAAAAATCAGAAAACGCAAGATATTTTTTGGAATCATGTCAGCAGCGGCTTCAGTTATATTATTAATCTCACTTTTTATAGCCAACCCAAAACAAAAAGAACTCAACTATTCTGAGAAAGAAGCTTTGTTAAATCAAGCTCTAAATATGGTGTCTAATTCAGGTTTAGCAGAGATTCAACAAAGTATTATTTATGAAAATGAAATGGTAATTATTTATACAACTACAGAATAATTAACCTTAATCAAATATTGAACTCATCTTGACTTTTTGTTTTTAACCGAAAATGAGATAAAATTTGTTCAGATGAGACATTTTTTGCAGGGCATAGCAGTGCTAAGCATAAAAAAAGTAAAAAAATATGGACGAATTTTAGCCGTTTTTTAGGAAATAGAAAAAGTCAAGATGAGTTCATTTATTAACAAGCAAACATTTAAAAAATATGAAAAATTTAATTCTAACGGTATGTGTAGTATTACTATCAATTTCGTTAATTCAAGCACAAGAGAGTAAAGAAACAAAAGGGAAAAGCTCTATATTAAGATAAAAGATGGTGCAAAACCAGATATTTATGTTGATGGAAAAAAGTTCGATTTCCCAATGGATTTGTTGGACGCAAATAGAATTGAATCCGTAAATGTTCTTAAAGGTGATAAGGCAATAAAAGAATACAATGCAAAGAATGGCGTCGTGCTTATTGTAACAAAAAAGAAGATGGTTGAGATAGATAAGTCTCAGATAAAGGATAAAGGTTATGGTACCAAGGGAAAAGACCCGATGATAATTATTAACGGAGAGAAATCTGACCAAGAAATGATTAAGAAATTATCTCCTGATGATATTGAAAGTATCGAAGTGCTTAAAGAAGAGCAGGGTTTGAAAAAATATAACACTCCCAACGGTGTTATAATCGTAACAACTAAAAAAGGAAAGAAAAAATAAAACTGCTTTTCAAATTATAAGTTAAACTGGAAAATACCAGTTGGTAACACCGTATAAAATTAAAAAGAGGCTGTCTAAAAAGCAATTAATTATTGTCAAACTGAGCGCAGTCGAAGTTATAATGTTTTGAAAACTAAAGCATTTCGACTGCGCTCAATGTGACATTTAAACTAAAAACTTACTTTTTAGACAGCCTCTTTTTGTATAAAGTATCATAGAATTATTATCTATTCATTCATATGTTTTATTTCATGAATAAAAGTGTCTAAATCCACACCATTATTTACCAGAGTTAAAGCCTTATCGATAATGTATTTCACATTAACAGCATGAAACCCAAGACCAACACCAATTTTTTTCAATAGTAAATTTTCAGAATCTCCTTTAATGGTATCTACATGTACCATACGCACTAAATCGTATAAACGCTCTAAACGGTTATCGTAAGATACTGGTGGATTTATAGGGTGGGATTTATAATTCTTTAAAATAGCTTTGTAATCTTCTTCGCTAATATCTAGATTATGAGCTAAGCGATCTAAAAACGCTTGTTCCCCATCTGTAATAATACCATCATCCATGGCAACACGTACAATGGCTGCGAAATGGTTCTCATTACGCTTTTTAAATCCACTATCAAATAAATTTGAAAACGACATATCTTATTCTTTTTGTTTTTAAAGTCGTGCAAACCTACATATTTTTTACATAAAATGAAATGAAAATAGGATAAAGTAAGCTGTTTATTAAATTAAAACCTAAGCTTTTTTGTATGCAATTTTACACACAAAATGCTACCTTTTTAGTTTGCCTTGAATTTATACTATAATAAGCTGCTAACGGGAACGAAATACGATATCTTTTTATACGCTTAAATTTCATTTATATTTAACTTATAAAAAAACAGTAAAGACTATATTTGTAGTCTTAAAACACAAAAATAAGGTGAGTAAAATCATGCTTGAACAAACCTACGCGCAGACTTTGCAAATGCAAAATCTGCAAACTACTATTGCCCAATCTCAAACAAAAACACATTTAAAAGGACTTGTAGGATCCTCTTTTTCATTTGTAATTTCTAGTGTTTTTAAGCAAGCAGACAAACCATTCTTAATTGTTTTTAACGATAAAGAAGAAGCGGCATTTTATTTAAATGATTTAGAACAGCTATGTGGCGATAAAGATGTACTGTTCTACCCTGGAAGTTACCGCAGACCCTACCAAATAGAAGAAACCAATAATGCGAATGTGCTGTTGCGTGCTGAGGTTTTAAACCGAATAAATTCGCGCAAAAAACCAGCCATAATAGTCACTTATCCCGATGCGCTTTTCGAAAAAGTAGTGACCAGAAAAGAATTGGAACGCAATACATTAAAAGTATCGATTGGAGAAAAATTATCCATAGATTTTGTAAACGAAGTACTGTTTGAATATCAATTCAAACGTGTCGATTTTGTAACCGAACCTGGAGAGTTTTCAGTACGTGGTGGTATTGTAGATGTGTTTTCATTTTCGCATGATGAACCCTATAGAATTGAGTTTTTTGGAGATGAAGTAGATAGTATAAGAACCTTTGATGTAGAGACTCAATTGTCGGTCGAACAGATTAAGAAAATTAATATCATCCCTAATGTTGCTAATAAGTTTTTAGAAGAAAAGAGGCAAAGCTTCTTGAAATATATAGCTCAAAAAACAGTAGTTTGTTTAAAGAATGCCGATTTATTCTTTTCAAGAATCGATGATTTTTATAGTAAAGCAGAAGACGCTTTTAAAACGCTTTCAACAGATATTAAACATGCCGAACCAAATGAACTGTTTTGTAACTCAACGTTATTAAAAAAGCAATTATTAGATTTTTCAATTGTTGACTTTGGTAGTTCTGCTGCCATGTCGAGTGCAGCCGAGGTATCTCTTACTATTGAGTTTAATACCACACCGCAGCCCTCATTCAATAAGCAATTTAACCTTTTAATAGAAGACTTAAACACCAATCACAACAAAGGTTTTACTAATTATATTGCTTGTGTAAGTGAACAACAAGCAAAGCGTTTTAAAGATATTTTTGATGATGTTGAAGAAGACGTGTCTTATCAAACTATTGTACTTTCTTTACATCAGGGCTTTATTGATCATGACAATAAAATCACATGTTATACAGATCATCAAATTTTTGAACGGTATCATAAATTCCATCTTAAAAATGGGTATGCCAAAAAGCAAGCCATTACTTTAAAAGAACTTACGAATTTAGATATTGGTGATTATGTAACACATATCGATCATGGTATTGGTCGTTTTGGAGGGTTGCAAAAAATAGATGTAGAAGGCAAAAAACAAGAAGCGATAAAATTAGTTTATGGAGAGCGCGATGTTTTATATTTAAGTATCCATTCACTTCACAAAATCACTAAGTTTAATGGCAAAGATGGAAAACCACCTAAAATATATAAACTTGGTAGTACAGCCTGGAAAACTTTAAAACAGAAAACAAAAGCTCGTGTAAAACACGTGGCATTTAACTTAATAAAACTTTACGCAAAACGTAAAACAGAAAAAGGCCATCAGTACAATCCAGATAGTTATATGCAGCATGAGTTGGAAGCCTCGTTTATTTATGAAGACACACCAGATCAGAGTACAGCGACTGCAGATATTAAAGCAGATATGGAAAGCGAACGCCCAATGGATAGACTGGTTTGTGGCGATGTTGGCTTTGGAAAGACCGAAGTTGCTATTCGTGCAGCATTTAAAGCCATTGATAATGGTAAACAAGTAGCTGTTTTAGTACCTACGACCATTTTGGCATACCAACATTCCAGAACATTTAGAGAACGATTAAAAGATTTTCCTGTTACGGTCGATTATGTAAATCGTTTTAGAACGGCTAAAGAAAAACGTGAGACTCTTGAAGGTTTAGAAAAAGGCAATGTGGATATTATTATAGGCACACATCAACTCGTAAATAAAAACGTAAAATTTAAAGATTTAGGGTTGTTAATTGTTGATGAAGAGCAAAAATTTGGGGTAGCAGTAAAAGAAAAATTGAAAACATTAAAAGATAATGTTGATGTATTGACTTTAACAGCAACACCCATACCTAGAACGCTTCAGTTTAGTTTAATGGCAGCGCGAGATTTATCGGTTATTACAACACCGCCACCAAATCGTTATCCAATAGAAAGTCATGTTATTCGTTTTAATGAAGACGCGATTCGTGATGCTGTGAGTTATGAAATTGAACGTGGCGGACAAATATTTTTTATTCATAACCGTATTGAAAATATTAAAGAAGTAGCAGGCATGATTCAACGCTTAGTGCCAGATGCTAAAATAGGTATTGGTCACGGACAAATGGATGGTAAAAAATTAGAACAACTCATGCTAGCATTTATGGATGGTGCATTCGATGTTTTGGTAAGCACAACTATTGTTGAAAGTGGACTTGATGTACCCAATGCGAATACCATTTTTATTAATAATGCTAATAATTTTGGGTTGAGTGATTTGCACCAAATGCGAGGCCGTGTTGGAAGAAGTAATAAAAAGGCATTCTGTTATTTTATTACACCAGAATATTCTGCTATGACGGATGATGCCCGAAAACGTATCACAGCTTTAGAACAATTTACCGAACTTGGGAGTGGTTTCAATATAGCGATGAAAGATTTAGAAATTCGAGGAGCTGGAGATTTGTTAGGAGGAGAACAGAGTGGTTTTATAAATGAAATAGGTTTTGATACATATCAAAAAATATTAAACGAAGCTATTGAAGAGCTTAAGGAAAATGAGTTTAAAGACCTGTATAATGAATCTGATGAAGATAAGGTGTATGTAAAAGAAGTCACCATTGATACCGATTTTGAATTGCTTTTTCCAGATAGTTACGTTAATAATATAGCAGAGCGATTAAACCTATACACGCAATTAAATAATTTAAAAACAGAGGACGAATTAAGTACCTTTAAAGCAGAATTATTAGACCGTTTTGGAGAATTACCAGAACAAGTGACCGATTTATTAAATAGTGTCCAAATTAAATGGTTAGCCACTAAGATAGGTTTTGAGAAAGTTATTATGAAACAAGGAAAATTTATTGGTTATTTTATTAACGACCAGCAAAGTAATTTCTATCAAAGTAGTAACTTTACAAAAGTGTTGCAGTTTGTTCAAACACATTCAGATATTTGTAAAATGAAAGAAAAACAAACTCGAAACGGATTGCGTTTAATGCTTACTTTTGATGATATAAAATCTGTAAAACAAGCATTGAAAACATTAAAGCCCATTATGGCTTAATTATTGTTTTATTAAAAAAACACCTTGATTTTAAGTATCAAGGTTTCATTTTGAAAATGTCATTCTCGCGCCTGTGCTGAACTTGCTTGTGCTGAACTTGTTTCAGTATTTCAGTAAAAGTGGGAATCTAAAAATAGAGTATAATTTTGAACCGCTTATTCTTTTTAACAGTTTTATTACCAGGTATCCTTATTGCTCAACATACCATTAATGGCAAATTTTCACCAGCAAAAGATTATAATGTAGCGTTGTTATATAAGGTAACGCCCACATTATCGGAGTATATTGCAAATGCTGAAGTAAACGAAGATGGAACATTTCAATTTAAATTAGATTCTGCTGCGACAAAAGGGATGTACAGGATTGTATATGCGGTGCCCCAAGAAGATTATAATTTTGATGTTATTTACAACGGAAAAGAAGATATACACCTAACTTTTAACTCTGAAACAGGGGTCACTTTTCAAAACTCTATTGAAAACAAATTATTGGCTTCCTATACAGATAGTATGTCTATGGTTACTCAAAGTATTGGAAATTATTTTAGGCAAAAGAGTGAAGATACACTAGCATTAAATTCCATTTTTAAAACTCAAGCAGAAACACAGTCCAGTTTTGAAGCTGCTGCAAAGAATACAATTGCGCTTTCTTTTATTAAAGCGAATAAACCATATATTCCTAAAAAATTTAAAGATGTCGAAACTTACGTTGATAGTTTAAGACACCATTATTTTGATTTTGTAAATTTTAATGATAAAACACTTCAAAGTTCTAGTTTTTTAGAAGAACGCATGCTCAATTATGTGTTCGGGATGTCATTTAATTCTGCTGACGAAATAGCTACTTACAAGAAAAATATTGATGTGTTTTGTAAAGCTATGAAGGGTGCGCCAATAAAAATTAAAAGAATTTTGTTGGTGGATTTGTGGCAACAAATGGCTGATTTAAACTATGAAGATGTTGCTAATTATATTGCAGAAACCTACTTAATGGATATCGCAGTAGAGTTGAACGATCAAGAGCTTCTACACGGATTAATTTTATTTAAAAACCTTTCTATAGGAAATGTGGCTCCCGATTTTTCTTTAGAAATACAAAAAGGAGGGAAGACAATTACCAAAAAAATAAGTGAGTTAAATACAGCAGAACGTTATATCATTGTATTTTGGAGTAGTGGTTGTTCACATTGTTTAGATGAAGTTCCTCAATTACGAACATACATTCAATCTAAAGAAAAAGGAAACGTACAGATTGTTGCTGTCGCTTTAGAAGAAGATACTCTGAAATGGAAAAATTTAATTTCTAATTACCCAGAATTCATACATGTTTATGGGGCTGGTAAATGGGAAAACCAGATAGGTAACGATTATGGAGTTACTGCAACACCAACCTATTTTATATTGGATAAAGACAAGCGTATCATTTCAAAACCAGAAAACATGGAAGCTTTAAAACTGTTTTTTGAAAAAGAATAAATTATAGAGGTTTATCACCCATGCATGTTGTTACGTCAAGTTTGTCATTCCTGCGACTTGTGCTGAACTTGTTTCAGTAGGGTAGGAATCCACTAGATCTTTGGGATTTAAAAACAAATTCTTTCTTTTGTAAGAATAATAACAAATTCAAAAATGATAAAAAGCATCTTCTAAATGCTCAATGTTAAAACCTTTTCCCGCTTTCACAATAGCAATAATATCAAAACGGACTTCAACATCTAAATCATTCACATTTATATATTCGTCAACCGCTTTCACTAAACGCTGGATTTGTTTTGGTTTTACAAAATCCTGTGGATTTCCAAAATCGGTTGTTGAGCGTGTTTTAACTTCAATAATGGCTAGTGTATCTTTTTGTTGGGCTATAATATCAACTTCAGCTTTATCAAAACGATAATTACGTTCAAGAATATTATAACCATTTTTCAATAAAAAATCGACTGCTAATTGTTCGCCCTTTTTTCCTAGTTCGTTGTGTTTTGCCATAATTTACTAAGGTAAAATATATTTTGTTCATTCAGAGCAAAGCGAAGAATCTCACTGTTTTACTTCAAATGAAAATTAAAATAAAAAAAGTTTTCTAATTTCAGACTTTCATCCATTTTTATTTCTTGATAATAGTATTTATAAGGTTCCTCCTTCTGAATGAGACTACCCCCTAAATAAAAAGAAGTCATCTTTCATATGTTCAATTTTAGAATCTTCGTTGGTAATAATATAGTCAAGAGCTTGAGAAGTAAAATCCTTACCTTTTTCCGTTAACGACACAATATGATTATCAATAACAATCATATTGTTTTTAAGTGCTAATTCTAACACTGTTTTACTCCGTACTTTTTGCCAGTTAATATGCTCATTAAGATGATTAACGTGGCGTTCTTCTTCTTCGCTATGATTCCTTAAATGCAGTAAAAAGGTAAGTAAAGAAACTTCAGTACGTTGCTGTTTTTCTCTGTAAAGTACAGCAATGACACCCTTGTTGGGAGCAAATAAATAAACCATCAAAAAAAGTAAACCTAACATGGTCGTAATAGAACCAGCAATAGAAGCATCTAACCAATGTGCCAACCAATAACCAGAAATAGCACTAAATACTCCAAAGCAAATAGCGTAAACAAGCATACGTTTTAAATTGGTGGTAAGTAAGTAAGCGGTTGCAGCGGGAGCAATCATTAAAGCGACGACTAGAATAGCTCCAACGGCATCAAAAGCACCAACAGTTGTCACTGAAGAAACTGTCATAAGACCGTAATGAATAACAGCAGGTGAGAAACCTAAAGAGGCTGCTAAACCAGCATCAAATGTGCTTATTTTTAGTTCTTTAAAAAACGCAAATAGTAGTCCAATAGTGAT
This sequence comes from Flavivirga rizhaonensis, assembly GCF_004791695.1. Lineage (GTDB taxonomy): Bacteria > Bacteroidota > Bacteroidia > Flavobacteriales > Flavobacteriaceae > Flavivirga > Flavivirga rizhaonensis. The sequence goes on along the minus strand of NZ_SRSO01000042.1, from coordinate 13,700 downwards.
TAGTAAAATGCAGCCAATAATCCATAATGATTTAGGACCAACATCTACACCAGCAATTAATAACCTATTAAAAGGAGCAAAGGCCAATTCACCTAATAAAACAGCATCTACATCCAGATGAACGTCATTAGCGTTTTTAGCAATTAAGATAACACCTATACTAAATAATATAGGAAAGACTAATCCAATAGCAGTATCTTCTTTTACTAAGCCTGTTTTTTGAATGTACTCTACCAAAACCACTGTAATAATTCCTGTTATTGCTGCTAAAAAAATTAGTAATGGCGAGTTTAAATCTTGGGTAATGAAAAACCCAATAACAATTCCAGGCAGTATAGAATGGCTAATAGCGTCACTAATCATGGCCATTTTACGAAGCACTAAAAATGTTCCAGGTATCGCACAAGCAATAGCAACCAAACTGGCAATAAGCTGTATTTCTATTTGAGCACTACTCATTATCTTCGGTTTGTTGGTTGTACAAATTAGAAGCTGTTTTAAACCCTTCTGATGTTAAACTCCACATACTACCATCAATTTTCACGTAATTTTTCCGAACTAATTTTTGAAGCGTTCCTTTTGTATATCCTTGAAAATTATTTAAGATTTTAATGGCATGAGGATGCGAGATATTTTCATGTGTTTCAGCAATATGATACATAAATGACAATGTTTTATGAAGCTGTAAATCACGGCGATTTTTGATGAATCGTATTTGTTTGAAAAGTAATCCCCGACTAGGTGAAAATATAAAAGAAATTAGAACGAATACGCCAGCAACAATAACAATTACAGGGCCCGTTGATAGATTGTTTTGACTAGCACTAATGGCTGTTCCAAAAACACCTGAAAATGCTCCAAATATAGCAGCCAGAAATACCATAACCCCTAAACTGTTGGTCCATTGTCTTGCAGCAGCAGCAGGAGCTAATAGCATAGCGCTCATAAGTACAACACCAACCGTTTGTAAACCTAGTACAATAGCTAATACAATAAATGTAGTAATTAAAATATCGATGAATTTTGTATTAAAACCTAGTGTCTTTGTATAATCGGCGTCAAAAAGAAGAATTTTGAATTCTTTCCAAAAAAGTAATAAAACTAAAAGACAAGCGCCGGTCACAATACTCATGAGCCAAACATCGCTTTCCACTAAAGTAGCTGCTTGTCCAAACAAATATTTATCTAAACCTGCTTGATTTGCATTGGGTTGTTTTTGAATAAAGGTTAAGAGAAGCATTCCGAAACCAAAAAACAAAGACAGAATAAGCCCTAAAGCGGTATCTGATTTTAAATGTGTTTTGCTAATAATGCCACGAATCCAAAATGTGCCAATGAGACCACTTATTAAAGCACCTAACAGTAAAATGTTACTATCTTTCGCCCCTGTAATTAAAAATGCAATGGCAATCCCTGGTAGTGCAGCATGAGATATGGCATCACCCAACAAACTTTGTTTTCGTAATACAGCAAAGCTTCCTAACATACCAGTTACTGCCCCTAGAATAGCCGTGCCCAGTGTGATGGTTCTTAACGTGTAGTCTGTGAAGACGAGCTTTATATATTCTGTTATATCCATAATTCCTGCCTTTCGGCTGCGCTCAATATAAACTGCGGCAGGAATCTCTCCCTTTTTCGCATATTTTATTTTTTATCATTCTAAATTTGTTTCAGAATCTCAATATTACTTTATTCATTTTGTCTTGATACAAAACCCTTCGACTACGCTCAGGATAAACCAAGCCAAAAAATCATATCAACCTGAGGAAATTCCTGCGGAACATTCTCTTCCGAAATTACACGCTTAAAGCTGCGCTTTGCGATTCCATTTCTTCGCTCATTATTTCTGCAGATTGATGATTCGGACTTTGTCCGAATATGGGACTTTCTTTTTTGCTGTTATTCGTTTTATTTCATTATTCTTTTTCTTTCGAGTAAGCCACTGTATACGGGTTATTGTAAACTGCATACTTTTTCTACTCTTGTATACTTACTTTATAGTTAATACCATAGGTCTTAGTTAAATTGTCATCATTAAAGATGTCTTTAACAGGACCAGTGGCAATTTTCTTTACATTTAAAAAAGTCACCCAATCAAAATATTCTGGAACTGTTTGTAAATCGTGATGCACAACTATAACCGTTTTATTGGCTTTTCTTAGTTCTTTTAAAATATTGATAATGGCAATTTCGGTAGTAGCATCAACCCCTTGGAATGGTTCATCCATAAAATAGATAGAAGCATCTTGAACCAAAGCTCTTGCCAGAAAAATACGTTGTTGTTGCCCCCCGGAAAGTTGACTTATTTGTCTATTTTTAAAAGGTAACATACCTACTTTTTCCAAGGCTTCCAAAGCTTTCTTTTTTTCTTTTTGTCCAGGACGTTTTATCCAGCCCAGATTACCGTATGTGCCCATCATTACAACATCTAAAGCTGTTGTTGGGAAATCCCAGTCTACACTTCCCTTTTGTGGTACATAAGCAACTAATGCCCGTTGCTTTTCATAAGATTTTCCGTAGATACTAACACTGCCTGCAATAGGGTTTAAAATTCCAAGAATTGATTTTATGAGTGTTGATTTACCTGCTCCATTTGGTCCAACAATGGCCATAAGAACGCCCTCTGGTATTTCTAAGTCGATATCCCAAAGTACGGGTTTGTAGTTATAGGCTACGGTTAAATCGTCTACTTTTATTGCAATGTTGCTTTTCATTTTTTTTATTCCCGTTTTTTAGCTCCGTTCGAGATAAGCTTCGGCATAAACCGTATTAATTATTTCCCTTTCCGACTTTCAATTTCAAAAGAAATTGAAACCCACCTTTCCTAAAAAAGGAAAGGAGACACTTGCTTATATTATTTTTAGATAACAGTGAGCTTTATATTTGATTGAATACTGCAAACTGCAACTGAATACTGTTAACTTATTTAAGCGCATTTACTATGGTGTTTACATTATATTCAAACATACCAATGTATGTGCCTTCAATAGAGCCCGCATTCCCAAGTGCATCTGAGTATAAAGACCCTCCAATAATAACATGGTGTCCTTTGGAATTTACAGCAGCTTGCAAGGCTTCAATAGTACGTTTGGGTACAGAGCTTTCTACAAAAATAGCTTTTACATTTTTTTCTATGATAAAAGCTGATAGCTTTTGAACATCTTGAACACCAGCTTCGGTAGCAGTTGATAAACCCTGTAAGCCAACCACTTCAAAATGAAATGCTTTTCCGAAATAGTTAAAAGCATCGTGTGCAGTAACCAAAATACGTTGTTCTTTTGGTAATTCTGATTCTATAGTACTATGTATGGTTGCTTTTAAGGCCCCCAGTTTTTTTATATACTGTCCTCGATTTGCTTTAAAAATAGCTTCTTTTTCTGGAAGAGCATTGGAGAGTTCTTCGGTTACAAAATCGGTGATTTGAATCCAATAATCTATATTGAACCAAATATGCGGATCGTAATTAGATGCGAAGTATTCCGAACCAATAAGTGTCCTCTTATCTAAAGCATCAGAAACAGCAATAGTCTTTTTGTTTTTCATCTTTTCGAAAACTTCAACAAGCTTGCCTTCAAGATGTAGTCCGTTGTAGAAAATAATATCAGCATTTGCTAATTTAGAGACATCACCTTCACTGGCTTTATATAAATGCGGATCGACGCCACTTCCCATTAATCCTTGAAGATTGATATGGTCGCCACCTATGTTAGTTACTAAATCAGTAATCATAGAGGTGGTGGTTACTACATTTAGTTTGTCATTAGTCTTTTTTTCGTTTTTGCAGTTGAAAAATAATGCTATTAATAATAGAAGTAATATTGTTTTTTTCATGCTATAAATTTACCTTTTAATGAAAAAGATTTGTTTCAAAAATACAAACTCTTTTATCTTTCATTCAATTTTATTGAGAACCTTTAGAAACTCTTTTGGTTTGAGTAAGTAGGGATACTGAAACACAATTTCTTTCTTGTTGTTTAACACTACTGTTGTAGGATAAGATATTTTAGATTCAACAGTACCTAAAGCTTCTGCTAATTCATGAATCCCCGTTTTTTTACCTGTACTTTTATATTTAAATGTATGATTTTTAAAAGTTACAGAGGTTTTTTGTTCTGCATTAAAAGAAATAAAATAAAACCTTTCATTTAATTTTTCTATGATTTTTTCATTTTTAAAAGTGGTGTTTTCCATCACTTTACAATACTTGCACCAATCCGTGTGTAAAAATATAACTATCGGGCGTTCTTCTTTTAAAAGAGAAAGCTCTTTAAAAGTATAGTTTTTAAGTTGGGTCCAACCCAATTGTGAGGTAAGTAGTAATATGTAAAGTAAGTATTTCAAATATTAAAATAAATTATAACGAATTCCTAAAAAGCTGCGAATACCTTGTAATGACGTGTATACGTATGTCGTGTCGAAGCTCAAATCTTGTTGAGGGTTTTGAATAGTTTTTTCAAAAGGATCATTGCCTCGTGAAATTACAAAAGGATTATTCTTTGCAGGTATCCAGTCTAATAAATTTTTAACGCCTCCGTAAATTTCAAGATTTTTAAAACCATCATAAGTCAACTGAATATTCATTATTGACCAGTAAGGAGATTTTTTGTCTCTTGGGTCATCAATAAAAATACCAGCTTCGTTAGTAAATTCTTGAGTGACTAGTCGCATTGGTCCATAGAGGTTTCCTGTAAAATCTATCAACAAGTTCGCTTGAGTTACAAAGTAACTCAAGCCCCAGTTAGCATTAAACCCTTCTGTTAATGGTTGTTTTGTTTTTTCGCCATTTTCAACATTGGCTACTTCCTGTAAAGATGTTCCAATCATGGCTTTTAACCCAAATCCAAAATTTATGTCAGCTTGCAAACTAACTCCTTGAGAAATAGCATTACCATTAGAATTAGCATATCTAATTTGGTTTACATTAGTATCATAATCTGGATTAATTCTATTTGAAAAATAGGTATACCAAGCCGAGGTTTCTAAAGTAAAAAATGTACCAGAAGGTAAATAACGCTTCATTAAATAATTGATATTGAAATTGACGGATTTTTCAGGATCTAAATCTCCTTCAATAACAACCTCTCTTGAACCTGTTAGAGCAGCATGGTCTTCTGTAAATAAATTAACAACCCTAAAACCTGTTCCCATATTAAAACGAATAGCGTCGTTTTTGGTTGGTGCAAATTTATAAGCTAATCGGGGTGTGATAATGTTACCGTGTCTGTCATCATAATCATAGCGAAGTCCAGCCAATAATTCGTGTTTTGGCGCGAATTTCCATTGGTTTTGTAAAAAAACACTAGGAATAATTATTTCATCAGGCTTATTTGTATTGTTGTTTTGACTTCTAGTGGCCGGGGTATTATCATCATAAAAATTATAACGCCCAGCGACACCAACTAATAAATCATGTTTTCCAAGGACACGATTCCAGGTGGTTTGCCCAAAGACGATATACTGTTGTGCGTTGTATGATGTATTACCGTAAAACGAATTTTGGTCGTGTGTGGTCGCAGAAAATGTAAAATCTATATCTTCTGTAGTTGGTAATTCATAAAGGCCAAACAATTCGCCTCGTGTAGTGTAGATGCTTTCTCCATATATCTCATTTCCTCCTCTAAAATTTGGATTCCAATTGTTTTCGCCACCCCATCTGTCTTCATAAAAGAAACGCCCTGCTATTGAAAATGCTTTGCCGCTTTTACGTTCAAAACTCCATTTGTTAAATACCGAAATTCTGTCTTGCAGTGTTAAATCTGTATAACCATCCTTATTATTATCTATACGCTGATTGTAGTTAAAGTAATTGACTCCCAATAAAGAAGAGGCACTACCTAACTTAAATTTCCCGCCAAGGTCAAAATTAAATTCACCCCAAGATGACCCAAAGACATCTGCACTAAATAGAGGTGCATTTCCAGGTTTTTTAGTAATCACATTAACTAAACCAGCTACAGCTTCACTTCCGTAAAGTGATGATGCTGGACCTTTTACAATTTCAACACGCTCTACTAAACTATTTGGAATACCTGATAATCCATAAACAGTAGAAAGACCACTTACTATAGGCATACCATCAATTAACACTAGTGTATAAGGACCTTCTAGCCCATTAATATGAATATCACCTGTGTTGCACAAACCACAATTTAACTGAGGGCGTACGCCGTTAACATTTTGCAAAGCTTCAAAAATACTAGGTGTAGGGTTCTTTTTGAAAAATGCAGGAGTGTAAACTTCAACAGGAACAGGGCTGTCAATTCTCGAAACTGGTTTTAGAGTTCCAGTAACTACGACTTCTTCCAGTAATTCAGATTCAGGTAAATCAAAATTTATAACGACGTTATCTGAAGACATGGTGATTGTTTTTCTCTGAGTTTGATACCCAGTGAATGAAGCAATAATAGTATATGTTCCAGCTTTTACATTGTTTATTTTAAATGAACCATCTTCATTAGATACGGCTCCTTTTTTTTCACTTTTTAAATAAATGTTCACATAAGGTAAAGATCTCCCATCCGATTCTGTTTTGCCCATTATACTTTGTGCATTTAATGTAAAAGATAATACACTTATAAAGAGTATTATTAGATATCTCATGGTTATATTTTTATGCAAATATAAAATAATTTTTAGATTAGTCTAAAAATTATTTTAATCTTATTAATTATCCTATCTTTGTTTTGCCTAAAAAATAGTTATGATAACCCTTACGGAAGAAAATTATATTAAAGCAATTTATCATCTGGGAAAGTATGGTGTAAATAATGTGAGCACGAATGCTATTGCTAAAGAGATGGAAACAAAAGCTTCGTCTGTAACCGATATGGTTAAGAAGCTTTCCGAGAAAAGATATGTTGATTATAAAAAATATCAAGGGGTTACTTTAACTGAAAAGGGAAAAGAAATTGCTATTAATATTGTTAGAAAACATAGGCTTTGGGAGGTTTTTTTGGTTGAGAAACTAAATTTTTCATGGGATGAGGTTCATGAAGTAGCGGAACAGTTAGAGCATATAAAGTCTAAAAAATTAATTAGTCAGTTAGATGCGTTTTTAGAATTCCCTACCTATGATCCACACGGTGATCCTATTCCAGATAAAATGGGTAACATTAAAAAAATTGATAAAATTCTACTTTCTGAAGCTAAAATAGGAAATGATTGTATCTGTGTAGGTGTTCAGGATTCTTCGTCAGATTTTTTAAAATATCTAGATAAAAATGATATAGCTTTAGGTACAGAACTAAAGGTTTGTCACCGAGAACCTTTTGATAATTCCATTACCATAAAAATAAAGACGAAAGAGTTAATAATCTCTAATATGATTGCCAATAACCTATTTGTAAAGGTTTCTTAAGTACTTATTGCCTATTTAAATCGAACTTGTTTCTTTATAAATTTTGGGAATTTTTTAATACCTGTTAACGTAAGATCTTTATAATAACATTCCGCAGCTTCAGATTGAATTTGTATTTGCCCTTTATTTAAAGGTGTTCCATCTTCAGGGTTTATAGCGTTTTCAACGACCATGACAATTTCGCTATTTACAATATGAACAGCATCGTTGCCAACAACATAAATTTCTAAATGGTTCCACTCGCCATGGGGTGCATCAGGTTCTTTGGAAGCGCTTGTATACCCAATTTTATCTAAATATGTATCAGAATTAGGGGCGTACATACTTCTCTTTTTTCCTTTTTTTCCTCGTATTTCTACTTGAGGGCCAGGTTTTTTAGGGGTCTCTGTATTACCAGAAATAGGAATAAAATCACCCATATCGGTTTCTTGCACTTGATATTCCATGCTGGTTTTCCAAGTTTTCCAAAAACGACCATGTTCACCATAACAATGGTATAGAATACCACTATCTCTCAAGGCTTTTAGTCTTGGAGCCCATTTTTTATCGCCCCACTTAAACATGACACTTAAATGATAATTTCCGTATGATGATTTTGTTGTTAAGCCTCCATAAATTTCACCTGTAATTTTTAATACAGGCTCTCCATTTTCTGTAATCACAGAAAAAACATTTTTTATATCATTGTTAAGTCCTAAAGGTGTTCCGTTATGAACATTGTCAGATTGATATGTTCCTATTGGTAACCCTTCTACAGTTGTATGTGGTACACCATTCCACTTTTCGAAATGACTTAAATTTGTGTCAAATAATTTGATTGTTTTACCTTTTTTTTGAGCAGATATGAAACTTGGAAATAGTAATAATAAAGTTAATGCGTAGAAGTATGTTTTTTTCATTTTTAATAGATTAGCATAGGTCATTTAAATTATAAACGACCTAAAGTAACTATAAAAACTAAGATAGTGTAATGGAACTAATATTTTTTATGAATATTAACTTAAATCTTAAGTCGCTATTTAAGCTGTGAAGGATTTAATGACAACCACAACCATCATCTCCACCACAAGCTTTTTTCGGTTTTGATTTTTTCCAGAAGAATTTTTTAACCAAAAACGATATAGCTAAAACCATTGCTGTAAATACTAATATGTTTTGAATAATGGTGTTCATACGTGTTTTGTCGCAATTGGTTTGATAAATTTACTTATTTTAAAAATTGAAATGCAATTAATGCTACGATATAAGCAAAAGTAGTCATAATTACTAGTTGTAAAACGGGCCATTTCCAACTATTGGTTTCTTTTTTTACAATAGCAAGTGTACTCATACATTGCATAGCAAAGGCATAAAATAATAGTAATGAAATGCCTGATGCGAATGTAAAAACAGCTTTATTTGTTAATTGATGTCTTTCAGATTCCATTTTGGCGCGAATTGTCTTGTTATCATTATCTTCTATTTCACTTCCAACACTATAAATGGTGGATAAAGTACTAATAAAAACCTCTCTTGCTGCAAAGGAACTCACAATGGCGATCCCTATTTTCCAATCATACCCTAAAGGTTTTATTGCTGGTTCAACGGCTTTTCCTATGTATCCTAAAACAGAGTTCTCTAATTTAAGAGATGCAATTTCATCATTAATTACAGCTTTTTTGAAAAGAGGGGTTTTATAGATTATTGAATCAGAAATTTGATTTTTAGTGATGTTATCATGGTCTTCGATTAAACTACTTTTATAACGCTCCTGCTTATTTTGTAAAGAAAGCGATTGAATCTTATTGAAACCATTTTCATTAATTTTTTGATTCACAATAACTTTTGCGTTATTATAGTTCGAGTTAATACCAATAGAGCCCAACACCCAAATTATTATTGATATTGCTAAGATAATTTTCCCTGCTCCAAAAACAAAGGACTTTGTTTTTTCAATAACTGTTAAAGCTACGTTTTTAAACATGGGGAGTTTGTAATTGGGCATTTCAATTACAAAAAAAGTTTTGCTTTTTATTTTCAGAATTTTATTTAGAATATAGGCCGAAGAGACTGCTGATATAAAGCCAATTAAATATAAAAGCATCAGAGTTAAAGCCTGGTAACTTAAAATAAAAATATGTCCTTCAGGAATAACTAATGATATAATTATTAAATAAACAGGAAGCCTGGCGGAGCATGTTGTGAAAGGAGTTACTAAAATGGTAATTAAGCGCTCTTTCCAGTTTTCAATATTTCGTGTCGCCATAATCGCTGGAATGGCGCAGGCAGTACCAGAAATTAATGGAACAACACTTTTACCGCTTAAACCAAAACGTCGCATAACGCGATCCATTAAAAATACAACACGACTCATGTAGCCACTTTCTTCAAGTACTGCGATAAATAAGAATAGAAAAGCAATTTGCGGAATAAAAATGACAATACCACCAAGACCAGGAATAATACCTTCTGCTAATAAATTGGTGAAAGCACCATTTGGTAGCATGTTCTTAACCCATTCGCTTAATGATGCAAAAACAGTATCAATAAAATCCATTGGCACACTAGACCAGTCATAAATTGCCTGAAAAATGAGAAGTAGAATGACAAAGAAAATAACATAGCCCCAAACTTTATGAGTTAAAATACGATCTAGTTTTGTTCGTAAATCTTTGGCTTGTGTAACATCAATAGTTTGTCCTTTTTTAAGAACATTGTTTATAAACTGATAGCGTTTAATAGTTTCCTTTTGTTGTAAACGCTTTAAATCACCTTTGCTTTTTGTTTTAAAATTGGCTACTGCGTCAATTTTGTTTCTATCTGTTTTTCCAAAGTTAACATCTTGCGTAATAACTAACCAAAGTTTATATAAAAGTTGGTTAGGAAATGCTTTGCGTAAATTGTCAAAATAATCCTGATCTATTTCAGAAGCATTAATGCAAGGCGTTATAGAAAGATCTTTAAAATTAGCAATGAGGTTTTTTAAATTATCGATACCTTCATTCTTCCTGGTGCTTATTAAGGCAATTTTGGTTTCAAGGTGTTTTTCTAAATAATCAATATCTAATGAAATACCCTTGTAACTCATCCTGTCCGCCATATTAATAACAAGGAGCGTAGGGATTTCTAAATCTTTAATTTGAGTAAATAATAAAAGATTTCGTTTTAAGTTCTCAACATCACTTACAACAACTGCAACATCTGGAAAATCCTTGTCATTTTTATTTAAAAGGAGTTCTATAACAACATTTTCATCAAGAGAAGAAGCGTTAAGGCTATAGGTTCCAGGTAAATCGATAATATGTGCTTTGACACCTCTGGGTAATTTGCATATTCCTTCTTTTTTTTCAACCGTAATACCTGGATAATTACCAACTTTTTGGTTTAATCCTGTTAACGCATTAAAAACAGATGTTTTTCCTGTATTTGGATTACCAATTAAGGCGACGTTTATTTGCTTACTCATGTTCCGGTCTTTTCAATTAAAACATGAGAAGCAGTTTCCTTCCTAATAGCCAAATGAGTACCATTTATGTTGAGATATATAGGGTCTTGGAAAGGAGCAAGTTGTACAAGTTGCACAGAATTGCCCGGTAAACATCCCATTTCTAAGAGTTTTAAAGGTATATGAATAGATGAAACATCGGTAATAATACCCTTTTCACCACGTTTGAGTTGTGCTAAAGTGTCTTGCAAGCTTATTTAGATTGATTTTAAAGAAGCAAAAATAGTATAAAAAAGTAGCCTAAAAAAATGGTTGATAGAAAACTATTTTTGATACTCTTCTTTTAGGATTTTAATATCATCAAGTAAGCGATCAATATCTTCCTTATTTGTACCATCATAAAAGCCTCTTATTTGACGTTTTTTATCAATAAGCATGAAGTTTTCAGTATGTACCATATCAAAAGATCCCCCATCTCCTTGGTCTTTAACCGCTAAGTAACTTTTTCTGGCAAGTTGATATATTTGTTTTTTGTCACCAGTAACTAAATTCCACTTACTATCATTTACTCCTTTTTTCTTAGCATAGCGTTTTAGTTGAGCAACAGTATCTATTTCTGGAGTTACAGAATGAGACAGTAACATGACGTCGTTGTCATTAATAATTTTTTGTTGTATTTGCGCCATATGATCGGTCATAATAGGGCAAATAGTCTGGCAGGTAGTGAAAAAGAAGTCGGCCACGTATATTTTGTTTTTATAATCGTTTTGTGTGACTGTTTTACCGTTTTGATTGGTAAGTGAAAAATCGGCTATTTTATGATACTTCTTTTTATATTGTATGGTACTGTCTACCAATTCTGTACTCACCATAGTAGGTTGATAAATAGGTAGTGGTTGATAAACATTTAGGGTGTTATAAATAATTGAAACTATAACAATGGAAATAATGACAAAAACAATTGCAAACCCTTTGTAATCCTTAAAAAATGATAACATTTTAACTGTTAAAATTAAACTTATACAAAAATACAATGAAACATTGGAGCCTAAAAATTTAATTAGAAAAAGAAATTTTTTAGGATATTATATCTCGTCTTTTAAAACCAAAAATAGAATTGATAAATTTAGGTATATAGTATTTAGGCTTAAATTCATGTTAAATAATAAGAGCATATTATAATTGTTTTTTTAAAGTTGGTTTAAAAGCTTACTTTTGTGCGGTTATAAAAAAAATGTAATACATGTCTGTATTTTTAATAAAAGCGGCTCAATTATTATTAAGCCTTTCCATTTTAGTTGTTTTGCATGAGCTGGGTCATTTTATCCCCGCTAAAATATTTAAAACAAGAGTAGAAAAGTTTTATTTATTTTTTGATGTAAAATTTTCTTTATTCAAAAAGAAAATAGGTGATACAGTTTATGGTATAGGTTGGTTGCCGTTAGGGGGTTATGTTAAAATAGCGGGTATGATTGACGAGAGTATGGATACGGAGCAAATGGCTAAAGAATCTCAGCCATGGGAATTTCGTTCTAAACCAGCATGGCAACGTTTAATTATTATGCTTGGTGGTGTTATTGTTAATTTTTTATTGGGCTTTTTTATCTATATGATGATATTGTTTGTTTGGGGTGAAGACTACCAAAATACAGACGATATAAAATATGGTTATGGAGTTACCAAGACCATGGAACAATATGGCTTTAAGGATGGTGATAAAATCGTTTCTATAAATAACACTCCTTTTGCTGAGGCTGATAATTTATCTACGTATTTAATGTTCAGAACTGTAGATAATATTGAAGTAAAGAGAATAGATGGTTCGGTTGAAACCCTAAAAGTTCCTGAAGATATAGGAACACAACTTTTCGAATCGGGGGATATACCAGCATTGACTCCTAGATTTCCTTTTAAATTAGATTCTATAGTTCCTGATTATCCTGCTGCCGAAGCAGGACTGTTATTAACGGATAAAATTTTAAGTATTAATGGGAAAGAGATTAATTATTATTCCGATTTAACTTATGCGTTAAAGAATAATGTAAAAGAAGGTATTAATTTAACGGTTAAAAGAGATTCAGTTATTAAGACACTTTTAATTACACCAACTGAAGATAATAAGATAGGAATTCTGCCAACCCCTACAGATGAATCTTATGTTGAATATCAACATAGAGACTATTCTTTTGGAGAAAGTATTTCTAGTGGTTTGTCCGTTGGATATTGGTCAATTAAAGACTATTTAGCACAGTTCAAATATATTTTCACTAAAAAAGGGGCATCTCAAATAGGTGGTTTTGCAGCTATAGGAAAGATGTTTCCTTCTACTTGGAATTGGGCTGCATTCTGGCAATTAACAGCCTTTTTATCTATTATGTTGGGTGTATTAAACTTGTTACCCATACCAGCTTTAGATGGTGGTCATGTAATGTTTTTACTATATGAAATGGTGTCTGGAAGAAAGCCAGGGGACAAATTTATGGAGTACGCACAAATGGTTGGTTTCTTTATCTTAATAGCTTTAGTTTTATTTGCTAATGGGAATGACATTTATAAAGCTATTTTCGGATAAAATTTTTAAAATTTTTATTTGCAGTAAATAAAAATATACATATATTTGCGCTCGCTAAGGCGAAAACACACACTCCTTCTTAGCTCAGTTGGTTAGAGCATCTGACTGTTAATCAGAGGGTCCTTGGTTCGAGCCCAAGAGAAGGAGCTTAGTAAGAGAAAGACTTTACAGAAATGTAAGGTCTTTTTTGTTTTAACAAGGTAAAGCTCTGGGTAAAGCCGGATCATGTGCAAAAGTTGTGTTTAGGCAAAAATCCTAGTTAATCTGAAGAGGAAGAATTCTACATTTTTGACACCCCTGAACTGAGCCCTGAAGGCTTTAATTTTAGCATTGAAAGATTCCGCCGA
>NZ_SRSO01000041.1 GCF_004791695.1 Flavivirga rizhaonensis | reverse complement strand
AATACAGCCGTTTTTTTTGCATCTTATATCTATCTGATTATTAAATAAATATACGAAAATACAACTAGAAAAACAAACATAAACAACTGTAAACCAATTATTTACAACACTAACTTAATAGCATTGAACTTAGGCTATGCTTTATTTTTATATTTTGTATAAAGCAAAAAATCATTATTTTAACGTGAGCTCGATATATTAAAACTTAACAATCAGTTGTTTAATTGTTTTAATAAAGAAACTATGTCATTCCGAACGCTACGGAGAGTAAAATATATTTTACTTGAACGTATATAGCGTAGCTATTGAGGAGGAATCCCATCTTTATGAGATTTCTCGAAAGTTTATCTTGAGTACTTCGACTACGCTCAGCATAAACTAAAGTCGAAAGGCTCATGCTTCGCTTTGTCGAAATGACAAACACTTGAAAATCATTGATTTAATATTATTTTTTATAAAAAAACTAAATCGAACTGACGTTATTTTACAGTAATTCTAAACAAGAAATGGTATTATAAAAAAATAAGTCTCCTTTAGGAGACTTATTTTGACTATTTTCCCTCGATAAAATATAGTCAATTTTGATTGCTCACAATCAAATGATGAGTTATTGTTGTGTAGACATTTACCAAAATTCAATGAATAAACCATTAGCTGTGTTTTTAAGTGTTACACTAACAGGAATTTCTTCGCAAAGTTTTGCTAATTGAATAATTTGATGTCTAACCATAGGTTCTTCAACAATTGTTATTAAACCATCGAAGTTTCCTTTCTGAGTTTCGGTTTTAAAGATATCCTTAAAGCCTTCTTCAATTCTTTTGTGGTATTTTTTGTTTACAGCCATTTTGTAGATAAGGTTTTTAATTTAAGTGTAGGTGATTATAGATATTTAATAGTATAGTATAAACTATGACTAATGGGCAATACATATTAGAGCTGATAATGTTTTTCCCTATGTATCACTTTTTAGATTTTTTTTTAAACGGTTAGACATTGTTTTGTACTCTTTGGCGACTTCAATAATGGCATTAAATACTAATATATTTTTAGAAATTCCAGCTTTTGTATTTCTAACTGTTTGCGAATCAACTATAATTTCATTAGTGTTTAACTTGTCCATAACCTTGCTAGTATATTCTTTTGGAAGATGATTTACTAACAAATCTTTGAGTGTTTCTTGCTCTTTGTGTATGTCTATGCCATATAATGCATATAATTTGTTTAAATTTGTCATAGCTTGTGTATATTTGTACGGTATTGAGTGAATTTACATACAAAAGTATACAAATAATTAAATAAACAAAAAATATTTTACTTATTAGTATAATTTATAATTGTTCTAAATATGGTATTTGAAGAAAAATTAAAGCAATTAATTAAGAGTAAGTACGATAAATTAAGTGATTTAGCCGAAAAATTCGGTATGAATTATTCTCAGTTATCACAATACGTTAATGGGAAAAAAGTATCAATTGATTTCTTAAATAAAATAATTCAAGAGTTTCCAGAAGCAGATCTTAATTGGTTATTAAGAAATAACGATATTTTGAATGAAAGTAGACCACCTTACAAAGTACCATTGACTAATAATCAAATTATAGATAAAATAGAAGTGTTGTTAGCAGACTTGAAAGACCAAATAGAAGAAGAAAAGTGAAATCCTTCTTCAATTGAATTGCATGAATTAACCTTACATCTTTTAACGATTTCTTTTAAATAAACTCTAAAACCCTTTCTAAAGCCATTCCTCTAGAGCCTTTTATAAGTATTGAAACATTTTTTATTTTAGAATTATTAAGCCAGTTGTCTTTAAAGTCTTCAAAAGATATAAATTGTTTGGCTCTGTCCGATTTTATTTCCGTCTTAAAAAAGTTTTCACCAATAAGAATGACTTGATCTATGTTTAAAGAGATTGCAAAATCAGCCATGTTTTGATGCTCGTTTTTAGCTTCTTTTCCAAGTTCGAACATATCTCCAATAAATGCTATTTTTTTTGAATTTGGTTGTTTTTCAAAATTTAATAAAGCTGCTCGCATACTTGTTGGGTTAGCATTGTAAGCATCTAAAATAATACGATTAGTATCTTTTTGTATAATTTGTGAACGGTTATTAACAGGCGTGTAATTCTCAATGGCAGTTTTTATATCATTATCTTCAACTTTAAAGTAGTTGCCTATAGCAATAGCTGCAGCAATATTGTTAAAGTTATAATCGCCAATTAGTTGGCTCTCTATTTCTAATTCATTGTACTCTGATTTTACAAAAGGGAGCGCTTCGATGAAATTGATGTCGATATCAAAACCATGATTTTTTTTGCCAAAAACAAACGTATTTGCATTTTTTGTTTTATTTGTTTGAATGGAGTCATTCCCGTTTACAAAAACGGTTCTATGGTTATTAATTAAAAAATCATACATTTCACTTTTCCCTTTAATAACACCTTCTATGCCCCCAAAACCTTCTAAGTGTGCTTTACCAAAATTGGTTATATAGCCATAGTCTGGCTTGGCTATATTGCAAAGAAACGCGATTTCTTTTTGATGATTAGCACCCATTTCTACAATCCCAATTTCAGTATTGTTTGTCATAGAAAGTAACGTTAAAGGAACTCCAATATGATTGTTTAAGTTCCCAATAGTGGCCGTGGTTTTATATTTTTGAGATAGTGTAGCATTAATTAATTCTTTGGTTGTTGTTTTACCATTACTACCTGTGAGTGCTATTATGGGTGTGTTTAAATACGATCTATGATAAGAAGCTAATTTTTGTAATGTTTCAAGAACATTTTTAACCAAAATGGTTTTAGGGCTTGTGTTAAATAATACATCATCAATAATGGCATATTTTGCACCGTTTTTTAAAGCTAATTCGGCATACTCATTTCCGTTAAAGTTTCCGCCCTTAAGAGCAAAAAACAAGTCATTTTGTTTAATCTTTCTTGTGTCGGTGCATGCAGAACTGCATTGTAAAAAAAGCTCGTGTAATTGTTCTATTTTCAACAGTTAGGTTTCTTTTTAAGTTTGTAAAATTAAATGTATAAAAAAAGTCCTAACATTTGCTAGGACTTTTTAATAATATTATAAATAATTGAAATTAGTTTTTCGTTTTATTTCTAGATTTAGATTTTGAACCTACACGGGACATTGCACATCTAAACCCAATATAGTCAGTTGCCATATCTTGTGGGAAGTAACGTCTTTGGGCAGGGTCTAACCAATACTCTCTATCTTTCCATGATCCTCCTTTGTATACTCTTACTTGATCATTAATTAAAGATGTTCTGTTACTAACTTTGTCATATTCTCTGATAATATTTCCTAGAGAATCTCTGGTAACACTATGTTTTGGGGAATTGTACATTTTTCTGGTATCAGAATCTTTCTTCTCACCGTCTTCACCTTCATAATCGTTAAAGCTTTCGTAATAACGAGAAGAACGTTTGTCTCCATCTCTAAAGTTTATTTCATCACTCTTATCAAAGTTAGTACGTAGGTACGTTTCATTCTCATCGATAGGAATTTGTTTTATTTCACCTGGTAAGTTTCTTGCGATTACTTTTCCGTTTGGTAAGGTATCATATACGATATCGTCAGCAGTAACGACCTGTACAGTACCATCATCATTTAAAGCGTTTTTAGTATAAACATTACCACGGTAATAGTTAAAGTCGTTAAATTCACTATCTATAATAGGTCTGTAAACATCAGCTACCCATTCAGCAACATTACCAGCCATATCATATAAACCAAAATCGTTAGGATCGTAAGACTTAACAGCATTAGTTATGTCGGCGCCATCGTCAGACCAACCTGCAATTCCACCATAATCACCTTTACCTTGCTTGAAGTTAGCTAATTGATCACCGCGAATTTTACGCTTGTCAGAACGTGTGTATTGTCCATCCCATGGATATTTTTTACGTCCACGGTATAAGTTGTAATCTCTAATTTCACTTAATCCTAAAGCAGCATATTCCCACTCAGTTTCAGTTGGTAGTCTATACTTAGGTGAAATAATTCCAGTTTCACGTGTTGCATAGATATTAGACTCATTACCATCGGCATCTGTTCTAACATTTCTTCTATTACGTCCATCTCCATTAATGACTTCTTCATTTCCACCATATGTTAAAGTTGGAGCGTTAATATAAGTATCTGTGCTAAACGTTGATTCTGCGTTAACATCTAGGATTTTTGCATCACGTTTTAAATAACCAGCTCTTTCTAAGTTGTACTCATTAACACGATCTGATCTCCAGTTTGCAAACTCAACGGCCTGAATCCAGCTTACTCCAACAACAGGGTATTCTCCATAACCTGGGTGACGTAAGTAATTTTCTGTCATTACTTCGTTAAAACCTAATCGGTTTCTCCAAACTAATGTGTCAGGAAGCGCACCATTATAAATGGCTCTAAAGCTTTCTTCAGATGGAGGATAAACTCTTTTTATCCAATCCAAATACTCCATATACATGGCGTTAGTTACTTCTGTTTCATCCATGTAAAATGATTGTACATGTTGTTGTGTTGGACTATTATTCCAATCATGCATGACATCATCTTGTACACGTCCTTTAGTGAAAGTGCCTCCTTCAATAAATACAAGTCCAGGAGATGTTTCTTGTTCTCTGAAATCTGTATTGTACTGAAAACCACCTTCTCTGGAGTTAATCTGCCATCCTGTAGCTCTTGAACTATTTTTTGAACTCGAAGATTTTTTACACCCAGTTGAAGCTATAGTTAGTGCTAAAACTAATAAAACCTTGAATGCTACTACTTTTTTCATATCCATACTTTTTAAGTAAGCTAATAATATTTTTGGTGCTGCAATATAAGAATTAAACCTAATAACACAAGCCCTTTTTTACTTTTTAGCCAAAAAAAAGTGTATTTCACCCTATTTTTTTGACCTTACAACGATGTTTTTATTGTTTTTCAATGTTGTTTTGTGTTGTATTAACGCATGTTTTACTAATTTATTATTGTATTTTTGATGCAGTTTTTTAAATTGTTAACTTTTTTAATAATAACACAGCTTTAAGTACGTTGTTTTAACGATGAAAGAGAATTTTTTATTTTTATTGTTTATTTCTTGCTCAATAGCTCTATTTGGGCAACAAAAAAAATATACGATTACTTGGGAAGCATCTAAGGTAATTTCTAATGGAAGTCGTACCATTGAAATACCTTCCTTTAATGATGAGAATTTTAGTTATGGTTTTGAAGAAGGTATATTATTTATAGACCAGTGGAAGACAAATCAATTAATAAATGAATCTTCTGTAGCTATTAATAATATTGTTTATACTTCTATTTCTAAAACTAACTTGAAAGATTTAGACTTAAACAAGATTCCAAATAAATTAGAATACAGCCTAAAAAATTCTATAGCTAGAGATAAGCAATATGCGTTTTTTGAGCTTTCTCCAATTATTAAAGATTCAAGAGGTAATTATAAAAAGGTCGTTTCTTTTCAGTTAAGCTACAGAAATGGAGCCATTACTAATAGAATATCGTCATTGAGCAAACGTTTTAAAACATCTAAAGTGATTAGTAATTCGATATTAGGTTCTGGAGAATGGTATCGTTTTTATGTTGATGAAACAGGTATTTTTAGATTGTCAAAAAGTTTTTTGCAGCGTTTAGGAGTAAATGTGAACAGTGTAGATCCTAGAGATATAAAATTATATGGACATGGTGGACGTATGATTCCTTATTCTAATGCGATAGCTTATCCTTTTGATGTTCCTGAGAATGCTATAAAGTTTGTTGGAGAAGAAGATGGTGTTTTTGATAACGAGGATTATATCTTGTTTTATGCACAAGGCCCAAAAGAGTTTAGTGTAGAGAGTAACACAAATATAAATTGTTATACGGATAAGACATATTATTATATAAATGTTAGCCCAGGTTCTGGTAAACGCATTCAACAATTTACACAGCCTACTGGGTCAGTTGATTTGGTTATCAATACGTTTGAAGATTATAAGTTTCATGAAATTGACGAACATAATATTGCTTTTTTAGGAAGACGTTGGTTTGGCGATACATTTAATGTTGATAATAATAAAACTTTTGAATTTGATTTTCCAGATTTAGTTACCTCAGAGCCAATAAACCTAAAAGTGTTCACTGCAGCTGCATCTACGACATCAAGTTCAATAGCGTTGACAGTAAACGGAACAGCAGTTTCAACATTAAATATGGGAGCGATTACAGATTTTGCTTTGGCACAAAATGCTTCGTTTATTGGTAACGTTGATGTAAGCAGTTCAAAAATAGAAGTAGGACTTAATTTTGATAATCAAGGAAACCCAAGTGCACAAGCTTATTTGGACTATATATCAATAGAAGCAATACGACAGCTAAATTTTTCAGACAAACAATTTCAGTTTAAAAATAGTGCGGTTACCTCAGTATCAGGCATAGGACAATATAATATTACTAATGCATCGCAAGTTTCTGAGGTATGGGATGTGACTGATATATACAACGTTTCTAATTATATAAATACTGATGGGGCTTCAAGCCTTAGCTTTACATCTACATTGGGAAGCTTGAAAACGTATGTGGCTGTTACGCCATTGGATTATTTTCAACCAAAAATAGACTCAAGAACAACTATTAATAATCAAGATATAAAAGGAACTATTTTTCAAAATGGCCAAGGCGAATTTCAAGACATAGATTATATTATTGTGACTCCAAATAATACGCTTAATGAAGCAGAGCGTTTAGCACAAATAAACAAAACACAATATAATTTGAATGTTAAGGTATTAGGCTTAGACGAAATATATAATGAGTTTAGTTCGGGCAATCAAGATATAGGAGCGATTAGAAATTTGATTAAGTATGTTTATGATAATGCAAGTTCGCCAGAGGGCAGAATAAAGTATGTGTGTTTATTTGGAGATGCTTCCTTTGATTATAAAGATAGAATTCCTAATAATACTAATATAGTCCCTTCGTGGAACTCTTACAATAGCTTTAATCTTACCAGTTCATTCGTTTCTGATGATTTTTATGGTATGATGGATGCTAATGAAGGTACAATGGCCAACAGTGATAAATTAGATATCGCTGTGGGTAGAATGTTAGTAGATACACCACAACGAGCCAAGGAGATGGTTGATAAAATAGAATCATATTATATAAAGGAAGCACTAGGCAGCTGGCGTAATAATTTTGTGGTTATATCTGATGACCCTGATAATGAAATACCGATAGGTTTACAGGAGACCACAGACCAAATAGGAAATAGAGTCACGCAAGAAAAGCCATTTGTAAATGTTATAAAAATACATTCTGATGCGTTTCAGCAGGAGACGTCAGCTGGGGGTGATAGGTATCCAGATGTGACCACAGAAATAGCTAATGCTATAGATAATGGTGCTTTGGTGGTAAATTATTTTGGACATGGTGGAGAAGATGGTTTGGCTGGAGAACGGATATTATTAAAACCAGATATTAATAATTTTCGTAATTTTTGTAAGCTTAATTGCTTTGTAACCGTGACTTGTGAATTTACTAAATTTGATAACCCACTAAGAGAAACCGCAGGCGAATTTACTTTCTGGAATAAACAAGCCGGAGCCGTTGGGTTAATTACAACTACAAGGCAGGTATTTGTGAATTTTGGAATTAGTTTTAATAGAGAGTTTGGGCAATATTTGTTTTCTTATAGCGATAATGATACTTATGAAGATTACGAATACCCGTCTATGGCAGAAGCATTAAGGCTAACAAAAAATGATCCCTTAATATCCAATAATCCTCAAAGACGTTTAGTATTCTTTATTGGTGATCCAGCCATGAAATTAGCGTTTCCAGAACCAAATATTCGATTAACAGAAATTAATGATGTACCAATTACTCAAGCCACAGATACATTAAAAGCACTAAGCTATGTGAAATTAGCAGGAGAAGTGGTTGATGTTTCCGGAAATCTAATAACAAATTATAACGGAACACTATCTACGACGATATACGATAAATCAATAAGCAGACAAACGTTAGCCAATGATGGTGTTACATCAGGTGGACAAACGGTAAGATTAAATTTTCAAACACTTGGAGAGATTATATTTAGAGGGCAAGCATCAGTAAAAGACGGGCAATTTGAATTTGATTTTGTAGTGCCTAAAGATATAGGCATTCCTGTGGGATTTGGAAAAGTAAGCTTTTATGCAAAGAATGAGGCATTATTTCAAGATCAAGCAGGGGCCAGTGTTAATACAGTTAGAATAGGAGGTGTTAATGAAAATGCAGCAGAAGATAATATAGGGCCTGTTATTACACTTTATATGAATGATGAGAATTTTGTGTCTGGGGGTATAACCAATGAGTCTCCTACATTATTGGCTAAAATGGAAGATGCTAATGGAATTAATACTGCAAGTGGAATCGGGCATGACATTGTTGCTATAATAGACGGAGATGAAACGAATCCAATAGTTCTCAATGATCATTATCAAACCGAAGTAGACAATTATCAAAAAGGCGTAGTAAGTTTTCCTTTTAGAGATTTAGAGCCAGGGCTTCATACATTGACATTAAAAGCTTGGGATGTCTATAATAATTCTTCAGTGTCTGAAATTCAGTTTGTTGTGTTTGACGAAGATCAAGAATTAGTTATAAATAATGTTCTTAATTACCCAAATCCCTTTGTAAATTATACAGAATTTTGGTTTAATCACAATAGTTCGGAGTCTTTAGACGTTTCTATACAGATATTCACTGTTTCAGGAAAATTGGTAAGAACAATAAATGGGCAAACAACGGGAGGGATTAAAACGACAAGTTCATTATCCAGAGACATTGTTTGGGATGGTAGAGATGATTTTGGAGATAAAATAGGAAAAGGAGTTTATATTTACAAACTTACTGTTCATTCAAACTTATTAAATAAAAAAGTAGAAAAAATAGAAAAACTCGTTATATTGTAATATTGTGATCGAAATTTAAATTAAGTTGAAGGTAAAGACAGATGAGTTTTAAAATAAAAATTATATTTACAAAATAAACTAAATACATGAAGAATAAAATATTAATAGTTTTAGCCTTTGTTTTTGTGTTAAAACTAAATGCTCAAGAAACCATTATTTTTCCTAACCAAGAAAGACGAGTTATTACAACAGGAGTGCCATTTTTATTAATTGCACCAGACGCTAGAGCTGCTGCTATGGGAGATATGGGGGTTGCTACTTCTGTCGATGCGTTTTCGCAACAATGGAATTCGTCTAAATATGTGTTTTCAGAAACGAAACAAGGAGTAGGTGTGAGTTATACCCCCTATTTAAGTAAATTGGTAAACGATATTTTTTTAGGAAACGTTACTTATTTTAATCGTTTAGATGAACGTAGTGCATTTGCAGCGAGTTTAAGGTATTTCTCTTTGGGGGATATTGAATTTATTAATAACGAATTTGAAGAACCTAGAATACAAAGACCAAATGAACTTTCTATTGATGTATCTTATGCATTAAGATTAACAGATCAATTTGGAATGTCTGTAGCGATGCGTTATTTAAGATCGGATTTACGAATACAAGGTGTTGATGGCGATGCGTCAGCGGCAAATACGTTTGGTGTGGATATTTCTGGTTACTATCAAAGCGAAGAGGAAGCATATGCCGATTTTAATGGGCGTTGGAGAATGGGATTTGCCATTCAAAATATAGGGCCAAAGTTTCAATATGATGACACTGGTCTTGATAACTTTCAGCCTACAACCTTGCGTTTAGGAGGTGGATTCGATTTTATCTTTGATGATTATAATAAAGTAGCAGTAACTGCCGAGGTAACAAAACTTTTAGTACCAACACCTCCTGTTTATGGTTTTGTTGATTTAGATGGTGATGAAGAGCAAGCTAACGATGGAAGTGAGCCAAGAATTATAGTAGAAGGTAAAGATCCGGATGTAAGCTTTTTATCAGGAATGTTTCAATCGTTTGGAGATGCACCAGATGGGTTTAGTGAAGAGTTAAAAGAGTTCACATGGTCTCTAGGTGCAGAATACACATATCAAGATTCTTTTGCTTTTAGAGCAGGTTATTTTAATGAAAGTGAAGACAAAGGAGCTAGAAAGTTCTTGGCTATAGGAGCAGGTTTTAAAGCTAATATTGTAAATGTTGATTTATCATATTTGTTTTCAGCGTCTAAAGTACAAAGCCCTTTAGAGAATACATTGCGTTTTTCATTAACCTTTAACATTGGAGAAAGAGCATATAACGAATATTAATTTATAACCATATACTAAGAACTCATCTTGACTTTTTGTTTTTAACCGAAAATGAGATAAAATTTGTTCAGATGAGGCATTTTTTGCAAGGCATAGCAGTGCTAAGCATAAAAAAAGTAACAATATATGGGCGAATTTTAGCCATTTTTTAGGAAATAGAAAAAGTCAAGATGAGTTCTATAATTAAAAAACTATTGTTCAATGAACAATAGTTTTTTTGTTTACAATATTTCGTAAATTTAAAATATGAAGGAAATAAAAATAGAGACAACATTATATATATATGAAGATTTAGATGCCCTTCCAAAGGACATAATGTTACTCATGCAAAAAGCTTTCGAAGCACGTAAGAATGCTTATGCGCCTTATTCAAATTTTAATGTCGGTGCAGCTCTATTGTTAGATAATGGTGAAATAATTACAGGTAATAATCAAGAGAATGCGTCGTACCCTTCTGGGTTATGTGCAGAGCGCACAGCAATTTATTATGCTGGTTCGCAATACCCAAAGGCGAAAATAGTTCGAATGGCTATTTCGGCAGGGTCTAAAAATAATCAAACAACGAAGCCCATTCCTCCTTGTGGAGCTTGTAGACAAGCAATTGCTGAATATGAAATAAAACAAGATGCCAACATAGAGATTTATTTTATGGGTGAAACAGGAAAAGTAGCTAAATCTAATTCTCTTGCAAATTTATTACCTCTAGGTTTTGATAAATCAGTACTTTAAAACCATAAAAAATAATAATAAAGTTATTTTGAATTCATATTTTTTTTAAATACTATAACATTCAATATAAAAAATTATTAAAAAAGCAATCTGGACTATAAACCGCTTTTTTTTTGATATTTTTTTTACTTTAATGAATTTACGTTTTCGCAATAACTGGCAAAGTATTACTTTTGTATTTGCTTAATTAAAACCTAATATTAGTCGATGCAAAAAATCACTAAAGATACATACCTAAAATGGTATGAGGATATGCTGTTTTGGAGAAAGTTTGAGGATAAACTGGCAGCAGTATATATACAACAAAAAGTAAGAGGGTTTCTTCATTTATATAATGGTCAGGAAGCAGTTTTAGCAGGCGCTTTGCATGCTATGGATTTGACTAAAGATAAAATGATTACAGCTTATAGAAATCACGTGCAACCAATAGGTATGGGTGTTGACCCTAAACGTGTTATGGCCGAGTTATTTGGTAAAGCTACAGGAACTTCACAAGGTCTTGGAGGTTCTATGCACATATTCTCTAAAGAACATCGTTTTTATGGTGGTCATGGTATTGTAGGAGGACAGATTCCTTTAGGTGCTGGTATTGCTTTTGGTGATAAATATCATGGTAGTGATGCTGTTACCTTATGTTGTTTTGGTGATGGTGCTGCTAGACAAGGATCTCTTCACGAAACTTTTAATTTAGCAATGCTCTGGAATCTTCCAGTCGTATTTGTTTGTGAAAACAATGGATATGCGATGGGGACATCGGTAGAACGTACCGCGAATCATACAGAAGTATGGAAGTTGGGAAAAGGTTACGAAATGCCTTGTGGACCAGTTGATGGTATGAATCCTGTGAAAGTAGCCGAAGCTTTTGATGAAGCTATACAACGCGCACGTAAAGGAGGAGGGCCAACATTTTTAGAGTTAAAAACGTATCGTTATAGAGGGCACTCTATGAGTGATGCTCAGCATTATAGAACTAAAGAAGAAGTTGAAGAGTATAAAAAAATTGATCCTATTACCCAGGTAAAAGACGTTATTCTTGACAAGAAATACGCTACAGAAGACGATATTAAAGAGATTGACAAGCGTGTTAAAGGTTTGGTTTCAGAATGTGAGAAATTTGCAGAAGAATCACCATTCCCAGATAAGAATGTGATGTACGATGCTGTATACGAACAAGAAGATTACCCATTTATACAACATAAATTATAAGCTATGGCTATAGTAATTAACATGCCGCGTTTAAGCGACACTATGGAAGAAGGAACAGTCGCAGCTTGGTTGAAAAAAGTAGGCGATAAAATTGAAGAAGGCGATATTCTTGCAGAAATAGAAACGGATAAAGCAACTATGGAGTTTGAGTCTTTTAATGAAGGGACTTTACTTCATATAGGTGTTCAAGAAGGAGAGACAACTAAAGTAGATGAATTATTGGCTATCATAGGAGATGAAGGTGAAGATATAGCAAGTTTATTAAGTGGCGATAACGCTTCTACGGAAGTAAAGGAAGCTACTGATACAGTTGAAACCAATGATGAACTTGCAGAAGCATCTGCAGATGTTGCATTGCCGGAAGGTGTTATCGTTGTAACCATGCCGCGTTTAAGCGATACCATGGAAGAAGGAACCGTTGCAACATGGCTTAAAAAAGTAGGGGATACTGTTGAAGAAGGTGATATTTTAGCTGAAATTGAAACAGACAAAGCGACTATGGAGTTTGAATCCTTTCAAGCAGGAACATTGCTTCATATAGGATTACAAGAAGGGGAATCTGCAAAAGTGGATGCTTTATTAGCTATTATTGGCCCAGCTGGAACAGATGTAAAGGATGTAGCTAGTAATTTTAAAGTTTCTGGTGGTTCAACAAAAACAGAAGAAACTCCTAAAAAGGAAACTCCAAAAGTAGAAGCTCCTAAAACGACTGCTAAGCAAGAAACAGCAAAACCAAATAAATCAGTTGCCGCGACGTCAGCAAATGGCGGACGATTATTCGCATCTCCATTAGCTAAAAAGATTGCAGAAGAAAAAGGGATTAACTTATCTCAAGTTCAAGGTTCTGGAGAAAACGGACGTATCATCAAACAAGATATTGAGAATTTTGTTCCAGCTTCTTCAGGAGCATCCGTTGGCAAATTTGTTCCAACAGGACAGGAAGATTTTGATGAGGTTACTAACTCGCAAATGCGTAAAGCCATTGCTAAAGCATTAACAAATTCCAAGTTTACTGCGCCTCATTATTATTTAAATGTAGAGTTCGATATGGAAAATGCGATTGCATTCCGTAAACAATTCAACTCTGTTCCAGATACAAAAATATCGTATAACGATATGATTGTTAAAGCTTGTGCATTAGCATTAAAGCAACACCCACAAGTAAATTCGCAATGGTTTGCCGATAAAATGCGTTTAAATAACCATGTGCATATTGGAGTGGCAGTAGCAGTTCCAGATGGACTGGTAGTGCCTGTAGTTAAGTTTGCAAATGAGCAATCATTACCACAAATAGGAGCGGCAGTTAAAGAACTTGCAGGAAAAGCCAGAAATAAAAAATTAACACCAGCCGAAATGGAAGGTAGTACATTTACAGTTTCTAATTTAGGGATGTTTGGTATAGAAAGTTTCACATCTATTATCAACCAACCAAATTCGGCCATTCTTTCGGTAGGTAACATTATTGAAAAACCAGTAGTTAAAGATGGTAAAATAGTTGTTGGTAATACAATGAAATTATCTTTAGCCTGTGATCATAGAACGGTTGATGGTGCTACTGGAGCACAATTTCTTCAAACATTAAAAGGGTATATTGAAAACCCGGTAACGATGTTAGTGTAATTATCCCTGCGGCATGTGCTGAACTCGTTTCAGTAAAGCAGGAATCTCATAATAAATATTTAAACCTGTTTCATTTATTTGAAACAGGTTTTTGTTTTTTAATCGAAAAGAATTCTCCGAGGCTTGCCTCGGGGTTTCTGTTATTACCAAAACAATTAAAGTCAATATACTGTGATTACAGTAGTAGTTTTTTATCTTTAAACTCTAATAAAACCCGAAATGAAAAAACTATTAAGTATTATAGTTGCTATAATGTTTTTTGGCTGTGGTTCTCAAAACAAGATCTCTGAAATAAAGCATACGAGTAAGTTAGCTTTAAAAGAAGATATCAAGGCCAGCTTAGAGTATTTAGCTTCAGATGAATTAAA
Source organism: Flavivirga rizhaonensis (assembly GCF_004791695.1). Lineage (GTDB taxonomy): Bacteria > Bacteroidota > Bacteroidia > Flavobacteriales > Flavobacteriaceae > Flavivirga > Flavivirga rizhaonensis. The sequence goes on along the minus strand of NZ_SRSO01000041.1, from coordinate 12,900 downwards.
AGGGAGACATACAGGAAGCGAAGGTATTGAAAAGGCAGCCGTTTTTATTGAGAACTTTTTTAAGAAAAATAAGGTGCAACCTTATTTTAAAACCTATAGAGATAGTTTTCATTTAAAGGATATTGTTGGCTACAACATAGTAGGATATATTCAAGGTCAGGATTCAGAACTTAAAAATGAGTTCGTAATACTTGGAGCTCACTACGATCATATAGGAACGGCAGAACCTGTAAATGGTGATAGTATTGCTAATGGCGCAAATGATGATGCCTCTGGTACGGTAGCAGTTTTAGAATGGGCGAAGTATTTTTCTAAATTAAAAAGTAACAAACGAAGCATATTATTTACATTATATGCAGCAGAAGAAATGGGGTTAAAAGGCTCTGGTCATTTAGCAAAACGATTGAAGGATGAAGGGCTTAACTTATATACTATGATTAATTTTGAGATGATAGGTGTTCCTAGAACTGAAGAAGAAACCATGGCCTACATAACAGGATATAAAAAATCCAATATGGCTGAAAAACTAAATAGTTATGCGGAAGAGGATATAGTGGGCTTTTTACCTCAAGCTAAAGCATATAATTTGTTTAAACGCTCAGATAACTACCCGTTTTTTAAAGCATTTAAAATACCGGCTCAAGCAATTTCTACATTCGATTTTACAAACTTTGATTATTATCATCATGTAGATGATGAAGCAGACAAAATGGATTTTGAACATATGACATCTTTTATAAATAAAATGATACTGGCTTTAGAAGGTATGATTAATACCAGCACAAAAGAAATAAAAATAAACAATGAGTAAAAATATTATTATTACAGGAACAAGTAGAGGCATTGGTTTCGAGTTAGTTCAATTATTTGCTGATGCTGGTCATCATGTTTTAGCGTTATCTAGAAACAGTAAACCAATAGATGATCTTAGGTTAAAAAATGTTGAGTCATTCCCTTTTGATTTAAGTAAAAATGATGATTATAATAAATTAGAAACCTTTATTGGTTCCAATTGGAGTCAGGTAGATGTTCTAATTAATAATGCAGGAGCTTTACTAAATAAACCCTTTTCAGAAACATCAATGCAAGATTTTGAACAAGTATATAAAACGAATGTTTTTGGTGTTTCAGAAATGACCAGAACTGTACTGCCTTATATGAAGCATAACGCTCATGTTGTAACAATCAGTTCTATGGGTGGTGTTCAAGGGAGTATGAAGTTTGCAGGTTTAAGCGCCTATAGTTCTAGCAAAGCAGCGGTGATTGCTTTAACAGAATTACTAGCCGAAGAATATAAAGAAACAAGTACTAGTTTTAATGTTTTGGCTTTGGGAGCCGTACAAACCGAAATGTTGGAAGAGGCTTTTCCAGGGTATCAAGCACCCACTACGGCATTAGAAATGGCACAGTATATTTTTGATTTTTCGCTTAACGGACATAAATATTATAATGGAAAATTACTCCAGGTTTCTAATTCCACACCTTAAACTATTAGTCTATTTATAATAGAATAATAGTCTTATGACTGTAATGCTGTTAAATGACCTATAGAAGAATAATGTTATTTACAACAGATTCTTTATATCTGTCTCGCTAATTATAATAATTTAAATTATTGTGTAATTTATTGGGTTACATTTTTATGTTTTGAAGAAGTCGTTTGTGTAACTTTATAACCTTATTAATAACTGTAGTTATCATTGTTTACAGCAAATGTTAAAAAAATTATTTGCATACCTAAATTTAATTATTTGTTGGCCTGTTACTCCTCAAAAATATTTATCTTGCAGTAAATTTTAGCCTACAGAATGCTTAAAAAAATACTATTTTTCGTCATAATAATTTCTTCAATAACGAAAACCCAAGCCCAGTGTACTGATGAAAGAAGGATTGATATCTGTGATATGACTATTGTAGATAGCGATCCTAGTAATCCAGAACCAGATGGAATTATTAATCTTTATGATAGATATAATGCCCTTCCTGGTGTTACGCCTATCGACCCTACAATGGGAAATTGGTTTGATCCGAATTTTAATTTTGCATTAGACGGGTCTGGTAATTTACATTTGTGGGATTTAGATAGGTCTTCAATTGTAGAAACAGACCATCAATTTCACTTTTTAAGCGCTACGTCTGGATGTCCTGATGATATTCTTATAAGATTTAATGTGGTTGTGGGGGCGTTTTCTGGTTATGCCAAAGGTGCTGGTACTACTGGAGCAAACGTGCAAATCTGCGATTTGAACTCTACACCGAGAAATAGATGTAATTTAGAAGTAGATATAGATCTTTTTAACGCTTTAGAACCTATTCCAAGTCCGCACCTTAACGGAACGTGGGTATATAATGGGGGTGGTTCTGGTTTTATTAGCCTAAATGGTTCAGACTTAACAGTTACGATCCCATATGATGTAGGACCATCTCGAGTTGATCAACAAACTTTTCATTTTACTTATATAGTTCAAGGTATGGATCCTTGTAATACGGCACCTTACCCTAGTGAAGCAAGAACAGATGTTAGCGTTTCTGTTGTAAGAAAAGTTTTTTCGGGGTATTCAAAAAATCAACGCATTTGTGAAGATGATATTAAAAGTGGAGCTTATGATGCAGATATAGATTTAAGAAATGATGAATTTTTGGCACTTGAAGATGTAGATGGTACCTGGAGAGGAAGTGGCTTTGGTCAAGTAACAAACCCAATAGATTCCAGAATAAATATTAAAGATATTTATGATCAAATAATAGCTAGAGATGGTGTTAAGTTTGGATGCGCGCGAGTTAATTATGATTACACAGTAAAGCAACGATCTGGAGTTTGTGAAGACACAACGTCTACAGTTAGTTTTAAAATTTATGAAGATTTAAGACCGTTTAGCCAAAGAGGGACTTTACCATCGTATTGCGAAGATGACCCTAGTCAACCAGCTACAATAAATTTATATAATGAACTAGAGTTTACAACCGAGAATGGTATTTCATTTGAGTATAACAATAATGCCTGGACTAATTGGAGGCTTGTTTCTGGGCCTTCAAATTTGGGGCTTGTATCTAATGGGAATCTTCCATTTCCACAAGCAGGGTATTCTTCATTAGGACCTGTTAGTTTGTTAAATGCGCCTCCAGGAGATTATGTTTTTGAATATGTTGTTTATCCCGAATATAATTGTTGGCCTGATAGTTTTCAAGTACTCGATTATTCTTCCGATTATTGTAATACAACACCTAACAATATGCTTCCTTGTCGAGAAGAACGCGCACAAGTAAGGTTTAGAATTCATCCTAAACTTTATGCAGGAGAAGATACAGAGGGATTACTGTTTTGTGAAACAGATCCGACCATAGCAGCTCCTTTAGATTTATTTACTTTATTAACTACAAATGGAGTTGATAATATTTATCAAGGACCACAAGGTAGGTGGGTAGATTCAAATACAGGAAACAGCATAACAAATCCATTTACTGTACCTCAGATTAACAATCAGCAAACTTTTAATTTTGAATATATAACAAGAACTGTTAATAATTGTGAAGATAGGGCGAGATTATCTTTTACAGTGTTTGAAGAATACCAATCGGGAGTAGGATTATCAAGAAGAGATGTATGTGACAATAATGTGCCATTTGATTTATTTGATGATTTAATGGGCAACCCTAATACCAATGGAACATGGACAGGACCTAATGGATATACTTCTGCATCTCATAATGCTATATTTACACCTGGAGTTTCAGATGAAGGAGATTATATTTATACTGTTCCTGATAATGTTGATGTTTTTACAGGAACTATTATGTGCACCGGAAATTCAGCAACTATTACAGTTGTAAACCATCAAAGTCCAAGTGCTGGAACCAGTGGTAGTTATTTTGTATGTCGTTCGGATTTACAGGTAGATTTGGTAGATTATTTAGGTCCTTCGGCAGATTCTGGAGGTGTTTTTAGAAATTTGGATACTACAGATTTGTTAACAGGAAGCTTGTTAGACGTATCTCAATTAGGAGCAGGAACATATAATTTTCAATATGAAATTCAAGGGCATGTTTCCTGTAATTTATCTACATCACAAATTTCAATAACGGTAGTAGAAGTTCCAAGTCCAAATGCAACAGATCAGATATTTTGTGCTAGTGTTGGAGCAACAGTTTTGGATCTTGTTGCTACTAATGGTATAGACTTTAATTGGTACGATAATATAGATGATACAAGCCCTTTGTCTATAGGAACGGTTTTAATTAATGGAGAAGATTATTTTGTTGCGGCAGTCGACTCAGAAGGATGTGAGTCTCCTAGAATTGGAATATTAGTAGAGCTTCTACCTCTTAATCATCCAGACTGTGTTAGTTGTTTTAAAGACGGTATTTCTGTTAATGGAGACGGTGAAAACGACGCGTTTGATTTATGTGGATTGCCAACAGTGTTTCCAAATTTTGAATTAAATATTTACAATAGGTTTGGAACATTGGTTTATAAAGGAAATAGAGATACGCCACTTTTTGAAGGAAAATCCAATGTGTCATTAACCGTTGGAGATGAGTTACCATCTGGAGTTTATTTTTATGTGTTCGATCCAAAAGATGGAGTAACAGATCCTATTCAAGGAAACTTTTATTTAAGTAGATAATGAGCCATTTATAGAATGAAGATTAAAATATTTATAGTATTCATAATATGTGGTTTATCTGCATATGCGCAACAAGAACCCCAGTATACACAATATATGTATAACATGAGTTTGGTAAACCCAGGTTATATGATAAACGAACCTAGTATTATACAAGTTGGTAGTTTGTACCGTACACAATGGGTTGGTATAGATGGTGCACCTAAAACAGCTAATCTATTTGCAAATGTTCCTTTAAGTGAAAAAATAGAATTAGGCGTAAATTATTTAAATGATAATATAGGAGGTAACATAAACCTTAGCGAAAATGTGTTTAATATTAATGCAGCATATAAAATTAATGTCAAGAAAGATCTAAACCTATCCTTTGGAATAAAAATGGGGTTTGATCATATAAATTTTAGTAGTCTAGGGAGTAATGTTAGTGGAGACCCTTTGTTTGAAAACACCAATAAAACAGTAATAAATATTGGTGCGGGAGCCTTTTTATTTCATAATAATTATTATGTCGGATTATCATCACCCAATCTTATTCCAAGTGATTTAAATGTTAATAGTGGTGTATTATATAAAGACAAACCACATGCCTTTTTAATTGGAGGTTATGTATTTGACGTTAATAGCGAACTTAAATTGAAGCCGTCTACAGTTATTAAATATGTTACGGGAGCACCTTTATCGTTCGATGTCTCTGCAAATGCCCTATATCTAGATACATTCGAGTTAGGCGTATCGTACCGCTATCAAGATGCCGTTTCCGGTTTAGCAGGCATCAATATTACACCAAATTTAAAAGTTGGATATGCCTACGATTTTAATACAAGTCAATTAAATAATTATAATAGCGGGAGTCACGAATTTATATTACTCTATAGATTTGATGTGTTAGGATTAAGTAAAAAATATTCATCCCCAAGATTTTATTAACATGATTAAGAATATTACTTTTATTATAATCAGCCTGTTTTTTATACAGGTATCATTTGGGCAAAAGAAAACAAGAGCCGATCGTTTTTTTGAAAAAGGAGATTATAGCAATGCTGCTAAATATTATGAAGAAGAAATAAAAAAAGAACGTCACAAAAAAGCTATAGAAAATATAGCAGTTTGCTATTATAATACCTTTGAATACCGTCTTGCATCAAGATATTTAAAACAATTAGTAAAAGGAAAATACGGTGAGAAAGATAAAACCTATAATAATGAATATAACTTTAAATTATACCAGGTATTATCAGCCTTAGGAGATTATGAAACAGGATTGGATTATTTTAAGCGATATAAAGAAAATTTGTCCGTTTCTTTAGACACATCAGAATCTATTGAAATTATAGAAGCGTTTAAATTAAAAAATCCGGATTATAAGATTAAAAAGAGTCAGTTTAATTCTGAAGCATCCGATTTTGGAGCTGTAAAATTTAATGATACTGTTTATTTTACTTCCGATAGGGATAATAAAAAACTTTTAAGAAAAAAATACAAATGGACGCATCAATCCTTTCTTGATATCTACGCAGTAAAAGTTGATGAAAATAATGATACCATAGGAAGCTTTAAACCCCTTTCCAAAACAATAAATTCTAAATTGCACGAAGGGAATTTCTGTTTTACAAGTGATGGAAATACGCTTTATATTTCAAGAAGTAATTATACCGATGGAAAGAAAGAGTTTAGCGAGCAGTCTAACAATAATATTCATTTATATAAAACCACTCGCGTAAATGGTAAATGGGACAAATTAGAAAAGTTACCATTTAACCAAAACGGATTTTCCTATCAGCACCCTGCTTTGAGTCCAGATGATAAAAAGCTCTATTTTTCATCAGATATAGAAGGAGGCTACGGTAGTTTTGATTTATATTATGTAGCTATTGAAGTAGATGGAACTATTGGAGAGCCAGTTAATTTAGGACAAACCATTAATACCGAAAACAGAGAACATTTTCCATTTATATCACAAGAAGGCAATCTGTTTTTCGCATCCAACGGTCATTTAGGATTAGGGATGCTAGACAACTTTGTTTCAGAGCGCGTTAATGATGTATTTACAAAGCCAATTAATTTGGGAGCACCTATTAATTCGAGGTATGATGACTTTAGTCTAAATTATTATGATGCTAAAGAAGGATTCTTTTCTACAAATAGAAATAAAAAAAATGATGAAATATTTAAGTTTAAGCAAACAGGTGAAATTTTTATAAGAGAATATATAAATAGGTTTGAAGTAAGAGATTTAGATACAAAAGAATATATTCCAAATACCGAAGTTGTATTAAAAGATAAAAAAGGAGTTGAGAAATATACCAATACCTTAGATTCTTTAGCATTTTTTAATATCAATTTACTAGCAAATAACTATGAGTTTTCGGCTAATAATGAAGCCTATACGCCTAATAAATTAAATGTAACAGTAGTTGAGGCTCAGGATCAAACACATATATTGTATTTAAAGAAGGTACCTCCACCACCGCCAATAGACCCCGTTGAAGCATTAATTGAAGAAAAGAAAATTGATAAAAAATTAAAAGAAAAAGACCCAAAACGATTTGAATTATTAACCGATATTGAAGGCCCTCCAGTTATTGAAAAAGATGGTAAATTATTTTTCCAATTAGAACCCATTTATTTTAATTTTGACATGTGGAATATCAGGGCAGATTCTAAAAAAATACTGGATGAATTGGCGGCTAAATTAGAACGATACCCAAATATTTACTTAAAAATAAGTTCGCATACAGATAGTAGAGGAACCGTACGATATAATCAGATTTTATCAGAAAGACGAGCAGAATCAACAAGGAATTACTTAGCATTAGAAGGATTTATTAATGCACGTCGAATGAAATTTCAAGGTTTTGGAGAATTAGAACCCATAGTTCCATGTCCTATGTTAGAATGTACAGAAGAAGAGCATCAGTTAAATAGACGTAGCGAATTTGAAATAGTTAAGTATTAGAAAATTTACTTATGAGTAAATACAAATGTGTTATTTTCGATTGCGATGGCGTACTGATTGATAGTGAAACGATAGCTGTTGGTGCTATGGTAGATATGGCAAATGATTTAGGAGCCAATATTGAAAAAGAAGGAGCCGTTAGCCGGTTTAAAGGGAAGTCGTTTAGTTTTTGCATGGACACTATTTCTAACTTAATTGGGAAACCGTTACCTGAAACATTTGAAGCAGATTATAGAGTGAAAAGTTTTGAAGCCTTTAAACAGCATATAAAACCCATTGAAGGTATTAAAGAAGTGGTGCAAAACTTAAAAGTACCATTTTGTACAGCGTCTAGTGGCCCAGAAAATAAAATCCGACTTAACTTAGGACTTACTGGACTATTGCCTTTTTTCGAAAACAATATTTTTAGTTGTTATACCATCAAGAAGTGGAAACCAGATCCAGGTGTTTTTTTATGGGCAGCAGAGACAATGGGATTTAAACCAAGTGACTGTGTGGTTGTTGAAGATAGCTTGTCTGGAGTTCGGGCAGCTAAAAATGGTGGTTTTGATGTGTTTGGATTTACAGCTCATGATTATAATAATGAATTAGAAGCAGAGGCTACAAAGACTTTTGTTAATATGTCTGAGCTTTTGGGGATGTTATGATTGTTTGGAAGTTCATTTTAGTATTTGTTAGGATTTTGTCATTATTTCTTCGTTGACATTAATTTGGTGGGTTTTTCTTTTTTGTGATAAAACGTTTGAAAAAGAAAGTATAAAACCATTATTTTTGTTTTAATGCAAGATGTGCTTCAAAATTATATTCCAGAAATTGCCATACCCCAAGTTTTAAAACTTTTAGAACATGATAATTTAGTGGTTAAAATTAAAAATGAACGAAAAACCCGCCATGGCGATTATAAGCGATTACCAAATGGGAAACATCAAATAACAGTCAATTCTAATTTAAATACCTACCGATTTTTAATCACATTAATACATGAGGTTGCTCATTTTGAAGCTTATAAAACTTATGGAAGGTTTATAAAACCTCATGGAATTGAATGGAAGCGCACATTCCAGCATTTAATGTTACCGTTTTTAAATCCTGGGATTTTTCCAGATCATTTATTACCACTTTTAGCAAAACATTTTAGAAACCCTAAAGCAAGTAGTGATACCGATGTGAATTTAGCATTAGCTTTAAAACAGTTTGATGAACCCAATAATAAAACCTATATTTTTGAAGTGCCTTTAGGAAGCACTTTTAAGTTGTATAATGGCAAAGTTTTTAAAATGGGACAAAAACGAGTAAAACGTTTTGAGTGTATTGAAGTTAAAACAGGAAAGTTGTATCTTTTCAATCCGAATGCAGAAGTTGAAATTGAGATTCCTGCCTCTGCAGGAATCTCATGAATTAAATCTCAATGTTACACAGAGCTTGTAAAAGAGATTTTTAAAATTATAAATAAACAGATTCCCATTTTTACGGGAACGATATAATATATATGAAGAATAAAAATTATTACGCCATTTTAATGGCAGGCGGTGTTGGTTCTAGATTTTGGCCGGTAAGTACTCAAGATTTTCCTAAACAATTTCACGATATGTTGGGGACTGGTGATACATTAATTCAGAAAACCTTTCATCGTTTAGCAAAATTAATACCAGAAGAGAACATCTTTATTTTAACCAACGAGCGTTATAATGATCTCGTGTTAGAACAATTACCAAGTGTTACAAAACGACAAGTTGTGTTAGAACCGGCCATGCGAAATACAGCACCCTGTATCTTGTATGCATCATTAAAAATTCAAAAAGAGAATCCGGATGCAGTTATGATTGTGGCACCTAGCGATCATTGGATAGAAGATGAAAATGCCTTTTCTGAAAATGTACAACAAGCATTCAATTTTTGCTCTAAAAATAATGCCCTAATGACTTTGGGTATTCAGCCAACATTTCCTAATACAGGATATGGCTATATTGAATACGATAAAACTTCCGCGGAAGCGATAAAAGCGGTCAGTCAATTTAAAGAAAAACCCGTTTATGAGGTTGCTAAACAGTACATAGCACAAGGCAATTTTTTATGGAATGCTGGTATTTTCATGTGGAGTGTACAAAGTGTTGTTGAAGCTTTTAAGAATAACCAACCAAAATTATTTACGTTATTCGAAAATGGTATAGAGGTTTATAATACAGATCTGGAAGAAGACTTTATTCGAGACCATTATGGTAAGGCAGAAAACATCTCGGTAGACTATGCTATTATGGAAAAATCAACCAATGTTTACGTCATTGCAGCTGAGTTTGACTGGAACGACCTTGGCACTTGGGGAAGTTTATATGATAAATTAGATAAGGATGATAGCAAAAATGCTGTAGTGAATGCTAGAACATTAACAGAGGATGCATCAGGCAATATGATTCGCACTCAAGATGATAAAATAGTAGTAGTTGACGGTTTACAAGACTATATTATTGTAGATAAAAAAGAAGTTTTACTTATCTTTCCTAAGACAAAAGAACAAGATATTAAAAAAGTACTCCAAAATGTGAAGGATAAGTTTGGAAAGCATTATGGTTAAAATATAATTATGAGTGAAGAAAGTAAATTCAATTTTTCTGAAGAGGAAACTAATCAGGACAAGGCGGTTGAGCAATCAAAAGAAGCTGTAAAAAAAGATGCTAAAGGTTTATTTCAAAGTATTAAAACCTTTTTTAGTGAGTTGCTGGACTTTAGAGAAGATACCGATAGAGATGCAACCATTGAAGCCATAAAAAAGGATATTCCTTTTAAAGGGGCTACGGCATGGATTTTAATTTGCTCAATCTTTGTGGCTTCTGTTGGATTAAATGCGAACTCTACCGCTGTTGTTATTGGAGCCATGTTAATTTCTCCATTAATGGGACCTATTCTGGGTGTAGGACTTTCTATTGCTATTAACGATATTGATACCTTAAGAAAATCCTTAGTAAACTTGGCAACCATGATCGTTTTAAGTTTACTAACCGCATATTTGTTTTTTAAGTTTTTTCCAACGGCAGATTTAGTTACTAATGAACTTTTTGGACGTACAAAACCAGATGTTAGAGATGTCCTCATAGCCTTTTTTGGTGGTTTAGCATTAATTATTGCGCGTACCAAAAAAGGAACCATAGCTTCGGTTATTTTTGGTGTTGCTATTGCTACAGCTTTAATGCCTCCTTTGTGTACCGCAGGTTATGGTTTAGCTCACAATTGGGATTATTTTGTAGGAGCTATGTATTTGTTTACTATCAATACTATTTTTATAGCGTTGGCTACATTTATAGCGTTGAAAGTTCTACGTTTTCCAATGCTGAAATATGCTAATTCTAAAAAAAGAAAACGTATTGCACAATTGGCATCTATACTAGCCATATTGGTTATGGCTCCTGCCATTTGGACATTTGTAGATTTTATAAAACAAAGTGGTTTTGAAAATGACTATAATAACTTTGTTAAGGATGAAATTACATCTAATCGAGAACTATGGTTTCAAAATGGGACATTAAATACTAGTGACAAAAAAATAACGCTGTATTTCAATGGAGAAATTACAGATGCTACTGAAGCTGATTTAAGAAATGAATTAAAACGTTATGATAAGATCAAGGAATTTAACCTTGAAATAAATGGAAATAAAAATAGGAGTTTTGATAAAATATCTGAAGCTTACGATAGAGCTATTAAGGAATTAGACCAAAAAGATAATATCATTTCTGGTTTACAAAAACAAATTGTAGACTTACAAATTGAAGTTACAGAATTAAATAAAAAAATAGAAAATAATGCGTCTCAAAGCAATTCAGTTTCATTTACCAATTTGTCGCGCGATGCTAAAGTACGATTTAGTGATTTGCAATATTTTAGTTATGCAAAAATGCTTGAATCTAAAGATTTTATTAAAATTGATACTATAGCTGTCGTTCATATAAAATGGAGAAAATCCTTAAAAGATAGTTTGGTTTTAATAAAAGAAAAAGAATTGAATAAGTGGTTGAAACAAAAACTAAATTTAGATACTGTGGTTGTTAAAAAGGCTGATTAGTTTTTAAGTTTAAAAATAAAACAATACGATGAAAAATAATGTTTTAGGACTCGTTTTAATGATGCTCTTGTTAGGGTTTTCGTGTAAAGAAAAAAGAGAAACAAAACAGACTAAGGTGGAACCCAAAAAAACACCAACCCTAAATTTAGTCTGGCAAACAGATACGCTTTTAAGGACTAGTGAATCTGTGCTTTATAATAAAGCGTTAGATATTATTTTTGTTGCCAACGTTAATGAATCTCCATGGAGCAGAGATAATAATGGTTTTATATCTACCATAGATACAAAAGGAACTATTATAGAATTAAAATGGATTGAAGGGTTAAGTGGACCAAAAGGGATGGGTGTTTTTGATGGTAGATTATACGTGAATGATATTGATAGAATAGTAGAAATAGATATAAAAGAACAAAAGATAATTAACACCTATCCAGTTGATGGAGAACCACAATTAAACGATATCACAATAAGCCCAAAGGGAATTGTATGCGCTTCAGGATCAAATACAAATGCGATCTATGTTTTGGAGAAAGGAGAGATTAGTGTTCTTAAAATGAATACTGAAGGGAGGTTAAATGGATTGCTATATCAAAAAGAAGGTCTGTTTTTTACGGATTCAGGAAGGCAATGTTTTGGAACTTATAATTTCAAATCAAAAACGTTTAAAGTACTTACCGAAGGCATTGGTCACGGAGATGGTGTTATACGATTAAAAACTGGTGATTTTATTGTGTCCGATTGGAAGGGGCAGGTTTTTTATATTGATTCAACCAATTGGGAAAAGACACTATTGCTTGATACAAGAGAGAGAGGCATTTACGCAGCAGATATTGATTATATTTCAGAATTACAGATGTTACTTGTTCCCAACTTTTTTCATAACACAGTTATGAGTTACAAGATTAGCTTCTAATAATAATAATAAAAGCCACTTATTGTGTGAATTTGACCATTTACAAGAGTTAGACGTTGTGTTTTTTATATTGTATTTATTTTCAAACACTTAAATCGTTGTTAGATAGAGTCTTTCCATTATGCTCAAGACAAGCTAATACCAATTCTCATTTGAAATAACCGTAATAAAACACCCTTTTTCGCTTTCTACTTCAATAAAAAAAGAAACCGTAACTTAGACTCAATGCTATTAAGTTAGTGTTGTAAATAATTGGTTTACAGTTGTTTATGTTTGTTTTTCTAGTTGTATTTTCGTATATTTATTTAATAATCAGATAGATATAAGATGCAAAAAAAACGGCTGTATT
>NZ_SRSO01000040.1 GCF_004791695.1 Flavivirga rizhaonensis | reverse complement strand
TCGGCGGAATCTTTCAATGCTAAAATTAAAGCCTTCAGGGCTCAGTTCAGGGGTGTCAAAAATGTAGAATTCTTCCTCTTCAGATTAACTAGGATTTTTGCCTAAACACAACTTTTGCACATGATCCACAAAAAGTTTGAGCATATGTTTTAGCCCTACAAAAAAAGCCTTGAGTAATCGTTTGACTATCAAGGCTTTATCAATTCTTAAAAGTGGTCCCACTTGGACTCGAACCAAGGACCACCTGATTATGAGTCAGGTGCTCTAACCAACTGAGCTATGGGACCGAAATTGGAGTGCAATATTACTACTTATTTTATTTCTTAGCAAGAAAAATTACCCCTTTATCTCTTGACACAGTTCAATTAAAACGCCATTTGAAGATTTTGGGTGTAAAAAAGCTACCAACTTATTATCAGCTCCTTTCTTTGGAGTCTCATTTAAAACCTTAAAACCTTCATTTTTAAGACGTTTAATTTCTGCTTCAATATCAGTAACATCAAAAGCAATATGATGAATACCTTCTCCTTTTTTATTTATAAATTTTGCAATCGGACTGTCTTCATTAGTAGCTTCCAACAATTCAATTTTATTATCACCAACTTTAAAAAAAGAAGTGTTAACACCTTCGCTTTTTACCTCCTCTATTTTATAATGAGGTTCGCCAAATAATTTAGAAAACAATTCATTAGAGTTTTCAAGGTTTTTTACAGCAATCCCTATATGTTCTATTTTATTCATTTATAATGTTATTTTTTGTCACCCCCGTGCCTGTGCTGAACTTGCCTGTGCTGAACTTGTTTCAGTATTTCAGTAAAGAAAGGAATCTTCATTTATAGTCAATATACAAATTATGCAAATCAAAAGTAAGATAATCTTCAAATATCCGTTATTTTTGCAACATGGAGGAAAGTCAAAGACAAAAAAAAATAGGGTCAGTTTTACAACGTGATTTAGTTGAAGTTTTGCAAGGAGCCGCTACTCAAGGAGGTATGCAAGGTATATTAATATCGGTATCTAAAGTTAAAGTAACGGTTGATTTATCAGTTGCTAAAGTATATTTGAGTATCTTTCCAAATGATAAAGCTAAAGAACTTATTGAAGGCATAAAATCTAATACACCTTTAATTAGACATGAATTAGCACAACGCACCAAACACCAATTAAGACGTATGCCCAATTTAGAATTTTTTGTAGACGACTCTTTAGAATACATTGACCAAATAGAAAAATCTCTGAAAGGAGAAGAAAACCCCATTAAAGACCCAAATATTTTAAATAAAAGAAAAAAATCTTAATCGATTTTAATAAATCTTCAAGTTAAAAACCTATTTTTATTTTCCTTAAATAGAAACATGCACTTTTCATTATATATAGCAAAACGTTATTTACGCTCCAAAAGCACGAACAATGCTATTAATTTTATTACTATTATCGCCATTATTGGTGTTATATTAGGTGCTGGTTCATTATTTATTGTGCTATCTGGTTTTGCTGGTTTAAAAGATTTCACCCTTGAATTTTCCAGCATTGTCGATCCTGATCTAAAAGCTGAGTCTTCAGTTGGTAAATCATTTATTTTAACAGAAGAAGATATTTCTAAATTAAATGACTTAGAAGAAGTAGCGTTATTCTCTAAAACTATTGAAGAACGTGTCGCTATTGCCTCAAATGATAAAAACTATTTGGCATCGATTAAAGGGGTTGATGAGCACTTTAAAGACGTCGTTAATATTGAATCCAAAATAGATCATGGTAATTGGTTGAGTCAAAACTCCAATCATATTGTAGTAGGTTGGGGTATTTCAAATAATTTATCCCTTGGTGTTTTAGATTTATCAAAATCTATTAATATTTATGTGCCTAAACCAGGGAAGGGCCAAATAACTTCTAACAAAAAAGCATTTAATACCGTTAACGCCCTTAATGTTGGTGTGTTTTATATAAATGAAACATTAAATGATACTTATGTATATGCTTCCTTAGATTTGGCTAAAAACCTTTTAAGTTACAGCCCAAATCAAGTATCTGCAATAGAATTTAAACTTAATGAAGGCGTAGACGAAACGCTTGCAAAGCAAAAAATTCAAGAAGTTCTAGGGCCTAAAGTTATTTTAAAAAATAGGGCTCAACTTAATGATGCCCTCTATAAAATGTTAAATACCGAAAATCTTGTAGTATATTTAATATTCACTCTGGTTTTAATTATCGCCTTTTTTAATATTATCGGATCATTAATCATGATGATGTTAGATAAGAAGAGAAGTTTAAGCACACTTTTTAATATGGGAGCCACCATAAAAGACATTCGTAGAATTTTCTTTTTACAAGGTAGCTTAATGAGTGTTGTAGGCGGTTTTATAGGTTTGGGTGTCGCATTAATAGTCACAGTGCTTCAAAAAGTATTTGACTTGGTTATGATAACACCGTCGTTAGCTTATCCAATGACCATAAAGATTGAAAACTTTTTTATTGTATTTATAACCATTTCTGTTTTAGGTAGTATTGCCTCTAAAATTGCATCTGTAAGAATTTCAAAATCACTTATAAAAGGCTATTAATGTCGTTTCTCTTTTTGAAATAATTTATTCGGTAAACTGATAATCTGAAAACGTTGCCAACACCTCATCAAAAGCAGCAAACACATCTGCTGAATGGTCACTGGTTACCATTTTCATACGGTATTCTTTAAAGTGTGGAATACCTTTAAAATAATTAGTGTAATGTCTACGGGTTTCAAAAACACCTAAAATTTCACCTTTCCAATCAATGGCCATTTGTAAATGTCTGCGAGCAGCCTCAACACGCTCCGCTAAGGAAATAGGTGCTAGATGTTCGCCTGTCTCAAAATAATGTTTGACTTGCTTAAAAAACCATGGATTTCCAATAGTAGCACGACCGATCATAGCACCATCAAGCCCATAGCTATCTCGCATTTCCATAGCTTTTTCTGGGTTAACAACATCTCCATTTCCAAACACAGGAATATGCATACGAGGATTATTTTTTACCTTAGCAATAGGTTTCCAATCAGCATCACCTTTATACATTTGCGCTCTTGTGCGCCCATGTATAGCAATAGCCTTACAACCAACATCTTGTAACCTTTCTGCAACTTCAACTATTTTTATAGAATCATGATCCCAGCCCAAACGTGTTTTTACAGTAATTGGGATATTAGTTCGTTTAACCATTTCGGCAGTAAGCTTCTCCATCAAACACACATCTTTCAAAATACCTGCGCCAGCCCCTTTGCTCACCACTTTTTTTACTGGGCAACCAAAATTAATATCGATAATGTCTGGTTTTGAAGCAGAAACAATATCAATAGTCTGAAGCATACTGTCTAAATTGGCTCCAAAAATTTGAATCCCAACTGGACGCTCTTTCTCATAAATATCTAACTTCATAACACTTTTTGCAGCATTACGAATTAAACCTTCACTAGACACAAACTCGGTATACACAACATCTGCTCCCTGCTCCTTACACAAAGTACGAAACGGCGGATCACTAACATCTTCCATAGGAGCTAAAAGCAGTGGAAAATCTGGAAGTTCTATGTTGTCTATTTTTACCACGTTATAAATTTTGGGCAAAATTACTGTTTTTTAATCAAATTAGTTATTCCCTTTAATATTGTTGTATTTTTAAAACTAAAAATTTAGCTTTTTTGAATATTCCTTACGAACCCATTCTTTTTGGTTACAATATAAACGTCCATCTATTTTTAGAATATCTGGCATTTTTTATAGCCTTTAGATATTATGTTCTTTTAAGAAGAAAAAGTAGCGATGTTATTTCATCAAACAATAGAGTATCCATCATTTTAGGTGCTGCTCTTGGGGCATTAATTGGTTCCAGGCTAGTTGGTTTTTTAGAAAATCCCTTTGTCGATATTTCACAGGAAAACATCATTCAATTACTCAATACAAAAACTATTATGGGTGGGTTGTTTGGAGGGTTGCTTGGTGTTGAAATTGCTAAAAAGCGTATAGGCGAAACCCAATCATCAGGTGATTTATTTGTATTTCCCATTATTTTAGGCATTTTTATTGGCAGAATAGGGTGCTTTCTATCTGGCATTAACGAATTCACTTATGGCATAGAAACCACTTCTATATTCGGTATGAATTTAGGTGACGGACAATTACGCCATCCAGTAGCTTTATACGAATTGATATTTTTAACCCTTCTGTTTTTAAGCTTAAACCGTATTAAAAACAAAACAACCTTAAAAAGTGGTGACTTGTTTAAATGGTTTATGATTCTCTATTTTACATTTAGATTTTTCATAGAACTTTTAAAACCAAATGTATTTTATCTCTTCGGATTAAGTACGATTCAAATATTATGTCTAATTTGTTTGCTTTATTATCACAAAACTATTTTAAACATCTTTAAAAATGCCGGTTAGAAAATATACTTACTACGATTTCACACTTAGCCTTTGTCCGGAGTGTTTAAAACGTATTGATGCTAAAATCGTGTTCGAAAATGGTCATGTTTATATGTTAAAACGCTGCAATGAACACGGTAATTCTAAAGTATTAATTGCTGATGATATAGACTATTACAAAAACATTAGAAACTATAATAAACCTTCTGAAACACCCTATAAATTCAATACTAAAACCGATTATGGTTGCCCTTACGATTGCGGCTTATGCCCAGATCACGAACAACATTCTTGTTTAACAGTTGTTGAAGTGACAGACCGTTGTAATTTAACCTGTCCAACTTGTTATGCTGGGTCATCACCAACTTATGGCAGACATCGTACTCTGGAGGAAGTAAAAACTATGCTGGACACCATAGTCGCCAACGAAAAAGAACCTGATGTGGTACAGATTAGCGGTGGCGAACCTACCATCCATCCACAATTTTTTGAAATTATGGATTATGCAAAATCATTACCTATTAGGCATTTAATGCTGAATACAAATGGTATTAAAATTGCCAAAGATGTCGCTTTCGCGGAAAGACTAAAAACCTATGCACCAGATTTTGAAATTTATCTTCAATTTGATTCTTTTGAGAATAGCGTGTTGCAAGAACTTCGTGGCGCCGATTTAAATGATATAAGAAAACAAGCCCTTGAGAATTTAAATCAACTCAATTTATCAACTACTCTGGTGGTTACCCTTCAAAAAGGCTTAAACGATCATGAAATTGGTAAAATAATAGAGTATGCTTTAAAGCAAAAATGTGTCCGCGGCGTTACACTCCAACCCACACAAATAGCTGGAAGATTAGAGCATTTTAATCCAGAAACCGATAGAATGACACTCACAGAAGTACGTCGAAAGATCATGGAGCAAACCAATATTTTCAATCCAGACGATTTACTTCCCGTACCATGCAACCCAGATGCCTTGGTAATGGGCTATGCTCTTAAATTGGGGGACGACGTATTTCCATTAACCAGATACATAAACCCAAATGATTTATTAGATAACAGTAAAAACACTATTATTTATGAGCAAGATGAAAACCTTCAAGGCAAAATGATAGAACTTTTTAGCACTGGAAATTCCGTTGAAGTAGCCGAAGAAAATTTAAAATCTATTATGTGTTGCCTTCCTAATATTGACGCTCCAAATTTGGGTTACGATAATTTATTTCGCGTTATTATTATGCAGTTTATTGATGCTTATAATTTTGATGTACGCGCTATTAAGAAATCTTGCGTTCACATTGTAGATAAAGACAATAAAATAATCCCTTTTGAAACGATGAATTTATTTTACAGAGATGATAAAAAAGCGAGATTGGAAGCATTAAGAAACGAGATATAATGAATACTTTAGTTGTAAATGGTGATGGCTTGATTTGGATTCTCCTTTTGCTGTTTTTTTTAGCATTTGGTGTTCCAATAATATTGTTTATTATAGGTTTAGCACTAAGAAATAAAAACAAAAAGGCATCAAAAGCACTGTTAATTATTGCTACAGTTTATGCTTTAATAGGTCTAGGTATTTGTGGAAGTTCAATGATATAAAATATAAATTTATGATATTTTTAGAAGGAAACATGAATTTGGATGGCTTGATATTCTTAATTCTAGCTATCATGCTTGGTCCAGCTATTTTATTAGCTATAATTGGGCTTGCTGTTCGTAAAAAAAACAAAAAAGCAGCCAAAGTATTATTTATTTTGGCCGCTGTTTATGTTATTATAAGTTTAGGTGTTTGTGGAGGTATGATGGTGTAACTTCATTGAATCAAAAAACTATAACTTTACATCAAACATCCATCCAGTTTTTAATAGTATCATTATAACTTCTACCCGTTGTAATCTTCGTTTTGGTCTTATTGCTTAACGTGATCACAAACCTGCTATTAAAATACTTCTGTACTTCTTTAATGAATGTTGTGTTAATAATAACAGCACGATGAACTCTTAAAAAATTTGCTGGTAATTTTAGCTCTAATTGCGATAATGGCTGCTCAATTAAATGATCACCTGTGTTGGTGTATATGGTCACATAATTTTCGGCAGCTTCAAAATAAGATATGGTTTCTAATTTAACAAACATTAATTTGTTTGCTTTTTTTACCGTAATAGAAGTCATTTGCAATGTTTCTTTTTGTGCCGCTATCTCTTTTATAGCATCCAAAATATTTTGCGGGTCTTGATCGCCTTTAAACAGTTTTAATTTGTTTACCGTTTGTTGCAAACGTTCTAACTGTATGGGTTTTACTAAATAATCTACACTGTTAGTATCAAATGCTTTTAAAGCATATTCGCTATATGCTGTACAAAAAACCACCATAGGTATGGTTTCTAACTGTTCTAATAATTCAAACCCAGTAAATCCCGGCATTTCAATATCTAAAAAAATAACATCTGGTTTTAGTTTTGTTATTTTTTCTTTGGCCTCTGTACCATTTTGAGCCATATCAACCACCTGAAATGTTTCAGAGAAATTTCCCAATAAATTTAAGAGCCCTTCTCTTGCAGGAGGCTCATCATCAATAATAATGGTTATATAGGGTTTAGTCATTTTGTGAGTTGTTATCTATAGTAATCATAATACTTTTTTGAGGGGTATTTTGCCAGTTTAATGAGGCAGATTCTCCATAACTTAAACGCAATAAATCAAAGACAGTTTGTAACCCATGACCACTTACTAATCCTTCTGGAAAATCAGATCCATTATCTGAAACACTAATTAAAATACCTGTTTTGTTTGCTTCAATTTTTAGTTCGATTTCTCCTTGACCTTCTATTTTTGAAATGCCATGTTTTACGGCGTTTTCTACTAAAGGCTGAATAATAAACATGGGGATTTCAAAGTTTTTCAAAGTTTCATCTACGTCTATATTAAATTTTAAACGATCGCCAAAACGAATGGTTTCTATTTCTAAATAGTTTTTAACCATCGCAATTTCATCGCTAATAGAAGCGGTTTTTTTATCTTTTCTATTGATGCTATACTTAAATAAATTGGATAGTGAATATGCCATTTTTTGTGTTTTTACAGTATCTATAGGAACTAAACTGGCTATAGAATTTAGTGCATTGTACAAAAAATGAGGGTTTATTTGAGATTGTAACGATTTTAATTCTGCCTGTGTTTTTAATTCCCTTAAACTGGACAGCTTCATTTCATTTTCTACAATCAAACTGCGTTCTTTAAAAATAAAGTAACTAATTAAAGTACGGAAAAAAGCAATAGACATTAGAACCAAAAATAAAATAGATAATCTTAAATCTCCCTCAGAACTCCGACCTAAAAAAAAGTAAAATATAGAAACACAAATAAATGGCAATAAACCTGTTGATAAAAAAATCAATACCGTTTTTATCAATATACTTTTTGATATTTTTTGAATTTTAAACTCTAAAAATCGAAATAAAAAAAGTAAAGGAAATAAAAAAACTAAAAAAACTGTAGTTGTTAAAACCGTATCTAGTCTAATATAAGAAACTTTTTGGTAATCATCTGGTATTGTTAAAAAATCATAAAAAGACACACAGAATACGATAACAATATCTGCAAATAGCAAAGCCATAAAAGCTAAAAGGCTAAACCGAAGTCAATCTCTTTCTATTTTTACATGTATTGTGTTTTTGATTTTACTTGTAAGAAATATAAAAAATAACACTAAGATTAAAGCTGGTAAAAAGATAACCGCTATTGGATTTTTAACCCACCAAAAAGATGAATACCTTACTCTAATTTTATCGTTTTCTAGTTTCTTTGGTATGTCTTTAAATTGCTGTTCTGCTTTTTCTAAACGTTTTTCAAAACCATTTTTATACACTTCTCTTATTATGGAAATATCTCCTGAATTTAAAGAACCTGTTAATAAAGAACCTCCCACAGGATTGAAAATACTCTTTCTTTTTTCAAAAGCCGCAGGACGTGCAAACCATCCATCAATTAACATTCCCGCTATTTGATTCTCTAGAGCATTCTTAACTTCTAAATCGGTTCTTTCGATAGTATAGACATAAAGTTCTGCGCTTGTAAGTACATTATAATTATTATATGTATTTTTAGAATTAGTAATGCTATTATAATTGGAATACTTCTGCTTAACATATCTATCTAAAAATTTAATTTCAAAATTAGAATTATCTGAACTTGCAAACCGAATAAGGGTTGTTTCTGTCAAACTATCTAATTTTTTGATGACTTTAGCAATAATTAAAGAATCTGAAGCATTATAAACTCCTTCCAAACTAATATTGACATTATTTCCCCACTTACGAATAGGGACTTTTTTATTTATGTTCATTTCAACCAACTCCTCCCAAGGTATTGTTGGTAATTTTTCAATGTCTTGAGAAAAACTATTAGTTCCAATGAACGTAAATAATAAAAAGTAGTATAATTTTTTCATCATGGTAAATTTAAATTAATACCACAAAAGAACAGCTAACAAAAAGCTTCTAAAACCTATTTCTTGTAAACTGCAAATCTAGCCTGTAAACTACATTAATTTAGATTCTTTAGCTATTGCCATTCACAAACATATTTAACTATCTTTGCAGTCGCTGTTTTAAACGGCTTTTTTAGAGTATGAAGAATATTAGAAACTTTTGCATAATTGCGCATATAGATCACGGTAAGAGCACGCTCGCAGACCGTTTATTAGATTATACAGGATCGGTAACTGCCAGAGAGCAACAAGACCAACTACTAGATAGTATGGATTTAGAGCGCGAACGTGGTATTACCATAAAATCGCATGCCATCCAAATGGAGTATACTTACAAAGGAGAAGATTATATTTTAAATTTAATTGACACGCCTGGTCACGTAGATTTCTCGTATGAAGTATCTCGATCTATTGCTGCCTGTGAAGGCGCTTTACTTATTGTAGATGCTGCTCAAAGCATTCAAGCACAAACGATTTCTAATCTGTATTTAGCTCTAGAAAACGATTTAGAAATTATTCCTGTTTTAAATAAAGTAGATTTACCAAGTGCTAACCCAGAGGAAGTAACCGACGATATTGTAGATTTATTAGGTTGTGACGCAAAAGAGGTTATTCATGCCAGTGGGAAAACTGGTTTTGGGGTCGACAATATTTTAGCAGCGATTATAGATCGCGTTCCTGCTCCAAAAGGAGACCCAGACGCACCTTTACAAGCCTTAATTTTTGATTCTGTCTACAATACTTTTAGAGGTATTGAAACTTATTTTAGAGTTTTTAATGGTGAAATTAAAAAAGGGCAAAAAATTAAATTCGTTGCAACTGACAAAGAGTATTTTGCAGACGAGGTTGGGACATTAAAACTTAACCAAGTTGCAAAAAAAAGTGTAAAGACTGGTGATGTTGGCTATTTAATAACGGGTATTAAAACCGCTAAAGAAGTAAAAGTCGGAGATACTATTACTGATTTCGCAAACCCAACAACCAATATTGTTGAAGGTTTTGAAGATGTTAAACCAATGGTTTTTGCAGGTATTTATCCTGTTGACACAGAAGATTACGAAGAACTTCGTAATTCGATGGAAAAACTACAGCTAAACGATGCATCGTTAGTATTTGCTCCAGAAAGTTCTGCGGCTTTAGGTTTTGGTTTTCGTTGTGGTTTCTTAGGCATGCTTCACATGGAAATTATTCAAGAACGTTTAGAACGTGAGTTCGATATGACTGTTATAACAACAGTTCCCAACGTATCGTACCATGCTTTTACAAATAAAAATCCTGATGAGGCTTTTATAGTAAATAACCCATCCGATTTACCAGACCCATCAACTGTTAACCGTGTTGAAGAACCTTATATTAAAGCAACTATCATTACTAAATCAGATTTTGTTGGTAATGTGATGTCTCTTTGTATTGAAAAAAGGGGTCTTGTTTTAAATCAAACGTATTTAACGACAGAGCGTGTAGAGTTAACTTTTGAAATGCCTTTAGCTGAAATTGTTTTCGATTTTTACGATCGCTTAAAAACCGTTTCAAAAGGTTACGCCTCTTTCGATTATCATCCAATAGGAATGAAAACCTCTAAACTTGTACGTTTAGACATTTTATTAAATGCACTACCTGTTGATGCGCTATCTGCTTTAATTCACGCTGATAACGCTCAGAACATTGGTAAAAAAATGTGTGAAAAGTTAAAAGAACTTATTCCACGTCAGCAATTCGATATTCCTATTCAAGCAGCTATTGGAGCTAAAATTATTTCAAGAGAAACTATTAAAGCGCTTCGTAAAGATGTGACTGCAAAATGTTACGGAGGTGATATTTCGCGTAAGCGTAAACTTCTAGAAAAGCAGAAGAAAGGTAAAAAACGTATGCGTCAAGTAGGTAATGTAGAAATACCTCAGCAAGCATTTATGGCTGTTTTAAAGCTAAATGATTAAAATCCCTAATGCTTTTCTTTTTTTTGGCAGTATTTTTATCGATAATTTCGATTAATCTTGTATATATTCTTTTTTTCTTAAAAATAAAATCTTCCGAAAAAATTAGATAATAATTTTGTATGTTTATAAGATATGCAAATTTATATATGAACGTTGTACACATAAGCGCAGAATGTTACCCTGTAGCAAAAGTAGGAGGGTTGGCAGATGTTGTTGGAGCATTACCTAAATATCAAAATAGTGCCACGGTTTCATCTCAAGTTATTATGCCTTTTTATAACAATACCTTTACTAAGGCAAATCTATTTAATACCATCTATGAATCTCAATTAAAATTAGGAGACACATCATACCCTTATAAAATATTAACTTTAAAAGAACCTCTTTTAGATTTCGATATTTTTTTTGTTGACGTTCCCGAGCTATTGTTCAAGGAATATGTTTACTCTAATGACGATACAGAACGATTCTTAGCATTTCAAATTGCAACGTTAGATTGGATGCTAACCTGGGAAACAGATCCAGATTATATACACTGTCATGACCATCATACCGGATTGATTCCTTTTATGCTTCAAGAAAGCTTTAAATATGAACACTTTAGAAAAACACCTAATATTTTAACCATACATAATGCACAATATCAGGGGTGGTTTTCTCATCAAAAAGTAAACCTAGTTCCCGTTTTTAATTTTGACAATGTAGGGTTTTTAGATTGGGGTGGTAATATAAACCCATTAGCTGCAGCAATAAAATGTGCTTGGAGAGTTACTACAGTATCTCCAAGTTATATGGAGGAATTAAAATTATCTGCCAACGGATTAGAAGATTTATTAAATCATGAAAGCGCAAAATGTTCGGGAATCCTAAACGGTATCGATTGGAATGTATGGAATCCAGAAACCGATAATTACCTTATTTCTAATTACAATACTAAAACAGTAGTTTCCGGAAAAAAGGCAAACAAAAAACATTTATGCGATACCTTTAATTTAGATTTTAACAAACCTCTTTTTGCTTTTATTGGCAGATTGGTTGGAGAGAAGGGATCTGATTTGTTTCCCGAAGCATTTAAAAACATTCTTGAAAAAGGAGATGTATCCATTTTATTATTGGGTTCTGGACACAACGATACAGAAATTCAGTTAGAAGCCCTTAAAAACGATTATAAAGGCTCCTACAATGCTTTTATAGGATATGACGAAGCCTTATCACATGTTATCTATGCAGGTGCAGATTTTTTACTTATGCCATCAAGAGTTGAACCTTGTGGACTCAACCAGATGTATGCATTAAGGTATGGTACCATACCAATTGTAAGAAGCATTGGAGGCCTTAAAGATACCGTTATAGATATTTCAGAAAAAAATGGCTTTGGTATTTGCCATAAAGACGTTACTGTTTCAGATATAACAAACGCTATTGAAAGAGGGGTTTCCCTTTATAAAGACAATAATACCTATAAACAATTAAGCGCGCAGATTATGAAAATTAACCACTCCTGGAATGCATCTGCAAAAGAATACATTAAATTATATAAATCCATTTAAACTAAAAATATGATAAATAATAAGGTTTTAGCCATTATCTTAGGTGGTGGCCAAGGTTCGAGACTACATCCCTTAACAGAAGAACGATCTAAACCAGCTGTACCAATAGCAGGAAAATATAGATTGGTAGACATCCCTATTTCTAATTGTATTAACGCAGATATTAAACGTATGTTTGTTTTAACACAATTTAATTCGGCATCATTGAACCGTCATATTAAAGACACTTATCATTTTAGTTTTTTTAGTAGTGCTTTTGTAGATGTGCTTGCCGCAGAACAAACACCGGGAAATAAAGGTTGGTTTCAAGGAACTGCTGATGCTGTTCGCCAGAGTATGCATCACTTTTTAAGACATGAATTTGACTATGCATTAATACTATCCGGAGATCAATTATACCAAATGGATTATGATAAAATGATTGAAGCTCATGAAGAAAGTAATGCTAAAATTTCAATTGCTACTATTCCTGTTAATGCCAAAGATGCGACCTCTTTTGGTATCCTGAAAGCTAATGAAAAAAGTATAGTCACATCGTTTATAGAAAAACCAGAAGCTGATTTATTACCAGATTGGACCTCTGAAGTAAGTAACGAAATGAAAGGAGAGGGGCGAAATTATCTGGCTTCTATGGGTATTTATATTTTTAACAGAGATTTATTAATCAAATTAATGAATGATTCCTCTACAATAGATTTTGGCAAAGAAATCATTCCTCAAAATATTAAAAAACATAAAACCCTAAGCTATCAATACGAAGGATATTGGACAGATATAGGTAATATTGATTCCTTTTTTGAAGCTAATATTGGCTTAACAGACAACATCCCTCAGTTTGATTTATATGATAAAAAAAAGCGTATCTACACACACGCCAGAATGTTACCTACAACAAAAGTCTCAGGCACTACATTAAACAAAACTGTAATTGCAGAAGGATGCATCATTAGCGCTGCAAAAATCGAGAAATCTGTAATTGGCATTCGTTCCAGAATTGGTGATGAATCCACAGTAATAAAAACCTATATGATGGGAAGTGATTACTATGAAACATTACATGAGATACAAGAAAAAAAAATAAAAAACTTAATGGGAATTGGAGAACGATGCTTTATTAAAAATGCTATTCTCGATAAAAACTGTCGCATTGGTGATGATGTAAGAATAAATGGAGGCAGCCACTTAAAAGATACGGAAACAGATACCTATGCCATTAAAGATGGTATTGTAGTAATTAAAAATGGTGCAACCATCCCTAATGGTTTTGTAATATAATAAATATGAAGCCAGTAAAACCTTATAGCCTGTTTACAGATTTTGACATCAATCTTTTTAAAGCGGGAAAACATTATCGTCTGTATGAAAAATTCGGCTCCCATATTACCATTATAGATGGCATTGAAGGGACTTATTTCGCTGTTTGGGCTCCCAGTGCAAAATCAGTATCTGTAATTGGTGATTTTAACTTTTGGGCAGAAGGTGCGCACCAATTAAATGTGCGTTGGGATTCAAGCGGAATCTGGGAAGGTTTTATTCCTTTAATAGGAAAAGGCACTATTTATAAATATAGTATTGAAAGTTATAATGGCAGTATAAAAACAGAAAAGGCCGATCCCTATGCAAGACGTTGTGAACATCCACCTAAAACAGCATCGATAGTCTGGGACGATAACTATGTATGGAAAGATGCCGATTGGATGAAAAAGCGTAAAAAGCATAATGCTATTGATGCACCTTTTTCTGTTTACGAAGTACATTTAGGATCCTGGAAAAAACACTTAGAAGAAGATCGGTTTTTATCGTATTTTGAATTAGCAGATCATTTAGTAAACTATGTAAAAGACATGAATTTTACACATGTAGAACTCATGCCTATTATGGAATATCCTTATGACCCTTCATGGGGATATCAACTAACAGGGTATTTTGCACCAACATCTCGCTTTGGATACCCAGAAGAATTCAAGTATTTGATTGACAAACTACACCAAAACGATATTGGTATTATTTTAGATTGGGTACCATCTCATTTCCCTGAAGATGCACATGGTCTTGGATTCTTTGATGGTTCGCACTTATATGAACATCCAGATAAAAGAAAAGGCTACCACCAAGATTGGAAAAGTTTAATTTTTAATTACGAACGTAATGAGGTTAGGTCTTTCTTAATAAGTAATGCCATTTTTTGGATGGAACAATACCATGCAGATGGATTACGTGTTGATGCAGTCGCATCTATGTTGTTTTTAGATTACTCTCGCGAAGAAGGAGAATGGGAGCCAAATATCTATGGTGGTAGAGAAAATCTTGCCGTTATAAGTTTTTTAAAAGAACTAAACCAAGAAGTTTATAAATCCTTCCCAGATGTGCAAACCATCGCAGAAGAGTCTACCGCATTCCCAATGGTTTCTAAACCTGTTTTTTCTGGTGGATTGGGCTTTGGTATGAAATGGATGATGGGCTGGATGCATGATACATTACAGTATTTTTCCAAAGACCCTATTCATAGAAAACACCATCAAAACGATATCACTTTTAGTTTGGCATATGCATTTACCGAAAATTTTATGCTACCATTATCACATGATGAGGTTGTTTATGGAAAAAATTCTATTTTAGGCAGAATGCCTGGCGATGAATGGCAACGTTTTGCTAATCTTCGTTTATTGTATGGTTATATGTTTACCCATCCGGGAACCAAATTATTATTTATGGGTGGTGAATTTGGTCAATATAACGAATGGAATTTCAAGGAAAGTCTCGATTGGAATCTATTAGACTTTAAGCCACATAAAAATCTTCAAAACTATTATAAAGAATTAAACAAACTCTATAAAACAACACCAGCTTTATATGAAAAAGGGTTTAGTGGAGAAGGGTTTGAGTGGATTAGTTTTGATGACCACGAAAACTGTGTCATGTCTTATATAAGAAAAGGATATGACGCTAAAAATAATGTTATTGTTGTGTGTAATTTAACACCAGTTGTTAGAGAAAATTACAAAATAGGAGTGCCCGTAAAAACAAAAATTAAAGAAATTTTTAATAGTGATGCTGAAGAATTTGGAGGGAGCGGCATTACAAACAAAAAACAAATTGCAACAAAAAAAGACCCTTGGAATGGGAAAGACTTTTCGGTAGAAATTACATTGCCTCCCTTAGGCATAGTTATATTTTCAACTTAAATACGTTCTTATTTGAGATTTATGTAATTATCTTGTTGATTATTTGCGTTTTATCAAAAAATCACAATGTTTTTTAATAAATACTGACCACTAATACTTATTTAATTTAGTAATTTTGGCAACTAATAAATTGCGCAAATCCCTATGATTTTAAATACAGAATTAGAATATAAAGGAAACCTGTTTCCTTCCAAAATAATTTCATACGAAAAGAACCTAAACGTGCTCTCTTTTACCACAGAGAATGGTGTAAT
This sequence comes from Flavivirga rizhaonensis, assembly GCF_004791695.1. GTDB lineage: Bacteria > Bacteroidota > Bacteroidia > Flavobacteriales > Flavobacteriaceae > Flavivirga > Flavivirga rizhaonensis. The sequence continues at coordinate 12,930 of NZ_SRSO01000040.1, read as the reverse complement.
ATTAGAAGTTACCGTGCGTCGCGATAGTATCTTACGCTTCCGATTTACTACAACGGGTATTTTTGAAAATGATTTCTCTTATGCAATAACCAAATATGCAAGTAGGGGATACAATCATCTTGAAGTCAATGAGAACGAAGAGAATTACATTATAACAACATCAAAACTTATTTGCCATATTTCAAAACTAGATCTACGGACTTCAATTTTTGATGCTATTGATAATACCTTGATTTGTGAAGACGAACTTGGATTCCACTGGGAAGAAAGTTATGAACATGGTGGCAATATTGTTAAAATGTCTAAAATTTCTCAACCTGGTGAAAGTTACTACGGATTGGGAGACAAGCCTGTAGATAATAACCTTAAAGGGAAACGTTTTGAAAATTGGGTAACAGATTCTTATGCCTATGGTAGAGATACCGATCCTATTTATAAAGCAATTCCATTTTATACAGGTTTACATGACAAAAAATCTTATGGAATATTTTTTGATAATACCTTTCGCTCGTTTTTTGATTTTTGTCAAGAACGTCGTAACATAACAAGTTTTTGGGCCCAAGGTGGCGAAATGAATTACTATTTCATTTATGGTCCGGAAATGTCTGATGTTGTTGTAAACTATACCGATTTAACAGGAAAGCCTCACGAATTGCCAGCACTTTGGACTTTAGGTTATCATCAATGTAAATGGAGCTATTACCCAGAATCGAATGTAAAAGAGATTACGGCTAAGTTTAGAGAACTACAAATTCCATGCGATGCGATCTATTTAGACATAGATTACATGGAAGGCTTTAGGTGTTTTACCTGGAGTAAAGACCATTTTCCAGATCCCAAAAGAATGGTTAAGGAATTAGCAGATGACGGATTTAAAACCATTGTTATTATAGATCCAGGTATTAAAATAGACATGGATTATTCGGTGTTTCAAGAAGGTCTTGAAAAAGATTATTTCTGTAAGCGGGCAGATGGGCCTTACATGAAAGGTAAAGTATGGCCTGGAGAATGTTATTTCCCGGATTTCACAAAACCGGAAGTCAGAGAATGGTGGTCTAATTTGTTTAAGGAACTCGTTGAAGATATAGGGGTTAAAGGTGTTTGGAATGACATGAACGAACCTGCTGTCATGGATGTTCCCGGAAAGACCTTCCCTAATGATGTAAGACACGATTACGAAGGAAACCCTTGTAGCCATAGAAAAGCACATAACGTTTACGGTATGCAAATGGCACGAGCTACTTATCAAGGTTTAAAGAAATTCTCGTATCCTAAAAGACCTTTTGTAATTACAAGAGCTGCTTATTCCGGTACACAACGCTATACATCCAGTTGGACTGGAGATAATGTAGCCACATGGGACCATTTAAACATTGCCAATCTACAAGCACAACGTATGTGTATGTCTGGTTTTTCGTTTATAGGATCGGATATTGGTGGATTTGCAGAGCAACCTAATGGCGAGTTATATGCACGCTGGATTCAATTAGGTATCTTCCATCCTTTTTGTAGAACACACTCTTCTGGAGATCATGGAGATCAAGAGCCTTGGGCTTTCGGAGACACAATAACCAATGTGGTAAGAAAGTTTATTGAATTAAGATATCAATTACTGCCTTATTTATATACTGCCTTTTGGAGATATGCCGAGGAAGGTATTCCAATTTTGAAGTCCCTAGTATTATACGACCAGGAAGATTCTCAAACACATTACAGAAATGATGAGTTTATCTTTGGAGAGAAAATATTAGCCTGCCCTATAACTGGCCCTAATCAAAAAGGAAGACGCATGTATATTCCAAGAGGTAGATGGTACAACTTCTGGACGGATGAAGTAATAAGCGGAGGGCAGGAATTATGGGTAGATGCAGATCTGGATAGTATGCCAATATTTGTGAAAGAAGGTGCTATTGTTCCTAAATACCCTATTCAGCAATATGTAGGCGAAAAAGTTATTGATGAATTGTTACTTGATGTATATTACAAATTAGGCAAAGAAAACTCATTGGTTTATGAAGATGCTACTGATGGTTATGATTATATTAAAGGACGATATAGCTTGAGAGACTTTAAATTACTAGGTAAGAAAAACGAGTTGATTATTCAGCAGCATAAATCCGGTAAGTTTATAACAACATACAAAACATTTAAATTAAGCTTGCATGGTTTACCATTTAAAATATCTAAAGTTCAAGTTGATAACGAAGAAATTCTTTTTAAAGATATTAAGCTTAATGGTGACAATACATTAGTTCTTAATAAAGAATTTACTGAGCTGCATATTATGGCTTAAAAATATAATACTAATAGCTAAAAAGCTCTTGTTGTCTTGTACTCAGGAGCTTTTTGCTTTATTTTTAATTTCCTATAGGTATATGAAAATATAAATATTATAAAACTGAATTAGTGCAAATTCGTGAAATTCATGTCAAAAATTTTAACTACTTTTTAAGACCAATAAAATAATTGCGCGTAAAGATTTAAACAGAAGATACGCCCTTAGTCTCTAAAGCCTTTCCTAAGTACACAAACAGATACCCTTTTTCAACATTATTAATAGCTTTATTATAAGAAGATATAATTTCTAAAACCCCCTTTTTATCTTTAACAAATAAAGGTATTGTATCATGTGCTTTGTTTGTTGCCTCAATTAAATCTTCATAATGTTCTCTATCATGAATCTTAACTTCATTAATTTTAGGGTATTTGCGGGCTACTTCTGTAAGGGTATTAAAGTCGTCTGTATGAGAAAATAAGCCTTCTTTTGGGTTATTGTTAGGATCATTCATTTCATCAACCGTAATCAATCTAAACGATCCGTTCTCTCCAAATTGTTCTCCTAATTTATCGATAGCATACCTATTAATATCTGCACTACCTGTTAAAGCCATTAAAAATCCAACATCATTAAGCTCTATATTATCACCTAAACTTTCAGAATATATATCTGTATTTATAGCCTCCAACCCTAATTCCTGAGCCATTTGAATATTAGTTTGGTTACTATCAATCAAAACAACATGGCGTTGGTTATCCATTAAATATTGCCCTATTAATCTAGAAACTTGTGATGCTCCTAATATTAAAATACCTTCAGATTTTTTTAGAAAAACACCAACAGCTTTAGCAAATGCCCTAGCAGTTGTTGCATTAAGCAAAACCGTACCAAGAACAATCATAAATACTAAAGGCGTGATATACTCTGCACCTTCAACACCCTGCTTCATGAGTTTACTTCCAAAAAGAGATGCGATACCAGCAGCAACAATTCCTCGCGGTCCCACCCAACTAATAAATATCTTTTCATTCGTTTTTAATTTAGACTTAGACGTACTTAAAAACACGGCCAAGGGTCTTATAATAAAAACGACTGCTCCAAAAAGTAAAACCGTCTTCCAGCTATAAAGCAACATTAAATCTTCGATATTAATGTTTGCTGCCAATAAAATAAAAAGAATTGAAATCAATAAAACACTCAAAGACTCTTTAAAATAAAGCAATTCTTTTATGTTTTCTAATTTTCCATTACCTAAAACCATTCCCATCACTACAACAGCTAATAAGCCCGATTCATGTGCAAAAATTTCCGATTCAACAAAAACCAACAGCACCGTAGAAAGCGACACAACGTTTAGCAAATAATGCGGAATCAGTTTTTTATTAATAGCAAAAGCCAATGCATGTGCAAACGTAAAACCAAAAGTAGTACCGAAAAGAATAATTTTTCCAAATTCAACCAAAGCCGTTTTAGTAAAACCACTATCACCTTCAACACTAATAAATTCGAATACCAATACAGCAACCAAAGCACCAATAGGGTCAATTAAAATACCTTCCCATTTCAATACCGTCGAGATGTCTTTTTTAAGAGGAATATTTCTTAAAATAGGTGTAATTACTGTTGGTCCGGTAACAATTATAAGCCCAGAGAACAAAAACGATAGCTCCCAACTTAATTCAAAAATAAAATGAGCTAATATCCCTGCCCCAAAAAAAGTAACAGCCGAACCTAAGGTTATCAGTTTAGTAATAACCGGGCCTACATTTTTTATTTCAGAACGCTTTAACGTTAACCCGCCCTCAAAAAGAATAATACTAATGGCTAGGGATACAAAATAGAACAAACCTTCACCTGGAAACAATCCTTGCTTGCCGTTCCAAATAGGCTCAATCCATTTAGATCCATCATCGCTTAAAAACGCTGCTGCAATTGGGCCAACCAATAGCCCTATAAGAATTAATGGTAAGATGGCCGGAATTTTAAATTTCCAGGCAACCCACTGTGCTAATATTCCTAAAATAATGATTCCTGCTAATTCTAACATCCTTTTAAAATCTATTAAGACACTAATTTAAGTAAAACAGATGATTTCATATGATTATATTTTATTTGTTTCCGTTTGTCGTAAGCATTAACACAAAATTGAATGATTCTTTTAATTATGTCTGTTTAATGTTGAACTCATCCTGACTTTTTTTAAAAAAAATACTATCTTTCTACTCTTGTAATCTAAATAACTCAAGTGTCTTTACAACCATTTAAAAGTATTGGTATTGGTGCCGCATTTTCACCTAATTTAAAAGCAAACCTCCATGAGGCGGCTAGACTTTCTCTTTTTTTTAAGTCAAAGTTGTTCCTAATTCATGTTGGTGAAGTCTCTGATGATAAGGTTAAAATGCTTAAAATCTTTTTAAAGCCTTTTGAAAAAGATAATCTGAATTACGAAGTTGTATACAAATCTGGAAACCCAGTAGATGTTATTCTATCAACTACCGAAGAAAAAAACATAGACCTTTTAATTCTTGGGGCTGTACAACGTGAACGCTTTTTAAAATATTATGTAGGGTCTATAGCCCGAAAGATTACCCGAAAGGCAAAGTGCTCTGTATTATTATTAATTAAGCCTTCTGTAGAACGTGTTGCATGCGAACATATTGTTGTAAATGGCTTAAAAGACCCCAAAACTGAGCAAACCATTAAAGCCGCATTTTATGTAGCCAAACAACTTGAAGCTAATAAAATCACTATTGTTGAAGAAATTAAACAAGAGCAGGTTTCTGTAAAGGTTGATGATGATAAATCCTTACGTAAAGCCAATATTATTAAAGAACGAATAAGGCTTAGGGAAAACTCAAGAATTAAAGACATTATAGAGCATATTCCTGAAAAATATACCAAAAACATTGTTACAAAACTACAGCCCATTTTTGGTAAACAAGGGTATTCTATCGGGCATTATGCTCAAATTTCCAGAGCCGATTTACTGGTTATGAACGCCCCTAGAAAAATGACTTTTTGGGATCGTTTATTTCCGCATGATATAGAACATATCCTAACAGAATTACCAACCGATGTTTTAATCCTTCAATGAGTCCGAGAAAGAATAAAATAAAAGATTTTCTTAGCGCATTACCAAAAAATATATTTTCTGGTTTTGTAGTTAGTCTTATAGCATTACCTCTTGGGTTAGGTTTAGCAATGGCAAGTGAAGCACCTCCTATTGCTGGTATTATAGCAGCTGTAGTAGGCGGTATTGTCGTTTCTATTTTTGGCGGAAGCCATGTTACTATTGCTGGTCCTGGTAATGGTCTGGTTGGTGTCCTTTTGGTAGCGATAACCACATTAGGGATAGAAAGTGCCTATGCAGCCATTATATGCTCCGGCCTCTTAATACTCTTGCTTGGCTTTTTTAGAATGGGAAAATTAGCCGATTTTTTTCCTTCTTCTGCTATTCAAGGTATGTTAGCAGCCATTGGACTCATTATTTTAGGCAAACAGTTTCATATCATGTTTGCTCATAAAATTAAACGCGAAGCGACTTTAGATTATCTGTATGAAATACCATTTACCATTAACGATGCTTTACATTACCAAAATAAAGGGTTAATCTTTGCTGCTTTAGCTGGCGTAATAAGTTTAGCCATCATGATGTTTTATGCCAAAATCAGAAATAAGTATTTACAACTTATACCAGCCCCCATGTGGATTGTGATACTCTCCATAGGTTTTAGTTACTACTTCGAGTTTATAGTCCATGAGGTAAATCCTATTGCAAAAGAATATATGATCTCTGGCATACCCAGTATTCAAACCATTATTGCAGATATGCATTTACCGGATTTTTCCAGTGTTGGTAGTTTTCCATTTTGGTCCAGTGTATTAGCCATTACATTAATTGCAAGTATAGAATCGTTATTGAGTATAAAAGCAGTAGATAAATTAGATCCAGAAAAAAGACGCTCTAATGTAAATAGAGACCTTAAGGCTCTTGGTTTGGCAACCATGGGGAGTGGTTTTTTAGGCGGGCTTAATGTAGTAACTGTAATTGCTCGTAGTTCCGTTAACGTAAATAATGGCGCAAGTAACAGATCCTCTAATTTTTTTCACGCAACTTTTTTAGTACTCTTTATTGTTTTATTTAGTACTCAGTTAACCCGAATACCTCTACCTGCTTTGATGGCTATTTTGGTATATACTGGCTATAAATTAGCGTCTCCAAATGCTATTAAAAAAATATTCTCTATTGGTAAAGAGCAACTTATTATATTTTTTGTAACCCTAATAATAACCTTAAAAATAGGGTTGATAACAGGTATCGTGGCTGGGGTTATTACAACTTTATTAATTCATATTGTCATTAATAAAACCGTTTCCTTGTTTGTTAGAAATGTTATGAAACCTAATGTTTTAATGTATCAAGAAGAAGGTCAGGATAATTATTACGTTAGTGTGAAGCATTTTTGTAGTTTTTTAAACTATTATAAGTTAAAAGATAAATTAGACGCTGTTCCGGAAGATAAAGATGTTATCGTTGATTTTTCCCTATGTAGTTTTGTAGACCATACCGTTATGGAAAACATGTATAATTTCCAGGAATTATTTAAAAAACGAGATGGTCATTTTGATGTTATAGGTTTAGATATGCATGATACGGACTCCAAACACCCTTTTGCTTTAAGACGGTTGCTTCCTGTACCAAACATTATTAAAAACAACCTCACCAGACGCCAGACAAGTATGGAAAGCCTTGCCGAAGATTACGATTTAAACTATAAATCTGAAAAACAAAAAAGCATTGGTTTTTTAAATCATTTTTTATTCTTCAACACTAAAACAGTCAATCATATTTATAATCAATTATCGTATAAAAATAATGTTATAAATTTATTCGATATTGAGTTTTCTGAAGGTGAATTTATTGCCAAAGAAGTTATTAGATCGACCATGCTTCATATAAAATTAGATTGTCCGATACCCGAATTCACATTAGATAGGGAAGGCTTTTTAGAAAAAGTATATTCCTTTGCTGGTTTTAAAGATATCCCCATTCAAAATCATTCCGATTTTTCCAATCGTTTTTATTTATTAGGCGATAACGAAGAAGCGATTACAGCCTTTTTTGATGATGATCTGGTTCATTTCTTTGAAAGTAATCCTTATTATCATATTGAATCAAACGGAGAGTCTTTATTAATTTTTGGAAAAGAACGTTTGGCTAGCATTAAAGAAATTAAAGCCTTATTCGATTTTGGTAAACGGTTGAAAGATGTTGTTGAGCATTGATATGGTATGTACTACCCTTACAAATTGAAACCCAATGGAAAATAACATAGTAGAAATAAATCATTTAGATTTTGGTATTGAAAAATTTGTAATCACTGAAGAGGCTTATAATTTGTATAAATCAGACTCTGGAATTTGGGAATTCACATTAAGTTTTAAAACTTCAAAATCGATAGATAGAGCAAAAGAATTAGAAGTATTAGTAGATGCAGAACCATACTTTGAAGCAACAGCTATACTGTCAAATAATGAACTTAAATTAAATAGAGGAAATATCATAACTCAAAAACAAGGTTATGATTATAACAGAGACGAAAACTTATCAATTTTCTACTATTTTGACTATAATTCTATTGAAGAACTTGAAATCGAATTACTGGAAGTAACAAAAGATTTTATAATAGCTAATGTTAAAGGAAAAACAGTAATAAATGGTTCAGATGGTAATAATCCTGATTCTGAACTGTCTATTAGCAAAACTAAGTTTATGTTAGATAAAAAACTAAAAAGGTCTTTTTCCTAATAAAAAAACAACCCTGAATTTAATAATATGTAGGAATTAAATAAAAGCTGGTCATAAGACACTATTTTCAAAATTAACACTTCTTACCTTTGTTCTATAAATTCACAAAATAATAAATACAAAGTGTATCAAGAACTAGAGCTATATATAAAAAGTCACGGAAAAATAGAAGATAAGGAATTACAACTAATAATTAAAGCTTTCAAACCCATAAAAACAGCCCGAAATGAAATGTTGTGCAATATTGGTCAGGTATGCAAAAATTTCTATTTTATTAAAAAAGGATGCTTACGACTCTATGAAATAGATAGTAAAGGCAATGAAGTTACAGGGTACTTTGCATTAGAAAACAGCATCATATCTGCAAACACCAGTTTTATCTTGCAAAAACCATCAAGAGATTGTTTAGTTTCTTTAGAACCATCAGAACTATTTGTAATTCATCGAGAAGACTTTTTTAAATTAGTTGATACTGTACCACTATTTGCTCATGTTTATCATAAATTTATAGAATTCGCTTTTATTCATTCGCAAATGCGAATCTATAGTTTTTTAGGAATGGAAGGGATTGACAAACTCAAATGGGTTATGGAACACGAACCCAAATTACTTTCTCGTATTTCAAGTAAATTAGTTGCTTCCTACTTAGGCATGACAAACTCAACGCTAAGTAAATTACGAGCAAAATTATAGCCTGTTATTTATGAAAGCGATATTCTACTTAATTATTGCCACTATATTTTTAGGATTAAATTTCCATTTAGCAAAAGTAATATTAAAAGAAGTCAATTTTATTGAGGCAGGATTTTGGCGCTTTTTATTTGGCGTTGTGATATTGATCCTTTTAGGGAGTAAAAAATTACCCTCATTTAAAATAATCAAAAAAAACCTAAAGGGTATTTCGCTTACAGGATTTATTGGTCTTTTCGGGTTTAATTTATTTTTCTTTCTTGGATTACTAAATACCTCGGCAGTAAATGCAGCACTTATTGTTAGTTTAAATCCCGCATTAACAATTCTTTTCTCGTATAAAATAATAAAGACTCCTATTAATAAAATTCAAATAACAGGTATCATCATTGCTTTCTTTGGAGTAATATATTTAATCTTAAAAGGGCATATAACCAACATAAGTAACATCCAATTTAATTATGGAGATATTCTCATATTAATTGCCAACATATTTTTTGCATTGCATCATGTTTGGGTAAAAAAATATACATCAACAATTTCGAATTTAAATTTCACACTTTTAACAAGTTCATGCTGCCTAATAGGTTTCTTCATCCTATTACCAATTAGCGGAATGGAAGTGGTAACGACACACACGCATCATTTTTGGATGGCCGTATTGGGAATTGGATGTTTAGGTACGGCACTAGCCTATTTTTTATGGCAAAAAGGAGTTCAAATTAAAGGGGCAGATAAAGCAGGAATTTATATGAATATTATTCCATTATCGGCAGCTCTATTTGCTATTCTTTTCGATGAAAATATAGATACTTATCACACCATAGGAGGACTATTTATTATTACAGGTTTACTTATTAGTAATAATAGTAGTTCAAAATTCTCAAAAACATTGTCATAAAACAACTTTTAAACGTTCTCATCATATCATATTTGTATTGTTGTTGAACAATGAAGTTCAAAATTTAAAAGTACATATATTATGCCATTAACATTGACATTAACTGAAGGAGTATTACCTAAAGGAAAAGAAAAAGAAGCAGTCTCTCAAATTACAGATGCTTTCTTAAAAAATCATGATTTAACAGGAAACACTGTAATGACACCAAACGTAACTGCTACTGTTACAGTATTACCTAAAAGTTCTACTTTCTCTGGCGGAAAAGAGTTTTCTGGAGCATGGGTTGAATGGAAAGTTCCATCGTTTGCACTTGCCAACAGAAATGTTCAGAAACAATTTTTTGCAGATGCAACGGAAATTATTCACAAATTATCAGGAGGAACACAACCTAAAGACAACATTTATGTAAATGTTCTTCATGCAGTAGATGGAGGATGGAATTTAGATGGTGTTGCAATGACTAATCAAGAATTAGGAGAAGCAATTAGTAAAGGGTAATTAATAGTTAAAAAGAGGAAGAATGATTGTTTCCTCTTTTTAAACTTAAACAAATAAAAAATGAAACACATATTATTTATTGTTACTAGTACTGATAAGACAGGTACTGGAAAACATCCTGCTGGTTATGAGTTTTCAGAAATAGCAGATCCATATTATGAATTTATCAATAAAAAATATACTGTAGATTTTGCGAGTATTATTGGTGGAAAGCCTCCTTTTGTAGGCTACGATTCCTCTCAAAAAGTTAATAAGACGTTTATAGAAAGTAACGGGTTTAAAAGGCTTAACTTTAGTCACAAACTAAGTTACATCGATATCACTGCATATGATGCAATATTCTTTCCAGGAGGTTTAGGATTAATGACAGATATGGTCGATAATCCATTGGTTAAAAAAATTATTAAAGAAGCGTATGAAAACGGAAAAATTATTGGAGCTGTTTGTCATGGACCTGCTGCATTGCTTAATGTTAAACTAACTGATGGAAGCAACTTGCTAAAAGGGAAAAAAATCAATTCATTCACAAAAGCAGAAGAAGAGGAAGATAAACACACTCTTGGAGACGTAATTCCATTTATGCTCGATGAAGAACTTATAAAGCAAGGAGCAATATTTTCGCATACAAAACCTTTTGAATCATATGTTGCAATTGACGGAAATATAGTGACTGGACAGAACCCAGCATCTGCATCTAATGTTGCACTTAAAATGATAGATTTAATAACAGCTTAAATGTTTAAATAAAAAGCCATAAAATGCGTTTATACAAATGTTCGTAAACAATTACTCCGAAATTTCAATTCAAATATATCACTTAAATAAAATTATCAATACAAGGTGTAATAATATTCAAATTCAACCACTAACCTTAAAAATAATTTTTGAGTAGCGATTTTTATACATCATCAATTTTACCTTATTCTGGAATAATTATAAAAATTTGCAGAGCTTATACTGATTCTCAAGAAGATTTTGAGGATTATTATCAGGAAGTTTGTTTGCAAATCTGGAGAAGTAAAGACAATTTTCGTGGCGATTCTAAATGGTCAACTTGGATTTATAGGTTATCGTTAAATATTTGTTTAACTCTAGTGAAGAAAAAGAGAAAAACACATCAATACTATAATACTGAGAATATAATACAAAATGAACTTACTGAAGACAAAACTGTATTTTCAGACGAAGATTTAAGCTTATTATACGAGGCTATAAAACAATTATCCGAAGTTGACAGAGCTGTTATATTACTTTATTTAGAAGAAAAACCAAATAAGGAAATAGCAGAAATAATCGGAACTACACCTAACAACATTGGTGTACGAATTAGCAGAATTAAAGAACGATTAAAAAAAATATTAAATGGAAAAATCAATTGAATCCATTTGGAAAAATGGTTTTTTAGACAAAAACACTATAGTGATACCAAAACTAAATAATCTTTCTAACCAAAAATCTATTCATATTATAGACAAATTTAAAAGAAGGTTTAAAATTAACATAAATGCACTTATAATATTTTCATTTATCATACTTGTAATTTCTTTTCTAGTTAAAATTCAAATTATGGGTGTACTTATATTTATACTTTTAAATGTCGTGGCAATTATTAACAAAAGACTACTTAAAGGCTTAAAAAAAATTGATAAAAACGTAAGTAGCTATCGGTACTTAAAATCTTTTGATGCATGGATGCAGGAACAAATTGCTTTTAATATGAAAATATCTCGATACATTTATCCTTATGTTTCTATTGCTTTAAGTTCTGGGTTTTGGTTCTCTAGCTCTTTCCAAAAAGCTTTAGATAGCTTATTTGAAGGTTATAAACCTTATATAACATATGGAATACCTGTTTATTGGGTGATTGTAACACTATGTATTGTAATATTATCAGCCATTTTTGGTGCTCGGATTTACAAATGGGATTTGAATTTAGTTTACGGAAGCATATTAAAAAAATTGGATGAGTTAATTAAGGATATGGAAGGTTTAAGAACTCAATAAATAAAAAGTGTAATATTATTTCATTCTGAGTACTAATCAAATAAATATTAAAATTATGAGTATTAGAGAGACTACAGAACTTTTTGAAAAGTTATTAAAAGAAACAAATAATAAACATGAAATGAAGGTTTATGAAAGCTTTATTTCAATTCTGCTTGATTTAGAAAGTAGGGGTTTAATAGAAAGACAAATATCACAGATAGAGGAAAATATTAAAATCTTGAATTTAAAATCAAATCCCAAAAATAAGAGAAAGTATTTTAGCAAAAAACTTACCGCTTTCAAACAATTCCTAAAAAATGAGTTTTCATTAATTACAGAGGGTCATTATACCACTTTAGGAGTAGGTCTTGGCGTAACTCTAGGAATGTGTTTTGGTGTAATAATTGGTATTATTACTGGTGTATTTGGAAATTCAGTAAGATTGGCCATAGGAATGGCTTTATGGCCTGCATTAGGAATGATAATAGGGTTGACAATAGGATTACTAATTGGCCGTAACAAAGACATAGCATCCGAAAAACTAAACAGAGTATTAAAATAAAAAGTTTTGGCTACGTGTTTAATCGAAAATTCTGTAATTTTAATTCCCGTACTAATCATAGCCGATAACCTTGTGGTGCATTAGAACACGTTTATCATAGTAAATCAAAGTCATCATGAAACAGTATCTTGTGTTAATTTTGCTTGTAATTTTAATAGGTAATACTTCATTAAAAACAGATAATCCTCCAAATATTGTTTTTGTAT
>NZ_SRSO01000003.1 GCF_004791695.1 Flavivirga rizhaonensis | reverse complement strand
CATTTACAGGGCTATTTAGATGAAATCGCTTTCAAGTTCAACAATAAGGGAAAGGATTTGTTCAACCTGCTTATCTGTAAAATAATTCAAGGAAGAAATGAAATTGCCACTTTATAGGAAATCGCCCCTCGAAGAGAGCGAGTAGTGAAAGCCCGACCCTTGTGGTAGCGCCCAAACAGATTATTTTTTAGCAAGAGACTTATCGTAATGCATGAAAAAGTTAATCCAAATATTCCTGGAAAGCCTAAGAATAATAGGCATGCACACAATTAAAGTCGCTATAATCGATGTAAATACAATATGAATACTTGCATTAAAAACAAAAAATGAAATAACAAAAGCAACTGTAGCAAATGCAATCCCAACAGGGTAGCTAACATACATAGAACCGTAAAAAAAAGAAGGTTCTATTTTATATTTTGTTTTACAATTACTGCAATGTTCATGCATACTTAATGCCTCAGAAAGTATATAAGGATTTTTGTTTTTAAACATAGATTCTTCATGGCACTTCGGACAAGTACCAGTTAGAATGCTATATAATTTTGTTCCTTTTTTAAACATATATAATGTATTTTTGCAAGCTGAATGGAAAAATCTAATACTCGATTATACATTGGAATTTCTATTTAGATTGTTTAAGTCGCAAAACTGGAACAAAAATAAGTTTTAATAATTAAAGTGCTGCAATATAAGTTACATATCTATGATGAACATTCATAATTTATCGATTTCATTTCAAGGGGAATACCTGTTTGAAGATATTACATTTAAACTAGGTAATGGAGATAGAATAGGTCTTATTGGGAAAAATGGAGCAGGTAAATCTACGATGCTTAAAATTTTGTCAAAAGAGATGGAACCAGATACGGGGCAAATTGCAGCAGATAAAGAACTGAAAATTGGATTTTTAAAACAAGATATTGATTTTGTTTTAGGAAGAACGGTACTTGAAGAAGCTTACCAAGCTTTTACTGAAATTAAAGAATTAGAGGCTAAAATGGCCGGTATTAACACCCAGTTAGCCGAACGTACCGATTACGAAAGTGAAGGTTATAACCAGTTAATGATCGATATTAATGAGATTCAGCATCAATATGAAATTTTAGGAGGTTATAATTATCAAGGTGATACTGAAAAAATTCTACAGGGATTAGGGTTTAAACGATCAGATTTTAATAAGCTCTCAGATACCTTTTCAGGAGGTTGGCGCATGCGAATAGAATTAGCTAAATTATTACTTCAAAATAATGACATTCTTTTATTAGATGAACCTACTAACCACTTAGATATAGAATCTATTATCTGGTTAGAAGGATTTTTAAAGAATTATCCAGGGGCAGTAGTTATTGTATCGCATGATAAGATGTTTTTAGATAATGTTACTAATAGAACAATAGAGATTTCTTTAGGAAGAATTTATGACTATCCTAAACCTTACACAAAGTACTTAGTGCTACGAGAAGAGTTAAGAATACAACAATTAGCATCTCAAAAAAATCAACAAAAACAAATAGAGCAAACAGAAAAGCTTATTGAGAAGTTTCGTGCTAAAGCATCAAAAGCAACGATGGCACAATCGCTTATTAAAAAGCTTGATAAAATTGATAGAATAGAAGTTGATGAGGATGATAATAGTGTGATGACACTTAATTTTCCAGTGTCTATAACACCAGGAAAAGTGGTGGTAGAAACCGAAGATGTCTCAAAAAACTATGGAGATAATCAAGTTCTTAAGAACATAAATTTACTTATAGAGCGAGATAGTAAAACAGCTTTTGTTGGGCAAAATGGACAAGGAAAATCAACATTAGCGAAGATTATAGTAGGAGATATAAAGCATGATGGGCATTTAAAATTGGGACACAATGTACAGATAGGATATTTTGCCCAAAACCAAGCGGAGTATTTAAATGGCAATAAAACCGTTTTAGATACTATGATTGATGCTGCTAACGAAACGAATAGAAGTAAAGTACGAGATATTTTAGGTTCTTTTTTATTTCGTGGCGATGAAGTTGAAAAATACGTACGTGTACTCTCTGGAGGCGAACGCAATCGTTTAGCATTAGCAAAATTAATGTTACAGCCGTTCAATGTTTTAATAATGGATGAGCCTACTAACCACCTAGACATTAAATCTAAAAACGTATTAAAGGAAGCCTTAAAACGATTTGAAGGGACTTTAATTTTGGTATCACACGATAGGGATTTTCTTCAAGATCTAACCAACTTGGTATACGAGTTTAAAGATCATAAAATAAAGGAGTATTTAGGTGATATAGATTATTATTTGGAGCAACGAAAAGTTGAAAATCTTCGCGAAGTTGAAAAAAGAACTATTGTTAAGGAGCTACCTAAAGAAAAAGAGAAGAAGCACCAATCATACGAAGACCAGAAAAAATTAAAATCGTTAAATAATAGACTGAGTAATGTCGAAGCTAAAATCAATCAATTAGAACGCGATATAAAAGCTATCGACTTAGAGCTTGAAATTAATTACGAGGCTGTGACTTCTAAACCAAGTTTTTTTGATGATTATCAAAAAATGAAAACAGATTTACAAGAATTTATGGAGAAATGGGAGGGCATTCAGTTAGAAATTGAGCAGTTTTCAGACTAATATTTGTTAAAATTTAATGTATTTCATCGAATAAAATAGTTTTTCGTCGATATTTATTCTAATTTCGTGAGTGAATTAATCCCAAATTTACTCGAAACATGAAAACTTTAAAACTTTTAGTAATATGCTTGTTTGTAACGGCTTATTCTTTTGCTAATGTTTCCTCAACAGAGAAAGATGCATTAATTGCTATATACAACACGACCAAGGGAGCTGAGTGGAGTGCTACTTGGGATTTAGAAAGTCCTATAGATACTTGGTATGGTATAAAAGTAGAAGATAATAAAGTAGTTGAAATTAGTTTACAATTCAATAATCTTCAAGGAGAGCTACCAGAAGAAATAGGTAACTTAATACATGTAAAAAGGCTTAACTTAGGTTTTAACAAATTAACAGGAAAGTTACCATCGAGCTTGAAGAACTTAAAAGAATTAACATCTTTAGAATTATTTATGAATAATTTTGAAGGAGAAATTCCTCCAGAACTTGGGGAATTAAAAAAGTTAGAAGCTTTAAAGCTTTACAGTAATAAATTTGCTGGTAATATTCCAGATTCATTAATGAGTTTAACTAACTTAAAAGAACTTTTATTAGGAAGTAATTATTTAACAGGTAACATTCCAAGAGAAATATTTGCTTTATCTAAGTTGCAAAAGTTAAGCCTTATGGATAATAAAATGGACGGTGAGATTCCAGTTGAAATAGCACAATTAACGAATTTAGAAGAATTATTATTGTCTACAAACCAATTTACTGGAGACTTACCAATGGAGTTAATGAACTTAACTAAGTTAAATACCATGATGGTAAGTGATAATAATTTAAATCAAGAATATATTAGCGTTTCTGGTAAAAACCCACCAAGTTTAGTGCATTTAGAAATGCAAAACGCTACAGCAACTATGGACATTGAAAAAGAATAATTATATTTAATCAAATATTATTTGCTAAAAAAGTCAACAAATATTGTTGACTTTTTTAGTTCAATATCAAGACTATTGCTTGTTTCTTTTGAAAATATAACGTGTTATAAAAATACCTTTGCCATCACTTTTACCAGCATCACTTTCTACTGCACTGGTTACAAAAGCTAATTCCCAACCCTCTTCTATCATTGTATTGATTTTGGAAGTTATTAAGGCATCGTTAGCAGCAATGTTCTGAAAACGAATTCCTCCCATGTTGTAAAAGTTTAACAATTTTGTTTCGTCAAAATCTTTAACTCTTATGTCTCCACGTTTAGATTTATTACGAGTATTGTCTTCTTCAGTTTGTGTGCTAGTATATGCTTTATAATCTTTTTCTTCGTTAGCACTGATAATTCTGGAACGCCCAAAACCATTAGGAACAATAGACTCGACACTAGTAACAACCTTATACTCTACTTGAGCATTGGTGTCTATAAAAGAGAATAACGCAATAGTAAAAACTAAAAGTAATTTTTTCATAATAGAGGTGTTTTTTAAATTAATAATTACAAGATTAAACAATATCTATACCAAAAAAAAGATTTTTAATTTTACATTTGGAGAAATATGACAGGACTCGTTTACAAATCTACAGGAAGTTGGTATACGGTTAAAACCGATTTAGGCCACATTTACGAATGTCGTATAAAAGGGAAATTCCGTATAAAAGGCATTAAAAGTACAAACCCTATAGCGGTTGGTGATATGGTGGATTTTGAACTTGAAAGCAATAATAATCAAGAGTCCGGTATCATACATAAGATTCACGATAGATCAAATTATATTGTTAGGAAATCGGTTAATTTATCGAAGCAGACGCATATTATTGCTGCTAATTTAGATCAGGTTTTTTTAATGATTACCATTAACAATCCGCCAACATTAACGAGCTTTATCGATCGATTTTTAGTAACAGCTAATGCATATTCTATAAAAACAGTATTGTTGTTTAATAAAGTAGATACTTATGATGAAGAAACGCTTCTGGAAGTTAAATACCTTGCACATGTTTACAGGAAGATAGGATATGAATGTATAGGTGTTTCAGCTAAAACTGGCAAAAACGTAGATAAGGTAAAAGGACTAATGAGAGGGAAGGTTAGTATGTTTTCCGGACATTCTGGGGTTGGTAAATCTACACTTGTAAATGCCATTGAACCGGCTTTAAACATTAAGACAAAAGAAATTTCAACACAGCACATGCAAGGGCAACACACAACAACCTTTGCAGAAATGTTCGACTTAAGTTTTGGAGCAAAAATTATTGATACACCAGGAATAAAAGGTTTTGGAGTGGTAGATATGGATAAGGAAGAAGTTGGTGATTATTTCCCAGAAATATTTGAATTGAAACAAGACTGTAAATTTAATAATTGTTTGCACTTACAAGAGCCCAAGTGTGCTGTTAAAAAGGCATTGGATAATGATGAGATAGCATTTTCGCGCTACAGAAGTTATTTGCAAATTATTGAAGGAGAAGATGAGCATTACAGAACTGATAATTGGGAATAATCACCATTGTCCTTCGGACATTTCCCCAAAAGGGAAAAATAAATATGAACCAAATAGTTCCCTTTCCAAAGGAAAGGGTTAGGGATAGGAATATGAAAGCGGTAATTCAAAGAGTGTCAAAAGCAAGCGTCACTATAGAAGGGAAAAAAGTAGCGTCTATTTCAACAGGGCTTATGGTTCTTATAGGTATTGTTAATGAAGATACAACAGAGGATATTAAATGGTTGACTAACAAAATAGTGAATCTTCGTGTTTTTGGTGATGAAAACAATATCATGAATACCTCTTTATTAGATGTTAATGGTGATGCTATTGTGGTAAGTCAATTTACTTTACATGCTTCTACAAAAAAAGGCAATAGGCCAAGTTATATTAAAGCGGCAAAACCAGATATTGCTATTCCACTTTATAAAAGTTTTGTAAAACAGTTAGAAAATAACCTAGGTAAAAATGTACAAACAGGACAATTTGGAGCCGATATGAAAGTGGAATTACTTAACGACGGACCAGTAACAATAATAATCGATTCTAAAAACAAAGAATAATGGCATCGATATTTGGGCATGGTGTGGTTGGTTTTACATTAGCTAAAATCATTGATAAGCACAATGCAAAATGGCTTATAGTATGTGCTGTATTTTCAACCATTCTTCCAGATTTTGATGTTATAGGTTTTAGATTTGGTATACCTTACGAGCATCCCATGGGACATCGGGGATTTTTACATTCCATATTGTTTTCGATTATATGGGCCTTTGTTTTAATGATCACTCTGGGTAGAAAAAATAAAGGCGTCTGGTTTTTGGTTATTCTTTTATCAACCCTTTCACATGGTATTTTAGATGCTATGACATCAGGTGGGATGGGTGTTGGATTTTTAATTCCATTTGATAACAGTCGTTTTTTCTTCTCTTTTCGAGGTATAAAAGTATCACCCCTTAGTATAAAAGATTTTTTTTCAGAATGGGGAATAAAAGTGCTATTTAGCGAGTTTAAATATATTTTTATCCCATCTTTTCTTATATTGTTTGTTAGATTTTTAATTTATCGAACGAAAGGCTTTTTGGATGATAAAAACTGAGCTTTCTCATATAATAATCAGTCTGATACAAATACCTTTGACTTATAAAGACATATAAAATATGATTATAAAAATATATATGAGTATTCTTATTTTACTCATTACTTTATCAGTTACTTCTCAAGAAAATTTATATACTAGTTACACAATTCCAGCAAACCTTAAAGAAAAAGCTAATGCGGTTATCCGATCTGATGATGTGCATATTTCGTTAAAATCATCAAGCGAAATGTATATTACCAAGAAAAGGATTGTTACTGTGTTTAATAAAGGAGGAAATGATGATGTAGATGCTTACGTGTACTACGATAATAATGTTAAAATTAAAACTTTAGAGGCGCTGGTTTTTGATAATTTTGGTAATGAAATTAAAAAGATTAAGAAGAACAGTTTTAAAGATGTTAGCGCTGTTGATGGCGGTACATTATATTCAGACTCTAGGGTTAAATATTTAGAATATACACCTATTGAGTATCCATATACAATTGAATTTACCAGTGAAGTTGTAAATAATAATACGGCGTTTATTCACTCCTTTATACCAATTAATGGGTATTATGTAAGTGTTGAAAAAAGTACTTATACTATAGAATTTCCAGAAGATATTATAATTAGAACAAAAGAAAAGAACTTTGAAACTTTAGATTTACAAAAAGAAACGCTTCCTGGAAAAATTAAATATGAAGTAAAAAACATCCAAGCTGTTAAACCAGAGGAATATAGTCCTGCATATGTTAATATGTCTCCCAAGGTTTTAGTCGCTTCAAAACAATTTACATTAGAAGGTGTACATACACAGGTCGAAAATTGGAATGATTTTGGTAAATGGATGTATCACGATTTAATAAAAAACACGTATGATCTGCCTGCAAGTACCATTAATATGATACAGGACTTAGTAAAAGATGAACCAAATGATGTTGCAAAAGCAAAGAAAATATATCAATATGTACAAGATAAAACACGTTATATAAGTGTACAAGTGGGAATTGGAGGGTGGAAACCTTTTAATGCTTCAGAAGTAGATAAATTAGGTTATGGAGATTGTAAAGCCTTAACAAATTACACGATGTCACTTTTAAAAGCAGCTGGAGTTAAATCTAATTACACTGTAGTATATGCGGGTAAATCTCAAAGAAGTTTAGAGAAAGATTTTGCTGCTATGCAAGGAAACCATGTTATTCTAAATATTCCACAAGAAGATAAAGAAGACATCTGGTTGGAATGCACAAGTCAAAAATTACCTTTTGGTTTTATTGGCGATTTTACAGACGATAGAGATGTATTAGTTATAACACCAGAAGGAGGCAAAATCCAACACACAAAAAAATACAAAACGGAAGAAAGTGTCCAGCAAATAAAAGGGAATTATTCGATTTCAAATAACGGGGCTATTGAAGCTAAAGTTAATATTAATTCTAAAGGCATACAATATGATGATAAATATTGGTTAGAAACCGAAACGGAAAGAGACCTCGATAAACATTATAAAAAACGATGGGGCTATATTAATACTATTAAAATTAGTAGTATGCACATCACTAATAATAAAGAAACTATTGAGTTTGTTGAAGATGTTAGTTTTCAAGCAACCAACTACTCTAAAAAAATAGGAGACAGAATGTTACTTACGCTAAATGCTTTAAATAGAAATACAGATATACCAGACCGTTACAGAAATAGAAAACACCCTCTTAAAATAAGAAGAGGATTTAAAGATATTGATGAGGTTGAAATTAAATTACCACAAGATTATAAAGTAGAATCTAAGCCCAATAATAAAACCATTGAAAATAAATTTGGGAGTTATAAATCAGAAGTAGCTGTTAAAGACGAAAGTACACTTGTATATAAAAGAGAATTTACAATAAACGATGGTGAGTTCCCTAAAGAAGATTATGAGGCATTTAGGGCTTTTTACAAAGAAGTGAATAAACAAGACAACGCAAAAGTAGCATTAATTAAAAAATGATTAAATGAAAATCACAACGATTTTATTTAGCTTATGCTTTACAATAACAGCATTTGCACAAGATTATAAATTTGGAAAAATATCTAAAGAAGAGTTGGAAGAAAAATTTAACCCACTAGATTCTTCGGCAAGTGCAACATATTTGTACAAGAATAGAAGAACCTTTTTTCAATATAAGCAAGGAGAAGGGTTTAGTTTAATAACAGAAATACACGAACGAATAAAAATATATAATCAAGAAGGTTTCGATTATGCTACCGAACAAGTGAATTTACACAAAAGTGGAAGTGATAATGAAGAGGTAAATAATATAAAAGCCTATACTTATAATTTGTTAGAAGGCAAAGTAGAAGAAACTAAGCTGACAAAAGATGGTATTTTTAAAACTGAAAAATCTAAATATTTTGATGAAGTAAAATTTACTATGCCAAATATTAAAGAGGGTAGTGTTGTTGAGTTTAGATATAGAATTTCATCACCTTTTTATTGGAATGTAGATGATTTTGATTTTCAGTATGATATTCCGGTAAAAAAACTAGATGCTAAATTTGAGGTACCTGAGTATTTTGTTTTTAAAACGAATGTTAAAGGGTTTTTGCCAATAACTCCTAAAACAGAAAAGGAAAACGATAAAATTACTTTTACAAGTAAAACGAGGTCTGGTGGCAATCTGAATGGCGCTGTAAGAACAACATTTAACTCATCAGATGTAGAATTTACTAAGAGCATATCATCATATCATCTTAAAGATATACCAGCATTAAAAGAAGAACCTTATGTAAATAGTATAAATAATTATAGGTCGTCTATAAAATATGAGTTGTCTTACACAAAATTTCCGCAGTCTACTGTTAATTACTATTCGACAACTTGGGAAGATGTGGTAAAAACAATTTATAAGAGTTCTAACTTTGGAGGCGAATTAAATAAAACAAGCTACTATAAAGATGAGTTAGATGCTATAGTTGGCTCTATATCTGGACCAATGGAACGTGTAGCTCTAATTTTTGATTTTGTCAAATCTAGGATAAAGTGGAATGGGTACTATGGTAAATATACTAGTGGAGGCGTTAAAAAAGCATTCAAAGATCAAGTAGGAAATGTTGCAGAGATAAATTTAATGTTAACGTCTATGTTAAAATATGCAGGTTTAAATGCCTATCCGGTTTTAGTAAGCACAAGGAGAAATGGTATTCCGTTATTTCCAACAAGAGAAGGCTATAATTATGTTGTTAGTTATGTTAAACTTTCAGATGGGTATATTCTTCTAGATGCTACTAATAAATATAGTGTTCCTAATGTTTTACCATTTAGAACATTAAATTGGCAGGGGCGGGTAATCTCAGATAAAGGAGGATCTACATTAGTAGATTTATACCCCAAAGAAAAATCAAAGAATAATATTTTTATGATGGTCACTTTAAATGAAGATGGGAGTATAAAAGGTGGCTGTAGAAATATTAAAACAAGTCATAATGCTTTGAGATACAGAGAACGTTATAATAATGTTAATAAAGAAGATTTTATAGAGAAATTAGAAAACAAACATGGTGGCTTAGAGGTTTCAGAATTTAAAGTAACAAACGAGTTAAATTTGTCGAAACCAGTCAAGGAGTCTTTTAAATTCATAAAAGAAAGTCAAGCAGATATTATAGGAGATAAAATATATTTTTCACCAATGTTTTTTTTAAAAACAGCAGAGAATCCCTTTAAATTAGAAAATAGGGAATTTCCTGTTGATTTTGGATATCCTTCCGCTTCCAGATATCAAATTACAATAAGTTTGCCTGAAGGGTATAAGGCAGAGTCGGTTCCAGAATCAGTAGCTTATAGTATGCCAGATAATTTAGGATTATTTAAATTTAATATAATAAATAGAGGAACCTCAATTCAGCTGTTAGTAGATGAAAATATTAATCAATCGATTATTTTACCTATGTACTACGATGCTTTAAAAGAGTATTTTAAACAAATTATTGAAAAAGAAAACGAACAAATAGTATTAACTAGAATATAATGGATATTAAAAACGCACAAAAAATAGTTGATAATTGGATAAATAAACATGGTGTTCGCTATTTTAATGAACTTACTAATATGGCTCAACTTACTGAGGAGGTAGGCGAAGTAGCTCGCATTATTGCAAGGCGTTATGGGGAACAAAGTGAAAAAGAAAGTGATAAAGATAAAGACCTAGGAGAAGAGTTGGCAGATGTTTTATTTGTGGTCTTATGTTTAGCAAACCAAACGGGTGTTGATTTACAAAAAGCATTTGACAAAAGAATGGAGAAGAAAGCAAAACGAGACCATGATAGGCACCATAATAACGAAAAATTAAAGTAAATTTGCAGCTTGTTTAAAAGAGAATCAATAGGGCATGCAAATTACACTTCAAAAATCTACAATTGCTAAGCAATCTTCAATTCAAATAACAGGATCTAAAAGTGAATCCAATAGATTATTACTTTTAAAAGCACTATATCCCAAAATTAGTCTTGATAATGTGTCTAATTCTGATGATAGTAATTTAATGACTAATGCTTTAACTACAAATTCAGATTTAGTTGATATCAATCATGCAGGAACAGCCATGCGCTTTTTAACGGCTTACTTTTCTATACAGGAAGGAAGAGAAGTTACACTTACAGGGTCTAAACGAATGAAAGAACGCCCAATTGAAGTTTTAGTAGAAGCACTTCAAGAGCTTGGAGCAGATATTAGTTATGTTGAAAATGAAGGATATCCACCAATAAAAATAATAGGGAAGAAATTAACTAAGTATAAAGTGTCGTTAAAAGCAAATGTAAGTAGTCAGTACATTTCTGCTTTATTGCTTATTGCTTCTAAGCTTGAAAACGGATTAGAGCTAACTCTAGAAGGTGAGATAACATCGGTTCCATACATACAAATGACACTTAGTTTGTTAGATGAAATTGGAGTAGAATCTTCATTTAATGGAAATGTTATTACAGTAAAACCAGCAGCCAATAATCAACAACCAAAAACATTAACAGTAGAGTCAGATTGGTCCTCAGCATCCTATTATTTTAGTATTGTTGCTATTAGTGAAGTAGGAACAGGAATTACATTATCGTCATACAAAGAAAACTCTTTGCAAGGTGATTCTGTTTTGGTAAATATTTATAAACACTTTGGAGTCAGTGCTGTTTTTAACGATAATAGTAGCGTTATTTTGAAGAAGGAATTTTCGAATTTAGAGCCGTTAACTTTAAATTTAAAAAATGCTCCAGATATTGCACAAACTATAGCAGTAACATGTTTTGCTTTAGGAATGTCTTGTGATTTAACAGGACTTCATACCCTTAAAATTAAAGAAACCGACAGATTGGTTGCTCTAAAAAATGAAATTGAAAAATTAGGAGGTCGTGTAGAAATTACAGATAAATCTTTGCATCTATCAGCTTCTAATAAGATTAATGAACTGGTTTCTATTGAAACCTATCACGATCATAGAATGGCAATGGCATTTGCACCTTTAGCGCTTAAAGCAGCCATAAAAATTGAAGATGCAATGGTTGTTTCTAAATCATATCCAGCTTTTTGGAAGGATTTAGAATCCATTGGGTTTAAAATAACTAAATAATAATCACTCATTTACTTGACAACCCCTATTCGCAGATTGTATATTTGCAGCTTTCAAAAAAAACTAAAATTACTCACTAAATAAATTTTTCAATATTGTTGGTTATTTTTCAGCCTAAGATTTATAGTATTGAAAGAGGCATTTTTATATTAAACAATAAAAACTAACAAATGAAATTATCAAACTTTGGCTTCAATCTCCCAGATGAACTATTAGCAGAGTATCCAGCAGAAAATAGAGACGAGTCTCGTTTAATGGTTTTAAATAGAAAAGAGCAAACCATTGAGCACAAAATGTTCAAGGACTTAATAGACTATTTTGACGAAGAAGATGTGTTAATACTTAATAATACCAAAGTATTTCCTGCAAGATTATATGGTAATAAAGAAAAAACTGGAGCGAGAATAGAAGTATTCTTATTAAGAGAATTAAATGAGGAACAACGTCTTTGGGATGTTTTGGTAGATCCTGCACGTAAAATAAGAATTGGTAATAAGTTATACTTTGGTGATGATGATACGTTAGTAGCTGAGGTTATAGATAATACCACATCCAGAGGGCGTACATTGCGTTTTTTATATGATGGGTCTTATACAGAGTTTCGTAGAAAGTTAAACGAACTTGGAGAAACACCGCTTCCAAAGTATATTAAGAGAGATGTAGAACCAGACGATGAAGACCGTTACCAAACCATATACGCAAAAAACGAAGGTGCTGTAGCTGCACCAACTGCGGGTCTTCACTTTTCTAAACACTTACTAAAAAGATTAGAAATTAAAGGTATTGATTTTGCTGAAGTCACTTTACATGTAGGTTTAGGAACTTTTAATCCAGTGGAAGTAGAAGATTTATCGAAACACAAAATGGATAGTGAAGAGCTGAAAATTGATGAAAAAGCAGTGAATATTGTAAATAAAGGTATAGAAAATAAAAAGCGTGTTTGTGCTGTAGGGACTACAGCTATGCGTGCTATAGAAAGCTCTGTATCATCAAATGGTAAACTAAATGAAATTGATGGATGGACTAATAAATTCATTTTCCCTCCATACGATTTTAGTATTGCGAATTGTATGATTACTAATTTTCATACCCCAAAATCAACATTGTTAATGATGGTGTCTGCATTTGCTGGACATGATTTTATCAAAAAAGCATATGAAGAAGCTGTAAAAGAAAAGTATAAATTTTACAGTTATGGAGATGCTATGTTAATTATATAAAACTGGATTAGTTCAGTATTAAGAATAGTGATTAGCCTCTTTTAAGAGGCTTTTTTCTTGTGTTGAATTCATCAATAAGGCATTTATAAAAAAAGCAAACGTTCTACGATTGCTAACAACCCTTGAAAATGAGTTTCTATTCCTTAAATATCGAAATTTGAAAAATCGTTCACTATTTTTGCAACACTTATGGCAGCAAGTAAAAAAGACATTCGTTCATTAACCAAAGACGATTTAAGAGAATTCTTTGCAAAACAAGGAGATAAAGCCTTTCGTGGTAATCAGGTTTATGAGTGGCTTTGGCAAAAATCGGCACATACCTTTAAGGATATGACCAATGTTTCTAAGGAAACACGTAAAATGCTGGAAGACAATTTTGTTATTAACCATATTGAGGTTGATACCATGCAACGAAGCAAAGATGGTACGGTGAAAAATGCGGTTCGATTGCATGATGGCTTGATAGTAGAATCAGTTTTAATACCTACAGCAACAAGAACAACGGCTTGTGTATCCAGTCAGGTAGGATGCAGTTTAGATTGTAAGTTTTGTGCAACGGCACGTTTAAAGCGTATGCGTAACTTAAATCCAGACGAGATTTACGATCAGGTAGTTGCTATTGATAAAGAAAGTCGTTTATACCATAATCGCCCGTTAAGTAATATTGTATTTATGGGTATGGGAGAGCCCCTCATGAATTATAACAATGTCATAAAGGCTATTGATAAAATCACCTCCTCAGAAGGCTTAGGGATGTCTGCAAAGCGAATTACCGTATCTACATCTGGTGTGCCAAAAATGATAAAAAAAATGGCAGATGATGAGGTGAAATTTAATTTAGCAGTATCCCTGCATTCTGCTATTGATTCTGTTCGTACGTCAATTATGCCCTTTAATGAAACATTCCCCTTAGTAGATTTAAAAGAAGCATTAGAATATTGGTACGAAAAAACAAATAGAAAAATTAGTTACGAATATGTGGTTTGGAGAGGCATAAACGATACACAAAAAGATATTGATGCCTTTGTGAAGTTCTGTAAGTATGTACCATGTAAAGTAAACATAATAGAATACAACCCAATTGACGATGGTGAGTTTCAGCAAGCTACGAATGAAGCTTTGGAAAACTATATCAATACTTTAGAGAAAAATAGAATCGTTGTAAATGTACGCCGTAGTAGAGGAAAAGATATTGATGCGGCTTGTGGACAATTGGCAAATAAAAAATAAAAAAGAACTTCAAACCGAAGTCCTTTTTCATTTTCTCCGTTAGAATAGTATTATTATTATTATTTTTTAAGAATAGCTATATAATTAAATTACGTAATATTTTTCTTAAACGAATATTTTATCGATCAAGCGTTTTTTTTAGAGATTAATAGTAAACTTACAGAAAGGGAATTTTAGAGAATCTAAAGTAGTAATATCTTAACTTTATTAGTAATTTCGCTGAGATTAAGTTTGAATATTGAAAATAGTAGAGCAAATAAAGCAACCAATAGCTTATGAGATGGATCTTTTCGAGCAAAAGTTTCAACTCTCTATGTCTAGTAAAGTTGCATTACTTAATAGAATTACACACTATATTGTAAACCGCAAAGGGAAGCAAATGCGTCCTATGTTCGTGTTTTTAGTTTCTAAAATGGTGTCTAATGGCGAAGTTAGTGAACGTACTTATAGAGGCGCTTCAGTTATTGAGCTTATACATACGGCGACTTTGGTACATGATGATGTGGTTGATGATAGCAATCGCAGACGTGGTTTTTTCTCTGTAAATGCCCTTTGGAAAAATAAAATAGCCGTTTTAATTGGTGATTATCTACTATCCAAAGGATTGCTTTTAAGTATTGATAATAATGACTTCGATTTACTCAAGATCATTTCTATCGCAGTTCGTGAAATGAGTGAGGGTGAATTACTCCAAATCGAAAAAGCCAGAAAACTTGATATTACAGAAGATGTTTACTACGAAATTATTCGTCAGAAAACAGCAACCCTAATTGCAGCTTGTTGTAGTTTAGGGGCAGCATCTGTAAAACCAGAGTCGGAACATGTAGAGTCCATGCGAAAGTTTGGGGAACTTATTGGTATGGCGTTTCAAATAAAGGATGATTTATTTGACTATGGAGATACCCAAATAGGAAAACCTACAGGTATAGATATCAAAGAGCAAAAAATGACCTTGCCTTTAATTTATGTCCTAAACCAATCTTCAAAAAAAGACAAGAACTGGCTCATTAATTCTATAAAAAACCATAATAAAGATATCAAACGCGTTAAGGAAGTTATTGCTTTTGTGAAAAATAATGGAGGTTTGGATTACGCTATAAAGAAGATGAAAGTATTTCAAGAAGAGGCCTTACAAATACTTCAAACCTATCCAGAATCTGATTATAGAAATTCATTGGAACTTATGGTGAATTATGTGATTGATAGGAAGAAGTAGTTTGTTTTTTTTTGCTCAATTCTTTGCTAAGAATAATACTTTAATTTATTGGTTCTGGATATAATTGACTGCCCCAAAGCTGTATGTTTCTTTCTGGTAAGTGAGAATGATTCATTAGCTGATTGATCTCTTCTTTGATTTCTTTAACGGCATTTAGATCATTTGTTCGTATTCTAGTTTCATAATTATGTTTTGTTCCACTGGATGTAAAATTTAAAGAACCTAAATATGCTATTTGGTCATCTATTAAATAGATTTTGCTATGAATGCGGGTATCACTTTCTTCAGTTGTATCAGGTGACATGTAAACTTTAAAGGGAAATAGTTGAGAATACCAATATGAATAAATTTGTTTGTTTTCGATCTTCTTTTTATATAGTTTAATTATTAAAAATAAAATAATAATAGGAATTAATCCAAAGAGCACCTTTATATCTTTAAGGTAATATGTGATTCCAATTAAAGTTGTTAGAAGCCCAAACCCTATATAAGTCAATATTTTTATTAGGTCTTTCCATTTTTCACGTTTTTCAACAGCTTCTTTATCAGTTTTTCTATTCTGAATTATCAGTTTATGTATATTCTTTTCGTAATTTCCATAAAAATCTTCAATATTATCGGTGGTTATTAATTGAACTTCTAAGTTTCTGTTTCTAAAGTTTATTAATTCAGTAATTAAAAAAGGAGAAAGAAAAGGAGAAACAATTTTAATTGATTTTTTCGCATTACGGATGTCATTTAAGAGTTTCTTTCCAGCTCCTTTCCCTATATAAATATCGCAATTTGCCCCATTATAAAACATTCCCATTTTGTTTCGTCTATATTATTATTAATATATTATTCCGTTTTATTTAATGAATAATATTCAAAGTTAAATCAATATAGCCGAAAATTTTTACAAATCCAAGTATTTCAATTTTAAGGCTTTAGTTCTTTTCAATTACATTTATAGAAATATTTAAATGCTTAGGCAACCATTAGCACAAAATTTGCGTCTTTAAAAATAGAAGGCTAAATGAAATCATTCTTGAAAGTAATACAATTGCATAAAGACGAATCGTCACTTATAAAAAAAGCGATTAAAAATAATCGTGAGGCACAACACGTCTTGTTTGAAATACATGCTCCAAAAATGCTAAGTGTATGTAGGTATTATATAAAAGATTTACAACAAGCCGAAGAAGCGATGCTTAACGGTTTTTTTAAAGTGTTTTCTAATTTGAAGAGTTTTAAAAGTGAAGGCAGTTTTGAAGGTTGGATTCGGCGGATTATGGTTAGAGAGTCTATTTCATTTTTAAGACAAAAAAAACAGATAGAATTTTCTGTTGAAGATTTTGAGTATAACAACGATTATACAAATAATATTAGTACCGATATAGAAGTTGCCGAAATACAGCAACTTATTGATGCGCTTCCCGAAGGCTATAAAATGGTATTTGTTATGTATGCTATAGAAGGATACAAACACTACGAAATAGCAGAGATGCTGAATATTACAGAAGGAACATCAAAATCACAATTATTCAAAGCACGAAAATTGCTACAGGAAAGCATTAAAGAATTAAATAAGACTGCAGGCTATGGCACCAATTAAATTTGAAGAAAGCATAAAGGATAAACTTGATAAAAGAACATTACAACCATCTAATAATGCATGGAATAAACTTTCAGAGCGTTTAAGTGATCAAGAAAAGAAGAAAGGTAAAAGCCCCATTTTATGGATAGGTTTGGCAGCGAGTATTATTGGGGGTATGCTAGTAATTTCCCAGTTTTCTAATGATGGAATTATCGTGGATGATATTCCTAAAACAATAGCAGTTCCAGAAGTTAAGGAGGACAATAAAAATAATGCAGTAATAGTTGAAACTAATGTTAATAGCGTAAAGACCTCAGAAACTATTCAGACAAATAAAGATAAAGTTATTGAAGAATCATTAAAAAAGCCAATTCTTAGCAAATCGGAATTTAATAAAGAACAAATAGCTAATACTTTGGAAAACAACATAGAAAAGCGTAAAAAAAATCCTGTCAATCCTGTTGAAGTAATATTAGAACCTTTAACTTTTGAACAAGAAAAGATACAAGCGGTTGCAAATAAAATACAAGCCTTAAAGGATAATAACAAAGTTACAGACGAAGCTATTGACGCTTTATTACTAGAAGCTCAAAAGGAAATCAGGTTAAATCAATTACATAATGAAGCTACAGGAGTGGTCGATGCTAATTTATTACTTCAAGATGTTGAAGCAGATTTAGATCAATCTTTTAGAAGTAAAGTTTTTGAAGTTATAAAAACAAGTTATGGTACATTAAAAACAACTGTAGCACATCGTAATGATTAATATGTTCCTGCGATTTATGCTGAACTTGTTTCAGTAAGGCAGGAATCTTACGAATAAAAAGTTAAACATCATCAAATCAATTATTAATAATCAACAGATGCTGAAATAAATTCAGCAAGAAAAAAACGAACAGTTATGCAAACCATTACTAAATATTTAGCACTTGTCGTGCTATGTGTAAGTGTGCAATTAATCAATGCACAAGATACAATTCCAGCTATTAAAAATGAAAAGAACATTAAAATGCTTAGGCATTTGAAAACAGTTGTTGAAAAAGAAGAAAAAGACTTTCTGAAAATAGAAGTAGAAGCTATCAATAAACGTTTGGACAATGGCGAAATAACACTTGAAGAAGCTCAAAAATTGAAAATGGAAGTGGCAAAAATAGCAGCCTTGAATATTGAAAACCGCATAGGAATTATAGATAATAAAATAGCTCTTTTTGAAAGAAATGATTATGGATTGAATAGAGATGAAAAAGAAGTTAAATTAGGTCTTGCGGTAGATGGAGAAGAGGTGTTTTCTGTAAGAGGAAAAAACAAGCCAAAGAAGTATGATTTGCGAACTTCTAGCGACTTTGTGTTGGCTTTTGGTCTTAACAATGCTATTATTGAAGGACAAAAGCTTGATGATTCCCCGTATAAGATTGGAGGGTCCCGGTTTTTAGAATTAGGTTGGGCATGGAAAACACGCGTGTTTAAAAACACCAATTTTTTACGCTTTAAATATGGATACTCTTTTCAAATAAATGGATTAAAACCTGATGATAATAAATATTTTGTTCAACAAGGTAATCAAACTGTGTTGGAAGAATTTCCAGAAGATCTTAAAAAATCTAAACTGTCTGTTACCAATTTAGTATTTCCTGTTCATTTTGAGTTCGGACCTTCAAAAAAGATTGATAAAGACACTTATTTTAGGTATTCTACACGAAATCAATTCAAAATAGGCTTAGGAGGATATGCAGGTTTTAATATTGGTACGCGTCAAAAACTAAAGTATGAGTTGGACGGAGAAAAAATCAAAGACAAACAAAAGCGTGGCTTTAATACCAGTAATTTAGTCTACGGATTAAGTGGTTATATTGCTTTTGATGATGTCGCATTATATGTTAAATACGATTTATCACCTATTTTTAAAGATCAGATTGTCGATCAGAATAACATCTCAATAGGTGTTCGGTTTGATGTGGACTAGATCAAAGAGGTTTAAAAACTATCATTCAGAATGAAATGTGCCTACCTACCACTATGTCATTAAGTTAAGAGTAGAATGTCAGCCTGAGCGCAGTCGAAGACATTATTAAACCTTGATTTTTGACTGAATGATTTGGGCTTTAACTTAGAACTCAATCGCTCCCGCTAGTAATTTACCAGTGGTGTCATGAGTCAGCAGGTAAGAATAAGAAAAAAAGAAGCAAAGGAGCAACTTTAGAAATAGAGTAGCTCCTCTGTTTATAATTTTCAACCACAGCACTCATAACTTTACTTATAATTATATTTTTTATTTAACAATGGTTAAATTTGGTTGTTAATGTATAGACAGGATACATAAAAGAGTCCTTTTTATAGTATTTACTCTCTCTTATAACCACTAGTTTTAGAAACTAGCGGTAGCTGGGGTTCGGTTTGATGTGGATTAATACTAAAGAGGCTGTCTAAAAAGTGTCATTCTGAATGGAATGAAGAATCTCTTTAAAATATATGACTCTGATTATGAGTGAAATAAGATTCTTCGCGTTGCTCTGAATGACAAGATTAACCACTTTTTAGACAGCCTCTTTAGTATTTTCTAGAAAGATTGTAATAGGTTGAATTTCTAATATCAACTCTTTCTTTTATTATTTTTAAAAGTATCAAACTCGGATGCTGTTTCAACTTTAGGAAACGAATTGTTTTTCGTGTCGGTATCAGCATATTCAAAATTAGGATCTAAATTCACTTCCTTTACTTCTTTTTCCTTTATAAATGTTTTTTGAATTTCGTATTCGTTTCTACGCCAGATTTCGGCTGGAATAGTATCAATTTCTTTTGAGCCATCAGTAAATATCCACTCAATAGTAACAGGCATAACAAGCCCTCCTACATTTTTAATAGTGATTTCGTAAATGTTTTTACCAGAAAGTTGTTTGCGCAATTCAGGTTCGTTAATTCTTGATAAAAATTGACCGTATGCAGCATCAGGTGTTGCGTTCATAGTAATCATTTCCGGACCACTTGAGAAATCTTTAGTTTGTGCTTGAACATTTTTGCCTGAAGCATCAATTTTTACTTTAGATGTATTATTTTGATCTTCTATGTTCGAATTCTCCTCATAGACTTTAAACCATTTTACATGACTTAATTCCATATCTACATGATCGGTTGTAAAAAACCAACCTCTATAAAACCAATCTAAGTCGGTAGCTGTCGCATCTTCAAGTGTTCTAAATAAATCGGCAGGATTGGGGTGTTTATATTTCCAACGGTTAGCATATTCTTTAAAAGCTTCATCAAATAATTCTTTTCCAATAATCGAATTGCGAAGCATTTGCAAACCAACAGTTGGTTTCAAATAAAAATTAGCACCAAATTGAGACATAAGTTCACTATCTGAAGTCGTCATAATAGGGCGTAAAATATTTTTATCACCACTCATAAACGGAACGATGCTTTTAGGTGTTACACTATTAAAATCAGGATAACGCTCTGCTACAGTTCTTTGGTGTAAAAAGGTGTTTAAACCTTCGTCCATCCACATCCATTTGCGCTCATCCGAACTTACAATCATAGGGAACCAGTTGTGACCCACTTCATGAATAATAGTCCCTATCATTCCTTGTTTAGCATTATTGCTTATTTTACCATTTTTTGGACGACCTCCATTAAAGCTAATCATAGGGAATTCCATACCAATATTAGATGTGTTTACAGAAATAGCAACAGGGTATGGGTAATCGAAAGTCGCTTCAGAATATACTTCTAAAGCATGCCTCACAGCTTTAGTGGATTCTTCCTGCCATACAGGTAAACCTTCTTTAGGATAAAAAGACATAGCCATTACAGTATTGGTTGGCAACTTTACAGCTTGTGCATCCCACATAAATTTACGAGAGGAAGCAAAGGCAAAATCACGAACATTTTTAGCACTGAATTTCCATGTTTTTTGCTTTTTTGATTTCTGTTTTTCATTGGCTTCTGCTTCTTTTTGGGTAATAACCATTACAGGTTTGTCAAAAGACTTTCGAGCTTCATCCAATCTTTTACGCTGAGCTTTTGTTAATACAGATTCACTATTTTGAAGTAAGCCAGTAGACGCAACAATATGATCTTCTGGTACAGTGATTTCAACATCATAATCGCCAAATTCCAGTGCAAACTCTCCAAGTTTTTGAAATTGCTGATTTTGCCAACCTTCTGTATCATTATAAACAGCCATTCTCGGAAACCAGTGAGCAATAAGATAAACAGTATTATCATCCGATGGAAAATACTCATAGCCCTCCCGAGATAATGAATACATGCTTCTGTCGGTAATTGGGTAAGACCACGCTATTGAAAAACTCGTAGATTCCCCCGATTTAAGAAGCGTATTCAATTTAACCTTCATCATGGTATTGTTAACCATGGTTTTTATGTTTTTCCCGTTTGAATCTTTAACATATTTAATAGAATAACCAGCAGGAAAATCGATAGCTCTAGTAAGGAACTGCATTTGCCTTGAAGTCATGCCGTCTTTTATATTATTGTTTATGCCTCCAAAATCTTCATTTCCTTTTTTATTAACGTTTTGTTCAAGTTGTATCCATAGGTAGCTTAAATCATCTGGCGAATTATTATAATAAGTAATAGTTTCTTTACCGGAAATGGTATTGTTAGTTTCGTCAAGGGTTGCCTTAATTTTATAATTAGCTTGTTGTTGCCAATAATCCCTTCCAGGAGCCCCACTGGCAGTTCTGTAGGTGTTAGGGGGGGTAATCATATTGTCAATAGGCTCAAATTTACCTTGCCAGGGCTCTGTTTGGGCTTTAATAGATAATAAAGAAAATAGAGTAAATAAAAAATAAAATAAAAGTCTCATAGTCAGCTAGAATATTATTTGAATTAGTCAGCGACAAGATAGGAATTATTAATCTAAAACAACCAAGTTTTTTGTTGGTTAAAGTCTAAGTGTTCAGTACATTTGCGTCCCTAAAATATTTATAAACTATGAGTAAGAAAAAAGATTTAACATTTGATGTGTTAATTGAAATACCTAAAGGAAGTAGAAATAAATATGAATACGATTTTGCATTACACAAAATTCGCTTCGACCGTATGTTGTTTTCATCTATGATGTATCCAGGGGATTATGGATTTATTCCAGAAACTTTGGCATTAGATCAAGATCCATTAGATGTATTGGTTATGGGAACAGAACCAACATATCCTATGGTAGTTATGGAGGTTAGACCAATTGGTGTATTCCATATGACTGACGAAAAAGGCCCCGATGAAAAAATTATTTGTGTACCGGTTTCTGATCCTATATGGAGTAATAATAAAGACATATCAGATTTAAACCCTCATAGGTTAAAGGAAATAGAGCATTTTTTCCAAGTATATAAAGATTTGGAAAAGAAGAAGGTTGATACTGGTGGATGGGGAAATGCTGAAGAAGCTAGAAAGATTTATCATGAATGTGTATTGCGTTATGAAAATAGCGAGCACAAGAAAAAAAGAACCTTTACTATTTAGTTGAAAATTTTTATTTAAAATTTATAAAACCATCCTAATAATTTAGGATGGTTTTTTGTTTTCCAACTTTGATGCAAGAGAAATTTTGGGCATAATTAAAGTGTGATTTCATCTAAATAAACAAGGAAAAACTAACATATGTCATTGTATTAAAGATAATATATTTAAACAGGGATTTGAATGTATTATCTTTAATTAATAGAGGCTTTTTTTATCACTTATATTTTCCTATTTTTAGCTTCGTTTAAAAATAATTAACTAATAACTAATAAAAGAACTTATTAATATGGAATTAATAGTGAAATTTTTACCAGTGTTTGGAGTTTTAGCTTTGGCTTATGTATTTATAAAAAGTGCGTGGGTCTCCAAACAAGATCAAGGAGATGATAAAATGATTCGAATTGCTAAAAATATTGCCGATGGGGCGATGTCTTTTCTAAAAGCTGAATATAAAATTTTATCAATATTTGTAATTGCTGTTGCTGTTCTACTTTACTTTAAAGGAAATGCAGAAGAGGGATCTAATGGTATGGTTGCCGTATCTTTTATAGTTGGAGCTATTTGTTCTGCCTTAGCTGGATTTATAGGAATGAAAGTTGCTACCAAAGCCAATGTAAGGACTACAAGTGCAGCAAGAACTTCTTTAGGAAAAGCTTTAGAAGTTGCTTTTGCTGGTGGTGCTGTTATGGGGCTTGGTGTTGTTGGGCTTGGTGTTTTAGGCTTAAGTGGTCTTTTTATGATATATCAGAATATGTGGGGTGGTCCTGAGAATTTATCATTAGTACTAAATGTGCTTTCAGGTTTTTCTTTAGGAGCATCATCTATAGCTTTATTCGCTCGTGTTGGAGGTGGTATTTATACCAAAGCAGCCGATGTTGGAGCAGACTTAGTTGGTAAAGTGGAAGCAGGAATACCTGAAGATCATCCTTTAAACCCTGCAACCATTGCAGATAATGTAGGTGATAATGTAGGTGATGTTGCTGGTATGGGAGCCGATTTATTCGAATCTTATGTAGGTTCTATTATTGGTACAATGGTATTAGGAGCTTTTATTTTAACACCAGATTTTAATGGACTAGGAGCTGTATACTTACCGTTAGTATTAGCTGCAGTTGGTATTGTGATGTCTATTATAGGAACGTTTTTTGTGAAAGTAAAAGATGGTGGAAACCCGCAAACAGCTTTAAATATTGGTGAGTTTGGTTCAGCAGGTTTAATGGTTATAGCGTCTTATTTTATTATTAATGCTTTAATACCAGAAACTGTTGAGGGTTTACCTTTCGGGGCAATGGGTGTGTTTTGGGCAACTATAGCTGGTTTAGTAGCTGGTTTAGCCGTTGGTAAAGTAACCGAATATTATACTGGAACTGGAAAAGGGCCTGTAAATTCTATTGTTAGACAATCTGAAACTGGTGCTGCAACAAATATCATTGCTGGTTTAGGTATTGGAATGATGTCTACTGCAATTCCTATTATATTAATTGCTGCGGCTATTTTGGTATCACACCATTTTGCTGGCTTATATGGTATTGCTATTGCTGCGGTAGGAATGCTTGCTAATACAGGAATACAGTTAGCAGTTGATGCTTACGGACCAATTTCTGATAATGCTGGTGGTATTGCTGAAATGGCAGAGTTGCCGAGTGAAGTTCGCGAACGTACCGATAAGTTAGATGCTGTAGGTAATACAACAGCAGCTATTGGTAAAGGTTTTGCCATTGCTTCTGCAGCCTTAACAGCATTGGCATTATTTGCAGCTTTTATGAAAACGGCAAATGTAACCGCTATTGATGTGTCACAACCTCAAATTATGGCAGGGTTATTAGTTGGGGGCATGTTACCGTTTGTGTTTTCAGCATTATCTATGAATGCCGTTGGGCGTGCAGCTATGGCTATGATTGAAGAAGTTCGTCGTCAGTTTAGAGACATCCCCCAATTAAAAGCAGCTCTAGAAGTGATGCGTAAGTATGATTCAGATATGAGTAAAGCTTCAGAAGAAGATAGAAAAATATTTGATGCGGCAGATGGTGTTGCAGAATACGATAAATGTGTTGCTATTTCAACAAAAGCATCTATTAAAGAAATGGTATTTCCAGGGCTTTTAGCTATTGCAGTACCTGTAGCTGTTGGGTTTATTGGTGGCGCAGAAATGTTAGGTGGTTTACTTGCAGGTGTTACTACTTGTGGTGTGCTTATGGCAATTTTCCAATCTAATGCCGGTGGTGCTTGGGATAATGCTAAAAAGACTATTGAAGAGCAAGGTAAAAAAGGAACAGATGCTCATAAAGCGGCTGTTGTTGGTGATACTGTTGGAGATCCTTTTAAAGATACTTCAGGGCCTTCATTAAATATCTTATTAAAATTAATGTCTGTTGTTGCACTGGTTATAGCGCCTAGTATTGCATTGTCTTCTGATATTGTTACCGCTTACACTTCTGATGGACATGAGCTTGAAAATGTTGCCATTTCTAAAGAAATTAAAGTGAATATGACTAATAATGAAGATGGTACTGTTAAAGCAGTAGTGACTACGGTGACTATTGAGAATGATGAAGAATCTATTAGTTATGAGACTTTTAATGGAAATGAATCTGAAGTAAAAGCCAATATTGACGCTTTAAAAGGAAGCTATAAAATAGCTGGTATTGAAGTCAAAGAAATTATTGAAGAGATTGAGGTTTTTAATTAACAAAGAGTGAGCAATCATTGACTATAAAATAAAAGAGGCTGTCTGAAAAGTGGTTAATCTTGTCATTCAGAGCAACGCGAAGAATCTTATTTCACTCATAATCAGAGTCATATATTTTAAAGAGATTCTTCATTCCATTCAGAATGACACTTTTTAGACAGCCTCTTTTATTTAGTGAAAAACCGTTATTTTTTAGGGGTATCTCTATTCATTTCCATAATATCAATGCTTGTCGCTTCCTTTCCTAAAAAATGTTTGCTAAAATGATCTGCTCTTAGCCAAAAGGAATATTCCGTCATATTTCCAAAACCATGACGTTGCCCAGGCATGATCATAAAATCAAATCGTTTATTAGCCTTAATTAAAGCGTTTGCCATTCTAATGGTGCCACCAGGGTGTACATTGTTGTCTATGTCTCCTGTAATTAGCATAAGATTACCCTTTAGGTTGGATGCTAAAGATTGATTCTTATCAATAGCATATTCATAAGATACATTATTATCAGCATCCTTTTTTTCTTTAACACCATGATGCGTTTCACTCCACCAGCTATTATACATTGAGTTATCGTGGTTACCAGCAGAAGAAACGGCTGCTTTAAAAAAGTCTGGATATACTAGCATTGCGGCGGTAGACATAAAGCCACCACCAGAATGACCGTAAATACCAACCTTGTCGATATTAATGTAAGGGTGTTTTTTTGTTAATTGCTCGGCGACATATTTTTTGTCCGCTAAACCATAATCTCTAAGGTTGCCATAACCATAATTATGATACCATTTTGAACGATTAGGGTGTCCGCCTCTGTTCCCTAATGTAATAACTACGAAGCCCACTTGAGCCATACGATCTAATCGATCCATTCTAACTGAAAAAGATTTATTTACAGCCTCAGTTTGAGGGCCTGGATATACATACTCTAATAAAGGATAGCTCTTAGAGTCGTCAAAATTGAAAGGCTTATACATAACCCCATAAATGTCTGTAATGCCATCATCTGCTTTTACTTTAAACGGTTCAGGAAATTTATATCCTGTTGCAAAAAGTTGAGATAGATCGGCTTCTTCTAAAGTCATAATAACAGAACCATTACTGTTTCGCAATTCAGACATAGGAGTTGTATTAACTCTAGAATAATTGCTTACAAAATACTTGTTAGAATCAGACATGCTTGTTGCCGTATTATAATCTCCAGAATTAATATTTCGTAAACCAGTGCCATCTAAGTTAATGCGATACAAATGTTCGTAATAAGGGTCTTGGTTTTTGGAAACCCCATTTGCTGTAAAATAAAGAACACGCTCTTTTTCATCCAAATTAGTAAACTGATTAACATGATAAGAACCAAAAGTCACTTGACGTTTTAATTTCCCATTAGAATTGTATAAGTAAAAATGAGCCCAACCATCGCGTTCAGACCAATGGAGAATTTCTTGTTCATCATTGAATAAAATCAAAGGCCTCGATTCAATATAAGTGTTAAACCGTTCTTCAATTAAAACAGTGACATCTCCAGAATTAATATCTGCAACGCAGATATCTAGTTTTTTTCTATCTCTACTTATGGTGTTAAAATAAATCTTTCCTTTTTTTGAAAGTAATAGTGACGGTTGAAATTCATCATCTCTGTTCGATTGTTTTTTCGGAGCTCTGTAAACAGAAATTCCTTGTTGCTTCGTTGTGTCTAGTTTAATATTAACAACTTTTTTAGACGTCATATCAAAAACCAATAATTCTTGTTTGTAGAATTCTTTTTCTCCTGGCATATGGTATTTATAGGTTTCTAAAGTTGGGCGCTTTTTTGCAACAGAATTGATTACCCATAAATCTTTAATATGTCTAGAGTCAGATTTTGTGAATACAAATTTTTCAGAATCATGGGACCAAATACCATTAATTTTTTTTCTGTCATCTTTCTTTTCTTCTTTGGTTTCGTTGTTTTCTCCACGGCTAGAACCTCCATAACCATAATACTCTACACCATCGTTGGTCCATTGGTTCTCCACAATTGTAGAGTCTTTTTCGTCTTTAACAGCTTTCAAAAAATTAGCTTTATCCATCCAAAACAAATTATAATTCTTGGAAAACAATACAATAGTACTATCAGGTGAGATCGTGGCCCATTTTTTCCATGGTTCTTTCTCTTTCTTTTTATTGTCAATGATAGTTAATGAATTACCGCCTAATTTATATTCAAGATGGTAGACCTTTTTTTCCATTTTAGGAGCCTTCTTTTTTTCTTTTTTAGTAACAGAAGAATCATTTTCGATAGTCTTTTTCTCTTCTATGACTTCAACTTCTTCTGTAGAAGTTACTCTAAAGCGAATAGCCGTTTCATTTTTAACGAATTTAAAATTGAAACGAGGTAAATGTTTTGCATCATAAGGATCTTTTGTTATTTCCGTTAACCATTTTGCCATTTTTTCATTGTCAAACAATTTGGATTTCGATTTTGTATTCGCATTTACTAAATAGTAATTGGAGCCTTCAGTAGTTTTATATTGATACCAAAAACGATCTCCTCTTTTTAACCAATGAGGCCTGACAGTTGTTGAGTGAACTAATTTTGCAAGATTAGTTGGAGAAAACTGTGATGCCAAACGATAATTTGGTTGAGGTGTTGTTGAAATGTTCTTGTCTTGGGCTGAAATTAAATTTATGCTTAAAAAAAGAATAAACAGCAGAGTAATGTTTCTCATTGTTGGGTTATTTGTTTGTATTAAACAGCGAAATTACTGTTTTTGACTAAAAAGCTTTGATCGTGTTATGTTAAAAGTTTACTAATGTGTATAACGTTTATGAGATTGTCTATTCATAGAAAATGGTATGAGAGAAGAATACTCTATAAAAATCACTCCTAGTTTGTCCAAGATATTTTATACGTATTGGTAAATAGTAGCTGTTTTTTTAATATGATGACTTTAATTACATAAATTTTTATTTGAAATATTATGAAGTCAAAGTATTATGTAGTAAGATTTGTTGAATACCAATATTGATGTGTAAATATTTGTAAATCAAAATTATAAATTTTTAATCCATGTTTAAAGGTAGTAATTGTATTACTTTTTATTTGCGAGCACCAAGAATAAAACCTACATTTATAAAGTTAACATTTAACCGAGATAAAACTGAAATTATGGAAGGATACTGTGTAAAGTGTAAAAGCAAAAAAGAAATCAAAAATGCTAGTGAAGTGACTATGAAAAATGGAAGAAAAGCAATGAAAGGAAGTTGCCCAACTTGCGGAACAGGTATGTTTAGAATATTAGGCAAGTCTTAGTTGTAAAAACCTATAAATGCTCTAGTTTTTTAATCTATCTAAATTGAACAAAATTCTTAACTAAATATTTGACTACTATCAGGCTAGTCAGGTATTATATGTTTTTATTCTAAATATATATTACCTATCTTATATTTCTCTTCTAAGAAATGTAACAGCATCATTTTTGTGTAATTCTACTATAACGGGTACTTAAAACAACCAATCTTATCGATAAGGCTATTTGAAAGAAGTAATTTTGTAAATTGCGATACTTATAATTTAGATGTAAAATAGTATGGTTACTTTAAAACAGTTAGCAAAAGAGTTAAATGTTTCTATATCTACGGTTTCAAAAGCATTAAACAATAGCGAAGAAATTGGAGAAGATACAGTTAAGCGAGTTAAAGAACTTGCCGAGTTGTATAACTATACACCTAATAAAGTTGCTTTAAGTTTAAAGCAAAATAAAACTAAAACCATCGGAGTTATAATTCCTAATATACTTAACCATTTTCTGGCTAAAGTACTTTTTGGTATCGAAAGAGAGGCAAATAATTTGGGTTATAATATAATTACCTGTATCTCTAACGAATCTTTAGAAAAGGAAAAGGAAAGTCTATTATTACTTGCAAATGGAAGTGTAGACGGATTTATATTATCAGTAGCAGAAGAAACTCAAATTAAGAATGAAGTAGATCATTTTAAAAAGACCATTAGTCAGGGTTTGCCTATTGTTATGTTTGATAGAGTGGCTCATGATGTGTTATGTGATAAAGTAATTGTAGATGATTTTGATGCTACTTACAATGCCACTAAAGGCTTATTACTTGAAAATCGCAAAAACATTGCCTTTGTTAGTAATGTTAGTGATCTAAGCATTGGTAAATTAAGAGAAAGAGGTTATAGTAAGGCGATATTGGAACATCATACTCAAGAACCTCTAATTTTGAAAATAAAAAAGAAAGATGATCATCAGAAAACAATAAAATCTTTTTTAAAAAAGAATAAGAATATTGATGGGGTAATAGCTGCAGATAGTTCTTCTGGTATTATAGCTATTAATACAGCAGTTAATTTAGGCTTTAAGGTGCCAAAAGATATGTCGGTAATGGGTTTTGCTAGTAAAGCAGATTCAAATCATTCCTTACCAAGATTAACTACAATAAGACAACACGCTAAAATAATTGGAGCTAATGCAGCTCAAATGCTTATTGATAGATTACAGAAAATACATTTAAATGAAGATGTAAAGACAAAAATTGTTAAAACAAGTCTGGTAAAAACGAAATCAACACTTAAATAGTTTTTAACAGCTTATCAACAGCTTTATTTAAAAAATAAGCACTTAATCGTTAAAATAATGCATTTCATCGAATTTATTTCGCTGGTATACTCAGTTTGATCAATTTTACTGTGTCTTAGAGTGCGCCCCAAAAATATCCCTAAGTTATTCAAAGACTAATTAATTCATTTTTTATTCCCTCTAAAAATTTTATAGAATCGTTACGTTTTTTTTATGTGTTCGATTTTAAGTTAATTATCCATTTTTCCCTCATGTAAAGCATTGTTTTTTAATGAATTACATGTATTTTGTTTTTAAAAAATAAAGAAAAATAAATAGTAATAACCTTAAAATCAAATATTATGAAAGCCCTAAAAATTACTTTATTCGTAGCACTACTTATGTTAACTTTAGTATCTTGTACAAAACAAGACCTAAACGAAGATGATGTATTAAGAGCAGATGAAAATACTGAAGAAGCAACTAATACTGGTATACCGACTCCTTACACAGGAGGT
Organism: Flavivirga rizhaonensis; assembly: GCF_004791695.1. Taxonomy (GTDB): domain Bacteria; phylum Bacteroidota; class Bacteroidia; order Flavobacteriales; family Flavobacteriaceae; genus Flavivirga; species Flavivirga rizhaonensis. Next base: position 187,300 of record NZ_SRSO01000003.1, on the reverse strand, counting down.
GATATAGATAACTAATATATAATACAAATTAATTAAGTAAAACTCTGTACAATTATGTATAGAGTTTTTTTTATTCAAAAATATAGATACATTTGAGGAGATCTATTTATTTTTAATAATTCTATATTTTTGAAAACAAGTATAATATATATAATGATATTTTTCACTTGGTACTATTCTTTTGGACAGAAAAACCAAAATTTATATAGAATAGATTCATTAAAACGAACAATCTTAGATTTAAAACCTAGTGATTCTTCTTCAATTGCAGATATCAATTATTCTATAGGAGATTTATATAGAAAAAAAACCAGATTTACTGATAGTGCGTTTATTTATTACTATAATGCGGAAAAAATCTACAGACAGATAGGTAACAACTTTAAGTTAGCTAAAGCATTGTACGGTATTTCAGTTATTTTAAAAAATGAAAAAGAGTTTACAGAAAGTGAAGTGATTTCTGTTCAAATATTAACAATTTTGGAATCATTAGAACAAAATAATGCTGTACTTGAACTTAAATCATATGTTTATAATAATCTTGGAATTGTTTTTAAAGAATTAGATGAATTTAATGAGGCTGTAACATATCATAAAGAATCACTAAAATTAAAAAAGAAAATTGATATAAAGAATAAAGAGTTAATCGTAAATAGTTCTATTATAAACTTAGCAAATACATATAAGAAAGCTGGTAAATATAAATTGGCAATAAGTTATTACGAACAAATTTTAAATAATAAGAATTTAATAAACAAATACCCATATGTCTATTCTTTAGTATTGGATAATTATGCACATACTTTGTATTTAGCTGAAGAATTAGATGAGCTACCTAAGTTATATATTGAAGCGCTAAGGGTAAGTGAAAGTATTAGTAGTCAGGGATATAATTCTATTATAATAAATCAACATTTAGCTGAATATTATCATGATCATAAGAATAAAGATTCAGCTTTATATTATGGTTATAAAGCAAAAGAAATTTCTGAAGAATATCACAACGATGATTTACTTAAGTCGCTTGTCTTACTTTCAAAAATAGAAGATGATAGTATGGCTTTAGTTCATTCTCATGCATACATTAAACTTAATGATAGTCTTCAAAAAAATGAAAGGACAATTCGAGATAAATTTGCCAGAATTCGTTTTGAAACTCAGCAAATAGAACAAGAAAATATTCGAATTGCTAAAGAACGTATGTGGCTTTTAATAATATCTGTGGTACTGATAATTTCAACATTTTTATTATATATGGTTATTACCCAAAGAAATAAAAATAAAGAATTGAAATTTATTCAGAAACAACAAGAAACCAATGAAGAGATTTATAACTTGATGCTATCTCAAAATGAAAGCATAGAGGAAGCAAGAACTTTAGAGAAAAAGCGTATTTCTGAAGAGTTGCATGATGGGGTTTTAGGACGTTTATTCGGTACACGTTTAAACCTGGATAGTTTAAATATGAGCAACAGTGAAGAGGCTATAAAAACCAGAGGGCAATATATAGATGAGCTTAAAATTATAGAGCAGGATATAAGGAAAGTGTCGCATGAGTTAAATACCGATTTTGTTTCTGGATCAGGATTTATAGATATCATAAAAACATTCTTAGAAACACAAACAGCAGCCTATAAGCTTAGTTATAATTTAGAGCATGATGACACGATTCATTGGGATGAAGTACCTAACAAAAATAAAATTCATATATATAGAATTATTCAAGAAGCGCTCCATAATATACACAAACATGCAAATGCAACAGAAGTAAATATTAGTTTTAAATTAAAAAATAATGTAATTTGCCTAATAATGAGTGATGATGGTTCTGGGTTTGATGTTAATAAAGCCAAGTCTGGTATAGGACGAAAGAACATGAATTCCAGGATAAGTGATATAAATGGAAGTATAAATATAATTTCTAAAAAAGATGTAGGAACTACAGTAACCATATACGCCCCAATTACCTAAAACAAAATTTATTATGAGTGAAAAAATAAAAATATTAATGATTGATGACCACCCCATGATTATTGAGGGGTATCAAAACACATTACTTTTTACCAAAAAGGAAAGCCAGGAACTCGAAATTGATATTGCGAATAATTGTGACGAAGCTATTGCTTACATGGATAAATCAATTCAAAATGAAGCGCCTTATAATGTGTTATTCGTTGATATTAGTTTACCACCTTCATCAGATGGATTGATGAGTTCTGGAGAAGATTTAGCAGAATATGCACGCCGAATTTTACCGAAAGCTAAAATTATCATATTAACTATGTTTAATGAGTCTTTTAGAATTCATAATATTATTAAAACGATAGATCCGGAAGGATTTTTAATTAAAAGTGATTTAACATCTAGCGAACTGGCTAGTGCTTTTCAAGCGGTACTTAACAACCCGCCATTTTATAGTGGTACTGTAAATAGTCATATTAGAAAAGCGATTACAAGTGATATCGTTATAGATGATAAAAACAGAAAAATACTTCACCTATTATCTCAAGGGGTAAAAACTAAAAATTTAGCATCCCATTTAGATATTTCTTTAAGTGCAGTTGAAAAAAGGAAGAAACACCTTAGAGATGTCTTTGATGTTAATGACGGACAAGACGAAACGTTATTGAATGAAGCACGAAAAAAAGGCTTCGTTTAAGACTTACGCTCATACAATGTGAGTTTTTTTCTAAAAAAAGCATTTTTTTTTGTTCTGAAAACCATTGATATAGCTCAAAAGTACCATTAACCCGTAAAGGTGTTACGGGTTTCCCGCAGTTCAATTTCAAGGCTTATAAGTATCTTTACATTATCAACACTTCAAAAAATTAATTAATCCCTCAATTTTTTTTGTTGATAATAGCAATTTACAGACCCTATGGAGGTGAGAGACCCATAGGGTTTCTTCTTTTTATAATTCCTGCGACCTGTGCTGAACTTGTTTCAGTAAGGCAGGAATCTCATAATAAAAAGAACTAGGCACTATACACATATTATGAGATACCTTACTTGTTATGATAAAGAGAGTATCCCAATTTCTAGATAGGAACCATTTGTTGTTTTAGATTCTCTCTGTCAATGTCGACGACAGGAGACATCACATAAAAAAGAAATCTGGTAGTATACCTGTACTATGTGATACCTCGCTCGATATGATTAAATGGTGTTATGCTATTACTAGCATTCCAGCTTCTTAAAAACTATTCGTTGTTTAGATATCCTCTGTCATGTCGACGCTAGGAGAGATTACATAATATAACGTAAGTTCGATATATTAAAACTTAGCAATCAGTTGTTTAATTGTTTTAATAAAGAAACTATGTCATTCCGAACGCTACGGAGAGTAAAATATATTTTACTTGAACGTATATAGCGTAGCTATTGAGGAGGAATCCCATCCTTATGAGATTTCTCGTCACTCATGCTTCGCTCTGTCGAAATGACAAACACTTGAAAATCATTGATTTAATATTATTTTTTATAAAAAAATTAAATCAAACTAACGTTAATATAAAAAACTATGTAGCATACTCATACTATGAGAGATCAATATAATTAAAAAACAGGTAACAGTTATGTGGTACCTTACTCGATATAGCGAAGAATGCTATTTAAGTATCCAGTAAAAACCCTATAAAAAAACCTAAGTAAATAATAGCCACAATAAACTTGATAAATGTGGAGGCTATAAAACCAATAAATGAGCCAAAAGCTGCTTTTGTTGCCGTCTTAGAATCGCTTTTGTTTAAAAGTTCGCCTATTAAAGCTCCAACAAAAGGGCCGATAATAATACCGCCTGGAATAGGACTTAAGAGTCCGACTATAAGACCTAGCGTTGTACCAATCATGCCATATTTGGTACCTCCAAATCGTTTGGTACCTATCGCAGGAATAATGTAATCCAGCATCCAAATAAGAATAGCAATTATAAGCGTAATAATTATAAAAGAGTTGCTCATTAATATAGAGTCAACAAAAGAGAGTATAAATAACCCAATCCAACTTGTAAGCGGACCAGGTAATACAGGTAAAAAGCTGCCTACGATACCTAAAATTATAAATAAAGCAGCCATAATAATTAAAATAATATCCATGAAAATATTTATGATTTACAATTGTAAGACGCAGTATTCATGTGATTGTTACAAATTGCTACTTTATAAATATCAAACTTTTAGAATAAAATTGTACATTTCGGTCTCAGTTTTAATCCATGAAACAGATTTGTGTTTTTCTAGTAATTATATTACTTACTTCCTGTGAGTATTTCAATGTGAAAAAAACTTCTTCTGAAGCTATTTTAAATGAAGAATTGCAAACGTTCAATTGGAATGAAGTTGATAAATACCCAACATTTTCTTTGTGTGATTCCTTGTCTAACAAACAAGAAAAAAAACAATGCTTTACAAGTATTTTGACTGGCCATATATTTAAATACCTTCAAGACGAAATTATTGTAGTAACCCAAGATGTTAATGATACGATAGATTTGAAACTTCAAATATCAGATACAGGAGGAATAACCTTATTGGAAACTAAAATAGATAGTCTTACCATACAAGAAATACCAAATATTGATGTGTTGTTAGCTAATAGTTTAAATACGTTGCCCAAAATTTTTCCAGGAATTAAACGAGGACAACAAGTTACTACAGAGTTTATATTACCAATAATTATTAGTGCTAGATAATACTATTTTTTAAATGATCTACCTTTCCATTTATAGGTTTTAAAAAGCGATATAAAAGCCACATAAAAACTAAAGAAAGGATAAACAATAAATCCAAAAATATAGCGTCTTAAAACAGCTTTTTGATTAAAAAAATACGCTGATTTATATATTAAGAAAAAATCGATACTAAATTTTAGTATTAAAATATAACCCCAGATTTTAAAATTAAAAACATTAAAAACATTAAAAACATTAAAAACATTAAAAACATTAAGAATAGCAAGTAATAAAGTAGAAATTAATAAAGCATTCATAAGCAAAACAATAAGCCCGGTAAATTTACCAAACCAATTATTATAAGCACTTGTTTTTGCAGCCCAGCGAATGCGTTGTGATATTAAATCCTTCCAAGATAGTTGTGATTTTGTTTTTACTATGGCTTTGTCACATTTTAAATAATGAAGTTTTTCGGGATATGTTTCAACTACTTTTTCAAGTAGAAAAATATCATCACCACTAGCAATATCCGTATTGCCTTCAAAACCGTTTAATTCTAGAAATAATGACTTTTCATATCCAAAATTAGCACCATTACATAAAAAAGGCTTATTAATACCAAAACCACCAATAGTAGCTCCCTGTAAACTTAAAATATCCAGTAATTGAAATTGATCTAAAAAACTACTGGAATTCATATAGGTAATTGGGGCTGCAATACATTTTGTGTTTGTTTTTTGAATAAATGCATCAAAGCTATTTAACCAATATTTTGGTAGCATACAATCGGCATCGGTTGTTATAATCCATTTATTTTTCGACTGTTTAACAGCCGTTGTTATAGCATCTTTTTTAGGTGAATTAGAAATTCTTTTATTCTTGATGACCTTAATGTCATTTCGAACGTTAGTGAGAAATCTCATAATTAAGCCAACGGAATCATCATCAGAGGTATCATCAACAAAAATAATTTCAAATAAATGACTAGGGTATTCTAACGATTCTATAGATTTTAATAAATTAGGTAAATTTTCTGCTTCATTTCTAAAAGGGATAATAACAGAAAATGTGGTTCTCGAAGACATATCTTCTAATTCAAATAACTTGATTTTATCAAAGCCAAAAACAAAACACCCTATTAAAAACAGATAGCTTATTGTAATAATGATGCTTACTAAAATCATAATGAGTTAGTTTTCTTTAGGCAAATTAAAATTAATGACATAGTAGCTTCCAAAAAGACTTGGTAAAACAAAATTCAACAACCACATAATGGTTATTGTACTTAAAATAGTGATGTCGTTGAAACCCATAACTCCAAATAAATAAATAGCAACACTCCCTTTAATAATAACATCAAATATAAAAATAGAAGGAATTATTGAAGCCAATAAATACATGGAGGTAATGACAATCATAGCATCAAAATATGATATTTCAGTTCCAAAAAGTTGTAATATAAAGTAAAATTGAAACGAAAAAATAAGGTAACGTAACATGGATAAAAACAAAGCAAAAACCAGTGCCTTTTTAGGAAACTCTAAAACAAAATGTTTAATTTTTTTTAAAGAAAACCCTTTAATAGTAAATTTTGTTTTCTGTACTCCATAAATGATTAGAGGAATAATAAGAATCCCTAATAAAAGAAACTGGACAAACTTATAATAACTTATATTAATTTGATATTTAAATACAAAGAAACAAAGGCCAATAACTCCAAAAACAGTGGTGATAAACATTTGTAATACATTCCCCAATAAATTAATTAGAAGAATGCGTTTTCTGTAATTAGAAACGTAATAGATTGCTTTAGCTCCATATTCACCAATCCTATTAGGTGTAAATAATGAAGCCGTTAAAGACCCTAAGCTTTGTTCGAAGGCATTTTTAAAACTTATTTTTTTTATAGAAGAAACCAATATTTGCCATTTTTTAATTTCAAAAAACCAATTAAAAAACGTTAAAAAGAATAATAAAAGGGTATTTTTAAGTGAAAAAATGTCTTTTTTTGATACAAAACCAATAAAAGTGCGAAAATCTAATTCTGGGTTATTTACTAGTTCTTGATATATAAAATAGAAAGCTCCAATAACAATGCTTAATTTAATAAGCCCAAAAAAGAATTGTTTAATTTTGTATGTTAGTTTAAAAATCATATACTGATTATGTATGCAAATTAAATCATTATTACGTTATGACCTGTAATTTTAAAATATATAAGAAAGCCTTTTGCATAATGGTTTTTGTAATGAGCAATTTTATGTCTTCTTCTCAAGGTAATACAAGTACCTTTAAGGCTCAATTTGGATTAGGCTTAAACAGTCCGTCAGAAAGTGGATTTGTTAGTGGTTTTGAAGGGAAGACATCTAACTTTCCAACTGTGAATTTAGGTATACAATATATGTTCAAGCCAGTTCTTGGGGCAAAGTTAGATTATAGCTTTAATAGGATCTCTAACAAAAAAGAGGCACAGGAATTTAAACTTAACTACTCTCGTATCAATTTACAAGCAGTTTATAATGCTAATAGAATATTTAATTTATCCCAAAATAAAGGTGTATTTATTCATGCTGGACCAGGAATCTCAACAGTAAAACCTTTGGGGAATTTTACCCAAAACAAAACGTCATTTGTTAATGTTATGGCAGGGGTGGAATTGCATTTTGGAATTTCAGATAAACTTTCTGTTTATACAGATGTTTCGTATATATATGGGTTTGCAAAAGATTTTGAACCAATATCAGATGGGTTTGGAGCATTTAATGGTAGCCTGTTAACACTAACGGTAGGCGCTTCAATATCGCTGAGCGGTTGTTATTATTGTGAACAAAATGACTAAAGAAAGAATTATTTTAGGTATTGACCCAGGGACAACTATTATGGGATTTGGACTTATTAAGGTGGTTGGGAAAACCATGCAGTTTTTGCAACTTAATGAACTTGATTTAAAAAAGTACGATGATCATTACTTAAAGTTAAAGCTCATTTTTGAACGCACCATTGAACTTATAGACACGCATAATCCTGACGAAATTGCTATTGAGGCACCTTTTTTTGGGAAAAATGTACAAAGTATGCTAAAACTAGGTAGGGCTCAAGGTGTTGCCATGGCAGCAGGTTTAAGTAGAGAAATACCCATTACAGAATACCTTCCTAAAAAGATAAAAATGTCAATAACTGGTAACGGAAATGCTAGTAAAGAGCAAGTTGCTAGAATGTTACAGAGTATGTTGGGATTAAAAACGTTACCTAAAAATTTAGATGCAACAGATGGCCTAGCAGCAGCGGTTTGTCATTTTTATAACTCAGGAAAAGTAAGCGTCGGCAAAAGTTATACTGGGTGGGATGCTTTTGTGAAACAAAATAGCCCCCAAGCCCCCAAAGGAGGAGCAAAAATGGCAACTGTTATAAATCTACGTAAAAAGAAAAATTAGTTCGTTTTTTGAAAAAACAATCAACAAAATTTAAAAGCGCGAGTGAAAACTCCTCCCCTTTGGGGAGGTTGGGAGGGGCTCTCTACATTCACATACCATTTTGTAAACAGGCTTGTTTTTATTGCGATTTTCATTTTTCTACATCATTAAAAAAGAAAGAAGAACTCATTCAGGCTTTAGTAAAAGAGTTAGAAATCAGAAAAGGAGAGCTTGATAATAAAACTATTGAAACCATCTATTTTGGAGGTGGTACTCCAAGTTTGTTAGCAAACGATGAGTTACAAGTATTAATAGATTCGGTTTATAAAAACTATTCGGTAATTGATAATCCAGAAATCACATTAGAAGCAAATCCAGATGATTTAATTGATAACGATGTGTCACCTCGAGCGCAGTCGAGAGGCCTCATTGAGGAGCGTATTTTTGAAAATTATAGAGCTATTGGAATAAACCGACTTAGCATTGGTATCCAATCTTTTTTTGAAGATGATTTAAAAAGTATGAATCGCGCTCATAATTCTGAAGAAGCTAAGAAGTGTTTGCAACTTGCAACGCAATATTTTGATAATATAACTATTGATCTTATTTACGGTATTCCCAGTATGAGTTTGGAAAAATGGAATGAGAATCTAGAAATAGCTTTTAGTTATGGTGTTAACCATATCTCTAGTTATGCCCTGACCGTTGAGCCTAAAACAGCACTTGATAGTTTTATAAAAAAAGGCAAGTACCTTCCCATTGATGAAACATTGGCTTTAGAGCATTTTAATCATTTAATTGATAAAACTAAAGCCGAAGGTTTTGTACATTATGAAATCTCGAATTTTGGAAAACCTGATTATTTTTCAAAACACAATACTAGCTATTGGCAAGGGAAGCCTTATATAGGGATAGGACCTTCTGCGCATTCATTCAATAGTAACCAGCGCAGCTGGAATGTGTCAAATAATTCTAAGTATATACAATCCATTCAAAATAATGTGCTACCAAATACAATTGAAACACTTTCTAAAAAAGATAAGTATAATGAGTACATTATGACTGGCTTACGAACCATTTGGGGCGTATCGTTAAATAAAATAGAAAAAGAGTTTGGAGAAGTTTTTTTTCAGCATTTAAAAGCGTCATCAGAAAAATATATAAAAAATGGATTACTTATTATTTCTAGTAATTTTGATACGCATCAAAATCGTATAAACATATTAAAAACAACACAAAAAGGGAAATTTTTGGTTGATGGAATCGCTTCGGAATTATTCATCTTAGATTCGTTTTAGAGTCTTAATTAAATGAACTCATCTTGACTTTTTGTTTTTAACCGAAAATGAGAGAAAATTTGTTCAGATGAGGCATTGTTTGCAAGGTATAGTAGTGCTAAGCATAAAAAAAGCAACAAAACATGGGCGAATTTTAGCCATTTTTTAGGAAATAGAAAAAGGCAAGATGAGTTCAATAACAAAATCCAGAATTAAAAACTTATATTTGAAGAGATAGTATCTTAATTAAAAGATGCTGAGATAAATTCAGCATAAATGATTGCAACAATACAATATAACTCAAAAAAACTTCAAATAGATTTATCATTGCCTATTGATATTTCAATACCACTCAGGGCATCAAAAAGTAATGTAAATGCGTGGTACATAGATGCACCTGTTATTGAGCCAGCTAAAGATGGTGAGCGGGTTGTTAGTGTAGAAGAAGGTGCTTGTGTTAATTTTAATAATATTTCTTTTAACCCACATGCCCATGGGACACATACCGAATGCGTGGGACATATTACTAAAAAAGTACACTCGGTAAATAAGAATTTAAAGCAATTTTTCTTTTTAGCAGAGGTCATAACCGTAGCTCCGGAAAAATTAAACGATGACTTTGTTATTTCTAAAAAACAATTACGGTTTGCCATTGGAAGTAAAAAAAGAGATGCTATTATCATAAGAACGATTCCTAACACCAAAGAGAAACTAACAGCTCAATATTCGCATACAAACCCACCTTATTTATTAGAAGATGCAGCTATTTATTTGTGTGAAAAAGACGTTAAACATTTATTGATAGATATGCCTAGTGTAGATAAAGAGAAGGATGAATGTACGCTATTGGCTCACAATGCCTTCTGGAATACCAAAGGTAAAATAAGGCTGGATGCAACAATAACAGAATTCATTTTTGTGCCAAACATTGTTGAAGATGGGATGTATTTTTTAAACCTTCATATAGCACCGTTTGAAAATGATGCATCCCCTAGTAAACCCATTTTGTATAAAATTATGAGCTAAACATAGGACTTATAGGCAAACAATATTTATGGAAGCATTTTTAGGAATTATAATAGGCGTTTTAATTACTTTAGGAATTGTTACTTACTTTAAGTCATTTAAGAAAAAACAATTAGTAAAATCTCAATCGGTATTACTCTTAAATAAAATAAAAACAGTTTGTAAATTTATAACGGTTGAAGGTGATTTTGCAGAGATATATCATTATGAAGATGTTAAAGAGCGCTTTTTAAAATTGATTTCCAGTAAAAAGAAAGCTCTGGTAGTTGTAAATGCAAAAGCCTATGTTGGCTATGATTTATCAAAAATTGAATTGGTAGCAGATAATAATAAAAAGAAAATTTTATTACAACACTTTCCACAGCCAGAAGTGTTATCAATAGAAACCAATTTAAATTATTATGATAAATCGGATGGTTTATTTAATAAATTTGAAGCGACAGATTTAACCGATCTGCATAACGAAGCCAAATTACATATCGAAGATAAAATTCCAGAAAGTGGTCTTATTCAGATAGCTCAAAAAGAAGCATTAGAAACTATTTTGCTTATGGAAACAATAGTAGAAACAATAGGTTGGAAATTAGACTATTCAGCATTAAAAATTGAAGAGAAACCTGTTAAAAAACTTCAGTAATGACCGAGGCCTGAATAGGCTGTAGCTTATCATTCCTGCAAAAGCAGGAATCTATTAACAACCCAATAGTTTCGATGAAGAAAATATTTATTGTAGTTTATCCTGAGCTTTTTGACTGTGCTCAACTTGATTGGGTATGAAGCGAGCGAAATACCTCTATGGCTCTGCGAGGATAGTTCGTTTCAAGAAATTCTTTATTGAAAGATAGAAAAAATAAAAAATGCATATAGATCAATTACGCGAATATTGTTTAAGTAAAAAAGGCACGACAGAAGAGTTTCCCTTTGATGAAGAAACACTTGTTTTTAAAGTACTAGGGAAAATGTTCGTGTTAACTTCATTAAAACGTTGGGAATCTGGTGAAGCATCTATAAATTTAAAGGCAGATCCAGAATATTCCGAAGAACTTCGCGCCGAAAATAATAGTATTCGTCCAGGTTTTCATATGAGTAAAAAACATTGGAATACCCTATACCTTCATGAGGGTGAGTTACAACCTAAATTAGTATGTCATCTTATAGACCATTCTTATGATATGGTAGTCAAAGGGATGACAAAAAAGATGAGAGATAGCTTGCTAGGCATGTGAAAAATAGCTAATTATTAGAAGTGTATCTTTTTTGTTGTATATTTAGATACTCTCGATCTCCATTTTATCTATTAATAACGCACAAATTTATAGGTTGCCCTAATCCATTTTAGCTCCATAATCTTAAAGTTGTATTGACTAATTCAAATATATTAACTTTAAATTTTTAACAGATTATGAAAACAACCAACCAAATTTTTACAGCTGTTTTAACAGTATTATTATTGTTAAGTCCAGCCATTCTTTTTGCTCAAGAAGAAGCTCCAAAACGTCCTGAATTTATAGCCGTAACGACCATGCATTGGAACATGGATATGGAAGATTTTGATATGGAAACATGGAAAGCCATTGAAAAAGAATTTTTAGACAAAGTAACCATGAAAAATGAATTCATCATGGGATCATCTACTTACTTGCATTTATTTACCGCAGACAACACGGAACTAGTTTATGTGCAAACATTTGCCTCGTGGGAAGACATGGGGAAATTCGGTGACAGAAATACTGAATTAATTAAAGAAGCATGGCCAGATGAAGCAGCTAGAAAAGCGTTTATGAAAAAGCGGATGGCATATTATGCAGATGAGCATTCTGACGAAATTTATGCAACGATGCCTGGTGCTAAGTTTATGGCTGAAAAACCAACCAAGGATATGGTTACTTACGTAAGGAAAAATCATTTTTCATTTCCAGAAGATGGTACGCAAAAAGAGTTTATGGCGTTAAAAAAGGAAGGGTTTGATGCCATAATTAATAAAAATGAACATATAAAAGCATATTATCCGCATGTTCATGCTTGGGGCTCAGACAGAACAGAGTATCTGGAAGCATTCTTCTTAGATTCCATGGCAGATTTAGATAAAATGTATGATAGAAATGAGGAGCTTATGAAGGAAGCATTTCCTGATGAAGAAGTCAGAAAGACCAAAGGAAAAGCTTGGAGAAACTATTTTACTGGTGTACATGGAGACTATTTATACACATGGGTACACGGTCTTTCTAAATAGTTTTTATAAGTAATATTAAAAAGGGATCTAAAAAAAATGGCTCGTCATTACGAGGAGAAAATCGACGTGGTAATCTTTGAATTGAACCTAAGATTGAACAGATTATTACGACTTTTGCAAAGTCTCACAATGATAGCATAAGACTTTTAGATCCCTTTTTTGTTTATGGACACTCCTAATTTGTAGAACCTTTTATTAAAACGTATTATTGCAAAAACTAAAAGTAAAGCATGAGTGTATTACAAACATTACAGGAAAGAAGCAACAATGCCTGCGAGTTATGTACTTCTACGGAAGACTTAAAGCAATATACTATCCCACCATCGTTAAATGAAAACGTGGCTAACGATATCCTGGTTTGTAAAACCTGTTTAGATCAAATTGAAGGCCAGACAGATATGGATGTCAACCATTGGAGGTGTTTAAACGATAGTATGTGGAGTGAGCATGTTGCTGTGCAAATAATGGCATGGAGAATGCTTCAAAGATTGCGTCATGAAGGATGGCCACAAGATTTGTTAGATATGATGTACTTGGATGATGAGGCTTTAGCCTTGGCAAGAGTAACTGGAGAGCATGAAGATGCAGCAAACAAGGTCATTCATAGAGATGTAAATGGTGTTATTTTAGAATCTGGAGACTCCGTGGTGTTAGTAAAAGATTTAAAAGTTAAAGGATCTAGTATGGTAGCAAAACAAGGTACCGCCGTTAGAAATATTCGTTTAGATCGTGAGAATGCAGAATTTATTGAAGGCAAAGTGGGGGCGCAACAAATAGTAATTATTACCAAATACGTAAAGAAACTTTAATAGAGGGTTGTAATTTGTGTCTAAATATTGTAGACCGAATCAATAGCATAAGCTATAAAGTATTAATTCTAAAGAAGGGATCTCTACTCTAGATCTAAATTTTCGATATCCAGACGCATATTAATCATATGTTTTTTGAATCCTGCTTTTTCATAGGCTTTAATAGCGGGAGCGTTATCTTCATAAACATCTAGCCTAATTTCATAAATATTTCGTGCTTTGCACCACTCTAATAAGGTATCAATAATCATTTTGTTTAATCCTTTGCCCCTATGTGTTTCAGAAACAAACATAAAACCTAAGTACCCCTGATAAACATGTTTTAAATAATGCCTATCCGTTTTAATTTCGGCATACCCAGAAGCAATAATATCTCCATTAGATTCTGCTACAAAAACTTCAGAATTCGGGCTTGTTATTAATTCATTTATATCATAATAATAAATACCTCCATCTTTTATTGTAGGGTCAAAAGGGCGTTCTGAAACAATAATCCCTTGCTCAAATTCTAATAAAAGAGGTAGATCATTTAATGTAGCTTTTCTTATAATTACAGACATCGTTTAGCTGGATGTGTCGGCAATAATTTTCCACTTACCGTCAATTTTTTTAAAGATAACCATGAAAATACCATCAGCGTTTCCAACTTCACGTTTTAAATGATATTCACCCATAACATAATAAGCACCTTCAGCTATTTTAGTGATAGCATTTATTTTAAAGTTTAATTTCCCTGTATGATCTTCTGTAGGATAAGCCCTTTTGTATCTATCTAAAGTGTTTTCCCAACCGTGAGTTACACCATTACTTCCATAAAATTTAAGAGAATCACTTTTCCAATAACTTTCCATGAACTCTTCAATATTATTATCAGACCATGCAATGCGTTGTTTTTTCAATACTTTAAGGATGGCCTTTTTGTCTTTCTCTTCAGAAGTTTGAGAATAGCCATTAAAAATAGAAACTAAACAAAATAATAATACTAATTTTTTCATTATTGATCAATTAAAGCGTTTTTATAAGGGTAAAAGTAACGAAATCTTGAAATTAATAGCTACTTGTCGATAAAATTGACACAGAAAATTTTTTTATCTAAGGTTGAAACCGGTTGATCGAAAAAATGATATTTTAATTTTCAGTTTTTATACTTTTGATTCGTTATCAGTTGATTAGTCTTCCCCTCAAGTCTGTCATTCAACAATTTAAAAAATTTATAATTATGGATTTAACAATTTCAAACTGCAACAATTTTTTCAAAATTAAAGGCATTCTAAATAGAAATAATTTAGAGGTGTTTCAAAATGAATTTAATAATATTTTTGAAAGGGTAAATAATCTTACCATTAGTATCCAAGATGTTGAAAGTATGGATCGTTATGGCGTTAAAGCTTTTGCAGCACTTCATAATGAAGCCATTCAAAAAAATAAAAACTTATCGATTATTGGTCTAGGTTGTAAAGACTTATATAATCATTTCAAAGCGGAAAACGCTGCGTAGAATCAGAAGGCGTTTTTTTGATGTTTGAAAAAAGCATCCGCTTGAAGCTGCATTAGTTCTCTCACTTTTTTGCGCTTGTAGGTGTATAATTCGTCTTCTTTTTCTATGTCATTATAAATACGATCGTTTATAGCATGATCAGTTTTTAATAAAGCCTCTCTTTGGTTTTTGTTTTGAAGGACATTAGTTTTAATAGCAGTTTCCTGATCTTCTAATCTAAAATCATAGGCGCTTTTAGGAGATAATAGCTTTGCTAAAATAGGAGACGTTTCGATTGCTAAGAACAACAAGAATATAAAAAAGGAAGGTAGCCAAGGTAACTTTCCCAATGCGTTTACACGGGCCATTAAGCCATCAAAATTATTGATAATGGGTTGTGTAGACACAATTTGAGTTTCATAATCACCTTTAAGCGTTGCAATTTGAGTTTCTGCAGCAGTGATTTTGGCTTTATTTTCAGCTTTTAGTTGTTGCAATTCTGCTAACAAGGCATCATGCTTTTCTCTTTTCTCTTTATATACTGGGCCTTTTCCTAATAATTTAGTTCCTGCAGTTCCCTCTGCTTCAGCTATGTAAGTATCGTATAGTGCGTTTACTTCGGTTTCTTTGGTGTTTATTTGTTGTCGTAAAGCTGTAATGTTGTTATTTAAGCTCTCAATGGTAGGTGTGAATTGTTCGGCAATTTGATTTTTATTTGCTAAGGTTAGTTCATTCTTTTGTTCTAATAATACCTGATTGATTTCTTTTTCAAAAATTTTCAATTCAAGTGGTTTAGAAATAACAATGGCAATAATAACAGCTAATATTATTCTAGGAGATGCTTGTATAAGTTCATCTGTTATACTTCCTGTTTTTTTAATAGTAGAAACGATATATCTGTCTAAATTAAAAATAAGCAAACCCCAAATGAAACCAAAGGCAATAGCGATAAAGAGGTTGTCGAAGACAGTATAAAGAGCATAACTAGCTGCTATAAAGGCCATAATTGCAGTAAAAAAAACAGTAGCGCCTATACCTGCATATTTATTTTGTTCCCCTGTAGAACATTTGTCTAAAATATCGGTATCAGAGCCCGAGCAGATAATAAAAAATTGCTTTAACATGGTGCGATTTATTTTGATTGACTGACTATTAGAACGAAAAGCCAACCAATTTGTTACATGATTTTACATAAAAGATCAATATCTCACCTATATTAGATTGAATACTCTCAATAATAACAGTAGAAAAAATCAAAGCACTACGAATAAAAGTATTTACGGTTGGGATCTTATTGGTTTAAAATTTAATCTTTTTTAAGTCTGTAGGATGATGGAGATTTCCCCATTATATTTTTAAAAACCCTTGTAAAATAATAAGGGTCGTCATAACCAATTGCTCTTGCAATTTCGTTAATTCTTAAAGAACTAAAATCCAATAAGTGACATGCTTTCTGTATTCTAAGAATTGTTAAATGTTCAATAGGCGAATGGTCTGTTCGTTTCTTAAATAGTAGACAGAAATGCGAAACCGACAAACCACAGTGAACGGCCAGATCATGTACCGTAATATTTTTATTTAAATTATCTTTCATGTATACGGTGGTCTTCGATATGGGATCTTTTTTGTATATCTCTCTGGATTTTCTGTATAAAGACAGATATTTTAACGATCCTAATAAGTTAATTATCAGTACACTACTGTATTCTAAATTGTTTAATGAAAAGCCCTCTTCTAAAGTATAGTAGATTTCTTCAAATAAATGAATTCTGTCTTCTAATTTAGAGTTAGTGTTATCATTTAAAATGCGCGGGTAATCTTGTGGTAAGACAAAATGATTGGTGTTTTCTCCAGAGAAGTGTACCCAATATATACTCCAAGGGTCGTCATGGTTAGAAGCATATTTATGAGATGTATTACGAGGTATAATATGGTAGTGGTTTTTTAAAAGAAAATCTCGTTTTCCATTGACTTCTATCCAGCCAGATCCTTTTACACAAAAAATAAGAATATATTCAGAACAATCTTTATTCCTTTCCCTATAGTGATATTTTGCATTAGGGAAAAAACCAATATCAGTCACATATAAATCCTTAGTAAATTGGTTTTTTTTTAAAATTTTAGTGGATTTTTTAGGGATAACTAATATTTTTTCTCCAGTAAAAGTATCCTTTTTCCGCATGGTATTTTTTTTAAAAATAAGAAAATAATCCATTAATATCATAAAATTGTCTATTTCTAGTAAGAACAATACGTAGTAATTTTACAAATAATAGCATTGTAATTGTGCAATATTGAAATAAAGCCTTCGCTGAAAAGCAGAAATTAAAAATATATTTTAGAGCATGGAAGTAAAAGTTTGGTCAGAAAAAGTTGTAATTCCAACTTATGAAATTGGTAAGCCTGAAAAAAATCCAATATTCCTAGAAAAACGAGTGTACCAGGGTAGCAGTGGAAAAATGTATCCACATCCTGCAATTGAAAAGATTCATGATGAGAAGATTGATAAAGAATGGTTGGCATGTTTTCTAGAGAATGATTATTTAAAAATAATGATTCTGCCAGAATTGGGAGGTCGTGTACAAATGGCTTATGATAAAACCAAGAAACGTCATTTTGTGTATTACAATGAGGTTATAAAGCCTGCATTGGTAGGTTTAACAGGGCCTTGGATTTCCGGAGGTATAGAGTTTAATTGGCCACAGCATCACAGACCCAGTACTTACGACCCGGTAGATTATAAAATTGAATCACATCCAGATGGTAGTAAAACAGTTTGGTGTAGTGAGATAGAGCGCATGTTTGGCACTAAAGGTATGGTAGGTTTTAGATTATATCCAGATAAAGCCTATTTAGAAATAAATGCTAAGCTATATAATAGAACGCTTTTGCCTCAAACATTTTTATGGTGGGCTAACCCTGCGGTAGCAGTAAATGACGATTATCAATCGGTATTTCCTCCAGATGTGAATGCAGTATTCGATCACGGAAAACGAGATGTATCAAAGTTCCCCATTGCAACGGGCACATATTATAAATTTGATTATGCTCCGGGAACAGATATTTCACGATATAAAAACATTCCTGTACCGACCTCTTATATGGCAATAAAATCCAAATACAACTTTGTTGGAGGGTACGAAAATGATAGTAAAGGCGGATTACTTCACGTAGCAAATCATCATGTATCACCAGGTAAAAAACAATGGACCTGGGGAAATGGCGATTTTGGTAAAGCTTGGGATAGAAACTTAACAGATAAAAATGGACCTTATATTGAGTTAATGTGTGGCGTCTATACAGATAACCAGCCTGATTTTTCATGGATCATGCCTTATGAAGAAAAGACCTTTACGCAGTATTTCATGCCATATCAAGATTTAGGCGTTGTAAAGAATGCCTCTAAAAATGCGATGCTAAACCTTGAATTTGAAGGTGATAAAGCACTATTAAGTGTTTATGCTACGGGCATTTATTCAAATGTAACCATAAAAGTTTTACAGGACAATAAGGAGCTGTTAAATGAGAGATTTAACTTTAAACCTGGAGTGACCTATTTTAAAGATTTGCAAATAGACCAAACCATTCCCTTAAAAAACTATTACGTTTCGGTGATTTCAGAAGCAGGTGAGTTACTTGTTGATTGGGTTCCGGAAAAAAATGAATCAGACGATATTCCAGAAGCGGCGAAAGCAGCAAAACCTCCAAAAGAGATTTCAACTATTGAAGAATTATTTTTAAATGGACAACATTTAGAACAATATAGACATGCGACCTATAATCCAATGGATTATTATCAGGAAGCCTTAAGTCGAGACCCAGAGGATATTCGCTGTAATAATGCTATGGGCTTATTACTTTTCCGCAATGGAAAATTTGCTGAATCAGAAAAACATTTCCTAAAAGGGTATCAACGACAAATTCTTCGAAATCCAAATCCATATGATGGCGAACCCCTTTTTAATTTAGGTTTATCATTGCGCTATCAAGGAAAAGATGAGCAAGCATATGAAGCGTTTTATAAATCTATCTGGAATACAAACTTTATGGATAGTGGGTATTTTCAAATAGCCCAAATAGAAGCTGTAAATAATGAGTGGCATTTGAGTTTAGACTCTATAAATAAATCACTGATTAGAAATTGGCATAATCATAAAGCCAGGCATTTAAAAACAGCAATTCTAAGAAAAAATAGTAGTGCAGTTGAGGCCAAAAAACTAATCGATGAATCGTTAGAATTAGATGCTTTTAATTTCGGGCTGTACTATGAGAAGTTTTTATTGGGAGATCCTGCTGCCAAAGATGATATGGTAGAATTAATGCGAGGAAACATTCAAAATTATATTGAAGTTGCTTTAGATTATAACTGGGCAGGGATGTATTCTGAAGCTATAGAATTATTAGAAATAGGAGTGGAACAACAGGCTGCCAAATACCCAATGGCTTTATATTATAAAGCTTGGTTTTTGGAAAAATCAGGAAAACATCACGAAGCCTTAGAGGGCGTTAAGGAAGCAGAGTTATGTTTGCCAGACTATTGTTTCCCTAACAGATTGGAGTCTGTATTGGCTTTACAATTCGCCATAGAAGTTAATCCTAGTGGAGCCAAAGCGCCATATTATTTAGGTAATTTCTGGTACAATGCACGTCAGTATCAAGAAGCGTTACAATGCTGGGAAAAATCGACAACTAATAATGATCATTTTCCTACGGTTTATAGAAATTTAGCCTTAGCCTATTATAATAAGTTTGATCAGCCTAAAAAAGCCTTAAAAGCTCTTGAAACAGCATTTCATTTGGATAAACAAGATGCTAGAATCCTTATGGAGTTAGATCAATTATATAAAAAGCTTAATAAGTCTGTGGATTTTAGATTAAATACTCTCGAAGAGCATTTAAAATTGGTAAAGCAGCGAGATGATGTATATATTGAATGGGTTTATTTAAACATTCTAAACGGCGATTATTTAAAAGCCTTTAATTTAATTATGGAAAGAACTTTCCACCCCTGGGAAGGAGGTGAAGGAAAAATAACAAAAGCATACACTTCTTGTCTTGTTGGTTTAGGTAAACAGGCTATTGAAAATAAAGATTTTACCAAAGCTATAGATTGGTTAAATAAAGCGAAGATTTACCCTTTAAATTTAGGAGAAGGAAAATTACAAGGTGCTCAAGAGAACGATATTGATTTTTGGTTAGGTTGTGCCTATGAGGGTATAGGAGAATTAAATCAAGCCAAAATAAATTGGAAGCAAGCGTCTGCAGGGTTAAGTGAACCAGCAATAGCATGGTTTTATAACGATCAGCAACCAGATACGATATTTTATCAAGGTATGGCGTTATTAAAACTTCAACAAAAAGAAGAAGCGATTAAGCGTTTTAATAAATTAATCGATTTTGGAAAGCAACACATGGAAGATAAAGTGAAAATAGATTATTTTGCTGTCTCACTTCCGGATTTGTTGATTTGGGAGGACGATTTAGTTCAGAAAAATAAGATTCATTGTCATTACCTTATGGCATTAGGGTATAAAGGAAAAGATATGATAAAAGAATCTTTAGAATGTTTTAAGAATATACTGGAGTATGACTGTACTCATATAGGAGTATTGGAAAACTAGGCTTTTTGAACATTTTGTCGACCATTTTGAACAATTTATCCACTTAACCTCTTTGGTTTAATGACTAATTTTGGATGTATCAAACTATAAATTAACGTGAACTCGATATAAATTTCAATAGACAAATGGTTTTATATTACTGACAAACAATGTTTTGTCATGTCGACTAAGCGAAGCATGAGCCTTTCGACTTCGCTCAAGATAAACTTTCGAGACATCTCATAAGGATGAGATTCCTCCTTGTTCGGAATGACATAGGTTCCTTGCTAAAATATTTAAAGAACTAATTATCATTATAATATATCGAACTCACGTTAAATAATATAAATTTAGTTTATAGTTAAGACTAATTTTTTATGAAAAAAGACTTGTTTATTCTAAATAATGATAGAGCTTTAGTAGAAAGTCTTAAAGAAGGAAAAATAAAAGCTTTTGAAGAGTTGTTTAATCAATATAATAAAAACCTATATGGTTTTGCACTTGGGTATTTAAAATCTCCTGTCGAAGCAGAAGGCGTTGTTCAAGATGTCTTTTCAAAAGTTTGGGAAAAAAGAAGAGCTTTAAAACCAGAACATAATTTCAAATCTTACATCTTTACTATAGCGTTTAACTTGATAAAAAAAGTATTTATAAAAAGAAATAAAATTAGAACCTATTTGAATTCAAAAGAAAAGGTCATTGATTTTGATCAATCCACTTTAAGTCAAATTGATTATCATTTCATGATGGAAAGGGTTATGGAATTGGTTTCTAAAATGCCAGATCGTAGAAGAGAAACGTTTATAAAAAGCCGTTTTGATGGTTTGTCTGTTAAAGAAATAGCTAAAGAAATGAATGTGAGCCCTAAAACAGTAGAGAGTCAAATTACTTCAGCTCTAAAGTTTATTAAAGCCAATTGGGATCTTAAAGAACCTCACGGAAAAGCACAAATAGTATAAAATTTATTTAGGTCAGTAGGGGAATTGCTTAGATTAAGGATATTAACTTAATACTAAGCATTTTTTGTTTGTGTGTATAAATAATATTTTTTGATGAAACTAAGCATTGATAAGAAAAGAATTAAAAATTATTTTTCTGGCAATTATGACCAAAAAGATAGTTTGTATATAGAAAAACTGTTTTCTAATGCAGAAATGGAGGGTGAGTTAAAAGTGTTTCTTGAGGAAAATTGGAATGAATTTCAGAACTTACATGATGTACCTGAATATGACCTAGATCATATTCTACTTAGGCTTTATGAAGAAATAAAGCAAAAAAAGAATAACAATTCGCAAAAGAAAATCTTTGCTAAAGTTTGGAAAGTCTATGCACGTGTAGCCGCTATATTAATACTTCCTATAGCATTAATGTATATGATGCATATTAATAAAGTAAATAAAGATCTTATAAATGAAGATTCTTATGCAGAAGTTAGTGCTCCTTTAGGGTCTAGAGTTCAATTTAAGCTTCCAGATGGTAGTATAGGTTGGTTAAACAGTGGCTCTAAAATTAAGTACCCAGTAAAGTTTGGAAAAACAAGAGATGTTAAATTAACTGGGGAAGCTTGGTTTGATGTGAAAAAAGATGCGAGCAAACCTTTTAATGTATATGCCTCTAGTGTTAATATATCTGTTTTAGGGACACAATTCAATGTTTCGGCGTATCAAAATGAAAAAGTAGATGTTGTTTTAGAAACAGGGAAAGTGAAGTTAAAACAATTGAATACTAGTGAAGAATTGGAGATGGATCCACAAGATAGGGTGGTTATAAATACCAAAAATAATACTGTAGATAAAACAAAACTGGAAGAAGCGTATAGGTATTCTAGTTGGAAAGAAGGCAAGCTTATTTTTAGAAATGATCCTATTAATGAAGTTGCAAAGAGATTGAGCAGGTGGTATAATGTATCGGTTAATATAGAGAATAAACACAATAAAGATTTACGGTTAAGAGCAACCTTTGTAGATGAAGATGTTGAAGAAGTGCTACGCTTGTTAAAGATAAGTTTCCCAATTGATTATAAAATAGAATCCAGGGAAAAAGATAAAGATAATCAATTCGATAAACGTAACATAATAATTACGGTTGAATAGAAAATACACTAACCAACTAAATATAAATTGCCTATGACATAACAAGACTTAAAAAAACAGGAATGTGGTTACGACACATCCCTGCCTAAATTATTAGCAGAGTTAACAAATTAAAAACTACTAAAAAATACAAAATTATGAAAAAAAACTCAGAACGAGGTGATTTTCAATCACGACGTATTAGAAATATCTTAAGGATTATGAAAATATCAATATTCCTATTTTTTATTACTGTTACAAGTGTTTTTGCAAACGATTCGTATTCTCAGAATAAAAAGCTGACCTTAAATATGACGAATGTCAAACTGGGAGAAGTTCTAGATGCTATTGAGGAAAATAGTAAATTTTATTTTCTTATTAATAAAGATCTTATTGATGAAAATAGAATTGTAAGTATTAATGTAACAAAGGCGAAAATAAGTAACATTTTAAGTCTATTATTAAATGACAAGGAAATTGAATATGTTATTCATGATAAGCAGATCGTTTTTGTAAAACGTGGACATCGAAAATTAGAAGACACATCAGGTTTGGGATTAATATCTAATGGTTTTTCTACAAAGATAGAAGCCTCTCTTATAAATGTAAAAACAACTCAAAATAATACTATTACTGGAGTGGTGACTGATGCTAGTGGTGTCCCGCTCGCTGGAGCTAATATATTAGAAAAAGGCACAACAAATGGTGTCGTTAGTGATTTTGATGGTAAATTTTCGTTAAATGTTTCAAGCGGAAATGTTATTCTGGTAATAACTTATATTGGTTTCTCTGATAAAGAGGTACCAGCCGTTGCTGGACAGTCTAACTTAAATATAATTTTAGAGGAAAACACAGCTGCTTTAGATGAGGTTGTAGTAATAGGGTATGGATCTACTGTAAGGAAAAAAGATTTGACAGGGGCAGTATCAAGTGCAAACCTCGATAATGCCCTTGAAACATCTAATGTTTCTATACTTCAAGCGCTGCAAGGATCTATTACTGGTATTAATATAGGTGCAGTTACCACTGCTGGTGCTAATCCTAGTTTATCTGTTCGAGGACGAAATACACTACATAATAATAATGTGACTAGTCAGAATGAAACAAATTCAAATCTACCACTTATTGTATTGGATGGGATTATATATAGAGGAAGTTTGGTTGATATTAACCCTTCAGATATTCAATCAATAGATATACTAAAAGATGCAAGTTCCGCTGCAATCTATGGCTCTCAGGCTTCTAATGGTGTTATGGTCATAACAACTAAGAGTGGAGGTGCTGCTAGTGGAAAGCCTATTATAAATTATACTTCAAGTTATTCTATTCAAAGTCCAACTAATAAAATGCGCCCAATGCGATCAGCTGAGTATGAGGAATTTTATCCAGAGATCTTTTGGGAAGAGGGCGCCAGGATAGGTCCAGATTTTCTTCAGAGAGACCCTAATTTCAATTTCGCACAGAATTTGAAAACTAATTTTCTGATCGATGGATATAATGCTGGTTTAGATGTAGATTGGTGGGATCAACTTACTAGACAAGGCACGATAAATATGCATAATCTTAGTATCAGACAAAGAAAAGAAAACTTTAATTATTTTGTATCTGCTGGTATTACAGATCAAAAAGGGTTTCTTGTAGGCGATGATTATACCAGGTATAATTTTAGGGTAAATTTGGAATCTAAAATAAACAACTGGTTGAAAATAGGAACTCAAACCTATGCGATTGTTAGTGATTATTCTGGGGTAAACCCAAGTTCAAGAGATGTATTTCGTGTACAGCCATGGGCACCTATAAGAGATGATCAAGGAGAATTTATCGTTAATCCGGTAGATGGCTTAAACCCTTTTTTATTTAAAGAACAAGATAATTCTGATATACGATTAAATCTATCAACTACCTGGTATGCCGATATTAATTTACCTATAAAAGGACTTAAGTATAGATTGAATTATTCAAATGCTTATCGAACAAGAAACGAATTTAATTTTAATCCTTATGAAGTAAACTTTACTGGAGAAGGTTTTAAAGAACATATTATTGGTTGGGATCAAACCTTGGATAATATTATCTCATTTAAAAGAACTTTTAACAATGTTCATAATTTAGACGTCACACTCGTGTATGGTATAGAAAAAAGGCATATTAATGAAACATATTCAGAAGCTAGTAATTTTGGTTTAGATATTTTAGGATTTAATAGATTGCAAGCTGGAGATCCTACACTTAATATAATAGAAACGAACAAAGAAGAGGAAAGTAGTCTGTACCAGATGGCAAGGGTGTTGTACAACTATAAAAATAAATATTTTTTAACAGGTACTATACGTCGTGATGGTTTCTCTGGTTTTGGTGCAAACGACAAAATTGCTATTTTTCCTACTGGGGCATTTGCTTGGGCTATTACTGAAGAAGATTTTGCCAATGATATTTCTTGGTTAGATTTCTTAAAGCTTCGAGTCTCTTATGGGCAATCAGGTAGACGTGGGGTTGATCGACTACAAACTCTTGCCAGAGTATCATCAGAACCATCTCTAGTATTTGGAGATGGAGGATCTCCATCTCAAGGACTGTCTATTACGACCTTGTCAAGTCCTTTTTTAGGTTGGGAGACTACTACAGGTGTCAATATTGGGGTTGATTTTGAGATGTTGAATTCACGATTAAATGGTAGCATTGAATATTATAACAATAAGACAGAAAATATTCTATTTGCTATAGCACTTCCTAGAATAGGTGGCATTCCAGAAGTTAATTCTAATATTGCCGAAGTAGCTAATAATGGGATTGAGCTTACTTTGAATGGCACAATTATGAAAAAAAAGGATTTTCAATGGAATGCATCTCTTAATTTCAACAGGGTGAGAAATGAAATAACCTCTATTTTTGGATCTTCTAATGATAATGACAATGACGGACAAGAAGATGACTTAGTAGGAAACGGTCTCTTTATTGGCGAACCTCAAAATTCTATCTATAATTTTGACATTATAGGTATGTGGCAGTTATCTGACAGGGACAATGGAACCTTGCCAGAGGGTTTTTTCCCAGGTACATATATGCTTGCGGATCTAAATGATGATGGTGATATTTCTTCCTTAAATGACAGAAAAATTATTGGATATCAAGACCCGTCATATAGATTTGGGTTTGCAAATACAATCACCTATAAAGATTTCACTCTTTATGCATTTCTAAACTCTATTCAAGGGGGTGATAATTATTATTTAGGGGATGATGCTTTTCATTCAAACAGGGATCAATTGTCGTTTACTAATGTTCCTAGTGGTGGCTACGATTTTTGGACACCAGAAAATCCGAATGCACGATATAGAAGATTGGATACGTCTTCGCAACTTGGTGCACAAGAAGGTAACCCTAACGGAGCCAAACCATATTCATCAAGAAGTTTTGTTAGGCTACAAGATGTTACTTTATCTTATAATATTCCTAATAAAGTTATGAGCATGCTAGGACTTAGTAGGGCAAAAGTATTCATTAGTGGCAAAAACCTTGTTACCTGGACCAAATGGAAAGGATGGGATCCAGAAACGGGTGG
Organism: Flavivirga rizhaonensis; assembly: GCF_004791695.1. Lineage (GTDB taxonomy): Bacteria > Bacteroidota > Bacteroidia > Flavobacteriales > Flavobacteriaceae > Flavivirga > Flavivirga rizhaonensis. The sequence goes on along the minus strand of NZ_SRSO01000003.1, from coordinate 161,162 downwards.
CGGCTTTGGAGCAAGTGCAAATGGAGTGCCTACAATGAAAAGTTATACACTAGGGTTAAATGTAGAATTTTAAAAAATCGTGATTATGAAAAGTTTAAAAAAATTAATATTGATTGGTTTAGTTTTGGTCACGGCAGGTTCTTGTAATGAACAAGATTTCTTAAAGGAAGAGGCATTCGGTTTTTATTCTCCTGAGAATTCATATACTTCGCCGACTCAAATAGAATCTGCAATTGCCAAAATGCACGAAAACGTAAGAAATATGTTGTTCGAAAATAATGATAGAAGTTTTATTTTCCAGTATACTGCGGATTATGCGTATGATGCGATAAACCCTACACATGCATTAAATTCATGGGCAGATAGAGTTTTCCCTGAAGCTGGTGAAGTAGATTGGATGTGGAGAAGTTTTTATAAGATTATCTTTAATGCCAATGTTATTTTAGGAAGAATAGGTGCGATAGAGTATAGTTCTGAAGAGGAACGAGCTGCACATATCGCTGAAGCGAAATTTTTTAGAGCTTGGTCTTACAGAGGGTTGGGTATTATTTTTGGAGGTGTTCCGTTGACTTTAGAAGAAGCAACTAGTCCTGTAAGGGATTATGTAAGAGCCTCTAGACAAGATGTATGGAATTTAATTATCCAAGATTTAACAGAAGCTGTTCCTGATTTACCAGGAGCGGACGATGTAGCAGATGGAAGGGTAACCAAGGGTGCTGCTAACCATCTGTTGACAGAAATGTACATTATAGTTCAAGATTATGATAAAGCAATTTCTGCAGCTACTGAGGTTATTGAAAATTCTGGTTATGCATTGATGCAGAATCGTTTTGGTTCTAGAAGCGGAGAACCTGGAGATGTCTATTGGGACCTTTTTAGAAGAGATAACCAAAATAGAGGCTCAGGTAATACCGAAAGTATTTGGGTCAGTCAATATGAATATCTTACTCCAGGTGGGGGTAGGGGAGATAACTTACCTAGATTTTTAATGCCTTTATATTGGCAGTTAAAAGATGATAACGGTGAAAATCTTTTTACCGGACCTAATGAAAATTTTGGTGGTCGTGGTATTGGTTGGTGGGCACCTACAGATTATTGGTTAATTGATGTTTGGCAGAATTCTAATGCTGATATGAGAAATTCTGAGTTTAATATTATTCGTGATATAGTTGCTAATAATCCTGCGTCTGCATTTTTTGGACAACCAATTATTGCTAGTGGTGCAATTGATGATGACTTCCCTGATCCATATAATAGATGGTGGAATGTGATTATTGCAAAAGGCGCACCTTTAGGTAATTTTCCTGAAGAGGTTATACAAGACCCTGCAACTGGATTAACTACAAACTTTGCAAATAGTTCGTATCGAGATCGTTATATGATGCGATTACCTGAAACATATTTACTAAGAGCAGAAGCTTATCTACTTAAAGGAGATGCTGCTAGTGCTGCAGGAGATATAAACATCGTAAGAGCAAGAGTGAATGCAGACCCAGTATCACCTGGTGATGTAGATATGGATTATATTCTTGATGAAAGGGCAAGAGAACTTTTTGCAGAGGAACTACGGCTTTTAACTTTAATGCGAATGGATAAAATAGTTGAAAGAGTAAGAAAATACGATCCAATGCACAATGGTAAATACGCATCCAATGGTATAAATGACCATCAAAACTTATGGCCTATCCCCAATCAGGAAATCGAAAGAAATACTGAGGCGGTTTTAGAACAAAACCCAGGCTATAATTAAAAACGGAGTCATATTAAGTTATTTTAAATTGAAAATTTTCAGTTGTTAGTTTATTTGAGTTAGTTAAAAATGGGACTTAGATTATATGAGTCCCATTTTTTAATATAACGAGACTTGTATTTGTTAAAAAAAGAGATTTTGGTTTGTGTAATACCAAATAAACTATAGGGTTTTACTAAAACAATTTAAATCATACCCAGTTAAGAAGAATACTTGGTTTTTACTAACCCGAGGCATAAAATTTCAGAATAACCTTGGCTGCTGAACGAAGCGGAATTTTGAGCATAGCCGAAGTATAACTATTGTTAAATTTTATAGCGATAGAGTCTTAGAAAACAAACGAATTATTTAATGTCATTTATATAGCTTATTTGGTGTAATAGGTTAATGTAATTTCATGTACTATATATAAGATGATAGAAGTAGGTTTTAAAGATTAGAAATTAGTTTATTTGGGGTAATATCAGAAAACAGAAGTAAAAGTGTTATTAATATAAAATTAGGTAAGATATGTTGGTTAATTATTTTAAAAAAAATAGGGATGAGTTATATTCTTATAAGTTTGTAATACTTATAATAGTCACATGTTTTTTATATAATTGTGATTCTAGTAATAAACAAACGATTAATAAGCAGGAAATAAACTGGGGTGAATATTTAAGACCTAATGATATGGTTTGGGATAGTATGCCTCAAAAATGGAAAGAAGCACCACATTTAGGGAATGCATCTATTGGATCTATGTTATATCAAGAAGGAAAATCCATTAAATTACAGTTATTTCATGCTAACACTAATGACCATAGAGATAATACTTTTGGTTGGACAGCCTACAGTAGAACCCGATTTGAAATTGGTTCATTGAACTTGAATACAGTTGGTAATATCTTGGATGGAGAATGGCGTTTGGATATTTGGAATGCAGAACTCAATGGGATAGTCAAAACAGATCTTGGGGAGATTCGTTTTAGACACTATGTACATGCAGAAGATATGGTGATAGTAACTGAAATATGGCCAACCAAAGGTGAGTCTAAAGCCAATTGGTCGTGGCACTCTAAGAAGGCAGAAACAGGGCGAAAAGGATACCCTCGTAATCCTGAAGAAATCAAAGAATTTGCAAAAACCTATGGAGAGCACTATGAAAAGACCTTAAAGATACATGAACCCAACCCAGAAGGGATTCAAAAAAAGCATGAGGAAATTGAATTGTGGGAACAAAACCTAAGCTACGGAGGGCAATATACTACGGCTTGGACGGATTTAAGAACTGATGATACGAAACGAACATTATATGTAAGTATAGCTAATAGCTATCCTGAAAATACAGCGACTTCGGATGCAGTTGCATCTGTTCAAAAAGCTAAGAAATCGAACTTAAAAGATTTGACGAAAAGCCATAGAAAATGGTGGCACAATTACTACCCACAGAGTTTTATATCTATTCCTGATGCAGCATTGGAAAAGTTGTATTGGAATCAGATTTATCGTTATGGTAGTACGGCAAGACAAGGACGGTCTATAGTCAATACATCAGGATTATGGTTTCAGGGTGGAAATTGGCCATATATAACCAACGACTATAATACTCAGTCATCTCATTGGGCATTACCAGCAGCCAATAGATTGGAACAATCAGGTGAGTTGCTAGATGCATTACATCGAGCACAGGAAACATTGGTTAAAAATGTTAGACCTGTAGAATGGCAAGACGATGCAGCATTTTTAGCACTTTCAACTGCACCAGATATGATTGGTCCTCGTGACCAAGATATGCGCTATTGGAACTTGGTTGGATGTCTTCCTTGGGTTTTGCACAACTGCTGGTGGCAATATAAGTATAGTATGGACGAAGAAATGCTAAGAGATAAGCTTTTTCCTTTATTAAGAAGAAGCATAAACTTATATTTCAAGATGTTAGAGGAAAGAGAAGATGGGAGATTGGGCTTACCTCCAACTTACAATCCGGAAACGGGAACACATCAAAATAATAATTTTGATTTGGCACTATTTAAATGGGGCTGCAAAGCTTTATTAGAAAGTTGTAAAAGACTAGAAATGGATGATCCGCTAATTCCTAAATGGAAAGCTGTTTTGGAGAAGTTGGTAGATTACCCTAAAGATGAATATGGTTTTCGACTAGGAACCGATGCTAGTTCACCAATTGATCATAGACATGGCTCACACTTGCTAATGATATATCCGCTCTATTTGGTAAATATTGATCAACCAAATACTAAAGAAGTATTGAACGCATCTGTAGAACGCTTTTTTGCAACACCAGGGCTTCCAGCAATGGTAATGACTCATGCGGTACCTTTAGCTGCTGTAATTGGTCGGAGTGATTTAGCTTTAGAAGGTTTAAGAAAGCAGGCTGATGACCTTTACCCAAATGGCCTTTGGTATTATCCACCATGTATTGAGGCTACTTTGTCATTTGCTAACGGTGTTCAAACCATGTTAATACAAGACTGGGAAAATACCATTAGGATTTTCCCTGCAATACCTGACGAATGGAAAAATGTATCATTTCAAAATTTGCGAACTCAAGGTGCTTTTCTAGTAGACGCTACAAGAGAAGATGGAAAAACAATATCAATTGGTATCAAAAGTTTGGCAGGCGAACCTTGCTATCTTAAATCGGACATAGTTAACCCTATGGTAGTTAAGGGGCAAGCTGAAATGAAGGTTTTAGAAGAAGGGTTATGGGAGATAAAAATGAAAAAAAATGCTGAAATACTTTTGGTTTCTAAAGCGAATTGATTTTTATAAAAACAAGCTATTTAAAAAATGATTATATGGAAGGTTGGAGGGTAGAGGATGTAACAAAACCAGTTGTAAATAAGAGTATTTAATTTTGAAACCTTGTAAAAATAACAAAAAGATATAGTAAGGGGTAATAGAACTCATTTAGACTTTTTGGATTTAAGCGAAAATTAGAAGTTTTTGCCTCTGTTGAAGAGTTTTTTGAGTTGCATAGCAGAGCTACGGAAGGAAAAAAAGACAAAAACAGAGCTGAAAACAGCAATTTTTCAGCAAATTGAAAAAGTCTAAATGAGTTCATAGTATAAATATGAGAATATCAAAAATATTTAAAATGATTATTTCACTTAATTACTATTCCTTAATAAAAAGGAAGTGATATTTTATATTATCACTGGTATTTAGAATCTTAATGCAAGAATACGTTATTAAAGAATCAATTGTAGAGGTATAAGGAACAATTTGTCTACACTTTTTTTAGTGAATTTAACGATATTTGTTACATAACTAAATATGTAAAAGTTAATAGTCAAACTAAATATAATGAAAAAATAGACAGGCTTATTTCTCAAATGACTTTAGAAGAAAAGGTACATCAATTAGCAACCCAATATCCAAACGCTAATATGAGACTTGAAATTCCAAATTTGAGTGCCAATGAATGTTTACATCGCATAAAAATGAATCATGCAATCGTTTTTCCACAAGCCATAGCCATGGTTTCAACATGGGATGAAAATTTAATTGAACGTATGGGGCATATCGGGGCAGAAGAATCTAGAGCTTATGGGATTCATCAATGTTATACGCCAATGCTTGCTGTTGTTCGGGATGTATGTTGGGGGTACACGGAAGAAAGCTATGGTGAAGATTCCTATTTAGTTGGTAAAATTGGAGCGGCTTATATAAAAGGATTGCAGGGAAAGGGAACAGAATGTTTTGACGAAAACCATATTATAGTTACAGCTAAGCACTATGTAGCAGATACCATTTCTGTGGATGGAAAAACCGCAGTGTCTGTGTCTGTGAAAAACACAGGTGATTTTCGGAAGAAGAGGTTGTTCAATTATATGTTCGCGATTTGATTTCAGAACGTGTTGGAAGCCAGCAAAGGAATTTCGAAATTTTAAACGGGTTTATTTAAAACCTGGGGAAACAAAAAACAGTGATGTTTGAAATAGGAAAACAACAATTGGAATATTGGAGATTGGAAAGTCGAACCGTGAACATTTAAAATAATGATAGGTGGAAATTCAGAATCGTTAAAATCAACTGACTTGGATGGTTGAATAAAAAGATTTCATGGTAATAGAAGTGTAGTAGAGGCTGAATTATTGGCTAAAATTGCGTTATTGAAGGTCTTTAAAAACGATAAAAACATGATAGGTATCAGGTACAATAAAAACGAATTAAAAATTCACTAATGAAAAGAACAATTGTTACACTTTTTGCAATGATGCTAATTGGACAGGTCTTTGCTCAGAAAGAGTATAAAGCAAATTGGCAATCGCTAAAAAATTATGAAGCTCCAGAATGGTATGAAGACGCAAAACTTGGGTTTTGGGTACATTGGGGTGTTTATTCCGTACCAGCTTTTATGGGAGCACATGCAGCCGAATGGTATGGTCGTTGGATGTATTGTCATAAGGGACAGGAACGTGATTTTTTAAAACCGGAATTGGTTTTTGAGCATCATAAAACAACTTATGGAGATCAATCTAAGTTTGGTTACAAAGATTTCATTCCCATGTTTAAAGCTGAAAATTTTGATGCAAACGAATGGGCGGATTTATGTGTTCAGGGCGGTGCAAAATATTTTTGCATGATGGGAACGCATCATGATTCGTTTTGTATGTGGGATACCAAGCTAACGAAATGGAATTCGGTAGATATGGGACCAAAACGCGATTTGGTTGGCGAATTGAAAACGGCGGTTACATCACGTGGTTTAAAATTTGGTGTGTCAAATCATTCTGCCTGGAATTATGCTTTTTTTCAATTTAATCATTTAAATAATCACGATGCAGTAGATATTGCAAACCAGGATTTGTATGGAACCCCCATTTTAAGCCCAGTATTGGATACGATACGATATATTCCTGGAGAAGGAAGAGATTCGTGGTTAAAAAGGGTAAAGGGAACTGTAAAACCTAGTGAAAGAGACCTAAACCGTTGGTTGGAACGTACCAAGGAACTTTGTGATTTATACCAACCTGATTTGTATTATTTCGACTGGGGCATGAATATTCCAGAGTTTGAAACCCGTCGGAGAGAATTTGGGAAACACTATTATAATAAAGCTATTGAATGGGGTACTGGAAAATATGGAAATCCAGGTGTAGTACTTAATTATAAAAATAAGGCATTCCCATATGGTGCTGCTGTAAAGGACCATGAACGTGGTGGAGAAGGAAAAATAGCTCCCATGGTTTGGCAAACCGACGACTGTGTTTATAATGGCAATACCTGGGGATATTCGTCAGGTGTCCCAATAAAAAGCACGAACACTATTATTGATGAATTAGTAGATATTGTTAGTAAACGCGGTGTTTTAATGTTGTCGTTCGCGCCAAAAGCTGATGGTTCTTTTCCCGAAGATCAAAAAAGACTTATAAAAGAAATGGGATCATGGCTAAATATTTGTGGAGAGGCTATTTATGCTACACGTCCATGGAACGTTTATGGAGAAAAAGGAAATGGGAAAACAGCGACAAATGTTCGTTTTACCCGAAATAAAGCGAAAACCGTATTATATACTACTTTATTGGATTGGATATCTGGTGAAATAACTATAAAATCAATTAATAGTCGAACTATTCCTGAGGGAAGTATTCAGAAAGTATCTCTGATTGGCGTAGAAAAAGAGCTGGATTGGAAAATAGATAAGTATGGATTTACTGTTATACTTCCAAAAAATAAACCAGTTTACAATTATGCTTATCCAATTCGTATTGAACTGAAAAATGCCATTGAAATGACAGATTAATAATTATTAAATTTATCTATGAAGTTTACAAAACATATTTTCATACTCATAGCATCCTTTACATTTTTGGTGGCTTGTAAAAAGGAACAGCCCAAAATGTTTAGTCCAGATGGAAATTTGGAGATGCATTTTGACATATCTAAAAATGCCCTCTTCATTACACAGCTTTTTAAGGGAGATACTATAATTAACAAGTCACCTTTGGGATTGGTTATAGATCATTCGAATATTTTTGAAAATTTCGAGGTAAAAAAAATTGAAAAACGACATTTTCAAGAAATATGGCGTCCAGTAATAGGAAAATCAAAACAAGTTGAAAATAATTATAATGAGTTAACCTTGTATGGTGTAAAGCGTGGCGAAAACACCACCGAATTCAGTGTCGTTATTAGATGTTATAATGATGGCTTCGCTTATCGCTACAACATACCAAAACAAGAGCAAAGGGATTCGGTTCAAATACATAGTGAATCAACTAGATTACATTTTAAGTCGGATTTTACGTTTTGGGGTTATAATGGCGAACATCATAATATTGGTCCAACAATTTGGTCTAAAAGCAAAGATACTTCTTATAAAATACCATTAGTTACCAAATGTAGTCCTCATACTTATGTTGGTATCCATGAAGCAGAAATAGTTAGGTATGCCCCTTTTAAAATTCAGAAGAGTGATAAAGATAATTCGGTAGGAATAAAAGTTGATAAAACCAAAGACAAACTTCCTGTTAAAACGTCTTGGCGAACTTTTATCATAGGCGAAAAACCAGGAGATTTAGTGAATTCTAACTTGCTGGTAAATCTTAACGAGCCTTGTAAAATTGAAGATACATCATGGATTAAACCAGGCCGTGCAGTTTGGGACTGGCGTGTTTGGGGCTACAAAGCTTCTGATGGATTTGAGTATGGTCTAAACACAAAATCTCATTATCGATTTATTGATTTTGCCGCAGAAAATAATATTCAATATCTATTAATAGATGCCGATTGGTATGGTCCTGAGTTTGAGGAAAAATCAGATCCCACAAAGGCACGAGACGGCATCGATATTGAAGCTTGTATGGCATACGCAAAAACTAAAAATGTGGGCGTGATACTTTACCTTAATGATGTTGGCGCTAAAAAGTTTGGTTTAGAACGTATTTTAAAACAGTTTTCAGATTGGGGAGCAATGGGTGTTAAATATGGTTTTATGAGTGGTTCCATGGAAGAAAAAGTACGCCATACCAGAAACGTTGTAGCGCTTTGTGCAAAATACAGGTTGATGGTCAATTTTCATGATGGTCCTGTTGCTCCTAGTGGTGATGATAGAACATGGCCAAATTTAATTACAAAGGAATTTTGCCATTCCCAAGCAGATGCATTGCGTTCGTATTTTCCCGAGACTATCGTGACTACAACGTTTGTTAATATGATGGCTGGTGCGATTGACAATTGCGATGGTTGGTTTGATTTTAATAAAAGCATAGAAAGAGTAAGAGTGTTTCAAGAAATACCTGGAACGGTATCTGCCGAAGTTGCTAAACTGATTGTTGTTTATACTGGGATGAACATTATGCCCGATGCCCCTGAAGAATATTTAAAAAAAGACGATTTATTCGACTGCATTAGAAAAATGCCTGCACAATTTGATAGTTTTAAGATCATGGATGGCGAAATAGGTGAATATATAGTGGTTGCGAGACAAGCAGGTCATAGTTGGTTTGTTGGAGCACTTACTAATAGGGAAAGTCGTGAGCTAAATGTTGATTTAAGCTTTCTTTCAGATGATGAAAATTATAATATAACCATATATGAAGATGCTGAAACTACGCATTTTTTAGATGAACGAGAAACCTATAACATTAGAAAACTAACAGGAAAGAAAAGGGATAATATAAATTTAAAGTTAGCAAAAGGAGGAGGAGCTTCACTTTACATTGAAAAATTATGATCTGTAACCGTGGTATTAGATGAAGCGATTATTATATAAGAAGTAATGAGTAATTTAATTTGATGATATGAATTTGTTTAAAAATAAATGGTTGCTGGTTGTGTTCGTGTTGTTTTTTTACTCCTGTAATAATAAGGGTTTTAAGGTAGATTATAACTTTAATAAAATAAACAACAGGGTATGGGTAGGAGAGGATTTTTGGAGTGTTCCTTTGGAAGACTGGAGAGTTAATAATGGTAGGGTAGAATGTTTAAGTGATGTTAAACAAGCTACCTTAACAGTTTTGTCCTACTCCTTAAATCAGAATAAAAGTTCATTTAAAATTTCAGTTAAAATGGGATTGCTACAGAAGGGAAAACAACCTGGATCAGCTGGAATTGTAATGGGCTCGAAGGATGATACTGATAGTGATTTTCGGGCAGCTATTTATTTTGGTAAAGGAATAAATATAGGTGTTAACACAAAAGGATATGCTTTTATTAACGAATCGACAACAGATTTAAAAGAAGCATTTGATTATAGTAATTTTAAACTTCAAATTATAGGAAGCCCTGCTGAAAAAGGATATACAGTAACATTGAAAGTTTTGGATTATGAGAATACTATCCAAGCAGAGCTTCAATCGCATATTAATGGAGATATTTCTGGTATTATTCAGTTGGTGAACAATTTCGAAACTGAAAAATCAAAAGGAAAAGGGTCTAAGTTTTGGTTTGATGATTTAGAGTTGATAGGAGAAAAAATAAATCATACCGCTGATAATAAATTTGGTCCTATACTATGGGCAATGCATACGTTAAGTGATAAAACGCTAAAACTAACAGCGCAGTTCCCGCCCATTTCTAAAAAAGACAATCAAATAGCGGAATTGCATATTCAAAAGCAAGGAAGTGACTGGGAAAAAATAACAACCGAGAGAATAGATACCAGTGCTAGATGCGCAAGTTTTAAAGTAAAAAATTGGGATGATACTGCCAATTGCAACTATAAGATAGTATACCCATACTACGACGTTCATGGAAATCCTAAAGTGGAAGAATATCAAGGGGTGATAAAAAAGGATCCAGTAGATAAGCCGTTGGCCATGGGGGCTCTAACCTGTCAGTTCTACACAGGCTTTCCATATACTCCAATTCGTAAAAAACTGGAATTAAAAAAACCAGATATTCTATACTTTTCAGGGGATCAAATCTATGAAGTCAATGGAGGATATAATATTAAAAGACATCCGGAAGGAAAAGCCAATAACAGTTATTTAGGTAAGTGGTATATGTTTGGTTGGGTATTTAGGGATTTAATGAGAAATACCCCTACTATTTGTACACCAGATGACCACGATATTTTCCAGGGCAACCTTTGGGGTGGTGGTGGTAAGTTAAAAAATGACAATACCAGAGGGACACATGACCATGTTGGTTTCGATCAGAGTATTCGAACTATAAATATGGTAAATCGAACGCAATGTTCACATCTTCCCGATCCATATGACGCTACACCAATTGCTAATGGCATGAGTGTATGGTATACCCAGTTAAAATATGGTCGGGTAAGTTTTGCCATTACAACCGATCGCGTTTTTAAGTCGGGGCCAGACGAAGTTGCAAATTGGGATGGACGTTTGGAGCAGATTAAAGATCCAAAAATTACGCCGTCAGATTTGGATAAACCCGGTTTACAATTAATGGGTGAGCGACAAGAATTATTTCTTAAAAATTGGGTAAAAGACTGGAATGGTATTGATATGAAGGTACTATTAAGTCAAACAGTACTTGCAAATGCTACGACGCATTATGGTAAGTTCAACAAAACCTTGTATGGTGATATGGATTCGGGTGGCTGGCCAAAAAAAGCACGAGATGAGACCATTAAAATTGTTAGAAAAGGATTTGCATTTCACATAGCAGGAGATCAGCATTTGCCTTCATTATTGCAGTATGGTATTGATGATTATGGTGATTCTGGTTGGGGGTTTTGTACACCTGCTATTTCTATTTGTTACTCCCGTTGGTTTCGTCCAGACGATCTGGGTGTCAAACCCAAAAATAGACCAAAACATGGATTGCCAAATACAGGAGATTATACTGATTTTTTTGGAAATTATAATCGGGTTTATGCGGTTGGTTATCCTGGAAATTATGTAAAGGACTCAAATAGGTACAAGTTTGAAAACAACAAAACATCGGGCTTTGGCTTTCTGAATTTCAACCAAAAAACGAGAGATATTACAATAGAATCTTGGAAAATGTTGGGTAATGATAACCCTGAGGATATGGATCAACATTATGGTTGGCCTCGTACCATTAATCAATTAGATAATTATGGCCGTAAATCAGTTGCTTGGTTACCAACCATAGTAGTTAATGGGAAACCTAATCCAGTATTACAAATTATTAATCAAGATAACAATGAACTAGAATATATTTTACGTATAAATGGTAATAAATTTGATTCTAAAGTCTTTTCTAAAAGTCTATACACCATAAAAATAGGGTATCCTGAGATGGATTTTTGGAAGGAGATAAAAGATATCAAACCTATTACTGAAAAAGGCCATAGTTGGTTAAGGTTGGATTTGTAATATAGAGAAATCAGACGTTGATTTTTACAATCCTTATTCAGATATTAAAGAGATTCATTAGTTTTGAATTTGTTATCTAATATGTTGAAAATGATATATTTATATTGCGAAAACTTGAGTGGAATGCTATTTTAATATAGTTAGATACAATAAATTTTTAAACATCTTATTTTAAAATAAAAAGTTAATATGAAAACTAATAAACAAATCATTTATCTTATTCTTTTTGCTTCTTTTATTTCTTGCCAATCGATTAAAAAACCAGAAAGATATAGTTTACCTAAAAACTATGATGTAGCATGGAATTCTCAAAGTAAAAACTCTTCGGAATCTATGCCACTTGGTGGTGGCGATGTGGGATTAAATGTCTGGGTTGAAAATAATGAAGTACTATTTTATGTAGCTCAATCCGGTACATTTGATGAAAACAACCAGATGTTGAAACATGGTAGATTTCGAATTAAAATGGATCCAAATCCGTTTGAAGGAGCTACTTCATTTCAACAAAGATTGAATTTACAAACTGGAAATATAACTATTGAAACTGAAAATGGAGAAAATAGCGTTGCAATACATCTTTGGGTAGATGTTTTTAATCCGGTTATTCATGTTGAAACAGATTCTAAACAGCCTATTACTATTTCTGCAGCTTATGAATCATGGCGAACTAAAGATGAAATTTTGCCGTTAGGAACTCGACATGGCACCTTTAGCTATACTGGTTATCCGGGAGAGGTTATAAAATATAAAGATTCCATCGGTTTTGAAGCCAATTCGGTGCTTTGGATGCATCGAAATAGGGCGGATAAATTACTGATTGATTTTTGCATTGAGCAGCAAGGATTAGAAAGTGTTCGCGAACACATAAACAACACACAAATAGGACGAACATTTGGTGGTATGATGACAGGCTCAGATATGGAGCCAAAAGGGAACACAGAAGGTAAATATGTAAGTACAGACTTTACGGGTTGGAAATTGCAAACCAAAAAACCAGTAACAAGTAATGAGCTATTAGTAACATTAAATACGGGTCAGTTCAAATCTATAGAAGATTGGAGACAAAAGTTATTTGAAACCAATCAATTAGGATTAAAGGATAAAGAAGCTGAGTCCAAAACGATAGCTTGGTGGGATAAATTTTGGAAAAAGGGATATGTAATTATTAATGAGTCAGAATCTAATTTAAAAAATCCTGCATGGCAGGTGGGGCGTAATTATCAGTTGTTTCGTTATATGCTAGGGTGTAATGCTTACGGAAAATACCCGTCAAAATTTAATGGAAGCCTTTTTACAGTTGACCCCGTTTTTTTACGTAAAGGAAAATATGATTTAGACCCAGATTTTAGGGCATGGGGAGGTGGAAGTTTTACGGCGCAAAATCAAAGGTTGGTGTATTGGCCTATGCTAAAATCAGGTGATTTTGAAATGATGTTACCACAATTTGACTTTTATAAAAATGCATTATCCTCTGCAGAGGTTAGAACTTCAGTTTACTGGGGGCATGAAGGGGCTTGTTTTACGGAACAACTAGAGAATTTCGGGTTACCTTTTGCTGGTGGTTGGGGCTTTGAATCTGGTTCAAGAAAACGGAATCCAGAAACAGAATTTGGAGTACAAACCAATACTTATGTGAATTATCACTATGTAAACCAACTAGAGTTTTCACTTATGATCTTAGATTATTACTACTTTTCAGGGAAAGATATCAGTTCATATTTGCCTTTTATAAAGTCTTCAATTAAATTTTTTGATGAACATTACCAGTATCGTGAGAAAAACAGAACAGGAAAACCTCTGAATGAAAACGGAAAACTGGTTTTTTATCCGTCAACCGCTGCAGAAATGTATAAAATGGCACGAAACCCTGCCGATGTAATTGCTGCTCTTAAGGTAGTTTCTTCTAGGATGTTAAAACTTCCTGATAATTATATTTCTTTAACAGAAAAAGAGTATTACCAATCCTTACTAAAAAGAATCCCAGAGATTCCATTCGATATAAAAGAAGGGCATAAAGTTATTAAACCAGCCGAAAGTTGGGAATATGTTGCGAATCAAGAAATTCCTGAACTTTATACGGTTTTTCCATATGGGATTTATGGCTTGCATAAACCGGATTTAGAGGTAGCTATAAATACTTGGAATTATGGTGAATCTAAAGACAAAAAGACATTTACCAATTGTTGGAGTCAGGTTGGCATATTTGCTGCAAGGCTTGGTTTAGTTGATGAAGCAGCACATTTGGTTGTGGATAAATTGGCTAATTCCGGAAGACGTTTCCCTGCTTTTTGGGGACCTGGGCCAGATTGGGTACCCGATGTAGATCATGGGGGGGCTGGAATGATTAATCTTCAGGAAATGCTCATGCAAACAGATGGAGAAAAAATTTATTTATTTCCAACATGGCCAAAAGAATGGGACGTGAAATTTAAACTGAATGCACCCAATAATACGGTTGTGGAAGCAGAATTAAAAAATGGGAAATTGATAAATCTTCAGGTTTTACCTGAGAATCGAAAAAATGACATTCAAATATCAAAAGAGTTAGGTGAATAAAATATATATAATGCGGATTAAATATTAGACCAACCTTTGAAAAGAGTTTTTAGTTTATCAAAGTCGATTTGTGATATAACGTCACAGAATGTCGATTTTTAAGTCCATAATTATTGATATCATTTTAAACTATGAACAATCTATGCACCAAACAAGATGGGTTTATTACATCTAATCAAGGTCAAGGTTTAGTTGTTTTGATTGCATAGTTATAGAGTTTTTTATGGGAATAAAGATGAAATTATGGGAATGAGTTGGGAAACGCTTCAACAGCATAACATTCCAGAATGGTTTAAAGATGTCAAATTTGGAATTTATTGCACATCTTGGTGTGTATTGTGTGCTGGCCTATGATTGTGGATTCTATACGATCAGAAAATAATCATTCTTCAATAGTGGATTTTAAGAGGAAATGGATATTATCTATCGACGCATGATTTATGGAAAGGCTAGAAAAGTATGTGCTGATTATCTTAATTTTAATGATGATGGCACTATTCAACCAGTAATAAGAACAAATGAAGGTATTTCCTTTGAATAAAATTAATATATAATAAAGATGAAACCATTGAAAAACATACTCTTAAAACTTTTAATTGCTTGTCTTTTTATTAGTGGCTGTAATGAAAAGACTAAAACAACAGATGATAAAATAAATGCGATTATTTCTAAAACCGAAAAACAACTGGAATATGGTTTTGAAATGGTTGAATCAAAAAATGATGGAAATTTAATTGTACCAAGATCCATAGAAGGTGATGAACTTCTTATGGTTTCTTCAAGCGATTGGACTAGTGGGTTTTTTCCGGGCGAATTATGGTTAATGTATAAGTTAACAGGTAATTCCTTATGGAAGAAACGTGCTAAAAAGTATACTGAGTTGCTGGAAAAAGAGCAATATAATACAAGAACGCATGATGTGGGTTTCATGATGTATTGTAGTTACGGACATGGTTATCAGTTTGCAAATAATTCTGATTATAAGAATGTTTTAATTCAAACGGCTAAATCCTTATCCAGTAGATATAATGAAAAAGTTCAATGTATTCAATCCTGGGATCATAGTAAAAGTTTATATCATTATCCAGTGATTATTGATAATATGATGAATATGGAATTGTTGCTTTGGGCAAGTGAAGTAACGGGTGATAGTTTATATAAAAATATGGCTATAAACCACGCCAATACCACAATAAAAAATCATTTTAGACCAGATAATAGTTCGTACCATGTGGTGGATTACGCACCCGAAACTGGAGAAGTCATCAAAAAAATAACAAATCAAGGGTTTGCAGACGAGAGTATTTGGGCTCGAGGACAAGCTTGGGGGTTGTACGGTTTTACAGTAATGTATAGATATACTAAAGATATACGTTATTTAGAACAAGCTGAAAAGATAGCTAAGTTGGTAATGTCTTATTCAAATCTTCCAGATGATAAAATACCTTATTGGGATATGGATGCACCAAATATTCCTAATGAACCCAGAGATGCATCGGCTGCGGCTATTACAGCTTCAGCATTATATGAGCTTATGGAGTATTCTCAAAATAAAATGGAATATTTAAAATTTGCTGATACTATTATGAAGTCTCTTTCAAGTGAAGCATATTTAAATAAAACCGGAAGTAACGCTGGATTTTTACTTGACCATTCAACAGGAAATATGCCAAGAAATTCTGAAATTGATGTACCAATAAATTACGCAGATTATTATTTTTTGGAGGCGTTGCTGAGAAAAAAAAATTATAAAAAGTAATCATTTAAGCATTTTTCAGGAAATAGAAAAAATCAAAATGAGTTAAATATGAAAGGTAATATTCAGAAAGAAATAGTAAAAGAAATTAAGTTGATGGTATTTACATTAAGCATGTTGTTTTTTTGTTTGGGAATATATGCTCAGGACAATGGAAACCTTCTAACTGAAAATTGTAGTAGTGAAAAACTATCAAAGAGACTTATAAATACTAATGAATGGGCCTCATTTATAGGAAAAGACATTAAATGGAATAACGTTCCTGAATCGTTTAAAAAAAAGGTTATAACTGAAGCGGAAAGCTATTTAGAAAAACCAATTCCTTTATTGTCAGCGACTTTAACTTTAGAGTATTCAATCAACGGAAATCGCTCCAATTATCAGGCGCTATGGTTCGAAAGGAGAAATAGATTAACCAATGCTGTATTGGCGGAATGTATGGAGCGAAAAGGACGTTTTTTAAATGAGATTATAGATGGTATATGGGCTATTTGTGAAGAAAGCTGGTGGGGTTTTCCTGCACATTATTATCAATATAATCAAGTTGGGTTACCAAATATTGAGGCTGAATATGTAGACCTTTTTGCTGCAGAAACTGGAGTGCTCTTATCTTGGACATATTTTCTACTCAAAAAAGAATTAGACAGTGTGTCTCCCGTGATTAACAAAAGAATTGCTTTAGAAGTAGATAGAAGAATTTTAAAACCAAATCTAGAACATGAAGATTTTCATTGGATGGGTTACAATGGTCAAAATCTCAATAATTGGACACCATGGATTTGTTCCAATTGGCTGACCTGTGTTATGTTTTTAGAAGAAAACCCCGAAAAAAGAACGGCTGCTGTTTATAAAGTCATGACGTTATTAGATAGATTTCTAAAGCCATATCCCATTGATGGTGCATGTGATGAAGGGCCTGCTTATTGGAATAGAGCGGGAGGGTCATTATTTGACTGTTTAGATTTGTTAGAGAAAGCTACAAATGGAGAGGTAGCTATATGGGATAAAACTCTAATTAAGAATATTGGAAAATATATATACAAAGTGCATATCGAAGATGACTACTATGTGAACTTTGCAGATGCCACTGCCAAAGTAAAACCAGATGCAGCTTTAATTTTTGAATATGGAAATAAAATTAAAGACAAAACCATGGTGCAATTCGCATCCTGGTTAGTAAATAAGAATAAAGAAGATAAGTCTGATAATCAAAAACTGGATGGAAATAATCGTGTTCTAAATAGTAATATAGCTCGACAGATAAGAATGATTCAAACACACAAAAAGTTTGAAAATGAAACCGCTAAGAAACCAGTAATTAGTGATTTTTGGTTTCCTAAATCTCAGATAATGATAGTAAGAGAAGATGCTCCAAAAGGAAAAGGGTTTTACGTTGCTGCTAAAGGAGGTCATAATAAAGAGAGTCATAACCACAATGATGTTGGTAACCTTATTGTGTATTACGATGGTAAACCTGTTTTATTAGATTTAGGATTGGAAACCTATACTCAGAAGTCGTTTAGCAACCAACGTTATGAAATTTGGATTACTCAATCTCAATACCATAATTTACCAACTATTAATGGTGAGATGCAAGCTCCAGGTATGAAGTATAAAGCTACCGATGTAAATTACAATTTACCTCAGTCTACATATTCTCTCGATATCTCTTCTGCTTACCCAGAAGCAGCTCATGTAACTAAATGGGATAGGACTATTCATTTAGATAAGAAGTTAAAATCGGTAAATATTACAGATGCTTATGAATTATCTAAACAAATTAAGCCTATTGTATTAAATTTTATGACAGACGTTAAGCCTGAAAAAGTAGCTGGCAGTAAATTGTATCTATTTACTTCTGAAGCGGGGAGAGATCGAAATAAAATTGTAATGTCGTATCCCAAAGGATTTGATGTGTTTATTGAAGAAATACATGTGGAAGATACGCTACTTAAAAATTCTTGGGGAGATTTTGTTTATAGAATTCAATTAACACAAAAGAAAATGAAACGAGCAGGAGCTATCGATTTGTCATTGTCAGCAAAATAGTTGCTTCATTTAGAGTCAAGTCAAGTATTCATTTACAAAGCTTCATCCATTTTGACACTATCCCAAAAACATATCGGCTCGTTTTCAAAAAATAGCTCGCTATGTGCTATTAAAGTCAATTCGATATAACGGAATAGAATGTCAATTTTTAAAATCCATTATTAATGGCATGTTGTTTTAACCCGCTTTATGCATTGGAACTTCGTGATGAAGCTTTCAGATGCAATAAAATATGACATTTTATAAGTTTTAGCATAGTACCACTACGGTAAAACTTAAAAATGTAGCAAAGCGCTATATTTTACAGTAGCTGGGAGCTGTAATAGATTTTCCAATGCACAAAGCGGGTTTAAGATATGAACAATCTATGCACCAAACTGATGGTTTATTATACCTAATCAAGGTCAAGGTTTAGTAGTTTTGATTGAATCAATAGTTGTAGAAATTTTTAAATAATATATTATAAAATAATAGACAAAATGAAAAAAGTAGGTATGACATGGTTTTTAGTTTTGTTTTTTGTTTGTTCATTCGCACAAACAAAAGATAAAACTATTGAAATGAGTTGGGAAACGCTTCAACAGCATAACATCCCAGAATGGTTTAAAGATGCTAAATTTGGTATTTATGCGCACCTTGGCGTGTATTGTGTACCTGCTTTCGAGGGTGAGTGGTATCCGCGCTATATGTATCAAGACAATCATAAGGTACAAAAACATCATATCGAAACTTACGGTTCTTTAGATAAATTTGGTTACCACGATTTTATACCGATGTTTAAATTAAAAAATTGGAACCCAAAAGAGTGGGCTGATTTATATAAGCGTGCAGGTGCTAAATTTGCAGGTCCAGTTGCAGAGCATCACGATGGTTTTTCAATGTGGGGTAGTAAAATTAACCGTTGGAATACAAAGAAAATGGGACCAAAAAGAGATGTTGTTGGCGAATTGGTTCGTGAAATTCGTAAGAATGATATGAAGGTCATCACATCGTTTCACCATGGGTTTAATATTGATGGATATTATGAAACCGTAGAAGGGACTCATACAGCCGACCCTAAATATGCAGATTTGTACGGTAAATTACCTTTAGAACAAAGCTACGAACGTTGGTTTGGAAAGTTAAAAGAAGTTATTGACAATTACCAACCAGATCAAATTTGGTTCGATTGGGGGTTGCGAGCTATTCCGATGGAGTATCGTCAAAAATTTGCTTCCTACTATTATTCAAAAGAGAAAGAATGGGGCAAAGAGGTAATCATTACTCGTAAATTGGATCAATTACCTAAAGGGGTAGGTGTGCATGATTATGAAAGTGGTAGCCCAAGAGATTTATTGCCAGAATTATGGCAAACCGATCAGTCAACAGGTGGACATTATTGGAGTTATCGAAAAGGATTAAAAACCAAATCTTCACGATGGTTGCTACATGAATTAATTAGAGTTGTTAGTAAAAATGGTGTTATGTTGTTAAATGTTTGTCCTGCTGCAGATGGTACAATTCCGGGAGGTCAAAAAGAAATGTTATATGAAGTTGGTGACTGGTTAAAAATTAATGGTGAAGCTATTTACGGAACCCGTCCTTGGCGTGTGGCTGGAGAAGGACCAAATATGTATGGTAAAAACGGGTATTACATGGAATATTGCTCTGCTCCACAAAGTAATACCATGAATGTGCATTATACTCAAAAAGATGGCAATTTATATGCTATTTGTCTGGATTGGCCTGGTGAAGGTTTTACATTTGATAAAATTCAGGTTAAAGGAAAATCTAATAAAGCCAAAATTACTTTATTAGGCAGTGGTGAAGTTGATTATTCTATAGCCGATGAAAAACTCACTATTAAAAAGCTTGGAATAAAAGCAGGAGATCTTTCCTTTAAACATGCTTATGTTTTCAAAATTGAAGGTTTTGATTTGAAAGCAGATCCGTTTTCAAAATTAGAGGTTTTAAACTTAAATGGTAATAATGCAACTACTACGGGGCATATTCAAAAACGTATAGTGAATCCCGTAGATGGTAAAATTCAGAAAAATGGCCTTCAAAATTGGCATAATGCGTGGGATAAGGCATATTGGTTGGTGAATGTTAAAGTTCCTGGTAAATATATAGTAAGAGGGGAGCTTGCAACGCGTTTTAGAGCTGCAAGAATGGTTTTATCGAATGGAGAAGATGCATTGAAATTTGAAACGGAACCACGTACCAAGTATGGCGAAAGCGTTATAAAGGATTACGGTGTGATAACCTTTAAAAAATCTGGTCTATATCAAATAGAATTAAAAGCTCAAGATTTTGATAATTTCCCTGGAATTCAACGTTTCTGGCAAATTGAACTGGCCCCTTTGGATTAGGTGTTTGATATTTAATCGTTTATATGTTTAAAATCAAGCATATAAAACAACAAAAGATTTGGTCAATAGGATGTTTTTTTTGTGAAAATACATGCTGTTTTCTTTCAGAGTGTTACAAATAATTTTAGTAAATTGAAGCACCATATGTTTATCCAGAATATTGAAGTACTATAGGTTTTTGAACGATAAAGGTGGACGATATAATGCTGAAATTGTAAATAAAAGGTAATTACCTAGTTATTTCAGTCACTGAATATTTAATAAAGAATAAAATTACAATTTAAATATTAAAAAATGAAAAAAATATTATTATGCATATGTTGCTTGATCATTGCTGTTCACACAACCGCACAAGATAAAAATGAAATTTGGACATTTAAAAGTAATGAATTGTCTAATCAAGATGCTCCTAAGGTATGGGAAAGTGAAGCTCCGGAGTCATCTCCATTCAAAACTTCCGCCTCGATTAAAGGAATTTTGTTTACAGGACGTTTTGCCAACTATACCAAAGCCGATACATGGTACCCTACTTGGGCCTCCGATGGAAACCTTTATTCCCCTTGGACAGATGGTACTATTGGAACCGATATGAAGTATGTTTGGTCTGGTGCGGGGGAAAACTCCAAAAGGGGACATGCTAAAATTGTAGGTGACGACCCTATGGATCTGCATATCGAAAACTATGGAATTCATGCTTCTTCTGCCCTGCCTTATAAAGGAAGGTATCCCTGTGGAAGTCTTTTTTATAATGGAGTTTGGTACTATGGTTCCTATTCAATTGACTGTCCTAACCAGGTTATAAATAAAGATTTCGGTTGGTATATCCAAGGGCCTTTGGTCGGGTTCCGTTATTCATCGGACTATGGAAAAACATGGACAGAACCGCCGCACACACCAGCGGATCCCTTGTTTCCAGAACCTTCCCGAGATCAGCTGGACCTGGACGAGGGAAAACAAGGCCCCTTTATAAAAATGGGAGCCCCCCATTTTGTTGATTTTGGAAAGAATATGGAACATTCTCCAGATGGAAAGGCCTACTTGGTCGGTCATGGTTCGATCAGTCCTGATGTAGCACCACGAATCAGCAACAATTCATGGAATAGTGCGGACGCAGTTTTTATGGCGCGGGTAACCCCTTCGGTTGAAAACATCAATGATGCCTCAAAATATGAATATTTCTGTGGCTATAATAAAAAAGGGGAAGCCAAATGGTCTAAAAAGTTCTCTAAAATAAAACCTGTATTTGAATGGAACAACAATAGTGGCATTGTAACGATTACCTATAATGCACCACTTAAAAAATACTTTATGTGCGTTACCGATGGACATAGAGAAATAACAAGCCGTAAAGAGTACGATACCTACATACTTGAATCCGATAATGTTACCGGACCATGGAATATGGTTACATACATGAAGGATTTTGGCCCACAGGCCTATTTTGTGAATATTCCGACTAAATTCATCAGTGATGATGGCAAAACGATGTGGCTGTGTTATTCTGCAAACTATATGTATAGTAAGGACGGAAGTGATGCTGAATTTGTCAAAAAAATTAAGCCTAAAGGAAGTGCCTATTCCTTGAGTCTACATGAGATAAAGTTAGATATGGAATAAGATATTAATTTACCCTCCAAAAATGAAAAGGCTTCAAAAAAATGATTACATAATTGGGTCTGATAATGTTACAGGTTCTTGGAATATGATTACATACATGAAGGATTTTGGTCCATAAGCTTATTTTGTGAATATTCCGACTAAATTCATTAGTGATGAAGGCAAACAATGTGGTTGTATTATTCTGCAAATTATATGTATAACAAGGATAGGAATAACCCTGATTTTGTCAAAAAAAAAATCAAACCTAGGGGAAGTGCATATTCCTTGGGTTTACATGAGATAAAATTATAATTTAAATATTAAAAAATGAAAATCAATAATATTACAAGTTTACCCAAATATATATATCTTACTATTATATCTATAGTTTTTTTGATTGCGTGTCAATCAAAAGAAGAAAATATAGATAAAGTAGCAACTAAAGAGCGAGTCAAAAGTCTTGCCGAACTTCAGCATGAATTTGTTAACACCCGTTATCAGGCCTATTTCCACTATAATATGTGTACTTTCAAAAATGCTACTTCTAAAGAACATCATGGGCGTTCTTCAGGTGAGGAACCTGCATCTATGTTTGCCCCATCGGGATTAAAGATAGAAGAATGGGTGAAAGCTGTAAAAGTGGCACGTATGGAAGGTGGTTGGTTGACCACGAAACATCATGGTGGGTTTTGTTTATGGGACAGTGAATTTACTGATTATGATGTGGCGTCTTCAAAAGATACCACAGACATTGTAAAAGTGTTTACGGACGCGTTTCGTAAAGAAGGTCTAAAAATAGGACTCTATTATTCAATTTTAGATTATCACCATACGATTAATAATGGAATCACTTCTGGGAATGATGTACAATTTATTAAAAATCAAATAACTGAATTATTAACCAATTACGGTAAAATAGATTATATAAATTTTGATGGTTGGAGCACATGGCCAACAACGCCAAGTTTTGATGATATCAATTATGGAGAAATCTTAACCTTAGTCAAAAAATTACAGCCAGAATGTTTAATTGTTTCACATACTTATGAATCCAATTTAGCACATGCAGAAGTACCTTTTGCAGATGCTGCTGGGAGAGACTATCCGTATCATCCAGATTATTTAAGACCAACAGCAGCTTCCGATTTTTTGCAAATCGATTGGTGGTGGGACGACAATAACGACATGGGGGTCCATAAAAGTGTAGATTATATTTTAGGAAAATTGGATAGTTATAATTCGCACAATTCGGTTTACATTCTGAATATTTCTCCCAACATTGATGGAGGTATCGATGATGATGTTTTTGTTCGTTTAAAAGAAGTTGCTGATGTTTGGGAGAAGCCAGTAGATTTAGAAATGGGATCTAATTGGGGTTATCAATATAACGTAGAGGAAAATTTGGCTTTCATGAAACCTTGTGTGCAATCAAGTACTCATGAGTTTGTACGAGATAAACGAGCTTATCCACGTGCTGAAATTGCCGTAGATGGGGTCACCGAAGGAAACACTATGATGGAACAAACGTCATGGACTTTAGAAGAAGAAAAACCTTGGTGGCGTGTAGATTTAGGTGATACACATAGCATTAATGAAATTACCATTTTTAATCGTACAGACGACGCTATGAATTCATTAAAAGATTATACGGTTTCTATAATTGATGCTGCCGGAAATACGGTTTGGAAATCCATTCAAAAAGAATTTCCTAATCCTTCAAAGACATTAACCGTTCCTCATGTTAAAGGCCGTTTTGTTAAAATTCAATTGAATGGTACTGGGAATTTAACACTTGCTGAAGTTATTGTTAAAGAATGATACAGCAGCTTCTGTTCTATCTTAACTATATCATTACACTTATTTACAAGCACTTCTCGTAACTATATAGTTGAGATAGAAAATATGGCTCCTACTTTATTAAAATATACGTGAATCTCGGATAAGAAAATTTATTTGCCTGTCTGACAGCTACGGTGTACCCACATCTTTTAAAAAAGATTTATATGTTATTATTTACTTTTCTTTGCGCGTCCAAAGAAAAGTAGCAAAAGAAAAGACGCCCCTTCGATAGGAATTTCTTCTCTTGCTTATGCTCGAGAAGAACCAAGCACAAAACTTCGACGTCGCGCCAATGCACCATCCAATGCTATGCTCCTGGGTTTCGAAGCTTTTGTGCTTTATTCTTACGAAGGGTCAAGGCTTGCCTGATGGTTATTTCTTAAACGAGCACCTTAAACCCTTTTTTAAATCTTATAATCATCTATTTAGGAAGGAACGACCTGTTCAAAATGGGTTTCTAAGTGCCACTCCTCTGCAGGATTTAGGGTTTCTGCCTGGTAAATACTATTAACATATCATTACGATGCAGCTTTTTTTTAATATCATAATAATATTAAATTCTTCCAGAATTTCTCGAAAGTGACATCTTGAACTCTTAAACAAGATTCACCTTTAGTTTAGCCTAAGATAAATAAGATGTAGGTTTTAATGTCATTAAAAATGCTCTAATCCTGTAATTAATTCAAAATGAACAGTATGTAATACCATTTAGAACACTTTTAATGACATGGGTAAACAGTAAATTTTTGAAATTACAATTCGAAATTAAGAGTGTATAAAACACATTTTTATAGTTAGAATTTTAATCCATAAAATAAACAGAAATTATGAAAAAAAATTTACTTAAATTAACTTTAGTTGCCACAAGCTTATTAGTGGCTCAAATGTCTTTTGGGCAATTGGTAGAAGTGCCTTTGTCAAATGCAACTGGTGGAGCACCAAATAACCCTGCGTGAAACGTGATAATCCTAATTATATTTTGAATGATGGATTGCTTATGATCCACAAGTACACTTCCTGATTGTAATGTTAGCAACACTATAAATCATTTTCTCACAAAACCTGATAGAGATGAAAATTGGATGCAATGTGAGATGGCTATTCCTACAGGAAAATCCTTAAAATATCTTGATTACTACGCTAGAGATGGTGTTGTGTCGAATGTTAGATTTGGGGATATAACAATTACGTTATCGGATGGTGTTAATTAAGAAGCTGTTAATTGGGCCTCGGTTACGAATTTGGAGTCAAATAATGGTACAGATCCAAATTATGAGCGCATGGATTTTGCCCTTGAAGGTTTCTCCTTAGTTATGTTGACGAATAATTCAACCAGTAATGAGAACGAATGAAGGAATCTCTTTTGATTAAAACGGATATAAAATCAAAGACTAAACCATTGAAGTATATACTTCTAAGTTTTGCCTCTATTTCTGTTGAAAATGTCATACCTATGAAATCGCAAATTTCAAGAATAAAAATATCATAGATTAGTTATTTTTTAAATGAACAAATTATGTCCTAATTATGACTATTTCATTACTATTCATGGGGAACTGAACAAAAAATAGAGTAAAAAGGAATATTTGTACACGCTGTAAAAAGCAATTAAATGCAATATTTGACCTAGAATACTTGAATCTGATGTATTTATATTGCAAAATGACCAATCGAAAATTGTAATAACAAATGTAGTAAAACAATTATAGCTTAGTGTTAAAAATATATTAATTGAGCGTTAATGTAATTGTAAAAAGACTTAAGGATTGTACAAACTAAAATAATTTAAACTATATAAACTAAACCAAATAATTATGAAATACATAGGAAATCTTTTTCTATTAAGTATGTTATCATTGTTTTTTTTCATGACTTCTTGTGAGAGTGATGATGATAAAAATGTTGCTTTTCCGACCATTGAAATTTCTATACAAACACCAACAGACGGGGTTGAAGGTATAGGATTTAATCCAACGTTTACTTGGGGTGCTTCAGGAACAAATCCAGAGAATTTAAAATACGACTTTTATATTGGTACAGATAAAACCAAATTAGGATTAAGAGCAGCAAACTTAAAAACCCTTGAGTATAGAATTACTAATAATACAGTAATAAAGGGAGATGTAACTTATTATTGGAAGGTAGTCGCTAAAGATGGGATATACGAAAATGAGAGTGAAATTTGGAGTTTTACAACAGCTTCTACCATTTCTTCTCCTTTATTATTAAATCCAGGAGTCTTTGCTAGAGATGCTATTAATTTTGAATGGGAAACCTCACCGTCAGCTGTAGGTGAAACTTTAAAATATAATATATACTTGGGTAAAGATAATCCTCCTACAGAGATAATTGGAAACGTAGAAAACACGGGCTCTTTTAATTATGATGCATCACAGTTAGACCACCTTGATACATACTATTGGAAAGTAGAAGTAGCCGATTCACTAACTACAGCATCTAGTGAAGTTGGAACATTTTTAAAATTATTGGAAGGATACCCTGATTTGCCTTCAAGTGTTTCTCCTTTAAATGAAGCATTAATTTTTGCGGTTAATGGAGATGTTATACTAGATTGGACAGACTCAATAGATCCTGAAGGCGAAACTGTAATATATGATGTATATCTTGATACAGCGAACCCTCCTGTTAATAAAATAACTAGTTTCTCAGGTGATTCCGAATACAACCCAACGGCATCATTAGTGCCAAATACAAGATACTTTTGGAATATTGAGGCTAAAGATGGGTCTGGGAATTCCTATAGTACAGAAACTTTAAGTTTTGACTATTTAGGGGCAACAGGTCCAGCAACACCTATACTAAATGAAGAGGTAATAGATGGGACTTTGTCGTTAGATGAATCCTTGGTTTGGGGCAGTGTATTAGGAGCAGCTTCTGTTGATATTTATATAGACACCGTAAATCCTCCAGTTATTAAGGTTGCTAGTGATGTCACTGGAATCCAATATGTAGTTAAAAATAGTGATATCCCTAGTGATATAAACGACGTAAAAACATATTACGCACGCGTTGTTGCTAAAAATGCAGATGGTGAAGCAGAATCTCAAGTCATCTCTTTTACGCCTCAAATGACGGGTACTTTTACCGATATAAGAGGGACCGAGTCTATAGAGTATCCATGGGTTCGAATAGGAACACAAGTTTGGATGTCTCTAAACTTACGAACCAAAAAATTAACCAATGGAGATGATCTGGCATTAGCTCCTGCATCGCTTAGTGCGGCTACCGAAGGGTTGTATTATGATGAACACGATAATGACTATTCTGGTGTAACTGATTGGCAAACTAGTCATGGACGTGTATATAGTCAACCTACCGTTATTCATCCTTTCATGGCTCCTAATGGTTGGCATATTATGAGTAAGGCAGATGTTGATATAATAAGGGACTATATATCACCATCTAATGGAACAGCATTATTGGGGTCGTATTATGCAGCTGGTACTGATGTTTACGGATTGAATCTTGTTACTGCTGGTAGACGTTATGCTAATGGTTGGAGTGATGGATTAGATAAAGGTAGGACTGAACATTGGTTGAAAGTTAATAGCCTTACTGATGATAATAACTCTCTTCAGGTAATTGACGATGGCACATTTAGGTTTTATAAGCAAGGAAATTCTTCATTCAGTAGAATGTGGGGAATACGTTTAGTTAAAGATTAAGTTAAAGAAAAATTTTAAAACAATATATTATGAAATACATAAATAAGATTCTTTTGTTAATTGTGGTCATGGTATTTATACCTTTAATATCATGTGAAGATGACGACGTGTTTGTTGAAAAGAAACCAAGTATTACGTTACTATCTCCTACAGATAAAACAGATGGTGTCGATATTGCCCCATCGTTTGAGTGGCAAGCCTCCGATCCAGATGGAAGACCATTAAAATATGATTTTTATTTAGGACTAGATAGTACAAAACTGTTTGTACAAGCTGAAAATCTAAAAGAAACAAGTTATAATTTAATTGATTATAAACTTCGTAAAGATGTCGTGTATTATTGGAAGGTTGTTGTGAAAAATGGCCTTCATGAACAGGAAAGCGAGTTTTGGAGATTTATGTCCATTCCAGCTCCAGATACTCCAATATTGGCGAGTCCGCAAGCAGATGTTTTTATTCGTGATGTTTTAACTTTTGAGTGGGAACCAATCTCTGCAGGCGAAGGAGAAACAATTAGCTATAATGTGTTTTTAGGAAAGACAAACCCTCCTACAGAAATTGTAGGAACTGTTGATGATGGTAGTACATCATTTACTGTCGATGCATCAACACTAGAGATTGGAGAGGTGTATTATTGGAAAGTAGATGCCACAGATTTAATTAATAGCTCATCTAGTGATATCCGTTCTTTTAAAAAGTTAAGCCCAGGCGCTCCAGATGAACCTATAATAGTATCTCCTGTGAATAAATCAGGCGTGGCACCAGGAGCCATACTCGATTGGAGTGATGTAACCGATCCGGAAGGCGATGCTGTAAGTTATGATGTGTATATAGACAAGCAAAATACACCTACTACATTAGTAGCAACTGTTACTACAAGTGAGTATACCCCATCAACGTTAGATATAAACTCGGCGTATTACTGGTATGTCGTAGCTAAAGATGCTGCAGGAAACTCAACACCGTCTAGAATTTCTGGTTTTACTGCTATTAGTAATAGCCCTGGATTCCCTGGTATTCACGAATTTGCAGTTCAAGATGTGTTATCGTTAGATGAATTATTAGTTTGGGATGCGGCAACTGGAGCAACATCGTAT
Source organism: Flavivirga rizhaonensis (assembly GCF_004791695.1). GTDB lineage: Bacteria > Bacteroidota > Bacteroidia > Flavobacteriales > Flavobacteriaceae > Flavivirga > Flavivirga rizhaonensis. The sequence goes on along the minus strand of NZ_SRSO01000003.1, from coordinate 132,220 downwards.
GATGTTTATATCGATACGGTAAACCCTCCGGTTAACAAAGTAGCAAGTGATATTACTGAAACAGAATATTTAGTTAAAAACAGCGAAATACCTAGTGATATTACCGATGTAAAAACGTATTACGCGCTTGTGGTAGCGAAAGATGGTAGTGGCGGAGAATCAAATTCTTTCCCAGTAGCGTTTACACCGCAAATGACAGGTACTATAACAGATACTAGAGCCCAAGAAGTAAACAATTATAATTGGGTACGAATTGGAACTCAAATTTGGTTATCTCAAAATTTAAGAACTAAAAAGCTTACAAATGGTGATGATCTAACGTTATTAACAATTGATAATCCAGGACTTCCAACAGATAAATATTACGATGAACATGCTGAAAATTTAGATGGATTTACGCCTAATTGGTTAGAAGTTCATGGTAGAGTGTATTGCCGTGCCCTTGTTAGCAATCCTCTAATTGCTCCAGCAGGTTGGCATGTTATGAATGTTACAGATATTAATACTTTAAAGAATTACAAAGATACTACGCCAGGAGATTTAATGGGTAAATGGCATGCAGAAGGTTTAGACACTTATGGTCTAGATTTAATTACTGCTGGTTTTCGTTATCCAAGTACTTCAGATTACGAGAATGGGTTTAGAACTGGACTTGAGAAAGGTAGGGTTACTTTGATGGTTGATGATGGAAAAGAAGGTTGTTGGGAGCTTAATAATACCTATAATAAAACATTTAGATATTTTAATTACACCACTAAAATGTCGTTCGGAATACGTTTAGTCAAAAATGAGTAGAGTAATAAAATTTATTTAAAAACCAATAACTAAATATAACATATGAAATATAGATTAACATTTTTCCTAAGTTGTTGCTTCATTTTTCTGGGGCAAGCCATAGGGGCACAAAATATTAAGGTCTCTGGAAAAATAACCGATGAAAATGGGGAACCATTAACTGGAGTAAACATTATTAGCTCAAACACAGGTAGTGGTATAAATGGAGCCGTTACAGATTTTGATGGCGGCTATACCATAACCGTTGATGCTAAAAACAAACTAACCTACACATACATAGGCTACATAACTCAAGAGATAGCTGTTAATGGTAAAAGTGAAATTAATGTGTCAATGGTTCCGGATTTAGAAGCTTTGGATGAGGTAGTGATTTTAGGATACACCAGAACCAAAAAGAAAAATATTATTGGAGCCGTATCAACAGTTTCGGGAGAGGATTTGTTGAATACTGGAGTTACCAATATGTCACAGGCCATTCAAGATAGATTGCCTGGTGTATATACAGAAATACCCTCAGGACAACCAGGAGCAGATGATGCAAAAATTACTATTCGTGGTGTTTCCAGTTTTAATGGCGATAATTCACCTTTAATACTTATAGATGGTGTGGAAGCAACGGGTGGTTTTTCACAGTTAGATCCAAGTGAAATCGCTTCAATATCTATATTAAAGGATGCTTCTTCTACAGCTGTTTATGGAGCTCGTGGTGCAGATGGAGTAATTATTATTACTACGAATAGAGGACAAGAAGGTCCTGCAAGAATAAGTGCAGGGGGAGGTGTTACTGCTAAGGTGATGTCCGATATTCCAAAGAAGTTATCATCGTATGAAGTTTTAACTTTAGGGCAAGAGGCGATAAAAAATTCTGGGCAGTATAGTGGACTAAGACCGCAAAGTTATATTGATGCTTTTTTAGACCCTGATAGAGACCAAATATTATACCCGGATGTAGATTGGTATGATGTTTTAATACGGGATATTGGTTGGGAATCGAATGCTAGAGTCAATGTGTCTGGAGGTACTGAATTTGTAAAGTATTTTAGTTCCCTAAGTGTAAACCATGTAGGAGATATTTTAAAGACTGAAGATTTTGGTAATGGATATTATAGTCCAGAATTCACCTATGACAAAATTAATTTTAGAACGAATTTAGATTTTAATATCACGCAATCAACAAAATTATCGGTTGATATTTCTGGACGTTCTGAAACTCGAAAAACCCCTAATACAGATTTAGGAAAAAACGATTTTGGTAATCTTTTTAAGTTTATTGATGAGGCAACATCTTATTTTTTTCCTGTATATTATCCCGAAGAATTCATATCAGCGCATCCAGATCCTCTATCTCTATATCCAGGGGGCATTCGTTTATCTGGTGCAAATAAAGAGAACCCTTATCAATCAAATCCCTATTCAGCTATTAATTATGGCGGCATGCGGAAGTTTAAAAAAGATGTTGTTGATATTCAAATAAATTTAAATCAAAATTTAGATGGTATTACAAAAGGTTTAAGTGTATCTGGTAAGTTTAATTACAGCACGTCTTTTCAGTATCAGAAGCGAGAAGGGCTCAATTCTCATTTATGGTTATATGATGTGCTCCTAAAAGAATGGAGACCACAGTCAGATCAAAATTATAATGATTCAAATCCACAATTTCACACATCTGGAGGAGAAAACTTTGATTCTACTTTAAGAAATTTATATTATGAATTTAAGCTAAATTATAAACGTAAATTTGGTTCTCATAATATAGCAGCCACAGGTGTATTTAACCGAACACAGCGTGATAAAAAAATTAAGGAGCTTCCTAATTATAGCGAAGATTGGGTTGGTGTTTTAGATTATGATTTTAAAGAAAAGTATTTACTTAAATTATCAGGAGCTTATAATGGGTCTGAGAGGTTTGCTCCGGGTAAGCGTTTTGGTTTTTTTCCTGGATTTGCTGTAGGTTGGAATATAGCCAAAGAAAAAATAGTACAGGATAATGTGCCTTGGTTAAACAGTTTTAAGGTAAGATATAATTATGGTGTAACTGGTAGTGAAAAAAATATACCTCGGTTTTTGTTTTTAGGAGGATATGAGGCCTTGCCTCTTAAATTTGGGTATGCTCAATTTGGATTACCAATAAACAATGAAATAGCAAGGTGGGCAGAAACTAAGATTGCTAGTCCTACTGCTACATGGGAATCGTCTTACAAACATAATTTAGGTTTTGATGTAGATTTGTTAGATTACGATCTTTCGCTCGGACTTAATTTTTATAAAGAACGACGAGAAGGGATTCTTATAAATCTCCCAGTGCCTTCATATTATCAAGCTAGTCTTGGAACTAAAAATAATGAAGGTAGAATTACATTACCAAGGGTAAATTTAGGAGAAGCTAAAAACCATGGAGTAGAGTTTGAGGCCAATTATAGCCATCTTACCGCTAGTGGGTTGAAATATTCATTTGGAGGACACTTTACTTTGGCTGATAGCCGAATTGTATACAGAGGAGATAGGGTAGGAACACCATATTATCAGAAAAATGAAGGAAAACCTATAGGTTGGCTACAAGGGTATTATAGTAATGGATTTATAAATAATTTTGAAGAGGCTATTAATGCTCCAGCAGTTAGCGGAGGAAACATTCCTGGATATTATTCGTATGCAGATTTTAATGGAAATGGGGAAATAGAGGTTAATGATAAAATACCTCTTGAAGGAACAAGCCAACCAGAGATTGTGTACGCTTTTAATGGAAGTTTAAGTTATAAGGGATTTGACTTAAGTGTCCGATTTTTTGGTAAGGATGGTATTACCTACCAATCCAGCAATTTGTTCCCTAATTTTAATACAACCTTATTAGAAGCAAAAACCGTTCATTTGGATCGGTGGAGTCCCGAAAATCAAAATGCAGCATTTCCTGCTTTCGGACACACGGCAAGCTCACAAAGATATGAGCAACGAAGTAATAAAACAACCGTTAACTCGGCGTATTTAAAATTACAAAATGTAAGATTAGGATATAATATCCAGTCAGATTATTTAAAAAAGCTTTTAAGTATTCATGCCTTAAAATTAAGCTTGACAGGGCAAAATTTATATACTTGGTCTAAAGTACCTTTTGGAGACCCAGAAGGAGGTAATGGTGTGTCAGGAGGGTATGGACAGTACCCTTTAGTAAAACGATTTATTTTTGGTGTAAACATTGATTTTTAAAATATATGAATATGATGAATTGTAAATATATACTAGTTATTATATCTGTCTTTTTATTGACAGGTTGTGAAGATTACTTGGATAGAATAGATGAAGGAGTCGAACTTGTATCAGAAGATGAGGTTTGGAAAGACAAAAACAAAATTAACAGTTTTGCTTTTAGGTTGTATGACACCCAAGAGTGGATGTTTGAGACACGTTACGATTTTAATGCCAGACAGAATGCAAATCTAGGAAAGAACTATGGTAGTGTTATGACGTTCTCTGGTGAGATGCATAATAACAGGCCTCTTGCTGTTGTCGATGCAGTAACTTCTGGAGATTATATAAGTGCATTAAATAATAGTTTTGCAAATCCAGATTTTTGGGATTGCTGGTATGACATGTGGGAAGCCATTTATGTGTCTAATAGTATCCTGGATAGAATAGACGATGTTACAGAAGATATTATGTCTACCGATGAAAAAAATCAAATAAAAGGAGAAGCCTATTTGTTTAGAGCATTTGCTTATCATGAATTGTCTAAACGTTGGGGACCATTACCTTACATTAAAACTAAAATTTTTCCGGATTCAGATTTAAACCTTCCTAGACCAACATATCGTGAACAAATTACAGATATTGTTACAGATATTGATATAGCGATAGGGCTTTTACCTGAGGTTAGTTATTTAAACCACCCAAACAATATGGGACGTATGGGTAAAGTAGCCGCGATGGCTTTAAAGTCCAGAGCACTAACTACTGCTGCGAGCCCTAATTATACGGCAAATAATCAAAAAGATACAGAATTATGGGAGATGGCCGCCACCGCTGCATGGGATATTATTCAATTGTCTCAAACGTCCGATAAAGTAGGCTTATATCAAGGAGACTACAATCATATTTTTCATACAGAACCAGGTACTATTGAGGGACTTTGGCCTAGGTTTAATCCACAAATAAATGCTTATAGTGGTATATATACTCACGCTTGGGCTTGGAGAAATATTGGAGGTGATGCTGGCTATGGACCCCCGCAAGAATTAGTGGATAGCTTTGAAACTGCTGATGGTTGGCCAATAACACATACTAGTTCTAATTATAATGAGCAGGATCCTTATACTAATAGAGACCCTCGTTTTTATAAAGATATCTTGTATCATGACGCTCCATGGCCAAAAAATGCTGAGACAGACAGGATGGATTTAAGAACCACACCTTTAGGGAAAGATCGTACAGACCCAAATAGTTCTGGTTATGGAAACTCGATAACGGGTTATTTTGCGAAAAAATGTCTGCCGGAAAAGTATAATAGAACGGCTTATAGAACCACTAAATACATTAATGCGCCATATATAAGAATGGCAGAGATCTATTTAAATTATGCGGAGGCTGTAAATGAAGCTTATAATAATCCAAACGCTACAGCTCCTGGTGCGAGTCTTACGGCTGTTGAAGCATTAAATATTATTCGTAACCGTGTAGGACATGTTGATGTGCGACCGGAATTTACTTCAGATTACTTAACCTTTCAGAAAGTGGTGAGAAATGAATTTAAAATTGAGCTGTGTTTTGAATACCATTCTTGGTTTGATTTATTACGTTGGAGAACCGCTAAAGAAGAGTTAGATGGAAGAGTTTTTCATGGTGTACTTATTATAGATGATGCCTCACAACCAACTGGGGTTCGATTTGAAAAGTTTCCTATTCAGAGGAATAGAGTTTTTCAGGATAGAAATTATAGATACCCTTTAAAAGAAGCTGATTTACAAGTTTATGAGATTCCTAACTTAACTCAAAACCCAGGTTGGTAATATATGTTAACAATTAATGATTTGACAATGATAAAAACAAAAACATTATATCTAGTATTAATTACCATTTTCTTTATGAAACCTTTTGCGGGTATCGCTCAAGAGGTTAATGAATTAAATGAGGTTTCGGCAACAATAACAAATAAGTCAGGCGATGGACTAAAAGATGTTCTTATACAAGCATCTAATTCTAAAAATACGACATTAACCAATGAAAATGGCGTTTTTAGATTAAAAATTCAGGAAGAAGATATTCTCATTATATCTCGTTTAGGTTATGAAGAATCTGTTATTTACATTGATAATGGAAGTTTGGAAAACGAAACTATTGTATTGAAGCAATTTGGAGTTATACAACCAGAAGAAGCTATAAATATTTCTTTAGGAAATCTTCCTTTTGAACGTATTACAGGTTCTGTAGAGCGTATAACAGGCGATGAGTTGAGTGATTTTCCTACCGCTTTTGTGCAAGAGGCTTTGGCTGGAAGATTATCAGGTTTAACGTCTAATTATAATGATGCATTACCTACAGCAGAGGGTTTTGGAAATAGCATTCGAAGACAAGGAGCTGGACAAATTTTAGTTGATGGGGTTCCAGTTACAAATATAGTACTTACCCCTGCAGAAGTAGATGATGTTGTTATAGCAAAAGATTATGGGTCTTCCTTCATGTTTGGTACTTTAGGAGCACCAGGCGCTATAATTGTAAATTCTAAACATGGGTTGCCGGGTGGACGTTCGATTAAATTTAAATCTAGAACGGGTGTTAGAACACCAACATTTTTGCCAAATGTTATGAATGCGCAAGATTATGCCAAAAACTATAATACGGCACTTGTAAATGATGGATTTGCACCTATTTATAGCCAAAATGATATTAATGATTATACTACTGGTGAAAATCCGGTAAGAAACCCTAATAATAATTATTATGATGATTTAGTTGATGGTGTATCTACTTATAGTCATGTAACAGGTGATTTTTCTGGAGGAAATAAGAATGTCCAGTATTTTTCGCATTTAGGGTTTTATAATACAAATGGTATTGAAAGTGTTGGAGATGGTAGAAAATTAACACGCTTACGATTGAATAATAATGTGCAAATTAAATTTAGTGAAAAAGGTGCTGTAAATTTAGGTATTGGAGGTAGTTTTAATAAGAGAAAAGAACCTGCTTTAAATGCTAATAGTGCTTTTAATACGATGTATAATTATCCTGCAAATGCTTTACCTTATAAAATTAATGATACTATATATGGCAGAACACCAGAATATGGAACTAATTTGCTGGTAGGTTTAGCACATGGATCTATAATAGAGGACGAACGCAGAGATGCATTTGCACGTATTGGTTTAGACTTAGATTTAAGTGAATTAACAAAAGGCTTAACATTTAAAGCCTTAGTTGGTATGTATACGTTAAATATATTGTCTAAGCGAAGAGACCCTAGAGTGAATATGGCAGAGCCCGTATTTACGTTAAATAATGATGGAAGCTATACAACGACTTTTAGAAATTATACTCGTGGAAATAATGAAAATGATTGGGTGAGAGCGGGAGACCGTGTTGATAGGAGTCAATTTATTAATGCAAACTTACATTATAATCGAGATTTTAGTGATGACCATAAAGTTATAGCTGATGTGATTTTTTCTAACCAAGAGATAACAGGAAGTCAATTAGTTCAAAACACTATTTTTAGAAATTTAGGACTTAGAGTTAATTATTTATTAAAGCAAAAATATGTTTTAGAGGGTAAATTGATGAATTCTCCTATTCGACAATTGTCACAAGATGAAAGGAGCAAAATAAATTATGACGCTGGGTTTGCTTGGTTAATGCATAAAGAAAACTTCTTTGCTGGTACGTCATGGTTAAACTTTTTAAAACTAAGAGCTAATTTTGGTGTACAATCAAGACCTGTTAGTCAGTTCTTTATTTCGGAAAATTTATATGGAGGTTTAGGGTCAGGTCAATTTGGTATCAATGGAAAAACGTCTAGTGGTGGTGGGAATATTCGTGTGTTTACTGCGTCTGGTGATATTAGAACGCCTAAACAAGAGTATTTAAGCATAGGTGTTGATTTTCAGATGGCTAACTCTAAGATTAATGGACAGTTAAACTATTTTAATATTCGTAATTATGATCAAATAGGGTTCTTTAATGGGTTTTATGCTATTTTACCGTCTAATTTTTCACCGTTAGTTAATAAAGGCGATACCAGATTTAGAGGAATTGATGGAAGTATTTCCTATAATAATAAGATAGGGAATTTAAGTTACAAATTTGGTGTCAATGCGATGTATGGGGAAAGTTATGCAACAGAATTTGATTATATAAACTATCCAGCTGGTGAAGAACAAAGAAATATTACAGGCAATAAAGGCGGTCGTATTTTAGGACTCGAAGCAGACGGCATTTTTCAAAACGATACGGAGGTTGCCAATGCTATTCCACAATTATTTGGCGAAGTAAAACCTGGGGATATTAGGTATAAAGACTTTAATAACGACGGCGTTATTGATGAGAAGGATATTCATGAAATTGGTAATGCCCCAAGGTTCTCATATGGTGTTAATTACATGATGCAATATAAAAATTGGAGTTTTAGTGTACATGGTGATGGTGTTCTTGGAGGTGATTATGTTGAAACTTTACATTGGAATAGAGGTACTAATAATTATACAAAAGAAATTGCCAATAGTTGGCCAGTAAGCAATAGTTTACCAAAATTAACTACATTGTCTAATTCTAATAACTATAGAAATTCATCGTTCTGGTTAAAAAATGCTGGGTACTTTAATGTAAGAAGTATTATGGTGGCGTATTCATTACCGCAGGCGTTTTTAAAGAACATAGGTGTTAAAGACTTTTCATTTTCTGCAGCTTCAAAAAACCCTTTTGTCATATCTTCTAACAAAGATAGATATATGCCAAGTAGAAATAAAGGATATTTAGAGCATCCTGTTTTAAAGGCTTTTGAGTTGGGGATACAAGTGACGTTTTAATTTTAAAAATTTAAAAGAATGAAAAAATATAGAATACTTTTTTTGGTAATTATCTCAGCAATAGGTAGTTCTTGCTCAGATGAGTTTACTCAAATTGTACCAAGTAATAATTTATCGTCTGAAGAGGTTTTTAGAGATGCAAGTAGGGCTAGAGAGTTTTTAAATCCTGCATATTCAGGAGTAAGAAATACCCCTTGGATTGAATTAGAATATTACACAAATAATGCCGTAGAAGTTTATGGAGCAAGGAGGGAAGCAGCTTCTGGTTTAACAGCAGAAGCTTCTCCTGTAAGTGTAGAGTGGAGTACGGCTATCAACAATATTTTTAGAATTAATGAATACTTTAAATATGGGTTTGATATCAAGTATGATGCCTATAATGATGTTTTAGCAGAAGGATTAAAGAAACGATTAAGAGGAGAGGCTTTTGGTTTAAGAGCATATTATAAGTGGCTATTACTTAAAAATTTCGCAGGACCTTCGGCAACAGATGGTACCATGCTTGGAATTCCAATTATAGATGAGTTGTTAACCACTGACAATGTTAATAATATATCGAGAAGTACTTATCTTGAGAGTTATAATAGTATAAAGAAAGATTTGGATAGTGCTTATGCGCATATAGATGTGTTGCGTTATCAAGGTGATGGAGATGTAGATGGTGTTCTGTTTACTAGTAGGGTCTCTAGAGAGATGATTTGGGCTTTAAGAGCAAGAATGGCACTTTTTGCAGCCAGTCCAGCTTATGGGCAAATTTCATGGGAAGAAGCTGCGCAAACCGCTTATGATGCAATTATTGAAATCGATGGAGGCGGGCTTAAATCTCTTCAGGCTTATGGTAATTTTGATGAAACAGATAATATTGACCATTTATGGAGACGCAGTTTTAGTAACAATGGGAATTTAGAAAATAATCATTATCCACCATCCATGTTTGGTAAGGGAGTAGGGAATCCGAGCCAAAATTTAGTAGATGCGTTTCCAGATAGTAATGGCTACCCAATTAATCACCCAAGTTCAACCTATAATGGAGTTAACCCTTATGATAATAGAGATGCCCGTTTTGAACGTTTTATTTTTTACAATGGACAAAATGATTATAGAAATGCCTTCATTGAAATTTTTGCAGGAGGGAAGGATATTCATGGTGGTATTAATAAGCAAGCTACCCGCACAGGCTATTATTTAAAGAAATATTTAAGTGCCGATATAAATTTAGACAGTGATCAGTCGTCTGAACCAAACAAAGATTTTAAAGTGTATGCCGTTTTTAGTAGAGCTGGCTTATATTTGGATTTTGCTGAAGCGGCTATTGAAGCTTATGGTGTAAATGGTAAGGATGCAAGTATGGCATTTTCTGCAAGAGAAGCTATTGAAGTTATTAGAAATAGACCAGAGAGTGGTCTTGCTAGTGATCTATATTTAGACGAAGCAGACGATTTTTTAAATACTTACAGAGATCTTGTTCGAAATGAAAGACGTATCGAGTTTGCTTTTGAAGGCGAATATTATTACGACGTAAGACGATGGATGCTTCCGTTAGATGAACTTAATGCCTCAGTTATGGGAGTGAATGTAACCAAGCAAGCGGATGATTCATTTATCTATGAAGCTAAAGAAGTGGAGTCTCGAAATTTCTCTGATCGTATGTATTATAACCCAATACCAAGAGGTGAAATATTATCTTCAAATGCACTTATCCAAAATGCAGGTTGGGAATAGTTAACTAAATAATTATAAAAAAATATGAAAATTATGAAATATAAAAGTTGTGTGTTGATTTTGTTATTGCTATCCATACTATTATCATGTGATCCTTATGAAGATTATATAGTTGATACCGCAGGATATAAAACAGTATATTTTCCGTATACTGAATTGCCAAGATCAGCTGTCTCAGGAGAAGGACTTGAGATTAAGGTTGGTGCATATCTTGGAGGGGTTAGAGAAAATAATAATGATGAAGACGTTACATTTGAAATTGACGAAACGTTGTTAGATGGTACATCTTATACGTTATTGCCAAGTGATTATTATACTTTGGGAAATTCAAGTAAAATTACCATACCTAAAGGCGAATATTTAGGTTTATTACCAGTAAAGTTTGATTCTTTAAAAATGGCAAATGATCAATTATTAAAGGACTTTAATTATGCACTTCCTTTCAAAATGGTTTCAGCATCTGTAGATTCTATTTTAGAAGGCAAAGGACAAACGATTATTCCTATAAAGTTAATGAACACTTATGAGGGGAATTTTTACCAAGTAGGGAGCTTAAAAGAGTTTTTTACAGCTACTAAAGTACTTGATACCGCTTATGTTTATGGAAATTATTTTGATCTAACAGATAATATAGAAATACGTGAATTAAGCTCGATTATGATGGACACGGTTAAAATTAATGGTGTGGCAAACAGACAGGGTGATAATTATTCTATGAAGCTTAAAGTAAACCCCGAAGATAATTCAGTAACTATTATTGCAGACCCTTCTTCTGATTATCAAGTAGAAGAAAATGGCTTTAGTTTATGGGATCCTGTAAAAAGAATATTTACTTTAAAATATAAGTATAGTGATGGAGGTAAAGATTTTGAGATTGAAGAAACATTAACATTTCGTAATAGAATCCGAGACGGTATTAATGAATGGCGTTGGGAAGGATTTCCAGGCAATTGATAATAATATTATTAATAAAAAAAACGTATAAGTTTTAGTTGAGTTAGTTTAGTTTTTAAGAAAGAGGCTGCCCATAAGGTAGCCTCTTTTTTATATAGTAGATAACTTTTTAAGTAACAGAAAAATTCTTCTAACCTCGATTAATGTATTTATTGAAAGACCACTAAAAGTTAGGAGTTTACCAATATCCTTTTATTAGCCTTGCAGGATTATAATAGAAAATTAAAAAGCAGTATATCATTAATCGAACTCAGTCTTTTAATACCAAATAAACTATGTAATAACACAATTCGTTTGTTTTTCTACGACTTCATCATTATAAAATTTAACAAAAGTTTATAGTGTTTCGCTTTACTAGGTCTAAAAAATTTTGACACGAATTCAGTTTCACAATGCTTATCATTTTATATTCAAACATGTCACGAAGCAGACTTTCAGTCCATAGGTTTGGTTTGCGAAAGTTACTTTTTTATGTTGAGCTCACGTTAATTTTATATATGTCAGTCAGTCAAGTCACGTTCAACCATGAGTGCCTTTCAATTTTTTATAATTCAACCATATCTAACCACTTTTCTCTTATAGAACTACCTGGAGTGGTTCGTTGATATTTAGCAACATATTCTTGCCATTCCGTTTCTCTTGGAAGTTTTTGCCACTTGGGACCGACTTCCTTTAAATCAAATTCTGAATGGGTATCCATAATCAAGATGGCCTGTTCGTTAAACAAGTATATTTCCATGTCTTTTACGCCTATAGATTTCATATTTGCCGTAATCTCTGGCCATGCCTGGCCAATACCATGAATTCTTTTGTATTCCGCCATCATTTCTGGATCTTTTTGCAATAGTAAAGTCCAAACAAAACGCTTTTTCTCACCAATTTTAGTTTTAAGTTGTCCTTCTTGTGAGGTATATGTTAATTTTTGATCAAGTTTGTAGATACGCTCTAAACCACTATCATGTTTAGGAAAAGTAACCCCAGTTTGTTCCAATTTTATTTTGAAAGTGCTAAACTCTTGAACTTGATTTAAAGCTTCATACATTTTTTTACTGTTGTAAGATGGATCTGTATCTATCACTATAAAAAAATCGGTTTCTTTTTGATATAGGTTAAAATCATAAATAGCTCCATGGACAAGGGCTTCCTTGCATTTTTTCCAACCATCGGTTTTAAATACATCCAAAACCTGAGAATTTTGAGATTGAAAAAAATAGGTGAATCGCCTAAATTGATTATCGGAATAAGTCACCTCACTTTTATCATCGATCTCTTGAGGTTTATTTTCTTGGTTATTAACTTGTTTTTTACAACTTGATAACGCTATTAGCAATAATAGTAAAGAAATTATGTGTTTTTTCATCATCTTACTTTTTATAAAATTAATTTATGCTATATTTTCAATAATACCCCATAAAATAATAAGCAATATCATAATGGAAATACCTATAATCCTATAGTCGAAAACAGATTTGATTTTTCTAAAATAATCTGAGCGTACAAAGGTGTAAGCCATTTGTGCTTCGGTTGGTTTTGGGGTTAAATAACTCACTATTACAAAAATAATACAACATGCTACAAATCCCCACCATGCTTGCATCATAAAGATAATTCCCCATTCATCGGTAATAAGCTTAACACCATTTTCATCCGCAAAATCTAAACTAAACATTAGGACTCCTAAAATAAGACCAAATAGGAAAGTCCATTTGGCAGCTTCTTTTGTACCTCTTTTCCAGAAATATCCTAATATAAAAACAGCAGAAATAGAAGGGGCTATACTAGACCCTATAGAGTTTACAATCGTGATAATCGATCCTCCTTTTGCTCCAGCCACTAATGAAAATAGAATCGCTATAACCATCACTACAAAAGCAGTTATTTTTCCTATCCATACGAGCTTATCATCTTCGGTATCAGGTTTTAATCTACGTATAATATCTATAGATACCAAGGTAGAAGAGCTATTTAAGGCTGCCGCTACAGAACTCATTAAAGCGGCTAGGAGTGAGGCAATTACAATACCGACTAATCCAATAGGCAATATTTCTGCTATAAGTATAGAATAGGTTTGCCCTGTTCCTGCGGCATTTATAGTATCCTTAAAAAGCACATAAGCCAATAAACCAGGTAAAAGCATAAAGAACACAGGAGCTAATTTTAAAAGGGCTGTGAACATAGGACCAATTCTAGAATCATTTTCAGATTTAGATCCAAGAACACGCTGTACAATAGTCTGGTCTGTAAACCAATACCATATTCCCAATACAGGATACCCTAGAAAAACAGCATACCATGGAATACCTCCAGTTTCTGCCACTACAGCATCTGTTCTAAGCATAGAAAGACTTCCTGGTTTAATATGAGCTTTAAAGGATTCAAAATCTGTAACTCCTGCTTCAGGTAACATTAATATACCAAAAACAGTAATTAATATACTTCCTCCTAGAAGCATCACAGATTGTATAGATTCTGTTACGGCTACAGCTTTTAATCCTCCAAAAATGGTATAAATTGCTGTAAGGATAGATATAATTAAAACACCCCATAGTTGGTCTAAACCAAAAAATTCTTTCATTATGGTAGCACCAGCATACAAGCTAATACCAATATGAATAAGCAAGGCGGTGAGAATGGCAAATACGACCATAAATGTTCTGGATGCACCATCAAACCTACTTTCAAAATATTCTGGTATAGTCGCTATTTTTTTTCTGAAGTAGAAAGGCGCAATAAATATTCCGAGGAATACGAGACAGGGAATGGCCATCCATTCAAAAATACCATCGGAAAGCCCCGAGGTAAAACCAGATTCGGCAAAGCCTACGATATGAACTGTAGAAATATTGGAAGCAAAAAGAGAAGCTCCTACAACACCCCAGCCTAAAGACCTGCCTGCGAGAAAATAGCTATTGGACGTTTGCTTTTTAAACCCACCTGCTGCCCAAATACCAATAATTACAATGCCTATAAGGTAAACTGCAATAATGGCTATATCAATAAAAGAAATATTCATCTGTGTATTTTTGTTAAATTATATTAGTCTTTTTAAAATTCAATAATTGCTTTAATTAAATCTCCACTATAAGTATATAGTTTTTCAAATTCGGATGGCACATCGTCGAACTTTATTCTATGTGTAATAAAAGGTGTTGGATCTATTTTACCCGATTCTATTAACCTAATAATACGACTAAAATCTGAACTTAAAGCAGCCCTACTTGCTTTTAGTGTTAATTCTTTTTTATGAAAATAGGGGTCGTTAAAAACCACATCCCCTAAAAATAATCCTATAAAAACGATAGTGCCACCAGCCGCTACATATTTAAAAGTATTCATCATAGATTTTTCACTGCCCGTTGCATCAAGTACAATGGTTGGTAAATCGCCATCTAATAATTCGGTTAATGATGCTTCTACATCTCCAAGTGCATTGATGGTATCACTTATTTTAGTGATTTCCTTGCATTTTTCTAATTTGGCATCGTCTATGTCCATAGCAATGACTCTGGCTCCTGTTAACTGAGCAAACTGAATAGTTCCTAACCCTATAGGGCCAGCTCCAATGACCAAGACAGTATCTTCATGAGATATTTGAGCTCTATCAACGGCATGACACCCTATAGCTAGAGGTTCTATCATGGCTAATTGATCTTCTGATAATATATTTGATGGATGAAGAAACTTTGCTGGATATTTAAAATATTCCTGCATACCACCATCCACATGTACGCCTAAGACCTGTAAATGCTCACCACAATTAGATTTACCTCTTCGAACTGCTTGACCAATAATATCGTTATAATAGGGCTCTACCGAGCACGAATCTCCTATTTTTACGTTGGATACGCCTTTTCCAATACCTACAACTTCTACAGCTAGTTCATGCCCTAAAATTCTAGGATAATTAAAAAAGGGCTGACTCCCCTTGAATGCGTGTAAATCTGTACCACAAACGCCTATCTTTCTTACCTTAAGTAGTGCTTCACCTTCTGATAGTGTTTTGTCTAATTCTGAAGCTTGAAATGATTCCCATGTTCCTGGTTCATTAAGTCTAATTACTTTCATGCTATAACGGTTTCGGTAATTTCATTAAATATATCTTCTGGTAATTTTCCTAATTTCCAATCGGCGATTGTGGATTGGATTTGCTGTAAATTTCTTGCGCCCATGACCACTCTGTCGGCCTCGGCTATCGAAAACAGATAGCGCTGCGCCAATGTAGCGATAGACATGTTTAATCGATCTGCAATGGTTTTTACTTTTATAGCATTATCTAAATCACTTTGGGTGATCCACTCACCATCTGCACCATCTTTTTTGTATTGTTCAAATCGGTTTCCCAATAAAGAAAAATGTAATGCTGATGCTGCATAATATGCAATGCCTTCTTTTTTGTATTGCTGAATTTCGCCATTAAATGCACTAAGGTTACAGGCATCCATTCTTAAAAAACCAGATACAACATCAAAATTATTATGGGTGATAAATGGCTTAAATGTTTCTGAAGGGTTGCCGCCAACGCCAAGTTTCTTTACTAATCCATCTTGTTTAAACCCTTTTAAAGTATCTAAAATGGTTTCCATGTTTTCTAAAGGAACCAACTGTGGTTCATGTAAAAAAAGGAGATCGATGTAGTCTAATCCAAGTGTTTCCAGACTTTGGTGTAAGCTTCTAGTCATCGCTTCTTTGGAGTAGTCTAACTTAAACTCGTAAGCATCTTCTCCTTTTAGACGACCAACTTTGGTGCTAATAAAAGGTCGTGTCCCTTTCCATTGTTTTAAAGCTTTGCCAACATATAATTCTGAATTGGCATAAGAAGGTGCGGTGTCTAAAACAGAGATACCGTTTTCTAATGCATACAATAGAGCGTCTATAGATTCTGATTCTTTAACAGATCCCCAGACACCACCTAATGCCGAGGTACCATAAACTAAACGACTTTGATTATTAAAAGCTATACTTTTAGAATAATCATCAATATATGTAGGTTTCATAATCATACTAAAAATTAACAGTTGCACCACCATCTACAGGCAATACGACTCCTGTAATATAACGAGCCGCTTCCGAACTTAAAAACACGGCTGTGTTTCCAATATCTTCTGGTTTACCAAAATGGTCCATGGCAATTCTATTGGTAATTTGTTGTTTTCTTTCGGGATCGTTATTTATAGCATTCAAAAACATATTTGATTCAATCCACCCAGGAGCTATAGCATTTACACGGACATTATTTTTTGAGTATTCTGTTACCAATGAATTAACAATACCTGTTATGGCCGTTTTAGATGTGCCATAGGCAACCACCTTATCAATACCAAATAATCCAGCCATAGAGCCAATCATAATAATAGATCCTTGTTTACGTTTCAGCATGTATTTTGCACATTCACGTGTAAGACTAAAAACACTTAATACATTGGTTTGAATAATACGCTCAAAATCTTCGTCTGTGGTGTCTTGCGCCATGGCCTTATGATGAATTCCAGCATTATTAACCAAAATATCAATGGGACCAACATTTTTTTCTATCTCTGCAACCAAAATAGGGAGCTTGTCTTTTTCAGTAATATCACTTACTCTATAATGATTGTCTTTTCCAAGTTCCGTAATGGCATCTTGCAATACATGTTCTCTTCTTCCTGTAATAACAACGGTTGCCCCTGCATTAATTAATGCTTTTGAAATCCCAAGACCAATGCCAGTTCCTCCTCCAGTTACTAATGCTAATTTTCCTTTTAGCGAAAATACGTCTTGATTCATTTATTTAATTTCTGTTAAATATTTGTCAATAAAACTAAACCCCCATCCAGGAAGGTCGTGAGGTTTGGCATAACCATCTTGTACAATCATTGGATTATCAATTAAAGGATCTACCCAATCAAAAGATTCTGCACCAACGCCATTTGAGATAGTACATAACAATGGAACATCGTAATCCTTATAATAATGTGGTAATACGGGTAAGTGAAAGCTTTTGGCTAAAGCAGCACTTTCTCTCCAAGCTTCTACACCTCCAATTCTCAAAATATCTGGTTGCCAGATATCGAGAGCGTTTCTAGTAACTAATTCACGAAGGGGTAAGGTATCGTATTCCCGTTCTCCCATAGCTAAAGAGATACCTGTTTGATTTTTCAAGATCTCATACGATTGGAAATCCTGGTGGTTTACGGGTTCCTCAAACCAATTTATATTTAAATCTCTGGCAGCATGCGCTAATTTCATAGCCGAGGGTAAGTCCATACCTTGATTGGCGTCCATCATAATATCTACCTTGTCACCAACAGCTTCTCGTACCAGTCTTAATCGTTCAATATCCGTGCTTACTTTTGGCGAGCCAACTTTAATTTTCACAGCTTTAAATCCTCTATCTGCATAACCAGTTACTTCAGCGATCAACTCATCAATTGAATATGAAATCCAACCACCACTACCATAAATACTCACTTTTTCTTGATGTGTCCCTAAAATCTTATGAATTGGCATTTTTAGATATTTGCCCCAAGCATCCCACATTGCTATATTTATAGCAGCTTGTGCCCATCTCAATATACCTTGATTTCCAAAATACTCGGCTAAGCCATCTAGTCTTTCATACACTAAACCTGTTTCGTTTACTTTGTAACCTTTAACTATAGGAATAATGTCTTTTAAAGTGCCTACGATGGCATTCGGGGAATATTGAAATGATAATAAATAAGATTCACCAATGATACCATTTGCTAATTGTATTCGTAATATTATAAACGATATTTCTGTTAATGTATGTGTTGCATCAGAAATAGGCTTATCCAACTTTGTTTTAGCGCGATACAACTTTACTGTTTCTATTTTTAAGTCTTCCAAATCTTTTATGTCTTCTATTAGTAATTATACGGAATATTCATGAACTGTAAAAATAGATTGAATTCATAAATTATAGTACTACGATATTAGCATATGTGTACACTATTTTGTGTATATTTATACTATAATATGATAATTCTAAATAATATAAGATATAAATGGTTTTAAAAGCGCAATATAGAAATATATCTAGCACGCCTGGGAATTCATTCAAGGTAAAACTTTTAGAAGCAAAAGAATTTCCTGCTGCATGGCATTTTCATCCTCAGTATGAACTTTCTCTTATAGTATCAAGTATAGGGATGAGATATGTTGGAAATAGTGTAAAAAATTTTAGCGAAGGCGACCTTGTTCTTATAGGTAAGAACTTGCCCCATTGTTGGAAAACTATTGGTAATCAAAAAAAGAATGTTAGGGCTATCGTGGTACAATGGGAAGAAGATTTATTGGGTGAAGGTTGGATAGAAAAAGAAGAATTCAAGGCCATTTCTAAATTGTTGAAATCATCGTCCTTGGGAATAAAATTTACTCAAAAAGTAGCCAAAAAATTAGAAAAGGATTTTGAAGAGTTACTTATTCTTTCTCCATTTAAAAAACTAATAAAGTTTTTAAATATACTAAACATACTTGCTAATCAAAGTCATCAAGAACTTTTAGCTGAACCAGGGTTTCGAAATAAAGTATCGATAGAAGATAGTGAAAGAATTAGTACGCTTAATAATTTTGTTAAAGAAAATTATATGAATAAAATTAATTTAAAAGCTGCTGCCTACCAAATATCTATGTCTGAAGAGGCTTTTTGTCGCTTTTTTAAAAATGCTATGGATAAGCCATTTTTTCAGTTTGTTAATGAATATAAAATAAATATGGCTTGTAAAATGTTGATAGATGATGTTAGCAGTTCCGTTTCCCAGATAGCCTACGAATGTGGTTACAACAATCTGTCTTTTTTTTATAGACAATTCCGTAGGTTTGTAGGTAAATCTCCTGTCGAATTTCGAAAAATGTTTAAAGAAATTCCGTGTTTGAATTAAAAACCTCTTAAATTGATTTGATACAATTTTTTACTTGACACATAATAATTTAAGATTATCAAAATCTAAATTCTCAAAAATTGGTGTAAAACAAAATTCCCTTATAAAAGATTTAGGCGTGACCATAAGGGTCAGGCTATCCGTTACAATTCCTCGCACTTCGCTAAAAAAGCTCAGGCTGTGGGATTTTCACTGCTATCCTTCACGCGAAAACGGGTACACAAAAACCCTTTTTGGATAAAAAAGGAATTTGTTCTTACACTCCTCAAAATAATAGTACATAAATTTACTATTTTTACTTTTATAATTCAAGAACTGCTTTTAATACCAATTTGAACATTATGATAAACAAATATACCATGACCTTTAACAAAACATTATTGTGCTTTATCATTTTTTTATTTTTCATACTTGAGCCTCCACTAGTAGCTCAAAATGCTGATAATAGCATACCCTTTTCTACAGCACCAATCGATGCCAAGGTTGAAGCTATCATGAGTAAAATGACACTTCAGGAAAAATTGGCACAAATTGAGGGTATTCGACCCATGTTAATTATGGAAGATGGCAAATTTTCTGAAGAAAAGTTTAGAGAAGTGATACCACATGGTATTGGGCATATTTGTCAGTTTTCATCATCACTCGCCATGAGTCCAAACGAACTACGCGATTTTGTTCGTGAAGTGCAGCATTATTTAATGACTGAAACAAAAACCAAAATCCCAGCAATCTTTCATGAAGAAGCCATTACTGGTTTTGCCACTCAGGGAGCCACTACATATCCTCAACAAATAGGAATGGGGTGTACATGGAATCCTGAGCTCATTACAAAAATTGCTAATACTACCCGACAAAATATGCGTGCTGCTGGAGCAACATATGCTTTATCTCCTATGTTAGATATAAGCCGCACAGCACATTGGGAGCGGATTGAAGAAAGTTATGGTGAAGATGCTTATTTAACATCTCTCTTAGGGGTATCATTTATAAAGGGGTTACAAGGCGATGATTTTCGCACAGGAGTAGCTACGACTACCAAGCACTTTGCGGGTTATGGCTCACAAAACGACAATGTCAAAGAACTCTATGAGGAATATGTCATGCCTCATGAAGCAGCTATGAAAGTTGCTGGTTCTAAAAGTGTCATGCCCTCGTATGGTAAGTACAAAGGGTTGGCTGTTGCAGCAAACAAGGAAATGCTGACCGATATTTTACGTACTCACCTTAAATTTGATGGCGTAGTGATTAGTGATTACGGTGCAATAAGCTTGATCCATTCGGGGCATAAGCAGGCTACATCTGTTAAGGAAGCAGCAGTTATGGCACTAAAAGCTGGTATTGACATTGAAGTTTCAAAGCCCATAGCTTTTCCTTTTCTTCCAGAAGCTTTAGATGAAGGCTTAATACAGATGGAGACAATAGATGCTGCAGTAAGAAAATCACTAATAATGAAAGCTAAGCTAGGTTTATTGGACAAAAACCCACAAATAGGTGTTGACCAGGATTTGGATTTCGACCCACCAGCATTTCGGCAATTAGCCTATGAAGGGGCTTGTCAGTCTATCGTTTTATTAAAGAACAATGGTATCTTACCGCTAAAAAAAGAGGTGAAAAAAATAGGTCTATTAGGGCCTAATGGCTCAACTGTACATTGTATGTTAGGGGATTATACCTATCAATCAATGCAATCATTTTGGTGGGGTAACTCCTTTAATCCCAATGATCCTAAAATAGTTACATTACATGAAGGATTAAAATCAAAGCTTGCTAAGGACGTTGAAATAATGCAAGAGCGTGGTTGCGATTGGAGTGCACCTCTTGAATCCATAGTAAAAATGGATAATTTGGGAGATAGTCGCCTTGCTAAAGTTAAAATGATTGCTATTAAGGGTGTACCACAACCCGATTTAAACAAAGCAGTGCAAATTGCCAGTAAAAGCGATGTGATTGTTGCTGCAGTAGGAGAGAACATCTACCTTTGTGGAGAAGGAAGAGAACGTAAAGGAATTCGTTTACCTGGAGAACAGGAAGCCTTTGTACAAAAACTAATAGATACTGGAAAACCTTTAGTGTTGGTCATCTTTGGAGGTCGACAACAGTTGGTTAGTAAGTTTGAAGACAAGTGTGCTGCCATTGTACAAGCTTGGTTTCCAGGAGAAGAAGGAGGAAATGCTATAGCTGATGTTTTACTTGGAAATGTAAATCCATCAGGCAAATTATGCGTAAGTTATCCTGCCACCGAAAGTAAAATCGAAACCAATTACAAAAATGGTTATGGTGATGTGAAAATGCAATATCCTTTCGGATATGGTCTTTCATATACTTCCTTTAAATACAGCAAAATAAAAAGTCCTAAAAAGGTCAACATAAATGATAACCGCTTCAACATTTCATTGAAGGTAAAAAATACAGGGGGATATGACGGTGCAGAAATTGTACAATTATATGTTTCGCCAAAAGACCCTAATTCAAGTTTAAAGTTTACTCAATTAAAAGGTTTCAAACGTTTAGAATTAAAAGCTGGAGAAGAAAAAACTGTGACGTTCAAAGTATCGCCAGAACAATTGGCTCAGTATAAAAATCAACAATGGATTGTTGAGGGTGGGAGCTTTGATTTTAAAATAGGGTCTTCATCTAGTGATATAAGGTTAAGTAAGGTCATTAAAATTGAAGGAGAGTACAAAATTTTACCAAAAGGACGTTCAGTATTCTTTTCATTGGTCGAATAATTTGTATACACTCTTAAAGGTAAAGGTGTTGAATCTATAAAACTGACCCCAGATCAAGCTCCCTTGGGTCTTTAGATAAGTCAAAAGCGGTAGCATACTCTCCGAGCATAGTGGTTTTAAACTGTATTTGGAAAGCAATCTTGAAGATATTGTTTTAATACCATTTCTTGTTTGGAATTACTGTAAAATAAAATAATGATTTTTTGTTTTATACAAAATATAAAAATAAAGCATAGCCTAAGTTACGGTTTCTTTTTCTATTGAAGTAGAAGGCGAAAAAGGGTGTTTTATTACGGTTATTTCAAATGAGAATTGGTATAAGTATCCCAGATAAAAGGTTTTGAAATCCCGAACCCTAGATAAATGGAACAAAACCTTGTATGGTCATCACCTCTAAGGAATATGAATTGGTGAATAAAAATAAATAACTGCTAATTGTAGTTTTATTTATAAAGACTCCTTATTATCTGTGAACTTTTTAGCAAATTCTGTTGGTGTTACTCTATAAACCTGTTTAAAGCATTTACTGAAATATTTGGGATCATTAAAACCTGTTCTAATACAAACCTCGGAGATTAATAAGCCCGAGTTTTGTTTTATAATTTGAGTGGCTCGTTTTAATCTATAATCACGAATAAATTCATTTGAAGACTTTTCTGTTAATTGTGTTAATTTTCTATAAAGACCAGAATGGCTCATGTTCATTTTCTTTCGGAATTCGTGTGCGTTAAAATCGGGATCGTCAAAATTTTTATCTAAAACCTCATAGGCCTTTTTAATAAATAAATCATCAGTTGAATCTATGTCTTTGTTTTTTGGAATAAAATTTATTTTGGTCTTAGATTTTTCAGATATTTTTTTGTTTGTTTCAATGATATTTTTAATTCTAGATTCAAGTATTTGAATACTAAAAGGTTTCTTAATATAGTCAATAGCTCCAATACTCAACCCTTTTATTTTAAATTCATCAGATGTCCAGGCACTTAAAAATAAAAATGGGATATGGCTCGTTTTTTCATTATCCTTTATACGTTTACAAAATTCAATACCATCCATTACTGGCATTAAAGTGTCACTTAATATTAAATCAGGAATATGTTTTAAAGCTTTAACTAAGGCATTTTCTCCATTTGGAGCTTCAATAACCCTAAAGTTTTCCGATAAGGCATTTACGATATAAGATCTAATGTCGAAATCATCCTCAACTACTAATATTTTTGGTGTGTTTTTATTATGATTTTTAGTTATGATTTCATTTTCAGGAGTTTCTTTTAAAAGGTTTATTGGTTTTAATGGAAGCCTTTCTGGAACATAATTTCTTATGTTTTTAGATTTATAAAATTCTTTTTTTATGGGAATTATAACTGAAAATGTAGAACCTTTATTAAGTTCGCTTTCAACTTTAATATTACCATTATGTAATTTTATTAATCTATTTACGTAATCTAGTCCAATACCTGCACCGTTTGGGTTTAATGATTTGGCAGATTTAATTTGATAGAATCCTTCAAATATTTTGGCTAATTTGTCTTCAGCAATACCAATACCGTCATCTATAACACTAATAATAATATATTCTTTTGAAGTATCAGTATAATCTAATAATATAGAAATATGACCCTTCTTCATTGTGAATTTAAATGCATTAGACAACAGGTTATATAGTATTTTTTCAATTTTATCTTCGTCTATCCAGCCCATTAAATTTTTTTCCTGTGGTTGGAATTTGAATGTTATTTCGTTTTGAATGGCAAATTCATGAAATGCATTTGTTGTATCCTCTATACATTTAACAATGTTTTGTTCTGAAACCTGTAAACTTAAAGTATCACCTTCCAGTTTGCTTATGTCTAAAATTTGATCTACTAATCGTAATAGACGAAACACGTTTTTATTTACAAGCTGTAATAAATGCGAGTCTTTATCTTCTTTATTAAGTTTTATAAGTTGAGATATAGGATCAGAAATCAAAGTTAAAGGTGTACGTAGTTCATGGGAAATATAGGTGAAGAAACGAAAACGCATTTGATTGAAATCTTCCTCATTCTTTAATTTCATTCGCTGTAATTCATTTTCGTTTTTTTGTTTTGTACTTATAATAGTATACTTATTATAATAATATAATAACAAAATAAACGAAAGAAACATAATGGTCTTAAACCACCATGTGGCATAGAACGGGGGGGCAATGGAAATTTTTAGAGATTTTTCATTACCCTTGGAAGCGCTATTAATTACTTTCACTTTAAAGACATAATCCCCATGATTAAGGTTTGTAAACCCCACAGATCGATTAGCGCCAATATTTACCCAATCATTCATATAATTTTCTAGGGTATAAGCATACTTGTTTTTGCCTTGTGTATTAAAATCTAATGCAGCAAAATCAATTGAAAAATCGTTTTGTATGGCTTTAAGGTTTACTTGTTCGGTTTTTGAAATACTTTTATTTAATGGCGAGTTAGTAGTGTTTACATTGGCACTTTTATTATCAATTTTTAAAGATGAAAATACAATTGAAGGACCTTTTTTGCTTTTTGAAATACTATCGGGATGAAATATTACCAACCCTTTTGAGCCTCCAAAACCAATGGAATTGTCTGGTAAAACTATAGATGCTTTTGGTTGAAATTGTTTAGAAGGGAGTTTATAGCTATCACCAAAGTTTTCGAAAGTTTGTGTTTTTTTATCAAATTTAACAAGACCTTTAAACGTGCTTACCCAAAAAGCATTGTCTTCAGTAGAGACCAAACTTGATACAAAATTACTGGGTAATCCATTATCTTCAGTGAAAAAAGTAAATTCATGATTATTTAAATCTAAATAGCCCATTCCGCCCCCTTGAGAACAGAACCAAATGAGTTCTTCACCGTTTTCAAAATAAACTTGACTTATGGGAAAAGATTCCAGTTGATTACTATAAAAACCTTCAAATGTTTCTGTAGATGGATTAAAAATAGCAATACCTCCTATAGTGGCTAGTACAAGATTGTTGTTTTTTGTGACTTTTATATCTCTAACATTAATGTTACTGTATTTTTTGAAGTTATTCTGAATTGGATTATAAAGATTTAATCCCGTTTGAGTACCAATCCATAAATTTTTTGATGCATCTTCAGCAAAACAATATATTTTATTATCACTAATACTATTCGTATCGTTGAAGTTGTGCTTGAAATGATAAAAACTCTTTTTGTTTGGAGCTAATAAATTTAACCCTCCTGAGTATGTACCAAACCACATGTTGGATTTAGAATCTTCAAAAATTGAAGTTACCGTGTTGAAACTTAAAGATGAAGGATTGTTTTTCTCGTTGCAATAAGAAGTATATTGCTTATTTGTCGAATTATATGTGCTAATTCCACCCCAAGTTCCAAACCACAAATTATTTTTACTATCAAGAAAAACACTTCTAATTCGACTTTCTATAATACTATTGTTATCATGGGCTTGATGTCTAATTAATTTAAAAACACTGTTTTTAGAGGTGTTGAAACAAACACCACCTGCATAAGTGCCTACCCATAAAATACCTTCTCTATCTTCGTATACAGAATATATTGAATTAGTTACTAAACTTTGAATATGGTCTGGATCATGGTTTAAAGTTGTAAATGTATGAGTTGTTTTGTCCATTTTAGTTAAGCCACCACCATTGGTTGCAACCCAAAGGTTCCCCTCTTTAGTTAAAAAAATGTCACTTATTTCATTATGTGGCAATAAACTATTCCCCGTGTGATATGTTTTGAAATGTTTTCTATTATAATAGGATATGCCCCCTTGGAGCGTTCCGACCCAAAGTGTTCCTTCTTTATTTAAAGTAAGTGCTGTAATGGTATTTCCTCCAACAGAATTTTCATTATTTTCATTATAAAAATAATTGGTAAACCGCTTACTTTTTTTATCAAGTCGATTCAAACCATTTTGTGTCCCTATCCAAAGGTGTGTATTATCATTAACTAACGATAATACTTCCGAATTTGATAATGAATTTGTTTTGCTAGCTGCATGTCTATGATTGTCTATAACTCCAAGTTTAAGGTCATATAAAACAAGACCTTCAGAAGTGCCCAACCAAACAAGGGAATCATTCTCTTTTTCAATACAATTTACTCTAATAGGTTTATTGAAGTTTTCGAATAAACTGCATTGGGTCACAGTCTCAGTAATAGGGTTGTAAAGTTTAAGTCCATTGTCTGTAGCAATCCATAATAGGTTTTCATGATCTTCATATAAATCAAGTACCTTTTTTCCAATTAAAACCTCAGTCCTATTTTTGTTTATATTTATAACTTCAATGTCATAACTATTGTATCTATTTAGTCCCTCATCTGTACCAAACCATAAGTATCCAGATTTGTCTTTTAAAATAGTATTTACTGTGTTTTGAGACAATCCATTTTCTGTTGTTATAGATAAAAAATCAGATGCAGATTGATCTTCAATATATTGAGCATTTGTCACATGACAGTAACTAAGAATAAAAAAGGTTAAAATGAGAGTTTTATACAACATTGCTATTATTATTATTAAATACCTTAGGGATATTAGTGCTTACTTTTATGAGTAGCAGGAGATTAATAAATTTGTTTAAATATGTATGAAAAATTTTATGTTTTAGCATAAAACTGCCTAATACTTATATTTATGCCAAAAATGGTAATAAAAAATTAAAAAATATGAATATTTTATGTAATATCAATAAATACTATTAAAATTATAATTGATTTCAAGGATTTTAAATTTTCATAATGATTGATTTAGTTAGTTTTAATTTCTGTTTTAAACTAGTTAAAATTGTTTATATTTGAAATTATATTTCAAATATAAACAATTAAATGCTTTCTCCGAAATTAATATCTAAATCAACTTTTCTATATCTAAATCAACTTTTCTATTTTTTACTTCTAATTCTTTATTCACAGGTACGTCTCAAAGTTTAAAGATTTTTATAAATCCAAAATTGATTGAACTGATAATGAAGAATTTTTTTGAAGTGAATGGTATAGATTGGATGGAGTTAAATTAAGGTTCTGTCTATTTTTGGATATTTTGAAAAAGAACCTATTTTGAAAGAAATTTCGTTAATATATTGTTCAAAATATTGATTTTTTGAACATTTTGTCTACTCATTGCCATTAACTGAACAATTTCTTCACTATTTATAGCATTAAATCGACTTTAAACATGCAAATAATCAAGTAATTTGATTTCTAAAATAAGACTAGCTCATGAGTTTAAATGTTTTGCTCTATAGGGGAGGTTATTCTTTATTGGATATTATTAAAGATTGTTATTGTCAAATTTTAAAACGTATAGATGAATAAAATACTGATTGTTAAATTATGTTTTTTTGCTGTTTTTTTTAGTGCTTGTTCAGGCCAAAAGAATAAAACGATTGTGGTAAAAAGTCCAAATTTGGATTTTGAATTTGTAATAAAAATTGATGACAGTTTGTCTTTGCCGTTTTACTCTGTTAGCTATAAGAAAAAAGGTATTGTAGGTGACTCTAAATTGGGTTTTGTTTTAAATACATCGAACCTAAAATATAAGCCCTACCAAATTGCAAATATTAATCAAATTGAGAATGCTTCAGTTGATACTACTTGGAAGCCTGTTTATGGTGAAAAGAATGAATATCCTGAAATCTATAATGAATCCCTTTTTAGGTTTAGTGATAACGAGGATCAGGACGTTTTTAATCTAAGGGTTCGTGCTTATAACGAAGGTGTCGCTTTTCGATATGAATTTACAAAAAGTGCAGGAGATACGATAAATATACATGAAGAGAATACAGAATTTTCTTTACCACCTAACGCAACTGCTTGGACAGCTTTAGAAGCTCAAAAAGAGATATTAAAGAGACCTGTTTCTAGCATAAAAAAAGCTGTGGAGAGACCTTTATTGGTTGAATTACAAGATTCAACATTTCTGGCAATAGGTGAAGCTGCTCTAGTAGATTATGCTCGTATGAAGTTTGTTAATAAAGAAGGTCATTCTGGGACTTTGGTGTCCGAACTAAGCAGTGAAGTCAGTAGTGGACCATTGTTAAAAACACCATGGCGTTTTGTTATGGCAGCTAAAGAACCTGGGAAGCTACTGGAGCATAACTATCTCCTTTTAAATTTGAATGAACCTAATAAATTAAGTGATACCTCTTGGATTAAACCAGGAAAAATTATTAGAGAAACTACGCTTACAACACAGGGAGGAATGGCTTGTGTTGATTTTGCAGAAAAGCACAATCTTCAATTTATAGAATTTGATGCAGGGTGGTATGGTAACGAATACGATGACGCATCAGACGCTACTACAATTACAGTAGACCCTAAAAGATCAAAAGGGCCTTTAGATTTACTAGGAGTCATAAAATATGCTAAGAGTAAAAACATTGGAGTTATTCTATATGTTAATAGAAGATCGTTAGAAAAACAATTGAATGAGGTACTACCATTACTTAGCTCTTGGGGCGTTAGTGGTATTAAATATGGGTTTGTTAATGTGGGATCACAGCAATGGACAAGTTGGTTACACGATGCTGTGCGCAAAGCGGCCGATTATAAATTAATGATTGATGTTCATGATGAATATCGTCCAACAGGATATTCTAGAACATATCCAAATTTCATGACCCAAGAAGGGATAAGAGGTGATGAGGAATCTCCAGAAAACAGTATGGTACTTAATACTATTTTTACCAGAATGATTGCTGGGGCTGGTGACCAAACGAATTGCTATTTTGCTCCCAGAGTAACAGAAACGATGGGATCTCATGCTTCTCAGTTAGCCAAAGCAGTGTGTATTTATAGTCCCTGGCAATTTTTGTACTGGTACGATAGACCAGAAGGGTCTGTAGCTAGTGAGGAAGGTGCGGGAGGAAACAAAGAATTTATTAAAGAAGTTCCAGAACTGGCATTTTATGATGCACTTCCTACCGTTTGGGATAATACCAAAGTTATTGATGGGTATCCAGGTGAATATGCTATTATAGCAAGAAGAAGTGGTGACGATTGGTTTGTAGGAGCCTTAAATGGTAATACATCTCGCGACATTAAATTATCATTAGACTTTTTAGAAGAAGGTAAGAACTATGAGGCTACAATTTACTCTGACGATGAAAATATGAAATCGATCACTAAAGTTCGTATTGAGAAAAGGCGTGTGAGTTTAAAAGATGATTTAGTTTTTAATATAAAAAATAAAAACGGATTGGCAATTCATATAAAAGCCTTGTAACAATTTAATTATGAGTAAAAATATAATAGTATGCATGTTGTCCTTATTGTTATTCTCAAGCTGTAAGGGAAACAAAGTTCTGGGAGAAGAAACGGTAGAAAAATTTACTAAGAAATCACCACCAAACATCATTTTTATTTTGGCAGATGATTTAGGCTTTGCAGATTTAGGGTTTACAGGTAGTGATTTATATCAAACGCCTAATATAGATAAACTGGCGAGTCAAAGTATGTATTTTACTAAGGCTCATGCTTCACATCCAACATGTCAACCCAGTCGTATTTCTTTAATTACAGGTAAAACTCCAAGTAGATTGGGAGCCGTAAGCCACGGAAGTTTGGGAGGTGTTACTGGAAGTGGAATAGAAATGACATCAGAGGAAATCACGTATGGTAACGTATTGCAAAAAGTAGGATATACAACTGCTCATATAGGTAAATGGCATATAGGTAGTGGAGATAACGGACCAAAAGATAGAGGTTTTGATGTAGAGATAGCGTCTAACGAATTTTGTTGTCCGGGTAGTTACAACTATCCGTACAAAAGTAAAACCCTTAATGCAGAAAAAACTAAAAAATCGGCAATTCCTGATTTAGAATCGTATTCGCCCCAAACACATTTAACAGAAGCATTATCTGCAGAAGCAGCTAAGTTTATAGAAAATCAAAAAGATAGTAAAAAACCGTTTTTTCTCAACTTGTGGTATTATGCGGTGCATACACCTATGGAAGCTAATAAAGCTAAAATAGAAAAGTATAAGAAGTTAATTACTCCTGAACATAAGCATAAACATGCTACTTATGCCGCACTAGTTGAACATTTAGATGATGGTGTAGGTGCGATTATTAAAACATTGGAGGATAATGGAATGGCTGATAATACCATTATAATATTTATGGGTGACAATGGAGGTGAACTTAGATCTGGTATTACTAAAAATTATCCGCTTCGAGGCGGAAAAGGGATGTTTTATGAAGGTGGTACGCGCGTCCCTATGTTCGTGTATTGGCCAGGTGTTGTGACGCCAGGATCTATTAGTAATGAACGTGTTGCAGGGTGGGATATCTATCCAACATTACTTACTATGGCGAATGTAAAAGAAGATGTAGAACGTAATAAAAATATAGATGGAGTTGACTTAACACCACTACTGAAAGACCCAAGCGTGAAATTTGAAAATAGGCAATTTAATTGGATAAAGTATGTGTCATTAATTCATTATGCAAATAAAACAGAAAGAAACTGGCCTGGGCGCAGTATTATAAAAGACGATTGGAAGCTAATAGAATACTTCAATATGCCGTATGCTCTTGATAGACATCAATTTCTTTTATTCAATCTGAACGAAGATCCTTCGGAAACAAAAAACCTTGCAAAAGAAAACCCAGAAAAATTAGAAGCGCTTAAAAGCGCTATGGATAAGTGGGGAGAAGATGTAAATGCTCCCAAATATGATATGGAAAAATTTTACGGTGAAGTATATAAAGCAAGTTTAACTAAATAGTTTTTGGTTTTTAGCCCTAAATTATTAAAACACAGAAAGCACAAGTTATTCAATATTTGGTTACCCCTATATTATAACTAAATAACATGAGTTCGATATTATTTTTAGTTCGGATGAATATACTTGAGGTAAAATAAAAAATAAAGATTATAAAAATGCTAAAACGATTAATCTATTTAAGTTGTCTTTTATTACCAGTTCTAATATCTGGACAAGTAAATAAGAAAATTTATCACAAGGATTGGATAGATTTCAACAAGAATGGAAGTAAGGAACCTTATGAGGATGTTAAGGAGCCTGTAGAAAAACGAATAGAAGATTTATTATCCATAATGACATTAGAAGAGAAAAGCTGTCAAATGGCAACGCTTTATGGTTTTGGTCGGGTTTTAAAAGATGAATTACCTACTAAAGATTGGAAAAATGAAATTTGGAAAGACGGTATTGGTAATATAGATGAGCAACTTAATAATTTAGCATATCACCCAGACTCGGAAACAGATAAGGCATGGCCGCCTTCTAACCATA
Organism: Flavivirga rizhaonensis; assembly: GCF_004791695.1. Taxonomy (GTDB): domain Bacteria; phylum Bacteroidota; class Bacteroidia; order Flavobacteriales; family Flavobacteriaceae; genus Flavivirga; species Flavivirga rizhaonensis. The sequence continues at coordinate 100,863 of NZ_SRSO01000003.1, read as the reverse complement.
TTAAAGCATTAAATGAAATACAACGATTTTTTATAGAAAAAACACGTTTAGGTATTCCTGTCGATTTTACAAATGAAGGTATACGAGGATTATGTCATGAAAAAGCAACTAGTTTTCCATCTCAAATAGGAGTAGGATCCACTTGGAATAAAAATCTAGTGAGTCAAATTGGTCATATCACAGGAAAAGAAGCTAGACTATTAGGGTATACCAATGTATATGCCCCTATTCTTGATATAGCGAGAGACCCAAGGTGGGGAAGAACAGTTGAATGTTATAGTGAAGATCCCTATTTAACAGGAGAACTTGGTTATAGTATGGTTAAATCTATACAAGAGGAGCAGGTTGTGTCTACTCCAAAACATTTTGCTATTTATAGTGCTCCAAAAGGGGGGCGTGATGGAGATGCCAGAACAGATGCACACATTACTAAAAGAGAATTATTTTCATTATACCTATATCCTTTCAAAAGAGCTATTAAAGATGCCGAAGCTTTAGGTGTTATGAGTTCTTATAATGATTATAACGGTATGCCAGTAACAGCTTCAAGCTATTTTTTAAGAGATATTCTTCGTAAATCATGGGGGTTTAAAGGATATGTGGTATCAGATAGCCGTGCAGTGGAATTCATTTCAGATAAACATCATGTGGCACAAGACCATAAAGAAGCGGTTTTAAAATCTGTAAAAGCAGGATTGAATATAAGAACAGATTTTACGATGCCCGAAGATTACATTATTCCCGTAAGAGAATTAGTAAAAGAGGGTAAATTGGGTATGGAAATTATTGATGATTGTGTGCGTGATATTTTAAGAGTCAAGTTTTGGCAAGGCCTTTTTGATACGCCTTATGGAAAGGAGTTTGCTAAAGCAGATAAGACCGTTGGAAATATAGCGTCTCAAAAAATCTCATATCAAGCCTCTTTAGAATCTATTGTCTTGTTGAAAAACGACAAAAAAACATTGCCTTTAGATTTTAATAAATACAAATCAGTGTTGATTACAGGTCCAAATGCTAAAGCCATTAATCACTCTATAAGTAGGTACGGACCATCAAATATAGATGTCGTTTCGGTTTATGAGGGGATTAAAGAAAAGTTTCCAAAAGATGTTGAGATAAAATATACTAAAGGCTGTGACTTCTTTGATGAAAACTGGCCAGATTCAGAAATTATTCCAATGTCACCAATAGAATCAGAACAAAAAGAAATTGATAAAGCTGTAGAAATTGCAAAAACAGTTGGGTTAGCCATTGTGGTAGTTGGTGATGATGAAGAAACCGTGGGAGAATCTAGGTCAAGAACGTCTTTAAACCTTCCAGGAAATCAACAAAAATTAGTTGAAGCTATATATAATACTGGAACACCAGTAGTAGTGGTTTTAATTAATGGGCGTCCTTTAACAATAAATTGGATTAATAAGTACGTGCCAGCAGTTGTAGAAGGATGGTTTCAAGGTAAATTTGGAGGTGCTGCTATAGCAGATGTGTTGGTAGGAAATTACAATCCAGGAGGTAAATTGCCTGTGTCTTTTCCAAAAACAGTGGGACAAATCCCTATGAACTTTCCATCAAAACCTGGAGCGCAAGCAAATCAGCCTTCAAAAGGACCAAATGGCTCAGGAAAAACACGTGTGGGCGGTTTTCTGTATCCTTTTGGGTACGGACTTAGTTATACGACATTTAAATATTCCAATTTGTTAGTAAGTTCGACAATTAATAATAATGGTAAAGGAGACGTAAAGGTATCTGTAGATATTACTAATACAGGAGCTGTAAAAGGCGATGAAGTGGTGCAGCTTTATTTTTCTGATGAGGTGTCTAGTGTGACGGTTTATGAAAAACAGTTACGAGGTTTCGAGAGGGTTAGCTTAGAACCAAATGAAACTAAAAAAGTAAGTTTTACATTAAAACCATACGATTTTGCCCTTTATAATGAAAATATGGAATTTGTAGTAGAGTCAGGATCTTTTAAAATAATGGTTGGTAGCTCATCTGAAGATATTAAATTAACAGCACCTTTAATTATTGATGATTTACAGATTTTGAGTACCAGTATGAAAATTTCAAAAACAAAAAAATAACTTAATTTAAAATATATTTAGGAATAAAATAGCATGAAGCATATAATTATAGTCATAGCATTAATAGGGACATTAAAAACGGTTTCACAAAATAAATATGATGCCAATTGGAAATCTGTAGATAGTCGTCCAATTCCATCTTGGTATACAGACGCTAAGTTTGGAATTTTTATTCATTGGGGACCTTATTCTGTGCCAGCATTTTCTAAGGTTGGCGCATATTCAGAATGGTATTGGATGAATCTTGTAAATGCCGAAAGAACAAGACAAGGGTATAGGGAGACTAATGAATTTCATAATAGGGTATATGGTAAAAACTTCACTTATCCAGATTTTGTACCTATGTTTAATTGTAATATGTATGACCCAAATCAATGGGCAGATATTTTTCAAAAATCAGGAGCAAAATATGTTGTATTAACGTCCAAACATCATGATGGTTATACGCTTTGGCCTAGCAAAGAATCTGATAAATCATGGGGAAGACCATGGAGTTCGACTAATTCCGGTCCAGGAAGAGATTTATTAGGAGAACTTACAGAAGCAGTAAGAAAAACAGATTTAAAAATGGGAATATATTATTCGCTTTACGAATGGTTTAATCCATTATATAACTCAGATGTAGATTTATATGTAGATAAACACATGATTCCACAATTTAAAGATGTCGTTGAAAAGTATGCACCTTCTATCATTTTTACAGATGGCGAATGGGATTATCCTCATACCACATGGAAATCTACGGAATTGCTTGCGTGGTTGTATAATGAATCGGCCAGTAAGGAAGATGTTGTAATTAATGATCGGTGGGGTAAAGAAACGCGTCACAAACACGGGGGGTATTATACTACAGAATACGGTTCTGGAATGCCTAATGCTGATGTGCCATGGGAAGAAAATAGAGGTATGGCACACTCTTTTGGATACAGTAAAACAGAAAATATTGAAGATTATAACTCAACTCAAGAACTTTTATACATGCTTATAGATATAGTAAGTAGAGGTGGTAATTTTCTTTTAGATATAGGCCCAACTGCAGATGGTCGTATTCCTGTTATTATGCAAGAACGTTTAATAGAAATGGGAGATTGGTTAGCAATAAATGGAGAAGCTATTTATGGAACAACACTTCATAAAGAAACATGTCAGTGGACCAAAGGTAAAGTTGCAGACGCAGAGCGAGGCAGATACAAGGTGAAATATGATATTATGAGATTAACTGTTAAACCTGAACCTGGTTTTGCAACTAAAGAAGCTTTTTTTACTAAAAAAGGAACAACCCTTTATGCAATTTGCCCTGTATTTCCAAAGGATCAATTGGTTGTAAAGAATGTAACATTAAAATCAGGAGCAAAAGTGGAGTTGTTGGGCTACGACGATAGAGCTTTAAATTGGAAACAGCAAGGGGCGAATGTCATTATAGATGTTCCAACATTAAGTCCATCTGAAGTACCATGTGAAAATGCATGGACATTTAAAATGTCAGGTGTGAAACACTAACTAAAATAATTACTAAAACTTACATAATTAATAGTTACAAATAATAGTAAGACATTATAATAAATATTATGAATAAAAATCGAATAGTAAAATATTATGCCTTAGTCGCTTCTTTTGCGGTTATGCTTTTTATTTCAAAGGATGTAAAAGCGCAAGAAAATGAACAAAATCATAAAGGTCTAACAATCAAAAAGAACCCCTATATTATACCTTTAACACAGCTTCAATTGGATTTTGTGAATACTAGATATCAAGCTTATTTTCACTATAATATGGCTACTTTCAAAAATCTAAATTCTGAGGAAAAAATTGGACGCTCAAGAGGTACAGAACCTGCAACAATGTGGGCTCCAACAGGTTTAGATACAGACCAGTGGGCGCAAGTTTGCAAAGATGCTAGAATGGAAGGAGGCTGGTTAACGACTAAGCACCATGGTGGTTTTTGTCTTTGGGACAGTGAATATACTGATTATGATGTGGCATCGTCCAATGTAAAAACCGATGTTGTTAGGGCATTTGTTGATTCTTTTAGAAAAGCAGGGCTAAAAGTTGGACTATATTATTCTATACTGGACTACCACCACGAAGTGGAAAATGGAAGTACTTCAAGAGCAGAAATAGAATTTACCAAAAACCAAATAAGAGAGTTACTTACTAACTACGGTCCTATAGATTATATCAATTTTGATGGTTGGTCTACTTGGCCTACCAATCCTGATTTTGACGATATGCCTTATGGAGAAATTTATGAATTGGTAAAATCCATTCAGCCTAATTGTTTGATTATTAGTCATACATATGAATCAAATTTAGCACATTCAGAAGTGCCTTTTGCAGATGCTGCTGGTAGAGCCTATCCGTACCCAAAAGATTATATGAGACCTACTGCAGCTTCAGATTTTATCCAGCGCGGATGGTGGTGGGATGATAATAACGGCTTTCAGGTTTCGAAAAGTGTTGACTATCTCTTAAAGCAATTAGATAGTTATAACTCCCATAATTCCGTTTATATATTGAATTTATCTCCAAATCCTCAAGGTCGAATAGATGAGGATGTTATTTCTAGATTAAAGAAAACTGCAGCTAAATGGAAAAAACCAGAACCTTTAAAAGAATCTGGCGCTAACTGGGGTTTTAATTATGATGTTACTGATAATTTGGCGTTTCTAAAACCTTGTTGGCAATCTACTACACATCCATATATAAATGATAAAAGAGCGTATCCGCGAGCAGATATTGCTGTTGATGGTGTAACAGAAGGAATTTGGGAGATGGAACAAACATCTGGTACTAAACAACAAGTGAATCCATGGTGGATGGTAGATTTACAAAAATCACATAAGATTAAAGAAATTAGTATTTATAATGCAACTGATGAGGCAAGTAAGTCTTTAATGACCAATTTTACCGTTTCTATTTTGGATAAGAATGAAAAGGAGGTTTGGTCAAAAAATATAAAAGAGTATCCAGATCCATCAATTACGATAACAATGGATGGAATAAAAGGGCAATATGTGAAAATTAAAAAGCAAAAAGAAGGTTTTTTAAGGATTGCTGAAGTGATTGTAAAAGGAAAATAAATTAAACATATATTCTGAGAAAACCTATTGTAGATTAAAACTATTGCAAAATTATCGCTTGCTGTATTTTTAATTTAACCATAGCATTGCTATGCTGAAATTAAGTGAATACTAGATTTTATTGCATTTCCAACCTTTATTTTGAAATTCTAGTGCATATGAGGATTAAATAGTTAAAGTACAGAATTGCAGATAACAATACAGATTGGAATCTAAAAATAATAAATAATATTGTTGTCAATCTAGATTTTCTAGTCCAAATTTTAGTATCACGCTACTAGAGGTAGGCAACGATTATAGAAAAGAAAATTAATGGTATGTAAAATGAAGACGTTTAATAACATTTACTTTCTGTTAGCCTTGTTCTTGCTTTTTACTAGCTGTAATACTTTCGAAATTTATGTTTCTCCCAAAGGAGGCGTAAATAATTCTGGTTCAAAATCAGACCCAATGTCATTTGAAGCAGCTATAAAAAAAGCATCGAAACTGTTAAAAGAAGAAGGACTTCCTAAAAACGGATTAAAAATTACTGTTATGGGAGGTATATATCGATTTAACAAAAAAATCATATTAGGGCCAGAATTTAAGGGAACCCCAGACCAACCTATTAAAATTCATGTAGAAGAAGGTGCCCATGCACTTTTTGATGGAAGTATGTTGATAGCTCCCGAAAGCTTTGGGTATGTTGAAAACCCTGAAGAAAAAGCAAGACTAGCTAGTTCTGCAGTAGATAAAATTAAAGTGGCGACTATTACTAGTACGGAGATGGTTGAAAGATTTAACGAAAGCCTTATGTTAAACTTAAGCTATGACGGCGAAGAATTTTTGCCTTCAGCTTTTCCTAATGAAGGCTATGCTAGTTTTAAAATGGAAGTAGTCGTAGATGAAGTGTCTCCTCCAGCAATTCCAGTGGGCAAAGAGGCACATGGAATTCGTGCGGGTCATGTGCCTTATTTAGAACCAGGAAAGCCAAGGGGGTGGAAAGGCAGTCTGAAAGAACCCCGAGGAGCACAGGTTAATATTTCAGATAAAGTAGATGACATGGCTGGTTCATGGTTACAATGGCAAGAAGAAATAAATAGAAATAATACAAGAAACCAACTTACAGGTTATATCGAAGCCAATTGGTTACTAAGTTCTCAGCCTATTTATGCTGCTAGTGCAGAAACGAAATCTGTGCACCTAACTCGTGCATTGGGTTATGGTTGGGCGTGGCGAAAAACCGATAAGTCTTTTCGTGTTTTTGGTTTGTTATGCGAATTAGATCAACCTGGAGAATGGCACTTCGATCCGTTAACCAATAGGTTGTTTGTTTATCCACCAAAACCAATGACAGAGAAAACACAAATTGCATTATCTGTAGCAGATGGCTTTTTAGCCTTGGATGAAACTAGTTATGTTGAAGTGGTAGGACTATCTGTAAAGAATGTAGGAAGTGGTAGCGTCTACAAAATTGGTGGAGACCATAACCTAGTGGCTTCATCAAAAATCACCAACTCTATAGCTACAGGTTTAGAAGTATTAGGAACTAATAATGCAGTAAAAGGATGTGATCTTATCGATTTAGATGTGCATGTAAAATTGGATGGAGGAATACGCTCACCTAATGAAATAACTGCTGGAAACAATACAGTAGAGAACTGCCATATTTATCAAAAGAATTTTGAACATGAAAAGGTGAATATTGTTATGAAAGGTGTAGGGAATAGTTTCAGGCATAATTTGATACACAATTCCTTAGGACAGGCTATGATTGTTTATGGAAATGATCAGATAGTGGAGTTTAATGAGCTTTTTAATATAGGGTATGATGAAGGTGATGGAGGTGCCATATATTCAGGTGCAGATTTGGGAGGCTATGGGAATAGTTATAAATATAATTTTTTCCATCATTTAATGCATGTGCCAGGAAAAGTAGAACGAGCAGGTTTACATTTAGATGATGGGCAATCGGGAGCAACCTGTATAGGAAATATTTTTTATAAATCTGCTTCAAAAGGCATTTTTATGTTTGGTGGTTCAGGGCATACGCTAAAAGAAAATGTATTCTTAGAAGGTGATAGAGGTGCTTATTATGTACGAAGTCTAGGAGAAAAAATGTATAAAATCGAAAAAGAAATCCAAAAAGATTTAAACCACCATCGGCGTGGAACAAAAGAAGATTATATTGGAAGAGTAGAAAAATATACAGGCATTAATGGTTGGTCCAAATCGCCATGGAAAGATAAGTACCCACTTATGAACACTATTTTAAGTGACAGTAGTATTTATGGACGTTTATGGCCCACCCATATTAAAATAGAAAGCAACTTTTATTACAATAATAAAAAATCTATAGATAGAATAATAGACTCTAGAGTAGAGCCTGAGGTGGTAGCGAGATCTAGTGTTAAAGACAATGAATTGCTATCCAAGAATGATTTTGTTAATTATGAAAACATGGATTTCATGTTTAAGGATGGAACAAATTTTCCCAAAATTCCATTTGATAAAATGGGATTACAATTGGATGAATATAGAAAGCAAATGCCGGAAAAAGAAGCATATCGAAAAGCTTTAAAAGAATTTTTCAAGGATATTTCCAGTAGTCATCCAGGAACCAAAAAACGTATTAATACGTCTAAGGTTATTGAAGCAGGTCCTTGGTTAAAAGTTGAAAATTAAAATAATTTGGATTATTAGCTCGATTCTAAATAAAACGTATAATAAATAGAAAAAGAAATGAGAACTAACAAAATAATTTCTTGGATTGTAAAAGCAGTGGTCGGTTGTTTATTTTTAAGTATGACGATACAATGCAAAGAAAAAAATATCGCTGATATTAAAGACGTCTCAATTAATCAACTTAACCAACGCCTGTCTAAAAAAAAATTAGAACAGTGGCAAGATTTAAAGTATGGCATGTTTATTCATTATGGGATGAGCACTTTTTTAGGTGAAGAGTTACCAGATGGTAAAGCCCCTATAAATGCTTATAATCCAACAAATCTTGATGTTGGTCAATGGGTAAAAGTAGCAAAAGAAGCAGGGATGAATTATGCGGTATTAACGGCTAAACATGTAGCAGGGCATTGTCTTTGGCCTTCTAAATATACGGGTTACGATGTTAGTAATAATGAGGATACAACAGATGTGGTTGGCGAATTTGTGAAAGCATGTAGAAAACAGGGAATAGCTCCTGGTATTTATTATTGTGCTTGGGATAATCACCATACATTTGGAAGCCTTACACCAGATAAAAGTGAAAATTATAACGGCGCTTTAGTAATTCCAACAGAGGCAAACCCAGCAGAGGGAGCTCCTTTTACAACGCATTTGTATCAAAATTTCATGACCGCTCAAATAGATGAGTTATTAGAAAAATATAGCCCATTAACTCAGTTTTGGATTGATATCCCTATCATATTAGGCGATGGTTATCGAAAATTTATTTACGACCACATATCGGAAAAATATCCGGATATGTTAGTGATAATGAATCATGGTAAAAAGAAAACAGGGAATAAATTAGTGTTTTTAGAGCATAAAGCTTGGCCTACCGATGTGCTGACATTAGAGCGGTTTTCACCAGAAGAAAAATACACTTCGATATTAAATATCTCTGGACAAGAGTATTATGTCCCAGCAGAATCCAATATGCCCATAGGAAATGAATGGTTTTGGGAAGATGATGATAAAGTAAAACCGATGGATGAGTTGGTGTCTAAATTTCAAGCTTGTCTGGATAATAGGGTAAATTTCTTATTAAATGTTCCACCAGATAGGTCAGGCCAGATTCCTGAAAAATGGATAACGCCATTAAAAGAATTAAAAGAACGAATGGAAAATCAAATAGAATAAACATATTATTTGTATTAAAGTATTCTCATACGTGTCAATTAAATTTTTAAAGGATACTAAAATCAATTATTTCTACATTCGGTTTATTACCATAATTTATGGTACTCAAATTTCACGCATAATCCTATCACATCACAGAGAAGTAAATCATTTTTTAATAAGCAAAGCAAGATTGTTTACCAGTTTAATGCTGTTAATAAGAAATAAAGGAATTATTATTTAAGTATATATAAATATTAAGATGATCCACATAAAATATTAAAATAAACGATGAACAGCCAATTTCGAACAATTTGGTTTCCTATTGAGAAAGATATGTCTACATAAAAAAAAAGAATAATAACTAATTTTGAGACTTATATATATTCAAAATTAAAAAATCTATGAAGAATGTAAAAAAAATACAATTTAAGTTAATACCATATGGGATTATTATTTTCTGTTGAGCTTAATGCACAAATATTCTGATTGGTTTAAACAAGAGATCCCAATTAGTTCAGTTAGTGCTAGCGGGGTTTTGAGATAAAGAAATAGCAAACAACAAATGTTTGTCAATGGAATATTGAAGTTTTAAGTCTGTTTTACAAAGCGAATCTTTGTGTTAAATGTACCTAGATTTAATAGAATAAATTCCAAAATAATGAATAAAATCATTAATGAAATTAAGAGACGAAAGAAAAGTAAATATTAAAAAACTATGAAAAAATTTAAATATTGCATGTTTATAGTAGTTATGATGGCTATGAGTTATTGTAAAACTGCTTTAGGGCAAGTTATTTATGTAAGCCCAAATGGAAACGATTCAAATTCGGGAAGCATATCTTCACCATATAAAACATTAGAAAAGGCATTTGGAGAAGTTGCTTCTAACAATTCGATAAGAGAGATTAACTTTAGAGCTGGTACTTATAACTTTGATAAAAGTATTGAATTAAATAGTGATCATTCGGGAGAATTGAATAATCCATTAATAATAAAAGCTTATCAAGATGAAAAAGTCACATTTAGTTCTAACACTGTAATTCCTTTTGAATCTTTTAAGAAGTTGGAAGAGATGTCTTCCCAAGTAATAAGTAAAGTACCTGTTAATTCACAGAGTGAAATATATGTAGCAAATCTATCTGGATCAAACTTTTTTCAGAATCTTGATGAAGGGAAATACGGGGTTATTTCATGGAATGGTTATTCTCTTCCTGTAGCACAATGGCCTAATAAAGGATTTGGTTATATGGAAACCATTGTAGAAGAAGGACCGTTTACAAGGTTTTTAAAACCAGGAGAATCTCCACCTCCATATAGTTTTGAAAGCCCTTCAGGAGGTAAATTTATTATGGAAAATAGCTGTGCAATGGATTTAACTTTATTGAATGAGGATTTACAAAATTCTGAAGATATTGCATTGGAAGGCTATTTTACTAACGATTGGTATTACGACCGTAATTTTTTAGCACGTGTAAATGTGGATACTAAAGAAATGCAACTCCTTAAACATACCCGATATGGAGTGAGAGATGAGCATACTTTACCTCGTCGATTTAAATTATTCAATGCCATATCACAATTAGATATGCCAGGTGAATGGTATTATGATAAAAAAAGTAAACTATTCTTTATTTGGCCAATACAACCTATAAATGAAAATACTCCTATAGTACAAGTAAATAATATTACTTTATTTAAAGGGAGTAATGTAAAACACATCAATTTTGAAAAAATAAATTTTAGCGGTTTTGGTTTTGCTGCTATTGATATTAATAATTCAGAATATATTTCTATAAAAGGGTGTAGTTTTTCTTCATCACAAAATGGTCGAGGAGTAAACCTTAAAAGGAATATGCATGCTACTATTAATGGATGCAATTTCTTCGACCTTTTTAATGCTTTCGCAATTGATGGGCGAGAGGAAAATTTTCTTAATTTAATAGAGGAACATAATGTAGCTACTAATAACCATATTTATAATTGCAGTATTAAAGGTTACGGTTTAGTTGGTTTTGGAGGGATAGGAGGCTATTTTGCAAATAATTTAATCCATAATGTTAATGGAGGTCTTTCCTTTAATGGAAATGATCACGTGATTGAATATAATGAGATTTACAATTCTGGTTTTGCTATGGGAGATTGGAATTCCATTTATTTTGGTGGAAACCTCTCTTATTTCGGTAATAAAGTACAATATAATTTTTTTCACCATTTTCCAGAAACACCAGGTGCGCATCCTATTACAGCCGTTCGTGGAGATGACGGTTGTTCAGGTTTATCAATGAATAATAATATTTTTTATAAAACAGGAAGAGGTGGCGCAGATGGCTCGGGACCAGATGTTCATGTGGAAGGAAATGTGGGTATAGATATTCAATTTATATGGAGTACTTTTCAAAGTCCTTATGAGGCAATATCTAAAGAACAAAACCTTATAAATTTTGTAGAAGAACATGAACGTATGCAGCAAGAGATTGCTGCAGGAACACTATCGGTAAATGAAAAAAATAATTACTTAGGAAGAGCAGAGCTTGTATTTGGAACAGAGGGATGGAAAAATAATAATATATGGATAGCTAAATACCCAAATTTTTCTAAAATATTCGATTTAACCGATCCTGAATCTCATCCATGGACGCAGTCATATTCTACATTAAAAAATAATTATATTTCAGGAGGTAAAATTCCATATGTAAACTATCATGGTCATAATCCGAATAAAACAATAGGAGATATTATTAATAATATGCCTACTACTGCTGAAATAGAGGCTCCTGTTGCTTTTAATCCTAATGATGCTTTTGAAAACCCTTCAGCCTTAGATTTTAGATTTAAAAGTTCTTTTACACCAATGAGTGGCTTTGAAAAATGGGATTTTGAAAGAGTAGGTTTGGTGATTGATTCTTATAGGAAAACAACACCTGATAAAAGCGAATACAGAAATAAAGTGTTAACAAAATATAACAATGTTCCATCAACAGGAGGTGCCTTAGATTTGGCAAAAATAAACCTTCGTTATCCCGATCCTGCGTATTTTGAGGTGTTAACTTCGTCTAAAAATAAAATACCAGGAATTATTGAAGCAGAAAGCTATGATGAAGGATGTAATGGCGTTGCTTTTTATGATGTTGATGAGGCAAATAAAGGCGGTCAGTACCGCTCTAACGCAGTTGATATAGAAAATACTTCTGATACTAATGGAACATACCATGTTGGATATATTAATGATGGTGAATGGATGGATTATACAGTAAGTGTAGAAAGTACAGATGAGTATGAGTTGGAGGCAAGAGTAGCCTCTTCTAATGCTACGGGGCAATTTTTAATTATGTTTGATAGTATCGATAAAACGGGAGCTATAGCTGTTCCGTCTACAGGAGGATTGCAAAATTGGACTACCGTTAGCGAAAATATTTCTCTAGATGCAGGAAAGTATGTGATGCGTTTTTATGCTGAAAAAGGAGGCTTTAATATTAATTGGATAAAACTAACAAGAAAATCAGATGTTAGTGATGACAGTTATACTATTAAGACAACAGGAGAGACCTGTCCGGATGAGGATAACGGACAAATAAAGATCGTAGCAAAAAATGTTGGAAGTTATGTAGCCAACTTTAATGGAGGAGCAGATATTAATTTCACTAATGAATGGACAATAGAGGATATAGCACCGGGAACTTATGATTTATGTATCACCAACACAGCTACTAGTGTAGAACAATGTTATAGTTTGCAAATAGAAGAAGGTACAAGTGTTACAGGAAAAACAAGCATAAAATCAAACAAGGTGGCTATAGATATAACCGATGGAACGGCACCTTTTGATGTGTCGGTAAATGGTGAAATGGTTTTACAGACCTCATCAAAATCATTTTCAGTAGTGGCCAATTATGGCGACTCAATAGAAGTTAAAACAAGCGTAGCCTGTGAAGGTGCTTTAACGAAAACCATGGACGGTATAGTTACAGTAAGCCCGAATCCAACCAACGGAGATTTCGAAATAGAGTTATCTATCCCCCTAAAGGATGTAACCGTAGAACTATACAATGTGTACTCGCAGTTAATTTCAACAAAGACTTATAAAGTAAACAATGGGAAAATTCAATTAGATATAAACAATAAACCGGCAGGCATATATTTTGCAGTTGTTCAATTGGACAAGAAACCTAAGGTTCTTAAAATAATGAAGAAATAATGAAAAAATATTTATTACTTATAGCAGCTAGTATAGCAATTGTTTCATGTAGCGGAGGTGGTGACGATCCAGCACCAAATCCAGACCCTGATCCAGACCCAAGTGGAAATAAAGTGCCAACAACACCTACTTTAACAGATCCCACAGATAATCTGTTATGTATAGACAACAATCTTGTTTTTAATTGGGAAGCTTCAACAGATCCAGATGGAGATGCGGTAAAATATACCATAGAGATCTCAAAGAATATTGAGTTCACTCAAATAACCCATAGCTTTTCGAATTTAACTTCTACAACTAAAACCGTTTTATTAGATAAAGCAGTGGCATATTATTGGCGAGTAAAAGCAAACGACAGTAAGAACGCCTCTAGTGAATTCTCATCGATTTTTCAACTTTATACAGAGGGTATAGGCGAAGAAAATCATTTACCATTTTCACCTAAACTTATTCAGCCTTCTTTAGGTTCAACGACTCAAGGTAATTCCGTGTCATTATCTTGGGGAGCTACAGACGTAGATAACGATGCCTTGGTCTTTGATGTATATTTGGATACTAACAATCCTCCAGTTACCACAGCAGTCACAAGCCATACAGAAAAAAGCTATGTAGCCTCTTCATTAGCAGCGAACACAACCTATTATTGGAAAGTAGTAGCAAAAGATGATAAAGGAGGCGTAACATTAGGCCAGATTTGGAGTTTTAAAACAGAGTAAGTATTAAATCAAAAAATTCTCCGACCCTTGGGTCGGGGGTTCCTCTTCACCTTTCCTTCGGAGAGGTCAGAACTGCTTTTTTGGCAGTTCTGGGTGAGGTAAAATACAAAATTTCGATTTTTGACCCAGAGGTCAAAACCTGTGCTCAACTTGATTGGGTATGAAACTGGCGAAATACCCCTATGGTTTGTCTCGGGGATAGTCGGTTTTAAGAAATTTTTATTCAAAAAGTTTATAAAAAACATTGAAAGTATGATTTCTTTTGATAAAATCAGGATTGTATGTAGATGAGTTTAAAAAAGAAATCTAATAATTAAACTAAAAAAATATAAAAACATAAAAATGAAAGTACAAAAGTATAATTACTTTATTTTAATAGCTATTATATTCTTAGCTCCTTATGTTTTAGAAGCTCAAAGGATTAAACAACCCATTCATTCTTTTAATGAGTACAGTGATAAGTATACTGAAAATCAGCTAGCACCAATTACTAAACCAGGGAAAAGGTTTTATGTGTCTGTTGATGGATCCAATAAAAATAAAGGCACTAAAAAATCACCTTTTAAAAGTATAGAGTCAGCTAGAGATGCCATAAGGAAATTAAAAGAGTCTTCAGGTTTACCAAAAGGAGGCATACATGTTATATTACTTAATGGAACATATTCAATTAGTGAGACTATTTCACTTACATCAGAAGATGGAGGAACGTTTCAAGCTCCCATTGTATATCGAGCCGCAGAAAATGGTAAAGTAATTTTAACTGATGGTATTGAGATTGATACAGAACGTTTTAGATTAGTTGATAAGAAAGAATTACTTAACCGCTTACATGTAAAAGCTCGCGGTAAGGTCATGAGTATAGATTTGTCTTCCGATGATCTTTCTCAATACTTTCCCGGAGAAGGAAAATATGGGCAGATTGCTATGGATGGGCATATGCTTCAATTAGCACAATGGCCCAATCGCGGATACAACCATATCGATAAAATTATTGATGAAGGTCCAACAACACGTTGGCTAAAACCAGGTGAAAAACCGATGCCTTATAGTGAAGAAAACCCAACTGGTGGTAAATTCATATTAAAAGAAGAACTTTCATCAGCTATACAGGAAGAGTTTGAACGCACAGGAGATATACAAGCGCAAGGATATTTTCATAACGATTGGTATTTTCAAGATGAATCTATTGGTAAAATTGAGTCAAGCCAGATTAAACTATTACATCATACTCGATATGGTATTGTAGACAAAATAAAGTCTATACCACGTCGTGTTCGCCTTTTTAATGTGCTTGCAGAACTTGATGAGCCTGGAGAATGGTATTATGATAAAAAGGAACAACGCCTTTATGTTTGGCCAATAGAAGGGTTTGAGGCAGGTAAATCAAATTTAACAGTTATTGGAAATCAAAAAGCATCGATCGATAAAAGTAAAAAGCATCCGCTTGTTAAATTAGAGAATACCTCATATGTTACTTTTCGTGATTTTATTATTGAAAATACCGGAGATATAGCGTTTATAATTTCAGGAGGTAAATATAATATTTTGGCAGGAAGCATTGTGAGAAATGGTGCTGGTAAGGGGGTTGAAATTGACGGAGGTAAATATAACGGAATTACAGGATGTGACTTTTATAATTTATATTCAGCTTTTAGCATAAAGGGAGGTGATTTTGCTTCTCTTGAGCATTCTTATAATTTTGCAACAAACAATGTAATTAGAGATTGCCGCTTAAGAGGTTATGGAGTTGTTTCATTAAATGGTGTAGGGCTTTATTTTGCTAATAACCTATTGCATAGTATGAATGGAGCCGTTATGTATAAGACCGTTAATTTATTGATGGAATATAACGAATTTTATAACATTGGTTACGAAATGGGCGATTTTAATGTCGCTTATTGTGGTGCGCAGTGGTATACTATGAATAATGTTGTACGGTACAATTTTGTACATCACTTGATTGAACCAGGTGGACACCCGGTTGCAGCATTTAGAAACGATGATAATGGAGCAGGACTTAAATTATATGGAAATGTATTTTATCGTCCAGGTAGGGCAAGTGCACAATTTGATGGGCCTCTCAACGATTTTCAAAATAATATTACTTTAGATTGTAATGTTTTATGGTGGACACTAAAAAAGCCAATTGAGCAAGAAGGTATTCAGAAAAAATGGGATGATCTTTCTCGTTTTGGACGAGATTTACCTAAAGGTGATAAAGGAGATTATCTCTACATCACTGAAAATGTGATAGGAGAAAAGGCCTGGATGAAGAATCCCTGGAAAGATGCTTTTCCAGAATTAAAAGCCATGATAGAAATAAACCCTTGGGCACAGACATTTGGAAATGTTGATCTCAACTATATTTATAAAGTTAGGGAACCTTTTCATATCCATGGTGGCTCAGGGACAGTTGAAGGGATGGAAAGTAAGGAGGTTGGTCGTTTTATAGATTTGCCAAAAGAAGGACATTTTGAATTGCCTGAGCAGATTGCACTTGACGCTTTTGTAGATGTAGAAGCACTTGATTTTCGTTTCAAAAAAAGTTTTAAACCCATGGTAGATTTTAAGCCAATTCCGTTTGAAAAAATCGGACTTGTTAACGATGATTTTAGAACAAAAACACCAAATAAAAGGGAGTACCGTAGTGCCGTATATAAGAGATTTAAAAATGAAAAAGGAGGTCGTTATAGTGCAGAAGTTGTGAATGCTCGATACCCGAAACCAAGTTATTTAAAATAATTTTTGTACAGAGACAGATGGGAAATCATTTAAGAGGAATAATAAAAGTTCTTTAAAATGTAACTTTTTTATCTTGGGATAATTATCATATTTTTGTGAGTCTAACGCCGGATTAAAGTGAAAATTATAATGGCACTTTGAGTATTCTTACTGAAGCTAATACAGCTAAAGGAGTGCCATTTACATCTCATTTATATCAAAATTTTATGACTGCTCAAATAGGGAACTCCTAGAGAAATATAGTCCATTAACCCAGTTTTGGATTGATATCACCAGAAGAAAAATACACTTCGATATTAAATATCTCTGGAAAAGCGTATTATGTTCCGGTAGAATCAAACATGCCATAGGAAATGAATGGTTTTGGAATGATGATGATAAATTGAAACCAATGAAAGAGAACTAGTCACAAAACCTTAAGCATGTTTAGATAATCGAGTTAATTTCCTGTTAAATGTTCCTTCTGATAGAATTGGAAAAATTCCTGAAAAATGGATAAAACCATTACAAGAATTGAAAACACGAATGGGAAAGCATTGAATAGGTTAAGAAAAATTCATTCCAATTTCCTTGCTTTAAGCTCGTTTTATTTCTACGATTTAGTGTCATCAAAAATTCACAAATAAACTTATCTGAAACAAATAGCTTTTTTAGATACCAAGATGTAGTGTTTAAAAATAATGTTAAGAAGTAAACAAAAAAGTATTTACGTATTAGATAGATAAACGGTTTATGTTAAGAAAACAAAACGTTTAGGTTTGTAAAATAATAAAGTAAGAACAATTTGACTTCCTATAGAGACAGATATGTCTACATAAAAAAAGAGAATAACAATTAGTTTTGAGTATATAAATTATAAGTTGAATCTATGAAGAAAAGAAATACGTTTATACTCGTAATGTTATTTCTGGTGGAGCTAATAGATGCTCAAAATTCTAAACACCCCAACATTGTTTTTATTTTTGCAGATGATTTGGGTTTTGCCGATTTAGGTTTTACAGGGAGTGATTCCCATTTAACACCAAATATAGATAAATTGGCTTCAGAAAGTGTTTATTTTGATCAGGCCTATTCTTCTCACCCTACATGTCTTCCAAGCCGTCTTTCATTAATGACAGGTAAATATCCTGCAAGAATTGGAGCTGTAAGTCATGGGAAATTTCATGGAGTTGCTTCTGGAGATAATTCATTGCCCTTAGGAGAGGTAACTATAGCTCAAGCGCTTAAAGATGGTGGCTATAATACGGCTCACATAGGCAAATGGCATATAGGCAAAGGGGATAACAATCCCCATACTCGTGGTTTTGATGTAGATATCGCTTCGAATGAATTTTGTTGTCCAGGCAGTTATTTTTACCCTTATGAATCTAACAATGAAAAACAAAAACGAGTATCCAAAATCCCAGATTTAGAAGACAGAAAAGAAGGGGACCATTTAACGGATGCTTTAGCTGAAGAAGCTGTTAAATTTATAGACTCTCAAGATAGTAGTAAACCTTTCTTTTTGAATTTATCTTTTTATGCAGTTCACACACCTTTAACGGCAAAAAAAGAGAAAATAAAAAAATACAAGTCTTTAATAAAGCCTAATACAAAGCACAAACACGCTGTATATGCTGCTTTAGTAGAGCATCTGGATGATGCTGTTGGAAGTGTCCTTGAAGCCTTGAAAAAAAATGGGTTAGAAGAGAATACTATAGTTGTTTTTACAAGTGATAATGGCGGTGAAGTAGGGATGGGGATCACTGATAATTATCCGTTGCGTGCAGGTAAAGGATCTTCTTATGAGGGAGGCATTAGAGTGCCCTTATTAGTAAAATGGCCTACTGTAGTAAAAACAAATAGTGTTAGGCATGAGCGCATTATTGGATTTGATTACTACCCAACACTATTATCTATGGCAAATGTTGAAGGTAATGCAAAACACAATAAAAATATTGATGGAATAGATTTTTCAAATCTGCTTAAAGACAGACGTGCGACTATAAAAGACAGGGATTTAAATTGGTTAAAATATATTTCTCTCATTCATTTAAAATATCCTGTTGCTGATAAAAACAGATGTGTTCAAACAATTATTAGAGATGATTGGAAGTTGATGCAATTTTTTGAAATGCCAGATAATTATAAAGCGCATTTTGAACTATATAATTTAAAAGAAGATCCTTCAGAAACATATAATCTTGCAGAAAAATTTCCAAAAATAGTAAAGAAATTAAAAAAAAGAATGATTTCCTGGAGAAAAAAGGTTGGTGCTCCTACATATAATATGGAAAAATTCTATGGGGCAGCCCATAATTAATTCAAAAAATGTTTTAGTAATATTCAATTTAAAAAACCATGAAGAATGTAAAAAAAATACAATTTAAGTTAATTTTAATAGGGTTTTTATTTTCTATTGGTCTCAATGCACAAATTTATATATCCACAAATGGTAATGACAGTAATACTGGAACAATTGATGAGCCTTTAGCGACTTTAATTGGAGCAAGAGACAAGGCCAGAAGCACTGGGATAAAAACGATATATATCCGTGGAGGTCGATATAATTTTGACACGACTTGTAATCTGGATGGACAGGATTCAGGAATTATATTTACTGGTTATCAAGATGAAAAAGTAATATTTGATGGGAGTGAATTTATTGACCCAGGGCAATTCCAATTGGTAGCTGATGGTGATTTGTCAGCTAAATTGCACAGCAATGCCATCGGAAAAGTATACTCACAGGTTATTACAGATGTCGCTTTAAAAGAATTTCTAAATAAACCGACTTCTCAGATTTCTATAGATAATAAAATGGCTACTGTTGCAAGATTTCCCAATAATGGATATGCCCATATGAATAATGGTACAGTAAGTGGAAATCAAGTTAGAGTTGAAGGAACTGATGAAGACCCTAAAGGTGCCCTATTTAAATTAATAGAACCTATAAACAGTTCTAAATGGAATGCGGAGCTATCAAGAATAAAGAAGGCAAGAGTTAAAGGATATTTCTCTGCAGATTTTTATAAAGAAGACCTTTCTGTTAATTCAGTTAGTAGTGGTGGAGATATAAGACTTACTGATGGTACTAGATATGACATAAAATTAGGAGGACACCCTAATCGTTTGTTTGTTTACCATCTTTTATGTGAATTGGACGAACCAGGAGAGTGGTATTTTGATAGTGATGATTCCCGATTATATATTTGGCCTTATGCACCTATAAGCCAAGATACAGAAATAGGAGCTTGGGCTGGTCCTCAATGTTTTGAAATTAAAGATGCTCAAGATGTACAGATAAAAAAAATGACCATCCAAAATGTTGGTAGAGGGAGCAACGGCGATGGAGCTATTAATGTAACAGGTAGCAGTAATAATGTTTTAATTGCAGGGGTAACATTTAGATATATTTCAAGCCCCATATTAGCTGTTAACTTATGGCACGATGTAAGAAATTGTCGTGTATTAAGTTGTGATTTTTATGATATTCCTAATAGTACTAGGTTATATGGTGGGAAGATGACATCTACATCTATAGAACATGGTAATAATTCTATAGAAAACTGTCATTTTACACAAGTATACTCAAAAGACTTTTATGGTAAGGCTTGTGGAATGAGTGGAGCAGGTAATGCATTTAAAAATAATTTAATTCACAATATGAACGGACAACCTGTTACACATACAGGAGTAGATCATGTTATAGAACTCAATGAAGCATTTAATGTTGGTATTGAAGAAGGCGATGGTGGTGCTTTTTATACGGGTGCGGCCTTGTGGTCTTTTGGGAATAAAATTCGACACAATTTTGTGCATCATATTATGAGTGTGCCTAAGTTATTAGGGAGAGCTTCTTTTTTCTCTGATGATTTAGATTCAGGAGAAGAAGTTTATGAAAACATTGTATACAAAGGAGGCTGGGAAGCACTTAAAATGAATCAAGGTGGGGCACATTCTGTTTCAAGAAATGTAGTATTGGAGTGCTATAGAGGTATTAGAAACGGTAGTAGTAAAGCTAGTTTATATAACAAGGTTATGAATTACTTGGGTACGAACCCAACATCAAATGATAAAGACAATTACATAGGGAAAATGTTAAAAATTACAGGGACTAGTGGTTGGGAAACCAATTTAACTGCTGATAATTTTACAGATAGAGTAGATGATTTTTGGTATCAGCGTTATCCGAAAATGAAAACACTTTTCCAAGCGTATAATGATAATGACCAATTTAGACCTTATGAATGTGATTATACAGATAATATGTTTTATGGAAATACTCAAAATGTTTTAAGTGGAGGAATAGAACCTGTTCAAGGAAGCCAAGATATAGGTTTAGATATTTTCGTGAATCCTAACGCTCTTAATTTTAAATTCAAAGAACCAAGACCTGGTTATGCTCCAGATATTCCATTTGAAAATATTGGATTATTTCTCGATGAATACAGATGTACTGTGCCTGATAAGGACGTATATCGTCAAAAAATGAAACAGCGATTTGATGGACAAGCTAGTCACGTTAATGATGCTACATATAATTACGATACCATTAATGATCAGTTATACTATAACTCTGGGGAGATGATTTATAAATTAGCACCATGTTTAGGAGCTACTGAAGAGATAGGTGATGATAGTTATACTATTAAAACAACAGGAGAGACCTGTCCGGATAAGAATAACGGACAAATAAAGATCGTAGCAAAAAATGTTGGAAGTTATGTAGCCAATTTTAATGGAACAGCAGATATTAATTTCACTAATGAATGGACAATAGAGGATATAGCACCGGGAACTTATGATTTATGTATCACCAATACAGCTACCAGTTTGCAGCAATGTTATAGTGTAGAAATAGAAGAAGGTACAAGTGTTACAGGAAAAACAAGCATAAAATCAAACAAGGTAACTATAGATATAACCGATGGAACAGCACCTTTTGATGTATTGGTAAATGGTGAAATGGTTTTACAGACCTCATCAAAATCATTTTCTGTAGTGGCCAATTATGGCGACTCAATAGAAGTTAAAACAAGCGTAGCCTGTGAAGGTGCTTTAACCAAAACCATGGATGGCATTATTACTTCGTCTCCAAATCCAACAGATGGTAATTTCGAAATAGAATTATCTATGCCCTTAAAAGTTGTAACCGTAGAACTATACAATGTGTACTCGCAGTTAATTTCCACAAAGAGTTATAAAGTAAACAATAGGAAAATTCAATTAGATATAAACAATAAACCGGCAGGCATATATTTTGCAGTTGTTCAATTGGACAAGAAGCCTAAGGTTCTTAAAATAATGAAGAAATAATGAAAAAATATTTATTACTTATAGCAGCTAGTATAGCAGTTGTTTCATGTAGCGGAGGTGGTGACGATCCAGCACCAAATCCAAATCCTGATCCAGGCCCAAATGGAAATACATCACCAACAGTACCAACTTTAACAGATCCCACAGACAATCTGTTATGTATAGACAACAATCTTGTTTTTAATTGGGAGGCTTCAACAGATCCAGATGGGGATGCGGTAAAATATACCATAGAGATCTCAAAGAATATTGAGTTTACACAAATAACCCATAGCTTTTCGAATTTAACTTCTACAACTAAAACCGTTTTATTAGATAAAGCAGTGGCATATTATTGGCGAGTAAAAGCAAACGACAGTAAGAATGCCTCTAGTGAATTCTCATCGATTTTTCAACTTTATACTGAGGGGATAGGCGAAGAAAACCATTTACCATTTTCACCTAAACTTATTCAGCCTTCTTTAGGCTCAACGACTCAAGGTAATTCCGTATCATTATCTTGGGGAGCTACAGATGTAGATAACGATGCCTTGGTCTTTGATGTATATTTGGACACTAACAATCCCCCAGTTGCCACAGCGGTCACAAGCCATACAGAAAAGAGCTATGTGGCTTCATCATTAGCAGCAAATACAACCTATTATTGGAAAGTCTTGGCGAGAGATGATAAAGGAGGCGTAACAATAGGCCAGGTTTGGAATTTTAAAACAGAGTAAGTATCGTATTTAAAACAATTTTTTTAAATGAACGTTAAAAACATAATTTCTTATGATTTATTGCCAATTATTACCGTTAAAAAATATATGATATGAAGCTTTTTTTTCTCTTACTAACAGCATCAGTTTTTTTATATTCCTGCAAAGATGATAAAAAGATAAAACCAAATATTATATACATCATGACGGATGATCATGCGACAAATGCTACGGGAATATATGGAGGAAGGCTAGCAAGTTTAAACCCAACACCTCATTTAGATGAATTAGCAAGAGAAGGTATGATATTTGAAAATTGTTTTGTCACCAATTCAATTTGCACACCAAGTCGGGCATCTATTCTTACAGGGCAGTATAGTCAAACTAATGGGGTACTTGATTTATGGGGGGACTTGTCTACAACGAAACAATACCTTCCAGAAGAAATGAAGAAGTTGGGATATGAAACCGCAATGATTGGAAAATGGCATTTACATAATGAACCTGTAGCATTTGATTATTATAAAGTGCTTCAATCTCAAGGAAAGTATTTCAACCCAGAATTTAGAGTAAAAGGAAAAGGCAAATGGCCAGATAATTTTGTTAAGTACGAAGGACATAGCTCAGATGTTATTACAGATCAAGTGTTAGATTGGTTAGGTCATAGAAAAGAGACTAAAAAACCTTTTTTTCTTATGTATCATTTCAAAGCGCCACATGATATGTTTCAATTTAATCCTAAGTATGCAGATTATCTGCAGGATGTTAAAATTCCTGAGCCAGAAAGTTTATACAATCAACCAAATTGGGGATCTGAAGCTACGCGTGGGAGCAATGATAGCTTAATTAATGTTATAGGTTCCTCAATTTCTACGAGGCACCCCAATCGTAGTTATGTTGATATTTTTAAAACTGGCGATAGACCCACAGAAAAGGAAGCTACTAGTGCAGCATATCAGGAATATTTAAAAAGATATTTACGTTGTGTAAAAGGAGTGGATGATAATTTAGGGCGGTTTTTTAAATACTTAAAAGATAATGGTTTATGGGAAAATACCATTATTGTATATACCTCAGATCAAGGAATGATGCTTGGAGAGCATGATTTTGAAGACAAGCGATGGATGTATGAAGAATCTATACACATGCCTTTTATAGCACATTATCCTAAGAAAATAAAAGAAGGAACACGGTCAGATATCATTATAAATAATACGGATTTTGCACCAACTTTAATCGAGTTGGCGGGAGGTAAAGT
The DNA here is from genome assembly GCF_004791695.1 of Flavivirga rizhaonensis. Lineage (GTDB taxonomy): Bacteria > Bacteroidota > Bacteroidia > Flavobacteriales > Flavobacteriaceae > Flavivirga > Flavivirga rizhaonensis. Next base: position 76,976 of record NZ_SRSO01000003.1, on the reverse strand, counting down.
CCCAGATTATATGCAAGGTAAAAGCATGAAGAAGGCGCTTGAAGGAGAGACTCCAAAAGATTGGCGCACGTCGACATATTATCGTTATTGGATGCATATGGTACATCATGATATTCCTGCTCATTTTGGATTGAGAAGTAAAGATTACAAGTTGATTTTCTTTTATGGTCGTTACCATAATCTCGAAAAAGAAGGAACACTTTCTATGTATTGGAACGATGAAAACCATTCCAATAAAGTACTTCCTACACCTGCAGCCTGGGAGTTTTATGATTTGAAAAATGATCCGAAAGAAATGAATAATCTTTATGAGAATCCAAAGTATAAAGATGTCATTGAAAATATGAAAAAAGAATTACTGGAAACTAGAAAAACCTTAAATGAGGAAGATCAAGAATTTCCGCATTTACAAGAAATTATCGATAAACATTGGAATGATTGATGTTTATTAAATACTGCAGTGTGAAAATTGATTAAAATAATATATAATAAGATTATAAAATGAAAAAAGGTATAGTATTCCTAATATTTATTAGTTCATTACTAGCAAAGGCACAATTAAGTACAAGTGTTTATTATGTAGATATTAGCGATGATAAAACAATTTCTGAAAATCCAATTCAGAAATACACACCCAAATCTTCGAAGAATTCTGGAAAAAAAATTACTGTTTATCCAGATATTCAATTTCAAACCTTAGAAGGTATTGGAGGAGCGTTTAATGAAATAGGGGGAGAAGCTTTGTTTAGTTTACCAAATAGGATGCAAAATAAGTTGATGCAAAATTTATTTAGTAAAAACGATGGAAGTGGTTTTTCTTTTTGTAGAACAGCAATTGGAGCGAGTGATTTTGGTATTGATGCTTATAGTTATAGTGAAGTAGAAGGAGATTATAAAATGGAGAATTTTTCTTTTAAGCGAGAAAAAGAAGCTGTATTGCCATATATACAGAAAGCCCATAAATTTAATAAAAACCTTAGAATTTTTGCGTCCCCATGGAGCCCGCCCGGTTGGATGAAAGGTTCGGGTTATATGGATAGGGGGGTTGAATTTCCAGAAAAAAATCATTTGAAAGATAACCCTGAAGTTTATGCAGCATATGCCCTTTACTTTTTAAAATATGTAAAGAATTATGCTAAAAATGGAGTTGTTATTGATAGGATTATCATTCAAAATGAACCAGATGTTCATACAAAATACCCGTCTTGTGTTATGCCACCAGAACAAATGGCACATTTTTCTAAAGAATATTTACGCCCCACTTTTCAAAAAAACAAGGTTAAAACTGGAGTATGGGCAGGAACGTTTCGTACTGCACAACAATTAGATGCCATTGAATTTGTGGCAGATAAAAAAATGCGAAATTCTGTGGATGGCATAGGTATTCAATACACCAAGACAAGATATATCAATGATATGCAATCACTATTTCCGGGAGTAAATATGATGCATACAGAAGGTAAGTGTTTTAATGGTAAAAATTCGATGGAACAAGCCAGAACAAGATTAAGTGAAGTCGCTGGCTATATTAATCATGGATCTCCTAATTACTGTTATTGGAATATGATTCTAAATGAAACAGGAAAGAGCGGATGGGACTGGAAACAGAACTCATTGATTAATATAAACAGAGATGAAAAAACAATTACATATAATCCTGATTATGCAGTGATATATTTGATGAGTAAATTTTTACAACCTGGAGCAAAGCGTATTGCTAGTTTCTGTCGTTCTGATATAATTTCTGTTGAAAATAATGGCGAAATTTATCTATTGGTTCAAAATGAAAAAAATGAGGTAGAATATTTTGAATGTCATGTAGCTGGTGAAAAAACAGTTGTTGAAGTACCAGCAAATTCACTCTCGGCTATAGTTGTTAATAAAAAATAGAAAATAGAAGTTCAAAATAGGTGTTTTTCAAACTAATTAAATGGATTGTTTGGCAACTATCAAAATTAAAATCACACTTTAAATGATTAAAATTAATATATTAATTACAACAATATGCATACTATTTTTTTTATCTGCTTGTAAAGAAAAGAATGAACAAATTGTAGACTTACAAGAAAATTATCGTCCAGATTGGCAATCTGTACAAAAATATGAGGTGCCTAAATGGTTTAATGATGCTAAACTGGGGATTTTTATTCATTGGGGACCTTATGCGGTACCAGCATATTGTAATGAATGGTATCCTAATAGAATGTATGATTCGACATACACTCGCAAGCATGGAGACTTGTCTTGGAACGTATATAAACATCATAAAGAAACTTATGGAGACCAGAAAAAATTTGGATATAAAGATTTTATTCCCATGTTTAAGGCAGAGAAATTTGATCCAAAAGAATGGCTTGATGTTTTTGAACAATCAGGGGCAAAATATATAGTACCAGTGGGAGAACATCATGATGGTTTTGCTATGTACGCCTCTAATATAACTAAATGGAATTCATTAAACATGGGGCCTAAACGAGATATTGCAGGAGAGTTGGCTAAAGAAACAAGAGCACGTGGACTAAAGTTTGGGATTTCATCACATTTTTCTGAAAATTGGTATTATTATAAGCATGATGAAAAATTTGATACTTCCGATCCTGAAAATTTTGGTTTATATGGGCGTCCACATCCAGAGGGGCAACCAGCAGATAAGCAGTTTCTAAAACTTTTTGAAGATAGAACAAAAGACATGATTAATCTTTATGAACCAGATTTACTTTGGTTTGATGGCGCATTGAATGCTCATGAAGGTATGCCTACGAAATTGGAGTTATTATCATATTATTATAATCATGCCTTGGATTTGAAAAAAGAAGTGGTTTTTAACTATAAAAACAATTCTCGACATATTTGGCCAGACGGTTGTGCCGTATTAGATATTGAAAGAGGGAAATTAAATGACATTAGAAAAGAACCTTGGCAGACCGATACCGCTTTAGGAGTATTTAATTGGGGTTATACCGAAAAAATGATTGTAAAATCTCCAAATGTTGTTATTGACGGCTTGATTGATATTGTAAGTAAGAATGGAAATTTACTTTTAAATGTTTCACCTAAAGCAGATGGTACAATACCAGAAAATCAAAAATATGTTCTTTCTGAATTGGGGAATTGGCTAGCTATTAATGGTGAATCAATTTATGAGTCTCGCCCTTGGAAAATTTTTGGAGAAGGACCTACATTAGAAGATTTGAATGTTACACATATGTCTGAGCGTAAAAATGCTGGGCTTGTTTTTAGTGATTCCGATTTTAGATTCACCCAAAGAGGAAAAGATTTTTTTATAATATGTTTAGGAGTACCTAAAGAACAAGTCTTGATTAAAGCATTGAAAAAAGATTCTCCTTTATATGACTATGAAATTGAAAGTATTGAACTATTGGGGTCTAAATTGAAAATAGAATATGAAGTATTAGAAGCAGGTCTAAACATTAAAATACCCTCTGGAGATATAGTATCACCTTATGCGACGGTATTTAAAATAGTTTCTGGAGATTTAAAATATAAGAATTTAGCAGAGTAAAAAATAGAAGTTTTACTAAATCTTGATCATCAATACGTAATACTATTGAACGTTTGGTATGTGTATTGGAGTTTCTTACCAGTTCATCGATAAAGGTTCATAATGAAATATAAAAATAGATTTTAACATGGAGAATATAAGATTTAATTTAAAGTATATAGCAGGGATATCTATCGTTTCTGCATTAGGTGGACTTTTATTCGGTTACGATTGGGTTGTGATTGGAGGCGCAAAACCTTTTTACGAACAGTTTTTCCATATAGCAGATAACCCATCTATGCAGGGTTGGGCTATGAGTAGTGCTCTAATTGGTTGTATTTTTGGAGCTGTGCTTTCAGGTTTTATTTCTGATATTTTAGGAAGAAAAAAGTCTCTCATTATTGCTTCTATATTATTTACGGTATCTGCTTTAGGAACAGGTTTTGCAAACGATTTTACCTTATTTATTATTTATCGTTTAATTGGGGGCGTAGGTATTGGATTAGCATCTACGCTATCCCCGATGTATATTGCCGAAGTAGCTCCTGCCAAATATAGAGGTAGATTTGTTTCTATAAACCAACTTTCAATTGTTGTAGGTATTTTAACAGCTCAAATTGCTAATTGGATAATTGCAGATCCTATGGTGGAGTCTGTATCGGCAGAAGAAATATTGACATCATGGAATGGGCAAACTGGCTGGAGAGTCATGTTTTGGGCAGAGTTAGTGCCAGCACTACTGTTTTTTATATGTATGTTTTTAATACCTAAAAGTCCACGGTTTTTAGTAAAAGTAGATAACGAATTAAAGGCCCTTCATGTTTTACAAAAAATAGGAGGTATGGCATATGCCCAGAAAGAACTTCAAAATATTAAATCAACATTTCAAAATACATTTAAAGAAAAAGTATCATTTTCAGAATTTAAAAACCCGAAGGTAATAGGCGTGCTAACTATAGGCTTTGTTCTAGCAGTTTTTCAGCAATGGTGTGGGATTAACATTATATTTAATTATGCGCAGGAGATTTTTACTTCGGCTGGGTATAGCGTAGGAGATATGCTGTTTAATATTGTGATCACAGGTAGTGTTAATCTAATATTTACGTTAGTAGCTATGCGTACCGTTGATAGTTGGGGACGTCGAAAATTAATGCTTTTTGGAGCATTGGGATTAGCTATTGTGTATGCTATTTTAGGTGGTGCTTATTATTTTGAATTCAAAGGATTACCAGTTTTAGTGCTGGTTATAATAGCCATAGGTATTTATTCCATGTCATTAGCACCAATCACTTGGGTCGTTTTATCCGAGATTTTTCCAAATAGGTTAAGAGGAATTGCCATGTCTTTAGCAACACTATCATTGTGGGTAGCCTGTTTCATACTTACTTTTACATTCCCACTTTTAAATGAAGCTTTAGGAGCCTACGGAACCTTCTGGATTTATAGTGGTATATGTGTTTTAGGTTTTCTGTTTATATTAAAAAAATTACCTGAAACTAAAGGCAAGACATTAGAAGAAATAGAGAAGGAAATTTAAAAGAGTATAAATAAAGGTATTAATTTGTAGGACAAAAGCTGTAAGTATTGTTGCTTGTTGGCTCGAGTAAGTCGAAAGGTCTTGAAAATTGATAGTTTTTTATAGAATTTAACTGTGTTCAATCAGATGTTAATATAAGTGATTGCTTTTTAGTTTAAAAAAAAATCATTATTTATTTAGTTTAAATCAAAAAACGCTCTATACTATTAATTGTTAAAATTGAACATATAAAAAATCTAAACAGTGTAAAATTTAATTGAATGAAATCCATATCTGTAATATTAGTATGCTTAGCCATGAATTTGTTTTTTTCTTGTAACCATAATAAAAATGTTGCGATACCTATAGAAACTATTACTAAAAGTGATCGCATGGTTCCAAATACATCTAAAACATATTTAGATTCTTTAAATAACGAAGTGAAGAAAGCATTTTCGAAATTAAGACCACAATCCATTCGTCCTGCAGAAGGCTTTATAAAGTACGACTATTTAATTCCAGCAGGATTTTATAAACAAATGTGGGATTGGGATGGCTTTTATATTGGTACACACTTAATGAGTATTGGACAACCAAAATATTTAAAATATTGGGTTTTAAATTTTGCGGTAGCAGCAGATAAAGAAGGTTACGTACCAGGATGTGTTACAACAAAAGGACCAAGACCATTATTTGGAAAATTTGCAATGAAACCATTTATAGGACAAGGAACTTATTTAGCATCAGAAAAATTAAATGATTATGCTTGGATTTCACCAGAAGTATACAAACAAATAAAAAGCATTATTAACTATCGTGAAAAAATAAGTTTAGACGAAAAATATGGCTTGTTTTATTGGGATGATGCCATGTCTAGCGGAGGAGATAACAATGTCGTATTAACCAATGATAAAAACCAACCAGGTGCCATTTTAGCAGTAGACTTATCTGCTTTTATGTATCGAGAGTATTTGGCAATGAAAAATGTAGCGACCAAACTGGGGCAGGTAGAAGACGCCAATAGCTATGCTGAAAAAGCAAAAGTATTAAAAGCAAATATTACAAAATACCTTTGGGATGACGATGCTAAAAGTTTTTGGAATATGTATAGAACAGGAAGACCATACAAACGAGTAAGCTACTCTAACTTTATAGCCTTAATGCATACGGATTTGGTAAGTCAGGAGAATGGACGTGAAATGATAAAACGTTATCTATGGAACGAAGACCATCTATTAGCACCTTATGGATTACGTTCACTATCCAAACAAGACCCAGATTACAATAACGAAAACATTATCGTACCTTATTCTAATTGGCAAGGACCAGTTTGGCCAGTAGGAAACTATATGTATTATATTGCTCTTAAAAATTATGGCTTTACAGAAGAATGTAAACAATTGGCATCCACATTAGGAACACTCGTATTAAAAGATATAGCAGCGTATGGCTCTATGCACGAGAATTATCACGCAGACACAGGTGCTCCTTTGGCACCAACAGCAGATCAGTCTAAAGGCGGTGTTTTTACTGGTTTTGTTGGTTGGAATCTATTAGTACAAAACATGCTAATGGGAGCAGCCGAAGGCGACTTTTTACTGTTAGAAGTTAATTAATACATTATAAATGAAATACACGGCATTTCAAAAAGTAACAAGTTTATTACTATTAACTCTAGTGTTTTGTTCTTGTAATAAATCTGAAAAATTAAACTATACTTTAGCTGGAATTGAAGCTGTTCAACCTTTGGAAATTATTAAAGATAGTATAAAAGTTGAAGGCAATTTAGGTGATTTTAAAGTAGATAAAGTTATTACAACAGAAGTTAAAGGTGTGCAGTTAATCACTTTTAAATTTTCGGCAGACACACCTTCAGAATTACAACCAGTTACTATAAAATTTAGTTTTCCATCGTTAGCTGTCAATGGGTATTGGAACCCTAAAATTGCTATCGATAAAGTAAATTATTATTACAGTGGTTTTTCAGCCAAAGCATCAAGAAATGCACCAGTATTAGCTTTTTATGACCATGCATTAAATAATCGTATAACCATGGCATTGTCAGACGCTTTGAATATGTCAGATTTTGCAAGTAACCTAAAAGAAGAAGACGTTCATTTTTATCCAAAAATAAAACTCTTTGGAGAAAAGATGCCGAAAACAAGAGCATACGAAATTCAATTGAGAATAGACACACGAGCCATTCCGTATTATAAATCAATAGACGATGTAGCGAGTTGGTGGGCTAATAATCCAATGTATAAGCCTATGCAAGTACCGAATGATGCTAAAAAGCCAATGTATTCTACTTGGTATAGCTACCATCAGAGTATAACTGCCGAAGAGATTGTTGCAGAATGTAAAATAGCAAAAACCTTAGGGTGTGGAGCTGTTATTGTAGATGATGGCTGGCAAACGAAAGATGGCAATAGAGGTTATGCGTATACTGGCGATTGGAATCCAGACCGAATTCCAGACATGAAGGGATTTGTAGAGGCTGTACATAAAGAAGATATGAAATTTCTATTATGGTATTCTTTGCCATTTATGGGAGAAAAAGCGAAAAACTATCCAAAATTTAAAGGAAAATATTTACGCCATTGGAAAAGTCAAGGCACTTATGTTTTAGATCCAAGATATCCAGAAGTACGGGAATATATGATTAACACATATATTAAAGCTATGCAAGAATGGAAACTAGATGGCTTTAAACTTGATTTTATAGGGTGGTTCACTGCTACAAAAGAGACCGAATTAACAAAAGCAGATGGTCGGGATTTCGCCAGTGTCAATACTGCAACGGATGCGTTAATGACTGAAATTACAGCAAAATTAACAGCATTAAAACCAGATATCTTAATTGAGTTTAGACAACCCTATATAGGCCCATTAATGCGTAAGTATGGTAATATGTTTAGAGGAGTTGATGCGCCAAACAATGCCGTAGCTAATAAGGTTGAAGTAACCAATTTGCGTATTATGGCTCAAAATACAGCAGTGCATAGCGATATGTTTATTTGGAGACCGGAAGAAACCGTAGAGCAAGCGGCACTTCAGATTTTAAATATTTTATATAGTGTACCTCAGTTATCTGTAAAGTTACAAGACATTCCGAAAGATCATTTGAATATGATTCGTTATTGGTTTAACTATTGGAACAATAACCAGGATATATTAATAGATGGTGAATTTATGCCTTCAAATCCCGGAGCAAATTATCCGTCATTAACAGCTATAAATAATAAACATCAAATCACGACAGTTTATGAAGATATTGTTGTTACTGCTAATAATGATCTTGAACGATTGGATATTATAAATGCAAAAGCAACAACAGGTATAACGTTTCAATTACAATCAAATTTTAAAGGAACCTTAAACGTCTTGGATTGTACAGGAAAAAAAATATTTGAAAAAGAAATCACACTAAATAAAGGCACTCATACATTAAAAGTTCCGCAATCTGGAATGCTTATTTTAGATCTAAGTAAATAGTTACTAAGGTAAATATTATATACTCTAAATTTAAGAGATGTAGTCATTAATAATCCTATTCCTTTGCTATCCTTAATTTAATTCAGTTAAAAACAAAATCTTTATTAATTTCAAAAGAGTAAATCTTAGAAAGAGGATTCACTCTTTTAAAGACATACTTTTTAACAATACTATCCTAGTCCTAATTCGATAATATTTTGATATTTCAAATTTAAAGGACATAGCTAAATTAGCTAAGATTTTGGAGCTTCTAAAAAGGCTTATTATTTGTTTTAAATTTCATATAAATAAGTCTGTCATTATATTGTGATTAATGAATTCTTTTTTAAGGTACAAACTAAAAAGTTGTAGCCTTTGACTAGGCTTCTATATAAATTTACGTCATGACTGTTTTGCCCTGAGTACAGTAGAGGGATACGATAACATCCAAATTATTTCGATAGCTCGGTAAAATATTTATAGAATAAAGGAATGGTTTCAATGCCTTTAAAATAATTGAAAATCCCAAAATGTTCGTTTGGTGAATGAATAGCATCACTATCTAAACCAAAGCCCATGAGTATGGTTTTGCTTTTTAGTTCTTGCTCAAAAAGAGACACAATAGGAATACTGCCACCACTACGTTGTGGTATAGGAGTTTTACCAAAAGTATCTTGATATGCTTTGCTTGCTGCTTGGTAACCAATACTATTTATTGGAGTAACATAACCTTGGCCTCCATGGTGTGGTGTTATTTTTACAGTAACCCCTTCTGGAGCGATACTTTCAAAATGATTTTTAAATAATTGTGTGATTTCCTCCCAATCCTGATGAGGCACTAAACGCATAGAGATTTTTGCAAAGGCTTTGCTTGCAATAACAGTCTTAGCGCCTTCGCCGGTGTAGCCTCCCCAAATACCGTTAACATCTAAAGTAGGACGGATAGAATTACGTTCGTTGGTGGTATATCCAGTTTCTCCGTAAACAGCATTTATGTCTAAAGCCTTTTTATAACTATCTAAATTAAATGGTGCTTTAGACATTTCTGCACGTTCTTTCTTAGATAACTCTTCTACTTTGTCATAAAACCCTGGAATAGTAATATGGTTGTTTTCATCATGAAATGACGCAATCATTTTGGTTAAAACGTTTATAGGGTTAGCTACCGCACCCCCATAAAGTCCAGAGTGTAAATCACGATTAGGTCCCGTAACTTCAACCTCTACATAGCTTAATCCGCGTAAACCAGTCGTAATAGAAGGAACGTCTTGAGCAATCATACCAGTATCAGAAATAAGAATGACGTCGTTTTTTAGTTTTTCCTGATTATTTTTTACAAAAATAGCAAGGTTAGAGCTACCTACTTCTTCTTCACCTTCAATCATAAATTTCACATTACACGGTAGTTGGTCTGTGGATGTCATAAATTCCAAAGCTTTTACATGCATATACATTTGCCCTTTATCATCGCACGCACCACGAGCAAAAATAGCGCCTTCTGGATGTAATGCTGTTTTTTTAATTACAGGCTCAAAAGGTGGCGAATTCCAAAGATTTAAAGGGTCTGGTGGCTGTACATCATAATGTCCATAAACCAATACGGTTGGTAGATTTTTATCAATAATTTTTTCGCCATAAACAATAGGGTATCCATCTGTTTTGCAAATTTCAACCATGTCACATCCTGCTTTTTTTAAATTAGTTTTTATGGTTTCAGCCGTTTTTAAAACATCATTTTTATAAGTGGAATCTGCACTTATAGATGGTATTTTAAGGAGTTCTATTAATTCATTTAGAAACCGGTCTTTGTTTTCTTTTATATAAGATTGAATGTTATTCATGAAGTGAAGTGATTGTATAATTCATTCAAAAATATAAAAAAAGAATGTTTTAAATGGTTAATACTAATTTGATTAAAAAATGAATGCGAATAAATAAATTTATTTTTAATTAAATTGGAATATCGAGTTTGCAATTTAAAAATCTTGTTTATATTTGCAGTCCTTAATTGCGGGCGTGGTGGAATTGGTAGACACGCTAGACTTAGGATCTAGTGCCGCGAGGTGTGGGAGTTCGAGTCTCCCCGCCCGCACTTTTTAAAACTTTAAAAATATGTTGAAAGCCTCTCAATTTTGAGAGGCTTTTTCTGTTTTAGAATAACAAAAGTATAACATTCGGTTTTTTTACGCATAATTCAGATTGTTACAAATTCATATCAATACGTATCAAAAGTCTATGTTCAAGGATTCCAGTACCTAATGGTTTAGTTGGTATAGAACAACTCCCAGAATCACATCACTATTACATTTTGTAGTGATTTATTATAAAAAATTACAGGTAAACCACATATTTATAATCATTTTTATTTATTAAATTATGTGTGATTTATTACTAATTAATTTAGTTAGACATGCGCAACCATCTGTGATTAATTGTATCTACAAAATATATAATTGTAACACCAAACAAAATGAAAACAAGACAAATAGTTTCGACAATCTCTCTAACCACCTTATTTAAATTTTTTCTGGCGATATCTTGTGCTGTTCTATTGGCTTGCACTAATGATGATGATGCTAGCGATAACAAACTAAATTTAGAAGGAACAGTTCTCGGCAATTCAGGCTGTAATGGTGTTTTTAATGTTGATGTAGACGGTTTTGGTGTTGTTGCTGTGATTGTTCCTGCAGAATTTAACACTGAAAACACAAGGATTAAATTTGATATGCAAGTTGACCAAGAAACAATTAAAAGTCTAATTTGTAACGCGAATGTCATACCTCCAGAGATAGTTTATAAGCTTACCAATGTCACTTCAATTGGTGGAGGCAATCAATAACAAAGAAAACCATGAAGGAATAGTTTTGCTTGATCTTATTAGTTTCAAAAACTGTTCTCCTGACAATGAGTATTTTTTTCCAAATACTCAACAATAATATCTCTTATCTAAAAAATAACGTTAAAGCAAAATTTCTGATAGATTTAATGGTGAGTGAAATGGATAGACAACGTATAATATTCTCTCTGATTTATAATTTAAGCATATTAATTTTATACCATTATAAACATTATATTCCTCTGTAATATTCAAATTGTCGCGAATATACATAAGTAGGGAGGCAATGGTTTAAACATATATATTGAACCCGTTTTTATTTGATCGGAATTTCAGAAATATTTAGATAAAACAATTAAGGAGAGGATAAGCATGTGAAAATGTTGAAGAAAATAGTTTAAAAACCATGAGGTACTTTCTGTTTTTTTATAGAATAGCTAGAGTGAAACTAAAATAAAAGAGAGAATTATAGATGGAATGAAGATGTTAACAGTTGTTATTAAAATATTTGAATTTTAATAATACCTAACAAGTTAAAGATTATATATTTGCAAAATATATATTTCTACATTATTTAAAGGGTAGTTTACTAATAAAACTTTAGTTAATTGTCTTGATTTGATTCAGAAAAATGTATTTAAAATAATTAAAGATTAGTTAAAGCTATTAAACATTAACCATAATTTTAAAATGAATAAAAAAATCGATCAACAGGCAGCAGATAATATTAGAGCATTAGCTGTAGCCATGGTAGAAAAAGCGAATTCAGGACATCCAGGTGGACCGATGGGAGGCGCAGATTTTATGCACATCTTATACTCGGAATTCTTTAATTACGACCCATCGGATATGACTTGGCCTTTTAGAGATCGATTTTTTATGGATGCTGGGCATTTATCTACATTAATGTATGCACAATACTATCTTTTAGGGAATTATGAGAAAAAAGATATTGAAAATTTCAGACAATGGGGGTCTATAACACCTGGTCACCCGGAAGTTGATGTTTCCAGAGGTATAGAAAATACATCCGGACCTTTAGGGCAGGGACATACCATGGGTGTTGGAGCAGCCATTGCAGCTAAATTTTTACAAGCCAGATTCGGAGACTGGATGAACCATAAAATATATGGTTTCATTTCAGACGGAGGCATTCAAGAAGAGATATCACAAGGAGCAGGTAGAATTGCTGGCCATTTAGGATTAAGCAATTTTATAATGTTTTTCGACTCTAACGATATTCAGTTATCAACATCAACAGATGAAGTAACTACTGAAGATACAGCTATGAAGTATGAAGCTTGGGGTTGGAACGTAGTGACTATCGATGGTCATAACCATGATGAGATAAGAAAAGCATTAACAGATGCAAATAACGAAATAGAAAAACCAACTTTAATAATAGGTAAAACTATCATGGGTAAAGGTTGTGTAGCCGCAGACGGAAGTATGTTTGAAGGACACTGTGAATTACATGGGCAACCTATTGGTCATACAGGAGCAGATTATACAAAAACCTTATTAAATTTAGGCGCAAATCCTGAAAGCCCTTTTGATAAGTACGAAGATGTAAGTGCGTTTTACGAAACACTATTAAAAGAAAAAATAGCTAAGGCAGCAGAAAAGAAAGCTGTTATTGAAACTTGGAGACAAGATAATAAAGTGCTTTCAGATAAATTAGATCACTTCTTGTCAGGAGAACTCCCTGATTTAGATTTTGAATCTATTGAGCATAAAGCAGGACTAGCTACAAGAGCCGCATCTTCTAATGTGCTTGGGTATTTAGCTGAGCATGTAGAGAACATGATCGTATCATCGGCAGATTTATCTAATAGTGATAAAACAGATGGGTTCTTAAAGAAAACACAAGCCTTACAAAAAGGAGACTTTAGTGGATCATTTTTACAAGCAGGTGTTGCTGAGTTAACGATGGCATGTATTGCAAACGGTATCGCGCTTCATGGCGGTATTATTCCAGTAGTCGCAACATTCTTTGTGTTTTCAGATTATATGAAACCAGCGATTCGTTTAAGTGGTATTCAAGAATTAGGCGTGAAATACGTTTGGACGCATGACGCTTTTAGAGTAGGAGAAGATGGTCCTACACACCAACCAATTGAACAAGAAGCACAAATAAGATTATTAGAAAAACTTAAAAACCATAGTGGTAAAAATAGTTTCTTGGCATTACGTCCAGCAGATTCAGCAGAAACAGCTGTAGCATGGAAAATGGCTTTAGAAAATAGCAATACACCATCAGGTTTAATATTATCTAGACAAGGGATTAAAGATATTCCTGCTAATGGATCATCTAGATATCAAGAAGCTTTAGCAGCAGAAAAAGGGGGGTATTTAGTAAAAGAAGTTGAGAATCCAGATGTTGTTTTAGTTGCTAATGGATCAGAAGTTTCAACCTTGATTGAAGCGGCAAAACTACTGGAAGAAAAAGAAAATATTAAGGTAAATATAGCTTCAATAATTTCTGAAGGCGTGTTTAGACTTCAACCTAAAGACTATCAAGAAAATGTTATTCCAAAAAACAAACCTTTATATGGCTTAACAGCAGGTTTGCCAGTAAACTTAGAAGGACTTGTAGGTGAAAGTGGTAAGGTTTTTGGAGTAGATCATTTTGGTTATTCAGCTCCAGCAGGTGTGTTAGATGAAAAATTTGGTTTTACAGGAGAAAAAGTTTGCCAAAATGTAATCGAATATTTAAATGAAACATCTATGGCTAAAATTTAATCATTTGTAATGATTAAATGGATGGAATCTAACCTTAGAATCAAAACAGATAAAACAATAAATACAAGCGAATGAAATTTTTTATAGATACAGCCAACCTAGGTGATATTGCAGAAGCACAGGCTTTAGGTGTTTTAGATGGTGTTACAACAAACCCATCATTAATGGCAAAAGAAGGTATTACTGGTGCTGAAAATATTTTAGCACATTACCAGAAAATTTGTGATTTAGTTGATGGCGATGTAAGTGCTGAAGTGATTTCTACCGACTTTGAAGGTATGGTAGAAGAAGGAGAAAAATTAGCAGCTTTACACCCACAAATAGTTGTGAAATTACCATTAATAGCAGATGGTATAAAAGCCTGTAAATATTTTTCTGATAAAGGAATAAGAACAAATGTAACCTTAGTTTTTTCTGCTGGACAAGCGTTGTTGGCAGCAAAAGCAGGAGCTACTTATGTGTCTCCTTTTATTGGTAGATTAGACGATATTTCTACCGATGGCTTGAATTTAATAGCTGAAATTAGACAGATTTATGATAATTATGCTTTTGATACTCAAATCTTAGCAGCGTCTGTACGTCATACAATGCACGTAATAGATTGCGCTAAATTAGGATCTGATGTTATGACAGGACCATTATCTTCAATTAAAGGATTGCTTAAGCACCCATTAACTGATATTGGTTTGGCTAAATTTTTAGAAGACTATAAAAAAGGAAATCAATAATTTTCTTTTTAATCTTATAATTTAAAAAGCGTCTCAAAAAATTTTGAGACGCTTTTTGTTTGAATTAATATGTGTATATGCTTTTATCCTTCTACGGTAGATTTTCCATAAATTAGACTTGCAAGAATGCCCATTATTGAATAGTGAACAATATAAATAGCGGCATTTATAATAGTTCCGCTTAAATCCAAAAGGTTAGATGTTGAGTAATCAATCAATCCACTTCCTAGGCCTATTAAAATACCAATCCAGATACCAAATTGAACACCTTGGAAAATTCCATGTGAACCTCTAGCCCATTTCGAATACATAGTTGAAAAAGCAAAGCCAACAACAAGGCAACCAATAGTTAGTAAAGCCATATCTGGTACTTCTTTCATCAGACCAGAAGAAACAGTATGGTCTGCTAACATAGGATCCCCTATAATTCCCCAAAGTAACCATCCACCAAGAAACCCCCAAATAGTGGTAATAATTGTCGAAATTAAATTTGTTTTTGAAAACATAATATTAGTTTTAATTGGTTAATATTCAGATAAATGTATGTAAAAAATGGCATATTGAATAAAAACAGGAGCCTAATATGTATAATTATATCCAGTTTGTTTATAGAGAAAAGGCTTTTAAATAGATAAAATCAATAGTAAATTTAACGTTTTAACTTGTAACATTTTTGATGTTATCAAGTCTATTTTATATCGACTAAACCAATAATTTGTAACTTTGTATTCTAATAGATCTAATATTATGGATATTAATGATAACATCGAATCACCTTTAAATTTAAAAGTGAGTTTTAATGTCATGCTTAAACATTATAAAGCTTTGGCTAAAAATGATGATGAATTTGTTGCGGCCAGAGCGAAGCGTATTTTAGATATGGCTCGTGCATATCCAGAGTTAGAAGAAGGTTTTAGTGATGTTTCAATATTAAAAGAAAGAGAAAAGGAAATAGCAATTATTCTTGAAGATTCATTTAGTCCCGTTTTAACTAAAAATGAAATAAAAACAGCGTCAGTTCCTTTTCATAATTTAATATTTAATTCATCAGAACGATTTAGAAGTATTATTAAAACGGCGGGTGATAATTTTGAACTTCAAATAAAAAATATGCCAGAGGATGATAGATATATCATAGCATGTACTATCATTTTAAATTTTTGTTATGGCTATAATTTAAATTTCAAAAGACCGTTTTATTACGAAATACCTGACGCTAATGGGATACTTCGTTATTATAAAATATTATATAATGCAGATTTTTGTGAAATCGTTCCGACAGAAGCTGCTAAAAAAATCACCCAAGAAGACTATAATGAGTTACTAGATAATTTTGAAAACATAGATCTTTGGAAAGAGAAATTCCCTCCTAATAGTTATATATTCAGAGGATTCGTCATATCTAATATTTTTGATGTTACAGACGATCAATCCATATCCAATATAAAGTCTAACCTTATTGGTGAAGACAAGCGAAAAGACGAAGGTTTTATCGAAGAATTTCATGAAGTTTTTAGATCGCTTTTAGGAATAAACGATCTAAAAGTTGGTTTTTCAATTTATAATGAAGAAGAAGAAACATTTGAACGTGTTTATGGTGTAGGCATGAATAGCTTTTTACTTAACAAATCAGAAAAAATTTGTTGTGAAGGCGCTTTATGTGGTTGGTCACATAATAGGTTGTTAAATGAAAATAAATATTTCTCTGTTTCAGATGTAGATAAAATGTTTGAACTATCTAAAGGTAAAGCACCACACATTGCCTCATTACATGAACAAGGTATAAAAAGTGCCATTTTTGCACCTATAGCTAATGATAAAGGTTTAATGGGGATATTAGAAATAGTGTCTAATAAACCGCAAGTGCTTAATAGTATAAATGCCAATAAATTAATAGATGTTATGCCGTTTATTGTATCGGCAGTTGAGCGATCCAAAAGCGATGAAGAGAATTTAATAGAAGCGATTATACAAAAAGAATGTACTTCAATTCACCCAAGTGTACATTGGCGATTTGAAAGAGAAGCAAAGAATTTTATTAAGTCTGAAATGAATGGTGAACAAGCTGTCTTTAAAAAGATAGCTTTTGAAAATATTTATCCGCTTTATGGTCAGATTGATATTAAAGGATCTTCGGAAGCGCGAAATAAAGCCACGCAACAAGATTTAACGTTGCAATTATCGGCCATTAAAAAAATATTAGAAAAAGCTTCAGAAATAGAAAGTTTACCAATTTATGATCAATTTATATACCAGACAGATAATTATTTGAAAGGGTTAAGTGCTCATTTTCAGGTAGACAGCGAACAACAAATATCTGATTTTTTTAGGAAAGAGATAGAACCAATTCTTAAACACTTATATACAATAGATGAGTTAAAAGAACAAATTAATGCCTATTTTGATAGTATTGATGATAAAGTAAATATGCTTTATAGACATAGAAAAGACTATGACGATACCATTGCGTTGATCAATAAAGAAATGGCATCTCTTTTAGATGCAAAACAAGTTGAGGCGCAACAAATGTATCCGCACTATTTTGAGCGTTTTAAAACAGATGGTGTAGAGCATAATATGTATGTTGGTGAATCCATTACTAGAGAAGATAGCTTTAATCTTATCTATTTATATAACTTACGTTTGTGGCAATTACAAGTGATGTGTGAAATGGAAAATTCATACTACCAAATGCAATCAGATTTTCCGGTATCGTTAGATGTGGCATCTATGATATTAGTATTTAATCAGCCATTATCTATAAGTTTCAGAATGGATGAAAAACAATTTGATGTGGATGGAACATATAATGCCCGTTACGAAATTGTAAAAAAACGAGTTGATAAAGCATATATAAAAGGAACCACAGAGCGTGTTACCCAAAAAGGAAAAATAAGTATTGTATACTCTCAAAAACAAGATGAAAAAGAGTATTTAAGATATATTAAATTTTTACAGTCTAGACACTATTTAGATACGGATGTTGAAATAGTTGAACTTCAGGATTTACAAGCTGTTACAGGTCTTAAAGCCATTCGAGTAAGCGTGCTATATCATAAAGATGAAAACGATAAAGCGTTTTATACTTATGATGACTTAATGAAGGAAATAAGAGCTTAATTTTCAATTTTAATCCCAGTATAACTTTGTTGATCTATAACTATAAATTAGTTGTAGCAGATATATCATCATTCAAAAGATTAAATTATGACTCTGAGTCATATCGAAATGAGTTATGGTTGAGATATCCCATCACTCAAATTATATATTACAGATTATATGATTTCTCCTTGCGTCGAAATGACTTATGGCTGGTAGATTAATAAAAATAAAGTAGTTTTAAACCCCTAGAAATCACGCTATTTTAATTTGATACTTCCCAAGTAATCCAGCAACATTTTCTTTTGAAAATTTAGCATGTTTTATTTTATTATTTTCAGGATCTAGAGATAGATTATATGATGTTTTAAAATCAACATGTTCCAGGATCGTATTTTGAAAAAGAACATGCTTTAAATTACAATTTTGAAAAGTACTGCGAGATAAATCAGTTTCGGTAAAATCCACACTCGTTAAATTACAGTCTTTAAAAAGTGTCTTTTTTAAAGTTAAGCTATAAAATACAGATAGTTCCATGTTGCAATTATCAAAAGAAACAGATAAAAATAAATCATCACAGTTATTAAAATGAATACCTAATAACTTACAATTAGAAAAAGAGACATCATTAAGCACCGAGCGATTTATATTAGTTAAGCTAAAATGACAATCGATAAACTGGCAATCGGTAAGAGATATATTTGATAAATCAGCATTCACAAAATTACAGTTAGTAAATCTACAATCTTCATATTCCCCTTTATCTAAAGGTATTTCGGAATAATTTAGATTATCAAAGCCTTTATTTTCAATCATCAATCTATTTCAAAATTTTATAATGAAGTAAAAGCAGCACCAGAAAAAAACTGAAAAGCAATAGCAAAAGAAAGAACACTCACTATAATGCCTATCATAAATACGCTATAAGTTAGACGAAGTATTTTATATTTTTTATCTAAAACCAATCCAAGAAAATATAAATCTTTTTTCATAGAAGAATACAGGTAGTCTCTATCCTGCATCATTTCTCCCATGGCCCATTCAAAATCTTTAAGGCTCATTTTATGAAAGTTACCAAAAAATAATAAGTTTACTTTTTTATTAGCAACATCCTCTTTGGTAAACTTGCCACTTGTAACATTTGGGCGCGTAGCTAAAATAGACAATACTATAGATACAACTGTAAACAATACAAAAATAATCGTGGGAACAATTAAATATTGATTTGAAGCATTGTCTAGTTTTGAAACTAAATTAGAAAGGACTAAGGAGACAATTATAGCATTAACCGATAATAAAATATTAGCCTTCGTGTCGGCAATATTACTTAAAGTAATGTGATTTTTAAGGGTCACCCTAAACATGGTTTCAATACCACGCTCTGGGAGTGCCACTTTATTCTTTTTAAAATGTAATTCCTCTTTCTTATGCTTGAGTTTTGTATTGTCTTGCTTTAATTTATTTTGAGCTTTCAATAATTGCGAGAGGTTTTTACTCTTCATTTTGTCCCATTTTGCAGAAGCTTCATTAGTGTAAAACCTATGATCATTAGATAAAAAATCAATGTTCATGCTTAACCATTCTTCTTCACTAAGTGTTTTATTACAGGCAATCTCCCATTCTTTTCTAAGTAACTCAGTAATGTCAATAAACCTTTTACTTCCTATATGAGCACAATCAGCGTCCCTTATTATCTTTTCTAGCTGATTTTTAGGTACGTATTTCATTTTAGTAGCTAAAATCAAGTCAGATATAGTTTTTATATCATTTTCAGGTACACTACGATCTTTTAGAAAAGCCTCCGCAATTTTTACACTTTCAACTTCATGATTATCTATGCTTTTGGTGTAGCCAGTATCATGAAACCAGGCACTTAATAGTAAAAGTGATTTGTCAGTTTCTTTTAAATTTGAAAGCTCGGCCAGTTCATTCGCTTTTTTTACTACACTTTGTGTATGAGATAAATTATGATAAATAAATTTGTTATCAAGGTTATCGTTTAAATATTTAATAACATATTTTTCTGCTTCAGCAATAAGATTGTCCATAGAAAAGAAATGATTTTTAGTAAAAATACTAAACTTTAATTAATGCAAAGTAAACGCTATATTTTGTCGTATATTTCAATGATACTTTACATGGATATTTAGATAAATGAAACTGTAAGGAATTAAACTTAATTTAGACTAGTATTAAGATAAAAAGCATATTAATACTGGACTCATTTCGAGTATTTAATTAATAAAGAAAGGAACATTACTATGCTAACTTGGAAGGACATCATTAATTTTTCTGTAAAAGGAAACCCTACTCCAGATAAACGTGTTGAAAAGACAGATGAAGAATGGCGCGCTCAATTAACCCTGGAGCAATTTAGAATCACCAGACAAAAAGGAACAGAGCGTCCACATAGTGGTGCGCTTTGTAGTACACATGAGGCAGGTAAGTATAACTGTGTCTGTTGTGATACACCTTTGTTCGATTCTACTATTAAATTTAGTTCAGGAACAGGCTGGCCCAGCTTTACACAGCCTATAAAAGCTAATGCCATTAAGTATGAAAAAGATACAGCATTTGGAATGGTACGTGTAGAGGTGATGTGTAATACTTGTGACGCTCATTTAGGACATGTATTTCCAGATGGACCAGAGCCTAGCGGTTTGCGTTATTGTATCAATTCTGAATCTATGCAATTAGAAAAGGAGGCCATTAATGACAAATAAAAATTTAAAGTTTAATAAATTGAGATAGTCTAAATAGTATTTGGATGTCAGTTCGAGACCTTTGTTAAATTTTTTAACTAGCGGATGAAAAGGCGTAATTGAAAATGATAGTTCTACTGTCTCCCTGAGCGCAGTCGAAGGGTTGATTAAGATCCGTCTTGAAATCGTTTCGACTGCGCTCAACGTGACATTTAATTTCTAAATATTTAGACGGAAGGATAAAGAATGACAAATAAAAATATGCAGTTAGCCACATTTGGAGGTGGTTGTTTTTGGTGTACAGAAGCTGTATTTCTAGAAGTTAAAGGCGTTGAAAAAGTGGTGTCTGGATATTCAGGAGGTGATGCCCCCGGACATCCAACTTATCGTGAGATTTGCTCAGGTTTAACAGGACATGCTGAAGTCGTTCAAGTAACATTTGATGCTCATGTAATTTCTTATGAGGAGATATTAGTTATTTTTATGACAACTCATGATCCCACAACTTTGAACAGACAAGGAGCAGATAAAGGCACACAATACCGATCGGTGATTTATTATCATAATGAAAAGCAAAAAGACATTGCAGAGATTGTTTTAAAAGAAGTAGCTCCTTATTATGAAAATCCAGTAGTTACAGAAATTAGCCCTTTAGATGTGTTTTATGAAGCAGAAGACTATCATCAAGATTACTATAGAAATAATCAGGAACAAGGATATTGTAGCTTTGTAATTACGCCTAAATTGGCAAAACTGCGTAAACTTCATGCAGATAAATTAAAATAATTAAAAAAGAAAGGGCCATTTTAATGTCAAGTC
Source organism: Flavivirga rizhaonensis (assembly GCF_004791695.1). Classification (GTDB taxonomy): domain Bacteria; phylum Bacteroidota; class Bacteroidia; order Flavobacteriales; family Flavobacteriaceae; genus Flavivirga; species Flavivirga rizhaonensis. Next base: position 55,558 of record NZ_SRSO01000003.1, on the reverse strand, counting down.
ATACAGAGCAAGAACAAGTGTTTAATGCTCCGGAATTCCATATCAATGATTGGATTGACGCTAATGGGAATAAAACGGAAGCCATAAAACTTTCAGATTTTAAAGGTAAACTTAAAATAGTATACTGTTTTCAAAGTTGGTGCCCAGGATGTCATAGTAAAGGATTACCAGATCTTAAAAAAATGGTAGAAGCTTTAAAAGAATGTCCAAATATTACTTTTTTGGCTATACAAACTGTTTTTGAAGGCCATCATGACAATACCTATCAGAAAATTTTAGAAACGCAGAAAAAGTATGATTTAAAAATACCATTTGGGCATGATGCGGGAGATGATGGCAAGTCACGATCAAATATGATGACTAACTATCAAACAGGAGGAACCCCTTGGTTTATTTTTATTGACAAACATGATAATGTAGTCTTTTCAGATTTTCATTTGAATCCAGATGCAGCAATCAATTTTTTGAAAACGATTGATTAAATGAAAAAAGTCATTAAACTTTATGGTGCAGCTAGGTGCCATAAAACGCAATATTATAAGGCATTTTTTGAAACACGTAATTTAAATTACGTGTTTCTTGATGTAGAAACTAATGATGCTTTCACTGAAGAATTGCGAGGTTTATATGAAAATAGGAAACTTAATTTTCCAACAATAACAATTGGTAAAAAGAAACTAAGAAATCCATCTGATAAAGAATTGAACAAACGTATTGCAAATTTACATGGACAGTAAACTAAGTAAAATAGCCCTGGGAGGTGGTTGCCATTGGTGTACAGAAGCTGTATTTCAATCGTTAAAAGGGGTCGTGAAAGTTGAGCAAGGTTATGTGGCTTCAGTAGAAGAAAATAGTAACTTTTCAGAAGCTATCATTGTACATTTCAATAGGGATGAAATGTCATTAAAAACACTTATTGAAATTCATTTGCATACACATAAAAGTACAAGTAATCACTCTATGCGAAGTAAATACAGGTCTGCTGTTTATGCATTTTCAGAAGAACAAAAAAAGGAATCAGAAGATATTATTAAAAGTTTTCAGAAAGATTTTGAGTATAAGTTAATCACTAAAGTATATCCTTTTCAGTCCTTCAAAGCCTCAAGAGAAGCTATTCAAAATTACTATCAAAAGAATCCTAATAAACCTTTTTGTAAAACATTTATCGACCCCAAGTTAAAATACTTAATGCAAAAATTTTCTTGTCAAATTAACCAAAGTAAAGTAGCACATTTAGTTACGACTACAGTATAAAGATTTTATAGATGAAAAGTTCAAAACTAAATATCCAAAATAACAAAGGCTTAAAACTTCAGGCATATTTAGAATTACCAGCAAATCAAAAACCAAATTACTTTGCCATTTTTGCACACTGTTTTACATGTACTAGCTCATTAAGTGCCGTAAAAAATATTAGTCGCGCATTAACAAATCATGGTTTTGGAGTTGTAAGATTCGATTTTACAGGCTTGGGCAGAAGCGAAGGCGAGTTTGCAGAAAGTCATTTTTCTGCTAATGTTGAGGATTTAATAGCCGTAAGTAATTATATGGACACTCATTATGAAGCACCATCACTATTAGTTGGCCATTCGTTAGGAGGAGCTGCTGTATTGTCGGCAGCTTCCCAATTGGATAATATTAAAGCCATAGCAACCATTGGAGCACCTGCAACAGTAGGTCATGTTACCCATTTATTTTCTCATGGTATTGATGAGGTTAAAACAAAGGGTGAAGTAGAAGTTAATATTGGAGGACGTCCTTTTAAAATTAATAAAGACTTTGTAGAAGATTTTGATAAAACAGATTTGCCTGCCATTGTAAAGACATTACGGAAACCATTATTAATTCTGCATGCGCCCACAGACACCGTTGTGGGTATTAAAAATGCAGAACAGTTATACCATCATGCACATCACCCAAAAAGTTTTGTAACGCTTGATGATGCAGATCATTTATTATCTAACCCCAATGATAGTAAATATGCAGGAAATGTAATTGGTACTTGGGTTCAGCGATATTTTGAACTTAAAGAAAATAAAATGCTAGAAACTAAAGGTGAGCAATTAGTAGGACATTTAAATTTAGTTGAAGATAATTTTACAACCTCTATTCAAACTAAAAAGCATACCATGATTGCAGATGAACCTAGTTCTGTTGGAGGTGATGATTTTGGACCTTCTCCGTATGAATATCTCAATGCAGGTCTGGTTGCTTGTACTGCTATGACCTTGAAAATGTATGCACAGCGTAAGCAATGGGATTTACAAGAAGTATTTGTATATGTAACACATTCCAGAAAGCATAGTGACGATTTAGGCCTAGAAATAGAAACTCCGACTTACTTGGATCATATTAGTAAAAAGCTGAAATTTGTTGGCAACTTAGATGAAAAACAAAAAGAACGCCTAAAAGAAATAGCTTCAAAATGTCCGGTGCACAAAACCATTGCCAGCGAAGTCGTTTTTAATACAACAATCGTAAATGATTAAATGGTATTTAAATTATTACCTTTAATGCTTCATAAAACCCTCATTATGGATACTAAATATAGAATAGTCCTAACTTTAGTCGTCATGTTTATATTCAGCGCTTGCGCTACATATAAACCACAATTTAATACTGCAAATACAAATTCTTCTTTTCCAGATAAGGAAATTATGCATTCGTTTTATTTAATTGGAGATGCTGGTAATTCATCTTTAGGAACATCTTCGAAAGCACTACAATCATTTAAGGAAGCCTTAAGTAAAGCTTCAAAAAATAGCACAGCACTTTTTTTAGGAGATAATATCTACCCAAAAGGTTTACCAAAAAAAGAAGATGAAGGGAGAGCATTTGCAGAACATCAACTAAATATTCAAACAGCAGCAGTAGAAGGTTTTAAAGGGAAAACGGTTTTTATTCCAGGAAACCATGATTGGTACAACAATGGGTTAAAAGGACTTAAAAGACAAGAAAAATACGTTGAAAAAAAACTAGGTAAGAATACATTTCTACCAGAAAATGGGTGCCCTATTGAAAAAGTAAAGATATCTGATGATATCGTTATGATTGTGGTCGATTCGGAGTGGTATTTAACAGACTGGAACAAGCACCCGACAATAAACGATGATTGCGAAATAAAAACCAGAACCAAGTTTTTTGATGAATTTGAAAGTGAAATAAAGAAAGCAAGAGGAAAAACAACCATTGTAGCTATACATCATCCTATGTTTACTAATGGTTCCCATGGCGGACAGTATTCTTTTAAAAGCCATATGAAACCTATTCCTGTTTTAGGGACTCTTAAAAACTTAATCCGTAAAACAGGAGGAGTAACGATTGTAGATGTGCAAAATAAGATGTATAATGAATTTAGAAAACGCATCATTACATTATCTCAGGAAAATAATAAAGTTGTTTTTGTATCTGGACACGATCATAACTTACAATACATCGTTCAAGATAATTTACCTCAAATTGTAAGCGGATCTGGCTCTAAAGAAATGGCCGTTCGTAATGTGGGAAATGGTCAATTTTCCTATAGTACTCAAGGGTATGCAAGACTAGATGTGTTTAAAGATGGTTCATCCCATGTTCGCTTTTATTCAGCAGAAGGTAATACTATTGTGTTTCAAACACAGGTTTTAGAAGCAGAAGAAATAAAAACGATTAAAGATTACAAAGATAATACTGAAAAAGAAGTAGTGGCCTCTGTTTATTCTGAAGAAGAAACCACTAAAGGAGGTGCTTATAAAATGTTTTGGGGTAAACGCTACCGAGATGAATTTAGTACCAAAGTTAAAGCACCTGCAGTAAGACTCGATACTCTTTTTGGTGGATTAACCCCAGTTAGAAAAGGAGGTGGACATCAATCAAAATCTTTACGATTGAAAGATGCTAAGGGGAGGGAGTATGTTATGAGAGCACTTCGTAAAAATGCCATTCAATATATACAAGCAGTGGGATTTAAAGATCAATTTATAGAAGGCCAATTTAATGATTCTTATACAGAAGGACTTCTGCTCGATGTTTTTACAGGATCTCACCCTTATGCGCCTTTTACAATAGGAACGTTATCTGATGCCGTTGGCGTTTACCATACAAATCCAGTGCTTTATTATGTGCCAAAGCAATCGACCCTAGGTCAATTTAATAGTGAGTTTGGAAACGAACTTTATATGATTGAAGAACGTGCTAGTTCTGGTCATGGCGATAAAGCTAGTTTTGGTTTTTCGGATGAACTCATAAGCACAGACGATTTACTAAAGGAATTAAAAGAAGACGAAGATCATGTTTTAGATGAAGCCGCTTACATAAGAGCACGCTTATTTGATATGCTGATTGGTGATTGGGATAGACACGAAGATCAATGGCGTTGGGCAGAATTTAAAGAAGAAGATAAAAGAATGTATCGCCCAGTACCAAGAGATCGTGATCAAGCATTTTCTATTATGGCAGACGGTATTTTACTTGGTTTAGCAACGACTATAGTACCTTCGTTACGTTTATTACAGAGTTACGAAGAAGAATTAAAAAGCCCAAAATGGTTCAATTTAGAACCTTACCCTTTAGATATGACTTTAATCAATGAATCTGATAAAAGTGTTTGGGATGCTCAGGTAAAGTATATTGTAGAGAATCTATCGGATGCCATAATTGACAAAGCATTTTTAAATTTCCCACCCGAAGTTAGCAAGGAAAGTATAAAAGACATTAAGCGTAAACTTAAAGGAAGACGTTCTAACCTACAAACGATTTCTGATACATATTACGATCATATTAGTAAGTTCGCCGTTATTAAAGGCACAGATAAAGACGATTGGTTTCAAATAGAACGTATGCCTCAGGGAAATACTAAAGTAACAGCTTATAGAATTAAAGATGGGAAAAAAGCAGATGTATTTCATCAAAGAATGTATACCTGTATTAACACTAAAGAAATATGGATTTATGGATTAGATGATGACGATACATTCGAAATTTTTGGAACAGGTAATAAGCTTATAAAAATACGATTGATAGGAGGCCAGAATAATGATACTTATAATATCAAAAACGGTAAGCGTGTCAATATTTATGATTACAAATCTAAAGAGAACACATTTGCTACAAATAAAGGGCGAAAACAACTTACAGATGACTATGAAACAAATGTTTATGATTATAAAAAGCTGAAAAACAGCAGCAATCAATTAATGCCTACTTTAGGGTCTAATCCAGACGATGGACTTAAAATAGGGTTTTCTAATACCTTAACTAATTACGGTTTTATGCGTAATCCTTTTACATCTAAACACATTGTTTCCGGAGCCTATTATTTTGCAACACAAGGATTTGATTTTGGATATAACGGGGAATTTGCAAAAGTTGTTGGGAATATGAATTTAAATTTGCAGGCTCAATTTACAAGCCCTAATTATGCTATTAACTTTTTCGGATTCGGTAATAACACACCAAACCCGGAAGCAGACGAAAATGATGGTTTAGATGTGGGTTTAGATTATAATCGTGTAAAATTGGAAACTCTAAAATTTTCACCATCTTTAGTTTGGAGAGGTCGTTTAGGCGCTAGTTTTAAAATTGGATTATTATATGAATCTTATGAAGTAGAAGAAACTGAAGGACGGTTTATAAACGATCAATTTATTGGAGATAATACAGAAATTGATAATGACTATTACGGTATTGATGCTAAATATCATTATGAGAATTACGATAATGAAGCATTTCCAACATTAGGCATGATGATAGCACTTCAAACAGGATATAAAAATAATCTGGATGAATCTAAAGGTTTTGCATATCTAATTCCGGAAATAGCCTTCGATTATAAGTTAATACCTAGCGGGCAATTAGTGTTAGCAACAAAGTTGAAAGGGCATATTAATTTTGGAGATGAATTTGAATTTTATCAAGGCGCTAATATTGGAGCTAATAATGGTTTAAGAGGGTATAGGAACGAACGATTTACAGGTAAAAGTTCTTTTGTACAAAGTACCGATATTCGATTAAATTTACGCAAAGTAAAAACAGGATTATTACCTTTAAATATCGGATTTTATGGCGGAGTAGACTATGGACGCATTTGGGTTGATGATGACTTTTTATTAAATCCAAATGACCATTCAGATAATTGGAATACGTCTATTGGTGGTGGTATTTTTGCTAATGCAGCAGATATGGTTACCCTAAACCTATCGGCATTTAATAGTGATGATGGTCTGCGTTTAGCTTTTAAAATGGGCTTTGGGTTTTAACTCATCATCCTGAACTTTTGTATAGAACTTATTCCAGATTTGCCCAAATTTAATACGTTAATTGAAAGTTGTGTCCGGTCAAGCGTAGTCGAGACCTACTTATTTAGTTTATTTAAAATTAACAACCTCTCGACTGCGCTCGAGGAGACAAATAAAAGGTTATTCCAATTTAAATTCATACAAGTTCCCACCGTCTCCATGTGCTTTTTCATCAGTAATATAAATGGTGTTTTTATCTTTAAAACAAATACTTTCCTTTTGAGATATGTTCTTAAAATCATAAGTTTTAAGCGTACCGCTAAAGAAATCATCAGACTTGAAATCGGTAAAAACCAAAAATGATTTTTGGGTTAATAAAACCATTTGTTTGCCATCATCACTTATATCTGCTGAGGTCACCCAACAATGTAAATCGTCACAGAAGCTAAACGTACTAACTAATTCTGCTATATGATTACCTTTTTTAGCAGGGATTTTATATAAATGAGTTTTGCCGAAATCGTTTTTTACACGGCTTTTGGTAAACAAATAAAGGCTGTCATTATAATAGAAGAATGCTTCACAATCAAAATATAATTTTTTCTTTTTTGGAGGAAATTTTTTCTGGTTTGAATATGTAAAAGAGATCCGTTCAACATCAATTTTTTTCGAACTTTTTAAAGCGTTTGCATTCACCTTTAAAATACTCAGGTTTTTACGGTCGTTAATATTATTTCCAAAATCACCTATATAAAGATTACCAGCTTTGTCTGCTGTTAAATCTTCCCAATCACGATTTTTTGCATTAATTTTTAATGTTTTTACAATAGCTCCTTTTCTATTTAAACCATAAATTTTAGAAGCGTTTCCACCATCGTTTAACATCCAGATTACATCTGAATTTGGTACTGTTTCTGTTCCGGAAACTTCGTGTAGTGCTTTAGGTAAATCAGCAATCACATTTTTATTTTCTGGGTTACACGATGCTGTTAATAGTATTGCTGATAAAAGAAATTTATTCATTTAGGCTGCCATCATTTATAATGCTAAATTTACGCAGTAATTTTTGATATGAGGACATACGACGTTATTATTGTTGGAGGAGGCGCAGCAGGTTTTTTTGCAGCCATTACTATTACTGAGTTAAACCCTAGTTTAAAAGTAGCGATTTTAGAACGTGGAAAAGAGGGGCTTCAAAAGGTTAAAATATCTGGAGGCGGCCGATGTAATGTAACGCATGCAGAGTTTATACCTTCAGAATTAGTGCAGAATTATCCAAGAGGTGAAAAAGAATTATTAGGACCTTTTCATCAGTTTATGACAGGTGATACCATGGAGTGGTTCGAAAAGCGTGGCGTCCCATTAAAAATTGAAGAGGATGGTCGGATGTTCCCAGAATCAAACTCATCACAAACCATTATTGATTGTTTTTTGAAGGAGGCGCAAGAAAATCGTGTAGAAGTCTTATACAATCATTCGGTAAAATTTATTAAAAAGAAACAAGACTTATGGGAGTTAGAAACAACAGAAGGTCAATTTACTTCAAAAAAAGTACTAATAGCAACAGGTAGCAATCCAAAAATATGGAATCTTTTGGAAGACTTAGGACATTCTATTTCACAACCAGTTCCTTCACTTTTTACTTTCGATATCAAAGATACTCGAATTAAAGATATCCCTGGGGTTGTGGCTCAAAATGTAGAAATTAAAGTTGTTGATAGCCATTTAGAATCAGAAGGTCCATTACTCATTACGCATGTGGGAATGAGTGCTCCAGCAATTTTAAAACTTTCAGCATTTGGAGCTTTAGAATTGGCAAAATGTGATTATAAGTTTCAAATTAAAATCAATTTTATAAAACTAGCCTTTAAAGAATGTTTAGACGATTTAAAGGAATTCAAACAAGAGTTCGCAAAAAAGACCGTATTTAAATTTACGCAATACGAACTGCCTAAAAGGTTATGGCAACAGTTAGTATTAGCATCACATATTTCAATGACTACGACTTGGGCAGATATAAACAAACAACAACTGGAAGCTTTAGCATTGCAGCTAACAGAGGCTGTATTTAAAGTGACAGGTAAAAGTACTTTTAAAGAAGAATTTGTTACTGCCGGAGGCATTGATTTAAAAGAAGTTAATTTTAAAACCTTCGAAAGTAAACTTTGTGAAGGTATATACTTTGCTGGTGAAATTTTAAATATAGATGCTATTACAGGAGGGTTTAATTTTCAGAATGCCTGGACTGGAGCTTATATTGCAGCAAAATCGATTGTTAGTTAGTTGTTATTTTGAGTTTCGAGTCATTTCGACGATAGGAGAAATCACATAATCAGAATAACATAAAAGCTATTAGGGTGTAATATTTCAATTGTTCCTCACTCAACATGATATCGGTTTATTGTAAAAAATGATTTGTATGGCTTTCTAAAAACTAAAAGATTAGTCAAAATAAATATCTATTCAGTATTTATTTTATATATTAGATATATATAATTTATATATTATGGGAAAAACAAAAAAATTAATAGAATTAGATGATAAAGCAATTGAAATTCTTGAAAAGCAGGCAAAAATCCAGAAGCGTTCGCTTAAAAATTATATTGAATATATGTTAGAAGATACGGCAGCTCGCTTTGCTGAGCCTTCAGAAGCTTATAAAGCAATGATGGACGATATGATTAAAAAGGATAATGAAGGAATTTTAAGGACGCAATCTTGGGAGGCTATAAAAGCACAATATGGCAAATAAATATATTGAGTTTTCTGAGGAAGCAAGAATTGAATTTCATAAAGCCAAATGTTTTATGGAGTTTAAAAATAAAGAAGCCGAGTTTTGGCTAGATGTTGATAGACAATTACATTTAATTGTTGATTATCCTGAAGCTTTTCAAGTATGCTACAAGAATATTCGGGTTGTTTCCTTAGAAAATTTTAATTATTCCATTCATTATGTTAAAAAGCCTTATGGGATATTGGTCTATAGATTTCTCAATCAAAAACAAAATTTTTAAATGAAAACATACATCGCACTTTTAAGAGGTATTAACGTTAGCGGACAAAAGAAAATCCCCATGGTGGAGCTACGAGAGCTACTTACTAATTCCGGATTAGAAAATGTACAGACCTATATCCAAAGCGGGAATGTGATTTTTAGATCACTAGAACAAGACATTCAAAAATTGGAATTAAAAATACACGAGGCTATCAAAATGCATTTTGGTTTTGAAGTCCCGATTCTTATTAAAACCCCAGAAGGTTTGCAGAAGGTCTTTGATGATTGTCCATTTCCAGAAGAGAAAAAAACAAATAGCTATTTTACATTATTATATACCATTCCAGATAAAGATTTAGTAAAAGAAGCTGCAAAATTATCATACCCAAATGAAGAGTTCGTTATAATGAATAACTGTATTTATTTTTACTGCTCTACAGGTTACGGAAAGGCTAAATACAGTAATAATTTTTTTGAACGTAAACTAAAAACAACATCAACAGCAAGAAATTATAAAACGATGCTAAAGCTTTTAGAATTGTCTTCAAATGCGTCTTAATCGAAAAGAATTCCTTGATGTTGTGCGTCGAGGTTTCCGCTGAAATTGTCATTCCCGTGAAAAACGGGAATCTAAATAAAGAATTTTTTCACAATGGTTAAATTAAACCAGTTTATATATTATATAGTTGCCTAGAGTATTATTGGTTTCAAAAAAATCTTTAGTTTCTTATGAACTCCATTAAAGGACCGTCCACTTCGGGATGATCAGATAAGAACAGTTTTCCATTTTTGAAATAGTAATCATATTCAACAGATAGAATAGTTATCTTGCCTTCTTTTAGTGAAAAAACATAACTTCCAGTATCCAGAATTTGTAAATTTTCATCAGGATTGTTAACAACATTTATCTTATTATTAGATAAATCAAAATTCCAAACATGTTCCCCTTTCTGAAAATCGACAGGCTTACATTCGCAGGTAACATCTATTAGGTTCCAAGTTCCATTTAAGGTGTCTTTGTTTGTGTTGTCATCATCATTCGAGCAAGACGAAATCAATCCAATAAAGGCAAAAAGGAGGATCATTTTTTTCATAGTATATTTTCATGGTTTACTAGAAGATACAAAAGTGTTTGTTTGGTTGCGTCAAATTATAATTAACAAATAGGTGACCAATTTGATATTTCCTATTTTTGCAAATATTAATGATCGATTTATAGAAGCCTGTTTAAAACAGACTTTGTCGGCGGATTTAAAATAGAATGCAAGAAGTACAATTTATCCCCAAAACCTATACAAATTCTATTGAAAAAGGAAGTTTTACATGGTCATCACCAAGTAATATTGCTTTAATTAAATATTGGGGTAAAAAAGAACATCAAATTCCAGAGAATCCATCTGTCAGTTTTACGCTCGATAATTGTAAAACAACTACAACTTTGGGTTTTACTAAAAAAGAAAACCAAGATGATTTCTCTTTCGATGTTTTTTTAGATGGTGATAAAAAAGATGATTTTAAACCAAAAATTGAAACCTTTTTTAAACGAATTGAAGTTTATTTACCATTTTTAAGAAATTACCATTTTAAGATTGAAACCTCTAATACGTTTCCACATAGTTCGGGTATAGCCTCTTCTGCAAGTGGTATGAGTGCATTGACTATGTGCCTAATGAGTATAGAGAAATTATTGATGGAGCCTTATGGTACTTTGATTAAAGCCGAAAGGTCTTTAACTGACGATTTTTTCATTCAAAAAGCATCTTTTTTAGCGCGTTTAGGCTCAGGAAGCGCCTGTAGAAGTTTGGAAGGTGATTTAGTAGTTTGGGGAAAACATAGCGAGATTGATGGGAGTTCAGATTTATTTGGTATAAAGTATCCATTTAAAGTACATGAAAATTTTAAAAATTACCAAGACACTATTTTGTTGGTTGATAAAGGAGAAAAACAAGTAAGCAGTACTGTCGGTCATAATTTAATGTACGGTCACCCGTTTGCCCAAGAACGCTTTAAACAAGCTCATAAAAATTTATCAAATTTAATAGAGGTCTTTAAAGAAGGCGATTTAGACACCTTTATAGAAATCGTTGAAGGTGAGGCATTAACGCTTCATGCCATGATGATGACTAGCATGCCGTATTTTATTTTAATGAAACCAAATACCTTAGAAATTATAAATAAAATTTGGTCATTTAGGCAAGCAACAAACTCAAAAGTCTGTTTTACACTGGATGCAGGTGCCAATGTACATCTTTTGTATCCTGAAAATGAATGTGAACAAGTTTGTGAATTTGTTAAGAATGAATTAGTTGCATTTTGTCAAAAAGGTCAGTATATTAACGATAAAATTGGATTTGGAGCAAAACAATTGTAATTTTGAAGAGCCAAATCAAAAGTAACTTATGAAAGGACCCTTATTTTACTCAAAAATATTACTCTTTGGAGAGTATGGAATCATTAAAGATTCTAAAGGGTTGTCCATCCCTTATAATTTCTATAATGGTGCTTTAAAGACTGATGAAAATCCTTCAGATACAGCCATTGAATCAAATGAAAGTTTAAAGCGTTTTGTTGATTATTTGGAGAATATTGACTCTGAATTAGTAACGTTTGATATAGCATTGATAAAACAACATGTTAACGCTGGTATGTATTTCGATTCTTCTATCCCTCAAGGTTATGGTGTTGGAAGTAGTGGCGCTTTAGTTGCGGCTATTTATGATAAATATGCTCAGAATAAAATCACGGTTCTAGAGAATTTAACACGTGATAAGCTGTTGAAATTAAAAGCAATTTTTTCAGCAATGGAGTCTTTCTTCCATGGAAAATCTTCTGGATTGGACCCGTTAAATAGTTATTTAAGTATTCCAATCCTTATCAATTCTAAAGATAATATTGAAGCTACGGGAATACCTTCTCAAAAAAATGAAGGTAAAAATGCGGTGTTTTTATTAGATAGTGGTATCATTGGAGAAACGGCACCTATGGTGAGTATTTTTATGGAGAATATGAAGCAAGAAGGTTTCCGTAATATGCTTAAAGATCAATTTATAAAACATACCGACGCGTGTATTGATGATTTTTTAAATGGAAATATAAAATCGTTATTTAAGAATACAAAGAGCCTGTCGAAAGTAGTTTTAAGCAATTTTAAGCCTATGATTCCGCAGCAATTTCATGAACTTTGGAAAAAAGGTATTGAAACAAATGAATATTATTTAAAGCTTTGCGGTTCTGGTGGCGGTGGTTATATTCTAGGTTTCACCGAAGATATCGATAGAGCAAAGCAAGCACTTAGTGACTATAAATTAGAAGTCGTTTATAACTTCTAAACTTCACGATTATCATTCTGAATGTATTTCAGGATTTTCAATATTGAGTTTTTATGTTAAACAGAAAGCAAAAACATATCCTACTTAAGTTTTTTAGCTTATTTTCTGTTGTAAGAGGTTATAATATTTTAATTATTGTTATTGCGCAATACTTAACATCTATCTACATCCTAGCTCATAATAAACCATTAAAACAGGTTGTTTTTGATCTTAATTTATTTATGATTGTTTTAGCTTCTTCGGTTACTATAGCAGGAGGATATATTATAAATAACTTTTATGATTCAGAGAAAGATTTAATCAACAGGCCCATAAAATCGAGATTAGACAGATTAGTAAGTCAAAACACAAAACTCTCTTTTTATTTTGTTTTAAATTTTTTAGCAGCCATTATGGCTAGCTATGTATCCTTTAAAGCAGTTGTGTTCTTTTCTATTTACATTTTTGGTATTTGGTTTTATTCCCATAAGTTAAAGAAGCTCCCATTTGTTGGTAATCTAACATCTGCTATTTTAACGATTACACCATTTTTTGCCATTTTCATGTATTATAAAAATTTCGAAACAGTGATTTTTGTGCACGCTATGTTTTTGTTTTTAATTATTTCTATGCGGGAACTCACCAAAGATTTAGAAAATATAAAAGGCGATTTGGTTCAGAACTATAAAACCATTCCAATCGCTTATGGTGAAAGAGTTTCTAAGTTGATGTTAACCATATTGTGTGCTTTAACTTTAATTCCGACTTATTTGTTGTTGTTTAAGTATGAAATAGGTCATATGTATTTATATTTTTACTTAAGTACGTTATTATTACTTGGGTTTCAGGTATTACTTTGGAGGTCTAAAACAAAGACGCACTACCTTATTCTTCATAATACGTTAAAATTTATTATTGTATTGGGGGTTTTTAGTATTTTGTTGATTGATATTACAATCGTTTTACATAGAATTTAATGGAAGAAAATAGACTCAAAGTAGCACTTGCGCAAATCTCACCTGTTTGGCTAAACAAAATCGATACCTTAAAAAAAGTAAAACAATGTATTATAGATGTCTCTAAAGAAGCTGTGGAATTAATTGTTTTTGGTGAAGGTTTAGTGCCAGGTTATCCGTTTTGGCTAGCGCTAACAGGAGGTGCCGAATGGGATAAAACCGTAAATAAAGAATTACATGCGCATTACGTATCTAATGCCATTTGTATAGAAAAAGACGATTTAGAATCTATTTGTGGGCTATCAAAAAAGCACAAGATGGCTATTTATTTAGGCATTATAGAACGCCCCTTAGATAGAGGAGGTCATAGCATATATGCTTCTTTAGTATATATAAATCAGGAAGGAAGCATTCAATCGGTGCATAGAAAGTTACAACCAACTTATGACGAACGTTTAACATGGTCTCCAGGAGATGGAAACGGCTTGCAAGTACATCCGTTAAAGAAATTCACAGTTGGCGGATTAAATTGTTGGGAAAATTGGATGCCTTTACCAAGGGCAGCTTTGTATGGTTTAGGTGAAGATTTACATATTGCTGTATGGCCGGGAGGTGATCATAATACTAAGGATATTACAAGGTTTATAGCTCGAGAATCGCGTTCGTTTGTCATATCTGCATCTAGCTTGATGGCTAAAGGTGATTTCCCAAAAGAGACGCCACATTTAAATCAGATTATAGAAAAGGCTCCAGATATTTTAGCTAATGGCGGTAGCTGTATTGCAGGACCAGATGGGGAATGGATTGTTGAACCTGTTTTACATAAAGAAGGTTTGATTATACAAACAATCGATTTTAATCGTGTGTTAGAAGAACGTCAAAATTTTGACCCCGTTGGGCATTATTCCAGACCAGATGTTACTAAGCTTAGTGTTAATAGAACACGTCAATCTACAGTCGTATTCAAGGATTAAAACAAATTAGCATTCTTAAATCGTCAATCGTAAATTTAGCTATATCTTTGCAAAAAATTTAGAGTTATGAGTAAACAACAAGGCGGACAAAGAAAAGGAAAGACTTCTCCTGGAGCTTCTAGAAAAGACTTCAAGAAAAGTTATGTGAAAGGAAATGCGCCTTTTAGAAAGAACGATGGTCAACAAAATAAAAAACCATCCAATCCTGACGAAATTAGATTGAATAAATATGTAGCTAATTCTGGAATATGTTCTCGTAGAGAAGCCGATGTTCATATTGCTACAGGCTTAGTTTCAGTGAACGGTAAAGTCGTTACAGAAATGGGGTATAAAGTTAAAATAGGTGATGAAGTTCGTTATGACGGTGCTCGTATTAATCCAGAAAAGAAAGCCTATGTCTTGCTTAATAAACCAAAGGGGTTTGCAACGACAACGAGCGAAGGGAAGGGTAGAACAGTTATGGACTTAGTTGCTAATGCAACGACCTCTCGAATAAAACCTATAGGGCGTTTAGGTAGAAATTCTAAAGGCTTATTGTTATTTACCAATGATGATGTTATTGTAGATAAGTTTACAAATTCTAAAAACGGTGTAGCTCGTTTATTTCATATAGAATTGAATAAAAACTTAAAGCTGGAAGATTTAAAAAAGATTCAGGCTGGTTTTAAAGTAGAAGGAAAATTAATAACTGTAGAAGAAATTAGCTATATAGACGGTGCTTCAAAAAAAGAAATAGGCCTTAAAGTTAAAAATACAGGAAACACAATCATTCGTACCATATTCGATTATTTAAAGTATGAGATTGAAAGCCTAGACTGTGTTGCCATTGGTCACCTTACCAAAAAGGATATTCCTCGTGGCTCATGGAAGCATCTTACTGAGCAGGAATTGAATACTTTGAAGATGCTGTAGTCATTTTAATCTAGAATAATTTTCGCTTGAATAGTTTTTAGGTTATCTTAAATAAATACAGTAATAATAACTAGTTAGCTTTTCTGAGCTGAAAACATATAATAATACTATTTCTTGTTTGGAATTACTGTAAAATAAAATAATGATTATTTGCTTTATACAAAATATAAAAATAAAGCATAGCCTAAGTTACGGTTTCTTTTTCTATTGAAGTAGAAGGCGAAAAAGGGTGTTTTATTACGGTTATTTCAAATGAGAATTGGTATAAATCATTTACTTCATCATTATCTCCTTATAGTTGTTTTTCTAATTGTTTTAAATAGACAAACAGATATATAAAACATTAAGCAAGAAGCGTTTTGTAAAACATTTTGAACAGTCTTTTGTTAATCTTTAGTTAAAAACCATTTTTTGAAATCTAAAAAAAATATTGCTGCGTAATTAATAATATAATAACTGCCAATAGTTTTAGACGTGAAGCTATTGATGTGTTATGAACTTAACCGACAGGTTAATTCCTGTAAATTGTTTTATTTTAATTTTTAAATTTTATCAAAATGAGAACAAAGTTTTTATTTATGTTATGTAGTTTTATGATGCTGTTTTTTACATTATCAAGTTTTAAAACAGAAGCGCCTTTAAATGAAGTACAATTCATTATTCAAGATTCTAAGGAAGTAGATGCCGTTTATGGTGGTTATGACGGTAGTGCATATAGTTTTACAGCCCAAAGTAATGGTGAAACATATAAGTTGTTGTTTCAGAGTGTTGATGATACTGTTTTAAGTGATTTCGATTTGAGTTCTGAAGCTTTAGTTGGTGTGGTTTTTAAGGTGACTTATACAACTGAAATTGCAGTCACCAAAGATGCAGAGGGTAATGACGTAGAAACAGAAGTTAATACGATTACCAAACTGGAAAAGCTGTAAACAGCAATAATAAGTATATAATTTAGGCTACCTTTTGGGTGGCCTTTTTTATTGGTCTCAAATGTAGCTAAAACTAAGTGTTTTAGTACTTTTTGCTTTCAGTTTCTATGAACCTTTGATACGAATTCACACCAATTCAGTTTTACAATATTTATTATTTTAACGTGAGCTCGATATATTAAAACTTAACAATCAGTTGTTTAATTGTTTTAATAAAGAAACTATGTCATTCCAGACGCTACGGAGAGTAAAATATATTTTACTTGAACGTATATAGCGTAGCTATTGAGGAGGAATCCCATCCTTATGAGATTTCTCGTCACTCATGCTTCGCTCTGTCGAAATGGCAAACATTTGAAAATCATTGATTTAATATTATTTTTTATGAAAAAATTAAATCGAACTGACGTTATTTATATTTCGGTGGTTTAGTTATAAATACGTCTCTAAAAAACATTGAACATATCTGGGCTTTTTGTTTTTAACCAAAAATGGAGTAAAATTTGTTTATATGTGTATTTTTTGAAAGACATAGCATCACTAAGCACAAAAAGAAACGAATAGCTCAATCTACAGAATAACTTTCAAATGAATTCAATTTTTTTATGTAAAAAATAATTTTAAAAAAACATTAAATTAAATTTTTTATATTTCATTTGTATAAGCACTTAGCTGAGCATTATGAAATATGTTTATGTATTTGGGCTTTTGAAAATTGGTAAGTCAAACTCAAAAGCAGTTTATAAAAAAGGTAACCGAACTTTAAAGCTACCTTCCTTTATTTCAAAATATCTATCCCATATAGATACAGATTTGCATCATCTTAAAGTGTGTTTATTTAGAATTTGTATTGATAAAATTCAGAAATTAATTTGTATATTAACACTACCAAAATATATTAAAACTTAACCAATTATAAGAAAATGAAACGAATTATTGTAGATTATCAGAAACTTAATAAAGATATTTTAAATCTTTTGGTTGAGAAATTCCCTGATGGTTATGATGATGATGACATCATTTCATTTAGAAATGCGCACAACGATCTCATTGAAGCTGTTGAAGTGAAAACAGAGGATACCATTTACCTAGTAAAAGTAGGGACGTATTTAGCAAAAGCTATGGCAGATTTTGGAGATGAAGAAGATACCCCTAATATAGGCCTGCCAGTACCAGATGCAAATTTTGATCAAGAAGAATAATAGGTATCTAGTAAATTATTTGTAAATAAATGGAAATAGCAATTTTTCAACAGTATAAAGACGGTTATTATACGTTTTTGTTTGATGATGGTGTGCAACTAGATTTTGAAGAAATTCACCCTAAAGCACTTTATCATTACGATTTAAAAAATGATAATTCTTATGTCGGTAAGTCTTTTAAGCTATCCTTCATAGAAGTATTTGATGATAGGGATCAAGCACTTTATAGAATACAGCGTTTAGAACTAATTTGAGCCTGTTCTTTTTTTATAAAAACTTCCCATAAAAAAACTCCGTAAACGATAATGTATTCTAAACCAATAACCCACAAGTTTTCAGATTTATCTGCTTTATTAAGATTTATATAGGCTAAGTAGCTTAGTATAATAACAAAACTCCAAATTAATGGGAATTTATATTTGGTAAATACAGATAGTATTAAAAGCGTGGCTACGTACCATGGATGTACAGTGGTAGTGGTAAAATAGTAAAAAGATAATGCTAAAAGCATAGCAGTTATAAGTTCAATGATTGTTTTATTTTTTCTGAAAAATGTTATAATTAAAACAAACAGAATTACAATAATGGGCGTTACCTTACCTATAATGGCAATTTCGTTATAGCCTCTAAATGAGTATCCAATTTCCCTGGCTACATAATAAATACTGGCATTAAACTCAAAATTTTGGAACCATAAACCAACAGTTTGAGCATAGTTATTTATAAATTCTGAGGAGTAAAAAGGAGCAAAGAGTACTATAATAGTTATTAAAACTATAGCGTAAAACCCAATTAGCCTTATCATTCTCTTAAGTACATCATTGCGAGGAGCTAATGGATTGGTAACCTGTTCATCATCATAAGGTTTCTCGTCTCTGCGCTCTGTCGAAATGACATCACGTTTCATAAACCACTGAAAAAACAAAGGCAAAAATATTAGTGGAATTAATTTAACCGAAACCGATAGAGCTAAAACGATAGCCGCCCATTGCCATTTACCCGAGTATAATAAATATAAGCTCCAAATAAGGAAAAATATCATAACACCCTCAAAGTGCAAGTTTCCTGTGAGTTCAATAATAATAAATGGGTTTAAAACATACCAAAAGATGTTATAAGCAGGGATATGTAGTTTTTTAAGTAGTTTTTTACCAAAGTAAAGTGTGCCAAAATCGGCAGAAATAATAAGTAAGCGCATCACGATGGCTGATCCCAAAATACTTTTCCCAGCAAACAGACCAGCAAATACAAAGCAAAGTTGATTTATAGGTGGGTAATTAGTATAATGACTGGCGTTTAAAAGGCCCATACCAGTATATAATTCTTGGGCTTGCGCAACAGGAAATTGGTCTTTGCTCATAAAGGATTCAACAGTATGTAAGTATGGGTTAAAGCCTTCTACAATCATACGACCATCCCATATAAAACGATAAAAGTCTTGTGATAAATTAGGTATGGCTAATATGAAAATAGCCCGAAATACAAAAGAAATCCATGTTAAAGCCCATATATTGTGTTTTAGAATTTGTACCAGTTTATAAAACAAAAAAAACAAAGCCATATATAGCGTTATTAGCTTTGTATAATCTGTTCTGGTTAAATTATAAGCAAAGGATAAGTAAAATAACAAACATGCCATGACGAGGAGTAATGGTGTTTTGTTTAGTTTAAAAAAAGCTGAGCTAAAAAGCATAGTCAAATATAATATTATTTGTTGGTCGGTTTTAAGATGGATTAGTTTACTTTATGGTACAATAAAATATTTGAAAAGATAAAACGTTAACAAAATAAAAAATTAACCTACTTATGAAAACTTCAATCTTTAATTTAGCCCTGTTTGGTCTTGCCTTAATTTTTATAGTCTCATGTTCATCAGATGATTCTAATAATAAAGTTGATGACCCAGACCTAACAGGAGATATAGGCTCTGTCGAAAACATTCAAATTTTTCCAGTAGCCCATCCTTTAAATATGGATATATCTAGTGGCCCTGTTGATGTTAACTCAGATTTAATAATTAATAATATTGGTATTAACAAAGGGCTTTTTCCAGATTTTGGTAGTGGTGAGTGGGAAGGGGCTCCTATTGGAATTCCTTATGTTAGTGTTGATGGTAGTCAATCGAAAGTATCAATAACTTTTAGGGCTAATAACTATGATGAAAATTATGGAGGCGAGAGTGATCAAGGATCGTTTCCTATTCCTTTAAATGCTCCTATTGAGGGCAACGGAGCAGGCGATAGCCATGTTATTTCTGTTGATGTAGAGAATGGCATGTTATACGAGTTATATAATGCTTCACAAGAAGGTGATGGATTTGAGGCTTCTTCGGCTGCTGTCTTTGATTTAAAGAAAACAGAATTTAGACCAGATGGGTGGACATCAGCAGATGCTGCAGGTTTACCTATATTTCCATTATTAGTAAGATATCCAGAGATAGAAAAAGGCGTTATAGATCACCCTATACGTTTTACCATAACAAGAAGTAAGATATATGAAGGTTATGTACATCCTGCTAGACATCTTGTTTCTGGAAATACAAGTGATGAATTATTACCTTTTGGAGGTAGGTTGCGCCTAAAAGCTGATTATGATATTAGTGGTTTTTCCGAAACAAATCAAATCATTCTTACCGCTATGAAAAAATATGGATTAATGCTTGCCGATGTAGGGTCAGATATGTTTATAACAGGAGCGCCTCATGAAAAATGGGATAATGATGATCTTAAAAAGTTAAAACAGGTAACCTTAGATAATTTTGAGGTTATTGAGCTAGGAACTATTACTTTGAAAAATTAATTGTAGTTTATTAAAATGGATGAATCTGTTTACAAAAACTGGAGTTTTGGAAATTCTGTACGCTCCAAAAGGGTTCCCTAATAAAGTAGAAGGAAAAGAAGCATTACATGAGTATATGAAAGGTTTTCCTGAATATTTTAAGGTGGAATTTAGTAGCTTGTATTTTCGTCCTACAGCTGACCCTAACTTAATAATTGCATAATAACATTTCTTGTTTGGAATTACTGTAAAATAAAATAATGATTTTTTGCTTTATACAAAATATAAAAATAAAGCATAGCTAATAAGTTACGGTTTCTTTTTCTATTGAAGTAGAAGGCGAAAAAGGGTGTTTTATTAAGGTTATTTCAAATGAGAATTGGTATAATATGAATGTAAAGGCATAGCGCTCCCTACAAGAAAGCCTTATGATCAAAAATATGTATCGATTGTAACTGATGAATAATGATAGAGAAATTGTCAAATATATAGATCTTTGGAATCCTATAGTGGCACTGGAAGCATTCAGAATGACACTGTTTTTATAATTAATAGAGAAAAAATTTTAAACCTTAGAAGTCAAAGACGTAATAAATACATAGCCAAAGCCTAAAAACAACATCAGGTGAAAAGGGAAAAGCCCGAAATCACCACCTTGGTCACCTACAATAAAAGCGCTGTACATACCAAAACCAAAATAAGCCATAAGTAAACCTTCGAAGATAACGTGAACAGATACTGTCTTTTTAATATATTTGTTTTTCTTCCAACTATCTTTTAATGTGTTGATATTGAATTTTGGTGTGCGTATAAATTCACTCTTTTTACCTAAATGCCCTTCTAATACAGCAATAGAATTATGAAATGAAAAACCCATAGCTATTGAGAAAAAGACAAAGAACATACCTGTGTAGCCTATAAAGTTTTTTACGCCACTGCCATAGATGTTTTTATACATAATCCAGTAACAAACAAAAAATATCAGGGTACTAAGTACAAAGAAGCTCATTACATAAAAATAGGGCTTTAAGTGAGCATATTCATTTTTTATATATAACATCGGAATACTTAATATAGCTACTATTAAGATGTTTAAAAACATGGTGCTATTAAGTAAATGCAATAACCCATGTACTTTTGTTTTAGCTGATATGTTTTCGTTTTTTAGAACTTTCCACATCATTTTTCTAAAGTTTTCTGCTCCTCCTTTATTCCATCTAAATTGTTGTGAGCGCGCTGCACTTATAACCACAGGAAGTTCGGCAGGTGTTTCTACATCTTCAAGATATTTGAATTTCCAGTTCTTTAATTGGGCACGATAGCTCAAATCGAGATCTTCGGTTAGTGTATCTCCTTCCCAATTACCAGCATCTATAATACATGCTTTACGCCATACCCCAGCAGTACCATTAAAGTTAATGAAATGCCCTTTACTGTTTCTACCAACTTGTTCTAACGTAAAATGCGCATCTAAAGCAAAAGCTTGAATTCTTGTAAGAATAGAATAGTTACGGTTAATATGCCCCCAACGTGTTTGTACGACACCAATATTGTCATCTTTAAAATAAGGGATAGTACGTTTTAACCAATCTTTTTTAGGAAGAAAATCAGAATCAAAAATGGCAATAAATTCGCCTTTGGCAATTTCTAACCCTTCTTTGAGAGCTCCCGCTTTAAAACCACTACGATCTGTTCTGGTGATGTGTCTAATATCTAATCCAGTTGCTTTTAATTTTTCTATTTGTTGACATGTGGTATCTACAGTTTCATCGGTGGAATCATCTAAGACTTGTATCTCTAATTTATCTTTAGGATAATCTATCTCTGCAATATTATCCAACAGACGTTCCATAACGTACATTTCGTTATAAACAGGCAGTTGTATGGTTACATATGGAATTTCATCCGAGTTAGTAAGATCAAATTTAGAACAATCATCACACTTCTTTTGAGCACTTATATAATTAAAAAGTAAATTTAATTGAGCTAATGCATATAAAAATATAAGCAGAAGTGCAGTGGTATATATTATGATAACAATAGTATGAGAAATCATTTTTTAATACTGTATTTAAAAATCCAACCTAAAATTTTTATGCCTGCAAATATAGCACCTTTTACCGTACCAGAAACTTTTGAAACACCTATTCTGTTTCTATAATTAACTGGGATTTCGACGTATGTAAATTTTTGTTTTAGTACTTTTAGTTGCATTTCTACCGTCCAGCCATAGGTTTTGTCTTCCATATTAAGCGCTAATAGTTTATCATATTTAATGGCTCTAAAAGGACCTAAATCTGTAAATTTTGCTCTAAAAAATAATGTCATTAAAGTAGTCGCTAACCAATTACCAAAAATTTGAGGTCCAGTCATGGATCCTTGTTCTCTAAGTCGCTTTACTCGTGCACCGATTACAAAATCTATATCATCATTTATAATAGGAGAGACAATTTTGGTTAGCTCTTCAGGGTAATCGCTATAATCACCATCTAAAAATACGATGATATCTGGTTTTTTTTCTTGATTTGTGATGTAATCCATCCCCTTTAAACAAGCATAACCATAACCTTTATTTACTTCATTTAAAACTGTTGCACCAGCTTTTTTTGCATTAACCCCAGTGTCATCAGTAGAGTTGTTACTTACTACGATAACTTCATCGACAGTAGTTGGAATATCATTAATTACATTGACAATTGATTCTGCTTCGTTATAAGCAGGTATGATAACTTTTATATGAGTCATTGAAGATCAGATAGGTTGTTTTCTTTCCTGAAGGATTTGTAATCCGTCCATTCTTTAATTCTTTTACCAGCTTTATATTTTCTTGCAGCAACCAATTTTTCGTTTTTATACATCAAACAATAACCATTTTTTTGATTGTCTTTTAATTGGCACTTATGAATGATTTTTTCCATATCATCATAAAATAGCCACCAACTATTTTTTTTACCGTCAACAAAATGACCTTCTGTTTTTTTATTACCATTTGTGCCGTAAAAGTACCAATATTTTATAGGTTTATCTTGTTGAAAGTGACCTTCTTTTTCAATATGACCATTTTCATAATAAAACGTCCAATATTTAATTTTCTTATTATTTTGTATCCATCCTTCAGATTTTAAATTACCATTATCGTAATATGTTTTCTTATACGACTTTTGAGCGTTAATATTTATACTGATTAATAAAGCTAAACTGAATACTACAACTGAATACTGCAAACTGTTACTTATTTCTTATTAACTAAATCCATTAAATCAACATCGTTTCCTAATAATATTTCTGTTGGGTTGATACGCCCTTCCATAGCATCATTTTCTAGTTTTAAAACGCCTCTTGGGCATACCGCACTACAAATACCACAGCCTACACAACTGGAACGCACAATGTTTTCTCCTTTTTGAGCATAAGCACGAACATCAATTCCCATTTCACAACTGTTTGAACAATTTCCACATGAAATGCATTGTCCGCCGTTGGTTGTAATTCTAAATTTAGAGAATAAGCGTTGCTGAAAACCTAAGATAGCAGCCATTGGGCATCCAAAACGACACCAAGATCTACTTCCTAAAATAGGATAAAACCCTGTACCAATAACCCCAGAGAAAATAGAACCTATATAGATTCCATATGCAGAACGTAAGGCACTTCCTTTTATAAAGAAAACATTTTCTGTTGTACCGGTAAAGTGCATAATGACCAATAAAGCAATCACGACAAAATAACCAATAGCTCCATATTTAGCATCTTTACCAAGTTCTTTGCGTTTAAAATACATAACGCCAGCAAAAACTAAAGTTAGGAATCCTATAACTAAACTTATAAATAGGCTTTTAGTTAACCAAAAAGCATTATGATCATAACCTAAATAGGTATATACCATGGCAACTGTCATGACTACAGAAAATACGAGAACTGTATGAATTAACCAGCGCTCTAATTTCCAGGCAGACATTTTTTTAGAAGATAATTGTCTAAAAGAATCTCCAGCAGTTTCGGCTAATCCACCACAACCACAAACCCAGGAGCAATACCAGCGTTTTCCATATTTATAGGTTAAAATAGGAGTTATGACAAAAATGGAAATGATGCCAAATAATATGAGCCCTAAACCAATATTTCCGTTAGAAAGAAATCCTTTAACAGACCATTCATCAAAAATATAATAATTAAGAGGCCATACACTTTTTAAATCATAATAAGGTAGGTCTGAATTCATGACATACATAAATTCCGGAATCAAAAAAGCAAAACCTAATTGGAAAAACATAACAGAAGCTGTTCGCAACTGTTGATACCTATTATGTCTGTATTTAAGCATGAATTTATACCCAAAAGCCAGAATAGCTACCGTGTATAATGTGCCATAAACAAACCATTGACTGGCATTTCTTCCACTTAATAAGTTGCTTAAAGGATCAAAAAGTGAAATTAAGCCTGTGTTCGAAGCACCATCT
This sequence comes from Flavivirga rizhaonensis, assembly GCF_004791695.1. Classification (GTDB taxonomy): domain Bacteria; phylum Bacteroidota; class Bacteroidia; order Flavobacteriales; family Flavobacteriaceae; genus Flavivirga; species Flavivirga rizhaonensis. The sequence goes on along the minus strand of NZ_SRSO01000003.1, from coordinate 30,826 downwards.
TTACCTAATCCTAAATACTGCGGATAAAAATATAATACAATGTAAAATGCTGTTAGAATAACGCCCAGAACCCAACCCCAAACACCTCGGGATGATATGGACTTAAACCAAACACCATCGTTTTTTATCCCTTCTAATTTGGTAAAATAAGCATCTCTTGAATATATTATGATACCTATAGAAATTAAACCTAACGATAAGGTTAAGAATAATCCTTTGTTAGGGAAATTAGTATTAAATAAAGCGAGTGCTAATATGAATAATCCTAAAATACCAATTGCTAAAGCTACTTTTTGTTTGTTCGAAATATCTACAGCATCTGGTTTTGCTAAAGACATGCTATGATTTATTTTATTGCTCATGATATATTTTTATACAGTTTGTAATTCGTTTTTAAATGCAGAATAAATATCAGCTTCATAAGTTTTATAAAACTCTGGATCAAAATTGGCTTCTGCTAAATGTTCTATAACATAATCAACATCTCTTTTCTCTGTAAGCCATGTATCAAATATGTCGTGTCGCATTCTAATACCAAAGGTATTTATGCCTAAAAATTCATTAGTGTTTTTATCATAACAAACTGTAATACATTTAGTATCGTCTGCATGTTTCCAGTGAAAATGAGCTTCGTTTTCTCTGGGTTGTGCAAATACCCATCCGTAAGTTTGATATTCGATATCTAAAAACTTGGCAGAGTTAAACCAATGTCCAGGATTGTATTGAATACGATTATCGCAGATAGTTTGCGCTACTGTTTCCCCCATCATACGGCCTGTGTACCACACAGCTTCAATAGGGCGACGGCCATTAATGCCTTCATGTTGTTCGGCACAATCACCAATAGCATATACATTTGGGATGTTGGTTTCTAAAAATCGATTCACTTTAACACCGCGTCCGGTTTCGATGTCAGATTCTTTAATAAAATTAATATTAGGGGACACTCCTGCAGTAAGTCCAACAACATCACATGCAATTTCTTCACCGGTTTCTTGTATAATGACAGATTTTACTTTACCATTTTCATCAGAAATGATCTCTTTTAAATTATTTCCTAATCTTAAATCTATATGATGATTTTTTATATGTCTGTTAATCATAGCTGATTCTCCTTCTGGTAAAACACCATTCCAAAAACTATCTTCTCTTACTAAAAAGGTAACAGGAATATTACGACTGTTTAGCATCTCAGCAAGTTCGATACCTATTAGGCCACCTCCAACTATTACAGCTCGTTTACATACTTTATTATTGGGTGCATATCTCTCTAAATTCTCTAAATCTTGTTTGTGATACATGCCCATAACACCATCTAAATCCTGACCAGGCCATCCAAATTTGTTTGGTTTACTTCCTGTGGCAATTATGAGTTTGTCATATTGTAAAGAATCACCATCTGCAAAGTGTAATGTCTTGCTTTTAGTTTCAACATCTTTAACATAACCTTTTTTAAGATTAATTCTATTTTTTTCCCAAAACCAGTTTTCATAAGGTTGTGTGTGTTCAAATTTCATATGTCCCATGTATACGTACATAAGCGCAGTACGTGAAAAGAAATAATCTGTTTCTGCTGATACAATGGTAATTTGTTTATCTGATAATTTACGAATATGTCTCGCAGCAGTTACGCCCGAAATTCCGTTTCCAATAATAACAATGTGTTCCATCTGTTAGTCGTTATTTGTTTTATATTGTGAAATGTAATTAGCCAAAAAACACAATTGGTTATCTGAGTTTATTTGGCAGATAGCATTTTATGAATTCTAATTGCGTTGAGGTTTATGTCGAAACTAAAGATAAGAACTTAATGCGAGTGGACATATTTAGAATAAATATAAATTATTTTTAATTGTAAGTTTTAAAATGAAATTCAGACGCGAAAAATTTTACGTTTTTTTTGAAAGTTTGTTAAGATGGTTCAGACTGAAGCAACGTTAAAAATCAATAAACATATAAAAATGAAGAATATAACGATTATAGTATTAATGTTTTTTGGAAGCCTGTCGCTTTCAGCGCAAGATTTAAATACTTTTTTTGAAAAGGCGGATAGTTTTTTTAAAGCTCATGTTGCAAACGGTAAAGTGGCATACTCAAAAATTAACTCTAATAAAGAAGCTCTCAATGAGGTTTTGAAATTAGCTGAAACAATTTCAGTATCAAAAAGCGATGCTAACAACTATCAGGCATTTTGGATTAATGCTTATAATTTGTCAGTTATTAAAGGTATTATAAACAATTATCCAACAAAATCACCTTTAGACAATGCTGGTTTTTTTGATAAAACAACTTACAGCTTAGGCGGTAAGAAAATCACTTTAAATGATATTGAACATAAACTATTAAGAGCACAATTTAATGATGCCCGTTTCCATTTTGTATTAGTGTGCGGTGCGTTAGGATGTCCTCCTCTAATTAATAAAGCATACTTACCAAGCACATTAAATGCACAAATGGATGTACAAACTAAGAAAGCATTAAATGGTGATTTTTTAAAGGTTAATACTAAAAAGAAACGTGTCCAAGTATCACAAATAATGGAGTGGTATAAAAAAGATTTTACGATGAAGGGTAAAACGGAAATAGACTTTATTAATACCTATAGAACAGAAAAAATACCTAATAACTTTAAATTAAGTTACTTTCCATATAATTGGACTGTAAATAAACAATAAAAACAAGAACAAATATCAAACCAAAAAATAGAATAAGATGAAAAGAATCATATTAACATTACTAGTAATAACAAGCATATCATTTTCTGGTATTTCACAGGAAGATCAAGAAAACCAAGGAAGTGTTATTCAAACATATACACCATCAAAACTTTTAAAGAAAGGACAATGGGATATAAAGTGGTTTAATAATTTATATACAGAAACTAAAAGTAAATTTAATGGTGTTAAAAGTGATAAAGCTCGAGAAACATATTTTACATCAACAGTAGATATTTTTACAGGAGTTTCAAGTAAAAACAACTTTAATGTAGGGGTATTACTTGAGTTTCGTTCTAATGTTGTAGCAGGTAGAGATGCTTTGGATGTATTCTCTTTTGATGGGGAACGAGGTACAGCACGTTCAGGATTTACATCCATTGCTCCAGCGATAAAGTTTAATCCTATTAAAAGTGTTTCAAATTTTACTGTTCAAACGGCCTTTCATATTCCTTTAGTTGATAATGAATCTGAAGATTTTTTATCAGTAAATAATGGTAACGGTGTATTTTTAGATCAAAATGGATTTATATTCCAAAATAGATTTTTCTACGATTATAGTTTTGCAGGAGGCGATTGGCAATTATTTTCAGAGTTGAATACGGAGTATAACTTTGGAAAGAAAGAAGATAGTTTTGCAAACAATAGTTTACGCTTAACTCCAGGTGTGTTTTTAAGTTATTTTCCAAGCTCTAAATTTACCATTTTAGCTTTAGTACAACATTCTCAGTTGATTGATACAGGTAATGATTTCGAACAAGATTTTACTGCTTTAGGAGGTGGTATAAAATACCAGTTGACAGATGTTTTAAATATTGAAACATTATATACGAACTTTGTTCGCGGGAATGATACAGGTTTAGGTCAAACATTTAACATAGGTCTAAGAGCATTGTTTTAATGATTATAGTAATTTAGGAGTTTATAAAATTTATGCTAAATGAAAATTAATAAACTCCTAATTGTATTTTCGGTTTTACTTCTTCAATCCTGTACTTCACAATCTAAAAAAATTAACGGTATTAGTTTTGTGGCCTCAAGAGAAGCAGTCAATCAAAGTCATATTAAACCTGTTGTTAATTTAAATGCAAATTATGCAGCAGTAATGCCTTTTGGGTTTATTAAAAATCTGAACCATCCAGACATAGTATTTAATACAAACAGACAATGGTTTGGAGAAACCAAAGAAGGAGCAAAACAGTATATCGAAGAACTTTATAAATCGAATATAAAAGTGATGCTAAAACCTCAAATTTGGGTTTGGCATGGAGAATTTACGGGTTATATAGAAATGAAGAATAAAACAGATTGGAGTGTCCTAGAAACATCATATTCAAAGTTTATTTTGGAATATGCTCAATTGGCACAAGAGATGAAAGTTGATATATTTTGTATTGGAACTGAACTCGAAAAGTTTATTGAAAATAGACCTAATTATTGGAAAAAATTAATAGTTAAAGTAAAGAAGATATATAAAGGTAAATTGACCTATGCAGCCAATTGGAATGAGTTTAGACGCACGCCTTTTTGGAATGATTTAGATTATATAGGCGTTGATGCCTATTTTCCAGTGAGTCATAGTAAAACACCAACGTTTAATGAGTGTTTAAAAGGTTGGAAAACACATGTACAAACGATATCAGAAATTTCAAATAAAAACAAAAAACCAATTTTATTTACGGAATTTGGATATAGAAGTGTCGATTATTCTGGAAAAGAACCTTGGAAAAGTGATAGAAGTATGTATCAAGTAAATTTTGAAGCACAAACAAATACAACAAAGGCGCTTTTTGAAACATTTTGGAAAGAAGATTGGTTTGCTGGTGGATTCATTTGGAAATGGTTTCATAATCATAGTAAATCCGGAGGAGATAATAACTCACAATTTACGCCTCAAAATAAGCCTGTTGAGGCTTTAATACGAAAACAATATCATTTAAAATGAATAATATAAAATACATCATTATATGTTTTTTGATTTTAGTTTCTTGCTCAAATGATGATGACGAAATAATATCAACATTATCAGCTTATATTGAAGGAACAACAATCGAAACAGGAGCCGTTATTGCATGTGCGGCTAGTGATGAAATTAGTGATGATATTTTAACGTTTTATTATCCAGAACCTGGAGCAACCAATGTACGGTTTTATCAAACTAATAATGCGAATGTTGATAATAGTAATTTCTCAAATTATTCCAGAGTATTATTAAATAGCGATCCTTTTTTTAATGGCTATTTAGGCAAGTTTACACAAGCAGCAGCTTCTACTGAAAGATGGATTGTTGTTACGTTTGAATTGGAAGGAGAAATAAAAATATCTAATCCTATTAGAACCAAACAAATTTCAAAGCCTACGGTTTGGAGTGAAGATGTTAATATAAATCAGGATGAATCAGGGATGCCGAAGTTTACATGGATTGATAATCCTGTGAGAGACAATGCCATTTATTTTCAAGTAATTTCTACTGCTCAAAACGAGTTGTTGTCTGGTACATATACTTATGAAAACTATTTTCAATATTATAAAACTGATAATGTAGTCTTAAATATAACCACAGAAACCCCTCCAACCTTGACCTTAAATGATACTTATAATTTTACTTTAATGGATGTAAGTGAAGATAATTGGGTGAATTTAGTAATTAGCAAAAACTTTATCGCAGAGTGAAAAGAGTAATAACATTAGTCTTAATATTCTTTTTTGCATTTTCATACGCACAGGAAAATAGTATTTACAAAGTTGATATAGAAGGAAACAAAAGAACTAGGACAGCATTCTTAAAAAGATTAGCTTTTGTAAAAGAAGGTTCTGTTTTAGATTCGGCCAAGATAACTTCAGATGTAAGACGTTTAAAATTATTACCATCTGTAGCAAATGCTGAATATAAATTAGAGTCTTTAGATAAAGGCAAATATCATTTAACCTATATTATAGTAGAGAATTTTGCTATCATTCCCGGGTTAAATATATCAACAGATAACAATGGGGAGTTTGCTTATAGAACTTCAATATTCGATTTTAATTTCTTAGGTAGAAATCAAATAATAGGCGGGTTTTACAGCAGAGATGTATTTAATTCGTATGGCGCTTTTTGGGAGGCACCAAACTTATTCACTCGGAAACTAGGAATAGGCGTGAATTATCAAAATCTGGTGTCCCAGGAACCTGTTTTTTTTAATAATGGTAGTGATGTAAATTATAAGTTTAATTACAAAGCATTTGAAATTAAACTTCAGTATGAACCAAATTTTCATAACCGATTAGAGTTGGGTTTGAATATTGATTCAGAAGATTATAGTTTTTTAGAGGGAAATTTGCCAAGTGGAATTCCCACACAACTAAATGCTAGTAAAGTATCTGTTATTGGTGAATATGAATATAATAATATCAACATATTTTATCAGTATCAAAATGGTTTTAGGAGTATTCTAACGTATAGATTTGTTACAGGAAATAGTGGAGAAGATAATCTTTTGAGGAATTTTTTTATTGGGCGTAATGATTTTGAGTATTTCAAAAGAGTAGGAGAAAGAGGTAATTGGGCTAATAGATTGCGGTTAGCCTATGCATCTAATGATGAAACTCCTTTTGCTCCTTTTGCAGTAGATAATCAATTAAATATCAGGGGAGCAGGTAATACCATAGATAGAGGAACTGCATCAATAGTTCTCAATACCGAATACCGACAGACGCTATATGAAAAAGGCTGGTTTGTTTTACAGGGCAATGCTTTTGTTGATACAGGGTCTTGGAGGACTCCTGGTGGTGATTTAGGAGAGTTGTTTGATGGTAGTACGATTAAATTTTATCCAGGATTAGGGTTCAGGTTTATACACAAAAGAATTTTTAATGCCGTTTTCAGGTTAGATTATGGCTATGGAATAGGAGATGACGCTACCAACGGAATTGTTTTTGGAATTGGACAATACTTTTAATGTTTAAAAGTTTTATTTTTAATGCCTAATTTTGCCTTTTATATGTTTAAAAGAATCATTATATTTTTATTACTTATTTCAGGTTTATATTCTTATGGGCAAGAGAAAATAGTTCATGATCTTAAAGTTCAGGGTAATAAAAAATTAAAGACCTCATTTATAAAAAGCATATCTACCACCAAATCCGGAAGTAAATTAGACACCTTAATTATAGAACAAGATATTTTACGCTTAAAGCGTTTACCTTCAGTTTCTCATGCTTATTATCAAGTATTTCCATCTGAAGACAATCAATACAACGTATTTTATAATATTGAAGAAAATTTTACACTCATTCCATCTTTAAATATTTACACCACTAATAATGATGAGTTTGCATACCGAGCAGGTCTCTATGAATTTAATGCACTAGGTAGGAATATAACTGTTGGAGGCTTTTATCAAAAAGATATTTATAGTTCCTACGCTGTAAATTTTAGAGCACCTTATTTGTTTTCTAATAAATTTGGATTAGCAATAAATCATCAGGATTTAACTACCCAGGAACCTGTTTTTTTTGAAGAAGAAACGGCTGATTATAAGTATAATAATAAATCTCTTGAAGTTTTAGGGTTATATGAAATTAACTTTAAAAATAGATTTGAACTGGGTCTGAATTATTTTACTGAAGATTATAAATTTAAAGGAGACAATATTAATAATAGACCAGAGTTAAAAGTACATAAATGGTTAGTGAAAGGCATTTATGAATATAATAATTTAGACTATTATTACCAGTACATATCTGGGTTTAGAAGTCAGTTTAACTTTCAGTATGTAACATCTAATAATAATATGCTGCCAGACTTTTTTATTGGTTGGAATGATTTCTTTTATTTTAAACGTATTGGAGAACGAGGTAATTGGGCAAATAGATTAAGAATGGGCTTATCAACTAATGATAATACACCATTTGCTCCTTTTTCTGTAGATAATAATTTAAATGTTAGAGGTGTTGGTAATACTATAGATAGGGGTACAGGTGTTATTGTGCTTAATACAGAATACCGCCACACTTTATATGAAAAAGACTGGTTTGTTTTGCAAGGAAATGCTTTTATAGATTCAGGCACCTGGAGAAATCCAGGAGGTGATTTTGGTGATTTCAGTAAAGATGATAACGTTAAAGTATATCCTGGTTTAGGATTCCGTTTTATTCATAAAAAAATATACAATGCCATTTTTAGAATTGATTATGGGTATGGTATTACAAAAGATGCTACCAGAGGTTTTGTGTTTGGTATTGGACAATATTTTTAATTGTTTTTCAATATAGAACTCATGCTAATTTAACAGCAATACCAAATCATCAGAATTCACCATCGTACCGGTTTTTAAAGCAATTTGTTTTACGGTTGCATTTTCAACGGCAGTAATGGTAGTTTCCATTTTCATAGCTTCAATAATAAATAAGGGTTGATTTTTTACAACCTGCTCTCCTTTTTTTACCAAAATAGTAGATAACATGCCCTGTAAAGGTGCACCAATTTGTTTCTCATCGGCTTTATCTACCTTAACATGTTCAACCTTATCTATTTTGATGGATGTGTTCTTAATTTCAACACTACGGCCTTGCCCATTTACTCTAAAGTATACCGTAACCATGCCATTTGCATTCGGTTCTCCCACAGATTCCAAGGTAATGAGTATGGATTTCCCTTTATCTAATGTTACTATAATATCTTCGCCTATGTCCATACCATAAAAGAAGTTTTTAGTAGGTAAATGCATGAGATTACCATATTTTAAATGCTTGTTATAAGCATCTGTAAATACTTTTGGATAAAGATTATAAGATAAAAAGTCAGTAATGTCTATCGGTCTGCCTAAACCTTTTTCAAATGTTTTTTTAAAGGATTTATAGTCTTCTTCAAGATCTACAGGTGGAATATGAGCGTTTGGCCTATCTGAGTATGATTTTTGACCTTTTAAAATTAACTTTTGAAGCTTTTTTGGAAAACCTCCAACGGGTTGTCCTAAATCTCCTTTAAAGAAACTTACAACAGATTGTGGAAATGAGATGGTATCTCCACGTTGTAACACATCATCAATAGTTAAATTATTACTCACTAGATATTGGGCCATATCCCCAACAACTTTTGAACTGGGTGTTACTTTTATAATATCACCAAAAAGCTGATTTACCTGGCTGTACATATCTGTTATTTCATGAAAACGATCTTCTAAACCTAAAGCCTGTGCTTGTGGTTTTAAATTAGAATATTGACCACCGGGAATTTCATGTTTAAAGACTTCTCCAGATCCAGCCTTTAAACCAGATTCAAATGGATAATAATACTCTCTAACAGATCCCCAATAGTTTGAATAGTCATTTAAAGAATCTATATTTATAGAAGGCTCTCTTTCATTAAATCTCAACATTTCTACTATGGAATTAAAATTAGGCTGCGATGTTAAACCAGATAAGCCACCTAACGCTACATCCACCACATCAACACCTGCCTCTATAGCTTTTAAATAAGTTGCTGGCTGAATGGACGAAGTATCATGAGTATGTAAATGAACAGGGATATTTACTTCCTGTTTTAATGCTGAAACAAGTTCGAAAGCGGCATACGGTTTTAATAAACCGGCCATATCTTTAATGGCTAGAATATGAGCACCGGCATTTTCAATGTCCTTAGCAAGTTTTGTATAGTATTTTAAGTTGTATTTTGTATTTTCTGGGTTTAAAATATCCCCAGTATAACATATGGAACCTTCAGCAAGTCCTTTTGTTTTGTTTCGTACATGCTCTATACATGGAGCTATGGATTTCATCCAGTTTAGTGAATCGAAAATTCTAAAGATATCAACACCATGTTCCCAAGATTGCTCTACAAATTTTTCTATTAAGTTATCTGAATAAGCTTTGTAGCCTACTCCATTTGAGCCTCTAATAAGCATTTGTAATAAAATGTTTGGCATGGCTTTACGAAGCATTTGAAGACGTTCCCAAGGGTTTTCTTGTAAAAAACGCATACAAACATCAAAAGTGGCGCCACCCCAAACTTCCATACTAAATATTTCTGGGTGATTTTTTGCATAACCTTCTGCAACTTTTATCATATCAAAAGTACGCATGCGGGTTGCCAATAAACTTTGATGTGCATCACGCATCGTGGTATCTGTAAAATGAATCTTTTTTTCATTTTTTAACCATTCAGAAAACTTTTCCGGACCAAGTTTTGTTAATAAGTCTTTTGTGCCATTAGGGTAATTAGCTGTGATATCGAATTTTGGAATTTTAGGCTTTACAAAGGTTTTTGACGGATCTAGTTTTTTTACGTCATCATTCCCATTAATAATAGTGTCACCCAAATAAGTAATGAGTTTTGTGGCTCTATTTCTAGACTCCTTAAAATTAAATAAATCTGGATTTGATTTAATAAAGTTTACGGTAACTTTCCCTTTCTTAAAAGTGTCGTGTTTTAGAATATTAATTAAAAAAGGAATGTTCGTTTTTACACCACGAATTCTAAATTCGGCTAGAGCACGTCTTACTTTTCTACTAGCTCCATCTAAAGTTCTACTGTTAGCAGTGACTTTTACAAGCATGGAATCGAAAAAAGGAGAAATCGTAACGCCTTGATAAATACTTCCAGCATCTAATCGGATACCAAAACCTGAAGCACTTCTGTATGCCGAGATAGTTCCATAATCAGGTTTAAAATCGTTTTGAGGATCTTCAGTAGTTATCCTACATTGCAAAGCGTATCCTGTTATTTTTATGGTTTCCTGATTTTCTATTTTTATTTGCTGATCCGATAGTTTATAACCGCCAGCTACAAATAATTGAGTTTTAACTAAATCAATATTAGTAACAACTTCTGTCACAGTGTGTTCGACCTGAATTCTTGGGTTAACTTCGATGAAGTAAATCGAACCATCGTCATCGACTAAAAACTCCACGGTGCCAATATTATTATAATCTACAGCTTTGCAGATTTTAATGGCATACTCATACAAAGCTGTTTTTGTTTCTTCTTTTAAACCATAAGAAGGGGCAAATTCTATGACTTTTTGATAGCGTCGTTGTACAGAACAATCTCTTTCATATAAATGTACTGTATTACCATAATTGTCCGCAACGATTTGTATTTCTATATGTTTTGGGTTTTCAACAAATTTTTCTAAAAAAACGGTATCGTCTCCAAAAGCATTTAAAGCTTCGCGCTTACTTTCATTAAAAGCACTTTTAAGTTCTTCTTCTTTTCTTATAACACGCATGCCTCTACCGCCACCACCGGAGGCTGCTTTAAGCATTACTGGATAGCCTATTTTTTTAGCTTCACTTAATGCGGTCTTTATATTGTTTAAAGGGCTAGTATTACTTTCTATTATAGGTATGTTATTATTGATAGCTACTTTTTTAGCAGTAATCTTATCGCCTAGAGATTGTAAAACGGATATTTTTGGACCAATGAAAATAATGTCATTATCCTTACATGCTTGTGCAAAATCTGCATTTTCAGAAAGAAACCCATAACCAGGATGAATAGCATCAGCACCACTTTCTAATGCAATTTTTATGATAATATTTATGTTTAAGTATGGTTTTAAAGGGGCATTATCTTCACCTATTTGATAAGCTTCATCAGATTTGTGTCTGTGAAGAGAATATCTGTCTTCGTAGGTGTAAATACCAATGGTTCTTACTCCTATTTCTGAGCAAGCTCTAAAAATTCTTATAGCAATTTCGCCACGATTAGCAACCAGTACTTTTTTGATTTTCATTTATATAGATAATTACAAGTTACAATAGGTTATAAACTTAATGAATTATTGTGAGTGAATAAGATTTTTTTTGCACAATTGATAATAAAAAGTTGATTTACCTATTAATTGTATAATTTTTATTTGAAGCTTTAAAAGTTCAAGATGTTAAATTGTTGAGTGCTTAATTCGCGTGTTAAATCAATAATAGAAAAATAGGCGAGAATTTTTAGGTGATATATTTTATAAACCTTTAAAAAAAATTACTTTTACCCCCAAAAATACTCAATGAGAACATTTGCAGTCGGAGACATTCATGGTGGTTTAAAAGCTTTAATTCAAGTATTAAATAAAATTGAAGTTAAAGATAAAGATACACTCATTTTTATGGGTGATTATGTGGATGGATGGAGTGAATCGGCACAGGTAATTCAGTTTTTACTAGAATTATCTCAAAAGATACATTGTATTTTCATAAAAGGAAATCACGATGTATGGTGTGAAAATTGGTTGAAATCTGAGGATGTAAATCCCATTTGGTATATACACGGAGGAAAAGAAACTATTGAAAGTTATGCTCATTTTTCTGCGGATGAAAAGAAGCAACATTTAGAATTTTTTGAAAACATGCCGTTATATCATATTGATAGTGAAAATCGTTTGTTTGTTCATGCAGGTTTTACATCGATGCATGGTGTAGAGAAAGAAGTGTTTAAAGAAACGTTTTATTTTGATAGAACACTATGGGAAATGGCTTTAACGATGGATAATAATATAGAAAAGGATTCTGTTTTATACCCTAATCGTTTAAAGCATTATAAAGAAATATTTATTGGACATACACCAACTACTAATTTTAATTCAGATATTCCAATGCACGCTGCTAATGTTTGGAATGTCGATACGGGTGCGGCATTTAAAGGAAGGTTATCTGCCATGGATTTAAGTTCAAAAACCGTTTTTCAAAGTGATAATTTACCGGGCCTGTATCCTGATGAAAAGGGAAGAAATAAGAATTGATGTTGTCATCCCTGCGAAAGCAGGGATCTCATAAATTGAAACTCGAATTCCTGCCTTACTGAAACAAGTTCAGCAGAAGTCGCAGGAATGACAAGAACGAGTAATAATAGTCGCGTTTAACAGACATGCTTTTTATAATAGCGATTTAGTTCACCAGCATCGGCTCCCATCCATTTTTTTAGATGGATTCTCCAATAATAATATTGCAATTTCCATACACCATTTTTGCAGTAACATCTCGCTGAGGTTGTTAGCCATTTTTGAATAACAACAAATTGTTTGCGATCGTATAGTTTAGCAATTAAATCATTGTCTTCGTAAATAGTAAAATCTTCATTATAACCTCCTATCTCATTAAAAAGTGTCGTTGTTATAAATTGGCTTTGATCGCCTCCTCGACAAGCTTTCCAAGATAAACGAGTTAGTTGACCAGCGAGTTTAAGCCACAAATGATTGCTGTTAAATTTCATTCTAAAACAGCCGGCGTTATTATCTTTTTTAATTTCGTTTATAATTAGAGTGTCAAAGTTTTTAGGAGGAAATGAATCGGCATGTAAAAAGTAAAGAATACTGCCTGTAGCATATTTTGCTCCTAGATTCATTTGTTTGGCACGACCTTTTGATGAATTATGAAGATTTATTTTTACGGATTCGGATTTAAATTTTGAAATGATGTCCAGAGATTCGTCAGTGCTACCGCCATCTGCAATAATTATTTCAGCTATGTTTTCTTTATATGAATTATCTAAAAGATGGGTGAGCAGATTCCCAATATGATCTGCTTCGTTTAGCATAGGAATAATTATCGATATTTTACTCATTTAAATCCCAGTTATAGTCTTTAAAATTCTTTTTTGCTTTGTCAGAAATAGTGATGTCTGAGTATTGATTAAGAAAATCGGTTAACGTACCTGTTTGTTTAAAATCTTTAGCAAACCATTGAAATATTTTCGAAAGCCCAAGCGTATTTTCAGAAATAGTATTTCTTTCAGGATCATTTAGAAACTCTTTGGTGGCATTAGTTAGTTGTTTATTAATGCTTGATGCAGTGTAAGCGTTGTTTTGTAATTTAGGACAGGAAAAAGAAGCGCAAACAATAGCAAAATGAATACGTGGTTCCCCCATTTTACGTAAAATCTGATGTTCAATTTCGTTTAAATTATACCATTTTTCACCAAGTTTCCAAAAACGTTGTTCCCAGGGTTTTTTTATGTCTTTAATACTTTTAACGGGATAATAACGTAAAATTAAATCGATGGTCATAGCATTATAGGCATTAATCCAATAGGCAAGCTTAGCTTCTTTTGCCCAAGAATCTTGTGGTGTTTGCTTGCCTAAGTAAGTAATATAATTTACTAATTCGTTTCGATCAGATTTAAAGGTCTTGTAGTTAACATGGCCTTTATTTGAAACGTGTTTTTGTAAAAGGGTATTCCAGGTGGAATGATTAAAAGTTTTTGTCGACTTTATTTTTTCTAAATCTTCTTTTTTCTCTTCTTCAGTTTTTTTCTTTTGAAGAGTTATGGTGTCTGTTTTTTGATGAATAATTTCATCAGTTTTTACTGAATCAACTTGCTTATCTTTTATTGGCATGTTTTCCGTAATACGTTTTGCACCAGAACAAGATGATAAAGTAATGAGGGCTAATAAAATTATAAGATACTTCATTATAGTATTTTTGAATGCTTAATATTATGAAAAAGTTTCTAATAGTTTAAATATTAGAGCACTTATAATGGCTGCTATTGGTAATGTAAGCAACCAAGATAGTAGTATTTTGCCTATCATTTTGTAATCTGCTTTTTTTGTAACAGTTCCAATACCAAAGATTGAACCTACCGACACATGTGTTGTGGAGACTGGTAGCCCATGAACACTTGCGGTTGTTACTAATAACCCAGTAATTAAATTAGCCGTAAACCCTTGGCCTGAATTCATTGGAGTAATTTTTTTACTCATAGTTACACCAACTTTTTTTGCATTTATTAGTCCTCCAGCTGCCATAATAATAGCAACAATAATCATACTTAACTTTATATCTATTACGTTAATTATTAATAACAAACCTACAATTTTAGGAGTATCGTTTAAACCTCGGGCAAAACTTACTATACCGGCACTTAGGTAATGTAAGGCATCTAACACTTTTTGAGAACTCAGTCCTAAAATCTCCCCCTCATAGGTGTTTACTTTATTGTTAACTGTAGCTTCCATAGTTGTTTTGGTTTTTAAAGTTGCATGATCCATATTTAACGAAGCAATATCTGGTGTTTGTTTTTCGTGAATATGTAAATGTGTTTTTTTAGTAATACCTAACTTTTCTCTGAAGAATCTAAAAATAAGATATGCAAAAAAACTAGCTATCGCTGCCATTAAAGGACTCACTATTAAAGGCATTAGAAAAGTGCTACCTAATTTTTCGAAATTAAATTGAGAGCCAACGGCCATGACACCTGCTCCAAATAGTCCTCCAACTAAACTATGTGTTGTAGAAATTGGCATGCCTATTTTTGTGGCAATAAAAACAGTTAAAGCAGCTCCAGACGCAATTGAAATTGCAAATATGGGCATTGTTATTAATTCATTGGGGACTAATCCTTTTCCTGAAAAGTTTTTTACAAGTTCATTAGCTAAAAAAATAGCGGCTACAGATCCTAAAAAAGTGGTTGCCGTAGCCCAGCTAATAGCTTTTTTGTAGCTAGTAGTACCACTACCAAAAAGCGTAGCCACACCTTTAAAATTATCATTAGCACCGTTACTATAACCTAAAAAACAAGCAGAAAGGAATAAAAGAATTAAAATGATCATATCATATTTTTTGTATTATCATTTTGACGTTATAAATTGGAAGTTCTTACTGAAAAATGTAAATTTTAATACTAAAAAGAAGCGTATTCATGTTTTAAAGGCTCTTTTTTTAAAAGTCCAGTTAATGAGATTTTATGTCTTGTAAAGTAAAACAAAAATGAATAGAGAATGAATCACTATTTGTTTCTAATAAATCTTGACTAATTATAAAAGAATGCAAAGTTTATTGTTAGTGATTTAATATGCACGTAGTAAATTTTATATTTAAAGGGTAATTAAATGTTTTGTGGTGATTTGTTGCTTAGTGAGTAAGTCTCGCGTTTTAACTGGTTTAAAGAAAAAGCCTAAGCTCACTTTTTTTAAATTCTAAAATTTAAAAAGATATTGCTCAGGCTTTTTGGGGGCTGTATATAGTAATCCTTAACGCCACTACTCACAAATTACACTATTATTTAAGGTAATAAGGGGTAGATCGTCTAACCCGTATAAGGGGTTACTAAATTTATCTGCTTAATAAGAAGGTTTGTACTATTCTGCTGTAGGAATCTTGTGAATTTTATATTGGTTTTACTTTGTGAAAGTAAGAGCTCTAACATTGTTTTAATCAGATTTGGGGCAATTTAATGAATGAGCGAAATTCGAAAAAAAAAGTTGTCTCTAAGGGATAAAAAATTATCTGAGAGGGATTAATTAGGTGTTATTAATAAATGATATTGTTATTCTGAAAGAAATTGTTAAAAGAAAAACATATTGAAAGGTGTTATCTTTCAGGGTGTTGTATAAAAAGATAAGGAGGTAGGGAGATACCTGTTTTTGAGAAAGTATCCTAAAATGTTTAAAAGAAGATTTACAATAAAAAAAAGGAGGCTGTCTAAAAAGTGTCATTCTGAATGGAATGAAGAATCTCTTTAAAATATATGACTCTGATTATGAGTGAAATAAAATTCTTCGCGTTGCTCTGAATGACAAGATTAACCACTTTTTAGACAGCCTCCTTTTTTTGAAAAATTTGATTAACAACATCCACCACCATCATAATGGTATGTGGATTCTGAAAAATAAATATCATCTCTATTCAATGCTTTTAGTGCTCCTGCTGTTTTATCACAAATAGCTAAAGGCTGATTTTTTAATAATACATGGCCAGCGTTATCATCAAAATAATCTTCATCGCCATAATAAATAGCTGCTTTGCCAGTAAATATACAAGGTCCATCAGCTGGCATAGGGTCTTTTATGGCGGCAACTTCAACAGATTCTATATAAATTAACTCATCTGTTGGGTAATTTTTAGGGTCTAGTATTCTATAGGGTTTTCTTGCTCTAATTTCGATAGTACCGAAACCTGCATCCGTTAATGCCTTTACATATTCTGCAATTGGTAAACTACCACTTAAGCATAAAGCACGTAGTCTTTCATCATTACGTAACGTATCATTCATAGGTTGCTCGCATGTTGGGTCACTCATAACTAATCTACCATGAGGCTTTAAAACGCGATACATTTCTGCAATGGCTTTTTTAAGATCGTCTGCTTTAAAAATATTAAATAAACAGTTTTGGGCAGCCACGTCAATGCTATTATCTTCTACAGGAAGATTCATGGCATCTCCCTTTTTAAGGTCTACAAATTCACTTTTAAACCAATCATTTTGAGTTTCAGCTTCAATGAAATTTTTGCGTGATGCTTCTAACATTTCGTCAACAATGTCAACACCTACAACACCTCCTTTTTGACGATTAAAATAAGCGAATTGTAACAATTCCATACCGCCACCAACACCAACATAAAGCATTTTTGGGTTGTTGGTTAAATCACGAGCATGAACTGTGCTTCCACAGCCATAATTCATCTCTTGCATGATTTTTGGTATTTTTAAACCAGGTAGTTCCCAAATTGGATTTGTCGTGCAACACAATCCAACATCGGGTGTTATAGCTGCTTCTTTATATACATCGTGAGTGGTTTCTAAATAATTACTCATAATTATAAGGTCTTAATAAGTTCTTTAAATAAGGTTATCATATCGGGTTCTGCTTTTGCTGCATTTTCAATGATATCAGATATGTTAACAGGTTCTAAGCTATCTGGGTCGCATTCATCTGTTAAAACTGACACGGCTGCTACTTTTAATTTTAAATGATTTGCCACAATAATTTCAGGTACTGTGCTCATGCCAACTGCGTCCGACCCAATAATTTTTAGCATCCGGTACTCCGCTTTTGTTTCTAATTGCGGTCCTACAACACTTGCGTAAACACCTTTGTGCAATTTGATAGTATTCGCTTTTGCAATGCTTTCAAATTTTGAATTGATTTCAGCATCGTAAGGCGCACTCATATCTGTAAAGCGTTCTCCCAATTCTTCAACACCTTTGAATGCTAAAGGCGAGCTACCTTGTAAATTAATGTGATCTTCAATAAGCATCAATTCTCCTTTTTTAAAGTCTAAATTAATGGCCCCAGCTGCATTAGAAACTAGTAATGTCTTGATGCCTAACTTTTCCATAATGCGAACAGGGTAGGTAACATCTTGTAATGTGTAGCCTTCATATAAATGAAAACGACCTTGCATGACTATAATCTTTTTACCGGCAAGTTCGCCATAAATCAGCTTTCCTTTATGAAACTCAACTGTTGCTGTTGGGAAATTAGGAATATGATTATAACTAACTTCTTTTATAATGTCTATTTCGTTGATGAGTTGTCCTAATCCTGTGCCTAGTATAATGCCAATTTCAGGACTTTCAAAACCTTTGTCTTGTAGATATTTAGTGGTTTCGTTTATATATTTTATCATGTTATGCTTTTGGAATTAATAATTGAGGAATATAAGTTTTATTCTTTCAAAAATATATGATTTTTATATAAAAACTCCTTATTTAATTACCAGCTTTTTAGAAATGCTTTGTCTATCTGAAATTGCAGATAAAATATAAATTCCGGACTTAAGGTTTGATACATCTATATCATTATTTAATCTCACTTCGCTTTGGTGAACAACTTTCCCCAATGCATTAAAAATACGTATTTGAGTTAATGCATCAGTTGGACTGGAAATTCTAACTATACTACTTGCAGGATTTGGAAAAATAGAGGTTTTGTTAAACGCATTTTCTTCAATGTTTAAAACACTACTACAATTAGTTGCATTAAAAGAAGCAAAACTACCAAAATCCCAGAATTGATCGAATGCCAGGCAATAAAAGAATACCCTATCAAAATCTTCAATATTTTTTCCGTTGGGAATATTAACAGTAAATGACTTTGCTCCGTTTGAAGGTATAGCGGGGATACATCCTGTGCATCCAACTAATCCAAATTCAATATTATCTAAATCTGCAATTTTAGAGTTTCTTAAAGCTGTATCAGAAGCACCATTTGAGTTAACTAGATAAGCTCTAATATCTGGACCTCCGGCTGTTTGAAAATTTGTACCTAAATCTAAGGTGACTGTATTGTTGTTATTGAGAGTTACGGTAACATCACCAGATACATTATAAGACGTAATATTAGTGTTATTTCCAAAACTACTTGCGGATGTAGTACACTGAGAAATGCCTGTTTGGGTTATTAAAGATAAAATGAATAATAGTAAAAGTTTTTTCATGACGATTTTAGTATTGAACTCATTTAGACTTTTTGGATTTAAGCGAAAATTAGAAGTTTTTGCCTATGTTGAAGACTTTTTTGAGTTGCATAGCAGAGCTACGGAAGGAAAAAAAGACAAAAACAGAGCTGAAAACAGCAATTTTTTAGCAAATTGAAAAAGTCTAAATGAGTTCATTGTTTAATAATGAATCTAATTTCATTACTAAGTCGCTACCATTTAGAAATAATTTCAATTTATCTTAAAAAATAATTATTTATAGACTTAATTGCTTGATTTTTTCTTGTAATTCTAAATTAGATTTATAAAATTCTGATGCTTCTAAATCTTCAAAGGTGTCTATGTCATTTAATGCTTCTAATAAAGTATAAGATATGTTTTCTTGATCTAATTCTTCAAGCGTTACTTCTAATAAATGAGACTTGCTCCAAGGTTTATTGTTGAATATAAAATGATGCATTTTTGTCATTCCAACTAAGTAGTAGCCACCATCAATTGCAGGGCCAAAAACAACCTCGTTATTATTTAAAGCATTTAGTCCGCTTTTGATATGTTCTGAACTAATATCGGGTAAATCGGAACCTATAAGTAAAATGCGTTCGTAGCCATCTTCAAATCCTTTTATGAAAGCATTTTTCATACGCTCGCCTAAGTTTTCGCCTACTTGTACTGTTTTGTAATCGTTTTTCCATTTGGTGCTAATTATAACATCAGAAAAATAGATTCGCTTATCTGTTGTCATATTTTTAGTAGCAAGTTCGGTAACTTTAACTAACTCACTATAAACTTCAAAAGCACCATAATTACCAATTGTTTTGGCTAGCCTTGTTTTTACTTTGCCTAGTTTTATATTTTTAACAAAAACAATAATGAGTTCTTTAGTCATATACTTTTACACCTTTTTTTACCCATTTACTCCATGCTTTAGAAAAAGCATGAATACTATCTGTTATTTTTTCTGCAGCACTGTAAACAGGTAAATTATTATTTTTCCATTCAAAAATACTACCGTATAAATTTTCCACATTATTATAACCTGCTTTTTTAAGATTATTTGCAATAGAATCTGAGCGAATTCCTAAGGAGCAGTAAACAACTATTTTGGTGTCTTTATTTGGGATTTTTTTCTGAATATTTTCTATTTTGAATTTGTTATAACCAACATAAATAGCGTTTTTTAGATGACTTACGTTGTATTCAGATAGTTCTCTGGCATCTAAAAGTATGGGTTGTATTATTTGTTTTTTTAATTCTTTTACATAAATATAAGGA
This sequence comes from Flavivirga rizhaonensis, assembly GCF_004791695.1. Taxonomy (GTDB): domain Bacteria; phylum Bacteroidota; class Bacteroidia; order Flavobacteriales; family Flavobacteriaceae; genus Flavivirga; species Flavivirga rizhaonensis. The sequence goes on along the minus strand of NZ_SRSO01000003.1, from coordinate 10,706 downwards.
ACTTGCTCTTTATTATATTTTTTTAATAAAGATTTAAGGTTGTTTTGAGAAAAGCCCGAAGCAGCAAAACATATAAATATGTAAAAAAATAATCTATTCATAGATCAAGCTACAATGCCTTGACAACTACTTCCCGCTCCGGCAGTACAACCATAGCAGTGTTGAGAAATAACAATATTACGACCTTCAAGTAGTTCCTCGTTATATTCTGATATATGTTTTACTCTACTATTTACGGGTAATTCTAACATTTGATTGAAATCACAATCAAATAAATAACCATCCCAGCTAACAGATAGTGTATTTGTACACATAACATTGGCTACTGCGGCGGGATTGTATGCTTCTACTAAAGCATACATGTAATCTTCATAATTTTCGGAAGCTATTAAGTAATCTAAAAACCGACTAATTGGTAAATTTGTAATAGCAAATAAATTGTGAAACTGAATGTCAAAATCTTCTTTTAGAGCTTTTTTAAAATCCTTTTCCATAGAAGCTTGATCTCCTGGTAAAAAAGCACCGGATGGATTATATACTAAATCTAATCGAAGACCGCTATCTGGCATACCATAACCAATAGCATTTAATTCTAGCAATGCTTTTATAGATTTGTCAAAAACGCCATCTCCACGTTGCTTGTCTGTTTTTCCACGGGTCCAATGTGGCATTGATGATACGACGTGTACATTATGTTTTTTAAAGAATTCAGGCAAGTCGTAATATTTTTTATTTGCTCTTATGATGGTTAAGTTAGAGCGAACAATAAAGTCTTTAATACCAGCTTTTGCAGCTTCTTCTACAAACCATCTAAAGTCTGGATTCATTTCTGGAGCGCCACCTGTTAAATCTAAAGTGTGAGCTCCTGTATTTTTAATAACATCCAAACATTGCTGCATAGTCTCTCTGGTCATAATTTCCTTGCGATCGGGACCCGCATCAACATGGCAATGTTCGCAAACCTGATTGCACATATATCCTATATTTATCTGAAGAATTTCTAGTTTCTTAGCTTTTAAAGGAAATTGATTTGTTTCAGAAATTTTACTTTTAAACGTTGGTAATTCCCCATTTTGAAATATACCATTCGATAAAATTTCAAGTTGGCGGTTACTTTGTGCCAAATCGCTTTCGCGTTTGTGTAATGATTGTGTTGCCATTAATTTGTTCTAATTTATAAATAGACCCTTCGACTGCGCTCAGGGTAAACGATTCACACAATTTTGAAAATCAAAACTGGTTCTCTGCTTACATTTCTAATTTATTCACTTTATTCATCATCTGTACACCATGCACTAATGTTGCACCACTTTTTATGGCAGCTCCAACATGAAGTGCTTCCATCATTTCTTCTTTAGTAATCCCGCGTTGTAATCCGTCTTTTGTGTAAGCATCAATGCAGTAAGGGCATTGTTCTGTATGAGAAACAGCTAATGCAATTAAAGATTTTTCACGAGCAGTTAGTGTGCCTTCTTCAAAAACTTTTCCGTAGTATTCAAAAAATTTATCACCTAGTTCTTGATTCCATTCACTTATTTTCCCAAATTTTTTAAGATCTGCTGGGTCGTAATATGTTTTTTGCATAAAATTTAATTTTTACTAAAGATAAAAATCTATTGAAGTTATGTCGGAAAATTAAAAAATACTTAACAAAAAAAGTTCAACTATTAATTTTTACCAAAATAATAGTTGAACCATATAATCTTAATGTATTGGTTGCATGTAAAAAAAGAAATAAAACCTTTTGAGAGTCAGTCTTTTAAGTAAAAAGTATTTTAATCTCTTAAAAGACTTCTTGAAATTACAATTTTTTGGATTTCTGAAGTTCCTTCGTAAATCTGTGTAATTTTTGCATCACGCATAAGGCGTTCAACATGATATTCTTTTACAAAACCATTCCCGCCATGTATTTGTACGGCTTCAACAGTATGTTCCATAGCAACTTTAGAAGCGTAAAGTTTTGCCATGGCACTAGATTTGTCATAATTATTGCCCTGATCTTTATCCCAAGCAGCTTTCATAACCAAATAGCGTGCAGCTTCAATTTCTGTATACATATCGGCTAATTTAAAAGCAATAGCCTGATGGTTGCAAATTTCTGTGCCAAAAGCTTTTCGTTCTTTAGAATATTTTAATGCTAACTCATAAGCCCCAGATGCAATTCCTAAAGCTTGTGAAGCAATTCCAATACGTCCACCAGACAACGTTTTCATCGCGAACCTGAACCCAGAACCATTAGCTCCTATTCTATTTTCTTTAGGAACTTTTACATCATTAAATTGTAGTGTATGTGTATCACTTCCACGAATACCTAATTTGTCTTCTTTTGGTCCAACATGAAACCCTTCCATACTTTTTTCAAGAATAAAGGCATTAATACCATGAGAGCCTTTATCTCTATCGGTTTGCGCTATTACTAAATATACATCAGCAGATCCACCATTTGTAATCCAGTTTTTAGTACCATTAATAATGTAATGATCCCCTTTTTTGATGGCAGTAGTTCTTTGTGAAGTAGCATCGCTACCTGCCTCTGGCTCACTTAGGCAAAAAGCACCAAGAAACTCACCGGTTGCTAATTTTGTTAAATATTTTTGTTTTTGTTCTTCAGATCCATATGTTTCTAATCCATAACAAACCAACGAATTGTTTACAGAAACCATTACAGATGCTGACGCGTCAATTTTTGATAACTCTTCCATAATAAGAACATACGAGATAGCATCCATACCACTACCTCCATATTTTGGGTCTACCATGATGCCCATAAAACCTAATGCTCCCATTTTTTTTACTAGTTCCTTTGGAAATTTTTGTTTATTATCGCGTTCAATAACGCCAGGGAGTAATTCGGTTTGTGCAAAATCGCGAGCAGCATCGCGTATCATGATATGTTCTTCTGAAAGATTAAAATCCATAATTCTTCGATTTATTGTTGATTTGATAAAAAATATGTACAAATATAGCTTTTTGGTGTGAAATTTTTAATAAGTATTATTATTTTTACATAATATGATAAAAGACAAGTATCGTGTGGTTGGCGTTATGTCAGGAACATCATTAGATGGAATAGATGTCGTTTATTCACAATTTGAGTTAGATAATGGTGTCTGGCATTTTAAAATTGTACATTCAGAAACGGTTTCTTATAATTCAAGTTGGGAAAATATACTTCGTAATTTAGTTTCATATAATGTTACTGAATTACAACAAATAGATGAAGATTACACGAATTACCTGGCGAGTATAATTAAAAACTTCATCAGTAAAAATAATATAAAAATTATAGATGCTATTTGTTCGCATGGGCATACTGCTTTACATCAGCCAGATACCGGAATTACATATCAAATAGGAAATAAGCCTACGATGGCTGCGCTGTTGAATAAAATGGTGGTTTGCGATTTTAGAGTTCAAGATGTTGAACTTGGAGGGCAAGGAGCGCCTTTAGTTCCGATAGGAGATAAATTATTATTTTCTGAATATGATTTTTGTTTGAACTTGGGTGGATTTGCAAATATTTCGACTGAGTTAAATGATGAAAGAATCGCTTACGATGTTTGTCCTGTGAACATTGTTTTAAATCATTATACTAAATTAATTGGGTTTGATTATGACGATGGAGGTAAAATAGCAGAAACGGGAACTGTGATCAATGAGCTATTAAACAAATTAAATACGCTCTCTTTTTATAAAGAAGATTACCCTAAATCTTTGGGGCTAGAATGGGTCAATAAAAACATTTTTCCCTTAATTGATGCTTTTCAATTAGAGACAAAAGACATTCTAAAAACATTTATAGAGCATATTTCCATTCAAATAGCAAAAGAAATAAACAAAAAAAAACAAGCTTCTGTACTCGCTACTGGTGGTGGAGTCTATAATAATTATTTAGTGGACAGGCTAAAACAGTATTCGCAGCATAACATTATAATACCTTCAAATACGGTTGTGGAATTTAAAGAAGCGCTGATTTTCGGGCTTTTAGGAGTGCTCAAATTAAGAGATGAAGTTAATTGCTTACAAAGTGTTACTGGGTCTTCAAAAAATCATAGTTCGGGCAAAATATATCTACCTTAAAAATAATGAAAAATTAATCCTAAAGGATTTTTGTTTTTTATATTTGTTGCAATAATAATTTAAATCATTTTTATCATGAATCAGCTTTAGCTACGCTTAATAAAACCCTCTGGAAAATTAGATGTAAGCTAAATATGAATCAACTTAAAAATAGAAATGAAAGAATTATTAAAAAAGTACGAAAATAAAGAACCAGAAATTGTTTTTAATTGGAAAGATCCAGAAACATATGCCGAAGGCTGGACTGTTATAAATTCATTACGTGGAGGAGCTGCTGGAGGCGGAACACGTATGCGAAATGGTTTGGATATGAATGAAGTTTTATCCTTGGCCAAAACCATGGAGATTAAATTTACAGTTTCCGGGCCTGCCATTGGAGGTGCGAAATCAGGAATAAATTTCGATCCTAAAGACCCTCGAAAAAAAGAGGTGCTGGAACGCTGGTATGCTGCTGTTTCTCCATTGTTAAAAAGCTATTATGGTACAGGAGGTGATTTAAATGTAGATGAAATACATGAGGTTATTCCAATTACAGAAGAAAGCGGTGTCTGGCACCCTCAGGAAGGTGTGTTTAATGGGCATTTTAAACCAAGCGAAGCAGATAAGATAAATAGAATAGGACAGTTGAGACATGGCGTTATTAAAGTCATAGAAAGCCCTGAATATTCCCCCGATGTTTTAAGAAAATATACAGTAGCAGATATGATTACTGGTTTTGGTGTTGCCGAAGCTGTAAAACAGTATTATGATATCTATGGCGGTTCTGTTAAAGGAAAGCGAGCCGTGATTCAAGGGTTTGGAAATGTGGGTGCAGCTGCAGCTTTTTACTTGTCGCAAATGGGAGCTAAAATCGTTGGAATTATAGATGCCGCAGGAGGTTTAATTAATGAGGAAGGATTTACTTTTGAAGAAATTACGAGTTTATTTCTTGCAAAAAAAGGGAATACATTAGTTAGTAATGATTTAATTCCTTTTGAAGAAGTTAATGAAATAATCTGGTCTATAGAAACAGAAATTTTTGCACCTTGTGCAGCATCACGTTTAATTACACTTCATCAAATAGATCAAATGATTGATAGTGGCTTAGAAGTTATTTCTTGTGGGGCCAATGTGCCTTTTGCAGATAAGGAAATCTTCTTTGGACCTATTATGGAACATACCGATTATAGAGTAAGCTTAATCCCAGATTTTATTTCTAATTGCGGGATGGCTCGTGTCTTTGCCTATTTTATGGAACGTAAAGTGCAAATGACGGATGAAGCCATATTTAAAGATACATCAAATATAATAAAAGAGGCACTCCAGAAAGTGTACAATAAAAATAAACTAAAAACAGAGATCAGTGCAACAGCATATGAAATTGCACTCACTCAATTAATATAATATTTTATTTATGGAAGCAACAATTATTCTAGTATTTGTAATGGGCTATTTAGCTATTACTTTAGAACACAGTATTAAAATTGATAAACTTATACCTGCATTAGTGATGATGGCTATTTGTTGGGCATTAATTGCATTAGGTTTAGAAAGCTTCCCGGAATGGTTTGATTCATCAAAACACGCTTTATTAGATGGCTTTGGAACATTTTCTTCAGAAGAAAAGACACATCTTATGGAAGAAACCTTACTGCATCATTTAGGTAAGACATCAGAAATATTAGTGTTTCTTTTAGGTGCTATGACCATTGTTGAAATTATTGATTATTTTGATGGTTTTTCTACTATTAAAGATTTTATAAAGACCAAAAAGAAAACAAAAATTTTATGGATTTTCTCTATTTTGGCGTTTATTCTTTCCGCTATAATAGATAATCTTACGGCCACTATTGTACTTATCTCAATACTTCAAAAAATTGTAAAAGACAGAAATGTGCGTATTTGGTTTGCAGGTTTAATTATTATAGCTGCCAATGCCGGAGGTGCTTGGTCACCTATTGGAGATGTAACTACGACGATGTTATGGATTGGTAAAAAAGTAACTACAGGCCACTTAATAGGGTATTTGTTTGTCCCTTCTCTCTTGTGTATGGCTGTGCCATCATTAATAGCATCATTTTTACCAGCATTTAAAGGTGATTTAGATATCGAAGAGGTTGAAGAGAAAAAGAAATCAAGGTTTAGTAGTACGATGCTTTATTTGGGACTAGGAGCCATTGTATTTGTACCAATATTTAAGATGGTTACCCATTTACCTCCATATGTTGGTATGATGTTATCGCTGGGTGTGGTCGCTATTTTTGCTGAAATATATAGCAGTTCTAAATTCAGTATGACAGAGCTTGACTCTGAAGAAAGCGATGCACATGCACATCACAGCCCAGTTCATTATTCCTTATCAAAAATAGAATTACCAAGTATTTTATTCTTTTTAGGTATATTAATGGCAGTGGCAGCTTTAGAATCTTTAGGGATTTTGTTTGGGTTTGCATCGTCATTACAAGAATCTATGCCTCAATTAGGAACTGAAATACATCCAGGAGGTGTGTCAGATTTAGTTGTGCTATTATTAGGTGTAGGATCTGCAGTTATAGATAATGTACCATTAGTGGCTGCCAGTTTAGGAATGTTCTCAGAGCCATTAGATCATGAATTATGGCATTTTATTGCCTTTTCAGCAGGAACAGGAGGGAGTATGTTAATTATTGGATCTGCAGCAGGTGTTGTAGCTATGGGAATGGAAAAAATAGATTTTTTCTGGTACTTAAAAAAGATATCATGGTTAGCTTTAATAGGCTTCCTTGTAGGTTCGTTGGCATTTATGGTAACCAGAACATTATTTTAATAAAAAAGGATGCCCCTAAAATTATCATTTTTATGACATCTAAAATTTGTAAATATTTATTTGAAATAAATACAAATAAGTAAAGTTAGAATCTGTGCAAAAAGTATTTTGCATACTTTAGTAGAAAAAGTAACGTTATACATTTGCAATAAATTTAAATTATATGCTTAACACATTATTACAAACCACGCAAGAGGGAGCGGAAGTACTTACCGATGAAGAGTCAGTTGAAAAAACGCTTTCAATTATTGAATTAATAAGTAGCGGAGGTGCCGCAGGACAATTTATAATAGGAGTACTTTTTATATTGCTTGTTGGAGCCATTTATATTTATTTTGAACGCATTTTTGCTATTAAAGCTGCCTCTCAAGTAGATTCAAATTTTATGAATCAAATTAAAGACCATGTTAGTAATGGAAAAATTGATTCGGCTCAAATGTTATGTGCTCAGGTTAATTCTCCAGTTTCAAGATTAATAGGTAAAGGAATTTCAAGAATAGGAAAACCACTAGCAGATATTAATACAGCTATAGAGAATGCTGGACGTTTAGAGATTTATGGTTTAGAAAAGAATGTAAGCATTTTGGCTACGATCTCAGGAGCTGGTCCTATGATTGGGTTTCTTGGAACGGTTATTGGTATGATATTAGCAATATTTGAACTTGCTAATGCTGGAGGAACCATACAAATGGATGTTTTAGCAAGTGGGTTATATACAGCTATGACAACAACTGTAGCAGGGTTAATTGTAGGTATTGTTGCTTATATAGCATATAATCACTTGGTAGTGAAAACAGATAAAGTAGTTTATCAAATGGAAGCTAATTCTTTAGAATTCTTAGATCACTTAAACGAACCTACATAATATGAATTTTAGAGGGAGAAATAAAGTAACGCCAGAATTCAATATGTCTTCAATGACAGATATTGTATTCTTGCTTCTCATATTTTTTATGATAGCTTCCACGTTAGTAACAACTAATGCTATTGATATTGTATTGCCAAAAGCAAGTGGGAAGACCGAGAATAAAAAATCTGTAGCAGTAAGTATAAAAAAGGATTTAACTTATTATATAGACCAGAAGCGAGTTGGAGAGAGTGTTTTAGAAAATGAATTACTAGCAGCATTGTCTTCAAAAGAAAAACCAACGATTGTTTTAAGAGCTGAGAAATCGGTTCCTGTAGAAAATGTGGTTAAGGTTATGGATATAGCTAATAGAAATAAATTCAAAGTCATATTAGCAGTTAAACCTAAATAAAAATAAGCTTATTTAATGAAGACATACTTCAAAACCAAACATGAAAAAAATTCAGCAAAATTAACAACATTAATTGCTGTTATTTTGCTGTTATTGTTGTTTGTGGTAGGAACACCTTATATGGATCCTCCAGAGGAGTATGGTGTTGCTGTAAATTTTGGAAATACAAATTTTGGCAAAGGGAAAGTACAGCCTTTAAAGCCCGTTAAATCGGAACCTCGAAAAATAGATCAACCAGATCAACCGGATGTTTCTAAAGCCGAGCCTACAAAAGCAAAAGCTTCTGAAACAAAAGAAGAGGTCTTGACTCAAGATAATGATGAATCTATAGCTATTAAAAAACAAAAAGAAGCGGAGGCAAAAGCGAAAGCCGTTGCAGATGCCAAAGCTAAAGCAGATGCTATTGCAGAAGCTAAGGCAAAGGCAGAAGCAGAAAGGATTGCAAAAGCAAAGCGAGAACAAGAAGAGAAAAAAAGAAAGTTAGATGCTTTAATAGGAGGTGTCAGTAAATCTGAAGGAAGTGAGACTGGTAGTGAAGGCAACGATGATAGAGCAGGAGATAAAGGTCAGTTAGATGGTAATCCTTATGCTCCAAGTTATTTTGGAGGACGAGGAACCGGTAGCGGGGGTGTTGGTTATGGTTTAAATGGACGAGGTACGGCATCATATAAAAAACTTAAACAAGATTGTAATGAATCTGGGCTTGTTATAGTTAAGATTATTGTTAATCAAAGTGGAAATGTTATTCAAGCGGTTCCAGGTGTTAAAGGCACTACTAATACAGCATCATGTTTATTAGAACCTGCAAAAAAAATAGCGTTATCCCATAAGTGGCGATCAGATTCTAAGGCACCAGCAAAGCAGATCGGTTTTGTGAAAGTAAACTTCAAACTAGGGCAGTAGCAAATGACGTATCAAGATACACTAGATTGGATGTTTTCTCAACTACCAATGTATCAGCGGCAAGGTAAAGCAGCATTCAAAGAAGATTTATCGAATACTTTAATATTAGCAGATTATTTAAATAATCCAGAGCGGCGTTTTAAATCTATTCATGTTGCGGGGACCAATGGAAAAGGTTCTACAAGTCATATGCTAGCATCCGTTTTAGAGGAAGCAGGGTATAAAGTTGGCTTGTATACATCTCCACATTTAAAAGACTTTCGAGAGCGTATTAGAATCAATGGCAATGTTGTAAGTAAACAATTTGTAACGGGCTTCATAAAGCGAAATAAAGTATTCTTTGAGGTGAATTCTTTATCGTTTTTTGAAATGACCGTAGGCATGGCTTTTGAATATTTTTCAAGAGAAAAAGTTGATATTGCTGTTATAGAAGTTGGTTTGGGTGGTCGTTTAGATTCCACAAATATTATAATTCCGGAAGTTTCAGTAATTACTAATATAGGATTAGATCATACGCAGTTTTTAGGAAATACGCTCGAAGCTATTGCATTTGAAAAAGGAGGTATTATAAAGCGTAATATACCTGTTGTAATTGGAGAAACTCAGGAGGAAACGGCTTCTGTTTTTAAAGGTTTGGCACGTAAGAACAATTCTAAGATTGTATTTGCAGACCAAGAGATTATTAAAGTGTATGATACCGACCTATTAGGAATGTATCAATCTAAAAATGTTAAAACGGTTATTCAAGCTATTAAAGAATTAAGAATTAAAGAGTTTAAAGTCTCTGAACAATGCTTAAAAGAGGGTTTGCTCAAAACAGTTAATAATACGGGGCTATTAGGTAGATGGCAAGTAATAAATGAAACTCCTAAGGTAGTTTGTGATACAGGACATAATAGAGAAGGCTTGAGTTATGTTATAAATCAAATACATAATGAGAAATATAATGACCTACATATTGTCTTAGGTGTTGTTAATGATAAAGATTTAAGTACTATTATAGACTTATTTCCCAAAAAAGCTACTTATTATTTTTGTAAACCTAATATTCCACGAGGTTTAAATGCTAATGTGTTAAAACGCCTTTTTTCTAAGTATAGATTGATAGGGGAGGTTTACAGTTCTGTTAATGAGGCGTATAAAAATGCTCTTAAAAAGTCTAATAAGAATGATTTTATCTTTATTGGAGGTAGTACATTTGTTGTAGCAGAAATAATTTAAATTTTTATTGAAAAAGTTTTTGCAGTTTTAAAAACTCCTTTATATTTGCAGTCCAATTACGAGGGCGCGTAGCTCAGTTGGTTCAGAGCACTTGGTTTACACCCAAGGGGTCAGGGGTTCGAATCCCTTCGCGCCCACAAAATCCTAAAGTATTTGCTTTAGGATTTTTTTGTTTTAAGAAGAAAGCAATGAGAAGTGAAGGATCAAGGATCAAGACTAATTGTCAAGATTAATTGTGAACCACATTATACCAATTCTCATATGAAATAACCGTAATAAAACACCCTTTTTCACCTTCTACTTCAATAGAAAAAGAAACCGTAACTTAGGCTCAATGCTATTAAGTTAAGGATTCATCAAATAGCATCTCGTTGATTTTTAGTTACTTTATGCTTTTTGGTGATTCGTTTTGTTTTATTTCTATGATTAGATCTATTGGGCTTAATGGGGACAAGGTG
>NZ_SRSO01000039.1 GCF_004791695.1 Flavivirga rizhaonensis | reverse complement strand
GGGACTAAAGCTTAAGGTGGTTATAGCGATGGGGCTCACCTCTTACCATTCCGAACAGAGAAGTTAAGCCCGTTAGCGCCGATGGTACTGCATCCGTGGGAGAGTAGGTCGTCGCCTTTTTTGAAGACCCTTCATAGCAATATGAAGGGTTTTTTGTTTTTATACGTTTTGTCATTCCTGCGAAGGCAGGAATCTTATTAAATACCCTCTCCAATATAGATCAAGGATTTTTTACTTCTATTTTTTACGGTCATTGTGAGGCGTTTTTTAGCGACGTAACAATCTCTTTTTACATTAAAATAACGTGAGTTTCTATGTAAACTTTATTGAAAACATCTTATATAATCCAATGAAATACAGCTGTTTGTTATGTCGACAGCGCGAAGCATGAGCAACGAGACATCTCATTATGATGAGATTCCTCCTCGTTCCTCGTCCGAATGACATGATTTCTTCTTTAAGACCTTTTAAGTATTTGATTATCAGTTTTTAATATACCGAACTGACGTTAAAACAAGTTTTTTGAATTAAGATCCAATTTAAAAGAAGACCTCAGTTCGACCGTGTTCAGTACAATATAACATACTTTCTTCATAAGGACGATTTAATGTCCTTAAAATATATTAAAATTATTTAAACATTTTAGCCAAAAACTCGTAGTGGCTTTCTTATCTTTAGTTCGGTTTTATAATAAGCAAAATGACTGAAAATAAAGAACTTGATTTAGCTTGGAACTTTGTTAATAATACGGATAGAAATATATTTTTAACTGGGAAAGCTGGTACTGGAAAAACGACGTTTTTACATAAGTTAAAAATGAGATCTTTAAAGCGTATGGTTGTTGTAGCTCCTACCGGAGTGGCTGCAATCAATGCTAAAGGCGTTACGATACATTCTTTTTTTCAGATGCCTTTTGGACCCCTTTTGCCAGATACAGATCTGAATAATACATCTTCTGGTTTTAATAGAAAATTCAGCAAAACCAAAATTAATATTATTAAATCTCTGGACTTATTAGTGATTGATGAGATTAGTATGGTACGTGCCGATTTATTGGACGGTATTGATAGGGTTTTAAGACGTTTTAAAAATAGAAATAAGGTATTCGGAGGGGTTCAATTATTAATGATAGGTGATTTACAACAATTATCTCCTATTATAAAAGAAGATGAGTGGGAATTACTGAAACCTTTTTATAAAAACGGCTTCTTTTTTAGTAGCCAGGCGTATATACAAAGTGAAACCATTACTATTGAATTAAGCCATATCTACAGACAGGATAACCCTAAGTTTATTAATATTCTTAATGAAATTCGAACCAATACATTAACACAAGCTTCGGCAGACGAATTAAATAAACGTTATCAACCCGATTTTGTACCAGATGAAAAGGAAGGCTATATATCCTTAACAACACATAATAGTAAAGCAGAACAGACCAATAATAGAGAACTAGATAAACTTAAAACGAAACATTATACTTATAGTGCTACAGTTGAAGGTAAATTTCCTGAGTATGCCTATCCTAATAAGGAAGAATTAACCTTAAAAGTAGGAGCGCAGGTCATGTTTATTAAAAATGATAGCTCACCCGAAAAACGCTATTTTAATGGTAAGATCGGTAAAGTAATTCATTTGGATATCAATGAAGTTATAGTACACTGTCAAGATGATGATTTTAATATTGTTACCACGCCAGAAATATGGGAGAATATTAATTATAGCGTAGATGCAGAAACCAAAGCCATTACCGAAAATAAAATAGGTGCCTATACACAGATGCCATTAAGGTTGGCATGGTCAATTACCATACATAAAAGTCAAGGTTTAACCTTTGAAAAAGCGATTATTGATGCTCAAGGAGCTTTTGCTCATGGACAAACCTATGTAGCGCTAAGTAGATGTAAATCTTTAGAAGGGTTGGTGCTAAATAGTAAAATAAACTCTAGTCATATTATTAGCGATAGTAATGTATTGTCTTTTAATAAAATGGCTGAAGAAAATCAGCCAGACGAACGTATTTTGCTAGCATCAAAATCGGAGTTTCAGTTGAATTTAATCGCAGAATTATTCGATTTCTATAAATTTCTATATCCAATAGGGCGGCTACTTGATATTTATTATAAGAATAGAACGAGTATTGAGGGACAAGTTGAAGATCCTTTAAATACTATGAAATCTTGTGTGACAAATTTGCTAAAAGTAGCCAGTGGATTTAAAGCGCAACTGACAACTTTAACTGAAGCTGCTAAAGAGCCAGAGTCGAACGAAACACTTCAAGAACGTTTTATAAAAGCTATTAATTATTTTAATGAGCAGACTACATTACATATAAGTCCCGCTATTAAATCCTTTGGATTTACTACAGATAACAAAACGATTGAAAAAGATCTTCTCAAACAGTTTGACACTTTAGAAGAATTATTAGCTACCAAACTATTGTATTTTGAAGGTCTGACAGCGGGTTTTAATGTCAATACTTTCTTAGAATTACGAGCCAAATCTGTTTTTCTTGCCAAAGAAAAACCTAGAAAACCTAGAAAAACAGTAATAGATGGGACTACAAATATTGAGTTATTTGAATTGCTACGTGAGTTGCGGAATGATATAGCCAAGCAAGAAGACTTGATACATTATCAAGTATTTACACAAAAGGCCTTATACGATATGTGTGAAACCCTACCAACTAATAAAAAAGAATTATTGCAGGTTAATGGTATGGGTAAGGTTCGGGTCGAAAAATACGGAAGTGCTATTTTGGAAGTCATTAGAGCCTATTGTGACGAGCATGATATAGAAACATCTACAGCTAGTGAAATCGATTTTTTTGAGGATCCAAAACCTAAGCGTAAGAAAGGTGACACTAAAAAGATTTCTTTAGATTTGTTTAAAGCAGGGAAATCTGCTGATGCGATCGCTTTAGAGCGCGATTTGAATGTAAATACCATCATGGGGCATTTGGCAAGCTTTATACCTTCTGGCGAAGTAAAAATAACCGATTTAATTTCTAAAACTCACTACGAGGAACTTAAAACGATTATTCCCAAAACAAAATTTGAAAATCTATCCGATTTAAAACACAAGATAGATGCTAAGTATACTTACGGAGAACTACGTTTGGTAGTAGACGATTTATTTAAATGAAAAGGTTTTAAGAGTTAAATGTACTATCCTGTTCTACGTTATGTAACTTTGCTTTGGTAAAAGCGAAGTTCTTATCTCAATATTTCTTTAAAAATGCAATGGAATACGCTTTGCTCAAAGCGACGATAGGAGCCAAGAGGGAATGTGCATGGAATGTGGGAGTATCCTATCTAGTTTATTAAAAACATAAAAAAGAGGCACTATATGATAATTATAGTGCCTCTTTTAAGTTTAAAGTTTGGCTAATATTTATACTTTACAGAACGAAATAAAATCCTGTATTGGTCCAGGCTCACCATCTCCCGTTGTTAGCTTTACTTTTGTACTTAAATGTACAGTATAAGCACAAGGTAATAAGTCATTAACATCAAATAGGCTAATTGGGCTTGACTCTGGTAAATTAATAAGTTGAGCAGATCCAAATGTTTCTGGTGCTGGCATTAATGGTATGGCTGCAAACCCAAAGTTTTGACCTGGTTTTTTAGGTCCTGTTATGGATAGTGATATAGAAGATAGGTTTTCGTTTCTAGCATGGTATTTTACATGCAATGCATTAGTGATTTTATTACAACCAGTGGTTGCAGAAACGATTTCATCAATATTTATAGAGACAGAAGCAAGTTGGTTTTGTACTATTTTCGGTGCCCAATTACCATGTTTATTTACATTGTCATATTCAACATTAAAAACCGCAATGGGTTTAGAGGTTCCAGCTATAACTTCTGTTGCTATATTATTTAATTCACGTTGTTTCATTCGAATAGCAAAATAACGATTAGTAGTATGTGGTCTTGCTGAAGAAACAGTTGCAGTACCAATATCCAATGGAGGTGCTGCCATGTCCAGAGGTATTAAATTGGTTAATGAAACAGTATTAAGTTTTAGAATTTCAGCGTCTTGATGTGGCTCAAAATTACCCTCTTGTGGTACAGGAATCCAATTTCCGTTAAAATTAATATTAGGAGCAATTCCATCTGTAACATATGGTATTTTTAATACTGGATTCATTGGATCTCCGGTAAGGATAATATGATTACCAATTGTTGTGGGAGGGATCATACCTGGTGTTACAGGAAGCCAACCTCCTGGTGCAGGGATATTATTGGGTGCACCTACCTCTTGGTATTCAAACATGTATTCCATTGGATTACCATTTAATGTTTGCGTAATGGTACCAATAAGGTTAATTGTTCTATAAAATGCGTAATCATTAAATCCTGCACGTAATGTTTTTCCGTTTGCGGTATTAATTTCGTCTTGTATTTTTATTTTTCGAGTTAACCCAAAATTGGTAAATGATGCTGGAATTGGAATATCAGGAATCTTAATATCTTCTAGACAAAGCTTTACGCAAAGACATGGTCCTACATTATTTCTTTTATCAGATGGTTTTTCGAACTCTATTGGACTACCATTGTATTCTAATTTAAAATATACATCTGGTCCACTGTTGAAAGGAGGAAAAGGTGTTTCTATATTAACTAAAGGAGAAAGAAAGGTTTGTTTAAAATCTTTACTACTATAATCTATTCTAAAACGTCCATTAATATCTGTAATATCAGAGCCTAATTCATCATCATGAATCCAATCATCATCCATTGCAATTACTTTGAAACCAGAAATTGGAATGTTGTCATTTTTACAATCAAGTAATACTCCACAAATCACCCAAGCATCAAATAATTCACGTATCCTACACCAAAAACGGCTGTTAATACAATATTTCCAGTAAAATACAATGCCCAGTTCAGTCTGTCTCCATCTTGGTTGTAATGTAGTAAGGGTAAACTGAATAGAACCACGCTCCTTACTTTTTTGATTATAAACACGTTTTGTTACAATATCGATCATGATAAGACCATCATACTCAGCATATTTTCCTTTTAATTCGGTTTCATAATTTCCTTTTTCATCAATTTCTGCTTCTGCTAATAGTAATTTAGATTTAGCTTTGATTTGTTTTTCTCCCAAAATTTGTAACGTATCTTTTGGATTCGCTGTTACATGCGTTACCACATCAATATCCAGATTCGTTACTCTGTAAAAACGTACAATAGAACCAAATAATGGTTCTTTACAATCTTTGCATATTTCTCCTGAAAGATTTCCTTTTAGAATAAACCCCATTTTATATAAGTTTTAAGATTAATTTGTTAATGTTTTCAAAAATAAATCTTATTAAAAGTCTGTAATAGAGTTGTTTAACTGTTTTTGTTTGGGGTAAAACCCTTTTTTTTAACAGGGATTAGACTGGGTATATCGAATTATAGCTATCAAATAGCGAAAAACCTATATAATTCTAAAATAAGATGTTTGTACTATAATGTTCCGCGTTATGTAACTTTGCTTTGGTAAAAAGCTTTTATCAATACTAATCTTCTTTGATTTTTTTCTTTCTAAAAGTTTCTTTAAAAATGTAATGGAATACTTTTTATGCGACGACGTAGGAGGGAAGCTTAAAGTGTATGAAATGGATAAGAAAAGGATATTTTAATGACATAGCGACACCTTTTTCTTTTATTATTTGAATTTCTGTCAGTGATTTTATTAAAAATTAAAAGAATCATCAATTGGTCTAACATTTGACCCAAAGAAATAAAATAAGTAGATATATGTGTATTGTGATTGTTATAGGAACTGCCCATTTTGAGGATGGAGCTAGTGCGACAGGAGAATTATACAAAATAATTGAGAAAATTTCACCTGATGTAGTTTTTTGTGAAGCCTCGCAACAGAAATTACCTAAAATGTTAGAAAACACTGACGTTATCACACCAGAAGTAAATACTATCAAAAGATTAATCAAAGAAAAATCTATTGAAATAGTTCCAATTGATGTAAATGAAGATCCTTTTGACAATCGTTTGGAGGCAATGTTTTCCTTATTTAAAAAAAAGATGAAAGTATATTCAAATGCATCTAATATGTTATCAAATGAAACATATTTGAAGGGATACACCTTCTTAAACAGTATGGGCAGCGACAAGATATTTAGAGATATAAATTCCATGGAGAAGTACTTCTTAGATACTGTAAAAAATAAAGAGTTGTCGGAATACCACTCTAAATGGATGAATTGGAATGACCTACGCGAAAATCAATGGATTAATCTTATTCATAACTACTCTAAAATAAATAAACCTAATAAGGCAGTGTTTCTTGTTGGAGCTGGTCACAGATATCGATTAATAGATAAGATTAAGAATATTCATAACAATAATGAGCATAGTTTTGATTGGGATTTTTTTCCTTTCAAGTGAAACTTGATTCATATAAGTGGGAAGCGTAATGTGTGTGGAATGAATTTAAATTAACTAATATTCAAATGTTTACAATTTTCTATAAAAACAATTCCTACAAAATTTGCTATATTTAAACTCTCCCTATAATTAATTAATAGTTTACGGTTTTCCGTAGTTTAAAGAAGTTGCTAGTATTTACATTTATAATACTAATTGACAACTCATATATTATTAATTAAACACTTAAAAATATTATGGAAAATTATTCAAATTCTAATGGAGATTCTGGAGTTTCGGCTTATGAAATAGGTTCGGATTATATTGATGTGAAATTTAATGGTACATCAAGAATTTATAGATATAGTTATAAAGGTGGTGCAGGACAAAAACATGTTGAAACAATGAAAGTTTTAGCTAATAATGGTAGCGGTTTAAATGGTTACATAAATAGTAATGTCAAATTTAAATATGATAGATAATTAAATTACAGTTATCAACTTGAAATAAAAGCTATGGCAAAGAATATTACAACAGAAATAAAAGCCGAAAATATAGGCCCACATTTGACTATCAATGATTCATTTCCAATGAGTCAATTGAAATTAGGTGTATTTGCGAATAATGGTAGTGGTAAGACATTTATAAGTCGTGCTTTTCGACTATTAAATAATAATGAGGCTGAAAGAGTAAATAAAATTCTAACAATTAATAAAACTAAAGGATCTTTTAATCTAAAGATTAGTGAACAAAAAGAAGGAACAACTATTCATAAAAAGCTTTCTATTACATTAAATAAGGATAAAGATGCAGTCATTGTTAATGATACTGATTATTTATTTCATGTATTTAATAGTGATTATGTAAAAGATAATATTGAAGAGTTAAAGTATAATCCTGATGGTGAAATTGAAGGCTACATTCTTGGAAAAACAAAGATTGATTTAACCAAGGAAAAGAAAAAAGTAAAAAGCCTACATGAAGAAGTTGTCAAAAAATCGGAAATATTAACAATAGAGTTTAAGAAAGGAAAAGAGGAGCTTGACAAACAAAAAATTAATAGAGGAACTGGTGAGTATAAATTCACTGTAAGGAATGTATATGATGATGATTTAGATTATAAAGAGGAGAAAACCTATGAAGAACTAGTAAAATTAAATAAAACTTTAAACCAATCTCCTGATGATATAAAAGACATAGAGGAATTGAATTATTCTTTTAATGGAGATTTATTGAATGAAGTAAAGGAAATCTCTGTAACAGAGTATACAAAAAGCAAAATAGCCCAGTCATTTAAAGATAAAGTAATATCTAAGCAGGAATTTATTGAGAGTGGTTTAACTCTTTTGTCTAAAAAACTAAAACAAGATGAGGATGAATGTCCTTTTTGTGAACAAACTTTAAGAGTTGATGCTATTAAACTTATTGAGGATTACAATAAATATCTAGATGATTCAGAAGCTTTAATTAACAGTAAGATATCTAACTGTATTAAATCTATAGAAGAACTTAAGGTTAAACTCAAAACTGATGAAAATACTTTCTTGAGAACAAATAAAGACTTTAATACTCTAAAGAAATATATTCCGTCGTTAATTGATGTAAATTTAGACGAATTAAAAGAGACTAATTTAGATACAGAATTTGAAAATATTATTGAGTTACTAAAAAAGAAATTAAAAAATATTGAAATCAAAATTTCCCTTAGTGAGTATAAAGCCTCAATAAAAAAAATTAGTAACCAAGTCAAAATATTAGAAACTAATTCTACAAATAACAATAAAAAAATAAATGACTTTAATCTTAAAAAAGATAACTTAAAATCTGAAAAACTAGAAATTAATAGAAGGTTGTGTAAAGCAATGTATTTGAAAATACAAACTAGTCAAAAAGATCTAATTAAAGAGATTAAAACAATTCATAAAGAAAAAAAAGAGCTCGATAAACAGATTGAAGAGAAAGAAAGTAAAGAAAAAGTCAGTAAGAAAATAAAAGTATTAGAGAATCTTAAAAAACATTTAAAAGCTTTTTTTGGTGAAAAATACAGCATTGATGATGACTTTTGCTTTAAATTTAATAAACATATACTTACTGATAATGCAACTGATGTTTTAAGTGATGGTGAAAAAAGCATTGTGGCTTTCTGTTATTACCTGGCTGATATACATAAATTAGTAGAAAGAGATGATGATTATGATAAATTGTTTTTTATTATTGATGACCCAATTTCTAGTTTAGATTTTCATTATGTTTATGCAGTCTCTCAAATAATTAGAACTTTACATAAAACATTGAGTATAAAAGAAGCAAAATTTATTGTATTAACACATAATCTTGAATTTATGAGTATTTTATTGAGAAATGAAATACTCAGTATTCCAATTGTTCTAGCTAATTCTAAATTATCTAAACTTTCTAGACAGTTAGTTATGCCTTATGAAGAGCATTTAAGGGATATTTATAGCGTTGCAAATGGAGGAAGTTCTTGTCATACAACACCAAATTCTGTAAGACATGTATTAGAAACTATAAATAAATTTGAATCACCTGATAAACAATTAAAAGCATATTGTGATCAGAATGATATTTTAAAAGATAATGAGTTTGTTTTTTCTTTAATGCATGATGGCTCTCATGGAAATATTAGACAACAAATGCCTTATAACGAAGAAATGATTCAAAAAGGGTGTGTTGCTGTCATAGATTTTATAAACAGTAAATTTGAAGGTCAAATCAATCAAATAAAAGCTTAAATGAATAACGAAAATCAAATAAAATGCCCAAACTGTGGTACATCAATTGATGTTCAAGATATTTTAGCACATCAACTCGAAGAAGAAATTAAGCAGAAATATCAATCTCAAATTGCTCAAGAAAAGAAAAAGTACGAAAGTGAGCAAGAAAAATTAAAACAAGAAAAGCTTGATTTTGAAGAAAAGAAAAAGAAAGAAAATGAGCTATTTCAAGAACGTTTAGATAATCAATTAAAAGAGAGTAAGAAAGAAATTGAATCAAAGCTCAAACTCAAATTAAAAGAAGAACAGTCTGAACAATTTGATGCTCTTCAAAAAGAATTAAATGAAAAGTCAGAACAGGTAAAAGAATTGAATCGTTCTAAAGCTGAGATTGAAAAGTTGAAGCGTGAAAAAGGTGAGTTAAAAGAAATTGCTGAAGCTGAATCTCAAAAAAGATTAAATGAAATTCTTATTGCTGAAAAGGAAAAGATTAAGAAATCTGAAGAAGACAAAAATGAATTGCGTTTCAAAGAAATGCAAAAGCAATTAGAAGACCAGAAAAAGCTTACTGAAGAGATGAAGCGTAAGCAGGAGCAAGGTTCAATGCAACTCCAAGGAGAGGTTCAAGAATTAGCAATAGAGGAGTGGCTAGCAGCAAATTTTCCATTAGATACAATTGAAGAAATAAAAAAAGGTGCTAGAGGAGGGGATTGTATTCAAATAGTTAATACACGTTCAGAGCAAAATTGTGGTAAAATATATTACGAAAGTAAACGCACCAAAGATTTTCAACCAAGTTGGATTGAAAAATTTAAAAATGATATTCGAGAAAAAGGCGCAAACATAGGTGTATTAGTAACGGAAGTTATGCCATCTGATATGGATAGAATGGGGCTGAAAGATGGAATTTGGATTTGTAATTATGAAGAATTTAAAGGTCTTTGTAATGTACTACGAGAGTCTATTGTTAAAGTGAATTTAGCCATTAGTACCCAAGAAAATAAAGGCGATAAAATGCACATGCTTTATGATTACTTAACTAGTAATCAATTCAGAATGCAAATTGAGGCAATTGTGGAAGGTTTTACATCAATGAAAACAGCTTTAGATAGCGAGAAAAGAGCTATGCAACGAATTTGGAAAGAACGTGAAAAACAAATTGATAAAGTAACTGCGAATACTATAGATATGCATTCTTCAATTAAAGGAATTGCTGGTAATGCTGTTGGAAAAATTAAATCTCTTGAATTGGGAAATGATGATGATGTAGAAATTTCAACAAACGATGAGCTAAAATTAGATTAGTAAATTATTATGTAAAATAGAATTTTGATGATAAACTTGGCCTCATAAAATTTTAATAAAATAATAGGAGAGTGGAGTGTCCATCATTTTTAATTCCGTTTCCCCGTTGCATAATTAACCCGTTTCTTAAAATCAATTACTTCATCCCTCAATTTCTTATTAGCATTATCTATAAGCTCATTCTGTACTTTCATAATACGTAAAAGGTCGTGAATAGCATTTAAATTCTCTAATTGAGTAAAAACTATTTGTTCTAGTTGAGTTTTTGTATATCTTGTTCTTGGCATTGTTCTTGTTTCAAGATTAAATATTCCGATTATCAGAACAAATATACTTAAAAACAGACAAAATACAAATTTTAAGTTTAAAAAATCGGAATAAATTATCTTATTATATAAATTTATGTTCTTAAAATCAGACAATAATGACCGAATTAGGGCTATTCTTATCTAGAAAATCTGTTAATCGTTCCGATGTTTCAAGAAAAACAGGAATTAGTAAAACTAGACTTAGTGAACTTGCAAACAATGAGCGTACAAAGCTTAGAGTAGATGAGTTGTATCTAATTGCTTTAGCTATTGATGTTGACCCTTGTGATATCTTCAAAGAAGTTTGTAAAGACCTTAAATTAAAAGAAGAAAACTAATGTCTTCTTTAATTCTCGATTTCTTAAAATCTGAGCTCAAAACTTTTGATTTAAAATTAACTACAAAAATAGATGGGAGAGAAGGACTTGACTTTTTAATTGGAGACAACCAATTATATCTACAATCCATAGATTTAGATACTACACAACGTAGTATTAAAATTGCCAAGCAAGATTTAGGAGAATTAAGAGATAACTTATTTGTTGCTTTAGTTTTAATTATAGATAAAACTCCACGAGTATTATATCTAATACCGTCAAAACAATTATTAGAATCCGATAATGATGCCTTTGTAAATAACGAAGTAAGTTTAATGCCAAGTTTATCTAATTGGGAGATTAAAATATTTTCTAGAGGTATAGAGGAATTGGAAATGTACGCTATCTCCAATCAAGTAGAAAAATTGTTTTAAAAGGTTTTGAAAGCAAAAAAAATCCCCCTATGATGGAGGAGGAGGAAAATTTGTAATACCAAGCTCTAGACCAAATAACCGAATAGCGTGTACATAAATTTTATGCTTAGGCATATAAATTATTTTAAAACTACACTTAGGGTGTACACCAAAGAATAAATAACTACGATAAGGCTTAAGCCTAAAATAGAAAAGATAACGAACATCCATAATAAAAATATTTAAAGTTAAGCCCTAGCACTATGCCAAGGATAGCCGATTTATATGTTTTGAATGAGTCAAATGCAAGGGGTAAAGCGGTTTACGGAGCGTTGGATGTGGTATTGGCTAAATAGCTTTACTTCATTTTACCCTTGCATTTCACGAACCGAAAAACATAACTTTGGTGTGACTTGTATGCGTATCAAAACTCAATAGTTAACGAAATGTTCAATAGAAGCAGGATGTTAAAACGACCTCATATAATTTTGGCTAAAACAATAGGTGAGTGGAGCGTCCATATTTTAGGGGTTTAGTTAGAATTATTCTTGGTTTTTCTATATTTTAAAAGGATTTTAGCAGTAATCTTGGTTACTACCGACGTTTCCTAAAATATAGCGTAACGAGCCGTACATTGTTTCCAAAATTATATGCAGTCTTGAATTTTTGTTTCTTTTGTTTCAAGACAAAAGATATAATAAAACCTTAGAGAGCTCAAAAGTTGAATTTCTATTTGACATAATGTTAGAAGTACTAAACAAAAGAAGCTTAATCGGAGCGATACATATAACAAGTGTATAGAAATTTTAAGCAAGGAATTTATGCGTTGGCAAAATTTTATACTCTTGTGGCAACATAACGAAAAGCTCGTGAAAAAAATATAACGAGAATATCCTCGCCAACGAAAAGTTTAAAACGAATCTAAAAGTTAGCTTTTTTTTGGCGTTGGCAAGCGATGGATAATTGTGTTTAAAAATAAATGCCATAAAGCATTTTAATTTTTAAAAAGCAATCGAGCGCTTGGCAGCGGCAATTTTACATAACGACTAATTATAGTTCATAATGTATAAACGTGAAGTTTCTTGAGAATCGCTTATTTAAAAAAACATGAACGATTGTACGGAATATTAAAATTAAACGAGAAGCCAAACACGACTGTTTAATGACCTAAGTACTCCACACCAAATAGAAACGAACAACATTCTGGGATATTTTACATAATATGGAATTATAGCTATCTAATGGATGAAATACATTTGTACTATAATTGTTCTTATGTAAAATAGCAATCCTTCATAATAAATCATCACCTTAAAAATAAAGAAAGAATCTATTTCAAAGCTTCTCTATAAACCCTTAAACACCGTTCACGAGCCAATTTATGGTCAACCAAAGGTCTTGGATAAGTGAATTCTTGAAATTCCGGGACCCATTTCCGAATATAGTTTAGGTCCTTATCAAATTTCTGTATTTGAGAAGAGGGATTAAAAATGCGAAAATAAGGTGCTGCATCGGTACCACAACCAGCAACCCATTGCCAATTACCAATATTGCTAGACATGTCATAATCCAATAGTTTTTTAGCAAAATAAGCCTCACCCCATCGCCAGTCAATTAATAAGTGTTTACATAAAAAACTTGCAACAATCATGCGCACGCGATTATGCATGTTCCCCGTAGTATTTAGTTCGCGCATTCCAGCATCAACAAGCGGATATCCAGTCTCTCCTTTACACCATAGGTGAAATTCTTGTTCATCATTATGCCAAATGATTCGATCATACTTGGGTTTAAAAGCTTTTGTTACAGTATCGGGATAATGCCATAAGATTTGCATAAAAAATTCACGCCAGATTAACTCTTTTAAAAAGGTAATATTAGGTTGCTTATAAGCTAACAACACAATGTCTCGAATACTTACGGTACCGAAACGTAAATGAATGCCAAGTTTAGAGCTACCATCAAGCGCAGGGAAGTTTCGCTTTCTTTCATAATTATTTATAAACGTTGAATTTAAGGTGTAACCATTTACTTTTATTAAAGAGGCTTTAAAACCAATATCCTGAAGCGATAGAAAAGGTAAATCTTGATTCTTTACAAAGTTTTCTAAATGTTTTTCAGAAGGATAGTTTTGAATATCCTGAGTTTTGAATGCTTCCAACCATTTTTTTGAATAAGGCGTATACACTTTATAAGGCGAACCATCTTGTTTTACAATCTCATTGCGTTCAAAAATAACCTGATCTTTAAAGGTTTTAAATTCTATGCCTTCAGAAGTTAAAAGTGCTTCTAGATGTTGATCACGTTGTAAAGCATAAGGTTCGTAATCTCGGTTAGTAAAAACAGAGGTTATATGATACTCAGAAATTAACCGTTTAAAAACAGCTTCTGGTTTTCCATAAAAGATGGTTAAACAACTTCCGAATGTTTTTAGTTTGTCATTAATTTTTTCTAATTGTTCATGAATAAACGTGACGCGAGCATCATCCTTATCTAATGTGTCAAGAATATCAAGATCAAAAATAAAAAGAGGTAACACAGGCGTACCTGATGATAATGCTTTGTATAAACCAGCATTATCATGAAGTCTTAAATCTCTTCTGAACCAAAAAACAGAAACGGTTTGTTTTTTCATTTAATTGATATTCAAGGTTGAGAGTCCACCATCAACACCTATAATTTGTCCTGTAACCCAAGAACTTTGTTCACTCAATAAAAATGTGGCAATATGTGCGATATCATGAGCTTCTCCAACACGTTTTAACGGGTGGCGATCTCCCATAGCCTCTTTCTTTTTATCATTGTTTAATAATCTACCTGCCAACGGTGTGTTTACTAGCGAAGGCGCTATAACATTTACTCTTACTTTAGGAGCGTATTCTGCAGCCATAGACTTGGCAAAACCTTCTACAGCACCTTTAGCTGCTGCTAAACTAGTATGAAACGGCATGCCAGTCCCTACAGCAATCGTACTGAAAAATACCATGCTGGATGTATCAGACATTCGAGGTATAATGGCTTTGACCACTTTGACTAAACTAAAGAAATTGATCTGCATATCTGATTCAAAAGTATCTAAGCTCATCATTTTAAGAGGTTTTAAATTAATGGTTCCTGGACAATAGACGAAACCATCTAAACTTTCAGGTATCATAGTCGTGTCCAATTCATCTTTAGTAGCATCAAATGGAATATGAGTAATATTTGGATGCGATAAGGATTCATTAGTACGTGATGCCACAAATAGTATGTGGTCTTCTTGCAATTTACTAGCGATAGAAGCTCCAATACCTCGTGTTCCCCCAATAAGTAATATATGTTTCATCTAAAAAGATTTTAAGATAAGTTCATTTGGGATAGATTCTAATCTACCAAATAGCTTTGTTAGTTTTTTTTCTCTATAACTAAAAATTTGTTTTAGCTGTTTTTTTACAATTACGGGGTGAGCTAATTGACCTAATATGCCAAAAGGTATTTTATAATCAATAATGTCTTCCATTTCTATACCACCGTCAATGTCTTTTATAAAATGTTTGTGATGCCATAAGGCATAAGGACCAAAACGCTGTTCGTCAACAAAATACTCCCCTTCTTTGACATGTGTAATTTCCGTAACCCATTTTGTAGTATATCCGGGAAAAGGTGATACTTTATATTGTATAATTTGTCCCGAAAACATAGGTCTATCTGCTCCAGATAGGATATGAAATCCCATGTGTTCTGGCGTTATGACTTTAAGGTTTTCTGGATTGGATAGAAACTCCCATGCTTTTTGCTTTGAAATAGGAAATGCTTGCTTAGAATGCAATTGATAGAGTTTCATACGTTAATTTAATTCAGAGACTAGTTTCTCAATTTTCTTAAAAATTTTGTCTGCTTCGACATATTTTTCATCGCTCATTTTTCTATTTACTGTAGATAGTTTATGAGCTTCTTTTAGTAGCTTTCTATGTGTGTCATTAAGCTTTTGAAGGGGTGATTTTCTTTTAAAAAAATTAAACATATCGTTTCTTTTTTAATTATACAAAAGGATGTAAAGGTTTAAAGATGTTGCGACACAAAGCCAAACGGCATAGGGAACAACAAATAGGCTTTTGAGTTTGAGAGTATTATAAAATGCAATCAAAAAACAAAAAACTAGTAAACTAAGCAGAATTAAATTTATAAAGCCTAAAGTGATAAGGTGCTGATTGAAAAATATATAATTCCAACTAATATTTAATAAAAATTGTACTGTGAATAATCCCCATATTCTGTTTGATGTTAAGGTGCCATATAGAAAGGTCATATAAACAGAAAAGCAGAGCATAATAGACGTCCATGCAGTTCCAAATACCCAGCCAGGAGGTGTCCATGGTGCTTTATTTAAGTCCATATACCATTCCGTAGTTGGGCCATTTTCCATAAGTAAACGACCTATACCCAATGCTCCAAAATTGATGAAGAGGAAAATGAAGAATAAACCTGTTTTTTTCATTTTTAAAAATTTAATAGGTTACAATCAGGCAGCAATTTTATTTATCATACCGTTAAAAATAAAACCATGAAATGGTAAAACGGCATACCAGTATAACCGCCCCCAGATTCCTTTAGGTCTAAAAGTAGCCTTTTGGATAAGGATGTTGTTAATGATTCTAAATTCTAACCATGCTTCACCTGGTAGGCGCATTTCAGCAAATAATAGGAGTCGCTTTTCTTCATTATTGGCATATAGCACACGCCAAAAATCCAAAGCATCTCCAGTTTGTAATTCAATAGGGTGTCTTCTGCCACGTCGTAAGCCAATACCACCTACAGCTTTATCGATTAAACCTCTTATTTTCCAAAGTATCGTGCCATAATACCAACCATTTTGTCCGCCAATAGCCCAAATACGTTTAATAGTTTGTGTTTCACTTTTAACCGCTCTTTTTTTAATATCCTTGAAGCAGCCAAACTGGGGTACCTCTATATATTGAGAAAGTTTTTTATCAAACCGTCCGCTTATTAAAGAGTCTTTCCAACTAGATACAATACTATTCTGTTCTGTTTTTTGAAAGGCTTTTTGTACTGCTTGTTTATAATCTATAGGATCTACATTAAGTAATTGATTAATATTACTAGGTTTGCCAATCACTTCAACTTTCATGCTGTCTACTAGAGAAATAGCTAATTTGTACGATGTTGCTGTTATAAAAAACAGCCAATAAGAAGATAGTTTTGGTGTCATTACAGGAACAGTTAAAATGTGCCTTTTTAGTTTTCTAACACGAGCAAACTGCATCATCATTTGTTTATAGGACAAAATATCTGGTCCGACTATATCAAAAGACCTATTTTTAACTTCAGGATGAAGAATGGCTTTTGATAAGAAAGCAAGAACATCTCGTATTGCTATGGGTTGACATTTTGTGTTTACCCATTTAGGAGTAACCATTACAGGAAGTTTTTCAACTAGATCGCGTATAATTTCAAAAGAAGCACTGCCACTGCCAACAATGATTCCTGCTCTAAAGGTAGTGAGATCATATATGGATGATTGCAATAACTGCTCTACTTTATATCTGGATTGTAAATGTTTGGACAACTGATTGTCATTAACAATGCCACTGAGGTATATTACTTGCTTTGCCTTGGTTTGTTCCAAACGCTTTTTAAAATTTAAGGCACATTGCTTTTCTAAGCATTCAAATTCCTCAACACTGGAAGACATCGAGTGTATTAAATAATAGCCTAGATCAATGTCCTCAGGAATTTTGTTTAAGCTCTCTTCTTTAAGAAAATCGACTTCGATAATAGAAACCTTCGTGTGATTTCTCAATGTTAGTGGTACTCGATTTATATCCCGAACACAGCATATTAGATCATGTTCAAGTTCTAATAATATTGGAATGAGTCGCTTACCAATATATCCTGTAGTGCCTGTAACTAATATTTTCATGTTTGGTTTAAATACCTGTTTGTGTTACAAATATAGTGATAAATATTATTTTGTTTAATATTTTTAGTAAATAGTTAAACATTTTATATATTTGCAATACAAATGATTAATTGTTACATGATGCGTATTTTAATATTAATTTCCATATATCTCTATGTTATGAACAACACATCATCTCAAACTATTTGTGCCTTTAATGAGCGTAGTGACCTGACATCATGGTATGTTGTAAATGATGGCGTTATGGGCGGGTTGTCAAGCTCTAATCTTACCTTTTCGGATGACCATTTTGGTGTTTTTGAAGGTGAGGTATCTATTGAAAATAATGGAGGCTTTACCATGATGCAGCATCATTGTAACATGAGTAATGTGAAAAATTATTCAAAAATTATATTGAAAATTAAAGGAGATGGTAAAACATATCAATTTAGAATAAAAGATGATAGAGGGCATTATTATTCTTATGTTCAAAACTTTGATACATCTAATAATAAAGAAACTATAGAATTAAAACTAAGTGATTTTAAACCAGCATTTAGAGGAAGAACACTAAATATGTCACCTTTTCAAAAAGATACTATTGAACAAGTTGCTATTCTTATTGGAAATAAAAAAGAAGAGCGTTTTAGACTAGAAATTAACGAAATAATTTTAAAATAAAGCCTTGTAAATCAAAAGATAACACGGTTTGAATCAGGAATCATTATGTCATGATAAATTAAATTAATAGTATTACTATTGTATTTTAATAGTAATACTATTATATTTGTGAACATCATTATGAACACTATATCTGTACATATAAATATTAATTCGGGGCTTTATAAAAAAGACCCTAAATCTTCCGATCTTGGTAAGCGTATCGTATCTAAGAGTATAGAAATGATTCATGATATAGGGTTTGAGGATTTTACCTTTAAGAAATTGGGTGTTGAAATAACTTCAAACGAAAGTTCCATATATCGTTATTTCGAGAGCAAACATATGCTTCTTGTTTATCTTATAAACTGGTATTGGAGTTGGTTGGAATACAGGTTGGCATATAAAATTCAAAATATAGAATCTCCAAAAGATAAGTTAGAAATTGCTATAAATTTACTTGTACAGGAAGTTATAGATGACAATGATTTTTCGAGTATAAACGAAATTTTATTGCACAAGATCATAGTGGACGAATCCTCTAAAGCATACCACACCAAATCGGTTGATGCTGAAAATGAAAAAGGATATTTTAAATGTTATAAGCGTGTTGTAAAACGTGTAAGCGAATTAGTTCTTGAGTGTAATCCTGATTTTGAATTTCCGCATATGCTGATTTCAACTGTTATAGAAGGTGCCCATCAACAACGCTATTTTTCGCAGCATTTACCATCGTTAACAGATTTTGAGAAGGGGAAGAACAATATTGTCAGGTTTTATACAAATTTGGTATTTAAAACATTACATATATCATGAGTTTGAGGTTTCAAACATATAAATCCTTATACATCTTGATCGCTACAATCATGTCATTATATTTTGTAGCCCAGTTCTCTATTCAGAATTATTTAACTGAATCAAATACTGAAATTGTTTCCTCGAAAAAAGAAGCTGCCGAAGATTCAGAAAAGAAAGATAATACTGAGGAATTAAAAGAGGATTATAAAAAACTCTATACACCATTTGTTTATAATCTATTGCCTTTAAGTATAGAAGAGAACTTCATCTACTATCAAGAAAGAGATAACATGATAGTTAATTTCGAGGTTCTAATCCCACCTCCAGACTCGGTATAACTTCTTTTGTATGTAAATTACATGAGTTAGACTTACATACGTACCGTAATTATATTCAATATTACATTTCAATTAAGAACAGTACCAACTAGCGTTGTTACTCTTTAGTATCATTAATTCATATGGAACAAAAACAATTAACTCCTTGGAAGAGGTTTACAGGCTTATTACAGCTTGATAAGAAAGATATAAGACAAATTTTCTATTATGCCATTTTTGCGGGTATAGTAGCTTTATCATTGCCATTAGGAATACAGGCAATAATCAATTTTATTCAAGGTGCACAAGTATCTACTTCGTGGATTGTATTGGTAGTCTTGGTAACATTAGGTGTTGCTTTTCAAGGGGTACTACAATTAATGCAAATTAGAATTCTTGAAAACATTCAGCAAAAGATTTTTACAAGATCATCTTTTGAATTTGCGTATAGGTTTCCTAAAGTAAAGATGAGTGAACTACGAAATTTTTATCCGCCAGAGTTGGCAAATAGGTTTTTCGATACACTAACGGTTCAAAAAGGCTTATCCAAAATTTTAATAGATTTCCCGGCAGCATTACTACAAATAGTATTTGGGCTATTGTTACTGTCATTTTATCACCCGTTCTTCATTATATATGGTATATTACTTATCGTTTTAGTTTATATTCTTTTTAAATCAACAGCCAGAAGAGGGCTTGAAACCAGTCTTTTGGAGTCAAAAAGTAAATACAAGGTGGCTCATTGGATACAGGAGATTGCGAGATCTTTAATCAGTTTTAAGTTGTCGGGTAATAGTGACCTGGCTATGAATAGAAATGACGATTTAACCGCTCAATATTTATCGGCAAGAGAAAGTCATTTTAAAATATTATTGACACAATTTATTCAAATGATAGGATTTAAAGTCCTTGTAACTTCTGGTTTGTTACTTATCGGGGGACTGCTTGTGTTAAATCAACAAATGAATATCGGTCAGTTTGTAGCTGCCGAGATTATTATTCTGCTTTTAATCAGTTCTGTTGAAAAGGTGATTACAGGATTGGAGTCTTTTTACGATGTATTAACTTCTTTAGAAAAAATAGGTCAGGTAGTTGATAAAGAATTAGAACCTCAAGAAGGGATAGATCCATTTGAGAACAAGAGTAGTCTTACTATTGAATTAGATGGTTTAAAGTATAATTCTCCTGAAGGACAGGAAATACTAAAAGGAATCAATTTTATGATATCTTCAAAAGATAGAATTCATTTGGATGGATCTTCTGGTTCTGGTAAAACAACGTTGCTTAAAATAATTTCAGGGTTAGTAGAGCCGACAAGAGGTGATCTATATATAAACGATGTATCGATAAAAGCGGTATGGGCAAATCGTTATAGATCCTTTATAGGACAAGTGTTACCAGATCAAACTCCTTTTGAGGGCACCATACTTGATAATATAACATTTGGAGCAAACGGTGTTTCGCAGGAACGATTGCATGAAATACTAAAACAAGTAGGGTTGTTAGATTTTATAAAGACACAACCAAAAGGTTTAATGACTATGATGCATCCTGAGGGGCAGCAAATTCCGTTTACTGTTTCTAAACGTATTTTATTGGCAAGAGCCATCATTCAGAATCCCAAATTATTAATACTTAAAGACCCACTAGAGAATTTTGAAGAGAAAGAAGTAAATCGAATTATCGATTATTTGATTTCTCCTGAAAGAGATTGGGTACTCATTATTTCTAGTAGAAATCCTTCATGGAAAGATAAGTGTACCAAAAGTATGAAATTGGAAAAAGGCGTATTAATAAATAAAGACAATACAGATGCTTAATATATCTCATAACCAAATAAATAAAAAGGTAACCTTAGAAGGTTATCAATCTCATAAAAAAGTATTTCAAAGAAGACATTACAAGCTGTTTAATAGGTTGTTAGGCGGGTTTTCGATTGCTGTGCTGATTGTCTTGTTTTTACCTTGGACTCAAAATGTTTCTGGAGATGGTTATGTCACAACATTAACCCCAGATCATAGACCTCAGACGATACAATCACCTATACCAGGAAGAATTGAACAATGGTATGTTAAAGAGGGCGATCTTGTTAAGAAGGGAGATACCATCCTTCATATTTCAGAAATAAAAACCGAATATCAAGATCCAAAACTAGTGGAGCGAATAAAGCTTCAGCGTGATGCAAAAAGCAATTCGGTGCAATCTTATAAAGGAAAGGTAAAGGCACTTGGAAATCAGATAGGTGCCATTTTTAATGAAAGAAGACTAAAACTTTCGCAGGCAGAAAATAAATTGAAACAATCCTATTTAAAGGTGAAAAGTGATAGTATAGATCTAGAAGCAGCGAAGACAAATTATAAAATTGCTGAGACACAATTGGAACGTATTATCACACTTCAAAAAGAAGGTTTAAAGCCTATGACTGCTGTTGAAGAGAAACGATTAAAAATGCAGGAAGTACAGGCAAAGTTAATCTCTCAAGAGAATAAGTTGATGTCAAGTAAAAATGATGTATTGAATGCAAGAATTGAAATTAATAGAGTGATGGCTGAATATGCTAATAAGTTTGCTAAAACTAACAGTGAAAAATTCACGGCACAATCAAATCAGTTTGAAGCAGAAGCACAAACTTCAAAATTAGAAAATCAAACGTCTAATTACGAACTTAGAAATTCATTTTATTATATAACAGCGCCACAAGATGGTTATATAAATAAGGCATTGCGAGCTGGTATTGGTGAAACATTTAAAGAAGGAGAAGCTTTGGTTGGTATTATGCCTACTAATTATGACTTAGCAGTAGAAACTTTTGTAGAGCCTATAGATTTGCCATTAATACATAAAGGAGAACGCGTAAGAATTCAATTTGATGGCTGGCCTGCTATTTTCTTTAGTGGATGGCCAAATGCCTCATTCGGAACTTTTGGTGGAAAAGTAGTAGCTGTAGAAACATTTATTAGCGATAATGGAAAATTCAGGGTGCTAATTGCTCCTGATGACAATGAGAATGAGTGGCCTCAAAATGTTCGTGTTGGTTCTGGTGCTTATACTATTGCTTTGTTAGAAGATGTGTCAATCTGGTTTGAACTATGGAGAAAGTTAAACGGTTTTCCGCCTAATTATTATACGCCTAGTCAAAATAAGGCAAAGGGTAAAACCGCAAAAAAATAAGAAGATGAAAATTTTATTTAACTGTTGTATATTTTTTTTCAGTCTTTCTATAGTGGCTCAGGATACATTAATAGACTCCTTATCCTTTCAAGAGTACATGGGATATGTAAAACAACATCACCCTTTAGTAAAGCAAGCAAATTTAACGTTGAATACAGGAGAAGCTAACCTTTTAAAAGCAAAAGGGGGATTCGATCCGAAGATTGAAGTTGATTTCAATCGAAAAAAATTCAAGAATACAGAATATTATAACGAACTGAATGCCACTTTTAAAGTGCCAACTTGGTATGGTGTGGAATTTAAGGCCAATTTTGAGCAAAATTCAGGTGCTTTTTTGAGTCCAGATTTATCGGTGCCAGATGATGGTTTATATAGCGCAGGTGTCTCGATATCTTTGGCACAAGGCTTACTGATTAACGATAGAATGGCCTCGCTTAAAAAAGCCCGATTCTTTAGGGAACAATCAAAAGCCGATAGGGATTTATTGGTTAACAATGTATTATTTGAAGCTGGTATGGCTTATACTCAGTGGCTTGAAGCTGCTAATGAAGAGCGTATATTTTCCAATTTTTTAACCAATGCCAATACGCGTTTTTTGGCTGTAAAGCGTAGTTCAGAAACTGGACAGGTAGCTGCCATAGACTCTGTAGAAGCAAAAATAGCTTTGCAAAATAGGAAGTTAAGTTTTGAAGCGGCCAAGCTTAAACGTATTAAAGCCGCTTTAAAAGCAAGTAATTATCTATGGTTGCAAGGTATTCCATTAGAGATCGAAGAACGTATTTTTCCCTCTAAACCTTCTATAGATGATTTAAATATGGCATTAATGATAAAACAAAGCCTAATAGATTCTTTAGCCTTAGATAGCCATCCTAAATTAAGATCATTAGAAAACAAGATCGAGGCATTAAAAGTCGATAGAAATTTAAAAATGAATAAATTATTACCCAAACTCGACGTGCAATATAATTTTTTATCTGAAGACTATGAACCATTGCAGCGTTTTAATACCGCAAATTATAAGGCATTTGTCAATTTTAGTGTGCCTCTTTTTCTTCGGAAAGAACGCGGTGATTTAAAACTAGCAAAATTAAAATTACAGGATGTAAATTATGAAAGAACATCACAAATGCTCACAATTAAAAATAAGATTAGTGCGATCAGTAACGAAATGACATCTCTTGATAAGCAGGAAGATATTGTAAATGATGTCGTTTCTAATTATAAGGTGTTACTAAAGGGTGAAGAACGTAAATTCTTTTTAGGAGAAAGTTCATTGTTTCTTATCAATTCCCGCGAGCGGAGTTTGATAGATGCTCAATT
The DNA here is from genome assembly GCF_004791695.1 of Flavivirga rizhaonensis. Taxonomy (GTDB): domain Bacteria; phylum Bacteroidota; class Bacteroidia; order Flavobacteriales; family Flavobacteriaceae; genus Flavivirga; species Flavivirga rizhaonensis. The sequence continues at coordinate 8,360 of NZ_SRSO01000039.1, read as the reverse complement.
AAAAGAAAATAGTATTATTATAAAACGTCTTGAATCCAGTATCCAGTTTTTTAATACGCTTGGGGTGAGTCCAATAGATCGTATTGAATAAACAATAATGTTTCGCAAGAGGGCTCTTCAGTTACATTATAATTGTAAAAGGTGTGTGTAATGCTTGTAAGTTGATAGAAGTGATAGATTAATCAGGTATTATGTCTACAGAATTTAAGCTTATTTTAGATTAAAAAGTAGGATTTTTTTAAACTTAACTGTTTTAGTTATATAATAGTTTAATTAGATTTATGAAACTTCCTTATAAGAAACACTATAGGTTTTACAAAGTAATAGTACCAGTTATTATTTTGTTATCATTGGTTCATACGGTGTTGATTTTATTTTATCTATAGTTCATGTTAAATTACTTTATAAATAGAAGTACTAATGCTTCGGCTGAATCTTTCAATGCTAAAATAAAGCATTTAGAGCACAATTTAGAGGCTTTAAAAATGTAGAATTCTTTCTCTTTATATTAACTGGAATTTTTGACTAAACACAACAATTGTTCTTGATTTTATTTTATTAAAAGATGCAATAAAGGGCTATTTTAAGTCCTTTAAAAACAGATAGAAAATAAAGTAAACTATAGCTATTTTCTTAAACTTACAAAAAGCGAGTAAATAAAAAGTTTAACTAAAAAAATATCGACATGGATTAAAGGTTTGTATATTTATTTAGTATTTTTCTAATCTAGGCGAAACCAAAGCAAATTTAAAGTTGAAGTATACGTTGTTTAAAATTGCATATTTTTGTTCTATAAAATTCTTTTGAATGTTTAATTCACAAAAATTAAAAGACGATTTATTAATTGAGCGCCTTAAAAATGACGATAAAAAGGTACTTACAGAACTCTATAACACCTATTGGAAGCCTTTGTTTTTGTCTTCCTATAATTTGTTGAAAAATAAAGAGCTATGTGAGGAAATTATACAAGATGTGTTCATCGATTTATGGAATAAAAGGGAGAAAATTCAAATTCAAATTTCCTTAAACAGTTATTTGTATGCTTGTACCCGATATAAGGTTTTTGCACAATTTAGAAAAAACAAAATAATTAGGATAGAATTATATGAAGACTTAAAAAATAGGTTTCAGTACTCCACTCCAGAAACTAAAATAATGCATAAGGAATTAGTCGCTCAGATTAATGCCGTTGTAGAAACCCTTCCAAGAAAATGTCAAAACGTATATAAGTTAAGTAGGCATCAGCAATTAAGTCATAAAGAAATTGCTGAGCAACTTAACATTTCGACGAAAACAGTGGAGAACCATATAAGTTTTGCGTTGAGAGCTTTACGAAATTCCCTCGGACATATACTGAGTATAGAGTTACTAGTATTTATAAGTCAAAATATAAAATAATTAGTTTATTAATTCAATAAGAATTTTTGCTTAATCGTAACAAAAATGCTACGATTATCAAGGGTTTCTTGTTAGTCTTTCAAAAAAAAACAAAAAAAACAATAATTTTTTAGGGGGTACTAATATAAATAGACACTTTATATATATACCCACAATCTTAAATCACAAATTGATGAGTAAAGAAGAAATAAACAAAGAGGACTTTCAAGAGTTAATTGAAAAATATCTTGATGGAAAAAGTACTCTTGAGGAGCTAAAATTGTTAGTTAACTACTACGAAAGTTATCAGCAGGAATACACATGGGTTGAAGAACTAGGTTCAGAAGAAGCTACTAGAAATAGAGTACTCATTAATATACATAAAGAACTGCAAAACGAGGAGGAAAACAGTGTTAAGGGCATATCGTTTTATCAAAAAACTTTATTTAAATACGGCGTAGCTGCGTCCTTAATATTATTTATAGCCTTTAATTTCTTTTTTAAAGATAATCAATTACTAGTTGATCCTATTAATAAATCTGTGATTGTAAATAATGATATCAAAATTGGTACTGATAAAGCCATATTAACATTGGAGGATGGAACAGGTGTAATTCTTGAAAAAGGAGAAAATTATATTGCTGATAACTTAAGCAGCAATGGCGAAGCATTAATTTACAACACTGCAAGAGAGAAAAAAACAGAAATAGCATATAATTATTTAACAATTCCAAGAGGCGGACAATATCAAGTAAAACTATCAGATGGTACCATCGTTTGGCTAAATTCTGAATCTCAAATAAAGTACCCTGTATCTTTTCCAAAAGGAGAAGCGAGACAAGTAGAACTCCTTTATGGTGAAGCCTATTTTGATGTATCACCGAGTACAAATCATAATGGCGCTAAATTTAAAATACTTACTGGAATACAAGAGGTGGAGGTACTGGGTACCGAATTCAACATTAAGGCTTATAAAGATGAAAAAACCATTTATACAACCTTGGTAGAAGGAAAGGTTGCTATTAAGAATGGAGAATTAAATAATATTTTAAGTCCAAACCAACAATCTATTTTAAATACCAAAAACAATGATTTAGTGATTGCTAAGGTTGACACCTTTTCTGAAATCGCCTGGAAAAGAGGGGTATTTAGTTTTAAAAACAAATCACTTAAAGATATTATGAAAGTTTTATCTAGATGGTATGATGTAGATGTTGTATTTATTGATAAAACTCTTGAAGATGTTCAATTTAAAGGGGTATTAAGTAAAAATCAAAATATTGAAGAAATTTTAATCCTAATAAAAAACACAAACTTTATTAATGCCTATGAAATAAACAACAATACTATTATCCTAAAAAACTAAAAGAAAGAGGAACAAAGCTTAGACCGTCCAAAGTATAAGGCTTTATCCCTCTATTTTAAAGTTACTAATTAATTAAATGTTTAACTAACTAATAACAAGCAAATTTATGCAAATTAAACTTACTTCTGTTTTTTTCTTTTTTAGAAAAAAACTACTCCTAAACATTATGAGAGCAACCATTTTCTTATTGTGCTTAAGCGTTTTTAGTATAACACCTAATAATGTTTTGTCACAAGATGCTAAAATAAAAATTGAAAAGAATGTCAATGTAACCGTTGATGAGGTTTTCGATCTTATCATGAGTCAAACCGATTATACATTTATATATCAAGTTGACATGTTTAAAGACTATCCTAAAGTTAACGTTAAAAAAGGGACAATAAAAGCCAATAAACTACTTGAAAAAAGCCTTTCAATAGGCGATTTTAATTTTGTTATTTCGGGTAATAATACCATAATCATTCAACAAGATTCTGAATTTCAAGAGTTAAATATATCTGGTAAGGTTACAGATGTTAACGGGCTTCCTATTGCAGGAATTACAGTCTATGTTACAGATAGAAAACCTGAAGGAGATCGTGTTTCAAATAACTTTGTTATACGCGGAACCTCTACAGATTTTGATGGCACCTTTTCTTTAGAAGCAAAAGAAGGGTATTATTTAGTAGCTTTTGGCTTAGGTTATGAGTATGTATCTCAACAAGTAACTACGCAAACCACATACAATATTACTCTAAAAGAACGCATAGCAGAATTAGATGAAGTTGTTCTAATAGGTTATGGTTCTACGACTAGAGAAGAAGTTTCTTCGGCTATTTCTTCTATTAAAAGTGAAGAAATAAACCAAAATGTAATAGGTAATGCTAGTTTTGATAGAGCCTTAAGTGGTCTTATAAAAGGTGTACAAATACAACAAAATATTGGTAGACCAGGATCTAGTGTAGATATCAATATAAGAGGTATTACTTCTCCCTTTGGATCAAGCGATAACAACCCACTTTTTGTAATAGATGGGGTGCCATTTCAGGTAAATCCAGCTTTTAAAAATACAATAACAGATGAAACTCGATTTGCAGAAACACCTAATCCTTTATTGGGCATTAACCCGCAAGATATTGAAAGTATAGATGTGTTAAAAGATGCTGCAGCTACATCTATCTATGGGTCTAGAGGCGCTAATGGTGTTATTATTGTGAATACAAAAAAGGGTGAAAAAGGTAAAAAAATGCGAGTAAACCTCTCTGTAAGCACAACCTTTGGTAAACCAATTAATACCTTAGATTGGTTAAATGCAGATGAGTTTAAAGAATTCTCTGAAGCTTATATAATTAGCTCCGTAGAAGCAGCCAATGCAGGCAATATATTTCCTCAAAGTTTACAATTTGGAATGGCTGATTTAGATGTGGTTTTTGATTTCTCAACATTTACATTTCAAACAACATATAACGGCTTAAATGACAGTTATTTTGGAGACGCGAATACCAATTGGAATGATGTAGTTTATAGAGATGCTGCTGCGACACAGAAATATAATCTTTCTATTAACGGAGGCTCAGAACGATCAAGCTATTATCTATCTTTAGGATATATAGACCAGGAAGGATTACTACTTAATGATGAGTTTAAGCAATACAATTTCAGACTTGGTTTAGACAGTCAAATCTCTAAGCATATAAAAATGGGAGCCAATGCCAATTTAAGTTATACCGATAATTTTTCTGGATATAGTAATTCTAATGGTAATTTAAATCAAATATTAGACGCAAGACCAGACTTTGCGCCTAGAAATGAGGAAGGTGAATACAATTACCCACCTTCTAGGTTTTTCGGCTTTTTCGATCAAGAATCACCCAACCCTTTAGCTTTTACTACAGAAAACAAGGCCGATAGAAAGTCTTATACAGCATTAGGGAATGTGTATATTGAATCTGAGGTACTAAAAAACCTAACGGTTAGAGGGCAAGTAAATGGGTCTTTCTTTTTTACCGATAATAATACGTATAATCCAGATTTTGCAGGAACTTTTGGAATAACACCATTTGATCCTCCAAGAGGACCTGCTAACTCTACATTAACACTTAGTAAATCTATTGCTACCAGTATAACAACAGATGTTACAACAACTTACAGAAACACTTTTGGAAACCACTCTATACTCGGATTACTAGGTTTTTCTTGGCAACGTGACAAAGGAGATCGAAATCTTTTTTTGTTTCAAGGCTTTCCAGATGATGATATATCAACAACGGCTACCAATGCTGAACAAAATATATCAGCTTCAAATTTTAGAGAAGAAATAGGACTAAATTCTATTTTTAGTCGTGTATCTTACAATTACAAGAACAGATATTTTTTAACAGCAAATATTAGACGCGATAAGTCTTCTCGCTTTGGCCCTAATAACAAAGAAGCATACTTTCCATCGGTAGCAGCCAGTTGGAATATAGCTAACGAAGAATTTTTAAAAAGCTCTAACCTTGTAAATACATTAAGATTAAGAGCAAGTTTAGGTGAAGTTGGTTCAAACAATACAGGAGAATTTGTGTATCTACAGTTCTTTAATAGAGGTGCTAGAGGAAATGGTCTTTACAATGGCCAAGTTGCGAGTGGGTTGAATGATATCCTTCCAAATCCAGATATAAGATGGGAAGTCACTAAAGAATTCAACATTGGTTTAGACTTTACATTATTTAATGGACGATTAAGAAGTAGTTTTGACGTATATAACAAGCAAACAACAGATGCGTTAATTGGACCCGCTTTTGCCCTAGAATCTGGAGCCACAGACTATACAGAAAATTTTGCAGATTTGAGCAATAAAGGAATTGAATTCGAAATATCTGGAGATATCCTAAGAAGCAAAGACTTTAGATGGTCTGCAGGGTTTAACATTTCTAAGAATGAAAATGAGCTGAAAAAATTTAATGCAGATGGTATAGACCCATTTTTAATTGATAGGTTTGAGATAGGCAGAGAAATAGGTTTAATTAGAGGTCATATTGTTGAAGGCATTTTTCAAGACCCAGCAGAAGTTGCAGCAAGTCCTACGCAAACATCTGGTACAGGTGTAGGGGACTATAAATATAAAGACATTAGTGGCCCTAATGGTACACCAGATGGTATTATTGATGATAATGACAGAGAAATTTTAGGAAGTACCCAAGCAGATTTTTTTGGAGGCTTTAATTCGGCTATTCAATATAAAGGTTTTGAACTTTCAGCATTTTTCAACTTTTCTAAAGGCACAGAATCTTTAGTAGATTTTGGTATTAGCGACCCGCTTAATCCACAGTTTGGATCTAATGTACAAAGACGCTTTAGCCACCCTTTTAGATGGTCACCTACTAATACAGATGCGACCTTACCAAGATTGGTTTCTGGTGATCCAAACCAAAACAATAGAATATCAACAGCAAATGTATACGACAGTTCTTATCTAAGATTAAGAAACATTCAGTTGAAATACAATCTTAACAAGAAAATTACAGATAAACTTGGGTTAACTAATTTATCGGTATATGTTTCTGGGTCAAATTTAAAGACCTGGACAGATTTTCCTGGTGTAGATCCTGAAGCTGGCGGAGGTATTTCTGCCTCTGGAGGATTCGATAATGGAGGAGCTTATCCAAATGCTAAATCTTGGTCTTTAGGTGTAAATGTTAACTTTTAATCTTTAAATTATGAAATTCACATATATAAAAATAAGTTTAGTAGTTGTTGCATTACTAAGTCTTAATAGTTGTAATATTGATGATGTTGTACCTCAAAATGCGCTCGAAGAAAGTAATGTTATCAGAGATGAAGCATCGGCTATTACACTACTAAATAGAATATATACCACCTATAGGGGGCCTGCTGGCTCAGGGCTAAGGGTTCCGCTTTTACACCCTACGGTAACATCGCGTTTAAGTGCCGCAGGTCAAGAATTACAATATGTTAGACCAGATAGTGAGGGTGTTGCAGATCATAATATATTACCGAGCAGCAACTTAATATTAACTATTTACAGATCTGAATATTATACCATCAATAACACTAATTTTTTTATTGAATTAGTAGAGAATGGCGCTGCAAATGTAGATGATACTAGAAAAAATGAACTATTAGCTGAAGCTAGGTTTTTTAGAGGGTATTCACATTTTAATTTATTAAGAGTTTTTGGACAGTTTTATGACACAAACTCAGAATTTGGTATTGTTGGTAGTACAACACCATACAGAGAAAATGAAACTAGACCTCGTAATACAGTTCAAGAAAATTACGATTTAATCATTTCAGACCTGCAATTTGCTGCCGATAATGGTAGAACCAACAGAGAACATTTTTATATTTCTGCAACTGCTGCCAGAGCTGCTCTTGCTAAAGTGCAATTGTATATGGGAGACTATACCAATGCTGCTGCAAATGCTTTAAGTGTTATAAATAATACCGATGGTTATGCTTTAGCTACTAGCTATGGTGATATATTTAATACTAAATATGGACCAGAAACTATTTTTGCACCCTTTGCCGGTGATATTGTTGAAGGAGAAATCAGTATAAGTTCACATTTAAACTCTGTAGCCAGTCCTTCTACGTATTTTAGAATACTTGCAGATGACCAAGATGGCGTTCCTGGTGATGGTAGTTTTGATAATACTACAGGTTACGACCCTAGATATTCTTTTGTATTTAGTGATCCTGCAGGCAACCCAAAATACCCGTTTGCAGTGAGACAAGCTGGTGGTGGTAATACTGTAAACATGTTAAGAATGGCAGAAATGTATTTAATATACGCCGAAGCAGAAGCTAGACGTTCTGGTGGAGTTTTAGCAGATGCTCTAGACAAATTAAATGACATTAGAAATAGAGCAGGTGTTCCTCCTAAAATGTTATCTGATAAAGCAACTTTATTAGAAGACATTAGAAATGAAAAAATCTTAGAATTATTTAAAGAAACTGGGGAATCTTGGTTTGACTTTGTACGTTATGATAGATTAGGCGATATTGATGCGGCTGCATTACGACCAACAATAACTAATCCTGGAAAATTAATTTTTCCAATACCGCAATCAGCTTTAGCTGGTAACAATGCTTTAGTACCAAACCCATAATATTCAATTTATAAAACCCCAACTATTAATAGTTGGGGTTTTATTTTATTAAAGTTATTTCAATATGTTTAAACATCTTCTCTAAATTATCTAAATCTTTCATAATAAGATTTAACTAGAAATTAACATAATTGCTGTAGGGCTTGGAGCATTATTATACACTTAACTAGTATTATTAATAATATTATACAATACAATGAAAAAAATCATCACATTACTTTTTTTAAGCATACTTATAGCCAGCTGCACGCAATCAAAAGAAAAGCAAGATTTATCTTTTAGATATACGGGCATAAATTGGGATAAATATGAGGGACATACCATAGATATTGTGGTTGGAGATACAACAATTGCAGGTGTGCATTCTGTAACAGATAAAGTTATTATTAAAAATGGTACGTTTAAGATTTCAGATACGCTCAAGCAGATTAGAAATGCCTATTTTGGATTGTATAGTCCCGAGGGAAAATATGTATATAAACAAGAATTTATATTAGAACCGGGGGAACTTGAGCTTGACCTAA
>NZ_SRSO01000038.1 GCF_004791695.1 Flavivirga rizhaonensis | reverse complement strand
TTAGTAGCACATTAGGCTTATCACTTACAGCAGGAACAGGACTTATCGATGTATCGACCAGTACTCCGGGAACCTATACCGTAACTTATACCACAGCAGGAACCTGTCCAAACAGTAGTACCGCTAGTGTAACGATCAATGCTTTACCAAATATACCAGTAATAACTACTAATAGCCCTGTATGTTCAGGTAGTGATGCAGTTTTCACAATTACAGGAATACCAAATGATATGGTAACCTATAACGGTTCAGTTTCTGGTACTGTTACTATTGGGGGAACAGGTACAGTAGATATTACTATTAATAATATTGTTACGGCTGTTACAATAAATTTAATAAATGTAGCAAATACTAATTGTAATTTAAGTCTATCAATTAGTGAAACTATAGTTATCAGTTCAATTGATTCTGACGGTGATGGTGTAATTGATTGTGATGAATCAACTCCTCCAAGTGGTGGAACACCAACTAATCCAAATGATTTCTGTAGCTATAACCCAGCTGATGTTACTCAAGTACCAAGCAATACATGGAATAATGCCGATTGTGATGGTGATGGCGTAACAAACGGTGATGAATTGACACCACCAGATGGAGAGAGTGCAACAGATCCAAATGAGCCATGTGATTTTATTACCAGCGATATCACCTTAACACCAGATGCAGCATTTTTAGCAGCAGACTGTGATGGTGATGGCGTAACAAACGGTGATGAATTGACACCACCAGATGGAGAGAGTACAACAGATCCAAATGAGCCATGTGATTTTATTACCAGCGATATCACCTTAACACCAGATGCAGCATTTTTAGCAGCAGACTGTGATGGCGATGGCGTAACAAATGGGGATGAATTGACACCACCAGATGGAGAGAGTACAACAGATCCAAATGAGCCATGTGATTTTATTACCAGCGATATCACCTTAACACCAGATGCAGCATTTTTAGCAGCAGACTGTGATGGCGATGGCGTAACAAATGGGGATGAATTGACACCACCAGATGGAGAGAGTACAACAGATCCAAATGAGCCATGTGATTTTATTACCAGCGATATCACCTTAACACCAGATGCAGCATTTTTAGCAGCAGACTGTGATGGCGATGGCGTAACAAACGGTGATGAATTGACACCACCAGGTGGTGAGAGTACAACAGATCCAAATGAGCCATGTGATTTTATTACCAGCGATATCACCTTAACACCAGATGCAGCATTTTTAGCAGCAGACTGTGATGGTGATGGCGTAACAAACGGTGATGAATTGACACCACCAGGTGGTGAGAGTACAACAGATCCAAATGAGCCATGTGATTTTATTACCAGCGATATCACCTTAACACCAGATGCAGCATTTTTAGCAGCAGACTGTGATGGTGATGGCGTAACAAACGGTGATGAATTGACACCACCAGATGGAGAGAGTACAACAGATCCAAATGAGCCATGTGATTTTATTACCAGCGATATCACCTTAACACCAGATGCAGCATTTTTGGCAGCAGACTGTGATGGAGATGGTGTAACAAACGGTGATGAACTTACCCCACCAGATGGAGAGAGTGCAACAGATCCACATGATCCGTGTTCATACAGACCTTCAGATATTACTGTAGGAGTAACAACTACAATAGATTGTACAGCTGGATTGGAGGTAACTAAATTAGCAGATGCATCAGATATAGAATTAGGTGATGAAATTAGATATACAATCGAAGTAGAAAACACAGGAAATGTGACTCTAACGAGTATAAACCTAGTGGATACCTTCACAGATATTAATGGTAACCCATTAACCTTAACAGAAGCACCTGTATTTGATGATGCAGATTTAGGAAGTGTAGAAGGTACCTTATTAGTAGGTGAGATAGCCACTTATACAGCGACTTTTGAAATCACACAACAAGCCATCAATTCTGGAGGAGTTCGTAATAGTGTAGAAGCCTCAGGAATTAGTCCAAGCTTTGAGACTATAACTGATATTAGTGATGATGGAGATGATGTAGATGGTAATACAGAGGATGATCCAACAGAGACCGAATTGGGTTGCTTAATAGTAATCAATGAATTCTCACCAAATGGAGACGGTGTTAATGAGTTTTTAATAATTAACTGTATAACCAACTATCCAAACAATAAGCTGGAGATCTATAACCGTTGGGGAAATATTGTTTATAAAAAACAAGGATACAACAACGAGTTTGATGGTACCTCTAATGGAAGAAGTACTATAAATGGCACAGAGAAATTACCAGTAGGAACCTATTATTATGTATTAGACCTTGGAGATGGCTCTAAACCTAAAATAGGATGGTTATACATCAACGGATAAAATAGTAAACAAACAACTAAAGAAATTAAAAATGATGAAACAACGATCATTAGCAAAAAGTTTAATTTTAGTAGTGTTTGCAACACTATTAAATCTAGAACTATCAGCCCAGCAAGACCCACAGTACACACAATATATGTATAATACAATGAGTGTGAACTCAGCCTATGCGGGTCAGCGGGATGTATTAAGTATCACAGGATTATACCGTACCCAATGGGTCGGTATTGATGGTGCTCCAAAAACAATCACTTTTGGAATTCATTCCCCTTTAAGAAACAAACGTTTGGGACTAGGGTTAAACCTAGTAAGCGATAAACTAGGGCCAGCGAGTGAAACCAATGTAGATATTAATTTCTCATATACCATCCCTATAGATGAAATACGAGGGACTGAGCTATCTTTTGGACTAAAAGGAGGTTTTCATTTATTAGATACCGATTGGAGCAAAGGTGTATTCCAATACCCCGATAGAGTTTTTAATGATAATCTAAGCCTATTCTCTCCAACCATAGGGGCAGGTCTTTACTTGCATTCAGAAAAATGGTATTTAGGATTATCCATACCAAACTTTTTTACGACGGAACATTATGATGGTGTTCAAGAATCCCTAGCTACAGAACGCTTACACTATTTTTTAATAGGAGGTTATGTGTTTGATATAGGAGAAAACACAAAACTAAAACCAGCCGCACTAGTTAAAGGTGTATCAGGAGCTCCATTAATAGCAGACCTTTCTATAAACGCTTTATTCAATGAAAAGCTAACCCTGGGTTTAGGCTACCGATGGGATGATTCCATTAGCGGTCTAGCAGGCTTTCAGATAAACCCAGGGTTATTTATAGGATACGCCTACGATCTTACTACGACAGGATTAAATACTTATAATAGTGGATCCCACGAAATAATGCTGCGATTTGAATTACAACAAATAGGAAGAATATTATCACCAAGATTCTTCTAAAAAGATACAGGGACATGAAAAAAAGATTACTATTATTACCGTTATTGACATTATTGCTGGTAAATATATCCTTTGGTCAAAAAGGGGTGGCCAGAAAAGCAAAGAAGACATATAACAATTTATCGTATGTAAAAACGACAGAACAGTTATTAGAAGTTGCAAATGAAGGGAATAGAAATCCCGAGTTATTAGAGAATTTAGCCAATTCCTTTTATTATAATGGGAAAATGGAAGAAGCTTCCCAATGGTACGGAGAGTTAATAGCTCAAAAAAAGGAAACCATAAATCCTGAAAACTACTTTAGATACTCTCAAGCCTTAAAAGGTATAGGAGCTTATGACAAAGCAGATAAAATCTTAGAAGAATTTATAAGATTACAACCAGAAGATTCTAGAAGTAAACTATTTCAAGCAGACTATCTGGAAACGATTGAAAAACGTTCGGATGATTTTGAGATGAATAACCTAGAAATCAATACCCCATTATCAGATTTTGGAACTTCAATACATCAGGATCAATTAATATTTGCATCCTCAAGGGGAGAAGATGAAGAACTGTATAATTGGAACGAACAACCCTTTTTAGATATTTATGAGTTAAATGCAGACGGAACAGCCACAGAGATAAAAGGCGCTATAAATACAAAATACCACGAATCGTCGACTGCCTTTACAAAAGATGGCAAAACAGTATACTTTACAAGAAACAATTACTATAAAGGTGAATTCAAGAAGAATTCGAAAAGAATACACGGCTTAAAAATATATAAAGCTGAATTGAAAGAAGAAGGCTGGACCAATATAGAACCGTTATCATTTAATAGTGATGACTATAATGTAGCCCATCCTGCTCTTAGTGCAGATGAGACAAAATTATATTTTGCATCCGATATGGAAGGAACTTTAGGCGCATCCGATATTTATGTAGTGACAATAAATGAAGACGGCAGTTATGGTGAACCAAAGAATCTAGGTTCTAAAATAAATACTGAAGGCAGAGAGAACTTCCCATATATAAGTAATAAAGGGACTTTGTATTTCTCATCAGATGGTCATCCAGGTTTAGGAGGTTTAGATGTATTCGCTTTTAAGAATATTGAAAAAATAACTACTTCAAATAATAAACCAATCAATGTTGGGAAACCAATCAACAGTTCGAAAGATGACTTTGAGTACATTATAAATGAAACTACCTACAAAGGCTATCTGTCCTCGAATAGAAAAGAAGGAAAAGGTGATGACGATATTTATAGCTTTACAAGAAATCCATATCTACAATACATAACAGGAACTGTATTAGATAAAAATACGAATCAGATAATAGCAGGTGCAGATGTGTTCATTTATAATCATGCAAATGAATTAGTAAAGACATTAAAATCTGATGAAAATGGCGAGTTTAGTTTAAAACTATCAGGAAGCCATAGTGATTACAAATCACAGGTAACTAAAGCAAACTATAAAGAAGGTGTAGAAGCTTTTAATATCGACACAGATGAACTAGAGTTACAAATAGTTATAAAGTTAGAACCTAATGAGGTAGACCTATTTAAACTATTAGATTTAAACCCTATCTATTTTGATTTTGATAAGGCCATTATACGACCAGAAGCAGAGCAAGAATTAGTGAAGATAATAAATTATATGAAGGCATATCCAAATACAAAAGTAGATGTACGATCGCATACAGACTCAAGAGGAAATAAATCATATAATTTAGAGCTATCAAAAAGAAGAAATAAATCAACCATAAACTACCTTATAAAAGAAGGAAGTATAGACGCGAGTAGATTAACTGGCAAAGGCTATGGTGAAACAATCTTAATAAATAAATGCATCACTGGTGTAAAGTGTAGTGAAGAAGAACATCAAGCTAATAGAAGAAGTGAGTTTATATTAGTAGAGGACTAACTTCAATACATATCGAATAAAGAAAAGCATTCATATAATTATGGATGCTTTTTTATTTTATAGTTAAGCTTTAATTTCTGATTAGAATATGTTTTTTAATATTTACTTGGTATTTTTGCTTTTCTATGAAAGAAGAAAAAGTAATTCTAGTAAATGAAAATGATGAGCAAATCGGATTGATGCCTAAAATGGAGGCTCATGAAAAAGCTTTATTACATCGCGCATTTTCCGTTTTTATTTTTAATAATAAAAATGAGTTAATGCTTCAGCAACGAGCTTTAAATAAATACCATTCTCCAGGACTTTGGACGAACACATGTTGTAGTCATCAACGCGATGGAGAAACTAATATTGGAGCAGGAAAAAGACGATTACAAGAAGAAATGGGATTTGTAGTGGACTTGCAAGAATCCATTTCATTTATCTATAAAGCGCCATTTGATAATGGATTAACCGAACATGAGTACGACCATGTATTATTAGGTAATTATAATGGAGAACCTACTATTAATCTAGATGAAGTAGTTGGCTGGAAATGGATGCCTTTAGATGAAGTTAAGGCAGACATTCTATTACAACCAGAATTATACACAGAATGGTTTAAGGTGATTTTCGATAAATTCTACGAACATATAAATATTTCTAAATGAAAGTAACAGTTAGTAGAAAAGCACATTTTAATGCAGCACATCGTCTGTATAGAAAGGATTGGAGTTTTGAAAAGAATGATGCTATTTTTGGTAAATGTAACAATCCAAACTTTCATGGTCATAATTATGAACTCATTGTTAGTATAACAGGAGAGATTGATCAGGAAACAGGTTATGTTATTGATATGAAAATTTTAAAAGAAATTATTAAAGCTGAAGTTGAAGATGCTTTCGATCATAAAAACTTAAATGTAGAAGTACCAGAATTTAAAGACTTAAACCCAACAGCGGAAAATATAGCTGTCGTAATTTACAATAAAATGAAGTCAAAGTTGGCATCACATTTAGAATTGGAGATTACCTTATTTGAAACACCTCGTAATTTCGTAACCTATTCAGGAAAATAAATGAATAACACATTATACCCAATTAAATTCAACCCTATTTTAAAAGATAAAATATGGGGCGGACAAAAATTAAAAACCATTCTCAATAAAAAAAGTGATTTACCAAATATTGGTGAAAGTTGGGAGATTAGTGACGTAGAAGGAGATACATCCATAGTGTCAAACGGAACCTTAAAAGGACATTCATTAAAAGAACTTTTAGAAACTTTTAAGGGACATTTAATAGGAGATAAAAACTATAAGGTATTTGGAAATAAATTTCCTTTACTTATAAAGTTTATCGATGCTCGAGAAGATTTATCAATTCAATTACATCCTAATGATGAGTTGGCAGCTAAAAGGCATAACTCTTTTGGTAAAACAGAAATGTGGTACACGTTACAAGCAGATGAAGGTTCTAATTTAATAGTTGGTTTTAATCAAGATATGACTTCAGAAAAATATTTAAGTCATTTAGAAGATAAAACGCTTACTGATATTTTAAATTTTGATAAAGTAAAAGTTGGAGATACTTACTTTATTGAAGTTGGGCGTATTCATGCTATTGGAGCAGGGGTTATGGTAGCCGAAATACAGCAAACAAGCGATATTACGTATCGTGTTTATGATTGGGATAGAGTAGATGATGAAGGTAATGAAAGGGAGTTACATAATGATTTAGCAATTGATGCCTTCGATTTTAATATGCCGGATAATTTTAGAGTAGCATATTCTAAAACAGAAAATCAATCTAACGAAATGGTAAGTTGTCCTTATTTTACAACTAATTATTTAAAAGTTACTGAGCCACTTAAAAAGAAAAATGAACATGATTCATTTATAATATATATGTGCGTAGAAGGTGATGCGGAAATTTTGGTTAACGGTATTTCTGAGTCTATTAAAAAAGGAGAAACGATATTGTTACCAGCAGCAATTACTGACTATGAAATTGCTTCTAAAAATGCTACACTATTGGAAGTTTATGTTTAATTTTGCAATCAAATAAAAATACAGATTATGGCAAATGTTAGAGACCTAAAAAAAGACATTAATTATGTTTTAGGTGATATTATTGAAGCAGTTTATGTTTGGGAATACGCAAACACAGACAAAGACACAAAAAAGAGCGAGGCAATTATTGACGAAGCAATTGCTACTTTTGATGAATTGATAGCCAAAGTTAATGCTAAAGATGTTGAAAACGCAAAAGCACATTTTAAAGCAATTAATGTAGAGCTAGAAACTAAAGGTAGAGCTTTAATAGAAAAAATTAATAAATTAGGATAAATTTTTTAACGGACTACTTGCAGATGTTAAATTAGATATTATATTTGCAACCGTTAAATAAGCCGATGTAGCTCAGCTGGCTAGAGCAGCTGATTTGTAATCAGCAGGTCGTGGGTTCGAGTCCCTCCATCGGCTCTTGAAATTTTGAAAAGCGTATCAGATAACTGACTTAAGTTTTGTTATTAAACTAAAAGTTGGTTTGGGCTAGAAGTTTATCCTGAGCGCAGTCGAAGGGAGTCCCTCCATCGGCTCTTAATAGAAACAAAAAAAGACCTTTCATTTGAAAAGGTCTTTTTTTGTTTTGTTTGAAATTTTAGCTTCATTTTTTCGAAGCTTTTATTTTATCAATATACAGTTGCAACTCTTTACCATACTTAGATTTTTTAACTTTTGGTGTCAAGTTATTATTTATAGTGTCAAGAAACTTAATTCTGGCATTGTAGATTTCTGAAAGAGCAAGATAGGGTGCTACTTCGCTATCAGTATTATTTAATGCAAAATTTACTGTGTATAAATATTTTCTTTTTAATGCATTATCGGATTCTTTTTCAAGAACACGAACTTTAGCTGTATCGTTGTTTTTTTGAGCTTCAAAATGTTCTTTTATTAAGTCTAGATTTCTATTATTCATTCTAGATATAATAGCATTGTATTCTTCTAACACTTTCTGTTGATCTGAGCCGTTAATTTTTGCATCAAAAACAAAGTTTTTTAATGTGCTATTAATTTCTGTTATGCCTTTATCCGCAAAAAAAGTAATCCTATCTTCCTCTGAGCTATTTTTATCTAAGTACAAAAAGAATACTTCTGGAGATTCTAAATCTGAATGTAATTCAAATTGAGAATTACCATTTATAACTAAAGAGTCTACAGTTATTAAAACAGTATCATTAGCTTTTTTAAGATAAATAGTTCCTTTTTTTAACTCTTTGATGTTTCCTCTAACTATTAAATCATGTTGCTTTTCACTACAAGAAGTTATTAAAAGGACTAAAAATAAAAACGTAATTTTTTTCATAAATAAGGTCTTTGTTGTATTGGCAAATATCTTAATAATTATATTTTAAATACTAACAGCTTATAATTATTTTATAGGGTTATATTTTTTTACTCTATATACTAAATTAAATATTAAATTTTAGAGTTTGGCACGGATGTTGTGATATGTAAAATAATTATATTTAATTAAAAAGTTTATTGAGTGGTTACTTTAAACTTAAAATGTAATTCATATTTTTGGTTAGTTAGTTAGTAAAAAAGCATCCTAAGAGGATGCTTTTTTTATTTCCATTTCTTGATAGATATATTCTTGACTAACCCCAAAAAAAATCTTGTTTTATAAAAGTAACTAATAACTCATGGTTTAGGAAGACGTTATAAAACAATTAAGATATCATAACCTTTGGTTTTAATATCGTCTAATTTCTTTTAAAAAAGTAGCATATTCTTTAGTCATATAAGTTCCCTTTCCTGCTAAATTATAATTTCTTTGTACTATTTGTTTAGTGGTTCTGTCTAACCATTTACGTCGTTTAATGTGTAAATACACTATTTTACCCCGTAAAGGAAAATCCTGAATGGTAATTTCTTCCAAGAAACCAAGAGAAATTAATTGGGAAGAGGCTTTTTCTTTGCTAACGATATTGAATTCTTCAAAATAAAGATGAATAACTTCATTTTTATTTGTTTTTTTTACTAAATCAAAATACTCAACTAACATTGAGGGGAGCGTAAGTTTAAGCAGATCTAGATAATTTTTCAAAATACTTTTTTGTAAAAATCTAAAACTTATTTCATTTTGTGTGCAACTTTTATAAGTGATCTAATTTTTAAAGCTTCTGGTGTGTATTTTGACGATATTTATAGTCTTTTTGTCTATAAATGTTAAAATTTAATGTATTTCGTCGATTTTATATGTTTTTTATCGTTTTAAATCAATTATAGTTTTACTTTTGAAGTGTACTAAATAACACACTTTTTAGTTCAATGGATTAATTAATTAATATTTGCATTATGAAGTACGATATAGAGACCCTAAATCTAAATTCATAATATAAAAAGCAAATTGAAAGAAAACCGAGTTTGAGGGAACTCGGTTTTTTTATATCCAATTTTTAATGCATTGATATTTTATCTACATTAGCTTATAGCTTAAATTATGAGAAATCTTTTTACACTTCTATTCACGTTTTATTACGTTTTTTCTTTTGGGCAATTAGAAAGAGGGTTTACTTATGTCCGTGATATTATTCCTGATTTAGAAGTAGAACTAAGATATTATACAGCAAATAATTTTGTAGGAACGTCCATTGAAGGATATGAATCAAATAGACTCATATTAACAATAGAAACAGCAAAAAAACTAAAGTTAGTTCATGAAGCGTTACAAGAGCAGAATTTATGTTTAAAAGTTTATGATGGTTATAGGCCGCAACGATCTGTAAATCATTTTATTCTTTGGGCCAAAGATCTAAATGATACTATTAATAAGCATATATTTTATCCAAAAGTAAAAAAGAAGCATTTATTTAGAGAACAATATATAGCTTCTAGGTCTGGTCATAGTAGGGGCAGTACCGTAGATTTAACTATAGTTGATGGAAATACTGGAGAGGTATTAGATATGGGAAGTCCTTATGACTTTTTTGGTCAAGAGTCCTGGGTGAATTATAGTAAAATTACCGATAAGCAAAAAGCTAACAGGCAATTACTGCAGACTGTTATGCTAAAACATGGTTTTAGAAATTATCCAAAAGAATGGTGGCACTTTACATTACGGGGAGAACCTTTTCCTAATACGTATTTTGATTTTCCTGTTAAATAAAAAACCTGTCTTTTTTAAAAACAGGTTTTAATTTTTTTGATGTATTAGTTATGCTATTCTTTATCAAGGTTTTTAGTCATATTAAAACCTACAAATAAACCAACACCAGCCATCAAAAATATACAGCTCACATATAGAGGTTCTTCATCTATAGCTGAATAACTTTCTAAAATGGCTGCAATTAAGGTTCCTAAACCTATACCCATTAATAACAACGATAAGTTTAGTATAAATACTTTCCAAATAGGCGCTGTATAACTTTTACTTTTGCCTTTAACAAAAATAGAGGCATCGGCTCCTTTTTCTATAAGCGCCAAACGTTCCTTATTACGTGTTGAAAAATATAAATAAAATACGCCGAAGATGGCTCCAAATATTATTGGTATTATAATTAATTCTGATCCCATAATTGTTTGTTTTTAATTGATTAATTTTAAACTGTTCATAGCTTATGACGACCCGTTCTTTATTTTGGTTACACTTTTATTAAAAAAATATTTTGTTGTTATTCGTGTAACCTTGACGAATGTATAGTCGTCTTATTTAAAAATGACCACCAGCGACCAACATTATATCAATCTAATTATTGATGGCGACACGAATGCTTTTGAAGTATTGGTGGAACGTTATAAAGATTTAGTATTTACTTTAACGTTGCGTATGCTAAAGAATAGGGAAGAAGCTGAAGAAGTCGCACAAGACACTTTTATAAAAGTATATAAATCGTTAAATAAGTTTAAAGGAGATGCTAAATTTTCGACTTGGATTTATAAAATAGCTTATAATACGAGTTTGGATAGATTAAAAAAAAATAAAAAACATTTTAATGATGTCGCTATTGACGAATTTACAGAGCATCAAGTAAAGACAATTGATAATGCATTAGATAATTTAGAAGATAAAGAACGAGAACAATCTATTAGAGATTGTATCGCTTTATTACCCGAAGATGATGCTTTTTTGCTAACTTTATATTATTTTGAAGAAGAATCTTTAGAAGAAATATCAAAAACTATTGGATTAAAACCTAATAATGTGAAGGTTAAATTATTTAGAAGCAGAAAAAAGTTGGCAACTATTTTAAAAGATCGATTGGAACCAGAAATAATTGAACATTATGAAAGAGAACGCAGATAAATATATAGATAACTTAGCAAAAAAAGTAATTAAAGAAACGCCTTTAGAGAGTCCGTCTTTTAATTTCACTGCTTCAGTAATGTCTCAGGTTACTGAATTGAGCAATAATACTGTTACAGTTTATAAACCTTTGATTTCTAAAACTGGATGGATTGTTATATCAATAGTGTTTTTTGCTCTAATTATATATATGCTTTTGGGTATGCAGGAAGAACCAGTGAGTTGGTTTGGTTCTTTAGATTTAAGTGTATTATCCGATAACAAAATAACAAATTTATTTTCAGGATTTTCAATTCCAAAAACACTTACTTATGCTGTTGTACTTTTTGGACTCATGTTTTGTATACAAATACCATTGTTAAAAAGCCATTTTAATCAAAGATTACAAAATTAAACCCTTGTAAAAGCAGTAACTATATTTTTATGTTCGGGAAATTTTGAAATAAGTGTGTCTCTTTCTGGAAGTTCAAAATCTTTAAAATCAAAACCAGGGGAAACCGTACACCCTACTAGAGAATATGGGTTTTTGTCAATAACTTCAGCAGCAAACCAATCTTTAGCTTTTACTACAAACTGAGGGTTCTGTCCATTTTCTATATCGTTCCCTATAACGGCGTTAGAGTATATACCATCATTAGAAATTATATGAAGTTTTATAGGTGACCCTTTATAAAAATGCCAAATTTCATCTTGCTTAATTCTATGGAATGCAGAGAATGATTCAGATGTTAAAAGAAAATAAATGGATGTCGCATAGTTTCGTTGTCCAGAAAAACCTTTACCAAGATTGTCTTCATTAATAAACCCGTTACTTCTATAAGTTTCTTTAAAATAACCACCTTCAGGATGTGGTTGTAATTCTAACTGATCTACGATTTTTTGAATAGTATTCATATTTGCTAAAGAGGTTTAATGTCCTTTTTTTGCTTGCTCTCTCATCTGTTTAATGGTTAAAGAACTTCCGTCATGACTCCACCCTGGAGGACCAAAGGCATACATAAACTTATGATATATATTGGAGGATTTTTTCATATCATTCCAAATATCTTTGTATTCATGGGTCAATATAATCAAAGGATTGTAAGAGTTTGGGGGCTTTGTAACGCCATAAGCTATATCTATATCGTCATCTAGTTCTTTCCATGTACCAAATAGTTTATCAAATAAATTTAAAAATCCACCATGATTTTTGTCCATATACTCTAAGTTTTTGGCATGATGTACTTGATGCATAGTATGAGTGTTAAATATTTTTTCAATAATTCCCATTTTTGGGATATATGTAGAATGTAATTGAAATTGCCAAAGCGCTTCAATTCCTAAGCAAACTATGACCATTTCTGGGGGGAAACCAATAACTGGTAACCACATATAAAATAGAGGTTTGTACAAAATAGTAAACCAGCCATTACGAACGGCAGTTCCAAGGTTGAAATTTTCAGAGGAATGATGTACAATATGGGCTGCCCATAAAAAACGTACCATATGATTTTGTCTGTGAAACCAGTAATATGTGAAATCATCCAAAAATTGACAAATTAACCAAACAGGCCAAGTGTAACCAAAAGATTGCCATCCCATAATATTTGTACGTACACCATCAACTATTGGATTAAACAATTCGTATAAATAGTTGAAAATTATAATAGCAGAAATGGTTTTTATTAATGGTGCTAAAACTACCGATCCAATTCCCATAGTTAGACTCGACATCAAATCTTTCCATTTATATAGGTCTTTATGGTTGTGTGTTTTACTATATGTAAGTTCTACTAAAATAAGACCTAAAAAACATGGAATACCGTAAACTAATGGATTTGTAAAATTCATCTACTTAAATTGAGAGAGATGTTCATAAAATTATAAAGTTTGTGTAACTTTATTTTGGCGAAGGTATTGTTTATATAACGGAATTCTTAATGAATTAGTACCAACGTTTCTTTTTCTTTTTTGAAGCTTCGCTTTTACGCCCCTTTTTATACTTACTACCTGCTTTTTTAGATTTATGAATGATAGGTTTTGCCTTTGGATCTAAAGGGTATGGGTGGTCTTCAATAACGTCTATTTGTATTTGGATAAGTTGCTGGATTGTTTTTACATAATTTTTTTCATCTGCAGAACAAAATGAATAGGAGGCGCCTGTATTGCCAGCTCTGGCTGTTCTTCCTATTCTATGTACATAAGTCTCTGGTACATTAGGCAAATCAAAATTTATAACAGCATCCAAATTATTAATATCAATACCACGGGCAGCAACATCGGTGGCAATTAAAATATTAACATTATTAGATTTAAAGTTTTTTAAAGCCTCTTGCCTTAAATTCTGGCTTTTATCACCATGAATACTATCAACTTTATAACCATTTTTCAATAATGTTTGTTCTAATTTTTCAACACCAAACTTAGTCCGTCTAAAAATAAGAATACTACCTTTTATAGTATTTCTCAATAAATGCAAACACAGCTCAATTTTATTACGCTTTGGCACATAATAAAGTACCTGGTTTATGTTTTTTGATGTTGATGAGTTTGGGGCTACTTCAACACGTTCTGGTATTTTTAAAATGGTATTGGCTAGCTGTTCTACTTTATAAGGAATGGTTGCGGAGAATAATAAGGTTTGTTTTTCTTTGGTACAAAGACGCTCAATTTTTTTTACATCATCAATAAAGCCCATATCCAACATTAAATCGGCTTCATCCAGTACTAAAGTTTCTACATAGTCTAGGTTCACAATGTCTTGTTTGTGTAAATCAAGCAAACGACCAGGAGTTGCAATTAAAATATCCACACCTTTTTTTAGAATATCTATTTGAGGCTCGATAGAAGTACCTCCATAAACGACTGTGGTTCTCAAGTTTGTGTAAGTGCTATAGTTTTTAAAGTTTTCTCCAATTTGTATAGCTAATTCGCGGGTTGGACTTACAATTAGGGCACGAATTTTTTTTCCTTTTTTTGATGCATCTTGTTTGTCAAATAACAATTGTAAAATAGGTAAAGCAAAAGAAGCTGTTTTTCCGGTGCCAGTTTGAGCAGAAACAATAACATCCTTTTTGTTTAAAACTAAAGGAATTGTTTTTTCTTGAACGAGTGTTGGTTCATCATAACCTGTTTCTGCAATAGCCCTTAAAATAGGCCTGTTTAATTGTAAGTCTTTAAATGACATATTTGAATTTTATGCCACAAAGATACGCCAAAATTAACTCTGCTATTTTAGGAACTTCTTTATTTTATCTCGTTTCCTTAAAGGTAAGGCCTTATTTGCTATAGCTAATTTAATTAATGCCTCATCTTTATTTTGTGAAAATAATAAATCAAAAAATTGCCATGTGGTTAAACTATTTTTCGCTTGTTCAATTAACTTAAAAGTATCCCCTCTTTTTACAAATCCCTCTTTTAGAATGCGTACATAGGTTCCAGGAAACCCATGTTCTATAAAATCTTTTAATACATTTTGAGTTCCAAACTTAATACCGAGTTTATAACAAGGCTCTCGAGGTTGTGTAACTTGAACTAAGGCCTCTCCAATTTCGTATATATCACCAATGTAAAGGTCTTTTTCGTTTAAACCAGAAACTGTAAGATTTTCACCGAACATACCATGATTCCAAGCTAAATTCGGATATAAATTTTTCCAGTAAGTATAATGCCCGTGAGAAAATATATAACAAGCTTTAAATTCACCGCCATGCACTTTCTTGTCTGATACTTCATCATTTGTAACACCTTCTTTTCCTAAGTAAATAGGTAGGTTTGTTGGTTTTTTATAGATGCCAGTAATAACTTCTTTCCCGTTCCAGATTAAGGAAGTAGGTTTAGCAATATTAGTAGAAAGGATTTTCATTTGTATAGCAATATTTTTTGATCAAAAATAATACAAAACTAACAAAGTAGTAAAACATAATTTATGTTTTACTTTTGTTATAGGAGCAAGATTGAAAATAAGCTTGTAAATTAAATTTCCTGTCTTCAAATTTCTCTTGTAGAATTTTAAAATGTTGAATTCTATCAATTCTGAAAGCGCGATAATCTTGTCGTAAGTGGCACCAGGCAATTAATATCCATTTGTGTTGCGAAGAATACATGGCGTAAGGTTCTATTTTTCTAAAGGAAACATTAGTTTCATTTACCTTGCAGTAATTAATTTCTATAAAATTGAAATTAGTAATAGCCAGTTGTACTTCGGAAAGCGCATTACTTGAAATATTTTCGTAAGTAGGATTGAAAATATGAATTTTACTTTGTAATAATTCACTTTTTTTCTGAATGGAAGTCCTAAAAACCGATTTAATTTTGATTAAAGCTTCATTAAAATCTTCAATAAAAGAAGTATCCTTTGTTTGATTTATTAAGTGCTGAGCAGTAATTAGAGCATTTGCTTGTTTTTCGGTAAATTGAACGGGGGCAACTGAATAGCCTTCCATTAAAGAATACCCTCTACCTTCAATAGTTGTAACAGGTACACCAGCTTCTTCAAGTTTCCTTATGTCTCTATATATGGTTCTTATGCTAACTTCAAATTTTTTAGCAAGTTCGCTGGCTGTTAAAAGACGTTTGGATTTTAACAGGGTTAATATGGCTATGAGTCTTGGTAATTGAGACATAATAACAAAGATAGTGAACCGCTATGCAATCCACTACCTCTTTTTTGATTGAATAAATTTTAGACTACTTTCGAAATCTACTTGCGATTACATCATTGAATGCAATGCAATTCTATTGCCTTCGGTATCTATAAACTGTGCTATAAATCCATTTTCTTCAATATTAGTTTTTGGCATGATTATTTTACCTCCATTAGATTCTACTCTGGAAAGCGGTAAACCTAAATCGTCTCCACCATTTAAGTAGATGGTAGCACCTTCTGTGGATGGCGTTTGACCTTCTCCTTCAATAATAGCACCTCCAACACCTTTATTTTCCATGTCGTATGAAAAAACGCCATATTTAATATTATCGTCTGGCATAGGATGGTCTATAATTTCTGTACCAATAACTGTAGCATAAAATTGTTTAGCTCTTTCGTAATCTTTTACTGGAATTTCAAACCAGTTAACTGCATTTTTCATTTTTTAAATTGATTTTAAATATTAAACTTAATGCAAATATATTTGAGCTTGTGTCATATTGTGTCAGGGGTGTTTTTTTATTGAAAAAATTAAGAAAAAACTAAATAAGTTTACTCAAATTTCAATTAACAGCTATTTTGATTATCGTTGGTTTGTTTTCTTTTTAATAAGATAAGTAGCTGCCTAATACTGCTTAAATGAGAAAGTAGAACAATGGGTACTATTACAGCTGGAAGCCACACAAAAGGGAAATAAGTCACCCCAATATTTGGCTGATAGAATGCTAATTTTTGTAAAGGGGTTTGCGCACTAAGGAAAGCTATTGTTAGAATATTTATAAGTAAACCTAAACAAATAATATTCCAAAATAAAAGACCTTTGTTTCCAACCCATTTTTTTACAAAAACCAAATAATAAATAATAGGAGCAGTAATACCGGAAAGGATATCAAAATTGTATCCATTAAAAGTCATAAGTTCGGGGATCAATCCTTCTAAATATATAAAATACAGAAAATATTCTACAGGAATCCTTATAATATGAAGTAGCGTTAACCACTTTAAATTAAACGAACTAATAACTTTTCTAACATGTCTATTTAGAAAAATAATGAGGACAAATAGTAGCCCTGGTCCTAGTAAGAAAAAAAATCTAGGAGGGAAAGCATCTGTGTTTCCATAAAACTTTGAGAGTCCTAGTACACTAACAATAAGCATCCAAATAATAATACCTAAGATGATTTTTTTATTTCTTGAGGCTTTAAATAAAAACCATAATGCAATAAATGTTGTTAGTATAAAGCCTATTATTAAAGAAGTAGATGTTTCTGCCATTTGATATTTTTTATGATATAAATTTCTATTATAATTCATAAAAATTACTTGACAAAAGGCAAGAAATATAATATCTATATTTTTCTCCGTAATCTACTTAAGGTACTATCTGTAATTCCTAAATAAGAAGCTATATACTTTAAGGGAGCATGTTGCAAGATTTGTGATTTTGAAGTCAATAAATTTTGGTAGCGTTCTTCGGCTGTTCTATTGATCATTCCATAATTACGTTTTTTTGAAGAAATAAACTCTTTGACTAAAATTGCACGTCCAAAATCCCGAAAAGCAGGCTTGTTATGAAAGAGCGAATTGAGTTCATCATAAGAGATTCTATATCCAAAACAATCTGTAATAGCTTGAATGTTGGCCTCTGAATTTACACGATTAAAAAAAGAAGTAACTTCAAAAACTATATTGTTTTCAGTAAAAAAATCGGTTGTTATTTCGTTGCCTTTTAAATTGAATAAAAAAGTACGCATTAACCCTTTTTCTAAATAAAAATAGTCATTGTTTATATTGTTTTCCCTAAGCAGAAAATCTCCTTTTTTTATTTGAATTGGATGAAATGAATTAGCAATTTCTTTGGCTTGGTCTCTTGTTACAGGGACAGTATCAAGAATAAAATTTATTAGCAAATCTCTTTTTTCCAGCATCTGTTGAAATTATAGCCAAATTTTAAAGTTTACGAATCTGTTTTAAGACCGAAATAAATTTATCTCAGTTAATTAATATTGTGTTAAGCGAAATTACAGTTTTTTTCGCGAATTACAGTTTCCGCTAAAACAAAACCACCTTGTTTTACAAAGTGGTTTTTATATATGTTGGATGTTGACGGGTTTTAGGAATTCAACCTATTAACTGATTAGAGATAAGCCTATAGGTATTAGCTTATAAGTTGAAAAACTAAAAAGGGATCAATTATAATGTTCACTTTTGTATTATGAGCAGAACCACTATTTTGTTTTTATTACTGCCTTTTTCTGCCAAAAAAAGTATGATATAGAAAGTAAAACTAAAGCCATAACTGGAGAAAAATAATCTGGAACAGGCGCATTAATCTCAGCTAAAAATGCTAGTAAAAAAAGAAAAAAGAAACCCGAATAACCCCATTCTTTTAGTAAGAGAAATGTGTTTAGCCAAATGGTAATTAATCCAAGACTTTTAGTAATCATTAATGGAGCAATCAGATAGCTAGGAAAGCCTATTTCTACAAATCTTTTGCTGAATTCAGGATTAAAGATACTGTTCCCAATTGTAGCCAACACCAGTAAGGTAAGCAAACCTGTAGTTACAAAATAAATAATATTCTTGGTTTTAGTACTCATTATTAACTTGTTAGAGTTTTTAAGGTTGTTTCTAATCTTTCGAAAGCAGAGCCCCATCCATTATAAAAGCCCATTTCTTCTTGTTGTTTGCAATATGCTTCGGTAGCATGAATGACTTTGAACACAAATTTTGTGTTTTCACCGTCGGCTTCAAAGTATGTTTGTAATTCTACATTTTCTGTCATAGGTTTAAAATCTGCTGAAGTGACAATTTTTTTTAGCGTGACAATTTCCTTGTAAATACCTTCAGAAATAAACTTATTTCCATCTGGCATTGGCATGGCATATTTCCATTTTCCACCAACTTTAAAATCATGTTCTATAACTTTAATGTCCATACCTTTTGGTGCCCACCATTTTAGAATGTGTTCCGATTGTGTCCAGGCATCCCAAACTAATTGTACAGGAGCATTAAATGTTTTTTCAATTGTTAAAGTTCTGTTTTTTAAATCACTCATTTTTATTATTTTTTGTTTGAATCTGATTAATATAATTTTCAAAGGAATCTATTCTATCTTCCCAAAGTTTATTGTATTGTTTTATCCACAAGAAAGCTGGAATAAGCTTTTTTGGTTGAATTAAGCATAAACGCTCTCTACCATTTTGGCTAAAATGTATGACGCCACATTCGTTTAATATTTTTAAATGTTTTGAAATTGCAGGTCTACTGATTTCAAATTTTTTTGCTACTTCATTCACAGTTAAAGTTTCAGCAGCAAGCAATTCAATTATATCTCTTCTAACAGGATCGGCAATAGCCTGAAAAATATCTCTTCTCATAAAATACGTAACTGATTAGTTACAAATATATATGTAATCATTCGGTTACGCAAATTTTTTTGATAAGAAATGCTGATTTTTTTTTTAGTGTAGATATTGAACTCGTTTAAACTTTTTCTATTTCCTAAAAAATGGCCGAAATTTACCCGTATTTTGTTACTTTTCTTATGCGTAGCTCTGCTATGCCTTGCAAAAAGTGCCTCATCTGAATAAATTTCATCTCATTTTCGGTTAAAAACAAAAAGTTTAAACAAGTTCATTGATAAAGGATGGTAGTTAAGGCTAAAACAACACCTTTTTAATGAGGTTGTTTTTTTCTGAGTGCTTTTTTAACAGGTCGTGTTATTAGTTATTGTTTGAAGTGTTTTTACAACCAAAAAACAACGCTAATTAACGTGAGTTTCGATATGTTATAATCTTATAATTAGTTCTTTAAATATTTTAGTAGAGAACCTATGTCATTCCGAATGCTACGGAGAGTAAAATATATTTTACTTGAACGTATATAGCGTAGCTATTGAGGAGGAATCTCATCCTTATGAGATGTCTCGAAAGTTTATCTTGAGTACTTCTGACTGCGCTCAGCATAAACTAAAGTGAAAGGCTCATGCTTCGCTTAGTCGACATGACAAAACACAGTTTGTCAGTAATGTCTATTGAAATTTATATCGAGTTCACGTTAATTAGGGATAAGTAGAAAAAAATATGAGTAACAATTTATGTAAATAAACAAGGCTAAATTTTGCAAGATACTATAGGTAGGTTAATTTATTTCAATTAAGATGTGATGCAAATTATAAAGTGTTGAATGATTAATTACTCCAAAGGATTATCAATCATTCAACACAATAAAGTTATCAAGTGTGAAAAATAAGAAAAGCTATTTGGTTGATTATAAGTTTGTTTATTTTTTTCTTACGCTACCTGAAGAGCTATTGCTTTTATCAACTTTTTCAGGATTTCCATAATATTTAATATCACCACCACTAGTCGCTTTTGCAGTAAGTTCTTTAGATGTATTTACAGTAATATCTGCGCCACTGGTTGCTTTTACATGACTGGATTCTGCAATTAAATCTCCAGCTTTAATATCACTACCGCTAGTAGCTTCTGCAACAAGTTTTACTGTCTTTCCAGATAATCGTAAATCACTACCGCTTGTAGATTTACAATTTAATACAGATGTATTTACTTCAAGTTTCATATCGCTACCACTTGTTGATTTAAGTTCTAAATTTTCTGTTGTTATAACATTTGTGGCATATACATCACTTCCGCTAGTAGATATAATACTTGAAATGTCTTTAAAGCTTACTTTAACCTTTTTTGAGGTAGCTCTACCAATACTTTCTCTAGTGTGTATTTTTAAAGTGTTATTAACTACTTCTACTATAATAAGATCTTGTAGATTTTCATCAGCTTCAACGAAGATACTTTCGTCATCGCTTTGTGTTAAATAGACATCTAAACCTTCAGTGGCTTTAATCGTTGAAAACGGTTTGTTGATTATTATTTCTTCAGTTATAACCTTTCCATTTCCACTAACTCCAGTATTGAAATTCATATCGAAGTTGCATGAAAAAAGCATTAAACTTAAAATGGTTGCTAAAATAAATTTAATTAATGTTGTCATAATTATTCGTTTTTTGATTGATGATTCTTTTGTTATTCAAATATCCAAATAAACATTGTTGATTAGCAATTTAACTGTCTGAATTGTTTATTTTTACTGATGAGTTGTTATCATCTTTTGATTTTATATTGATGCCATCTGTATCTATTTTAACTTCAATAGTATCGTCTTCTCCAGAAATGCCTTTCCCGTTTACTTTTATACTAACATCTTCATCTTTTATCTCTAAACCATTGTTATCTAATTTAAGACTAGATTCATCATCATGAATATCAATATCTATTGGGTTAGACTCTTCTACAGGACAATCTAAGCATGTAATACCGTCATCCGTGATTTGTAGATAATGACCGGCATCTCCTGGAGTTACAATATTTCCACTATGATTCCAATGATTTAAAAATGACTTTGTGGTACTATCAAAATAAACAACACTTCCTACTGGTAAATAGATAAAAATAACGACCTCCTGATCACTAAATTTATTTTCAACTGGTGTCGTTAAATAAGAATCCAATGATAACTCATTTCTATTAAAGGCATAGTTATAATTTATGTTTTTAGCACGTTCAATGGCTTTTTCGTAATGACTAGCATCAGCACTTTTGTCAATACTTATTTTTGCTAAAGAATCGGTAGTAGATTTAACTATAACTCGAATGTCTGACCTATAAATAGTTTTTTCTCCATTTTCGTTATTTAATACTTTAAACGAACTGTTTCTATAATGTCTGTTTATCATATATAAATCACTATCTACCATCTTAACTTTTAGTGTATCATTTGCAGTTATATTTAATTCCTGTTTTACAATAACACTTTCATCAATGGTGTGTTCGCTTGCTTGTCTTATACCTATAACAACTAGACCAATGGTGGATATTAACCACAATCCTAGCAAAGTGAATTTAGCAATATTACCAATTGATTTTAGGTTGTTTACAAGTATTTTTAATCCTAAATAGAATAGGAAAAAGAAAGGAATTCCAACTGTGAAAAAGATGAATAAAGATACTAACCATACAGGTGTATTTCCAGCATTGACGACATCTACAAGATCAAGGTCAGGAATGTGAATAAAATTTACAACGCTTAATGAAAATAAAGCAATTATGAGCGATATGATTGTTATTGCTCCCGTAAATATTAGTATAATCCCAATAAATTTAGCAAATACTTTAAAGAAAAACATAATCACTTCTCCAAGTGTATCGAAAAATGTTTTAGAACTTGATTTGATCTTGTTTCCTTGTTTTGTGAAATCTACATTTTTGGCTGCATTTGAAACAGAATCTGAAACATTTTTAGCAGCAGCCCCAACCGAATCGGTGACATTTTTAGCGACATCTGTTACGTTTTCAAAGCCGTCTTTAATTTTTTTTTCAATGTTGCTAATGTTAACAGGTTCTCCTGTCATCATTATTTTCTCTGCGGTAGTTTTTGCTTCGGGCACTAATACCCACAATAAAATATATAGAAAAATACCAGTACCAGCTCCAAGGATCAGGATAATCCAAGCCAAACGAATCCAGATAACATCAATGCCAAAGTAATGTGCTAATCCGGAAGAAACCCCACTAATATAGGAGTTGTCTGTATCTCTGAATAACTTTTTAGGTCGAGATGTTTTATGTTTATGAGACGATTGAGGTTCATCTTCAAAAATTTCATCATCAACCAAATAATCTTCTGGTTGTCCCATGATAGAAATAACTTCATCGACTTCCTTAATACGTATAACTTCTTTATTATTTTGTACACGCTCATTAAAAAGCTCTGCAATACGTGCCTCAATATCTGATATGATCTCTGAGCGACCTTGAGAATCTGTAAATGAACGTTTTATAGCCTCAAGATAGCGTTGTAATTTTAAGTATGCATCTTCATCGATATGAAAAAATATACCTGCTAAATTTATGTTGACAGTTTTATTCATTTTTTTGTTGTTTTTTGGCTTGTTACTATGTTTACTGCGTTTTGTAATTCACTCCAAGTAGTGTTTAATTCTTTAAGAAACAGCTTTCCGGTTTCTGTTAATCCATAATACTTCCTTGGCGGTCCAGAGGTCGATTCTTCCCATCTGTAGTTTAAAAGTCCTGCATTTTTAAGTCGAGTTAGTAAAGGATAAATTGTCCCTTCTACTACAAGCAACTTAGCGTCTTTGAGAGTGCCTAAAATCTCTGCCACATAGGCATCGTCGTCTTTTAAGACAGAAAGTATGCAAAATTCTAACACTCCTTTACGCATTTGTGCTTTTGTGTTTTCTATCTTCATATTCTAAAGCGTTTTAATATTATGAAACTGTTCATTTTTTGATTGATTATGATTGATTGTATTGATGAAATACTGAAACAAATTCAGCACGTTTTATTTTAAAAAGTTAATGGTTAATGGATACTTATAAAGTTCGCCATCTCTAGCCTTTAAGCTTGCATTAATAATGAAAACAAGCTCCAGTATAAAGCCCAAAATTGCTAAAACACCTAAACCTCCACCAATATAAAGTAAAGGAGAGGGCTTACCAATATTGATATGGAAATCATGAAACCCATGAAAATCTATAAAGTCAATACCATTAAATATTTTAAAAATAAAAAATGGAATCGTTAAGGTTCCTAAAATAAGTGCATATAATAAAATGCTAATTTGAAAATTAATAGCTTGTTTACCGTGCGCATCTACAAATTCTGATTTTTCTTTATTTGTAACCCAAAGAATAATAGGGCCAATAAAATTTCCAAAAGGAATAATAAACCTGCAAAAGGTTGATAGGTGAATACATGTAGCGATGTTTTTTTGGTGATTATCTAGCATGATTTTAAAACGTATAATAGTTTCTTATACAAATATATGTCTAAAAGAAGGTATTATGTTACGCATAGTACTAAAATTTAACGAAATATTAACATTTATAAATCACTAATTATTTTATAACTTAGTAAAAAATAAACCTTTTATAATGAGTATAACGCCCAGAAAACTAAACACTTTCATAATTTTTAAATTGCCTGCTGCTTATTTCTGTGGGGTTAGAACAAAATATATAGACAATACAAAGTGTATTGTAACAGTAAGGTACAAATGGATAAATCAGAATCCATTCAAGTCAATGTTTTGGGCGGTACAAGGTATGGCAGCAGAATTTTCGACTGGGGCTTTAGTCATTTCTAAAATTAAAGAATCAGGTAAACGCATTTCAATGTTGGTGACTTCTAATAAAGCCACTTTTACAAAAAAAGCAAAAGGAAGAATAACATTTACTTGTAACGATGGTAACCTTATAGACGATACTCTTAAAAAAGCAATAGAAACAGGGGAAGGTCAAACTATTTGGGTGAAATCTATTGGTGTAAATGAAGAAGGTGTTGAAGTTTCTACTTTTAATTTTGAGTGGAGTATAAAGGTAAAGGAATAGTTTTTAGTGTTCAGTGATCAGTGAGCAGTTGTATTTAGTTTTTCTCCGTGAGACTCTGTGAAAGCTTTGAGAAACTCTGTGAAATAACTACTAATCTTTGATTGAAATTTTAAAAATAATGTAACAAATCTTTAAACAAATCAACTTATAACCGAATTAATTAAAAAAATAAAAATGACAGCACACGAAATTGATTACAGAATATATGGGGAAGAGATGCAATATGTAGAAATTGAACTTGACCCAGAAGAAGGAGTCATAGCCGAGGCAGGCAGTTTTATGATGATGGATGATGGTATAAAAATGGAAACTATCTTTGGTGATGGTTCTCAAAAAGATTCAGGGTTTTTAGGCAAAATATTAGGGGCAGGAAAACGTATTCTTACGGGGGAGAGCTTATTTATGACCGCTTTTTATAATAACTTGGTAGGTAAACGAAATGTGTCTTTTGCTTCACCATATCCAGGAAAAATTTTACCAATAGATTTAACAGGATTTGGAGGAAAATTTATTTGTCAAAAAGATGCCTTTTTATGTGCTGCTAAGGGCGTAAGTGTGGGTATAGAATTTTCGAAAAAACTAGGGAGAGGTTTGTTTGGCGGCGAAGGTTTTATTATGCAAAAACTGGAGGGTGATGGTATGGCATTTATTCATGCTGGAGGTACCATGGCTAAAAAAGAATTGCAAATAGGAGAAACATTAAAAGTTGATACGGGCTGTATTGTTGGTTTTACACAAGGTGTAGATTACGATATAGAATTTGTTGGAGGTATTAAAAATACCATTTTTGGAGGTGAAGGACTATTTTTTGCAAAACTACAGGGACCAGGCACTGTTTATATCCAATCATTACCATTTAGTAGGTTGGCTGGGCGTGTTTTAGCATCTGCTCCAAGGGGTGGAGGTAAAAACAAAGGCGAAGGTAGTATTTTAGGTGGTATAGGTGATTTACTAGATGGTGATAATAGTTTTTAAAATGTTAAATTTACTTTAAACGGAAACAACTTATGTAATTTTTCATTAAATTTAAAGTTCATTAACAAAAATGATATAACCTATTAAAAAAATCTACTTTTTTACAAACCTAAACCTTATAACACATATTATGGCAAGAGCAATGCTAGAGTATACTAAAACTGTGCTAAATAAAGTCAGTTTTGATACAACCTTGTTTTGCAAAGAAGTACAAAAGGCACTACAGCGTTTACTGCCTTATGAGATAGAAGAGCTTAAAATATATATTCTTTCTCTTGTACAGCAAAACCCAGAATTAGATCAATGTTTAATCTATTTAAAAGCATAAAAAAACAAAACTATACGGACTCTTATAAAGTAGTATGGTTAAACAACAATTTAAATAAAAGGAGCTCGATATAATATATCGGACTCCTTTTTTTGAAGATAAATAGACATATACAATACGATATCATTCATTCAATTCCATAATAAAACTGAAGGTGTTACCTTTTTGATTGCTTACAGAACCTTTCGCTGTTGTTGATAACTTGACAGAAATAACCACGATTATCGCAAATGGTACCTGATATTCGGCGACATGCCTCCTCGAACTCAATCGAAGGGCTCTGCCCTCAGCTTGACAATGATTTAAACATTTAATAAAAAGTGACAATGGTTTGTAATTATTTGAGATTAATTTCTTACAGTTATTTCGTTTTAATTACGTATTTTTCAATCCTGAGTTTGTGTTTTTTAAGACTCTTATTTCTAACCTTAGTAAAATTATATGAAGTTGATAATATTCGATATTGATGGAACTATTTTAGATTCTGTAAATGCAGACGATTGGTGTTTTGTACAAACGTTTAAAGATTTGTTTCAAATAGACTTAGCGAATGTAAACTGGAACGATTTTAAAAATGTTACAGATCAAGGTATTACCGAAGAAATCTTTGAAAGGTGGTTTAAAAGGATGCCAGAAAAACAAGAAGTAGAAATTATAAAAAGGCATTATAAAAACCTGTTAAAGGAAAAAACTAATGAATTTACAGAAATCGATAAAGCCTTATCTTTTATAGAATTGCTTGCAGATAGTCTCGATTTCGAAATAGGTTTTGCTACGGGGGGATGGCAAGAAACGGCCAGGTTAAAATGTAGTTCGGTAGGATTTAACTTAAATAATTTTATTTTTAAATCGTCCAGTCATCATTATAACCGAGCTAAAATTATTGAACTTGTAATAAAAGAAGCAATGGATAAAAATAAGAATGTACAATACGAATCCATTCTATATTTTGGCGATGGGCTTTGGGATTTAAAAGCAACTAAAGAACTCGGAATTGATTTTATTGGGGTAGATTTTAATGAAAATAACAAATTACGTAATGCTGGGGTTAAAAAAGTCATCAAGAATTACGTAGATCCAGATAAAGTAATGAATTTAATTCAAGAAAGTATACAGGTTGATTAGAACAGCCTCCACTTTTTTAATGAATTTTGTTGTTGGAATCCAGTTTTGATCGCCGCGGCGGACGTTTATGTTTGAGTATGAATTTTGCTCATTTTACTTTAAAATACCTAACAGTTTTTATACTTATCGTTTAAGCCTACGTTTTGTAAAATCATAGGAGTTATTTTTTCTAAACGGGTTTGTTTAGTAGTTTTCCGTTTTGCACTATCAATATAGTCACAATATTCTCTTTGTTTATAGGGAGATAAAGTGTCAAAGCTATTTTTTAAATCCTTATTTTTTGTAAATAAATCTTTTAATTCTTTAGAAACAACTATTGTTTTTTTACTGCGATCTGGTTTTATTTCTTTACCTAATTTTTGATTTTCAATAGCCTCGTAAACATAAGCCAAGATAATATGTTTGTCAATTTCCGAAATAGATTTAAAACGCATTTGTCTTAACGCCTTCGTTTTATTTTCTTGTGCATTTACAAGCAAATTATGCTCATCTTTTAGAAATACACCATTAAAAAACCAAATACCAAAATGATTTTTAAAAGCACTTAAACCTAAAACATTCTTATTATTTAAAGTATATACAGGCGCATTCCATTTTATGGTTTCAATACACTCCGTAGTGTTAATGATATCTCGTAATAGGGTCAATGCTTCACTAAAATGAGGATGTTCTTCAATATATTCTTCAACGGAATAGATTTTTTTCATTTTGCTATTTTAAAAACTTGTTGATTGTACATAAACTACGTCTAGTAACTAAGTTAATAAAAAAAAGCTACTCGTTAAAGTAGCTTAGTTATAGTAAGGAATAATATTTTTACTAGTTTTCACGAAGAAAGGTATTTATCTCTATAGCTACATCTTCCCAAGTTTTACTAACCCCATCTGGTCCCTTATGTAAATCAAAACAAGCCTTGTTAATTGATTCTAAAGCATCTAAAGCATTCCAATCTTTAAGATTCATAGTACCAGTCATATTTACCCGTCTGGCATCTGTTATATGAACCTCTAATGGTAAATCATTAGTGACACCATTCATTGTTATGGAGGCAACACATGCATCATTAACATATTTAATAGTCCCTTTTAAAAACTCAGTATCTAACATAGCTCCAAAGAAAAACTCTTTTAATTTTGCATCACGGCTTTCATCTTTTGTAAATAGGCTACTAACTGGAATTGAAAAGCTTAAATTATTTAAAGCTTCTTGAGGCGTAGCACCTGCTTTATTTTCAAACTTTAAAACAGAAAACTCGCCACCAACACCTTTTTTTTCAGTGGTTTTGTAAGCTGTCCATTTTACAGATGTTGCTTCAGGTTTAATTACAAATTTTTCTGTTGCTTCTACTTGGGTGGGAGTATCCGTCTTAGTTTCTTTTTTTTCTTGTTTGCAAGACGTTGTCCCTATAGAAATAAGGACTAATAAAGCGATTATTCTTTTCATTTTTTTGATTTTTTTGTGACGTGAAATTAAGCTAATAAAAATCGAATTGCAAATATTCACTATGACATATATCATATTTTTAAACCCCTACATACTATACTTTTGAAATATAAAAGTTAGGTATGTTAAATTCATTAGTAAATAAGTATAATATTGCTGGGCCTCGCTATACGAGTTATCCAACTGTTCCTTACTGGAATAATGAGACGTTTTCTTTAAAAAAATGGAAGACATCTTTAATAGAATCCTTTAAAGAAAGTAATTCAGAGGAGGGCATAAGTCTTTATATTCATTTACCATATTGCGAGAGTTTGTGTACGTTTTGTGGCTGTAATAAGCGCATTACAAAACAACACAGTGTGGAATCTCCTTATATAAAAGCTGTTCTAAAAGAATGGGATTTATATTTAGAGTTATTCGATGAAAAACCAATAATTAAAGAATTGCATTTGGGAGGAGGTACACCAACCTTTTTTAGCCCTGAAAATTTACAGCAATTAATTAATGGGATTATAAGACGGTCTATACTTGCAAATAATTATGAATTTAGTTTTGAAGGACATCCAAATAATACCACTCGAGAACATTTACAAGCCCTTTATGATGTTGGATTTAGGCGTGTAAGTTATGGTGTGCAGGATTATAATGAAACGGTACAGAAAGCGATACACAGAATTCAACCTTTTGAAAATGTAAAACGAGCTACGGATATGGCCAGAGATATTGGTTATACCTCAATTGGACATGATATTATTTTTGGGTTACCGTTTCAAACATTAGAACATGTAAAAGAAACCATTTTAAAAACCAAAACATTATTACCAGATAGGTTGGCATTTTATAGTTATGCGCATGTGCCATGGATTAAAGGCAATGGGCAACGAGGATTTAACGATTCCGATTTACCTGCTGCTGAATTAAAAAGACAGCAATACGAATTAGGTAAGCAATTGCTTTCCGAAGTTGGTTATAGCGAAATTGGTATGGACCATTTTGCCTTAACTACAGATTCACTTTACAAGTCTATGACAAATGGTGATTTACATAGGAATTTCATGGGGTATACAGCTTCAAAAACTCAGGCTATGATTGGGTTAGGCGTATCGTCAATTAGTGATAGTTGGTATGGGTTTGCTCAAAATGTTAAAGGTATAGAAACTTATTATGATTTATTAAAAGATAATATTTTACCAGTATATAGAGGACATATTCTTAGTGAAGAAGATTTAATTATAAGGAAGCATATTCTTAATTTAATGTGTCGTTTTAAAACGGCGTGGACTCAAGATAACCTTTATTTTAGTAAATTGCCAGAAGTTATTGTCCGATTAAAAGAAATGGAAACAGACGGATTACTCAATGTAAGTCCAAATACCATTGAGGTAACTAAAAAAGGACAGCCATTTGTTAGAAACATTTGTATGGCTTTCGATTTATTACTGCAAAGAAAACAACCAAATACTCAATTGTTTTCAATGACAGTTTAACCTAAAGATACCTTGGTACTTGGCAACAAGATGTATATTAATATTAACTTTCCCAGTTAAATGGGAGCCTAAATCAAGAAAATTATGAAGAAGATTATCGTTCCAATAGATTTTTCTGAACATTCAGAATATGCTTTAAATACTGCAGCAAAATTAGCTAAAGAGAACAATGCTGAATTATTGGCGTTACATATGTTAGAAATGTCTGAAGTCATGCTTACAGCAGGAGGAGAAGAACCTCAAAAAGTAATTTATTTTTTAAAATTGGCAGAACAAAGGTTTGAAGATTTTCTTAAAAAAGATTACCTAAAAGACATTAAAGTAACACCAATTGTTAAGCACTTTAAAGTGTTTAGCGAAGTTAATGAAATTGCGAAAAAATATGATGCCGATCTTATTGTAATGGGGTCTCATGGAGCTAGTGGTGTTAAGGAGTTTTTTATAGGCTCTAATACAGAGCGTGTGGTTAGAAATGCAGATATTCCGGTATTAGTGGTAAAAGACCATGTACCTCAAGTAAATTTTGAAATCGTCGCTTATGCATGTGATTTTTCGGAAGATTCTATAGAAGCTTATTTGAATGCAGTTAAAATATTTGAAGAAATAGGCTCTAAGATGTATTTGGTTTATGTGAATTTACCAAATGATAAATTTAGAAACTCTTTAGAAATTGAAAAACTTGCTGTTAATTTCTTTACTAAAGCAGAAGGGAATTTAAATAGAATGGACGATGTTTATTATACTTCAGATTATACGGTTGAGGACGGTATTTTAAGTTCTTCAATTAAAATAGGAGCAGACCTGATTGCCATTCCGACACATGGGAGAAAAGGCTTATCACATTTTTTTCAGGGCAGTGTGGGGGAAGATGTTGCCAATCATTCAACATTACCGGTTATCACATTTAAAATTTAAGTTAATTAGTAGTTCTTACATTACATTTTTTGAGAATAGACGGTCTAAAGTAAGTACTTTAGGCCGTCTGTTGTTTTATTGGAAGAATTTTATACAGAAATAATAGATGATTTGTAACGATTTGCATTGATCTTGCTACTTTTTATATATGATGTGTAATTATATTTTAAGATTTTATTGTTTGTTTTCTTGTATATAAAATCAGGAGAGCTATTAAATAATGTCTTTGTATTTGATTCTTATTTTTTGTCGTCAGCTACCATAGCTATTATTCTTAAAGGAGCACCAGTGCCTCCTTCAATTTTCATAGGCAAGGCAATTATTTCAAACCCGCTTAAAGGTAATTTGTCTAGGTTAGTGAGGTTTTCAAAAACAGGAATACTTTCTTTAAGAAGTATAATATGGCTTTTGAAGTATTCCGATTGACCATAATCAATACTAGGAGTATCAATACCTATAGATTTAACATTACGATTCTTAACTAACCATTCAGCAGCTTCTGGCGAAAGCCCAGGGAAGTGTAATAGCTTTATAGCGTCTTTACCCCGTTTGTCTGTTCCTAAGTATTTAATTTTATCTGGATAATATTTTGAAAAACCAGTTTGTAATAAAACAATACTTCCATCAGGAATTTTTGTTCCCTGACTTATTTCCCATGCCTTAAGATCTTCTATACTTACCAAATAGTCTGGGTTGTTGATGGCTTTTGAATATATATCAATCTTAACGGCATTCCCAATTAAGTTTTCAAGAGGGATTTCTTCTACTGTTTGTCCGTCTTTTACAAAATGAATTGGCGCATCTATATGTGTGCCACCGTGTTCTGCAGTACAAAAATTATTGGCTGAATAAAAGTAACCTTTGTCTGTTTGTCCTTTAGAAACAGTATCTAATTTAAATTCCTGTGAAGTAACCCAATAAATGGTTTTATCAGAATAGGAATGCGATAGATCTATGATCTTTTTTTGGACGGGCTCAGGTTGTTGTGATGTAGCATCAGATTTCTCCGTAGAATTGGGTTTGCTATTACAGGCGGCTAAGGTTAAAAGTAATAATAAGTAAAAAGTGGATGTTTTCATTTTTCTATAGTTATTAGTGACGAATTAATTATTTAAGGTTTAATTGTTATTCAAAAATTTATCAAATGCTGTTTTACTTTCATTTATTAAGTATTTTTCTGCTAATGGAATTAGGGCATCTGGTCCTTTATTGACCCATTTTATAAGGTTTTCATCATTCCCTTTTGCTTCTAATGCAAGCCAAACAGCAACAGGTAATGCGCCCCATTTTTTCTTCATAGAGCCTCTGGATAGATTTGTATGCAAACGGTTTTCTTCTTCGCTTGTAAAGTTTGATTTTGTGGATACTTCAATGATTCTTTCAGTAAATATCGGGTATAGAACCTTAAAAGTGTTTTTTGATGTTTCTGACAAAGAATCCTTAATAGGGAACCATTTAGGAGACATTGAACGATACATTCCAAATCCTTCGGTTATACATTCCCAAAAAATACGATCTTTAAAGGTGTTGATTTCTAATTTGTTTTTTTTTGCCCATTGTTTATGAAGTAAATGAGTGAATTCGTGTGCAAAGAAGCGATCAATGCGATTATCATTTACTGTATCTTTAGCAGACCCATAGGAGTTATATAAGGCATTTACATCTAGGCAAATGGTTTTATTTTGAAAGGTAAAAGCATCATCTCCACCGTGATAACCTAGAAGTATAAAAATAGTATCCTGAAGTTTTATATTTTGAAAGGGGACTTTTAGTGAATCTCTAAATGCATTCCATCTTTTTGTTTTAGATTCAATGAGTTTTAACCAGTCTTGTTCTTCTTTGGTAATATGTTTGATGATTTTGGATATGGAATCAAGTTCAGAGGTACTTTTTCTTTTTAATAAGGCAGCTTTCCATTCACTTGAAATTTTATTGGAATCAATTCCAATTTTCACCTTAATTATTCGACCATCTTCATTTTTAATATTTGAAACTTTTATTTTTTCTTTTTTATCGCATCCAAATATTACGCATGTTATCATTAAATAAAATAAAACTACTCTCATTGGTTAATGTTTTCAGTTAACTGAAAATATTTAATTTTTTAATAATGGCTTTTCTCTATTTAACACAGGTTTTATGTAATATAATCTGATAATCAGTTTAATAAAGGAGCTATGCCATTCCGAATGCTACGGAAAGTAAAAAGTATTTTATTTGAACGTATATAGCATAGCTATTGATGAGCCTACCCGCCGGAAGGCAGGGAATCTCATTCTTCTGAGATGTCTCGTTGCTCATGTTTTGCTCAGTCGACATGACAAAATACTGTTCATCAAAAACATAAGGACTATTCACTTTTTGAAATTTACATAGAAACTCACGTTATTTAAAATTATATTTAATAGTTGACCTTTAGTTAATTGTTTTTTTGCTTAGCACTACAGTTTTATATAACTTAGGTTTTACTTTCCTAAAAGTAATTAAAAATTAAGAAATATGCCAGAGAGTAGGTTATAGTATTTTCAAAATAAGCCTATGTAATTATTTTTATTTGGTATTGAAAAAACGTTTTTTATTTTCAGTTTGTATTTTTTCCTTTATAAAAGAGGCTGTCTAAAAAGTGTCATTCTGAATATTACCGAGAAACAAAATATATTTTGTTTCGAAGGTATCAGCGAAGCTGTGAAGAATCTCTTTAAAATATATGACTCTGATT
This sequence comes from Flavivirga rizhaonensis, assembly GCF_004791695.1. Lineage (GTDB taxonomy): Bacteria > Bacteroidota > Bacteroidia > Flavobacteriales > Flavobacteriaceae > Flavivirga > Flavivirga rizhaonensis. The sequence goes on along the minus strand of NZ_SRSO01000038.1, from coordinate 1,192 downwards.
ATGAGTAAAATAAGATTCTTCGCGTTGCTCTGAATGACACTTTTCAGACAGCCTCTTTTGTTTTGAGAGTATTTAATAACAATTTTTTAGGCTATATAAACGGAAAGTTTATTTTAGGAAATTATCGGCTAGATCCTGAGTTAATGCTACCATAGTCATAGTTGGATTCCAAGAACCACTTGCAGGCCACAGAGCACCTCCAGTAACATATACATTTTCAACACCGTTTGGTTTGTAATCTAAACCGACGACACCTTCATCATCTTTCCCTATCCAAAGCGTGGAGCCTTCATGTACTAAGCCTCCAACTCTTCTTTGAGCAATTGGCGGATGGTCTTTTTTCCAAGTGCCTTTATCGGGTTCACCATGCCAATATTCAACATTTTGAGGTCCTTTAGGAGATAATGCTTTTTCTAACATTTGAAAAGTCCCTTCATCCATCGTGTCCCATGTTTGTAAATCGGTTTGGCTTGCAATTGCCTGTAAATCCACATTCGTGGTAGGGTTCATTTGGTCATTCAGTTTAAAGTAATTTTCAGGATTCCTAAAATCAATTTCTCCCAAAACGGCGCAGACAAATACTAAATGATCTTTCGAGCTTTGAAGTTGTGCCATGGATGCTGTGGCTACAACATCGGGCATATAACGTGCTGCTTTTTCGGCATTTTTCATCGGGTTTTTATCTGATAAAATAGAAAGCTGGACATGGTATTGCATACCACTTTCTTTATTTGCTCCTGCCATATATATGGCACCTAATTCCAGTTCGTTTAATTGATTTGCGAAGTCATAATCTTTTCGAGGAACACGAGCAACAACAGATGTAATAAAATGTGCTGTAAAACGATCGCCAGCCTTTTTTACCTGAGGGAATGAGTTCATAATCAATGTTGTTGGAGGTAAAGTGCCCATAGCTAAAATTAATTTAGCGTCACCAATGTTTACAACACCCCGAGAGGTATCTAGTGCTGTTGCTACTCCATCCTGTTGATAGATTTTATTTACGATACAGTCACCAGCAATTTTTAGAGGGCTGCCTAAATTTTTTGAACTCAAATTTGCCTGTTTATTGGTCTCAAAAATAGTTAAAACTATGCACTTTAGTGCATGTCGCTTTAGCTTCTAAAAATTTCTACCTTTGTAGTATGTCGGAACAACGATCAAATGGACACAGTGTATCTCGCTTATTAGT
>NZ_SRSO01000037.1 GCF_004791695.1 Flavivirga rizhaonensis | reverse complement strand
CAAAGAAGAGTAGAACAAGGGAAAAACAAAATGAGTACGCTCAACATTATAAGAAACAAATTACTTGCTAAGGCCTTTGCTGTAGTAGCCAGGGGAACTTTTTATGTTGACACTATGAAGTATGCATCATAATTATAAAAAAAAATTATCATAATATATTTGGTTTAGTCATAGGATACGGAATGACATGATTTCTTCTTTAAAACCTTTTAAGTATTTGATTATCAATTTATAATATATCGAACTGACGTTAAATTAAGTATTTAAAACACACAATTATTCTTAAACATTTAAAGCTTAAAAACAGGCTTCTCAAACAAATACCACTTAAAACGAACCCCAATTTCAGTAAATGTAAACCCAGCAGCAGTAGCAGAAGCAATATTACTTCTAGTCCCATAAACATTTAATAAAGCACGGTCACAAAATTTATAACCTAACTTTCCTTGAATACGATACGTACTTTGTTTTTCATTGTTTTCAATAAACTGATACCCAGTAGCAGCCGTTAACTCATAAAACCATTCCTTAGGTTTAGTAATGACTTCATCTTTAATAAGGTTTATAAAAACCTCGGTAGCATTAAATTTTTCTGGACTAAAATAAATAGCTGGAACTTGGTTCTTAAAAGTGATATACTGATAGTTTAAACCTGCTTTTAACGATGGTTTACTAAGTATATTATAGTATAACGAGGTAAACAACAAATTCCTAGTATTATTATCGTTTTGTGAAGTATAATAATATTGTGTAAACCAACCTAAATTAAAGTTGGTACTTAAGTTATAATTCGCGTAAAAGTGGTTCATAACAATTTCACGATCTAATAGATCTGCGTTAAAATTTTGAAGCTCTCGTTTATAACCAATATCTAAAACCTGTAATTTAAAGGGTTTTATATTAAAAGACACATCGGTTAATAATTGAGTATAATCATCCGTATCCGCTTTTGCTAAGGTGATACCAGCTGTGCCTTTAAAAGTGATGTTCGGTAATAACTGATAGGCTAATCCTAACGAAAAATTATTTGATGTCGCTTTATTATTTGTTACAGAATTACTTGTGGTTCTATATCCGTAATTAGCAAGCCACTTAAACTTTGTAGATGTTGGGAATTCAAGATTCGTTTGGAATGCATAAGCTTCATTATCCCCATTATCAAAAGTATAAGACCCTTTAGTTTCTAAAAAAGGGGTAAAACGCGTATCTAAATCTTTAATAAAATTGGTTGCATCTTTTTGTTTATCATAAAACTGTAAGGTGTTGTTTGCAGACTCGTAAGCTTCATTATAAAAACCAGATGCTTTTAGTGCATTGGCCTTTCCTAAGTTGCCATCAAAAGAGGTCTTATCGTTTTTTAAAATACGGTTGTAATCAATCACACTCTTTTTAAAATCACTTTTATAGATATTCAATGTGGCTCGTAAGGCTAAAACCCAATTATCATTAGGTTTCGTTTTTATCAATTCATCTATTAAAGTTTGGGCTTCTTTATACTTTTTATTCCAAATAAGGGCTTGTATATAGCGTTCTTGCGTTTGCTGTTTGAGTGTAGCATCGTTTATATTTGGTAAGGTGTTATGAGCTTCTTTACTAATTTTTAAAGCGGCTTTTTCTTTGCCTTTTAAGTGTTGCACCAAGGCAAGTCCGTTTAAGGCTATCGTTTTATCAGTTTCATTGTTACCTATCGTATTATAGATGGTTTCGGCGTTATCAAATGCTTCAGTTATTAAATATAGATTGGCTAAGTTGATCAAGGTTTCTTTATCATTTTTAAAAAGAGATAAATTATCTTTTAAAAGACGTTCTGCTTCTACATAGTTCTGTTGCTGTTGATTTTTATAAGCATAACCTAGATACATGTACTTTTTGGAGGTTAAGGCGTTTTGATTCCCTGGAGAGATTTCTAAAGCTTTATCGACATATATTAAAGCCTCATTATAGATCTTTAGATTAGATAAAGTGTTGGCATAACCTAAAAGTGCTGGGAAACTTTGATCGTTTTCTTTAATAAGACTTTCATAGTAGTTTTTAGCCGTATGATAGTTTTTATTCCATAGTAGCGATTCTGCGTAATTGAGTTTAATTTCAAAATCATTTGGATAGTCTTTTAACAAGTCTGTAAATATAGAAACAGCTTCCTTAGAATTCCCATTTAATCCGACGGCACGTCCATAACATAATTTTGCTGTTTTGTTTTTCGGATAATCCTTTAAAACAGTTTTAAAATACGTTTCAGCAACTTCATATTTGCCAGTTTCTAAGTAGGTGAATCCTTCTTGCATGTTTTGAGATACCCCAAGAGAACCAATAAACAGGGCTACTAAGACTAAATATGACTTAAACTTCATGAGCGATTTTTAATACATGCAAGGTAAACAATAGATTTTAATCATTCATCTACAGCAACCTGCAACTCACCGATATTGCCCCTAAAATCTACAGATTTGATAGCATCTTTGTTTCAGAAGTTAAAAAGAATAATAACTAAAAAATAGAAATTATGGCACTTAAAATTACAGAACAAAACGGAACATTTTTAGTAGAAGGAACTATTAACGCTAATACGGCATTGAATTTTCAAAATCATTTAGAGACCATTTTAAATGTATATGAGACATTAACGATTGATATTGAAAACGTCACAGAAATTGATGCTAGCGGTATGAACGCCTTAAGAGCTCTTTACAGCAATGCATTAATTTATAACAGACCCTTTTATATTCTTGGTACTGGTTGTAAAGAAGTCTACGATGATTTCATGTTTACCAATGCTGCATAATTAATACTTCATATAAACCCAAATCTAAATATTATGAACTTCGAAATTATAAATAACAGAGGTGTTTTTGAAATCCATGGTGATTTTACAAATACACATACCAATCAGGTAGCAACTTATTTTAATAATCTATTGGATAAGTATTATGAGGTTGTTATATGCCTAAATCAGGTAAAACGTATGGATGATAAGGCTTTAAATGTCATGCAATTTATAGCAGCTAAAGCCAAAAGAAGAAGCAAAACACTTTTTGTTTTAGGAAAAGAGAATAAAAGAATTAACGAACAATTTAAGACCTCGAATCTAAATAACATTTTTAAAAATGATTACTCTAGTAAATAATTTAAAGAAAAGAGTTTCTCCAGAGCAGTTATTTATGATAAGTGTTCTGGCTGTAAATGGCGGGAATTATTTGTATAATCTCATTCTTGGTCGTTTGTTAGGGCCAGCACAGTTTGCAGATGCTGCAGTATTAATAACCTTTTTGTTGGTATTGTCTTTTGTAGCAATGACGTTTCAGTTAGTCACTGCAAAGTTCTCAGTACTTTTTGAAAACCAATTATTTAAAAGTTTTATTTCAAAAATTTATAAAAATGCATTAATTGTCGGCATTGTAATGGGGGCTTTAATTATCGGTTTTGCTAGCCAATTGCAAGAACTGTTCAATACACCCTCATCCAGTATGTTTGTGATATTTGGTTGTGGAGTTCCCTTATACTTTTTAATGAGTGTGAATAGAGGTGTTTTTCAAGGAAAAAAAGCATTTAAGGCGTTATCTATAACGTATCAATTTGAAATGCTAAGCCGTTTGCTAGTTACCTTAGGGGTGATCTTTTTGTTCAACATACAATCTTCTGTAGTTATAGCCATAGGTATTTTAATTTCATTCGGATTTGGTTTGATACCTTTTAAATTCAAGTCAATCGATCTAAAATCGAAATCATTCCTATCTGTTTTACAAGCGAAACAAATAAAGCAGTTTTTTATATTAACAGCGTTTTATGAGTTAACACAAATCATAATAAACAATAGTGATATTCTTTTAGTAAAACATTATTTTGAATCTTATGAAGCAGGTTTATATGCTTCTTTAGCTTTAATAGGTCGTATAGTATACTTTATAGCCTGGATGTTTGTTATGCTGTTGTTGCCAACAGTGGTTCAGCTTAAAAAAGAAGGTAAGGAAACAGCATCCATATTGTTTAAATATGTAGGGTATATAGCGGCTATTTCGGTGACTATTATTGTAGCATGTTTAAGTTTCCCAGAAATCATCATAAAACTATTATTTGGTGAGAGTTATATCGCTATGGCACCACTTTTATGGAAATATGCTATTGCTACCAGTATGTTTGCCATTTCTAACATATTTGCGTATTACTATTTATCTCTAGATAAATATGTACCAGTGATTATATCTGGTGTGTTTGGAATGCTTCAAATGATATTAGTAATCTTTTATCACAGTAGTTTAGAGCAAGTTGTTTATATGCAGATTATTGCCATGGTTTTATTGCTGATTATTCAACTAATCTTCTTCAGATTAGATCGTAATAGAGATTAATTTTGCTTGTCATTCAGAGCAAAGCAAAGAATCTCAATACTTCTTATATCCATTAGAAGTCAATAGTTCTTATTGTTTTTAGATTCTTCAGTCGTAAGCTTCGCTTATATCTTCAAACAAAATATATTTTGTTTTCGATAGCCTTCTGAATGACAGAGTGATTTTTTAAGTTACACAAAATAAATTAATATTTGCCTGTCATTCAGAGCAAAGCGAAGAATCTCATTGTACTAAACTAAATTCTACTAAGTTCATGTCGAACGCAGTGAGACATCTCATAATACTTGATTATTGATATCTTAATTACTCGATGCGATTTCTCGTCGCTCATTCTTCGCTCTGCCGAAATGACTACGTATGGTTTTAAAATTTACAACAAATTTAACCGTTTCATCAATTCTGGTCTATTAGAACGGCTTACAGGAATCACATCTTTTTTAATCAGTACACTATTATCTTCAATATCTATGATTTTTTTAATATTAATGATGTACGAACGATGCACTTTAAGGAATAATGAATCTGGTAATTTTTCTTCAATTTTTTTTAAAGTAGAATGCACTGTGTAATTTTTATCTTCTGTTTTCACATTGATATAATCTCCTTTAGCCTCTATGAGATAGATACTAGGAATATCTAGTTTTATTAGGCGTCTGTCTATATTTATGTATAAATCATTACCTGAAGCCGTTTCTACAGCATCGGCTGGCTCTTTACTTTTTACAGTGTCCGAATTGATAGTCTCTGCTTTTTGAATCGCTTTTTCAAAACGTGGCAAAGCTATGGGTTTTACCAAATAATCTACAATACAATCGTATTCAAAAGCTTCGATTGCAAAATTAGTGTCTGAAGTTGTTAGAATTATTCTAGGTGGATTCTTTAAAGTTTGAATAAAATCAAATCCCGTAAAATCTGGCATGTGTATATCTAAAAAGATAAGATCTACATCATTCTGATTTAAATATTTAATCGCTTGAATCGCATTGGGAAATTCTTCAAGAATGTTTAACCTTGGGATACTTATACAAAGCTGAGAGATAATAGCTCTAGCAGTAGCTTCGTCATCAATAATAATACAATTCATAAAAAGCGTCTATAGTGTCTTTAAAAAGTCTGTTATAAGCTTTAAAATAGTATCGAAATCTTGTTTACCTACCATACTGCCTTCTTTCAAATTATTCTCAAAATCGTCAGCAGCCTTATAACTTTTATCAAGCCCTAAAATACTAATTTTATGTTTAATTTTGTGTACATTTTCTGCTGATTCTTTAAAGTTTTTAGCTTCAATGTTTTTCATGTAAATATCTTTTTCGCCCGGAAACTCACTTTTAATAATAGTTATCAACTTGGCTTTAAAAGCCTCATTTCCGCCTGAAAGCGTATTTATATAAGATAAATTAGGCTGTTCATTCATTATTTTTTAAGTGTAAAATAAAACGTCGTACCATTCCCTGCTTCAGAATCAATCCAGATTTCACCTTTATATAAGTCAATAATTTTTTTGACAATAGAAAGCCCTATACCTGTTGACTCTTTACTCGTATTAAGGGAATGGAATATTTTAAAAATCTTGTCATGATATTCCTTTTCAATACCAACCCCATTATCTTTTATTGAAAATTGATAAAACGATTTTTGTTCTAATACATCTATTTCAATAATACCTCGTTCTTTATCATTAAACTTGACACCATTACTTATTAAGTTTTGAAATAGTTGCTTAAGCTTCGTTTTATCACCTTTTACTATTGGTAATTTGTTAAGTACATTTATAGAAATGTGTTCTGGCACAAACAGTATTGTTTTTAGTTCACTAACTACGTCATTTAAATCTACAGGTTCTTTTTCGGGAGCCTCAGAACCTATACTGGAATACAATAAAATATCAGAAATAAGCTGTTCCATCTTTTCTAATGTCGTTTCTATGAGTTCGAAGTTCTGAATACTCACTGCATCTAATTTACCTTTGTTATCTTCTTTTATCCAATTCACCAAAGCGTCTATACCTCGTAACGGTGACTTTAAATCATGGGACACTATGTGTGCATATTCTTGTAACTCATCATTGCTTTTTTCCAGCTTTACTAACAATTTTTCTTTTTGGAGTTCTAATTTTTTTATCTCAGTGATATCTAAATGGACACCTATAGCCCCTACTAATTCCCCATTTAAATTATAATTGGGAGCGCCACTTATTAACCAATGTCTATCTTCATTTGATTTATTTTTAACCTTTATTTCGTACGAGTGTGACTCTCCTTTATGGCGCTTTACGTCTTTAGTTTCTATAACTTCAGCGTTTTCTTCAGTTAAAAATAGTTCTTTACCGGTTTTTCCTATGAGTTCTTCTTCTGAGTATCCAGACATTTCAGAAAAACTCTGATTTATCATAAGTATTTTACCATCATTATCAGCTTCAACCAAACCTAAATTCATATTAGCAATAATGTTGCTATATTTTTGTCTTTGTGCTTCTAAGCTCTGATGATAATTTCGTTTTAAAGTAACATCTCTATAACTCCATAAATGCCCTTTATATATATTATTTTTAAAAATAGGAATATAATCGCGCTCCAAAATTTTCCCATCTAGCATTTTAAGTTCATCTCCTAAAACAGTCTTTCTGTTCTTTAGAGTTTCATTGATTTTTGATATAAATTTTTCTGCATCTACAAATAGGGTTTTGCTTTGCTCTGCTGCATTTGAACAATCTTGCCCTACCATTAGTTCTGGAGATATAGGAATACCAAACAACTCACAAAACTTCTTGTTTGTTAGCACTATTTTCCTGTTTTCATCTTCAAGTAGAACACCACTATCCAAATTGAGAATGAGCGTTGATAATCTATTTTCAGATTCGATTAATTGCTCTTCATTTTGTTTTGCTATGGTAATATCTCTAACAATACCTTGTGCAGCTACAGGAATCCCTTTATCATAAATAACACTAGCATTTACATGAACCAATTTAGATTCATTTTTCCTTGTAATAATATTTAGAAAAAAATCTGTAATTGAACCCTTTTCCAATAAAGACCTAAATGAATCTGCAACACGCTTAGTTTCTTTAGGAGCTGCGAGTTTCATAAGGTTGAAATTTTCCTTGGCATCATCGAACCCCAGCATATCTACAGCTGCTTCGTTCATTTTAAGAATATCCCCTTGAAGATCTATAATAACATAAGCATCCACAATATTTTCAAAAACACCTTGTAACTGAGAATCTGTTTTATCAAGTAGCGCTTCTAACTCCAAATAAGATTTTTCTAATTTTTGTTTAGCTTCGTATAATTCGGCTGCTTTATCTTCAAGGATTTTTTCTGCCTGTTTTCTGGCAGCTTTTTCGCGTGCGAGTGCACGTTTTAACATGTCAATTTGATCTTGACTCATTAATTTCTGTTGATTATAAACTTAACCTCAGTTCCATCTTCTTTCATTTTTTCTAATTCGATGGTAGCAGTAGAATCAAAGTGTTCGAATGTTTTATTCATTAATCCCAACCCAAAATGGTGCATCGCTCTGCTTGATTTATATACCATCACAAGTGAATTATCTGTTTTGTCAAGAACTTCAAAAGTTGGTAATTCCGCATCTGGATAAATTTTCCTAACCTCTACATGAATATGATTTTCAATAGATGCCAACATATCTATTGGATCTTTATAAGTTGCTAAAAGTCCAGGATAACTTTGTTTTAAAACATCAAAAAAATGTTCTGCATAAACTAATAACAAATCGTCTATTTCAATATTAGTATTGGTGCTTAAATGTTGAAGTAATTGAAGCATTTCTGAGAATTTATAGGTTCCTACTGCTGTATAAATACCTTCGGACTCTAATTCAGATTGGGATATGATGGTATCGACCATCTCTAATCCAAATTTTGCCTCAACAAGATCTAAAAACTCTGTAAACACAATGCCTTTCATACATTAAATTTTATAATTAAAACAATTAGTTAGTTAGTTAAAAATTTAGAACTCATAAAAACTATAATGCTCTTCATTAAAAATTTTGAACATTTTTTTGCGAACGCATTTCTGAAATTTGTTACGATATAGTTTTACTTAATTTCTATTAATTCATTAATACTCCAATATGCCAGTAAGTTTTCTATTTTAGTAACGTAATCTTCATATTTTAAAGGTTTTAAAACATAACCAGCTATGCCTAACTTATAACATTCTAACAAATCTTTTTGGTTATTAGAAGTTGTTAATATAATAGCAGGAATATGTCTTAACCTTTCATCTTTTTTTAAAATGGCCAAAAATTCTAAACCATTAATTTTTGGCATGTTTAAATCTAATAAAATTATGTGAGGTAATTCGTATTTTTTTTCTAAAATTTTTAAAGCTTCTTCTCCATTATGAGCTTCTATGATATTATGCTTAAGGCCTAGGGAGGAAATAACTCTATTAAGTTTCATAACTTCAATCATGTCGTCTTCTATAAGTAGAATTTTTAAATTATTTTTCATCGTATTAATTTAAGTACATGTAAAAATAATGCAATAAGATGTAGCTAATATACTGATTCGTTAAACTGAATTTAAGTGTCGTTCAATGGGAATTAAGTGTCGACGAATGGTTTTTAAATATATGAAGCGTCTTAAATTATTATTACTTAAAAGTTCGCAACAAAATTTCATAATAAAAAGAGGCTGTCTAAAAAGTGTCATTCTGAATGGAATGAAGAATCTCTTTAAAATATATGACTCTGATTATGAATGAAATAAGATTCTTCGCGTTGCTCTGAATGACAAGATTAACCACTTTTCAGACAGCCTCTTTAGATTTAATTTTTGGAATTCTTCTTTTTCACTATTTTCTAACTAATTTTTTATAAGCTATACTATTCTGACTTCCCTCTACTTGCAATATATAAGTAGCAATTTTAAAATCAGACAAAACTAATTGAGAAACATCATTATCGATTTCTTTTTCTAAAATACGTTTTCCATATAAGTTAGTGCTTTCAATTTTGGAAGTGTTAGAGGTACTAATATTTGCTATTCCCTTGGACGGATTATGATTTAATTCAACTTTTAAATCCGATTCAGCATACATATTTGCAGGTAAAACATCAGATTTCACAACAGCTGAATACCATTCTGTTGCAGTTCCATTTGACTCAGCCGTCCTCCAAGTAATTGTGTAATCTCCTACTGAAGGGTTTATAATGATACCTGTAACTATAATTTCAATGGTTGCTCCTGCTGGTATTGTTAACCCTGGAGATCCAGCTAAAGTGGACATTTGAATTCCATTAGGCCATGATCCTCCTATTGGTCCAAGGGTAGTCGCATCAATAACCTTTTCATTTCCATTTACCTTTAATACAATGTTAGAATCTAATAAAGTTGGATAGTCTATAATGTTAGCAATTGATGGAAATCCATCTGGCAGTGTCATATAGAATATATTTGATGTTTTACTTCCTACTCCAATGGCTTCAGTTGTGACATAGGTAAAAGTATAAGTTGGGCTTTCACCAGGGGTATTATCACTCACAGTAACTGATTGAGAATATACAAATATTAAAGAAAATTGAATAAATAAAAACGATAAAAAGTATTGTCGTTTCATCACAAAGCAAAACTGTTTCATAATTATTCTTATGTAGGTTAGTACTACGAATATAACGATTAACATCTATTAAAATCAAATTTATTCGATTAGATGTATTTTTAATAAAAATAAACTTACAAAAAATTCTTGCAGATAAAAAATATAAACTAATACAAATAAATAATATGGCTTTAAAATTGTAGCTGAAGATAAAAATGACCAGCAAGGATCACTAGCCAACAGAACTAAAGAAACCTCATGAAAAATGGCTTATGTCTTGTCATCATATAAGTTATAGTTGCTAATCATATATGATTAACAGCATTGAGTTTGAATGTATCTGTTACTGGAAGTATTGTGATGTACGATAGAGGAATGGATAAACCCAGAATATAAAGTTTCTCTAAACTCTGTCTTTTACTTTACCAACACTTTCTTTTCAAAATGACTCTTCGGTGCTTCACAAAGGGAACATTCATAAGTATTCGGAAGACTGTCAAAGTTTGTATTTTTAGCTATATTTTGAGTAATATCTCCATAAGCCTTATTATAAACAGTTAGACAATCTTTGCATTGATATATTTCTTCTTCAAACTTCTCTAAAGCAATTTCAACAGTTTTCTCTTCTTCATGCTCTGTTCCTAGCTGTTCAAAATACAACTGACTTAATTCCATTAAAAGCCCTGGTAATTCTACCTTATCGACATCTTGAACATGCATGATATATTCGCGTGTATTCGGATCGAATTTCTTTGCATATAACAAATTGTAAGTATCTCTAATTTTAAAATCTCCAATAGCCTCTGGTTGTTTATTTTTCTCAATAACAATAGACGTGAAATTATAAGTGTCACTCTCATGGCTTGTAATACCAAAGGTTAATCCATATGTACTAATATCGTTTTGATCAAAATTAGTAACAAGGTATTTTTTTAAACTTAAAGCATCTTTATTATTGACTGGGACATGCCAATTCATCTCTAACATGGAATGGCGTACATTGATACCAAATTTACCTAAAAGCTTTTCCCATTGTAGTTTGGACTTTGATGGAATTCCTTTAACAATAAAAGATTTCCAAGGCGTAATTGAAATTTTCCCAATTTTATTTTCAGAACATAAATCGCACATGGCTTTTAAAAAAGCTAAGTCATATCTATTATTTCTCCAATATAATCCCAGCCAATAACTGTCTGTACCAATACGATTCATCCCTTCGTAATACGGAAATGGATAAAAAGGTACTTCTAAAGGTTTATCTACGGTTCTATTATTAGTATCTACTGCATCGCTTACTAATTCAAAAAGTGTTTCAATAGTTTCTGGTTCCTCTTGTAAAATATTTTCAATGGCTAGTTCAATCTTATCCATATCCCAACTGTAGATGAGTGCAGGATACATTTGTGTTTTCCCCCAACCTGGAAGTCTTACATACAAGTACCAATAATCTTCGTGCTCTGAAGCTATAAAATTCACATTCCCTGTATATAATGGCACTAAACGTTGTTTTGGATCGGTAACATTGACTCTTAAACTTAATCTATGTTTAAACTGTTCTATAACATACAAATACCGATCACTTGTGAGCCATGATGTACTTGGTAATATATCTGCAGACACGTAGGATGAGACAATATTTTCTATACCATCTCTTTTTGGTTTGATGAATTGAATTTTATCAAATTCATCAAACTTACTTTCATCTATTTCTTCAGGAAAAATAATATCTTGACGAGAACCGAAAGAAATAGCATCTAAACCCAAACCTTCTGCAGCTTCACAAATATATTTTAGCTCGCCAGGAGATACGACGCCTCCATTAATTCTTAATCTATATGGCTCTTTCATCATGCTAATACTTTAGAGTTATGAAGGATCTCTCTAACTTCGGTTTTGCAACTTCCACAGCCTAGACCTGCACCAGTTTTATTACATAATTCCGTAAAATTAGTACATCCTTTTGCTATGGCTTCTTCAATGTTACCTTCACCAACCTGACTACAAGAACATACTAGTTTTCCTAATACTGGTGTATCATTTGACGAACCACGGAGTAGTGTATTTCGTTTATCGGCCATTTCAATTTTACTTTCAATCATAGTTTTAAACTCGGCAAATTCATTTTTATCGCCCATTAACACAGCTCCGATAAGTAAATCATCTTTAACAATACACTTTTTGTAATAGCGTTTTTTAATATCGGTGAATATGATTTCTTCGTAACTATCATCATTATCAGGAACAATAATGTCTCCAATACTACAAAGGTTTAAATCATTAAACTTCAGAATATTCATTAATACCGAACCATTATAAGAACAGCTAATATCTCCCGCAATGAAATTTGCCAATATAGCAGCTTGCTCTTCTGCTGCCGATGTAATTCCGAATAACTGATTGTTAAACTCTGCGATTTCTCCTATAGCAAATATGTCGGGATGTGAGGACTGTAAATGCTGATTTACTTTTACTCCTCTACTACAATCTATACCATTTTCTCTGGCTATTTCAACGTTAGGAATCGTACCTATAGCATAAACTATGGCATTGGCTGTAATGAGTTTTCCACTTTTTAAGGTAATATTTAATTCGCCTGTATCTTCATCATCAAATACGGTGCTTACTTCATTATCAAAATAAATCTGGATGCCACGTTCCTGAACATCTAATGCCAATAGCTTACTGGATACCTTGTCTAATTGTCGTTCCATTAAACGAGAAGCACGCTGAACGATAGTAATTTTTACATTCTTATGTTTCATCGCTGCTGCTAACTCTAAACCTAGCAGCCCGCCTCCCACAATAACAACATGTTGTTCTTCTGGAGCTAAATTTGTAGCATCTAAATAATCTTTAAACTTATCTGCATCCATTTTATTACGCATCGTAAAACGCCCTGGCAAATCTATTTGAACATCTTTCGGAATAAAGGCGCGACTACCCGTTGCTAAAATCAATTTATCAAACGTATGTTTGTTGTTATGACTGTCTGTTACAACCTTATTTTCTTTATCTATGTTTGTAATATAAGTTTCTGGATGTACCTGAATATTCAGCTTATTTAGCTCTAGTTTTTTAATTTTAAGGAGTTGTTCCCATGTTAATTCTTCGGTTACATACTCAGGCAATAACACCCTGTTATAAAATAAGTTAGGTTCTTTTGAAAATACATGAATTTCATCAACTTCATTAGATTCACGATAATTTTGTACAAATCTGAACGCCGCAGCACCAGCTCCTGCAATGATAATTTTTTCAACCGGTTTTTTATATTTTGAAACTGACACACAAGTAAACTTAAAATCTGGTTCTTTCGATACGGGATCTACATATGTATTTGTTAAATTATTGGTTCTATTTAAATCACTTTGAAGCCGTTTTCCCCAATGCATTGGTAAAAACACAACACCTTTTTTAATGGTATCGGTTATTTTAGCACGTACCCTAACAACTCCATTTTCACTTTTAATTTCTGCAATACCCCCATCTTTTAATTTGCATAAATAGGCATCGACCGGATTAATTTCTAAAACGGGAGTTGGGTAATGTGTTTTTAATCTGGACACTTTCCCTGTTTTGGTCATCGTGTGCCATTGGTCCCTAACACGCCCAGTAGTTAAAATTAAAGGGAAGTCCTCACTAGGTTGAACCGACGTATTTTTAATAGTACTCGGTAAATTAAATTGAGCCTTTTGTGAAGAGGTATAAAACTTTTTATCTTCAAAAAGCCTAGGTGTACCTTGATGTCTATACTCTGGGACTGGCCACTGAAAAGTACCTTCGTTTTTTAATCTATCATAGTTTAAAAACGATACATCAATATTTGTTCCTTTGGTCATTGATGCATACTCATCGTAAATTTCGCTAGTATTACTATAATTAAAGCCTCTGAACCCCATTCGCTGAGCAAAATCACAAAAAATTTCGACATCTGGTCTTGCTTCTCCGGGAGAATCTATTTCTTTTGGTAAATATGAGATACGTCTTTCGGAATTCGTCATCGTTCCCTCCTTCTCCAACCATCCTGCAGCGGGTAATACTAAATCGGCATAGTCTACGGTATCAGATTTATGTGAAATATCCTGAACAACCACAAACTTAGCTTTTTTCATGGCCCTCTCAATTTGGTGTATGTTGGGCAAACTTACTAAAGGATTGGTACAAGCAATCCAAACGGCTTTTAGTTTACCACTTTCCAACGCTTCAAACATCTCTGTAGCTGTGTAACCAGGCTTATCAGATATTTTATCAACGCCCCAAAACTGAGCCACTTCTCGTCTGTGCTCTTCGTTCATTAAATCTTTATGAACTGCTAATAAATTAGCCATACCTCCTACTTCACGTCCGCCCATAGCATTGGGTTGTCCCGTAAGTGAAAACGGTCCAGAACCAGGTTTGCCTATCTGACCCGTTATTAACGATAAGTTTAATAGTGATACATTTTTATCGGTTCCCACGACACTTTGATTGAGACCCATGGCCCACATACTTATAAAACCTTTAGAAAGCCCTATAATATCTGCTGCTTTTTTAATATCTTTTTCTGGTACACCACAAAGTTTTGACGCTTGTTTTACGGATGTTGAAAAGATTAAGTCCTTGTAAAGGACTAATCCTTCAGTATGATACTTAATAAACTTTTCATCAATCAAACCACGTTCAAATAAACGTCTTCCTATAGCATTATAAAGAACAACATCGGTTCCCGGAATTAATTGAAGATGTAAGTCTGCAAAATTAGCGGAGTCTGTTTTACGAGGGTCAATAACAATAATCTGAACGTCTGGATTTTCTTCTTTACGCTTTTCAATTCGTCTAAAAAGAATGGGGTGACACCACGCAGGATTTGCTCCTGTAATCAAAAAACAATCTGCTAATTCTATATCTTCATAAGAAATAGGTACACTATCTTCTCCAAATGTTTTTTTATAACCAACCACAGCAGAACTCATACACAAACGTGAGTTGGTATCTATATTATTGGTTCCTAAAAATCCTTTTGTTAATTTATTGGCAATATAATATTCTTCGGTAAGGCTTTGCCCCGATACATAAAATCCAACGCTGTCGGGCCCATATTTTTTTATAATCGATTTAAAAACGCTACTGGCTCTATCTAATGCATCATCCCAACTTACTCGCTCGCGTGGATGTGATCTACTCCATCGCATTTCAGGATATAAAATCCTATCTGATGTATCGTTTACCACATAGTGTAAATTCATACCTTTTGAGCAAAGCATGCCTTTATTAACCGGATGATCCTTATCTCCTTCGACAAATACCTTATTATTAATGTCTTTTTTAACTACAATACCACATCCGACACCACAATAAGAGCAGGTAGTTTTCACTTGATTCGTAACCATTTACCGTAACATTTTAATACTAATTAAAAAAATAAAATAACGCGATGCAACTTGTGTTTTAATTATTCTGAATACCATAAAAATTGATACTGATATTCATAAAATGATAAAAATCGCAACTATAAATTAGCTATTTACAGATACCAATTTTCCTAGTGATTGTTTCAATTCTGTATCTGCTATTTTTTCGTCTTCTTGAGAAAACTTAATTGCTAGAGCAACTGCTCCTGTAATTACAACAATACAACCAATTACCAAATACCCTTGAGAAACTGCCACTGATGATGCTGCGGCTTGCGCACTATTTATAGCATCTTCTCCCAGCCCTTGATTGGCTGCTATGGCTACTTTTTCTGCTACGGCAGATTTAGATTTAAGCAATAATGCTGCAAGAAATGCGCCTACATTTCCACCTGCACCTACAATACCTGAAACTGCACCTATTGCTTTTTTATTTATAAATGGTACCACCGAAAATGTAGCACCTTCAGCCATTTGAACCGATAAGCTAAATAGGATTAAAAACACAATCCCAATAGTAATACTGGTTGTTGATGAGAATGTAACCAACATAATACCTTGAAGTGTTAGTATAAATGATAAGAATAATACACGACCTCTCAAACCTTTTAATTTTCCAAATTTGTCACCAAAAAATCCGCCTAAAGTACGTGCAAATATGTTCATTAAGGCGAATGACAAAACAATGTTACCTGCCGTAAGTCTTTCTAATTGAAAGGTATTCTGAAGATAATCATCCATAGTACCGTAAACCGTAAGCTCAATACCAAAACTAGCAGCATACACTACAAAGAGTATCCAAATTCTATAATCCTTCAATACAGTTAAAAAGTTAACTTGATCCTTTTTGGTTTCAATAGTTTTACCTGCAGCTCTTAAATCGCTAATATTTCCTTCGGGCGTATCTTGTGTGAAGAAATGATACACAATACCCATTAAAAAACAAATAATACCCGCAATAACCATAGAATATCTCCAGGCTTCAGCATCTGCTACTCCAAAACTCACCACTGCTGCTGCTATTAAAGGCATTCCCAAACGGTTAGCGCCTCCTCCTAAATTACCCCAACCTGCTGATGTCGCATTCGCTGTACCAACAATATTAGGTGCAAACATTAAAGAGGTATGTACTTGCGTAATAACAAACGATGCGCCTATAAAACCAATAAATAATCTACATATTAAAAATTGAAGCGGTGTTTGTACCAATCCACACAGAATAACAGGAATGGCTCCTAAAATTAGCAACCAGGTATAACATTTTCTCGGCCCGTATTTATCACATAATTTACCAATAAGTAAACGAGCAAATACGGTTCCTGAAACTGCTAAAATAATGGAATTCCATTTTTGGTCTGGGGTTAATCCCAAATCTTTAACAACATCCGGCATAAAAGGAACGATACCAAACCATGCAAAGAAACACATGAAAAAAGATATTGATGTAATCCAAAATGTACGTATGGATACATTTTTAAAATTCAATAAGTTTAAATTTGTAGACTTAGTTTGTTTAGGCGTATTCATAATTAAGTATTTTTATACGTACAAAATTAAGTATTTATACGTAATTTTAAAATATTCAAATACGTAATTTTGAATAAATATCAGATTGATAATTATTGAAAGTGGATTTTGAGGATTTGGTAAAAAAGGAAGAAATTAAGGGGACTTTTTTGGAGTTACTAAAAAAGAGCTTCAATATAACTCACCTTATTAACGCTTACATAAAAGATTTACTATATTCGGTGTTATAATGTGGATATGGCCAATTATCTATATTTAATTGTTGCACTACATAAAAATATCCAATGAAAGTAATATTTATAAGACATGCATCAATAAAATATGAAGGAGATAGTGATACTCTAACTGAAATTGGACAGAAATATTCTGAAAACTTACCCAAGATACTTAAAGATTCGGGTTATGAAACTATAGATCATATATATTATGTTTCACATGCTCAAAGTAATCGTGAAATAACTAGATGCTTTGAAACAATAAAAAAAATTGAATGTAAAAACGTTGAAAAAATAAAATGGAATGAATATCCTTTAATGGAAGTGGATAATTTTAAAGATGAAACAATTGTAATATGTTACATTAAAAAACTTTTATCAAAATTACCTATTGAACCTTATAATAAGCAAGAATTTATTAAGGACAAAACTGAAACTGATAAACTGTACGAAAATATAATAGCTACAAAATATAACTACGAATCTAAATCTCTTAAAATAGTTAATAATATTAACACTAACGATAAATCTGAAAATAATCAGTGATAACCGTACTGAAAAACTTAGTAAAACAACGTATCAAATAATTGCTTAATTTAGAACTCAAAAACAAAAGCATAGTTTCGATTTCATCGGCTGATTTTCATACTGAAAATCACTCTCACAAAATCGCAACTATTCATATACAAAACCTTTGTGTATATTTGGAATTGGTTCGTATTTGATGTATATTTACACCAAATAATAAAACTATGGCAAGACAAAGTATATCATTTACAAAACCGAACGATGAATGGCTTAAAAATCAAGTAGATAACAAAGAATATTCAAGCAAAAGCGAACTAGTAAATGACTTGATTAGACAAGCTCGAAAACAACAAGTTCAAATTGACTGGATTCGATCTAAACTAGAGAAAGCTGAAAGTAACGGATTTACAAACGACAGTAAAAACGAAATTTTAGCTCAATCAAAGTCTTTAATAAATGGCTAAATATCGATTGAGTAATGAGGCCAAAAACGACTTGATTCGCATTCATCATTACGGAATTAAAAAATTCGGAATTAATCAGGCGGACAAATATTTTGATTCGTTTTTCGAATATTTTGACATTATCGTTCAAAGACCTTTTTCATTTGAAACTGTCGATTACATAAAAAAAGGATACAGACGTTGCGTGTGTGGAGTCGATAGTATATATTATAAAATAAATAATGATATCATTGAAATAATGACAATTATCGGAAGGCAAGATTTAAATGAAAAACTATAAATTGAATTAATAAAAACTGTTGACAACAATGACTCCTATAAGTAATTGCTTCTACTCGCTTATCCTAAAAATTCCTGCGGAATTTCCAGGATAGTATTTACTTCCAAAATATGAAATACTATTTATCATCATATAAATTCGGTAATCAAATAAAAGAGTTAAAGAGCCTCATTCCTCAAAACAATAAAATTGGTCATATTAATAATTCGAGAGATTGGGTTGGTGTAGACCTCGAAAGAGCGAACAAACATCAACAAGAAGAAATAGATGTATTAAATGAAATTGGATTTAAGGCCGTACCACTAGATTTAAAAAAATACTTCCATAAAACTGAAGAATTAAACAGCACACTTAATTCTTTAGGAGGAATTTGGGTAAGTGGTGGAAATACATTTGTATTAAGAATGGCTATGAAATTAAGTGGATTTGATAAAATTTTCGAAAAATTGAAAAACAGAGACAACTTCCTTTACGGAGGTTATAGTGCTGGAATTTGTGTTTTATCCGACTCTTTAAAATCAATCGAGATTGCTGATGACCCAAATAATTTTCCATACAAAGGAATAAATAAACCAATCTATAAAGGATTAGGAGTTTTTAATTATTCATTTATGCCACATTATGATTCCGACCACTTTGAATCAGAAGCAATTGGAAAAGAAATTCAAAGATGTATAGATAACAAATGGTTATTTAAGGCTTTAAGAGATGGAGAAGTAATAATTATAGAATAAAAACGAATACGGTAGCTAATAATTGTATAAGAAAACATAGGACTGGTAAGACAGTTCGAATAGCTTAGGATTTTTTGTTAGGTTACCAAATATAAAATTTGGCGTTTTCAATATTAAATATAAAAGCAAAATATTTATATTTGGCTTAATACCAATCCGAAACGTGTTCCTTATCGGTTATCATACGTTTCTTATACGAGCCGTTACCTACATTATGAAAAACCCAGCAATCTTTACAATTTTTATCTTATTAGTAAGTTCATTTTGCTCTGCTCAAAATACATACATCTATTCCAAGCCTAAAAAACTTGAAGACGGATGGAAAACAAATGATTTGCAATCTCAAAACATTGATTCAACACTTATCATTAAATTATTCAATCAACTACAAATAAAAGAGAATAAAATTCATAGTGTTTTACTAGTGAAAAATGACCAAATTATCATTGAAGAATACTTTGGTGAACATTCAGTAAACAATCAACACGACCTTCGTTCTGCAACTAAAAGCATAACATCTATCTTAATGGGAATTGCAGTCGATAAGGGGTTTGTTGAAACTGTAAACGACCCAATATCAAAATACCTCAATAGCCTTGTTCCGACCAAAAATCTGGATGAAAGAAAAAAAGAAATTACAATCAAACATCTATTAACAATGTCAACTGGATTGGACTGCAATGATTGGGATAAAAAATCAAAAGGACAAGAAGACAAAATATATAAAAAAAATGATTGGTTACAATATTTTTTAAATTTACCAATGGTCAATAAGGCTGGTACAGTTTCAAATTATTGTACTATGGGACAAATTTTAGCTACTGAAATTATTAGTCAAACTTCGGGAATAACAATCGACAAATTTGCCGAAAAATATTTATTCAACCCGTTAGGTATAAGCAATGTAAATTGGGGTCATACCTCCAAGAAAGAAATTATTCCTTCTGGAAAAAGGTTATATATGACTTCTCGAGATATGGCAAAAATTGGACAACTAATTCTCAATAAGGGAAAGTGGAATGGAAAACAAGTTGTACCCGAAAAATGGATTGAGGAATCAACTACTTCAAAAACAAAAATTACTGGAATTGATTACGGTTATTTATGGTGGAACATTCCGTTTAAAGCAAACGGAAAAATCTTTGTTTCTAAAACAGCAACAGGAAACGGAGGACAATACATTATGGTTCTTCCCGAATTAGATATGGTTGCTATTTTTACGGGAGGTGCATACAATTCTCAAGAAGACAAACTGCCTTTTGTAATAATGAAGGATATATTCTTGCAAACATTTACGAGCGGAAAATAACAAAGATTAACAATGATAATCGTTGCACAAGGCTATAAAAAACAAGGTGCTTTGATTTGTTTGTTCTCAAATTTAGGAGCTTGTTAATCCCATCAAGGCTTTTATCTCCAAAACGACATGACACACTGCTTTGGTACCACTTTTTACGGTTTTTGTAACGAATTTTAAATACTTTAAACCAACTGATACTCCTTAGCTTTATTGTTTAGTTCCATAATGTTTTTTACATCTAATTTTTTCATGAGATTAAAACGGTGTACTTCGGCTGTTCGCTTGCTTATCTGAAGTTCTTCAGCAATCACTTTATTATTTTTAAGTTGTAAAACCAAACTAAGTATTTGTTTTTCTCTTTTGGTAAGATGAAATGGGTCTGCAACTGGATCTTTCTTTGAAGTACTTGTTACATTTCCGTTTACAAAATTATTCATAATGATAGCCGATACATCTCCTGTAAAATATTTACCGCCTGAAGCTACTTTAGTTATAGCCTTTAAGAATTCATCTTTGCTTGCTCCTTTTAGTAAATAGCCATCTGCTCCAGCCTGAATCGCTTTAACAACATATTCTTCGGAGTCATGCATAGAAAGCACCAAAGTTTTTACATTCTTATATGTCTTTGTTACTTCTGTTACGACTTCAATACCATTAAGTTCAGGCATTCTTATGTCTACAATTAGCAAATCCGGATTGGTGCGTTCTAAAACCTCTAAAGCTTCTCGACCATCTGCAGCTTCATCTATAACCTCTATGCCTTGTTGATCTTCTAAAAGTGCTTTAATACCATCTCTTACTAACTCGTGATCATCTGCTAAAACGATGTTAATCATATCTATAAACTTGAATTATAAGTACAAAAATAAGAATTTTAAGTAAAACTACGTATTTTGATGTGGATTATAGAGAAAATGTAGGGCATCATAGCTCAAGATTTATTATTATGATTGTCTAAATTGAGATTTGTTTATGAATTAACTAAAAAGATCATTCTATGTTCTGAGTCATTTCGAACGAATGTGAGAAATCACATAAAGATTGGTATTATAAAATGATGTGTGATGTCTCCTATCGTCGACATGACTATGAAACTTAATTCTACATTCCGAATCATTTCGAACGAAGTGAGAAATCGCATAAAGGTGATCACTTTTTTGTTTATAATACTATGTGATGTCTCCTACTGTCGACATGACTATGAGGTACTTCTTAATATTCCAAATCGAAAACATATGACAAATCCTACTTTTAGCTTAAATTTAATTCATGTTACACAAATACTTCGTTTACATAACAACTAATAAATATCGAACGACTTTATATATCGGATTTACCAATAATATTCAAAACAGATTGTCTCAACATTATTTTGATAGTCAAAATGCTAAAAAGTCCTTTACTGGTAAGTATGGTTGTATTTATCTTGTTTATTATGAAACTTTTGATTACCCAAAACTTGGCATTGCCAGAGAAAAGGAATTGAAAAAATGGAGACGAGAAAAGAAAAATAAGTTAGTATCTGATTTTAATCCTAAATGGGAAAACTTGAATAATCAAATATTTTAATTGCTTGAATATGATATTTTTAACATTCTTAATTATTAAAAATACTATGTGATGTCTCTTTATGTCGACATGACCTATCAAGCATATTTAATGCACTTAGTCATTTCGAACGAATGTGAGAAATCACAAAAGCTTGGCATTATAAAATGATGTGTGATGTCTCCTATCGTCGACATGACTATGAAACTTAATTCTACATTCCGAGTCATTTCGAACGAAGTGAGAAATCACATAAAGAGGATCATTATTTTTATCATAAGTGTTGTGTGATATCTACTGGTGTCGACATGATGACTATCAAACACAATCTTTAACTATACTAACGGAATATTCAAGGTAACTCTTGTGCCTTTGCCTATTTCTGAATTAAGAAATAATCGACCATTAATATACTTAATTCGCTCTTTCATAAAAGTCATGCCCATACCGCCTTCTCCATTTTTTATATTTTTAACTTTATCAGGGTTAAAACCTTTACCATCGTCATCAACAACAATACTAAGTATTTCTTTACTATGCGACAATGATACTGCGATATGTGTAGAATCGGCATACTTTATAGCATTATTTATCGCTTCCTGTACAATCCTATAGATGTTAATCTCTGATAATGAATCTAGTCTTTCTGCAAAATCTGTTTTATTATAAAGTACAATATGCTTCCCAGTAAGCTTGGATAACTCCTGTGTTAGCTTAGTTATTGCCGGTACAATACCATAATCTGCTAATTCTGGAGGTGTTAAATTAAATGTAGCGGTTCTTACTCCTTTTATAATTTTAGAAGTCAGTTCTTTTAAGTGCTCAATTTTTATAGCCGTTTTATCCATATCGCTAATATCAATACTTTCTAGGTTATACTTTAGCCCCGTAAGCATTTGCCCGATACCGTCATGAACATCTTTAGCAATACGATTTTGCTCTTTTTCCTGATTTTCTATAATCTTACTGGAAATGGTTTTTTGCTGACTCATCTTCTCCTCAAAGCTGGCTTTAGTTAATCTCTCGATTTCTATTTGCCCCGCTTTTTTTGAAGTGATTTCTGATGCTATAATTAGTAATTCCGATTTATCATCGGTAGGACTAAAAGGAATGATAGACATTTCTAACCACACTTCAATATTATTTTTGGTAGTGGCTTTAACTTCACCTTGCCAACCTGTTTTTTTATGTTTAGAAACAATATCATCTATGATTACTTGTTCGTTTTCATGAATAGATAATACTTCAGAAAAAAGCACATTGGTATTAAAATTACTAAATTTAAACAAACGAGAAAACTTATTACCCATATGTGTCACAATGCCATCAGGAGAAATACGAGCAAACAGCAAAGTCTCATCCATAGCACGACTCAACGCTCTTAATTCTTTTACCGATTTTTCCTTTGCTTGACTTAAAACATCTGCATCAAAAGCCATTTTTTTAGCTTTCTTCTCTGCTTCTAATAATTCGGAAAGATTATTTTTTACGGTTTTAGCAGCTGGCCAGAATATAAAGAGTAATTCTGCTAATAAAAGCAATAAGGTTATTGCCATTAAGACCATTTCTAAATTACGTAACCAGGCAACTTTCTCTTCTGCCTCTAAATCAAATTGATTTACAATTTGATCCATTTTCAGTAAAAATATCTGTTCGTTTTTCTGAATAATCTTTAATTCATCTTCAAACTCTAAATTTGAAGTTAATGGATTATTTTCAATGCTTTTTGTGATTAAAGAAGAGACTTCCCTTATGGCGTTAAAAGACGGATTGATATCTTTAAACATACTTACAATCACTGCACTATTATTTCCTGGTAATCCAAGACTATCGTTTCCTTTTTGAAGCGCATAATGAGACGACTCCCAAAGCTGTAGTGTCTGTTTAAACTCCTTTTTTAATTTAACTCTCTTTTCCTGATTGCTTATTATAGAAAGTAAAAACGCTTCTTTTGTCAATTTCTGACTCAACATACGCTGTCTCCCAGCAATATTAATTACTGTAGAATCACTTTGTTGAGCATTTAAATGCTTTCTAATAAGAATTTGACTAATAATAACTGAAAGTGCTACCGTACTTAATGCAATAATGTACAAACGGCTTAGTTTATCAAACGTACGTTGATCTAAAGAATTACCGTTTTTAGTCATACTATAAGGTATTAATCAATCGCCTGCTTTATTAAGGCCAAACTTTTGTCTGAAAACTTAATTTGTAGGGCAGCTTCATGTCCTTTATCTGACATTTTCACCCAGGTTTTTTTAAGAATGTCTATAATTTTTTTATCATCGTGCTTTGCAGCAAACTCTTCGAAATAATAATCTAAAAAGACCAAACAAATAATATCTTCTAAGGCTTGAGATTCTTCATTCTTTTTGATTAACTTTTTGTTTATCAACAAAGAAACTCTATCTATAAACACCTTGTCGTACCCTACTTGGTTTAGAATCTCGGCAGTTAGCTCTGCATGCATTTTTTTAAGTGTTTCACGCCATTTTAAATAGCCTACTCTATCCATAGGATATTCGTCTCTCGCTATTTTCCAACGACAAATATGTTGTGCACGCGCTGCTATTTGAAGGGCTCTTGAAGCATTTGGATTAAACTGAAGTAATTTTCGAGACATGCGCTGCGAATACAATAATTCCTTGGGGTAATCTATACCAGAAACGTGATATGTATTTATGTCTTCAGCGTTTTTTTTATCAATTAGTGCTATACTCGTTTCAAATCTTGTGGGCTTCATTTTTTTAAATATTAATCAGAAAAGCCAATATACACATTTCCGTCTTCAATTTTAACAGGATAGGTTGCTATTTTTAAATCTTCTCCTGCAAGATTGGAGCCATCTTTTAAAGAAAAATTCTTTTTATGCATCGGACAAGCTACTTTAGGAATATCATCTTTATCCCCTATCATACCTAATGATAGCACCATTTCCATTTTATGTGGACATAAATTTTGTGTAGCGTACCATTTCGATGTTCTTGTAAAATTATAAACCGCTATTTGCTTTGTTTTATATTTAATACAGGCACCACTATTTTCAGGAAAATCGGACACAACTCCTACATTAAACCACTCTTTTACATCGGCTTCAGTGACTGTCTCGTATTGATTAAGTATATCTTGCATATTTTTAAATTTTAAATCAATATATTTTATTTTGGCGTTACCTTTTACTCATACCTGCCAGGTTAAAACAAAACCTTGCAGGATCGCAAAAGGTCGGGCTTTCCGTTACAATCTTTTTTGTATTTAACCCTTTGAAAAACTTCACCTGCTACTTTCAAACATTATGTTTATTTTCAATAATGTTCAGGAGACACAAAAAAGGATTTCCTCTTCAATCCCTAACGCAACTAGTTTTCAGTATTCAGCAACCAGTAATCAGTATCCACTTCAAACTCCTAACTTCAAACTCCTAATTCAACTCCACGCCTTTGGCATTTTTTGTTCGCGCATTGGCACAAACACCAAGTTATCATCTGTATCATCAGAATTAACAAAATGTTTAAAACGTTTTATCATTTCTGGGTTTTCAATGGCTTGTTTCCACTCACATTCATACTTATCTACCAAACCTTGCATTTCCAATTCTAATTCCTCAGCAATTCCTAAAGAATCTTCAATAACGACTTGCTTTAAATACTCAATGCCTCCTTCCAGTTTATCTAACCAAGGCGCTGTTCTTACTAAAGGCCCAGCAGTACGTATGTAGAACATTAAGAATCTATCCAGGTATTTAATAGCTGTTGCATCATCTAATTGCTCTGCAAATAATACGGCATGTTTTGGTGTGGCGCCACCGTTTCCGCATACGTATAAATTCCAACCACCTTCTACAGCAATCAACCCGAAATCTTTTCCTCTTGCTTCAGCACATTCACGAATACATCCTGATACTCCGCCTTTTAATTTGTGTGGTGAACGTAAGCCTCTATAACGATTTTCAATTTCTATAGCATAAGTAACACTTTCATGCATACCGTAACGACACCACGTAGATCCTACACAGCTTTTAACGGTACGAAGTGATTTACCATAGGCATGTCCACTTTCAAAACCCGCGTCTATAAGCTCTTTCCATATAAGTGGTAATTCATGTAATTGTGCACCAAATAAATCGATACGCTGTCCTCCTGTTACTTTTGTATATAAATCATATTTCTTAGCTACCTGCCCTATAACAATTAACTTATCTGGCGTAATTTCTCCACCTGCTATTCTTGGCACCACAGAATATGTTCCGTTTCGTTGAATATTTGCCAAAAACCTGTCGTTTGTATCTTGAATACCAACTTGACGATTAGGCGTTTCCATATTAATACTAGCAAATATAGAAGCCACTAATGGTTTACAAGTCTCACAGCCATGACCTTCTCCAAATAAATTTAAAGTCTCTTGATAATCTTTTACTTTATTTATTTTTATTAAATCGTAAAGTTCTTGTCTGTTAAAATCAAAATGTTCACAAATGGTTTCTTTAACTTCTTTTCCTAGCGATTTAAGGGATTCATTAACTAAATCGACTACCATTGGTTTACAACCTCCACAACCTGTTGTTGCTTTTGTTTTAGAAATTACATCTCCTAAATTATTACAACCGCCTTCTGTAATAGAGTAACAAATATCTCCTTTGGTAATACTCTCACAGGAACAAACTTGCGCGGCATCTGGAATGTCCATAACGCTTCCGAAAGAAGAACCACCTTCTCCTCTACTTCCAATAATTAATTCTTCTGCATCTTCAGGAATTGGCAACCCGTTTAAATAAATTTGATGAAACATATTATAATCACTAGCATCACCTACTAGAATACCTCCCAACAGTTTTTTTCCATCGTGACTAATATTAATTCGCTTATATAAATTTTTTGTTTTGTTTTCATAAATTATTGAGTACCCCTTTTCTACTGGCATAAAAGGTTCTCCATAACTCGCCACATCGACGCCTATTAATTTTAGTTTTGTAGACATATCAATATCACTTTCCATCAAAACTTCAGAATTACCTAAAATTTGATTCACAGCAACTTCTGCCATATCGTAACCTGGAGCTACTAAACCGTAAATCATTTGATTATATAAAGCAACTTCTCCAATAGCATAAATTTCTGGATCGGATGTTTGCATTTTGTCATTCACTACAATACCGCCTCTTACTCCCATTTCCAGGTCACAGGTTTTAGCTAATTCATCTCTTGGTCTAATACCTGCCGAAATAACTAACATATCGACATCTATTTTATCATACTCACCAAATTCCATCCCAGTGATAGCATCATCACCCAGAATTTTATTTGTTGCTTTAGATAAGTGAACATGTATACCTATCGATTCTATTTTTTCTTGTAAAACCTTACTTGCACGTGTATCTAATTGTCTAGGCATTAGTTTGGGGGCAAACTCTATAACATGAGGTTCAAATCCCATGTCCATTACTGCTTTAGCAGCTTCTAAACCTAAAAGACCTCCTCCTAGTACAGCAGCTTTTGTTGTCTCAGAATTTTTAGATTTCAAGATGTCTGCATAAGCTAGCATATCTTCTAAATCTTCTATAGTTCTATAAACAAAGACTCCTTTCTTTTCTATACCGTTAATATTTGGGACAAAAGGTGCAGACCCAGTGGCTAAGACCAAATAATCGTATTTATAATGTAAATCTTTAGTAGTTGTTATTTTTTTGGAAGACCTGTGTATATCTGTAATACGTTCGTCTGTGATTAGTTCAATTCCTTGTTCTTCATACCATTTTCTGGGTGCCATTTCTAATGCTTTGGCATCACCATTTTCAAAAAACTCACTTAAATGTACACGATCGTAAGCTGGTCTTACTTCCTCCCCAAAAACAGTAAGTTTAAAGTTCTTAGAGCTAGCGTGAGATACAAATTTTTCGCAAAATTTATATCCTACCATACCATTACCTACAACTATAATTTTTATCATAACTACGTATTTTAAAACAAATATACGTAGTATTACGTAATTTTAAATACGTAGTTTTAATATTTTGTCGAGAGCTATTAATTATTAACGATTTCTCAAATTGACACCTATTAAATTGATTAATACCTAAAATAGGGCTATTTGAATTAGGAATGAATAAACGAATAATAGCTGTCCAAATGGTGCAAAACAGACTGACAATATTGGTATTAACTATACTTTTTTTATAATATTTTAGGTGTGATTTTTGTTATATTTGTATATATACTTAATGATTATGGATTTAGAGTCTAGAAAATATAAGATAGTTGAAAAGTTGATGAAAGTTTGTGATGAAGAAACGTTATATAAAATTGAACAAGTAATAAACAAGGATAAGGGGCAACATAATTCAATTTCTGAATTGCCTGAACCTATTCAAAGACTCTTATCTCAAAGTATAAAAGATTCTGAAAAAGGTAGGGTTAGTTTACATGAAGAAGTGATGGCTAATATTAGAGCCAAATATAACCTTCAATAAACGCTATGAAAATAGTTTGGACTAAAACAGCAGAACTATCTTTTCAAGCCGAAATAGAATTCATCCTAAAAAATGGTCGGACAAAGAAGCAATCTCTTTCATCGATTTGGCTAATGATGTTTTAGAACAACTAAAGAAATTTCCATTTTTAGGCCTACACTTTGAAAATAATATTATGCATCTAGTCATTTCAAAGCAATCCACAATAATTTATCGCGTTTTAGATGAAAAAACACTGGAATTATTACTTTTCTGGAACAATAAACAAAACCCTAAAGACTTGGAAAATACTATTAAAAATTTAAAAAGTAAACTCTAATTTGCTTCTACGGTAATAATAACACTTTTAGATGCCGGTGTTTTGGCTGTATGCGCATAACTATCTATTGGTACTAATACATTAGTTTCTGGAAAATAGGTAGCGCAGCAGTTCTTAGGAATATCATAACCAACAACCTTAAAATTATTGGCTTTTCTAAGTGTTCCATTGAATTCTGATGTCAGGTTTACGACCTGATGCTCTTCAAGGTTTCTATTTTTCATATCTTCTCGATTCATGAAAATAATCCGTCTTTCATTAAAAACACCTCGATAACGATCATCCAGACCATAAATAGTAGTATTAAATTGGTCATGACTACGTATAGTCATCATAATTAATTCTGAATCTTTGAGCTTCCACTCTGGTAATTTGTTTAAAGAAAAATTCGCCTTACCTGTAGCTGTTTTAAATGTTCTTATTCTTGCTCCATTAGGTAAATAAAAACCCGATGGTTGTTTAAGTCTTTTGTTATAATCCTGAAAACCATTTACGACTTCTTGAATATCATCACGGACTAAATTATAATCATCTTTATATTGAAGCCAATTGATTTTAGAACGTTCTTTTAACGTAGCATGTGCAATATTGCAAACCACCGCAACTTCGCTTAATAAGGTATCTGAGCAAGGTTCTAAAACACCTTTGGTAGACGACACAATGCCCATGGAATTTTCCACGCTTTGGGTCTGAACTCCTGTTTTTTGATAGTCCTTTTCGGCGCGGCCTAAACAAGGTAATATTAAGGCTTCTTTCCCTGTAACTAAATGTGAACGGTTTAATTTTGTACTTACATGAACCGTTAAATTGCAATTAGCTAATCCATGAGCAGAATAATTAGTATCTGGAACCGCAGAGATAAAATTGCCTCCTAAACCAAAGAATACTTTGGCTTTTTTTTCGTGCATAGCTTTTATAGCATCTATTACCGAATACCCGTGCTTTGTAGTTGGTTTAAAGCCATATTTTTTCTCAATCTTATCTAAAAATGCTTGTGGCGCTGCTTCCCAAATTCCTACCGTTCTATCACCTTGTACATTAGAATGACCACGAACAGGACAGGTGCCTGCACCTTCTTTTCCTATGCTACCTTTTAACAATAATAGGTTCACTAATTCACGAATATTATCTACTGCATTTTCATGCTGAGTCAGTCCCATAGCCCAGCAAATGATAATCTTTTTTTTGTTTAGAACTAAATCGAAAACGTCATTGAAAGTTGATCTGGACACACCAGACAAAGCCAAACAATCATCAAAATCAAATTGTTTTAAATCTGAAATAAAAGCATCGTAGCCATGTGTATGGTCATTGATAAAATCTTTATCAAACACATTACCTTCTAATGTCTCTTTTTCTAATAATTTAAGCAGTAAAGCCTTAACAAAAGCGACATCTCCATTAATGGTGATAGGCACAAATACATCGGCTAGTTTAGTACCGCCCGTTAATAGTTTTATCGGACTTTGTGGGTTTGTGAATTTAATAAGTCCAGCTTCTTGCAAAGGGTTGATTGCTATAATTTTTCCGCCATTCTTTTTACATTTTTCTAAAGCTGTAAGCATTCTAGGATGGTTTGTTCCTGGGTTCTGACCAATAACCATAACTAGTTCTGCTTTATACAAATCATCTAAGGTTACAGAGCCTTTTCCTATCCCTAAGGTTTCAGAAAGAGCACTACCACTAGCTTCATGACACATATTAGAACAGTCTGGGAGATTTGCAGTTCCAAACTCACGAACAAATAATTGATATAAAAAGGCCGCTTCATTTGTCGTTCTTCCCGAAGTGTAAAAAACGGCTTCATCTGGATGACTCAATGCATTTAAATGATTACCTACTTTTTCAAAAGCAGCTTTCCAAGATATGGGTTGGTAATGAGTAGCTCCTTCTGCCAAAAACATGGGTTCCGAAAGACGTCCAGATTTGCCAATTTCAAAATCGGATAAACTGGCAAGTTCTTCAACAGAATGATTTGCAAAAAACTCATAACCTATCGTTTTCTTTTGTCTCTCTTCAGACATCGCTTTCATACCATTTTCACAATACTCTCCTAACATTGAGCGTTCATCGTCTGGATCCGGCCACGCACAACCCGGACAATCAAACCCTCCTTTTTGATTTATTTTAGTTGAAATTTTAATAGCCTCAGATGGTTTCATATATTTTGAAGCATGCATCATTGCCGATTTTAATGCTTTAAAACCACCAGTATTTTTTGCTGGTTCTGTAGTTTTTAAATTTGTGAATTCTTCTGGTGTATTTGCTTTATCTACTGGAGATGTGCTCATGCTTTAGTACTATATTTTGAATTTAATCGATTATAAATATAATGGACTTAAAAAAAACAAATCAATTTTTAAAATTTGCTTTATATAGATTGTCATAATCTTCTTTATTATCTATATCGATATTATCTAATTTAAGCTTAAAAGTTTCAACTAAAGCGCTATATTTCTTAAGAAGTGGTTTAGCTCCGTTATCGTCAATTAATTTAGATAATTCGAACGTATATGTCTTATCAAAAATTACCGGAACACCAGAAAACCCATTTTTATAAGAAGTTGCTATAATTTTATTTTTATTTGGAACAAAATTTTGAATCAACGTATTTAAAAAATCAGCATCAACAAAAGGCTGATCTGCCAAACAAATAAGAACCCCTTCAAAATGTGATTCTGCTTCTAGAATATGATTAACTGCACAGGCTATAGATTTCCCCAAGCCTAATTCCCATGTGTCATTTTTAATAATGGTTATAGGAAACTTTTCTATTTCTTTTTTAATAGTATAATAGTTTGCTCCCAATACAACATAAATATGCTTTGTATTTGTTTTTAATGCTGTTTGGATGGTATGTCCTAAAAGTGTGTTTTCTCCCCACAATAATAATTGCTTTATAGTTCCCATACGTTTTGAAGCTCCTGCTGCTAAAATGACTATAGGAATATTTAAAGCATGTTTAGACACTATTAAAACTATTTAAGAATGAATCTTTCCCTTTTTTTTACTTAGTGATATCGGGTCTTGTTTTCTAGCTACAGACAATATTTCTGCTATAATTGAGACTGCTATCTCCTGAGGGGTTTCAGAACCGATATTAATACCTGCCGGACCATGAATGCTATCTAAAAAAGCCGCCTCTATATCCGGACAATATTCTATAAGTTGAGAAAGTAAATCTTCCCTTCGTTTTGATGGCCCTAATAAACCAATATACACAGGGTTTGTATTTTTTAATTGCACTAAATACCTTAGATCATTAGCAAAATTGTGAGTCATTAATACAATAGCAGTCTGGTTATCAATAGATGTAGTTTCCATATTCTCTGCTGAAACTGCCTGAAAGCTAATTGCTCCCGGAAAATTTACAACTGATTTAGATTCTGATGGTCCTGAAATAATAGCAATCTCCCACCCTGTTAAAGCAGCATATTTACATAATTGTACCGCGTCATGCTCTGCTCCAATAATAACAAGCTTAAAACACGGTGGCATATATTGCTTAAAAATTGATAATGAATTATTTGTTTTTAATTTTTTGGCATGGCTTTGTAATGAAAAAAACGATCCTTTAATTTTCACCCAAGAACCTAATCCTGAAACGAACGCTTCTGCTTTACTATAATATGACCAAATTTCGAATGACTTTCTTTCTTCCAGAGCATTAAAAAAGACTTTTTTAAAAGAGTCATCTGGTTCAAATACTTCTATTAAAATATATAAAACGCCTTCACAGCCTAATCTATATCTACCATCATAAGTTATTATTTTAGATTGTCCTGTCTTAAAAACAGATTCAGATTGTAACAAGATCTCCTTTTCTACACAGCCTCCACTAACGGCACCAATCATTTTACCATCTTCTAAAATAAGCATCCGCACCCCTGGTTTTCTATAGGAAGAACCTTCAAGAGCTACGACTGATGCTAAAATCGATTTAATGCCTTTATCTCTAGCTACCTCAGCCTGATTAACGATGTCTTTAAATTCATGTGTCATAGATGCAGATTACCCGACTACTTTTTCCAAATCCAAATTACTCATATATGGCTGCTTGGTTAACCTTTTTCCTGTAGCTTTGTATATAGCATTAGCAACTGCTGCTCCAACGGGTGGTAAGGTAGGCTCTCCTAAACCCGTAGGATCTATATCATTTTCAATAAAATGTACATCCACTTTTGGGGTTTGTGCCATACGAATGAGTTGATATGTACTAAAATTATTAGACTGTGGCACACCATTATTAAATCCAAAATCGGAATACATAGCATGTCCAATACCATCAATAACACCACCTTTTATCTGGTTCATTGCTCCCAGCGGATTTACAACAATACCACAATCTACAGCGCAAGTTACTTTTTTAACTATAGGACTACCATTATCCATGATAATATCTGCGACTTCTGCCACATGGGTATTATGACAATAATATACAGAAAACCCTTGATAAACGCCTGCTTCGGTTTTCCCCCAATTAGACTTATCTACTACCTTTTTTATAACGCCTTGTAAGCGTTCTGGACTATATTCTATATTAGGTTCAGGATTCTTTTTAACATTTTCTAATAGATCCAAATGCAATTGAACACGATCTACTTCTAAAACCTCAGCTAATTCATCAAAAAAGCTTTGTTCTGCACTTGCTAAAAAATTAGTATAAGGTGCTCTCCAAGCCCCAGTTGTTATATTACTTTTATAATTAGCGGTATCAACCTGATAATTTTCTAATGCAGCTGCCGGAAAGAAATTTGGAATCAATCCATACATATTACCATTAATGGATGCTTCTTTTAAATGATACCCTGTTAATTTTCCGTCTTTAATTGATGCTGCAATTTTATATTTAGTTGCTGGTCTGTAAACCCCTGTAGTCATATCATCTTCTCTTGTAGACACCATTTTTACTGGTTTCTTAATGGCGTTTGATATTTCGGCTACTTCATATACAAAATCGCCATAAAGTCGTCTACCAAAACCACCTCCCATTCTTGTCATCTCTATATGGATATCTTCAAGTTTTCTATCTAATAAGCCCGATACTACTTTAGCTGCTTCCGCTGGAGTTTGAACTGGACCAACCAAATGGACTTTTTCTGAAGTTACGTTTGCAAAAAAGTTCATAGGTTCCATACAGTTATGTGGTAAAAACGGTGACTCATAAATGCGTTCTAAAACTTTATCAGCGTTTGCAAATGCTTTTTTTACGTTACCATCCTTTCGTCTTGTTTTAAACGTTTCACCCTCTAATAAATCCAATAGTAGTTTATCATGAGACTCCGTGCTTTCAAGTTCAGAATCATTTTTCCAAATGGCTTTAATTGCTCTTTTTCCTTTTATGGCATCCCAGGTCGTTTTTGCAATCACGACTACCTTATCACTTTTACTTAATTGTGCTGTCCA
This sequence comes from Flavivirga rizhaonensis, assembly GCF_004791695.1. Classification (GTDB taxonomy): domain Bacteria; phylum Bacteroidota; class Bacteroidia; order Flavobacteriales; family Flavobacteriaceae; genus Flavivirga; species Flavivirga rizhaonensis. Next base: position 3,143 of record NZ_SRSO01000037.1, on the reverse strand, counting down.
ACTTTTCTTTTTGCTTCCCTCTAAATACGCTCTTGCTTTTTCGCCAATAACAATAACATCTACAACTCCTGGGAGTGCACGCGTAGCTATATCATCAAAAGATTCAAGTACTTGTCCAAAAGCGGGCGGCCTTAAAACCGAAGCATAAAGCATGCCTTCTTCTTTATAATCTAGTCCAAATAAGGGTTTTCCTGTAACTATTTTATCAATATCTACATTACCGGCACCTTTACCAATGATTGTAAAATCTTTAGGGGCTTTTAATGTGACATTTTCAGGAACTTCTAAGGCAGCAGCCTCTAAAACAACATCGCCATAACCTAACTTTTCTCCTTTCGCGTTGGTAATAATCCCTTTAGCTACTGAGCATTCTGAAGCATCGACACCCCACTTTGCAGCCGCAGCATTTACCAACATTTGTTTTGCTGTTGCTCCTGTTTGTCTTAATGCTTGCCAACTAAATCTTATAGATTGGCTTCCTCCAGCAACCTGTCTTGTGTAGTTCTCTGTGTCTAAAGGTGCTTGCACCACATAAACATCTTCCCAAGCTACATCTAATTCTTCAGCAATAATCATAGGCATAGAGGTCTTAACACCCTGCCCAATTTCCGGGTTGGGAGAAAAAATAGTAACCTTGCCTTCTTTTGAAATTTTTATATAGGCATTAAAATCATTATAATTTAATTGACTTAAATCTATAGGAACTTTTGCTTCTGGTTTACAGGCATTAAATAAGTTAAAACCTATTAACATACCACCACTAGCCAATGTTGATGTTTTTAAGAACGATCTTCTACTGAATGTTATTTGTTTTGAAGGTGTCATTTTTTGTTATTTACAGGTTGGTTAACTTAATTTTTTTGAGGCTACTTTTATAGCTTCTTCAATACTATTATAGGACGCGCATCTACAAATATTACCATGCATTGCATTTCTAATTTCCGATTCATTAGGATTCGGGTTTTTGCTTAAAAATGCTGAAGCTGTCATTATTTGTCCAGATTGACAATAGCCACATTGTGGTACATCTATTTCTTTCCATGCTTGTTGTACTGGATGGTCTCCTTGTTCTGACAGCCCTTCTATAGTTGTAATATTTAACCCTTCAGCTTGTGATACTAGAAGTAAACAACTGCGCATGGCATTACCATCTACATGAACAGTACAGGCACCACATTGACCTATTCCACAACCAAATTTAGTTCCTACTAAATCTATCTGATCTCTTAAAACCCATAATAAAGGCGTATCTGCATCTGCTTCTACAGTATGCTTTTCATTATTAATTTTTAAATTGAAGGTCGGCATAAATGACATATTAAATTAAGTGTATTCCCTAAATGTACAAAAAATAGAAATCTTTTTAGCTTCGAAATTTGTTTTAACATTGTTTTAAGATACTCTAAAATTCATTTTTATTTTTAAACTCTGTGAAACAAAGCATTAAGAAATAAGCGCTTATTTTCTATTTTTAATTTTTTTAGATTTGCCGAATACAAATACTACTTATGGCTATTATTGCTTCTTTGGGGCTTATTTTAATTACATGTATTATTATTTGGAGGGCTTGTGACGGTTTTGAAATGGCTTCTAACTATCTGGGTCGAAATATGAAAGAAGGTATAAAAGGAGCTACCATGAATGCTATTGGAAGCAGTTTGCCTGAATTATTTACAACGCTTTTTTTCTTATTTGTCTTAAAAGATAAAGATGGTTTTTCTGGTGGTATTGGTACCACAGCAGGAAGTGCTGTTTTTAATGCTATGATTATTCCTGCAGTTGTTATTTTAGTAGTTATAGGAAAAGGTATTTCTTCCAAAATTGAAATCTCAAAGAAAGTTATATTACGTGATGGTATATCGCTTATCATTGCCGAATTAGCTTTAATTTTTGTAATTACCGGACCATCTTTAAACTGGATTCACGGACTTATTTTAATGATACTATATTTTATTTATGTAGCCTATATGTTAATAAGTCAAGGGACTGGCGATATAGAAAATGACTATGAAGATGCTGCCGATGGTGGTAACAGGGCTATTGCTCTTTTTAAAGGTGATTTATCTACTGTCGTTTTAGGAGATTCTAAAATCAATAAAGTGAAAGCCTTTGGTTTGTTGATACTTTCTGTTTTTTTTATTGGTATGGCTTGTTTTTGGCTTGTTGAAGCTTGTGAACAGTTTGGAACTGCCATTGGCATGCCTATCTATTTTGTTTCTGTAGTACTAGCTTCTGCTGCAACTAGCGTACCAGATACTATTATTTCATACAAAGATGCTATGAAAGGTAATTATGATGATGCCGTTGCTAATGCTTTAGGTAGTAATATTTTTGATGTTTGTTTTGCGCTTGGTCTTCCGCTGTTTTTATTCACACTTATTTATGGTCCTATTGAAATGAGTACAGAAACCATTGAGAATGTTGGACAATTACGCGTCTTACTTTTAATTTCAACAATAATAGTTTTTCTAATTTTTGTTTTTGCTAAAAATGGTATTAAAAAACTTCATGCGAAGTTATTACTATTATTATATATTCTGTTTGTGGCTTATTCAATTGGCAAAGGCACGAGTTATGATATTCCAGTTATTAATGAAATATCCCAGTTACTGTCTATGATATCTCATTGGTTTACTTCAATTATATAGTTTAAAATATTGATTGCCAAAAACGTTCAAATGATATGATAAGCACATCATTCCTGTGAAGGCATAAATCGTATAAATTAACGTGAGATCGATGTATTAAAACCTGATAATCAGATGTTTAATTATTTTAATAAAGAAACTATGTCATTCCGAATGCTACGGAAAGTAAAATATATTTTAATTGAACGTATATAGCGTAGCTATTGAGGAGTAATCCCATTCTTATGAGATTTCTCGAAAGTTTATCTTGAGTACTTCGACTACGCTCAGCATAAACTAAAGTCGAAAGGCTCATGCTTCGCTCTGTCGAAATGACAAACACTTGAAAATCATTTCTTTAATATTATTTTTCTAAAAAAAATTAAATAGAGTTTGTATGTTTAAAGTGTCATTCTAAAACCAGGAGGTATTATTAATTTGTTAGTGCAAAATTAACTTAAATAATACCATCTGATATGAAAGATATACAAATTACAAAAAAAGTAGATTATTCTA
>NZ_SRSO01000036.1 GCF_004791695.1 Flavivirga rizhaonensis | reverse complement strand
CCAACGAATCGACTCAAGGTAGCTTATACAGGCTTCTTGAGTACCGAAACGTTGCGTGATTGAAAGTATTGATTGTTGTTCCATAATCATAATATAACCAATTTTTGCCATATTCTAGGAAATCGCCACCCCAAGGGGGTCGGGTGTTCCTGTTTACCTCTCCTTTGGAGAGGTCAGAATGGCTTTTTTTGGCAGTTCTGGGTGAGGTAAAATATCATTATAAAACACCTTCAGTTAGAAGGTGTTTTTTTATTATAAAAAAGCTCTAAAAACAACTTTTATTTTAAATTAAAAAATATATCTTTGCACGCGAAAACTAAAAGTGTTTTCATACAATTAAATCGCATAATATTAAATACATAAGTAATGTCTAAAGTTACAGGTAAAGTTGCACAAATAGTAGGTCCGGTAATCGATGTTGAATTCGGTGCAGGTTCAGAACTTCCAAAAATTTACGATTCATTAGAAATTAAAAGACCTGACGGTTCTATATTAGTATTAGAAGTACAGTCTCACATTGGTGAAGATACAGTTCGTACTATCGCCATGGATTCATCTGATGGTTTGAGTAGAGGAACTGAAGTTATAGCTACTGGTGCGCCTATACAAATGCCAATTGGTGATGATGTTTACGGACGTTTATTTAATGTAATTGGAGATGCTATTGATGGTCTTGGAGATTTACCTAAAGCTAATGACGCTGGGTTACCAATTCACCGTCAAGCTCCTAAATTTGAAGATTTATCGACATCTACTGAAGTTTTATTTACAGGTATTAAAGTCATCGATTTAATTGAGCCTTATGCAAAAGGTGGTAAAATTGGTTTATTTGGTGGTGCTGGTGTAGGTAAAACAGTATTAATTCAAGAGTTGATTAACAATATTGCAAAAGGACACGGTGGACTTTCAGTATTTGCTGGTGTAGGTGAAAGAACTCGTGAAGGAAATGACCTTTTAAGAGAAATGTTAGAATCTGGAATTATCCGTTACGGTGATGATTTTATGCACTCTATGGAAGAAGGCGGATGGGATTTATCTAAAGTTGATAAATCTAAGATGAAAGAATCTAAAGCGACGTTTGTATTCGGACAAATGAATGAGCCTCCTGGAGCTCGTGCTCGTGTGGCATTATCTGGTTTAACTATTGCTGAGTATTTCCGTGATGGTGCTGGTGAAGGACAAGGAAAAGATGTATTATTCTTCGTAGATAACATTTTCCGTTTTACACAAGCTGGATCTGAGGTGTCTGCATTACTTGGTCGTATGCCATCTGCGGTAGGTTACCAACCAACACTAGCAACAGAGATGGGTGCAATGCAAGAACGTATTACATCAACAAAAAGAGGTTCTATTACATCTGTACAAGCGGTTTACGTACCTGCAGATGATTTAACGGATCCTGCTCCTGCAACGACCTTTGCTCACTTAGATGCAACAACAGTATTATCTCGTAAAATTGCTGAGTTAGGTATCTACCCTGCTGTAGACCCATTAGATTCTACTTCTAGAATCTTAACAGCAGATATCTTAGGAACCGAACACTATGACTGTGCACAACGCGTAAAAGAGTTATTACAACGTTATAAAGAATTACAAGATATTATTGCTATTCTTGGTATGGAAGAATTATCTGAAGAAGATAAATTGGCTGTAGGTAGAGCTAGACGTGTACAACGTTTCTTATCACAACCTTTCCACGTAGCAGAGCAGTTTACAGGTATTCCAGGTGTGTTAGTTGATATTAAAGAAACAATTAAAGGGTTTAACATGATTATGGATGGTGAATTAGATCACTTACCAGAAGCTGCTTTTAACCTTAAAGGAACTATCGAAGAAGCTATCGAAGCTGGAGATAAAATGTTAGCTGAAGCGTAAAATAGTTAGCAGTAACCAGTCTTCAGTCTTCAGTGACTGCAAACTGCAAACTGCGACTGCAAACTGAAAAATATGTATTTAGAAATTGTATCACCTGAAGCAACCTTATTTAGCGGTGAAGTAACTAGCGTTGCTGTTCCTGGAGTTAATGGAGACTTCGAAATGTTAAATAATCACGCACCAATTGTATCTCTATTAAAAGAGGGGATTGTGAAAATTTCAGGAAATATTGAATTAGACGAAACCGTTCAGGACAAATTTACTAAAGGAGAAAAAGACACGACTTTATTAAAGATAAATTCTGGAACCATAGAAATGAAAGACAATAAAATTATTGTTTTAGCAGACTAAATTTCTTTTTATAAAATATATTAAAAACGTGAAGCAAATGCTTTGCGTTTTTTTATACAATAATTTCAAATGTGAAATGGTTGGTATTAGATCCATTTCCAAATAATCAACTCCCAATTTTCTCCAGCTTCGGTATGCACATCTAAAGTGTTAAATCCTACGGCGCGATGTGCTTCAGAGGAACGACTGTTTTTAGAATTAACTTCTGTAATTACAGCATCAAAATCTGACTTTAATTCATCTCTAAAGTAATAGTACAACTTTTTAAAAATACCTTGCTTTCGATATGCTTTGTCTATACAAATCTGCCCCATAATTAAATAATGAAGCTCCGATAAGTTTTTTGATGCAATGATGCCATCCATATATTCAAACATGGGTATAAGTGTGGGCACATCATTTCTAAAAGCATTAAGCATGCATAGGGCATAGCCAATAATTTTTTCTTTATGTACAGCAATTATATGTGGGCAAGCATCATTCATGCGTTTTAAAACATCAAAAGTGTGCATTACAGAAACAAACCCTTCAGCTTTTATGGCCTCATTAGATAATGATGGCTTAATATTAACACGTTGTAAGTCTAAAATTTGCTGTAACTCCTCGTTTGTTTCAGCACGTTTGTAAACAATTTGTGCCATTAAAAACTATACTTTTTTAATCACACTAGTTACAATACCCCAAATAATGAAATCATTATCACTAGTAATTTTGATAATCGGATAATTAGGATTTTCCGGCTGTAACCATACGTCGTCCTTATCTACTTTTAAGCGTTTTACTGTAAATTCACCATCTAAAAAACAGACAGCTATTTTATTGTTTGAAGGTTCCAAACTTCTATCTATTACCAGCAAATCATTATCGTCTAGTCCCGCGCCAATCATCGATTGTCCGCTTACACGTGCAAAAAAAGTAGCTTCTTTATTTTTAATGAGTTCTTTATCTAAAGACAAACGTTGTTCCTTAAAATCTTCAGCTGGTGAAGGAAATCCTGCCGAAATTCCTGTGTCAAAAAAAGGAGTTCCTAAACTATTTGTCGTTTTGGGAGTAAAAAACGTTAGGGCATTAGATTTATGTAATATCATTTTAAAGAATTTACTATTAAAGACACTTTGGCATTAAAGTTAATAAAGATTACGCACTATTTGTTAGTAATCCCATTTTAACTTGGAAATAGTACATATAATTTATTTCTTTTGTAGGTATATTTTTAGAGTGATCTATTAAAAATATTTCAATTTATTAATGCCCAATTTCAAAATTAAACAGAAATAAATTACATATTTATACAACAAAATCCAAATCCGATTGCTATGATTATACAATCGGATTTTAGGCCCATTTTTAAATCTTAGTCTATCTATTTTATCACTAAAATCTTTTGTTTTCTTAGATCTATATCTTCTCCTGAAACTTTAATTTCATCTTCAGTAGGTAATTCAACGGTGTACGATTTCAAATTATAAAAAATAGGAGCTACCGATGGTCCGTGAACGCCTACTTCTGACTCTTTCTTCTTATTATCTTTTTCAACTTTTTTTCCTAAAAATTTCTTAAGTTCTTTTGGTACATATTTAATATTTTTTTGAGATAGCACTGCCGTACTATTACTATATTCCATTGATAAATTACTCATTTTTGAATCACGGAATTCTCCTCTTGCTCTTCGTTTAGATTCTTTAGCAACAAACCCTTCTTTTAAAAACACAACCCATGCACTACCAATGGATTTTGCCCCATCAACTAAAACGCGTCCATTAATTACAGAATGTGGTTGTAATAATACTGCGGCTTTCCCACTCTTACTTAATACATTTTGTATCACAATATTGTCAAGTCCTACATTATACTTTCTTCCTGTATGCGCCTCGATACGGCAGGTCATTCCTCCTTCGCAAACTAAATTTTTAAGTAAAATATTTTCTCCTACATTGGTTTGTGCTAAGCCATAGCCTTGATCTGCTCCTGTCATAGACACATTGGTTACAGTAACATCTTTAGCTCTATACGAATTATTATCGCCATTTTTCTGTAAATTAAATGCAATTGAAGACCCAAAAGTAAGCTCATCATCTATAGTAAAGTTCTCAATTAATAAATTATGAACGCTTCCCATACTAAACACTCTACGGTGTTTTAAATCTATTTGTCTTAAAATAAATTTAGGCCGATTTTGAGCATTTCCCTCTCCAACTATACTTACATTTTTAATTCGCCCCTCATCTTCTAACCTTCCTATCATAAAAAAAGATTTCTCACCTTTAGTTCTCGTAGATGATAAAGGGAACTTTATAATGGTATTTTTTGCAATACGCAAATGCACATTTGATTTTACCTCTATTTGGAAAAACTCATAAGTATCTGCCGGAATTTGAATAACGCCTCCTCCTTTGTTAGAAACCTTTATAATAAGTGCATTTAGCCTATCGGAGCTTCCTCCTTTTTTAAATTTAAACACTGGCAAATCATCAATATTTATCTCATTGTAACCAGCACCTTCACTTCTGTAAGGTTTAGGGCTTGACACCTCTATATCTGAAATATCCCGAACTTCACTTTGCGCTATATTTGTTGTTATCGCAAACAAACTAAATATTGTACATACAATTATCTTTGCTGAAGTAAGGGTGAAATTATTATTGTTCAAAATTGTCAATGGTTTGGTTATGTAAATTAAGGTTATAAGCGTGTTTGCAACAGATAAAAATTATTGCAGACTACTATTTGTTTTTTATTTTCCTGCATAATAGGTGATTTATTAGTTATAAAGCGACTAAAGATCTAACTACATTAATAACACCTTTGTTAATCTAGTCTATTCTAAAAAACTTTACTTTTCTTAAGTGTACATCTTCACCAGACACTCTAATTTCATCTGCATTGGGTAATTCAACACTATATGTTTTCACATTAGAAAAAACAGGTGCTATAGATGGTCCAGGGACGCCTTTTTCTATTATTGAGGGATCTATTACTTTAAATTTTTTAATATTTCTGTCTTCTTCGGAAATAAATTGTTTGAGCGCATCAGGAACATTTTTAACATTTCTTCGAGAAAGAACCGCTTTAGTATTACTATATACCATTGATATACCACTAATCTTAGAGCCTATAAACACCCCGTTTTCTCTTCGTTTAGAATCTTTAGCAACAAAGCCTTCTTTAAGAAAAACAGTCCATACGCTACCTATGGATTTAACACCTTCAACTATAACGCGTCCATTAACTACAGAATGTGGTTGTAATAAAACAGCAGCTTTACCATGTTTATTCACTATATTTTGAATGACAATGTTATCTATGCCCACATTAAACGGTCTGGCTGAATGTGTTTCCACGCGGCAAGTTACACCGTTTTCACATATCAAGTTTTTAAGAAGTATGTTTTCTCCCACATTGTTCTGTACCAAAGCATACCCATGTTCTATACCTGTCATAGATATATTCGCTACAGTAGCACCTTTAGCTCTATACGCTTTACTATCGCCCTTTCTTTGTAAATTAAAAGCTATGGCAGAGCCTTTAGTTTCATTATCTTCTATAGTAAAGTTTTCTATAAGTAAGTTTTCTACACTGCCAATACTAAATACTCTACGGTGCTTTATATCTACCTGCCTTAAAATAAATTTAGGACGATTAGTTAATGAGCCCTCTCCAACGATACTTACATTTTTTATACGCCCTTCATTGGCCAAACGGCCAATCATAATGATTGATTTCTCTCCTTTCTTGTTTCCTGAATTTTCGGGAAATTCTATAACTGTGTTCTTTGCAATACGTATATGCACGTTGGATTTTAATAATATTTGCATAAAATTGTATGCGCCAGAAGGTATTTTTATAACACCTCCCCCTTTTTTTGACACTTCGGCTATGAGTTTGTTTAGTTCTTCTGAATTCCCTCCTTTTTTTAATTTAAATATAGGCAGTTTATCAATAGCTACTTCGTTATAGCCTGCACCCTCATACCTGTAAGGTCTAGGGCTAGAGACTTCTATATCTGAAATATTTTTTTCTTGAATTTGGGCAACACCTGTAATGGTTACCAATAAACTAAATACTACAAAAAATAATACTTTATTTTTCATCATCTTTTATTTATAATGATTATTTACAAAATACGTTCTATATTAAATGGAATACGTATGTATGCGTAAAATAAATGTAGGTTAGCGTAAAAAACAAGTATTATAATATGTTATTTCACCTTAATAACATCATTAATATTAGTTGTATACCTTGGTGATAATCGTTCCTGACGCATTTTCCATGTGCGCTTTAAATCTTGATTTCCAAATTTTATTTTATAGTTCTCATACTTCGCATTTAACTTATCTATAGTATGCATTAAAGGTTTATGTTTAGGATTTTCATTATCAAACATTTGTAATTGCTGATTGCCTGTTGGCACTAAACCTGTAACTACAACTCCTGCACGTTTGTACTTTATTCCTGCTTTAAAAATATATGTAACTGCCTGAACTGCTTGCTGACTAATTATTAAACTAGAATCTGTTGGATATGGCAGACTAATTACTTTGCTTACTCTATGTTGCTCTAATTTTTTTTTATGCCTGTCACTACTTAAGGTTACATAAATCATATGGCAACTCGATCCTTGCTTACGTAATTTTTCAGCACAACTTGTTGCAAATGTCGAAATTCGCTCTTTAATATTCTCAATATCAGAGAAGGTATATTCAAAACTTCTAGTCGTGGCAATCGCTTTTTTTATTTGAAATTCATCCAATTTCAACTTAGAAATACCTTCTAAGTCTTTTTTTAGCTTCCATTCAGTAATTGAAAAATTCTTACGTACCCATTCATCTGGCAACTGAACAAAATCCAATGCCGTTTTGCATCCTTTTATTTTTAATCGTTTTTGCAACCCACGTCCAATTCCCCAAACATTTTCAAGTGTTATCCATTTTAAAGCTTTAATCCGCTTTTCTCCAGAATCAATCACATAAACGCCTTTGGTTTCGTTTGGAAATTTACGAGCTATTTTATTTGCTACTTTAGAAAGCGCTTTTGTTGGTGCAATCCCCACACAAGTAGGAATTCCAGTCCATTTTAAAATACGCTGTCTAATTTGGTTCCCATAGTCTTCAAAATCATAACCTTCAAAGCCTCTAAATTGTACAAATGCTTCATCTATACTATACACTTCCACATTTGGAGTAAACTGCTCTAATATGGTCATTACCCGACTACTCATATCTCCATATAGTGGGTAGTTAGAAGAAAATACTTGAATATTATTCGCTTTACAAAATGCTTCCCATTTAAAAATAGGAGCCCCCATAGGGAGATTTAATGCTTTGGCTTCATCACTTCGCGAAATAACACAGCCATCATTATTACTTAAAATAGCAATGGGTTTGTTGCGTAAATTAGGGTTAAAAGCGCGCTCACAAGACGCATAAAAGTTATTACAATCTACTAAGGCGTACATGCTAGTAAATATACAGGATTTCCCTGTTTTTTTAAATACTATAAATAATAAACATTAGGAGTCGTAAGAAAAATATAGTTATAAAGAAAAAGATGAAAGAATATATTTAATCTCTAAAAGAACTTATCCTTCTTTATTATAGAATTACCAATACGTTTGTAAGTTGTTTTGGTACCATTAGCACAAAAGTGATAAACAGCTTTCTCCTTTTGTTCTGAAACCGATATTAATAAAACATCTGCAATTTTACAGTTATAATCTTTAGCAACTTTCTTTTTTACATGAGCAATCGTTGCTCTGCCTCTTTTTAATTGAGTTTGAATTTTTTTATTCAACTTAGGTTCCGTAAAATCCTCAACTAAATTACAGCCTTTATTTTCCTTTGGCTTTGAAGTATTTGCTGGAGAAGTATCCGTTATAGGTTTTGGTTTTTCAGCATCAATATACTCCCAGGTAAAATCAGCTTTAAGTAAGACGCGTCTTCCATCTTCCGTTTTTACGATATAGTTATTCTGCGCAAAACTAATACAAGTAACAGTAAATAATAAAAGAAAGAAAAACGTTTTCATAATAAATTAATAATTAGGATTTATATTTCAAAAATACATGTTTTAATACTAAATCAATCTTCGACATACTCTAAAATATCAGCAGGCTGACAATCTAAAGCCTTACAAATGGCTTCTAAAGTTGAAAAGCGCACTGCTTTTGCTTTGCCTGATTTTAAAATAGAAAGATTTGCTGTCGTTATACCTATAATTTCAGCCAACTCTTTGCTTTTCATTTTACGCTCGGCAAGTATCCTATCAAGATTTACAATAATTGGCATGGTTATATGGTTAAATCGTTTTCTTCCTTTAGAATTGTACCGCTTTTTATAAAGTCTGAAAAAACAAAAAGCCCTAAACCTACTAATAAAACAAAAAAGTATTGAACAAAGTTGGTTATAAATACATTCAACTCTAACTCACTTTTGATTATGATATTAAATATAAAACCTATCACGCCAAAAAGAATAAGAAAAAGCCCTCCCTTTTTAAATCTAACCTCACTTACCTTGTTATAAAAACCATACTTTATAATAGCTTTTAATGCTTGTTGAATTTTAAACAGGCCCATAAACAAAAGTAATCCGCGACAAAATATGACCAAATGGTTAAATATCCCCAACACTTTATCATCATGCGGTTTTTGATACAAAAAATCTGGAATGACTAAAATTACTATTAAGACTAATAATAGTATCAAAAATAAAATATTGATAAAAAGTAGAAGTTTATATAAAAGATTTATGTTTTTCATGATTAAGATCCTTTAAAGTATTAGGAGTATTTATTTGCTAAATTAACGGTTTTACCAAAACTAGCTTTTATTAAAATCTTTAGTTTAATGCCATATTATTTCAGGGTTATTTTAAAAATGTGAGATATCCTATTGAATAGGTATTAAGAATGCAATGCACAATAATTAACACCCATAGATTACGACCTGAAGCATAATACCCAATTCCCATAAACAAACCAATTAGCCCTGTTGTTATGGATATTTCTGATAAATCATAAGAATGTCTAAAACCAAATAATACAGCTTGAATGGTTATGGCCAGACCTATTTTGAATGATGAATTAAAAAGCAAACCCTCCAACCAATTCATTAAAAATCCTCTATCAATTAATTCTTCAAGCATAGATTCAATCCAAATGAAAAAAATAATTGAAAAGAATAATAATAAATTTCCTTTTAAATAGGCAAACTTATTATCTGTGTTTTCATTTGTAGGAAAAACATCAGGGAAATAATTTTTTAGGACTTTTGTCATAATTGCCATCACTAAAACAGCCACTATAATTGATACACCAACCCATAATTGCTTTTTAATATTTTCTGGTTTACGGAGGCCTAAATCTTTCCAAGACACATCGCGCTTTTTCATTCTCCAGTTTGCCACTATTAGTGCCATAATCGAACCCAAAATAACACTACCCAAGTGCCCAAATACATTAATTTCTCTAACTAAAAAAAGTATAGATAGATAAATGAATATATCCAAGGCATAACTTTTAAAGTTAATTTGAGTAGTTTTTTCTTTTAAAATCATAACGCTTTATTAATATTGATAAGGCTTTTCAGTAATCCACTGAAATTTTCTACTTATTAACTTAAAATCATCGTCAGATTTCTTATTCAAGAGTATATTTAACGTATCGCCATAAATAATGCCTTGCATTTTTAATCTCACTTTATTCTGAAATTTAAAAGACAAAACTTGAAGTGTAGAATCGTTTTCATTTGATAGCATCATTTGTTGTTTGTCTACATCCACATTCATTTTAAAGCGTTCCAAATCATCCGTCATTTTTTTAACAACAGCTTTTCTTTTTTCATCAATAATAAAATAGCGCCATCTTGTAGCATCTGTTAAAAGTGGTGGAAGTAATTGCTTATTTTTCTGAAAAGACTCTACCTCCCAAACACCATGAAGCATCGATTTATCTGTTAGCAGTCCTCTAACATCTATTTTTAAAAAACATTGCGCTACAACAACTACTAAAATGAGTACCCCAACACCCTTCTTAAAGACAGAAATAAACGTTCTGAATTTATTTTTCTTTAAAGGCGTATAAAGCTCATTTTTTTCAACGTTTCTGTTTCTTATAAAAAAATCAATCAGTCTTTTTCTATCAGACATCAGCAAAATCAATGACATCAATATAATATGAGTAGAGAATAGTTTTACAGGAATATCATATGTTAAATTCATGACTAAAACATTACTCATAACGCCTAGTATAATTAAGCTTCCTAAAGTTGTAGTTCTTTTAGAAAGCAATAAAAGACCACCTAACACCTCAGCAAAGCCTAGAAAGATGTTATACATAAAAGAATGCCCCATGAATGTCCATGCTAACCCCATGGGCGATAATTCTCCAATAGGTTGTATCAATTTTTCATAGCTATGCGACGTAAATTGTACTTTAAACACCTTTGCCATTCCGTACAATTGCATGATAACAAATAACATGAACCTTATAAAAACAAGAAATCCATAATGTAGCTTATCATAAGTTTCTCTTTTTTGGTCTAAAAGACTCCAAATAGATGTTATTATTAGCGTTAATAATACATTGAACCATAAGCGTACAAAATCAAATTTTCTGTCGCCACTTCCTGTACTTTTAAATTCAATGTCGTTACCCCAATCTAAAACATGTAATGAGAACCCATTTAAAATAGATTCTAACCAAGGTGAAGTGATGAATAATAATACATAAGTGATGAAATAGACAAAAATTAGCCTAAATCCTATTTTTTTAATAAGTTCCATGACTATATGGTTAGATCGTTTTCTTCTTGTGTTTTCTTAGCTTGTTTGAATATCTCTGCGAGGATATAAAAAGCTAATCCAGCTGGGATTAAAAAAGTAAATTCGGCTTTAAGTTCATTAAAAAAATTGAACGAAGATTTTCCTATGGATGCCAGAAGAAATCTTAAAACAAGAACACTAATCGTATACCAAATAAAGATATTCCCTATCTTTTTGAAATACTTTATATTATTATTACTAAAGTAATCCCCATTTTCTATCTCTTTTAGAATTGATAAAAAATAAGAAAAACCATAAATAAGATAGCCTCTCCAAATAAATAAACCAGCACTAATCACATAATAACTCCATTGTATCGCATTTTTTGAAGTAAACCAAGATTCATTTTTATCTGCAAATTTTGCCCAACTTTGAAATTCTTTAAACTGGTTAAAATCAAATTCTCTAATATCATTAAGCAAAATGGAAGCTAAAGACAGCAAAATAACCCAAGTCATAATAGTTAAAATATTTGTATTGTCTTTCATTATATATTTATAAAATTATTGTTTAACGATAACAAATATACAAAAATTATCGAAAAACAATAATTTTATCAAAATAAAGATATTTTACACTCACAGATTAGACCTGTCAGGTTTTTAAAACCTGACAGGTCTTTTAGTATCTTTACCCCATGTTTCCTAAAAAACTATATCAAAAACTTGAAGAACGTAAAGCTAATAATGCCTTACGCCAACTAGGAACTCAAAATAATTTAATCGATTTTTCCTCTAACGATTATTTAGGATTTTCAAAATCTGAAATCATTTTTAATAATACTCATGAGTTTTTAGTTGGACATAATATGATTCATAATGGGGCAACAGGCTCAAGGTTACTTTCTGGAAACCATCCGCTTTTCAATATTGTTGAATCCTTATTATCTAATTTTCATAATAGCGAATCTACCTTAATTTTTAATTCAGGCTACGATGCTAATTTGGGGTTCTTCTCTGCTGTTCCGCAACGTGGAGATATTATTTTATACGACGAATATAGTCATGCTTCCATTCGTGATGGTATAAAACTCTCTAATGCCAAAGCTTATAAGTTTAAGCATAATGATTCGGAGGATCTAAAATGTCACCTCGAGCGCAGTCGAGAGGTCTCACAAAAAACGAATACTTATGTTGTTACAGAATCCATTTTCTCAATGGATGGTGATTCACCAGATTTAAAAAGAATAGTCCAACTATGTAAAAAACACCATGCCTTATTAATTGTAGATGAAGCGCATGCCGTTGGTATTTTGGGAGAACACGGTGTTGGTTTAGTCCAGTATTTAAAATTAGAAAAGGACATTTTTGCCCGAATTATCACTTTTGGAAAAGCCATTGGTACGCATGGTGCTGCGATTTTAGGAAGTGACTCTTTAAAGCAGTATTTGGTGAATTTTGCTCGAAGTTTTATCTATACTACGGCTCTAACACCTCATACTTTAGCTACTATTCATTCGGCTTATCATGAATTGGTTTTAACCCAGAACAGAGAACAACTTCATAAAAATATTACTCATTTTAAAAGTGAGATTATTAAAAATGGGCTTCAAAACTATTTTATAGAAAGTCATTCTCCTATTCATTGCTGTATTATTTCCGGGAATGATGCTGTGAAACTAATTGCCCGAAAGTTTCAAGAACACGGTTTTAATATAAAACCTATATTATCACCAACAGTTCCAAAAGAACAAGAACGATTGCGTTTTTGTTTACATGCGTTTAATTCTGAAGAAGACATATCCGAAGTTTTAAAAGGACTTACTATTTTTATGACAAAGTCATACTGAACTTGCTTTTACTAAACCTGTTTCAGTATTTCATTAAAACTTTCGAAAACTATTTTATGAGTGATACGTTTAAAACAATAGCCAGATTTCAATATTCATCTGAAGCGCAAATTATTAAAGGGCGGTTAGAAGCAGAAGGCATTCAAGTTTTTCTGTCAGACCACTTAACTATAGATACAGACCCATTGGTAAGTAATGCTATAGGAGGTGTTAAGCTAAAAGTATTATCACGTCAGGCATTAAAGGCGCAACATATTTTAGATACTATTAAAAAATATTCTCTTGATGATGAAGGTAACACCATCAATTGTCCAAATTGTAAAAGTGAAAAAGTCGAATTATTTTCTACAATAAAAGATGTTAAATCATTATTCTGGTTTATTTTTGGGTTTTTATTTTCTTCACTTCCTTTTTATACAAAACACAAGTATAAATGCGAAGATTGTAAAACAGAATTCGATTTAAAATGAAAACATATTTCATCACAGGAATATCTACCGATGTTGGTAAAACTATTGTCTCAGCTATAGTAACTGAAGCTTTGCACGCTGACTATTGGAAGCCGATTCAAGCGGGAGAATTAGAACATGACGATAAGCATACCGTTGAAAAACTTATCACCAATACCAAGTCTAAAATTCACCCAAATAGTTATGCCTTAGAAACCCCTATGAGTCCTCATGCAGCAGCAGCTATTGATGGGGTTTCAATTGATATAAAGCAGATTAATGCCCCAAAAACTAAAAATCATTTAGTCATTGAAGGCGCAGGTGGGTTACTAGTACCCATAAATGATACGCAAACTATTTTAGACCTTATTAAACCTGATTATAAAGTGATTGTTGTTTCCAGGCATTATCTTGGAAGTATTAATCACACTCTGTTAACGGTAAATGCTTTAAAAGAAAAAGGGTTCGACGTCTCTATTATTTTTAGTGGTAATGAACATAAAACCACTGAGGGTATCATTTATAAAATGACAAAAGCCCCTGTTATTGGACGTATTAATGAAGAGCCTTATTTTGATAAAAATGTAGTGAGTGAATATGCCGAATTATTTAAAGATAGGTTGTAAGTTTCGTCACACTGAACTTGCACGTGCTGAACTTGTTTCAGTATTTCGTGTCACATAATAAATATGAAATCAAGCTACGTATACATATTAACAAATAAATACAGAACTACATTTTATATTGGAATTACAGCAAATCTATCAAAACGGTTAGAAGAACATTATGATGAAACTGCTTCAAAATTCACTAAAAAATACAACATAAAAGATTTAATCTATTTCGAAGAGTTTTCAGATATTGAACAAGCAATTGCCAGAGAAAAACAATTAAAAAATTGGCACAAAGAATGGAAACTCAATTTGATCAAAGAATTGAATCCAACTTTAAAAACTTTAGATTATTAACATAATGCGATGCTGAAACAAGTTCAGCATGACGAAACTATGAGCTTAAAAGCCCGCGACAAAAAACACCTCTGGCACCCCTTAACGCAACACAAATTGCACCCAGAAACTATTGCCATAACCAAAGCAAAAGGATGTATTTTATATGATGAGGATGGTAACAAATATATTGATGCTATTGCTTCATGGTACACTTGCATGTATGGGCATTGTAACGAATATATAACTAGTCGTGTTGCTACTCAAATGCAACAATTAGATCAAGTGGTTTTTAGTGGCTTTACTCATGAGCCTGCTATAAAATTATCCGAAGCACTCATTAAAATCTTGCCCGACAATCAAAACAAAATTTTCTTTAGTGATAATGGATCAACCTCTATTGAAATTGGGATTAAAATGGCCTTGCAATTTCATTTTAATAAAGGAGAAAAACGCAACACGCTTATTGCTTTTGAAGATGGGTTTCATGGCGATACTTTTGGTGCTATGAGCGTGTCTGGATTATCGGTTTACAACGGTCCTTTTGAAGATTTCTTTTTAGAGGTAAAACGAATTCCAACCCCAAACGGAGAAAATAACGAAGCTATTTTAAACACTTTAAACTCCATAGCAGAAACCAATAAAGTGGCTGGTTTTGTTTACGAGCCTTTAGTACAGGGCGCGGCAGCCATGAAAATGTATGATTCGGAAGGGTTAAATACTATTTTAGGGTTTTGTAAAAAACATAATATTGTTACTGTTGCCGATGAAGTTATGACGGGCTTTGGAAAAACAGGAAAATATTTTGCATCAGATTATATAGACATAAAACCAGATATTATGTGTTTAAGTAAAGCCTTAACTGGTGGTTTAGTTCCTATGGCGCTTACTACATGTTCTGAAGACATTTACAAAGCTTTCTATAGCGATGACATAAAAAAAGGTTTGTTCCACGGGCATACGTATTCGGCAAATCCATTAGCCTGTACTGCTGCTTTAGCAAGCATAGAATTATTACAATCTGAAACTATTCAGCAAAATATAAAAACCATTATTGCTTCTCATAAAGCATTTAATATATATATAAAAACGCACCCAAAAGTAAAATCCACACGACAAACAGGGGTTATTTTCGCTCTGGATTTAAACATAGAAATGAAACGTTACGGTAATTTACGAGATAAACTGTTTAAATTTTTCTTAGACCATGGTGTGTTTCTGCGTCCTTTAGGGAACACTATTTATATTCAAGCACCTTATACGATTACAAAGGAGCAACTACAAAAAATCTATCAAGTTATTGAAGATGCTTTAGATATTGTTTAACCATAGTTAAATTCCTTATAAATCTTTGTTCAACAAATTAATTTCCTCATACGTTTCTTTTATTAAAATATATAGTTTTTCATAAACCCATTCGCCATCCGTTTTATTTGATAAAACCATGTGAAATAAATACAATAAGACTTACTTTTGTCTAAAGTTTAAAATCTTGCAAAAACCAATCTCCATAACCGCTATTTCATCCATTTCTCCGTTAGGAAAATCTCTAGATGACGCATGGAACAGTTATCAAAACGATAAACATTGTCTTTCAGAAAAATTATTTGATAACGAAAAGGCTTTAGTTGCTGAAATTCCTAAAGATGCTAAAGCGTATATTACATTATTACGAGAATCAGATTCCAAATACAAATCTCTTGATGATACTGTTTTATTTGCTATTTATGCTTCTCGACATGCTATAAAACAAGCTGGTTGGAATGGTTCAGACAATTTTGGAATTAATATCGGATCATCCCGTGGCGCTACAGAACTTTTTGAAACCTATCACAAAGATTTTCTTGAAAAAAATAAAACCCAGACATTAAGCTCGCCCACAACCACATTAGGTAATATTTCGTCTTGGGTCGCTCACGATTTACAAACACAAGGTCCCGAAATTAGCCATTCAATAACTTGCTCTACTGCCTTACATGCCATGCTTAATGGTATTGCATGGATAAATTCTGGTATGTGTAATAAATTTTTAGTTGGAGGTAGCGAAGCCCCTCTTACGCCATTTACCATTGCACAAATGCGAGCACTCAAAATATATTCAAAAAACAAATTAAGTGATCCTTGTCATTCAGAGCGCAGCGAAGAATCTTTTCCTTGCCTCGCTTTAGATCTTGAAAAAAAACAAAACACCATGGTTTTAGGGGAAGGTGCCTCAATGGCTTGCTTGGAAACAGGTGAAAAAGAAAATGCTTTGGCCATTATAAAAGGGGTTGGTTATGCCACTGAAATTTTAGAGCATAATATTTCTATTTCGAGTGATGCTCAATGTTTTCAAAAATCGATGCAAATGGCTTTAGGTGGATTAAATCCTAACGATATTGATATTATTGTAATGCATGCACCTGGAACTGTAAAAGGCGATCTTTCAGAATATAGAGCTATAGAAAAAATATTTTGTAACAAAACACCTGCTTTAACTACGAACAAATGGAAGATAGGTCACACCTTTGGAGCTTCCGGGGCTCTGAATATTGAATTTGCAGTTTTAATGTTACAAAATCAAAAATTTATTGGTATTCCTTATTTAGAAAATCAAGAAACACCAAAAAGAATAAAAAATATTCTTGTAAATGCTGTTGGTTTTGGAGGAAATGCAGTTAGTATTTTGTTATCTAAAACATAAAGCTAACGATTTAGTTGAATTAATTGTTTTTCTAAAGCTTCTAATTGAGAAGGATTTTTAGCTTTATTTTCTATAATATGCCCTTCTTCATCTACCAAAAAATATCTTGGAATATAATTTACCCCCATTTCACTAATCTCTTTAGATAATACTTCGTTAGCCCTTAAATGAGTTCCATGCAAATTGTAAAATTTAACCATATCTAACCACTGCTGATGTTTTTCTTCACGGTCTATAGAAACATAAAGACTTTTATAATTGTATTTACTTAATAATTTTTTTAATTCTTGACTGTGTTTAAATTCTTTTTTGCAAGGTCCACACCATGTTGCCCAAAAATCCACATATAATTTCTCTCCTTTCAATGATTTTAGAACCTCATCAAAACTATTAAAGCCTTCATAATCTTTCACAAATCTAATGTCTTCACTAAAAGGTTCTTTTATTGCTTCATGAAATCCTATTACTTCGTTTATCATAGGATTTAGATATTTTGTATAACTACTACTAGGAAATTCTTTTTTGAAATCATTAAAAACAGTTACCAATTCTTTTTCATAATTCTTTTGTATTAAGTTATTGAACAAAAAAGCAGCTTTATAAAATTCTAATCTACTTTTAGGAAGTAACGTATCAACTAGATTTATTGATTCTGTAATCCACGATGAATACTTTCTGGAATTAAACTTTTCGAAATCAAAGTTTACAGTCTCATAGCCTTTATAATACAAATAATTTTCTGCAAAAGCAAAGCCCCACTCTGTATTCTGAAAATCAGATCGCGTAAGCAAATCGTTTTCAAAACATGATTCCCACATAGTTTTAATCTCGCTATTAAACATGCCCTTAGTTCTTTCGTTCATTAAAAATTTAACAAAGCCAATTGTTCCTTTTAAAGCTTCATAATAATATGCCCTATCTAACTTTAACAATTCAAAAAAAGCTTTAGAAATACTATCTTTTTTGTAAAGATTTTCAAACTTTGAAATATCAATATACCTTAAGGAATCTACCTTTGACACAATCACTGAAGCAATCGAATCTTTAAAAAATGGTCTAGCTCCCACTTGGATATGAATAGGATTATTTATTTTATTAAGTTCTTGTTGAGCTAGTTTATTAAAACCATTGATACTCGTAATTTCATTTTTATCCTTTTTATTTAAATCAAAATTTAAGATATATTTTTTATCAGGTTCTACTATCAAAGTTGTATTTGTTATTTGTTGAAAACCATCTTCTTTGGTTATGACTAGTTTTACAAAAGCAGCTTTTTCTAAAGGAAGTTTGATTTGAAAATTACCTAAAGAATCTGGAGTTATTTTTTCTTTAAAAGGACTATAAGCAGCTTCATTAATTGGGGTTGTAAAAGCAACTATATAAGGAGTATCTGCTTTTATATTACCACTAATGATAACTTTAGAGCCATTCTCTTTACAACCAAATATTAAAATAATTAAAAGTAAAAGAGTTCTTTTTAAGAATTTCATAATAAACTATTTTTCTAAAAATACTAATTATTATTTTAAATTATAAATAACAGTTTACGTTTCTTATTATAAAATGAGTATCCATTCGTTAAATTTTTAAGTGACTAATAACTAATTTTTAATAATTGCTATTGTAGTAATTTTAAAACTGAATATTTACCATCTCATGATTATAATTTTCGATGTTATAAAAGATAATTTCTCAGAATATAAGCCAGCTTAAAAAAATTGTAACAAAAAATCAGTTTTGACTACATATAAGAGGAAGATAGGTCACTCCTTTGGAGCATCTGGAGCTTTAAATATTGAACTTGCTGTTTTAATGTTACAGTATCAAGAATTTATTGGTGTGCCATATATGATAATAAAAACACTCCTAAAAAAATAAGAAATATCCTTATAAATACCGTTGGTTTTTTCAGGAAATGTGGTTTCTATTTTACTTTCAAAATAAATTGTAAGCTTATTCAAATAGTCTTACATTTAAATCATTAATTTTTAATTCTCAAACTATGCTAGAGTGGTTTTCAAACTTAGAATTATTTCCAAAAATATATTGGCTAATTGCTATCATTGGGTCACTGATTTTCACAATCGTAATGATATTATCTTTTACTGGAGGCGATGCTGACGGAGTTGGAGATATAGATTCTGAAATTGATGGAGACACAGGAATTGGGTTTCAATTTATCACTTTTAAAAACCTAGTTGGATTTTTTACCATTTTTGGATGGAGTGGTATTGCATGTATAGATGCTGGTTTATCTATGCCCATAACCATTGTCATTTCTATATTCTGCGGACTAATAATGATGGTTATTATGGCCTCCATGTTCTATTTCATGGGTAAACTAACAGATAGTGGTACTTTAAACTATAAAAATGCGATTGATGCCATTGGTGAAGTATATCTTACCATTGGTGCCGATCGATCCAAAATGGGAAAAGTAAGTGTTCGAGTTCAAGGCGCTATGCGCGAACTGGATGCCCTGACAGATTCATTAGTAGAATTAAAATCCGGAACAATAATAAAAGTAGTCGATGTTACCTCAAATGGTATTTTAATCGTCGATCAAACAAGAAAACCAATAGAACCTTTAAAACAACACACTTATGAAATTACTGATAATTCAGGAAGGGCTTAACTTAGGATTTCCTATGGCTCTTATTTTTGGAGTATTATTTATATTCCTTTTTTTAATAGTACTAATTAGACGCTACAAACGCTGTCCTTCCGATAGGATTTTAGTAGTCTACGGAAAAGTAGGTGGCGGGCAATCGGCTAAATGTATTCACGGTGGTGCTGCATTTATTTTACCCGTAATTCAAGATTATGAGTTTCTTGATTTAACACCAATATCGATTGAAGTAAATCTGGTAAATGCCCTTTCTAAACAAAATATCCGTGTAAATGTACCTTCTCGTTTCACCATTGGTGTTTCAACTGAGCCTGGCATCATGCAAAATGCTGCGGAACGTTTATTAGGATTAGGTCAAAATGAAATTCAAGATCTAGCTCAAGAAATTATTTTTGGTCAGTTACGTTTAGTAGTAGCTTCTATGGATATTGAAGAAATTAATTCCGATAGAGATAAATTCTTAGCAAATATTTCGCAATCTGTAGAATCTGAATTAAAGAAAGTCGGATTAAAACTAATCAACGTAAATATCACGGATATTGTTGATGAATCTGGCTATATAGAAGCCTTAGGGAAAGAGGCCGCAGCGCATGCTATTAATGCAGCTCGTAAATCGGTTGCAGAAAAAACAAGAGATGGATCTATTGGTGAAGCTAATGCCGTACAAGATGAAAGAACTCAAGTTGCAGCAGCTAATGCACAAGCCGTAGAAGGTGAAAATACCGCAAAAATTGCTGTGGCCAATTCCGATTCGTTACGTCGTCAAAGAGAAGCAGAAGCAGAACGTGTCGCGATTGCATCTGAAAAAGTTCAAAGCGCAAAAGCATTGGAAGAATCTTATGCTGCTGAAAAAGAAGCCGAAACAGCGAGAGCAGAAAGAGAACGTTCATCTCAAATGGCTGATGTTATTGTTCCTGCTGAAATTGATAAAAAGAAAGTTGAAATTGACGCCGAAGCGGAAGCTGAAAAAATTAGAAGACGCGCCAAAGGTGAAGCTGATGCGATTCTTTTCAAAGCACAAGCAGAAGCAGAAGGGCTATATGAAATCTTAACAAAACAAGCAGCTGGTTTGGACCAAATTGTAAAAGCAGCTGGTAATAATTCTAAAGATGCTGTATTATTATTAATTGCGGATAAACTACCTGAGTTAGTTAAAACACAAGCAGAAGCCATTAAAAATATTAAGATTGACAAAGTAACTGTATGGGAAAATGGTGGTAGTGGAGAAGATGGAAAATCTTCAACAGCTAATTTCCTTTCTGGCATGTATAAATCGGTACCTCCTTTACAAGACATGTTCAATATGGCTGGAATGCAATTACCTGAATATTTAAAAGGGAAAGAGGTCAATGAAAACACTTCAAACAACACTGAAGAAGAAAAATAAGATTCTTTTCAAAAATGTATAAAATATAAGAACCCGACTAACTTCGGGTTTTTATGTTTTAGAAACCTTTTAAGCTGAAAAAAGCTCTTTTAATGCATGTGTAGTTATTCTATACTTTCTTCTTAGTTTAATTCATTTTACTTTTTTAAATCATTTACTAATCTTTTTATATGTCTATTTTTTAACAAACCTCCATATGCATAGTCACTTAAAAAAATATGGGGATCCCAATTTGCTTCAACTATAATCGGACCATTTTGGGTAATTGCAACATCCCAACCTATAAACCTATCTGGTATAATTTTAACGGCATTGACAACTTCTTTGCATGCTTCCTTAAAAAAAGGTATTTCTCTCTTTTTAATCATAAGAGTTATTATTTCCTTTATCATTTTGGAAATACTCTTTTTATCTGGATGTTTTAAGAAAACCAGTATTCTGTTCATACTCTTTAAGGTTCATTATTTAAAGACAAATACAAAGTAGGCAAAATAACACATTTATCATATAATCAGACAATAGTAAAATACAAAATCTTTAGTTTTATAAAAAACGTATGCCTGAATCAATAGGTATATTAATTAGAGAAATATTGAACGTATATTCTATTTAATTAGTATTTTTGATACAGATTATTAACTTCATTTATGAGCGAGATACGACACAACTGGACAAAAGAAGACATCATAAAAATTTATAACAAACCTTTAATGGAGTTGCTTTACGAAGCCGCAACCATTCATCGTTTGCATCATGACCCTAATGTAGTACAAGTATCTACTTTATTATCTATAAAAACAGGAGGGTGCTCAGAAGATTGTGGTTATTGTCCGCAAGCGGCGCGTTATCATACCGATATTGAAGGAAATGATTTAATGTCTGTACAACAAGTAAAAGCACAAGCTTTGCGTGCAAAAGCAACTGGAAGCTCTCGCGTTTGTATGGGGGCTGCATGGCGTAATGTGAAAGATGGTGAAGAATTTGACGAAGTTTTAGAAATGGTACGAACCATCAACAAACTAGATATGGAAGTGTGTTGTACACTTGGAATGATTACTAAAAATCAGGCACAACGATTAGCCGAAGCTGGTTTATATGCTTACAACCATAATTTAGATTCATCTGAAGAATACTATAAAGAAGTTATATCTACAAGAGGCTATCAAGACAGGTTGGATACCATTGACAATGTACGCAAAACTAACGTTACTGTTTGTAGTGGTGGTATCATAGGTATGGGTGAAAACATAGAAGATCGTGCAGGTATGTTAGTCGCTTTATCGACCTTAAATCCGCAACCAGAATCAACTCCAATAAATGCTTTAGTAGCGGTTGAAGGCACGCCTTTAGAAAATGAGAAACCAGTTGAAATTTGGGATATGATTCGTATGGTTGCTACCACACGAATAGTCATGCCAGAAACTCAGGTGCGTTTAAGTGCAGGTAGAACCCATATGTCTAGAGAAGGGCAGGCTATGTGCTTCTTTGCTGGTGCTAATTCCATTTTTGCTGGTGACAAACTATTAACAACTCCAAACCCTGATGTAAATGAAGACATGAAAATGTTTGAATTATTGGGGATGAATCCACAAAAACCATTTACCAAAAAAGTACAACCTCAAACCGTTGAAGCTAGTGATTCTCAATATGAAGCTTTAGGTGAGAAACCTAAATGGACACGACCAGATCATACTATAGAGCGTAACGAAATTGCAAAAGAAAAAGCTAAAACTTTAAAGTAATTATATTTTTAAATAAATTATCACTTTTAAATTTTTATTAAAGTAAGCCAACTTGCTTAAGATGCTTCATTTCAAAAAATTAGAAGTGACTTCCAAAAATACTATTTTTGATTTCATAACGTTTTTTTAACTTTGAAAACTAAACTATTTAAGTATTGGCACTTAATCTGCAAGATATTCCTCGTGTAAAAACCATTAATAAAGCGGATTTTTTAAAATATTATTTTAATCCGCAAAAACCTATTGTTATTGAACGGTTTATAGAGGACTGGCCTGCTTACACCAAATGGAATTTAGATTATATGAAAGCCATAGCTGGTAATATTACTATTCCACTTTACGATGACAGACCTGTAGATTATAAAGATGGGTTTAATGAACCACATGCAAAAATGAAAATGAGCGATTATATAGATTTGCTAAAAAGCGAGCCTACTAAGTATCGTATTTTTCTCTGGAATGCTCTAAAAGAAATACCTGAATTACAAAAAGATTTTACGTTTCCAGATTTTGGGTTACGACTCATGAAAGGAATTCCTATGTTGTTTTTTGGAGGGCGTAATTCCCATACTTTTATGCATTATGATATTGATTTAGCTAATATTTTTCATTTTCATTTTGAAGGCACCAAACAGGTTATTATGTTTGACCAAAAACAAAGTAAATACTTGTATAAAATTCCACATTCTTTAATCACCAGAGAAGACATAGATTTTAACAATCCAGATTTTAAAAAATGGCCCATGCTTAAAAAAGCTAAGGGGCATAAAACCGAATTAAAACATGGTGAAATTTTATACATGCCAGAAGGTTATTGGCATTATATGCGTTATATAACACCTGGTTTTTCTATGAGTTTAAGGGCAATAGCAAGAAATCCTAAAAACTTTAGCAGAGCAATATATAACTTATTGATTATGCGTAATTATGATAATATGATGAGACGTTTAAGAGGTCAAAAATGGATTGATTGGAAAAATGAGCAGGCCATAATAAGAACACATGAAAACAGTACTCTTATTGTATAAGTTCATTTGCTTTTTCATACACTAAATCAGACTCCCACCCTTTATATATTAAAAAATCTATTAATTTCTTTCTTTTCTTAAACTTGTTAGTTTCTTTAATCGAATTTGCCTTTTTTTCGGCTAAATCGTTGAAAACCTCGATATACTCCTCATTTTCGATTTCACTAAGTGCTTGATTTATATTAACTTTGACCACGTCTTTTTTCTTAAGTTCGTAAGTTAAACGTCGTCGCCCCCAATGCTTGATTTTAAACTTACCACTTACGAATGCTTTGGCAAAACGTTCTTCATTAAGAAAGTTATGCTCCAAAAGGTGAACGATTATCATATCGATAGCCTCAGGGATCATATTCATATTAGTTAGTTTTTGTCTAACTTCTTGATGACAACGTTCTTGATACGCACAATAATGCTCTAATTTTTTAGTGGCTTCTTGTACCGTATATGTTATTTTTGATAACTTCATGGTTTCAAAAATAACAATAGATAAATTAACAATAAGAATAAGAATTTATAAAAACCAAATCCACTGTGCTGAGCGTAGTCGAAGTATAGATTTTAAACTTAACATCATGAAAAAAATTACTCCATTGAAATCCCTTGCTTTTTTAATTACATGTTTGCTTGTAGTTACTTTTGGGTATGGGCAAGAAATAATATCATATAGTTCAGTTGCAAATGCTGGATGCAGTGGTATTATTTCATCTGATCCAAATATTGATTTAGTTTCTACCTCAGGTATTTGCAGAAGCTCTGGAATTAACGCAAATGCAGGAGCAACTTATAATTCT
This sequence comes from Flavivirga rizhaonensis, assembly GCF_004791695.1. Classification (GTDB taxonomy): domain Bacteria; phylum Bacteroidota; class Bacteroidia; order Flavobacteriales; family Flavobacteriaceae; genus Flavivirga; species Flavivirga rizhaonensis. Next base: position 19,954 of record NZ_SRSO01000036.1, on the reverse strand, counting down.
AGAGATTGGACTACAAGTGCATCAATTGATGTTAATGATTATTTAGAATGGACTTTAACACCGGATTCTGGTTATGAAATCGATTTAACAACAATGGATTTGACATATGATAGAAGTGGAACTGGTCCAACAATGGTTGATATTCAAGTAGATACTGGCTCTGGTTTCTCTTCCATATTTACTGATGCTTCCGTTTCTGCTGGAACTGAAAATAATAACGGGATAGATTTATCAACAATAACAGGTATCACAGGAACTATTACGTTCAGACTATACGCTTATAATTCTACGGGTGCAACAGGAACTTTTGACATTGATGAAAATACTGCTACTAATAAAGGAATCGTAATAAACGGAACTGTTAGTGCTTTACCAACCTGTTCTTCTCCAACTGTAACATGGACGGCAGGTGCTTGGTCTCCAGTTACTGGCCCAAATATAAATACCCCTGTTATTATTGCAGACGACTACGACACCAGTACAGGAAGTTTTAGAGCTTGTAGTTTAACTGTAAATAGTGGATTTACTTTAAATATCATTGACAATACTTTTGTAGAAGTCCAGAATGATGTAGACGTTGATGGAAATATTACGGTACAGAATCATGGTGCATTTGTTCAAAATGATGACGCTTCATCTTTTACACTTGGTACAGGAACATCTTTAGTGAGAAAAAGCACGTCCATATTAAACAATTGGTATGACTATACATATTGGAGTTCTCCTGTTTCTGGTTTAACCATAGCCACTAGTCCACTAGTGGATTCTGATAGACGTTATTGGTATGATGCCACCAATTACTTAGATATTTTAGCCGAGGTTGGAAATACTGGGGTTTATAACTCAGGTTCAGATGATATTGACGATGACGGGAATGATTGGCAATTTGCTGGTAATACATACACAATGGATGCTGGTGTAGGGTTTGCTGCAACTCACTCCAGAATAGGTTATATTGGAGCTTTGTCTTATAATTACAACTTTAATGGGGCTTTTAATAATGGCCCATATACAACTTCGATCTCTTATAATTCTGCTAATACGGGTGGACATTGGAACCTTATTGGCAACCCATACCCATGCGCTTTAGATTTTAATGCTTTTTATACTGCAAATTCTGCTGTTGTAGATGGTGCTGCCTACCTATGGTCGCATCGAACAGCTCCTTCTAGTACAACCAGTGGAAATGAGAATTTGAATTTTTCACAAAACGATTATGCCATCATAACCGCTGGTAGCGGAAGTATTAATAACTCTGATAATGGAGATGGAGTTTTTCCTAACGACTATATTCCGTCTGGACAAGGCTTTTTTATCGCTGGACTATCAAATGGCAATGTCACTTTTAACAACTCAATGAGAATGGCTGATGGAACTAGCAACTCTCAGTTTTTCAAAAATTCAAATTCAAAAAAGAAAAACAATTCTATTGATAACAAATTATGGGTTAATCTAACATCTGATAATGGCATCTTTAATCAGGTTCTTGTTGCTTATGTTGATGGTGCTACAAACGAAAACGATGGAATGGCATATGATGCACCAAGAATTTTATCTAGTGGAGGGGCTTCTATAATTTACACATTAATTAATGAAGAAAGTAATAAAAAATATGCTATTCAGGGTAAAAACACAAACAGTATAAATGAAGAAGAAGTTATCCCTTTAGGGTTCTATACATCTATTGAATTAGCTACGTTATACAAACTATCTGTTGCTAAGATTCAAGGCGATTTTTTAAACAATAATACCATCTATTTAAAAGATAATATATTAAATAAGATACACGATTTATCTACATCTGATTACACTTTTACATCGGAAGTTGGTGAGTTTAATGACCGCTTTGAAATTGTATTTAATGCCAGTTCTTTATCTGTAGATAATATTGCTACAGACAAAAACAGTCTAAGCATTGTTGAACTAGATAATGACCATGTTCAATTTAAAACCTCAAACAGCCTAAACATTAAAGCAGTAGCCATATATGATCTTTTAGGAAGGCAATTATATAATTTTAAAGGTCAAAAAAGTTCTGAGACTTACAAGCTTTCTAACTTAAACAGCACCATTTACATGGCTCAAGTAACATTATCTAATGGTACAATAATTACAAAAAAAGCAGTAAAAAAATAAAAAAAGAAATTCAAAAATAATATCAAACACCACAGCATAATTTGTTCGTGGTGTTTTTTTACAGGCTATATTTTAAAGACACAATAAGGTTTCTACCTGCCGCTGCAATTCCGGAAGAATATGTTTTATAACGTTGGTCTGTAATATTTTCTAAACTAGCTGTAACCGTGGCTGAATTACTTATTTTACATTGTGCTCTAAAATTGAATGTATACCAAGAGGGGCTATACGGATTTCCATTAGTATCTAACGCATAGATATAGTCTTTTTCAACTTCAGAAGGCGCCAGTTGATTAAAAGAAAGTTCGCTATTATAATTTGCAAACATATCTAACTTTAGCCCTTTAGATGTCCAAACTAAATGTGTGTTTCCAAAATTAGGTGCCACATGACGAATAGGAACTTCTATGCCATCATCTTCTTCTGTTCCTCCTATAATGCTATATTGAGACGTCAAATCGATGTGATTTGTAATCGCTGCTTTTAAACCAATCTCAAAACCATAAATCCATGCTTTTGACGCATTTTGTATCGCCTGTACATTACTTAATTCGCCATCATAAACAATCTCTGTATTACCATTTAAATTATAATCTCTTCGAACTAAAGCATTGTCTAAATAGGTGTAATACGTACTCATATCTAAGATAAACTTCCTATTAAAATCTAGTTTGATTCCTAATTCACCTCCATAGGCATACTCTGGCCTTAAACTTTCATTAGGAACAACTACCGAACCTGGTTCGGAATCAAAGACTTTACCAATATCATCAATATTAGGAGCTCTAAAAGCGGAAGATGCATTAAATTTCCATTGTATGGTTCTATTTGGCGACCACCTAATACCTGCTGTTCCAGTAAGTGCTCCTGCTTCGTTTTTAGATGATTGGAAAGGTAAATTTAAAAAAGCATTGTTTTCTCTAAAATCAGCCTTGGAAACAATATGATTAAAACGCAAACCAGATTGAAAAACAAACTGAGTATTTGGTTTATACTTAATACTAGAATATACTGCAGCAGATTGCCAACTAGCTCCGTTTGGGTATCTGGAAACGGATGACAAGCTTGTATTATTGGATATATCCTCTTCTTTACCTTGAGACATGACTTTATTATAAACATATTCTAGCCCATAAAAAAACTCCGTTTTGGAACTCAATGTTTTTTCTAAGTCTAAATTAAAAGAATAGGCATCTACAGCTTCGTCTCTTACATTTCTTATAGTGGATTGAAAATCTCTGTCTAATCTACTTTCTTGAAAATTTTGATATGCTAAAGTCACCTTGATTTGATCATGCAAATTAGAGTTACTACTTAATTTGGTGACCTGCAGATTAGACATAAACCACTTCTGGGGTCCATAATTCCATTCAGCAGAACGCAAGACATTATTTCTATACCTTATTAAACGATCGTATCTGGGAATATTGGACGTTCTAGTATAGTATAGCCCTAAATCAAAACTTAGATTTTTATAAGGTTCATAACGAACTTTTTGCATGATATTTAATTGGTCATAACCTGAAGATTTTTGAACTCGTGGATCGTTATTTTCGATTATAGCATCCCCTGTATTAGAGACCAGAACATATTCAGGCCTTAAGTAATCATCAGGTCCATTTTTACCCATTTTTAAATCTCCAAAACTCGTGTAACTACCATTAGTTACAAAAGCCCATTTTTTATATCCTAAATTAAAATCGAAATGTCCCGTTTTTTCATCACTAGCCGATGCATATCTTGCTATAATATTTGATTTGAACAGCAATGTATCCGAGTAAGACAATTTTGGTTTCTGTGTATAAAAACTCATAACGCCACCAATAGCATCACTTCCATAAATTACGGAACCCGACCCTAAAGTAACTTCAGTATTTTGTACAGAAAAAGGATCAATAGCAATAACATTTTGTAAATTACCGCCTCTAAAAATGGCATTATTCATTCTTACCCCATCAACAGTAATTAACAATCTATTAGTAGAAAACCCTCTAATCATAGGGCTTCCTCCTCCTAATTGACTTTTTTGAATAAAAACTTTTCCTGTATTTTCTAACAAATCAGCACTTGTTTGTGGGTTTGAAAATTGTACACTTGCGCTACTTACACTAACTATTTTTTGTGGAATATCTCTTTTATTTTGTTCAAATTTTGAAGCAGAAATAACAATCTCTTCTAAGCCTTGTGTATTAGAACTTAAATAAACTCTATTTGATTTTCCCAACTGAAGTTTAGTTATCTTTTTTAAAATATGTGACAAATGTTTAAAGTAAATTATTTCGGTATCCGAAAATTTACTTAAGTCTGCTTCTCCTCTAAAATTAGTAAAAACACTTTCTGACTTGTCTACATTATATATAGCTACTCCAAAAATGGGCTCTTTTGTAAGCTCACTAAATACCTTTATGTTCTGTGCCCTAGAAGATATAGAAACAAGTAAAAAGAAGAAAACTGTGTAAAAAAACTTCATGCTTTTTAATTAAAAACCTGATTAAATATCTGTAACGATTTAGGTGTTTTAAAACTACCCAAATGTAATTCAAAATATAGCAATATCATACTTAAAAATGATTGTCTTTGTCTTGCATTAATTTGCACTGTAGACAATGCATCAAATGTTGTGCCTAATAGTTGTTTTAAAAGTGTTAAATTTTCTCCAGATATAGTATATCTATCTTGTGATTTTATTTCGAACTTACCTTCATTTAAATTAAAAAAAGGATAGTCTATATTTTTTGTATCAGGATAAAACCCTAAATACCTTGTTAAATTAAGCAAAAATAATAAATGAAAGTTTGAATATTCAGAATGTGTATCTAACCATAATAATGTAGTTTCTATATAACTATAAAGTGTTTCGTTTTTTTCTTCTTCTTTTAGTGTATTCGACAATACTTCAGATAAAAACATAACAATAGAACTCTTTAAAACATTAGAGTGCAAACTTGTATAAATAGTATTCAACTTAGTTTCTTTAATAGTTTGTAACGATCTGTTATTCTTATATAAAAAAACTAGTTGTAATTGTGAAAGTAACTGAAAGTAAGCTGTTTTTGAATGTCCTTTTTTATTTTTTAAAACACCTCTTAATAAAAAACTTACAATGCCTAATTGCTCTGTATAGCATCTTACTATTAAATCGTTGTCTCTGTACTTTAATTTAGATAAAACTATGGCATTTGTTGCAATTAACATTACCTAACAACCATTAATTTTAAAACTTTGGTTTCAAATGAATCTAAATCAGAAAGCATAATTAAGTAAACTCCTGAAGCAACAACATTGTTTGCCATGTTTTTTCCATTCCAATAGGCTGTTCCTCCATCTATTTCAAGGTTGTATCCGCCATACCTCTGATTTGTTCTAGATTGTGCCTCGGCTACTAAATTACCTTCAATGTCTGTTATTTTAATATTTACATTTTCTGAGAGGTCCTTAATCTTAACTTTTTCATCTACTATATTAAACCCTGGCCTTACAGGGTTTGGATAAGCAAAAGCATTTTCTAAATCTTCAAATGGGCTTGATCCTCCTGAGCGGAAGGATACTAAGCCTTTGCTTGTAGCTATATAGACGGTACCATTTACCCCATCAATTGAAACATTATTTACATCGTTTGATGGCAAAGGTGAATTATCTTTAGTAAAATGAAATATTGTTTTTTGCCCATCGGAGGATAAGTAAAATATTCCTGAATCAATGGTAGATATCCATTTATTATTGGAACCATCTACTTTAATGTCTGATATAAATTGTTCTGCCAAAAGTTCTTTTGCAATACCATCTTCTTCAATAATGATCTCTTCAACTCGAACATTATCATCTGTAAAAAAGTTTGAGGTATTATATAAAACTCTTAAACCTCCATTTGTCCCTATCCATAATTGCCCTCTTTGGTCTATAGCCAATGAACGAACAGACTTTACAGGAAACCCTTCTTCTTCTTTACTAATACTCTTTAGTAAATTTCCATTTTCATTAAAACCTATTACTCCTTTAGAAAAGGATGCTATAAACTTCGTGCCTAAAGGATCTATAACGACAGTATTAAATCCTAAATTATTATTAATTGGATCATTAATTAACTCGGAAAAACTATAACTTCTCCATTGATTATTACTAGGATTATATGATTTTAAAGGTCTCTCCAGTAACGAAGTAATCGACCATAATAAGCCACTAGTATCAAAAGCTGTCCCAGATAACCGTAGGCTAATAAAATTGGGGCTCCCAGGTAATACTAGTGACTCCAACCCACTATTTGTCTGATTATATTTTATTGTTGGTTTGTCATTATTAATTTCTAATAATCCATCTTGAAAAGAACTAACAAATACCTGATCAGAATTAAAAGGATTTATGGTAATCTTATTTAGATTTCTAGCATTAAACAAACTATCGTATGGTATATTATGCCAATCTTCATCTTTTAAATGACTAATACCATAGCGTCTCATCGGAGATGGGTTATATTGGATTGTAAAATCTCCAAAAGTGACCCACAAACCACTTGACTCAGCTTCAATTGAAAATGGGGTATTCAATAATGGTCCATCCGGATGTATTTCTTCAAAAATTACTGGGTTTAGCAATGGTGTTTTTAAAATTCCAAAATCTTCAGTGCCAATATAAATATTGTCTAAATCAATGATAGCAGTATTATATAGTGTATCAAAAGTAGGATCTATAGAAACTTGAGATACTAAATTAAAATTATCATCATAAACAAATACATCATTTCTTGTAGTCACTATTAAATTTGTATCAACCGCCCTCATATCTAATGGAGCATCGGCATATAAAAATATTTCAGTTAAAGCATCATTAATTATTTGATAAATTCTTCGATTGGCTTCAATAGCATATAACTTATCCAAATGAGTCTCTATTGATAACCAATTACCTGAGTTAACCAATTGCCAGTTTTGATAGTCAATAAGATTAGGACTAGATACAAGTCCTTTTCTAATACCAGCTCCATCCATACAAGCAGCATAAATATAATCGCCAAAAACAGTTGTTTGATTGACTTGTATTTGACTTCCTCCGTTTCCAATAAAATAAGTATCTCCAAACTCTAATTTTTCTAAATCGAAAACAGAAATTCCATAGTTTGTCGAAATATATATAACATTTTGATAGGCATTAAAATGATTAATCCTTTTGTCTGTTGCAGGAATAGTAGGTTTATCAATAATATCAACTACAGAAAGGATATTATCATCATTGTCAAAAGCTATCTCTATCAAGCCATTCTCATAACCGATAACCAATAATTCATATATCTCACTATAATAAATTGTTGAAATGGTTTCTCCTGATAATCCATTAACAGTCGTAAGTTCTTCAATATCGTTTGTTTGTATATCTAAACTAAAAATAGCATTCTCTGCTGCTGCATAAATTTTATTATTGCCTTGTGTTACATCTTTTATTTCATTATATGAAAAATGACCTTCCCACAAAGCAGAAAAATCTTGTGAAAACTGCAATAATGGAAATAAGAAAATTATGAAAACAACTAGTCTTTTAAACATACATACTATTTAGATATTCAAATATATTTATAACTAACGAGTTTTACTTTAAAATAATATATTTTAAGCAAAAAAGCCTCTCAAAAATGAGAAGCTTCTTTATTCTTTTTATTTAATGATACTAATTACACAATCCCTTGTGCCAACATAGCATCAGCTACTTTCACAAATCCAGCAATATTGGCGCCTTTAACGTAATCTATGTAGCCATCTTCATCTTTCCCGTATTCAATACAAGCATCATGAATATTGGACATGATATCTTTTAGTTTTAAATCTACCTCTTCTCTAGTCCAATTAAATCTTAATGAGTTTTGAGTCATTTCTAAACCAGATGTAGCTACGCCTCCAGCATTTGACGCTTTTCCAGGTGCAAATAATATCTTAGCTTTATGAAACGCTGTAATGGCATCTTTGGTTGAAGGCATATTTGCCCCCTCACTTACGCAAACACATCCATTACTTAAAAGAGTATTGGCATCATCTTCATTAAGCTCATTTTGAGTAGCACATGGTAACGCTATATCACATGTAACCTCCCAAGGTGTTTTACCTTTTACAAATTTTGCTTCAGGATATACTTCTAAATACTCACTAATTCTCCCTCTTTTTGTATTCTTAAGCTCCATTACGTAAGCCAATTTCTCTGAATCTATTCCATTTTCGTCATATATATAACCAGAAGAATCAGAAAGTGTTAAAACTTTACCGCCTAGCTGTATTACTTTTTCTGCTGCATATTGTGCAACATTTCCAGATCCAGATACTACCACATTTTTACCTTCAAAAGTGTCTCCTTTAGTTTCCAGCATTTTCTGTGCAAAATAAACAGTGCCATAACCAGTAGCTTCTGGTCTAATTAACGAACCTCCCCAAGACATTCCTTTCCCTGTTAAAACACCGGTAAATCCATTGCTTATTTTTTTATACATTCCAAAAAGAAAACCAATTTCTCTAGCTCCAACACCAATATCCCCTGCTGGTACATCTGTATTATGCCCAATATGCCTGAATAGCTCACTCATAAACGCATGGCAAAAGCGCATAATTTCGTTATCACTCTTTCCTTTTGGGTCGAAATCACTTCCTCCTTTTCCACCTCCCATAGGTAAAGTTGTAAGACTATTTTTAAACACTTGCTCAAATGCTAAAAACTTTAAAATACTCATATTAACCGTTGGGTGAAAACGCAAACCTCCTTTATAAGGGCCAATCGCAGAATTCATTTGAATTCTATATCCCCTGTTAACTCTTATTTCACCTTGATCATCAACCCAGCAAACTCTAAATGTTATAACACGCTCTGGTTCAACCATTCTTAAAAGAATATTTTTACCATAATATATATCATTATCAATAATATATGGGATGACTGTTTCTGCTACTTCCTCTACAGCCTGTAAAAATTCTGGTTCGTGACCATTTCTTTCTTTTACTAAGTCTAAAAATGATTCAATATTACTTTTCATACACACAAAATTGTATTGTTATTATTAAATAGATGATTTTAGGATGCAAATATACGTTATCTTAAAAAAAAACATCATTTTTTTTTGAAATTCGCAATAAATAATCTCAACACATTATAGAAGAAATTTATTATTGTTCTGTTTGATTATTTACTAACAAGATTTATTTTTTACTGAGTTTTAATTTCTTCGTTTTTAGCAACCCCTCAAAAAAATGTATTAGACTATATTATAATGACTTAGAAAAATAGTTCAAAAAATTAAATTGCTAATTATCTTAAAGTTAAAAGATTAATTTTTTGAAATTTTCAACAAATAATTTCAATATATTTGGGAGAATTCATTAATATTATGTTAGTTTACCGATAAAATTTGGTATTTCACCGAGTTTTTCTATATTTGTTGTCGATTATGCCTCAGAAAAAACAAAAAACTTACTATGCTTAACATAAAATATGTAGCTTTTGCTTTTTGCTTGTTTATTACCTTTCAAACAGCCAGTGCTCAACTAGGCTTTTCTCATGAAATTGGGGTTATAGCCGGTCCTTTACAACTAAGATCCGATTATGGCAGTCGTGAGGATTCAAAAACAAATTTTGGAAATTCTGGTTTTGGAATAGGTATTGTACATTATTTAAACTTCTCTTACAGAGCAGATTGTAACTGCTACACTACAGATACTTATTTTAACGACCATTTTAAAGTACGAAACGAAATATCATACAATAAAACCAATCTGGAACATCTTGGTGAGTTTGTTGATCCTAGCAAAACAAGCGTTCTGGCTGATCAATTAAGAGGACATAAAGGTGTCTCTAAAAATTTAGATATAGGAACTCAACTTGAATTCTATCCTCTTAGCATTCGTTCCTTTCAAGCTTTTAGTTATAGGCTTGCTCCTTTTGTAAGCTTGGGAGTGCATTATACATCCTTTACTCCAGAAGTTAGCACCACATACGAAAACCCTAACCCTCTTTTAATAGGAAATGTACTTGAACCTAGTAATTTTTATTCTGAATGGGATCCGGGATCGGTAGACGCGTCTTCAGGCAGTACATGGTCTATGGTTTCTAGTGTTGGAGTACGATACAAGCTCGATAAACTTTCAGATTTAATGCTTGATTTAAGATGGCAATACTATTTTAGTGATTGGGTAGACGGCCTTAATCATCAATTGGAATTCAACAAAAGTAATGATTGGCTACTATGGTTTAATATCGGTTATATTTATTATTTGGACTAAAAAATTATTCTAAAGCCTGCTCTAAATCAGCGATTAAATCTTCTATATCTTCTATTCCCACACTTAATCGAATTAAAGAATCTACAACACCTGTTTTTTCTCTTTCTTTTTTAGGAATACTGGCATGTGTCATGCTTGCGGGATGGCCAGAAAGCGATTCAACACCTCCTAAAGACTCTGCTAGAGTAAAAATCTTAAGACTTTCAACAATCTTAATTGATTCTTTCATATTGTTCCCTTTAGTAGTAAAAGAGATCATTCCACCAAAATCTTTCATTTGAGATTTAGCGATATCATGATTCGGATGATTTTCAAAACCAGGCCAGTAAACTTTTTCTATTTTTGGGTGATTTGCCAAAAAGTTAGCAACAGCTTTGCCATTTTCACAGTGGCGTTGCATTCTAATATGTAATGTTTTTATACCTCTTAATACTAAAAAGCTATCCTGTGGCCCACAAACAGCACCACTAGCATTTTGTATAAAGTATAGTCTATCTGCTAACTCTTTATTTTTTACAACCAAAGCCCCCATAACAACATCACTATGCCCTCCTAAATATTTAGTTGCAGAATGCATTACTATATCTGCACCTAAATCTAAAGGTTGTTGTAAATACGGTGTAGCAAATGTATTATCTACAGCTAGTAAAATACTATGTTTTTTTGCTATAGCTGAAACGGTCTTTACATCAATAATATTCATCATTGGATTGGTAGGTGTTTCAACCCAGATTAGTTTAGTATTTGTATTAATGTAAGCCTCTATGTTTGAAGCCTCTTCCATTCCTATAAAATGGAATTTAATTCCAAAATCCTGAAAAATTTTTGTAAACAAACGAAAAGAACCTCCATATAAATCATTGGTAGAAACCACCTCATCACCAGGTTTTAAAAGCTTAATAACAGCATCTATTGCAGCAAGACCTGAGCCAAAGGCTAATCCGTACGTTCCATTTTCAATACTTGCAAAAGCATTCTCTAAAGCATTCCGAGTTGGATTATGAGTTCTAGAATACTCATACCCTTTATGTCCTCCCGGAGTTGTTTGAGCATAAGTAGACGTTTGATAAATTGGAGGCATTACGGCACCATAAGCGGCATCATGTTCTTGACCTCCATGTATTACTTTAGTATTAAATTTCATTTTAAAAAACCTTTGTACAAAGGTAAGTTTTAATTCGGTGAAGCAAAAAATATTAATAAATGTAATTATATAAATCATTTGACTCATAATTAACGGAAACAGGTTTGAATATAAACACCCATTGCTTAGATTCCCGCTTTTGCGAAAATGATAATTTCAAAAGAAACTTCAATATTTTATATTGAGGAATTATTCTTTAATTCAAATGCAATAATTATCTTTAATGTTGATTAATAAATCCTGTATGCATCGTAAAAAACACCTTTTAATTATATGTTTGTTTTTCATTTTTACGGCTTGTAAAGATGAATTAAAGTTGTCATTTTCAGAAGTTAACATTTCAACTAGTCATAATAATCTTGTTGAAGTAAATATTCCTAATGCAACTGGTAATAAAGACATTACTGATCGAATAAATTCAATAATAACTAAACACATAATAGCGTCATTACATATCGGAGAACCAGATCATATCACGTCAAAATCTATTAAAGAAAGCATTACTTTATTTAATAAAGAATTTCAATCCTTTGAAACTGATTTTCCAGAAAGTGCAGAACAGTGGGAAGCACAAATAGACGGAGAGGTGTTGTTTCATTCTTTGGAAATAATAAGTATCGCTATAACATCTTACATTAATACTGGCGGAGCACATGGAACGTTAAATATCTCTTTTCTGAATTTTGAAACCAAAACAGGAAATTTAATACTTAACAACAAATTATTTAAAGATATTGAGGGCTTCAAAAAAGTAGCTAAAATTTATTTTAATAAAGTCATTAAAGACGAGGAAATTATTTTAGGTGATCCTGACATCTTCAAACTACCGTCAAATATAGCATATACTGAAGAAGGTATTGTTTTACTCTACAACACTTATGAAGTAGCACCATACTTAACAGATATTATAGAATTCACGATCCCTTTTGAAGAAATTGATTCTCTTTTATTTTTTAACAACCTTTAAAAGGGATTTAATATACCCAATATGCAATCCTTCATGAAATAACACAAATTGCAAAGCTTCGTCTACATTTCTTAAAGTATTACCTGTAGTAGAAACTGTATATTCGTTGTATTCTTTAAAGAGTTCGTTTTTATAATCTGCTTCTGTTTTTTCTATAGTTGAAAACAGTAAATCTTTTATCTCATTAACCTCTTCTTGAGTTACAACACCTTTTGGTTTACTATCTTTTCTATACTTATCAATCATTTCGTTAGACAACATCGTTGGCAAACCTGATAATTTATAAACTAAAAGTTGCTCACTCACTATTATATGACCAATATTCCAGATAATATTGTTATTAAATGTTTCTGGAATTTTATTTAAATCTTCTAAACTTGTTCTTTCTAATATGCTTTTAAGAGAATCTCTTGTATTGAATAATACTTCGAATACGAATTTCATGTCATTTATTTTTTGGATAAATATACTTCTAAATGATATAATTACTTTTATTTTGTAGAAATAGTTTTTATAAATAAAAGTAACGCATGAACATGAAAAAAGTATATTATCTAAAAACCTGTAGCACTTGTATTAGAATTTTAAAAGACTTGGATCTACCTTCTAAATTTATTTTACAAGACATTAAAAAAGAAGAAATAACAGTGACTCAATTAGAACAGATGAAAGAACTTTCAGGTAGTTATGAGTCTCTTTTTAGCAAACGCTCTAAACTTTATAAAGAAATGGATTTAAAAAACCAGCAATTAGAAGAGCGTGACTATAAACATTATATACTCGATCACTATACTTTTTTAAACAGGCCTGTTATAATAAATGGTAATCAGATTTTTATTGGTAATTCTAAAAAAACTGTTGAAGCAGCAAAAACAGCTATTTATTCTAAATAAGAGAGACAAATATCAAAATCTATTTTATATCCAAACATTTTCATATACTATAAATATTAAACTTAATTTATAGATAATATATTATCTATTCTATGAACAAGTATAGTATAGACAAACTTCCGAGAGATGTCCGTTTCGAAATTGCTAACAAACATAAAAAACTTCGAAAACAAAGAGGATTATCCAAAATTGAATTAGCAGAGCGCTCAGGAGTATCGCTAGGCAGCTTAAAACGTTTTGAAACCAGATAAAGACCTTGAGTATATTGAGAAATTATTTGATTCAAAAAAGAAAAGTTGATGGAACCTATTGAAAAATTGGATATTTACCTTCGTTTTACCGACACGCCCCTTTCTGTTGGTCAAATGGTCTCCGACAACGGAACCATTTTTTTTAAATACGATGATACTTTTATAGCAAGAATATATCCTTCCTAATGAACGCCGCTGGAGAATGGAAATTAGCTCCAGCATATGATCTTACTTTTTCAAATTCATCACACGGCATGCATAACCCTATGGTAGCAAGGGAGGGCAAAGCACCAGAAGAGCAACATTTATTGGAATTGGCAAACACCTTTGAAATGAAACACTCTAAAACTATTATTAATGAAGTGAAAAGTGCTATTTCTGATTGGGAAATTTACGCCAAAGACTCTGATGTCAGTAATGATTCCAAAAAACTAATCAATAAAGCTTTGACGGAAATTGGCAAGCGTTGAAATACGGATTGTTTTTGATCTTTATACAAAAAACTCTATAATTTAATATTCATTTTATTAAAAAAAATGCATAAAAAAAACAAAATTGTTACACTTCCATACTCTTGTAAATTGAATCAATGGGACGAAACCAATAAAAGACTAAGAAAGAATCACAAAAAATACAAACAAATCACTGAATCTATAAAAATACTCGATACAAGGCTACAAAATGCCATTGATGATTTAGAAACACAAGAGATTAACTATGACCTTGATGACATAAAAGAAGCCTTTTTAAACGAAGCAAAAGAAAACAGGATCAAAATAATTTCTGTGAGCGATTTTTAGCCCTAAAAAGCCCCTTATTGCACTTTTGGAGACGAAAATGTGGAGTTTACTAGAAACTACATTGACCCCAAAAAAGACATACAAACAAGTTCTTGAACAAAAACAAAAATATTAGCATAACATATTTATATACAGATATTTAAACTGTATTTTTAGTGAAAACACATTAATTCAAAAAACAAAGTTGTTAATAAACGACTCTTTTAAATAACTGAAAATCTACTAATTTTAATGATTTAAGGGTGCTTCTACACATATTAACATTCATTTTATTAAAAAAGTAGTTTCAAACCTAATACTATCCCTGTAAATTTGTATTATATTTGGATAGATGCAGATAATTCACAATATCAAATTATTGTAATTAATATGATAAAAATAAAATAAGAAATGAACATATACGAAATTGATTCTGATGAAGTAATTAACGCAATTGTTGTTAGTGGCTCAATAACATACAAAGAAGCAATCGAAAAATTAGTTCCTTTAATTAATAAGACCGAATTTCAGAGAAAACTACAAGACAAAAAATTCTATGAAAAACTAGAAAGGGATATTGTAGATGGCTGTATAATGCCATCAATTACAATAGCATTTGTAGATAAAACAATAACTGCAAATTCTAAAAAGGAAGACATAATAAAGTTTTTTGAAAAAAATAACTCAAAATCATTCGTTTTAGATGGTATTCAAAGGTTAAATACACTTTCAAGAGTTAGTGATTCTAAAGATATTGATTTAGACAGAAAACTATATTTAAACATTGTTTATAGTGATTCAGTTGACAAATTACTTTACAGAATGATAACTCTTAATAACGGACAAAAGCCAATGACACCTAGACATCAAGTTGAAGTGATGATGGCTAATGTTTTTGACTTTAATGAACTTGGAATACATGTTCAAACAGAAAAAGAAAGAGCTGTTAAAATCAAAATGAACTCTTTCAATAAATCAGATTTAGTACAAGCTTATTTAGCATATATGGCTAATAGTCCTATGGTGGACAATAAAAAAATCATCCAGGATAAAATGGATGAATTAATAGTTAATAAAATAGTTTCAGCAGAAAAAGTTGAGAAAGATTCAACTTTTGAGAATATGATTAAATCTCTTGCTAAGTTTCAAAAAAGTCCTATTTCATTAAAATGGTTAAAACAAGCTAACAATCTAGTAGGTTTTGCAGTTGGAATGAAAACTTCTTCAAAAGACATTAAAGATTTAACTGTAGAGCAATTCGAAAATTCAATTAAAACTTTTGACCAGGCTTTTTCAGATTTTAATCCTTCCAAAATAAAACTTGGGAAATTAAGGAGAGAGCTTTCGTATGATTACTTCAAAAATTACTCTAAACTAAAAGACTTAGATAGTTTGGAATTGTTGGAATATTTCAGCGAATTGACTAATGATTAATCGTTATACATACGAAGACCCAATTTTTAAAGCCTCTACTAAAAATCAGAATTTAAGAATTGAGAGTTCAAATAAAATATTGAATATCTTTCGATTAATATCTGGCACAATTAATTGTACTGATACTTATGAAAATAAGGTATATAAGTTTAGAGAAAATTATTCAAATTTCCCCTTCACTACTAACGAAAAAATAAATCAATCTGTCGTTCTAAACAATTTCCCAGATGAAGTAAAATTAAAAGACCTGAACGAATATTTTAAGCGTTCTAGATTTAATTCAAAGTTTTATGGTTCAATAGAACCCGAAATAATTAAATGTCTTATAGCTGTAAAAAAGAATAATCATCTAGAAGCATTCTTTTATTTATATGGAATTTTAGAAGGTATTTCATATTCAATACCGCTTATCTATGTTTCTAAAAATAACAACTATGATAAGACATATAAACAATTACAGTCATTTTTTAATAATGAACAAGATGGCGAATTAGCCTTTTTCAAAAGGTTCATAACAGAAACATTCAAAAAAGAAGATTTTTTCAAGTCAACTATCGACATAGATTTTAATACGATTGATAGAACGGAATTGAGGGAGGCATATTATAAAATATACTTAGATAAAGTAAGTAATAAACCTATGAATGGCAAAGATTTAAAAGGTCAAACTTTAAATCAAGAAATTAAACTTTCTTTTATAGGATTCTATGATTTTATTATAATTATAAGAAATAGATTCTTTCATCTAACTAAAGGGACTTGGCAAAATAATTTGAGTTCGACTGAAATTTTATTTCCAGACTATTTCTTTAAACCAATTGTTAGTCACGGGCTTAATTGGGTTTCACTAATAATATTTGAGATTATAAAAGTGGACTTTGAAAAAGGAAAAAATTAAAAATATGATAAGAAAACTAAATGAATAATAAACATAATTTCACTTTCATTGATTTATTTGCAGGAATTGGTGGATTTCATATTGCAATGCATAACTTAGGTGGGGAATGTGTCTTTGCATCAGAAATGGATTTACCCGCAAGAATAACCTACGAACATAATTTCAAGAATATATCTCCCAAGCTTTTTAAAGAAAACAGGTTTAATGATGACATAAGAAACATAAACCCTAATGATATTCCTGACTTTGATATCCTTTGTGCTGGTTTTCCTTGTCAACCATTTAGTCAGGCAGGATATAAAAGAGGTTTTGAAGATAATCATAATTCTGAAAGAGGAAATCTGTTTTTTAACATTGCAGAAATATTAGAGACAAAAAAACCAAAAGCTTTTTTTCTTGAAAATGTTAGGGGTTTAGTTACGCATGATAATGGGAAAACGTTTAAGGTAATACGTGAAATTTTAGAAAATGAGTTAGGGTATTCGTTTTATTTTAAAATTGTAAAGGCTTCGGATTATGGATTACCTCAATTAAGACCAAGAGCTTTTATGATTGGTTTTCGTGATGAAAGCTTTATGAAAGGATTTACATTTCCTAAAACAAAGCCATTAAAACTTACAATGAGTGATGTCTGGGAAGGAAATTGTAGTAGAGAAATTGGATTTACTATTAGAGTTGGCGGTCGTGGTTCAAATATAAATGATCGAAGAAATTGGGATTCTTATCTTGTGGACGGACAAGTAAGACAACTTGGTGTTAAGCAAGGAAAAAGAATGCAAGGTTTTCCAGAAAAATATGAATTTCCAGTAAGTAAGACACAAGCGATAAAACAATTAGGAAATAGCGTTGCAATTGATGCCATTCAAGAAGTTGGAAATCAAATGCTCAATCATTTAAAATCATTAGAAACTTCAAATTTTTCAAAATTGGAAATGAAAGAACCTAAAAATAAAGGAGAATGGACAGAACTATTAGTATTTGTTAAATTACTAGCAGAACAAAAGCTTCATCTATCTGATAAGGATTTAAATCAAAAAATTGATTTTTTTAATATTTCAAAAATAACAACTCGCAATTTAGATTTAGATTTTTTCATAATAGATAAAACAACAATAAAAGCTGTTAACAATACTTCTGGTAAAAATATTACAATTGATATTTCAAGTATATTAAACGAAAAAAGTTTAAAAAAAATAACTCAATCAATTGAAAATGGAAAAGCTACGTTCAATGTTCCTGAGTTTGAAATAATACAGAATAGTTTAGGTTTTAATGTAATTAAAGGAGGAACAAGTAGTCAAAAATCAGATATAATTTTAGATATTAAAAATGAAGAAATAGAAAAACAAAATGAAGGGTTTGGCATAAAATCATATTTAGGTAGTAAGCCCACTCTTTTAAACGCTTCTGGGAATACTAATTTTATTTTTGAAATAAAAGGTATAAATGAATCAAAAATTGATGAAATAAATCAAATAGACACAAGGACAAAGTTAAAAGATAGGATTATTTTTATTGAGGAATTGGGTGGCTCTTTTAATTATGTTGGTGCAGAAAAAGAAACTATGGAGCATAATTTAAAAATTTCCGATAGTTTAATGCCAAATATTGTAGGTCATTTATTATTGAGTTTTTATAAAAAAAGAATTTCTAAGTTAACTAAAATTGTAGATGAAATTCACAAAGAGGGCTCTTTGAATAAAGATGTTAATTACGGAGAAAAAGAATCATTAGAAATAAAAGTCAAAAGACTTTTAATAGATATTTTATTAGGCTTTTTTGCAGGTAAAAAATGGGATGGAGAATATTTAGCAAATGGAACTATTGTTATAAAAAAGTCAGGAGATTGTTTAGGTTTTCATATAATAGACAGCAAGAGTTTGAAAGACTACCTTTTTGAAAATATAAGCTTAGATACCCCGTCTACGACAAGACATAGATTTGGAAAGATTTATATGGAGAAGGATGGTAAATTATACTTTAAACTAAATTTACAATTAAGATTTTAGTATGGCTATTTTAGATGTTATTAAATATTCAAATCATTTAGAACTTTTTAAAATATCTTCAAAAGAAATTGAGAATCAAATACTATCATTTAAACTAACTTTTATAAATAACCGTAATCAAAAAGCGGAATGGGGCGTTCGATTCCCAACTTTTCTTGATAGCTTTTATAAATATATTTATAACAATGATAAGCTACCATCACAAGATGAATTTTATAATTATTATTTAGCTAATAACAAAAGTTGGTTTAATTCAACCCCTTTAACCAAAGAGGTCTATGATGGATTAAAAGCAAGAATATATAGAACTTATCCATCATTAATTCGTGATTTGCATTTTTCAAAGCTAATAAGTGAAAATGCAACTGATTATAAAGTAATTTATAATACAAATCTTGATGTCAAAGAAGGTATCGATTTGTTGGTAATAGTGAATAATAAAAACATTGCAATAAATTTATATACTAAAACAAAAAGAGCAGTAATTGGGCGAATAAAAAAAGAGAGTAGGCATATTCCGTATGATAATATTACTTACATAGAACTACCCGTAGAATTTAATGGTAGTAATGAAATAGGCGACTTTTTCTTATACGGAAATAGAGAAATTGCTCAACTTGAAGAAAAGATAAAACTCAGTAGCTAAAAAATAGAATACTTAGTTTAGTGCTTAATCAAGAGTAAAGTAAATTCGATATTTGCTTCATTACCCTTTTATATACTTTCTCTGTGGAGTAGTTTATTTCTTGTATTGTTAGAACTTCTGTAAAAGTGTTGTCATTATGAACATTATCGATGTATTTATTAACTTCTCCTTTGATAAATAGCATTTTTTCTGAATTATTTTGAACTTGGGAAGGTATTATCTTTACAGAGTTATTTAGGGTATCTTTTATACCAATTTCAATCACTTTTTCAAATTCTTGAATCATACATTGCTTTGCAATATTGACTTCAGATAAGCTATCAACTGTTACTCGTCTGGGGTGTGGTTTTTGTTTCTTCTTTTGTTTTTGGTTGTAATCAGAAATATTAATAATATAGCTAAATCATTATAGTTTGACATGTTTTTTGTATCTTGTAGTATGTCATACTCACTAGATTTCAGACGGCGATTATTTAAAGTAAAAGCAAAAGAGCAGTTGACATTCCAAGAGGTCAGTGCTAGGTTTGGGATTCCAATACGCACACTGT
>NZ_SRSO01000035.1 GCF_004791695.1 Flavivirga rizhaonensis | reverse complement strand
ATATAGTGTTGAATTATTGATAATCCTATCGGAATTATCAACAATTCAACATCTCAAAATCATCATTATGAGATAATTGAAAAATAAATATTAACTTTGAAGAACTTGGCTAGTGCTTTTCATAGGAGCCATTGTTGTGGTGTCGTTATTTTTAAGCAGACATGATTCACTTGAATTTGTCCTCCTATGGCTTTTAATACTTTCATTATTGTCGCAAATTGAGGTTTAGCTCCATCAGATAATGCTTTGTATAAACTCGGTCTGCTTAATCCAGTTTCTTCCGCGATTTTTGTCATTAAATGACAAACACTTGAAAATCATTGTTTTAATATTATTTTTTATAAAAAAATTAAATCTAACTGACGTTAATTTATCTAAGAAAACCCTATAAAGAGGCTATTGCTGCTTCTATACGCTTAATACTTTCTTTTTTGCCAATCATATACATAATATCAAACACATCGGGACCTTGTAAAGCACCCACTAGGGCTAATCGTAATGGCATCATTACTTTACCAAAACCAATGTCATTATCTGTAATCCAGCCTTTAATTTTGGTTTGAAGGTTTTCTACAGAAAAATCCTCAACTGTATTAATTATAGAAACTAACTCCAACATAAGTTCTTTTGTGCCTTCTTTGAATGCCTTTTTTGATGCTTTTTCATCATAGGCTTTCGGAGCAATAAAAAAGAAATGACTTAAATTCCAGAAATCAGAAATAAAAGTAGCTCGTTCTTTTATTAAACCAACAACTAAGGCTATGTCATTTCGACTGGAAGGAGAAATCTCATCCTGATGAGACCTCTCGACAGAGCCTGTACTGAGCGAAGTCGAAGTACTCGAGGTCGCATTTAGTTTTTCATCAACAATAGGTTTAAACAACTCAGCTAAAACATCATCGTTTTGTGTTTGCATGTAATAATGGTTAAACCATTTTATTTTATCTGGATCAAAACGTGCTCCTGATTTGTTAACACGACTTAAATCGAAAGCCTCAATAAGTTCATCCAAATTAAAAATTTCTTGTTCGGTTCCTGGGTTCCAGCCTAAAAATGCCAGGAAATTTACCATAGCTTCTGGGAAATAGCCATCTTCTTTATAACCTCTTGAAATGTCATTGCTTTTAGGGTCTTTCCACTCTAAAGGAAACACAGGAAATCCTAATTTATCACCATCACGCTTGCTTAATTTTCCTTTTCCTGTTGGTTTTAAAATTAATGGTAAATGCGCAAATTCCGGAGCATCCCAACCAAAAGCTTTGTATAATTGGTAATGTAATGCTAAAGATGGTAACCATTCTTCTCCACGAATAACATGTGTTATTTCCATTAAATGATCATCCACAATATTTGCTAAATGATAGGTTGGCATCCCATCACTTTTAAACAATACTTTGTCATCTAAAATATTAGTGTCTATTTTAATATCACCACGAATACTATCTATTAAATGAAGTGTTTCATCCTGTGGGGATTTAAATCGAATCACATATGCATCACCAGCATTCAATTTAGCTTTAACCTCTTCCGCGCTAAGCGATAAGGAATTGCTTAATTTTAAGCGGTTATGCCAATTATATATAAACGTTTTCCCTTTCGCTTCGTGGTCTTTTCTGTGAAAATCTAACGTTTCAGCAGTATCAAAAGCATAATAAGCATTGCCTGATGCAATTAATTCATCAGCATATTGTTTGTATAAATGTTTCCGTTCGCTTTGTCTGTAAGGGCCAAACGTCTCGTTTTTGGAATCTGTACTGAGCGCAGTCGAAGTAGGTCCTTCATCATAAGGCATTCCACACCAATTAAGAGCATCAACGATATACTTTTCAGCCCCTTCAACATACCTGTTTTGATCGGTATCTTCTATTCTAAGAACAAAAGTTCCATGGTGTTTTTTTGCAAATAAATAGTTGAATAAAGCTGTACGAACACCGCCTATATGTAAAGGTCCTGTTGGGCTTGGTGCAAAACGCACACGAACGTTTTTGGTCATGTTTTATAAATTTGTTTGCAAAGATACAGATAAGCTATAATAGAAAAATACCAACACAGAGATTTTTAATAATGACTCTATTCAAATTCTTAAACTATTAAATAATAATGTAATCTAATTGAATACTTAATTATAGCTTCTTAAGGCCTTTTTATTATTATTCATGTAAAAACAAAAGACCAAAATAGTTGAAAGCTTATACATTTATAGTGTTGAGAAACAAATTGTAATTATAATAGTTATGGGTTTAATTGAGAGTTATAACTTCATACTTTTATTACATCAAACTCCCTCTTTTTAATTATACTTATGAGGGGGTTTCATTTTTTAAGCTTTAAAAAAGTTACCTTTCAATAGTTAACATCTACGCAGGCATTAACAATTAACACTTAATTATAAACTCTTTACTAAATAAAATTGTAGTTTAGTAAGTCGTTAAAATAACTTTTCAATATTTTATTTAAAAAAACAATTGAATTTGTAAGTCCCAGAGATCAGGAATAAAAACCATGAATAGTAACTTTAAGAGCATACAAAACAAGTTAGAGGCATTTATTAAGCGCTATTACACAAATGAATTACTAAAAGGCGCCATTTTATTTTTTGCTATAGGCTTATTATATTTTCTATTTACGCTATTTATTGAACATGTTTTATGGTTAAATACCATAGCCAGAACCGTTTTATTTTGGCTATTTATAGCTGTAGAAGTAACTCTAATTATTAAATTCATTGCAGCACCTTTAGCTAAATTATTCAAGCTTCAAAAAGGTATTAATTATGAAGATGCCTCAAGGATTATAGGACAGTATTTTCCAGAAGTAAATGATAAATTACTAAATGTTCTTCAACTGAACCAAAACAAATCACAGTCAGAATTACTTTTAGCAAGTATTGAACAGAAATCGCTAGAACTTACTCCAATTCCATTTAAATTAGCTATTAACTTAAAAAAGAACTTACATTATTTAAAGTACGCAGCTATTCCTGTTTTAATCTTGTTGCTCACTTTTTTAACAGGTAATTTTAATTGGTTTAGTGAGAGTTACGAACGTGTCGTTCATTATAAAACGGCCTATGAGCCACCGGCACCATTTCAATTTTTTGTAGTAAACGATAATTTAAAAGCTATTGAGAATAAAGATTTTAAACTGATTGTAAAAACAGCAGGAGAACTCACACCAGAAAGCGCACAAATAACCTATAATAACGAAACTTATTTTTTACAACAGAAGGGCGTAGGAGAATTTGAATACGTGTTTTCGCAACTTAAATCGGACATTCGTTTTGAACTATCGGCCAATGATGTAAAATCTAAACCTTATGGAATAAAAATTGTTGAGGTGCCTTCTTTATTGAGTTTTGAAATGGTTTTAGATTACCCAGCTTACACTAAAAAGAAAGATGAAACTATTAAAAGTACAGGAAATGCTTTAGTTCCTGAAGGCACAAATATTATCTGGCAATTAAAAACCAAATCTACAGAACAAGTTCATCTATATGCTAACGATACTATTAATTTTTCCTCTGATGAATCAGGAACTTTTGAAGCTTCAAAACGTGTTTATAATAATTTGGATTACAGTTTAAGTACCAGCAATAAAAACCTTCAAAATTACGAAAATCTAGCATTCAGTATTGGTGTTGTTAAGGATGAATATCCAGAAATTAATTTAAAAGTGGAAACAGACAGTTTGGATTTACAATCCTTATATTTTTATGGACAAGTAAGCGATGATTACGGTTTTAGTAAGTTACAACTAGTGTACTATCCGTCTGATGATGATAAAAACAAACAATTTGAAAAGATTCCAATATCTAATTCCAATATTGCTGATTTTGTAAGTGCTTTCCCTAATAATTTAAATATTGAAGCAGGTAAATCTTATGAATTATATTTTCAAGTATTTGATAATGATATAATTAACAAACACAAAACTGCTAAAAGTCATGTGTTTACTTATAGAAAACGCACAAAAGAGGAAGAATCACAAAAGAATTTAGAAGAACAAAACAAAACCATTAAAGATTTGAATAAATCTTTAGAAAAATTTGATGAGCAGGATAAAAAATTAGAACAACTCACTAAAACTCAAAAAGAAAAATCGACTCTAAATTTTAATGATAAAAAGAAATTAGAATCCTTTTTAAAACGTCAGGAACAACAAGACGAAATGATGAAAAATTTCAATAAAAAACTGAAAGATAATTTAGAAGAATTTCAAAAAGAAAACTTAAAAGAGGATGTATTTAAAGAAGATTTAAAGGAACGTTTAAAAGAAAATGAAGAACAGCTTAAGAAAGATGAAAAAGTATTAGATGAGTTAAAAGAGCTTCTGGAAAAAATCAACAAAGAGGACGTTATCACAAAAAAACTAGAAGAACTAGCAAAACAAAATAAAAACAAAAAGCGAAGTTTACAGCAGTTGCTGGAATTAACCAAACGTTTTTATGTTGAGAAGAAATTAGAAAAACTAAAGAGTGATTTAGAGAAGCTTGCAGAAGAACAAGAAAAACAATCGAACAAATCTGAAGAAGAAAATACTAAAGACAAACAAGAAGAGCTTAATAAAAAATTTGAAGAATTTTCTAAACAGTTAGAAGATTTAAAGAAAGATAGTAAGGCTTTAAAAAAACCAATTGATATTCCTCAAGATAAATTAGAAGAGAATGATATTAAAAAAGAACAAGAAAAAGCATCAGATGCATTAGAGAAAAAAGAAGAGGAGCAAGTAGGTGAAAAACAAAATGAAGAAGAACAACAAGAAGGAGAAAAGCAAGAAAAACAGGAAAATCAAAATTTAAAGAACGCTCAAAAAAGCCAGAAGAAAGCGGCTCAAAAAATGAAAAAAATGAGTCAGCAAATGCAAAGTGCTATGCAAGGCGGAGGAGGAGAACAAATGCAAGAAGATGTAGATATGCTTCGTCAAATTTTAGATAACCTTGTGCTATTTTCTTTTGATCAGGAAAGTGTCATGAATCAGTTTAAAAATATAGACGCTAACCATAATAAGTTTGCATCGTATTTACGAAAACAAAATAATTTAAAAGAACATTTTGAACATATCGATGATAGCTTGTTTTCATTGTCGCTTCGTCAACCTAAACTTTCTGAAAAAGTTAATAAAGAAATAACCGATGTTTATTACAACATTGATAAAGCTTTAAGTTTACTAGCAGAAAATCAATTATATCAGGGAGTCTCTAATCAACAGTTTGCTGTAACAGCAGCAAATAATTTAGCTAATTTTTTAAGTGATGTTTTAGATAATATGCAAGAAAATATGAGCATGTCTCCTGGAAAAGGAGGAAAAGGAGAGATGCAATTACCAGATATTATTATGAGTCAGGAAGAGCTTAATAAGATGATGGAAGAGGGTATGAAGAAAGGCGAAAAAGGAAAACCCAAAGAAGGAGAAGGCAAAGGTGAAAAAGATGGTGAGAAAGAAGGTAAAAAAGGTAAAGATGGAGAAAAAGGAAAGAAAGGCGATAAACAAGGAGGCAAAGATGAAGAAGGAAAAGAAGGGAATCAAAAAGGGGGAGAAGGTGAAGGAACTAATGAAGATATGAATGGTTTATTATATCAAATATACCAACAGCAGCAGGAATTACGAAAAGCTTTAGAGGAAAGATTGGCTAAAGAAGGAAAGGGAAAAGGAGGCAATGGAGACAGATTATTAAGAAGTATGGAAGACATTGAATTGGATTTATTGAACAAAGGATTTACAAATCAAACACTTCAAAAAATGATGCAGTTAAAGCATCAATTATTAAAATTAGAGAACGCCACGTTCGAACAAGGAGAGGATAATAAAAGAGAATCTGAAACGAATAAAAACAATTTCAATAATAATACAAACAGTCAAATACCTACTGCAAAACAATATTTTAAAACCACCGAAATATTAAACAGACAAGCTTTACCTTTGCAACAAGTTTATAAAAAGAAAGTGCAAGAATATTTTAAGCAGAATAATGATTAACTTCAATTACGAAACTGATTTTTCTTTAAATAATAAGGACCAAATTTCCAGCTGGATTTTAAATACAATTTATGAAGAAACCTATAAATTAGAAGAAATTAATTATGTGTTTTGTGATGATGAATATCTTCATAAACTAAACGTAGAATTTTTAAATCATGATACATTAACAGATATTATTAGTTTTGATTATTCTATAGGTAAATTAATACAGGGAGATATTTTTATTTCTATAGAAAGAGTGGAAGATAATGCTAAAGATTTCTCTGTTTCTTTTGAAGAAGAATTGCATCGTGTTATCATTCATGGTATACTTCATTACTGTGGTTATAAAGATAAAACAGATGCTGATGCTAAAGTAATGCGAGAAAAAGAAAACTATTATATAAAGCAATTAGCTTAGTATAGTACAAACATTTCAAAGTAATATTTTGAAGCTTTATTGAAAATATCTTTCTCGCTAAATCACAAATTCTCAAAACATATGTTTTTTAATCTATTAAAACTATAGGTGAAATAGATATTTAAAATAAGCGTTTTAAAGAAACGCCGTATATTTGCAAACTTAAAATTATTAATATGTTCCACGTGGAACATAGGTCTATTTAAAACCAAAAAATATGTTTAACGAAATGTATGATGTTGTTGTTGTAGGAGCTGGACATGCTGGAAGTGAAGCTGCTGCTGCTGCTGCAAATATGGGTAGCAAAACATTACTAATTACTATGAATCTTCAAAACATTGCTCAAATGTCTTGTAATCCTGCTATGGGCGGTATTGCTAAGGGACAAATTGTAAGAGAGATTGATGCACTTGGTGGTTACAGTGGTATAGTATCTGATACCTCTGCTATACAGTTTAAAATGCTTAACAAATCTAAAGGGCCAGCCATGTGGAGTCCGAGAGTGCAAAGTGATCGTATGCGTTTTGCAGAAGATTGGCGTTTACTTTTAGAAGGTACACCTAACTTGGATTTTTATCAAGAAATGGTATCTGCTTTAATCGTAAAAAAAGGAAAAGTTACTGGTGTAAAAACATCCTTAGGAATAGAGATAAAAGCCAAGTCTGTTGTCTTGACTAATGGCACTTTTTTAAATGGATTAATACATATTGGAGATAAAAATTTTGGTGGTGGTAGAGCAGGGGAAAAAGCTGCAACCGGAATTACAGAACAGTTAGTTGATTTAGGTTTCGAATCTGGAAGAATGAAAACAGGAACGCCACCCAGAGTGGATGGACGAAGTTTGGATTATACTAAAATGGTTGAACAACCTGGAGATGATAATCCAGAGAAATTCTCTTATTTAGATATTACAAAACCATTGGAAAAACAACGTTCATGCTATATGACTTACACCAGTCTTGAAGTACATGATTTACTTCGAGAAGGGTTTGACAGATCTCCAATGTTTAATGGTAGAATTAAAAGTTTAGGACCTCGTTATTGTCCATCAATTGAAGATAAAATTAATCGCTTTGCAGATAAAGATAGACATCAATTATTTATAGAACCAGAAGGATGGAATACCTGCGAAGTTTATGTAAATGGCTTCTCAACATCTCTACCAGAAGATGTTCAATTTAAAGCATTACGCTCTGTAGTTGGTTTTGAAAATGTTAAGTTTTTTAGACCTGGTTATGCTATTGAATATGATTATTTTCCACCTACACAGCTAAAACATACTTTAGAAACTAAGCTTGTAGATGGGTTATATTTCGCAGGTCAGATTAATGGAACTACTGGATATGAAGAAGCCGCATCTCAAGGATTAATGGCAGGTATAAATGCCAGTTTAAAAGTTCAAGAAAAAGATACTTTTACTTTAAAAAGAGATGAAGCATACATTGGTGTTTTAATAGATGATCTAATTACAAAAGGCACAGAAGAGCCTTATAGAATGTTTACATCAAGAGCGGAATATAGAACTTTATTACGTCAGGATAATGCGGATTTAAGATTAACACCTAAGGGTTATGAGCTTGGTTTAGCGAGTGAAAAACGCTTAAAAAGAATGGAGCAAAAACACAATGATGCAGAAAAATTTGTAGCCTTCTTTTCTAAAACAAGTGTAAAACCAGAAGAAGCAAATCCAGTTTTAGAGTCTAAAAGATCGGCTTTAGTAAAACAATCTGATAAGATGTTTAAGATCTTTTCGAGACCAAATATTACTATAGATGATGTTCGGAAATTTAAAGCTGTAGAAGAATATATTCAAGCTAATAATTTAGATAATGAGGTTATAGAACAAGCAGAAATTCAAGTAAAATATTCTGGCTATATAGCTAAAGAAAAAAATAATGCTGATAAATTAAGTAGGCTAGAGTATGTAAAAATCCCAGAGAATTTTGACTACTCTAAAATAAAATCTATGAGTTTTGAAGCACGTGAAAAACTAAGAAAAATACAACCAACAACTGTGTCACAAGCATCAAGAATTAGTGGTGTTTCACCTAATGATATTTCTGTATTATTAGTTTATATGGGTAGATGATTTTTGAGTGTTCCACGTGGAACGTTTTACTAAATTTTAATTTTTATCATTCTGAACTTAGTTCAGAATCTATTTCTAATGAAAAATAACTCCTCTTATTTAACTGTAAAAGATCATTCTGTTTCTAATGAAACATTTAAACTAATTCAAAATACTGAATATGGTTTCCTTGAAACTACACCTCAACCATCTTTAAGTAAATTACCAGAGTATTATAAAAGTGAAGACTATATTTCACATACAGATACCAAACGAAATTTATTTGAAAAAATCTATCATATAATAAGAAACGTATCCTTAAAAAAGAAATTAAAATTAATTAATTCTTTTTCTTCAGAAGAAAAAAATCTTTTAGATATTGGTTCTGGTACAGGTGATTTTCTAAAAACAGCTAAACAAAATAATTGGACAATTGCAGGAATTGAACCAAATGAACAAGCTCGAGAAATTGCAAATAAAAAAACAAATAATTCTGTTTATGAAACCAAAGAGCTTTTTAAACTAAAACCCTTAAGTTTTGATGTCATTACGCTTTGGCATGTGTTGGAACATTTACCAAATTTAGAAGAACATATTTCAATTTTTAAAAAATTACTAAAACCTAATGGTACTTTAATAATTGCAGTTCCTAATTATAAAAGTTATGATGCAAAATATTATAAAGAGTTTTGGGCAGCTTACGATGTACCTAGACATCTTTGGCATTTTAATAAAACTTCTATATCCAAATTAGTTTTAAAAGTTTCCATGAAAATCATAAAAATCAAACCCATGTTTTTTGATGCTTTTTATGTAAGTCTTCTTTCGGAAAAATATAAACATGGAAAAATGAATCCTATCAAAGGTTTTTGGATAGGATTCATTTCAAATTTAAAGGCTATAACATCTAAGGAGGCATCTTCTTTAATTTATATCATTAAAAACATCTAAAACTTAATTATATCAATCAAATTTAAGTTTTACATTATTAAAGATAACAAACCTAGTAAAAATCATTAAAGTCTCTTAAAACGCTTTAAATGAGTTGTTTTTTAATAAATTATTATTATTACAATATTAATAGCTATAAAAATTCGTTATAATTTAAATTCAAAATATTTCTACCCAATTTTAGGCTTTACTTTATTACTTTTGTTCGGATTTAAAAAACAACAAAATGAAAAATATAGTTTATACATTATTAGTAGCCTTGGCTTTTACATCCTGTCAAAAAGAAAAAAAAATAGGATATATAGATAATGGCATTGTTATAAATGATTTTCAAGAGAAAATAGATTTAGAAGCAAAATTTCAAACCAAAGAAGAAGCATTTAAAAAGAAAGCTGATAGCATTGGACAAGCTTTTCAATTAGAAGTTCAACAAACACAGATTACAGCTCAAAAATCATCAAAAAAGAAAGCTCAAGAATTAATGGGTGGTTTGCAACAAAAGCAACAACTACTTCAACAACAAATGCAATTTGAGCAACAACAATTAACTCAAAATTTTCAAACTGAGATTGATTCTTTAATCATTAAAGTAAAAGACTTTGTAAAAGATTACGGAAAAACTAATGGTTATACTTATATCTTAGGAACTAGCGATGCTGCAGCTACAGTTCTTTATGGAACAGATGAAAATGATTTAACAAAAATTGTTTTAGATGCTTTAAATGAAGCTTATAAAAAGTAAATAAATAAAAATTAATAAATTTATTAAATCCTGGCTTTTGCTGGGATTTTTTGTTTTTATACTTAAGGCAACTATTAAATAAAATTCTAAATATACTTGATGTCAAAATAAATATTAAATGTAAGTTTTTTCTTATTATTAACAAACAAAGAATATTTTATATCAAATTTTATTATACAATCAAAATATTTAATACTCGTAAAGTTTAAAACTTGGAGCTAAAATAACTCCGTAGAGTCATTTAATTTAATTTTTAAGTCTCTGATTATTACAAGTACTATTATATTAAATAAAACAAACTATAAACAGAATAAAATTCAAATTTCATTTTATAAACAAAATCTAAATAAAACGATTAATATCAGTTTTGTACGTTTTAGATATAATGAGAAGAAAAAACAAGCAAAAATTTTTTACATTTTGAAAAAATTGGAGTATTTAAATAAAAAAACAGAGTTATCCACATTATATATTATATTACTATTTTCTTTTTAAAATTTAAAAAAATAATGGTGGTTATTATAGGGTGTTAATAGCTAGGATAACTTTTTTAAGTTTTATTTTGATAATAATTAATTTACGTTCTATTAATAGTTAATTAACAATTGAATTTATTTTAATAGGTTCATTTTTAATGATTTTAAATTTTATATTCACAGTTGTTAACAACTAAAACGAACCACTTTTTCTAATAACTATATTTAATTTTCATGTTCATATCTAATATTTTTAGTCTAATAACATTGCCAAAAAAAATAATTTAAATTTTTGGTAATGTCATGTTAGTTTTTGATTGAAAAAATAAATGGAATAACAATATTTTTCTTTTAGAAAGTAATGAACACTTATTAACAAGTAATGAATAAAATAACACACATCGTTAATAAGAGTAATTAACATAAATTTTTAAGTTTAGTTTGAAATTATATTCATTTGTAAAAGTATGATAATCAAGCTTATTTAATTTAAAGATAAGCTAACCTGAATGAATAATTCTGTTTGTAAGTTAGTTACACACAAGCCTTTGTTCTTTATTCTAATAGTGAAGCTATCATATTATCTAACAAAAGACATGAATGATTTTTAATATATAGTTAGTACCTTTATACCTTATAAAACAAGATAATAAAATCATGACAATTTCTATAGGAAACGATCACGCAGGAACAGATTATAAATTTGCTATTAAAGACTATTTAGAAGGAAAAGGTTACACGGTTAATAACTACGGAACCGATGCAAATGATAGTGTAGATTATCCAGATTTTGTACATCCGGTAGCTCAAGATGTTGAGAATAAAAAAGTAGATTTTGGCATTTTAATTTGTGGTAGTGCTAATGGTGTTGCTATGACAGCTAACAAATACCAACAAGTGCGTGCCGGTTTGTGTTGGACTAAAGAAATTGTTGAACTTATAAGACAACATAATGATGCCAATATATTATGTATTCCTGCTCGTTATACCGCTATTCCACAAGCGTTGCAAATGGTAGAAACATTTTTAAATACGGAATTTGAAGGCGGTAGACATCAAAATAGAATAGATAAAATTCCGTTATCTTGTTAATACCAATCAAAATATATAATAACACATATAAATCGTTTCTTTTTTGCTATAATTTCGTTAAAAATAGAAACCGTAACTAAGGCTATGCTTTAGATTTTTGTCTTATTATAACTAAAAATAATTCAATTTCTTTATGCATTATTCTATAATTTAAATTGGTATAAATGGGTCATTCACATACTCATAATCACTCTCATTCTCATAACGACCTAAAAGGACGTAATCTTTTTATATCAATTTTATTAAATATACTTATTACTATTGCGCAAGTAGTAGGAGGTATTGTTTCTGGTAGTTTAGCGTTATTAAGTGATGCCTTACATAATTTTAGTGATGTACTCTCTTTAATTATAAGTTATGTAGCTAATAAATTATCGAAAAAAAAAGCGTCTATTCACAGAACATTTGGTTATAAACGAGCAGAAATTTTAGCTGCATTTATAAATGCAGCTACTTTAATAATTGTTGCTATTTTATTAATAATTGAGGCTATAAAAAGATTTCAAAATCCAGAAGAAATAGAATCTAATTTAGTTATTTGGTTATCCCTTTTAGGAATCGTAGCTAATGGTTTTAGTGTGCTTTTATTAAAAAAAGATTCTAAGGCAAATATGAATATGAAAAGCGCTTATCTGCATTTATTAACAGATATGATGGCTAGTGTAGCTGTACTAATAGGCGGTTTGTTAATGAAATATTATGAGTTATATTGGGTAGATAGTGTATTAACATTTGTGATAGCACTTTATTTAATTTGGATGGGTTTTGATTTATTAAAAAGATCTACAAAAGTTTTAATGTTATTTACTCCGGATGATATTCCTTTAAAACAAATAGTAGCTGAAATCAATGCTTTTGATAGTATTAAAAATGTACATCATGTTCATGTTTGGCAGCTAAATGAAGAAGAAATTCATTTAGAAGCACATATTGATTTTAATAATGATATTACCTTATCTCAATTTGATGTTATTTTACATGAAATTGAATACTTAGTATTCAATAAATATGATATTAATCACGTAAATATTCAGCCAGAATTTGGTAAGGATGATGTTAAAGATGTGATTGTACAGGATTGATAATAAGTGTTATTCAGAAGGAGGTACGACTGAAGAATCTGTTAAAATTAAAATGATAAGATTGTTAAGTCTCTTATTCCTTCGAATGACAGATAAAATATGTTAGAAATAGAAGTAAAAACATTCGAAGAATTAACTAAACTAGAACTGTATAGTTTATTACAATTACGAAGTGAAGTATTTGTAGTTGAGCAAGATTGTGTGTATCAAGATATTGATGGAAAAGATCAAAAAGCACTACATGTTTTAGGTTTTAAAGAAGAAAAACTAGTGGCTTATACGCGTATTTTTAAACCAGGAGATTATTTTAAAGAACCTAGTATTGGCAGAGTTGTGGTAATTAAAAGCGAACGTGCTTATAAATATGGTTATAACATCATGGAAGCATCTATTAAAGCTATTTCAGAACATTTTAATACATCTTTAATAAAAATATCGGCTCAAGTATATTTAACAAAATTCTATACTAATTTAGGCTTTAAAGCTATTGGAGGGGAATATTTAGAAGATGATATTCCACACATTGCCATGATTAAAGAATGAATTAGCGTTTTAAAGCAAAATGGCCTCTGATAACCTCACCAGAGTTAAGAGTGATCGCGTACCAGTAATCATCAGTACTCAAGGGATGTCCATTAAAAGTACCATTCCAACCAAGAGAGTTTGGAGGTAATGATTTTAAAAGTTTACCATACTTATCAAAAATATGAGTCATTTTAATCGAGTTATTAGTATCGAAAACTTGCCAAAAATCATGGCTGCCATCGTTATTAGGCGTGAAGTATTTGGGAATGTAATAATCTTCATCGATAATTAGCACACTAAAACTAGACTCATTATTATCACAAGTGGTTTCGTTATAAATATAAATAGTTTGTGAACTTGTAATAGTATCTCCGGTATTAAGTTGTATACCATTCCCTCCAGATTGCATAAAATAAGTCCCATTTGTTAGAGCAGGCAAAGTATAAGAAGTACTAGTTACCACATTGTCAAGTGAATCTACATTAACAAAATTACTGCAATCATTTTGAGATGCTATGTAATTAGAAAAAGTAACTGGCAGCCAGGTTGAATGATTCCCAGAAGGGTTGTCAACAACAACACAATTTAAATCAGGATTAGACCTAAAATCCATTAAAGTAATATTGCCATTATTACCATTTCTAATATTTAATCTACACAAGTTATTATTACTACAATTCAGTTCTGTTAAATTGGAATTATTAGATAGATTTAATTCTGTTAATTGATTAAGAGCACAATTTAAGTTTGCGAGTTGGGTATTTACAGAAAGCTCTAAACTGGTTAGTTGATTATTTTCACAGGTAAAAAAAGTCAAACTTAAATTATTAGAAACGTTTAGATTGATTAATAGATTATTACCACATTGAAATCTATTTAGTGTACTATTTTGAGATACATTTAATGACGTAATTTGGTTATTTTCACAAACAAAAACATTCAATCTAGGGTTTTGAGTCACATCTAAATTTGTAAGCAGATTATTTTCACATCTTAATGAAATCAAATTAGAATTTTGAGTGACATTTAGATTGGCTATTTGATTAGAATTACACCATAAAATTCGTAAACTTGAATTTTGTGTAACATCTAAGCTGGTTAGTTGATTATTACCGCAAAATAACTGAGATAGATTTGTGTTTTGTGTAACGTCTATGCTTGTAAGATTGTTAGATTGACAACTAAGTGTTTCTAATGCAGAAAAGTCTTCAATACCTGTAAGATCTGATATAATCAAGCCATCAACAATATCAAAATCAATATTTAAATCTGTAATACCGCTTATATTTGCAGTTGGTACAAAATCATCTAAAGGACCGGAATCGTAACCTAGATTTATTAATTTTTGTTCAAAACTATCATCTGGAACAAATGTTTGAGAAATACCAATGCAACTTAGTAATACAAAGATTAAACTGCAGAAGTATTTTCTATTTACCCACATAGGTTATTAATATTTCAACCCGTCTGTCGTATTTTGGATCACCGCCAAGCGGAAATTTTCGGCGCATCCCTAAATGACGCATGCGTTTTTTATCAACCCCCTTTTTTGCAAAATAGTCATAAACATATTTTGCCCGAGCTTCAGATAGGTTGCGTTTTTTGGTCTTTCTATCTACGGCATCTCTACTGTATTGCGTACAGCATACATGCCCTTGAATGGTAAAATAAATATCTTCACGTTCTACAAGTGCTTTTGCAATAGATTCCAGTGTTTTTTTAGACCCATATGTTACGGTGCTGTAACCTGTTTTAAATAAAATATTTTCAAAAACTATTTTATCACCAACTTTAAGGTCCCCTTTTATAATCTCAGGAGTATCTTTCTTTTTAGGAACTTTTGCAACAGGCTTTTTTTCAACAGGTTTAGGCTTTGGTTTTTTTGGTGTTACTATAATTTCTACTTTTCGGTTTAAACCTCTTATTTTTAGTAGATTTTTTTCTTCTACGATCTTTAATAAGATTTCTCCTTTTCCATCAACATTTGTAATTAATTCATCACTTATTTCATTGCTGGAAAAAATAGATTTTATAGCATCTGCACGTTGTTGAGATAGTTTTAAATTATAAGTATCTGCACCAATATCGTCACAGAACCCAAATATAGAAATGGCTTCAATATCTATATCTGTTAACGTTGAAATAAAAAGAAGTAAACGGTTTTTTTCTGTTGGTGGCAGATTGTATTTATCCGTATCAAAGTAGACTTCATGCTTTAATTCTTTTTGAGAGAATGAAAATGCAGTGTTTAACGTTATTAAAATTAATACCAATAATTTATTCATAGCGGGGTAATAGAACAGGTATAAAGATACTATTTTTAATTTTTTTGTAATATAGAAATAAGTAAATATTACTTTAGGTAATTGAGATATGTAGTTGTATTACTAAGTATTTC
This sequence comes from Flavivirga rizhaonensis, assembly GCF_004791695.1. Taxonomy (GTDB): domain Bacteria; phylum Bacteroidota; class Bacteroidia; order Flavobacteriales; family Flavobacteriaceae; genus Flavivirga; species Flavivirga rizhaonensis. The sequence goes on along the minus strand of NZ_SRSO01000035.1, from coordinate 29,590 downwards.
TGTCGCTTTTTTTATTCTAGGATCGTTTACTTTATAATACTCATACAATCCCTCTCTGTAAACATATCTTTTTACTATATCTTCAGTTAATAATTCCAATAAATAATCTTTGTTCTCGTCTATAACACTGGTCTTGGCCAACTTTAAATTAGTAATTAAGGTATTAAAGTCCTTTTCAATATTATCATTTAATTCTTCTTTGGTCGCAGCTTCAAAAGCTTTATAGAGCGTTTTTTCTGTATCTGTGTTAAAAGAAAACTTATTAGTTTTTAAATAGTTTTTAAAATTTGAAAAGTCCGTATCCGAAAGCTTTAAACCATTAATGTCCGTTAGATTATTTTTATAATAGTAATCTGTACCATAGTTAAATACTAAGTCACTATTTACTATGGCATTAGTGATGGCTGAATTTTTAGAAGCATTAAAAATAACATCTGGAAACACACCACCACCATCAAATACTTTACGACCGTTTTTGGTTTTAAACTCGTTGTAGTTTTCTTGTTTTACACGAACCGCTTCCCCTTTTTCATTTCTATTCCAATAATCTAAAGACTGAATACATCTACCAGAAGGTGTATAATATCTTGAAATGGTTATTTTAACCTGCGTTCCATAAGTAAGTTGTTTAGGGCGTTGTACCAAACCTTTTCCAAAACTTCTGGCACCTACAATAACAGCACGATCTAAATCTTGTAAAGAGCCAGATACAATTTCACTTGCAGAAGCACTATTACCATCAATTAAAACCACTAAAGGTATTTCGGTATCAATGGGTTCACTTTGCGTATAATAGGTTTTATTATATTTTTTAACCTTAGATTTTGTGGTTACCACCAGTTGACCTTTTGGCACAAAAAGATTTACAATTTTAATAGCTTCATTAAGAAGTCCACCAGGGTTTCCTCTTAAATCCAAAATAATGCGTTCTGCTCCCTGAGCCTTTAAATCACGCAAAGCATAATTAGTTTCATAATGTGCTTTATTATTAAATCTACTTAAAACAATATAGCCTGTTTTATTGTTAACCATCGAAAAGTGTGGTACGGCCTTAATTTCTACTTCAGCCCTTTTTATAGTAGCCGTATGTGTTTTACCCTGGCGTTTATAAGTAACCTCTACAGATGTATCTGAAGCTCCTTTTAATAAATCACCTGTATTTTCTTTATAAGTTTCAATAACAATATCGCCAACTTTAATAATTTCGTCACCCGCCTTTAAACCTGCCTTATCTGCCGGATAATCTTTGTAGGGTTCTATAATAACCAATTTATCTTTAAATGTTTTAACTCTGGCTCCTATACCCGTATAATCACCCGTATTATTAATTCTGGCTGCTTCAACATCTTGTTCGTTCATAAAATTGGTGTACGGATCTAAATCTGCTAACATACTCTTAATAGCAGTATCCATTAAATCACCAGGGTTTGTTTCATCAACATAATTCATGTTGAGCTCTTTAAAAAGCGTAGTAAATATTTCTATTTGTTTGGCTATTTCGAAAAAATCATTTTTAAAAGCAGTTCCAGTAAAAAATACGGTAAATGCCAGTATAGGTATTATGATTCTCTTTTTTAGTAAATTCTTCATAATGGAAGTATTTTATTTATTCTGAAACTTTGCTGGAAAATTTTTCAAACAAATGTTTCATTTTAGACTCTATTTGGGTTATGGTTGGTTTGTCTTTGCCAATGTACAAAATCATAAACGCATATTGTGTTGTAATGTTGTTAAAATACATGGTTTTGTTCAGCCTGTAAACTTCTCTTAATAGACGTTTTATGCGATTTCTATCAACGGCGGTTTTAAAATTTCGCTTACTTACAGAAACCCCCGTTTTGGCTATAATATTATCATCAAAAACTGTTTTAAAATAAACTAAACGTAAAGGAAAAACCGAAACAGATTGTCCTTCACTAAACAATTGTTCAATAAGCTTTTTACTTTTAAGTTTTTCTTTTTTAGGATATGACTCAGACATAAATAAAAATATGACTACAAAAATAACAATAACAATTAACACCCACTAGCAATTGCTATGCATGATAAAAATCATATTTAAAATCGTTGAACTTCAGTAATTTAATAGTTTAAAAGGTTAAACATTATAAAATGGGCGATTTAAATGTTACAAAGCTAAAGACTAAAAAAGATCGGGCTAATTATATATATCATTTATTAAACGATATTAAAGCACTTGATTTAATGATTGAAAAAGACATTATTGAAGAAGGTGTTTTTAGAATAGGCGCCGAACAAGAGTTTTGTTTAGTTAACAATGAATTTTTACCGGAAAGTAAATCTTTAGAACTTTTAAAAGATATTGATGACGATCATTTTACAACAGAGATCAGCAATTACAATCTTGAGATAAACCTGGATGTTTTGCCATTGGGGGATACCTGTTTTTCACAATTGCACAAGCAATTAGAGATGTTAATGGAAAAGGCAAAAAAAGCCGCGTCAAAAAAAGGCATTAAAATAATACTAACAGGTATTTTACCATCGCTTTCTATTAATAATGCTAATGAGCAGCATATGACTAATGTGGAACGCTATTCTGTTTTAAATGATGCCATTAAAGGGATTAGACAACAAAATTTTGACATTCATATTAAAGGATCAGATGAATTAAACTTATTGCACGATTCGGTTATGTTAGAAGGTTGCAACACCAGTTTTCAAATGCATTTACAATTAAACCCGAAAACTTTCGTAGATAATTATAACTGGGCACAAGCTATTTCTGGACCTGTTTTAAGCGCATGTACCAATTCGCCATTACTGTTTGGAAAAGAACTTTGGAGTGAAACCCGAATAGCGCTATTTACGCAAAGTATCGATACCAGGGCGAATTCTTATTTATTGAATGAAAAACAATCTCGGGTTAGCTTTGGTAACAAATGGCAAACGGGGTCTGTAACAGATATTTTTAAAGACAATATCTCCAGGTTTAGGAGTTTTATCACCACCGATTTTATTAAAGATAGTGTAGATATGCTAAACAATAACGAAATGCCAGGGTTAAGAGCTTTGGGCTTACATAACGGTACTGTTTATCCGTGGAATCGGGTTTGCTATGGAAAAACAGATGGCAGACCAAACTTAAGAATAGAAAACAGATACATTCCTTCCGGACCAACACTAACAGATGAAATTGCAAATATGGCATTTTGGGTGGGGGTTATGTTAGGGAAACCTAAAAAGTATAATAACATTCATAAGCAATGGGATTTTAAAGATGTAAAATCAAACTTTTTTAATGCAGCACGCTATGGCATGGCAGCTCAATTTTATTGGAACGGAAGGTATGTTGCCAGCTACAATTTAATATTAGATGAACTTCTACCCATGGCATACAGAGGTTTATATAGCGTTGGAGTGACACCAAAAGATGCAGAATATTATTTAAGAGTTATTGAAAACAGAGTGCAGTCTTATAGTGGTTCAGAGTGGTTAGTTAGAAATTACAGACGATTATTAAAAAATCATAAACGCTTTAAAGCTATGCAGATATTAACCTCTAAAATGTATGAGAAGCAAGAGAAAGGATATCCAGTTTCTACTTGGGGCAAAGTGCTTGAAAGTACCGAGTTACCCATTAAATACCACCATATTGTAAAGCATATTATGAATTCTGATATTTTTTCTGTCAACAAAAAAGACAGTGTTGAATTGGTTTTAAATATTATGAAGTGGAAAAACATACACCACATGCCTGTTATAAATAACGATAGGGAATTGGTTGGTTTAATAAGCTGGACAGATGTTACATCGTATCTAGAACAACCAAAACAACAAAACGATGCCGTTAATAAAATAATGAAAACGGATGTTGTTACAACTCACGAGTACATGCCCGTTGAAGCCGCAAAAGAACTCATGGAGAAAAATAATATAGGGTGCCTTCCAGTAGTAAAACAAAACAAATTAGTAGGCTTAATTACAAGAAACGATTTTTAATTCATGGTTGATGTATACAGTAAAGCAAGAGATAGCAATGTCATTGTAAGCAGAATACTTGGTAAAATTAAAGGGTCAAAATCAGGACCAACTATGGTGTTTTTTGGTGGTATTCATGGTAATGAAACTTCAGGGGTTTTTGCTTTAAAAGAAACTTTAGAAGCTATTAACCCATTAGAGGCAGAAGGTACTATTTATGCTATTTTAGGTAATTTGAAAGCACTTGAATTACATCAAAGATATCTTAAAGAAGATTTAAACCGACTCTGGACTAAAGAGCGTATAGAAACTATTAAAAAGAAACCTGTTTTAAATGATGATGAAGCTGAGTTATTAGAGCTTTTAAATATTTTAAATGCCATTTTAGAAACCGAAAAACCGCCCTTTTATTTCATAGACCTGCATACAACTTCGAGCAAAACCTTGCCCTTTGTAACCATTAACGATGCGTTGATAAACCGAAAGTTTTCCAAACAGTTTCCGGTGCCTATTGTATTAGGGATTGAAGAATATTTAAATGGGCCATTATTAAGTTATATAAACGAATTGGGCTATGTGTCTTTGGGTTTTGAATCTGGACAGCACGACGATTTAAGTTCGATTACAAACCATATTGCGTTTATTTATTTAGCTTTAGTGTTCTCTGGTATTTTAAAAGCAGATTATGTAACCAATTATTCAGACTATTATAAACAGTTAAAAACACAAGCAGCCAATGTTTCTGATGTTTTTGAAGTTATTTATCTTCATAAGATACAATCCCACGAAACCTTTACCATGATAAATGGGTTTAAAAGTTTTCAAGCCATTGATAAAGGCAAACCAGTAGCTGTGAGTAATGGTAGACAATTAAAAACAAAGTATTATGGCCGTATTTTTATGCCTTTATATCAAACAAAAGGGGTAGAAGGTTTTTTTATTATAAGACGTATAAACCCTTTTTATTTAAAACTATCAACTCTTTTAAGGCGCATTAAGTTTGATAACTTATTAGTAGCCTTACCGGGTGTTTCCTGGTTAAAGAAAAACGAAGGTGTTTTACAGGTAAATTTAAAAGTTGCCAGATTTTTTGTTAAATCGTTTTTTCATTTGCTGGGGTATAGAAACAAACGATTTACAAGAACTCATTTAAGGATTTACAATCGTGAGCGTATTGCTAAAACAAGAATGTATAAAAAGGAGCCTTGGTATTAGGGTTTGGTTTTAGTCTATCTTTTCCGTTTATGATAAAACTCAAATTAGAAATTCGGGATTTAAAGCCCATTTTATTCACTTAAAAACAAATTTATGAAACCAAAATTAAAATTCGAAGTGGCATCTTGAACTCTTAAACAAGATGCGCTAACTTAAAATGTCTTCATCCTCTAATTTTTCTGCAAACCCAAGCACATAGCCATTAGGGTCTTTTACATAAAACTCCCTCATGCCGTACCAGGCCGTTTTTGGTTCTGTCTTTTCAGAAACTTTATTTTTTATTTCATTATAAAACCCATCTAATCCTTCAATTTCCATATAAAAAGTAGCAGATGCGCCAATAGTTAAGTCTTTTAACATGGCGATATCTTTTTTAAAGGTATCTGTACGCTGAAACATGATTTCTACATGGTCTTTAGACATTAATGCATATACATATTGCTTCCCTTCATCAATAGATTGTTCAACACCATCTTGTGTGTCTGGTACTGCCATTATAAGTGTAAACCCTAAAATAGTATTATAAAATTGTACCACCTCTTTAATATCTTTTACTTCTAAATTTGGTGTTAGCTTATTTACCTTCATACTATAATGTTTTAGTTAATAAGCACAAAGTTATTATTCACCAAGAGTAAATAATTGTAAAAATCGGTCGTTCTTATTTTGGTATAATTCTTTGGGTGTAGCCCCTGTGTATCTCTTTATTTCTTTTATGAAATGGGGTTGGTCAAAATAATTTTTAGTTGGAAATAATTCACCGTTTGCAATTCCTGAGTAAGACGCATGACATTTTAAAATATTTAAATATGTTTTTAAGGAAAAGCCATATTGCTGATTAAAATATCGGTTTATTTGTCGACTACTCCAAAGTATGGTTTCCGAAATAGTTTTTACGGTTAAATCACCTTGACTTTTATAAATAAGTTTAAATAAATTCAATTTTCTGTTATCGATTTCTTTTAGAGTTTTCAACCCTAAATTTAATTTTTGAGTCATCTCTTGAGCGAATGCATTGAGTGAGTGGAGCTGTGCATTTTGTATTCCTAAAAAGTCAATTGGTAAGTCAGATTGTGTATTTAAAATAGCGCTTATTGATTGTTTAAAAATGTATTCTGCTGCCATTAATTTAAATCGAATCCCGAACAGTTTCGTTTTCCTTTTTATTTGTGTATTAACGGGTTGTGTCCAAATTCCAGTTAAAAAAACATTTAAGAGCTTGTTATTGTTGTCTATTACACAAATTAAGTCGAAATAACCATCAGGAATAATTGTATATTCAGTTTCTTTTAAATTATCAAGGTTGTCGTATTCCCAAAAACATTTAACGACATGTGATAAACCCCTTTGTCTCTTGTTTTCCTTATATTTCATTTCAGTTTTTGTATAGGTATAGACTACAATTTAATAATCTGAAATGGTTTAATAACATTTACTTATTGTTAAATATAATTGTATGTCTAGGGCTTGTATTACGCTTTTAAAAATACCAGCCTTAAAGTATATTTAAAATTTGAAAAAGAAAAAGATTACTGCAGCCCATTCTTTTCCAATTAACATGGGTATATAAATAATAATGCACAACAGGTAAAAGTATTAAAAAAGCGTAAGCTTTAATGGCTTACACTTAATTAGCTTTATTCATTAATTTATTTATTCTGCATGAGTAAATATCTTATTTACGATTTTCCACGCATCTTTAATTTTAGCTAGAGATAGATAGTCATAATAATTATAACCCAGCATAGGGACGTGTAATTTCACCATGGCAATTTTACCCATAATATCGATACCTATAATTTTCATGTTAAAAGGTTCGTTTAAATCATTAGGGCTTTGCCTGTTTTTAACGTCTTTAAGGTATTCGTTTATACTTTTTAAATAATCAACCCCTTTAATATCCCCAAAGAGATACGTGTTTTCATGAAAGCAGGATTCCAGTTTGGTAACGTCTCCGTTATAAATGCCCTCAAAGTAATTGGTGATTAAATTTTCGATTGCTTTTATAGTCTCTTTATACATCATGTTTTTTTTAAATAGCATGTCCTACAGTGTGCCCACCCGCTACGTTAATAGTTTCTCCTGTTACAAAAGTTGATGTTGCTAAATAATAAGCTGCTTCGGCTATTTCATTAGCTTCTCCAATTCTGTTTAGTAAGTGCAGCCCCGCTAAACTGTCTGCATCTTCAACACCTATTTTTCCTTGTAATGGGCTTCTTATGATACCTGGAGCTATGGTATTAACTTTTATATTGTTCTTCCCAAACTCTGCTGCCAATTGTCTTGTTAAAGAATGAATAGCTCCTTTACTTGTTAGTGGTGCTGTTGCCGGAAATCCATCTATAGCATGTTCTACTAAAACGGTTCCTATGTTTATTATAGAACCATTTTGTTGTTTAATCATTTGTGGAATGACTGCTTGAGACGTAAAGTAGGTGCCTTTTAAGTTTACATTCCAATAGAAGTCTAAATCTGTTTCTTTCACATCTAAAAAAGGCTTTGGAGAAAATACGCCTGCGTTATTGATTAGAACATCTACAGATTTGAATTTTTCTAAAGCCAAAGCAACAAGCTTCTGCCCTGTTTCTTGTTTACTAATATCTCCAGCTAAATAGGCTGCGTTTAAAGGAGAATCAAGCGCTTTGTAAGCCTTTTTTAAGTTGTCTTTGTTTGAAGAATTCATTATGACATTACTTTTTCGTGCTATAAAGTGTTTTGCAATTTCTTTACCAATTCCTGAAGATGCGCCTGTAATAATTACTGTTTTGTTTTCCATGGTTTTTATTTTTTAGTTCCTAAATATTGTTTCCCATTGACACCCCAATTCTCGACGGGTACTTCGTCAATAACGACATGTGTTGTTTTTGGGTTTTTGTTAAGTATATCAACGACTAGCTGTGTAGCACCTGCTATTAATTGACGTTTTTGTTCTTGTGTTACTTGCTCGTCAGTAACTTTAATGTTAATGTATGGCATAACCTTTTTATTAAATTAATGGTCATACAAAGGTGCATTGCTATGAGAATATTAAGAAGGAGCTATGTCACTTCTTTAAAGTGATGTACATCACTTTTATGAAAAAGGATAAGTATTAGGAATTTAACCTGCTGAGTGTTTCTCTGGAAACGCCTAGATAAGCTGCAATCATTTTTTTAGGAACCCGCTGAAAAAGCTTTGGGTATTGTTCTAGAAGCAAATCATATTGCTCTTTAGTCGAGTTTTTTAACAATGATAAAATTCTGTTTTGAAGCGCAATTCGACCCATTTTACTCTTTTTAGCCCAAAAGCGTTCCATTTTGTGCATTTGAGCCGTTAATTTATCTCTGTTTTCGAAAGAAATATACAGCAATTCACTGTCTTCAATACAATCGATAAACGTTTTGGATTCGGTTTGTTTTACAAAAGATTCGTAATCTGTAATCCACCAGTTTTCCATTCCAAATTGAAGGATATGTTCTTTTCCGTTAGCATCAATAAAATAGCTTTTTAAGCAGCCTTTTATTATCCAGTATTCTTTATTAACAACCTCCCCTTCCTGAACAATATATTGATGTTTACGTTTCTTTATTTGTTCAAAATGACTCAAGACAAAATCGAATTCTTCATCAGTAAGACTGATTATTTCTTCAATATGTTGTCTGAGTGGATGTGCCATTTTAAGGTTTTATGTGAGGTATTAAGCGAAAGTAGCTGAAATTTTTCAGAGAGTCAAATTGTTTAAAAACGAAAAAGAGATTGCCTAAATAACGTGAGTTCGACGTAGCTACAAGCTCATTTTAAGCACCAATCTACTAATATCGTCGCTTGTCGTTTTGAGCACTTCGATTGTACTCAGTACAGGCTCTGTTGAAAGAACAAATTATTGATAATTAAATACTTATATTTTTCAAAAGTTTTAAGTCTAAAACCTATTTACTATTATTCTTTTTATCCACATCTGCCATCATCCCTTTTGGGTCAATTTGAACACTCTTAACGGCTTTTGAAGCTTCAAAAGTATACGTTGGAAATGCCCAAGCCCAATCTGCTTTTAAAGTCGCTGAGGTTGGTTTTTCGCCACGCATCATTTGTAATGGGATATAAAAATCTTCGATAGTACCATCCGTATAAGTTACGGTTAGATCAATAGGCATTGGCATCAAGCCTATGCGTTCCAAAGTAATGTTTTTTTCTTCTATATTTTTTACACCATAATCGATGGTATTAGTCGTTTGTGCAAAATCCATTAAATACCAATCTAATTCTAGGCCAGATACTTTTTCGGCAGAACGGATAATATTGTTTGGTGTTGGGTGTTTAAAAGCAAAATCGTTAAAATATCTTTTTATCGTTTTCTTTAAATTGCCTTCACCAATAATGTAACCTAACTGAGCTAAAAATACAGCCCCTTTACTGTAGGCTGAAATACCATACGCTTGATTAAAATGGTAACGATCTGCATGTGTGGTGAGTGGTTGTTCTTTTCCAGACTTTGCTAAATAAATGTAATTCCCATAAGCACCAGAAATAGGTCTCTTTTTATTACGACTCATAATTTCATTTTCGGCTAGATCACTAATATAACTGGTAAAACCTTCATCCATCCATTCATGTTTTGCTTCATTGGTAGCTAATAAAAACTGAAACCAGGTATGTGCCATTTCGTGTGCTGTAACACCAACTAAACTTCCATAACTACGGTTTCCTGTTATTAAAGTACACATAGCGTATTCCATACCACCATCACCGCCTTGTATAACAGAATACTGTTTATAAGGGTATTTGCCAATATGCTTGCTAAAATATTGCATAAGTTCCACTGTTTTTGGTTGCAATTTTTTCCAGTTTTCTTTCTTTTCAGCATCTAAAGTGCTTTTATAGTAGAAATGTAATAACGGACCATCTGGAACTTGTAAAGTATCGTGAATATAATCTGGATCTGCAGCCCAAGTAAAATCGTGTACTTTTGGTGCTTTATAGTGCCATGTTATTTTACCATTTTTGGCTGTCGCTTCTGGGTTTTGTAGGTAACCTGTACCACCAACTATATAGTTTTCATCAATGCTTAACTTAACATCGAAGTCTCCCCAAACCCCGTGAAACTCACGTCCAATATAGGGGTCGGCATGCCATCCTTCAAAATCGTATTCTGCTAATTTTGGGTACCATTGTGTCATAGATAATGCAACCCCTTCTTTACTGTTTCTTCCTGAGCGACGTATTTGGACAGGAACTTGTGCATCAAAAACCATATTAAAGGTCACGCTTTCTCCTGGTTGTATTGGTTTTGCAAGATCAACTTCTAAAACAGTTCCTACCGCTTCATGCTTTAACGCTGTACCGTTTTGTTTTAATGAATGGACTTTTATATAGCCTATTTCATTAGGTTTTAGTTTGTTAATTCTATCTCCAACTCTTGGGTCTGGATCTGCGATGGTACGAGAACGTACATCCATTTCACTGCCTGGTTGAAAAGCATTAAAATATAAATGGTAGTAAACCCGGTTTAAGACATCGGGTGAATTATTAGTATATACTAAAGTTTGATTTCCTTTGTATTGATAGGTGTTTACATCCATATCAATTTCTATTTTGTAATCTACATGTTGTTGCCAATAGGTATTTGATACTTGCGAGGGCTGAGTTTGCGAAGTAGTTACAGTAGATGCTTTTTGTGTTGTTGTGTTTTTTGAACTGGTACAGGAAATAAACACACTTAAGCTTAAAATAGAAAAAAGGAATCGTTTCATAGTGTAAAATTAAGGGTTAAAAAAGAGGCTGTTTAGAAAACATTTGGTGTCTGTTCGAGCGCAGTCGAGAACTTTTAAATGTCTTTACTGTTAGGACATCTCGACTGCGCTCGATGGGACAACGTTTAGTCGCTAATATTTTCTAAACAGCCTCTTTTTTATTCATTAAATTAATATTATTTAGACATTTTAGATGCCATAATTAATGCGTTATATGCATTAACCATTTTAGATGATTTTGATATATCAGCAAAAGGTCTTACATCTTCTGTATTTCCACCAACAACCACTTTTGTTTTTACAGCTAAACCAGAATCCATAAGTATTTGCTTTATTTGGGCAGCACTTAATTTTGGATAATAAGAACGAATTAATGCAGCAACACCTGCAACAGCAGGAGCAGCCATAGAAGTTCCTCCTTTAGTACTGTATTCGTTTTCTGGCGTAGTAGAATATATTTTAGCACCAGGAGCAAAAACATCTACGTTTTGTTTTCCGTAGTTAGAAAAACCAGCAACTAATCCAGAACCATATTTTGGAGCTAAAGCACCAACTCTAATATAAGTATCTGAAACTTCTTGACCATTTACATTATCGTCTGGGAAATTAGGTTCTGTATCAACATTTTTACTATCATTTCCTGCTGCGTGTACAAAAAGCACATCTTTTTTTCCTGCGTAAGCTATAGCGTCACGTACCCAGTCACTATGTGGTGAGTAACTTTTACCAAAACTTCCGTTTATAATTTGTGCGCCATTATCTACAGCATATCTTATAGCTAGAGCAACATCTTTATCATATTCATCTCCATTTGGTACCGTTCTTATACTCATAATGGCCACATTATTTGCCACTCCATTGGCTCCTTTACCGTTATTGCGTTCTGCAGCAATAATACCCGCTACGTGTGTACCATGACTTTCACTTTTCTTAACTGGTTTTACATTGCCATTACCATAAGATGTGGTAGATAAATCGTTTGGATCATCGCCGGTAACACGTCCTTTAAATGTTTTATTTAGGTTATAGTTTAATCTGTCGTTAATACTTTCTATACCATTTGAGATTTCTTTTTTAGCATCTGCCAAAGAATCCATACCATTACTAAACATGTATTGAGCTACTTGTACGGCTTGTTTAAGAGCATCATCGTCTGTTTTAATAGCACTAACTTCTTCTTTGGTGTAGTCTTTTTTCCCAAAGTGTTTTGTCAAGGCATCATCCGCAGATTTTATTTGTTGGAAAATCTGTTCGTAGTTTCCTTTATAGCCTGTGTATTTTTGATATTCTTTATCGTACTCAGATAGCGCTCTGCTATAATCTGGATTGCTTGTATCTCCAGCAGCCAAAATTCTAACAAATTCTAATTGCTCATCATATCCATCACCTAAAAAGTTCCATCCATGTATATCATCTACATAACCATTGCCATCATCATCTTTTCCATTGTTGGGCTTCTCTTTTGTATTCGTCCATAACACATCATCCAAATCTTCATGATCAATATCAATTCCAGAATCTATAACAGCTACAATAACTTTTTTACCTTTTTTGTTTTTAATGATTTCAGTATAAGCTTTATCAACACTCATTCCGGGAATGGTATCCTTTACCAAATCTAAATGGCCCCAATTGTGTTTTTCTGCTTCAGTTAATTCTGAAACTTTTAATGGTGTATTATCAATATTTTCAACAGGTGTTGCCAGTATTTCTGCTGTTCCACCACATCCTGAGATTAGTATAGCTGCAAAAGCAGAAGCTGTTATTGTCTTAAGTGTTCTCATACTATAGTCTTAAATTATTTTAATTAAATATTTCCTGGGTTGTATATATGTTTTTAAGCCGAATACCTTTTTCGGTTTTTTTTACGGTAATAATTTCATTATGAGCATCGTGCTCTAAAAACAAGTAATAATTATTATCGGCCGCGATGTTAAGAAATTTTTCTTTTTCATTAAGTGTTAATAGGGGTCTGGTATCGTAGCCCATAATATAGGGAAGAGGTAAGTGCCCAACAGTAGGTAATAAATCTGCCATAAAAGCAATGGTTTTGTCTTTATATTTAATAAGAGGAATCATTTGTTTATCGGTATGGCCGTTAGCAAAAAAGATATCGAAACCGAGTTCTGAATTTTTAAGTAAATCATCTTGCGGAAGCGATGCGAATTTTAATTGTCCACTTTCTTCTATAGGGATAATGTTTTCTTTTAAAAAAGATGCTTTTTCGCGTCTATTGGGTTGTGTAGCCCACTGCCAATGATCTTTATTACTCCAAAAGTGTGCATTTTTAAAAGCAGGTTCGTAACCTGTTTTATTTTTATTCCATTGAATACTACCTCCACAATGATCAAAATGTAAATGCGTTAAAAAAACATCGGTAATGTCATTACGATGAAACCCATGAGCTTTAAGAGAACCTTCTAAAGTATGATTTCCCCAAAGATGATAGTAGCCAAAAAACTTTTCAGGTTGTTTATTACCCATACCATTATCTATTAATATGAGTCTGTTACCGTCCTCAATAAGCAGACAACGTGTTGTAAGCTCAATCATATTATTAGTATCGGCGGGGTTTGTTTTTTGCCATAATGATTTAGGTACAACGCCAAACATAGCGCCACCATCAAGTTTTAGGTTACCGGCATTTATGGGAAATAAATTCATAGACGGTAAAATTAAACAAATCGCAATAAAAAGACTTGTTTGTTAAGGATTTATTAAGAAAAATTCCATAAATAATTTATTGAATGAAAAAGTTTTGTGTTAATTTTGCACGCTACATCTAATTAACATATTAATTGAAACTATATCCGTTTATTTTATTTTTTGCTTTCGCTTTAAGGCCTGCATATAATATTGGGTATGTAGCATATTTTCAATTAAACATAGATTATATTATTGAAACCTACTGTGTTAATAAGGAAAAACCAGAATTACAATGTAACGGTAAATGTCATTTAGCAAATCAATTAGCTGTAAATTCAATTGATGACACTGAAGATTCTTCCTTTTTAGACACCATATTCGAAGCGTTCATTCCTGTTTATTTTCATAAAAACACATCTCATTTTTCTGTAGCGCAGCTCTTTATTTCGGTTAAAAATAATTGGAGCTACCACAATACGTTTACTACTATAGTTAAAGATATTTTAATTCCGCCGCCTCAGGTGTAATACTTCTTTTTTAGACTTTTTATAATTTATATCTGGTTTTACCAGGTATACCTCAATGTTATTAAGTTAGTTATAGATAAAATTCTGATTATAAATTATCTGATATCAATACTTAGAAATAAGCATGTCATTCCGAACGAAGTATGAGGAGGAATCTCATAATTATTAAGATTTCTCGTCGTTCATTCTTCACTCTGTCGAAATGACAAAGATTTAATAAAATAGGTAATAAAATATTTTTTATCTCCAGATAACTTGCGACAATGAGATATAGTAAGTTTATTCTATAAATTAAATTTCATTCCATATAATCAGTATAATTTCATGGATCATGTACTGGTGTATCCAATATTTAAAATATTAATTAGAACTAAAAATGAAAAACATATTAGTGCTTGCAACTTTGTTTACAAGTTTATGCGTGTATGCGCAAAATAAATACAGCGGAAAAGTTGTAGATGTTAATAATCAGCCATTGGTACAAGCCACCATTCAGTCTCAAATTAATTTACAAAACGCTATCGTTTCAGATAGTAATGGCGAATTTTCAATTTCCTTAGAAGCCAATACGTCTGTTATTGTAAAGTTTATAGGTTATAAAACAGTAACCAAAACATTATCAAAAGGAGATAACATCATCGTTCTTGTTTATGATGATGAAGCTTTAGGAGAAGTTGTTATTTCTGCCAGTAGAGAAACTCAAAAAAGAAGAGAAGTTCCAGCTTCCATTTCGGTGATATCATCTAAAGATATTTTAGAAACAAAAGCACTAGGTATCGACCAGTTAGTAAATGATGTTCCAGGTGTTTTAATGTCTACTTCCAGAGCAGCCAGTAACGAGCAACATTTTATGTCTGTGCGTTCTCCAATATCTACAAAATCGTTGTTTTTATATGTTGAAGACGGATTACCAATTCGTCCAACAGCCGTTTTTAACCACAACGCACTTTTAGAAATGAATGATGTGGCCTTTGATCGTTTAGAAGTTTTAAAAGGCCCTGCATCCAGTATTTATGGAAGCGAAGCCATTGGAGGGAGTTTTAACTTCATTACTAAAAACCCAACCAGAGATTTTTCAGGACATGCCGGATTTCAAATTAACGATATGGGCTTAACACGTTATGAATTAGAGTTGTCTAAGTACGCTGGCAAAAATGTTGGTTTTTATGTTGGCACACAGTCTACAAAGCGTAAAGATGGTCCTGTAGAGCACAGTGATTATGAAAAATTCGCGTTGACATTTAAAAACGTAAACCATTTGTCATCAAGGTTAAACTGGACAAATGTATTCGATATTATTGATTATAGATCAGACATGACAGGATCTATAAGCGAAGCCGATTATTCTGGAGGTAATTATGAAAGCGATCAAACCTTTACCAAACGAGAAGCTTTTTCTTTTAGGCTTAGAAGCTCCTTAGATAAAATCTGGAATGCTAATAACAAAACGGCTTTCAACTTTGTATTTAGAAAAAACGAGATGGGACAAACCCCATCGTACCGTATTAGACAGTTTAGAAATAGCGGACAATTAACAGGTTTTGGAAGTGGAGAAGTTAATGAAAATTCATTTTCAAGTTATGTTGGCTTGGTGCAACATAAAGTAGATTTTGATTTTGCAAATTCTTTATTAATTGTAGGGTCTTCGGTAGATTATTCTCCGCAAGAATATATAGCCGAGACAATTTCAGTAAGGGTTGATACGGCTACAGGTCAAAACATAGGATATACATTAAACGCCGGTGATTATATTCTAAATTACGATGCCAGTATTTTAAATTATGCGGGCTATTTTCAATATGAAATTAACCCAGCCGAAAAATTGAAACTAACAGCATCTTTACGATATGATGGTTTTGAGTATGATTACAATAATTTAGTCGATGGAATTGCTGGACCTAAAGATTCTAAAAATACATATAGCAATGTATCTCCAAAATTTGGGGCGAATTATAATCTGTCTGAAAAACTTGGACTGTATGCTAATTATTCAAACGGATTTACTCCACCGCAAACGTCAACCTTATACCGTAATAGTTTTGTTGGTGTTGGAGGCGATGTGTTTGATTTAAAGCCGAGCAGTTATGATAATTTTGAGATGGGAACTTATATCAGGCCATCAAACACTTTAAAAGCAGATATTGCTTTATATCTTTTAGAAGGCAAGAATACGCTTATTACGTTGCGCGATGAAAATGATGAGTTTTTTAACGCCAATGCAGGAAAAACACGTTCGTTTGGTATTGAATATGGTATTAAATATAACCCAGTTGAAGCATTAACCATTAGCCATAACGGAAGCTTTGCAAAACACAGGTATGTTAATTTCTTTGACAGAGGGGTCGATTATTCAGATACCGATAGAGAAACTGCACCTCAGCTTTTAGGGACTTCTAAAATCATTTATAAACCTCAGGTAATCAAGGGGCTTTTATTAAGTGTAACGCATGAATTGGTTGGTAAATACAACACCAGTTTTGAAAATCAAGTTGATAATGGTGATGGTACTTTTGATACTGCTGTTTACGATGGGCATAATGTGTTTAATGCTTTGATATCTTATAACGCTAAACATTTTGAAGTTTGGGTACATGCGTTAAATATTTTTGATGAGCTGTATGCTGCCAGGGCAAGTTACAATAGATTTAGAAGTGAAAACAACTATACCATTGGTAACCCGAGAGCTTTTCATTTTGGAGTGAACTATAAATTTTAATCATTGTGGAGTTTTCTAAAAGCTTATAGGTTGTCATTTTGAGCGCAGTCGAAAAATCTCAAAAAACGGATATGCAAATATTTAATTTCAAAAGAGATTCTTCGCTTTAGCCTGTCTTGAGCAAAGTCGAAAGGCTCTGAATGACACTTGTTAAACTCCCCATTAAACCCTTTTAAAACATGTTTAAAAAAGATAATAAATTAAATCAATGGCTTTGGAAATGGCATTTTATTGCAGGTGTTATTTCTTTACCGTTTGTGATTCTTTTAGCTATTACTGGAGGTATCTATTTGTTTAAAGATACTTACGAAGCACCGAAGCAAGCACATATAAAAGTTGTTACCGTTGAAGGCGAAGCCATGTCGTATCAAGAGCAATGGCAATTAGCTAAACCATCCTTACACAAAGCACCTAATACGATGGAGGTTCCTACGGAAGCGAATCAAGCCACCGCGTTTACTTCGGGGATGTTTAGCCATAAAAACAGTGTGTATGTAAATCCATATAAAGGCGAAGTTACGGGGCGTATTAGTCCAAAAGATTCCGATATGAATACCGTTAGAAAGCTGCATGGCGAACTACTGCTAGGTAAATTCGGTACAAAAATCGTAGAACTTATTGCCAGTTGGCTTTTCGTATTAATCATTACGGGTATTTATGTGTTTTGGCCAGGTAAAAAGGAGGGCATTAAAGGGTTTTTTAGAGTGCGTTTTAAACAAGGAAAACGCATCCTGTTTAGAGACTTGCATACGGTGTTTGGGTTTTGGATTTCTGTTTTATTACTCATGACCTTAGCTGGAGGGATGCCTTGGACAGACGTTTTTGGAAGTAGTTTTAAATGGGTGCAAGGGGTTACTAACACTGGGTTTCCTAAGACTTGGGATGCCAGAGGTTTAAAATCTAATGTGGATGGTAACGCTATTTCTTTAGATGAGATGGTAAAGCTTGCAAAAGCTATGGACTTAAAAGGCGAGGTTAGTATAGGGCTTCCAAAAGATGAAAACGGCGTGTACAGCATTTTCAATACAACATTCGATTTGGGAGCACAGAAACGTTTTCATTTCGATCAATATTCGGGAAAACAATTAGTAAATCATAATTGGGAAGATGTTGGTATTTTAATGCGAGGTCGTATGTGGTTTATGGCGTTTCATCAGGGGCAATTTGGTACCTGGAATTGGGTTTTAATGATCACTGTTGCCGTTTTATTAGCTTTTATAGCCATCGCAGCATTAATATCTTATTTAAAGCGTAAACCAGATAAAAAGTGGGGAACACCAAAAGTCCCGTCGCAGTTTAAAGCAGGCTATGGCGTTATGGGGTTCATTGTTTTACTTGGCATTGTTTTTCCGCTGTTTGGTGCTAGTGTTTTGGTGATTGCACTTGTAGAGTTTTTTAGAAAAAGAACCAAGAAAGAACAAGCATTGATTTAGGTATAAAACTTAGTATCATTGAATGTCATTCAAAAGGAGGAACGACTGAAGAATCTAGCATTGTTTATTGTCTTTAATATTATAATGAGATTCTTCGCTACGCTCTGAATGACACTAAAAAAAGAGCCAAAAACACCTGAGAGAAACTGTGTTATTTGGCTCTAGCTATCAACACCTAGTACTTTATTTGCTTTAACGCATTGGTCAATATTTTCAATAATCATAATTTCTGTAATCAGTTCCCTATTGTTATAATATGTTTGGGGAAGTTTCTCAAAGAACGCATCGAAATACTTTTTCTCTAAAATATCGATTTCTATATCGTGGTTTTTACACAGGTGCATGATAGTGATAATCTTTAGCCCCGTTATACAATGTTTTACAACGCCATCTGTTAACCCAGAGCTGTTCAACAACGAAATCAGTGTGACTATAACGGCATAGGGCGGCATTACAAAAGTATCTGGTAATAAATCGGCTACTGTTTTTTCCATAGCAATACATGTTACTTTTTTATTGGTTAGTAAAATTTAAAGTTTAGTTGCCTGAAACATGAGGTAAATACCCCATTAAAACCTATAATGTATGGAAACAAAAAAGGCGTGGAACTCAACTTATTGCACTAGAGGTACTGGTATACCGAGGAACAACAAGCGAGCCCACGCCCAAAGACGTGAGCATCTTACTTATCTTCTCGTTCCTATAAAATTACCAGTTTTCTAGCGCGAGATTCAAAGCGAATGCTTCATATATTTTATTTGAAGAATCGCAAAATTACATAATTGAGGACAATATAGTAAAATATTTATTCATTACAAATTTGTACCGAATAAACTAAGCTATTTTTTCAAATTTTACAATATGAGAAAGTATGATGAAATAGAATTACATCTTTTAAATATTCAAATAGGATGTGTTCTTAGATTGGCAAGACTAGAGAAAGGTCTGTCTCAGCATAGTCTCTCTTTAATGTTAGGTTCAAACCCTACTATGGTGGGAAGAGTTGAACGATTTGAAAACGTTAGTAGTTGGGATAAGATCTATTCTATAAGCGAACAATTAGATGTTGATTTTTGTAGCTTATTTATTTTAAAGAGTAAAGATGATTTATTGTCTATAGTCGAAGCGTCTTTAAAGCTTGAAAGTAAACTAACTCAAGATAAAAGGGACTATTATACTTTTTTGAAAACGACGATTACTAACAAATATGATTTGCTAAAGAAAAGAAGTTAAATCTAACGGTGTTGTGTTTAGTTCTTTTATACGACTTCCTCTTCAACTTCCACTAATTCTGCTAATTTCAATGCAACTTTGAGCATTGACTCTTCATTTGTGTCAAGACCACTTCTCGAACCAAGCAAAGGACTAACTTCACGAAGTCTGTCAAATGTTGTATTATGTACAATTGGAACAAGTAAATCACGTGCTAAAAGTGCTGAAAGTTCTTTTTCAGCAATTCCCTCATTTTTCACTCGTTCTATAAAAGATGGTGTTACCAAAACTAATCCAATTTTTGAATTTGCTAATCCTTTATCAATCTCTCGAAGTAACGATGAGCCTAATGGAACATCCTTTTCACTAAACCATACAGATACTCCATTTTCCTGAAGTAAATCGTATAGTTCCTTTGCAGCATCTTTTCGGTCATCCCAAGCGTGACAAAGAAAAACATCTCGAAGGTCAGGTATAATTGAGCGTTTTTCAATATTCTCACGTACAGGTGCTAAAGTCCGTATTTCTGTTGGTGTATAATAAACATCAGATGAAGGACTAGACCAGCTTGGTTTTCTACTCCTTGAACTTCCGATTCCAGAACTTCTACTTCCAGAACTACTTCTACTTGAAGAATAAGGTGAAGTATAATATGAACTATATCCTCGAGAACGTCCTCCACAGGCAGGACAAGCTGCTGCTCCGCTTGCTGTTCTATGTCCTCTTGATGGTGCTGTGCATCTTGCCATAATTTTTATTTTTAATTTCTTTTTATGATGTATTCCGATTTTCCCCGAATTAAACACAACAATTGTATAAACGCAGCTTATGGCATTTATTTCTCTTATATCTGCCTAAATATAAGAGATTTATTTAAATGATTGACAGTTTTATCTTCTTTTTAAGTTGTTTTAGGCTACAGCATAAAAGTTTCGATATTTTTACTTTTAATATCAACCAATGTTGGTATATAATTAATACAATTAAAAATATAAAAGGGTGGTATCCTCCCCGCTCCTTCCTGTTTGCAACTGGAGAGACGAAACAATAACCGTATTACTTATTTTTTTCTTACTCTTGCCGGTAACCTTTCCCGCCACTAGTTTTTAAACTAGCGGTAGCCTTTAGTTTAGCAAAATCATTTATTTAGAGTTTATTGCAAAAACCACTTTCTACTGATAGGCATTTATACAGCATTAGTGATCGTTTTCGTGTTCCTCAATGGTTTTGTTAATCCATTGTATACTATGCTTTTCTTACTCTAATTTTTAAAGCCTCTTTTGGATTACTTATTAATATTTGATTTATTTCCTTTTCTGAAAATCCATTTTTAAGCATATCCGGAATTAAGTTTTGAAAAATAGCTTCAAACTTTCTTATTTTTCCTCCTTTTGGAAAACCATTCCCGTCATGAGATAATAGAATTTTGTGTAATAAGTTTTTTTGTTTGAACAGCTTAATCCTTTCTATATACTTAGTTGTATTTGATTCCCTGACACCATCTAATGAAATCCAGGCACCTTTATTGGCATAGTCAATTAATATTTGATCATCATCAACTTTATTAGCATGGGTCCAAACCCATGCACTCAGGTCAACATTATATTTGTTAAGAAGCGTTTCCTGCAATTTTACTGCTTCAATATTTTTCCCGGTATGTACCGCCAACGTTAAACCTGTATTTAGGTGGGTAAGCAAACCAGCTTCAAATAGTTTTCTATCGATATCTGAAGGAGCCTTAGTATCATCAAAAGCTAATTTAATAAAGCCAGGTTTAATACCCGTATCTCTTATGCCATTTTCAAATTCGTTAATCCAAACTTCTGAGATAGATTCAACACTTGCCTGGTAAGCGAATTCCGGAATGTATCGATCATTTGCCGCACCATAAATTCCAGTATTTGTAATGATTTGAACGTCTGTAGAATCTGATATCATTTTTAGTAAGTCAACCCTCCTACCAAAATATTCGGCGGTGCAATCAAAAATCGAATTAACGCCTAATGATTTCATTTTCTTTAAATAAGGAACAACTTGATTGAACAATTTAATACTATCATATACTGAAGTTTCACTTATGTCTTTGCCGAAATTTGACATGATGTGTTCATGGCTTAATGACATTCCCAATGCTTCCGGTTTTATGGATCCTTGTACAGTATTTATTTGGTTTAACGCCTTGTCTTTACGACAACCAACCATAAAGAAAATTATAGTAATGAGTATAAATGATTTAAATGTGCCACTATTCATATTGGGTAATTAGATATTATGAATTCACTGATGTCTCGTCCTGAAATATGGCCACAGTTTAAAAATGATTTACGCCGTTAATTTATATACCATATTAGGTTTTTATAGTTGAAAGATAGTGAATTGTAATGAATTTGGATTAGAGAATTAAGCCGCAATGAGCTATACGTCTTAAGTTTATAGTCTATTAAATTAGATAGATTAATAAGAAAGGCCCCGCTCCCGTCAGTTTGCAACTGGTGGCACGAAACAAATAACCATATTACTTATTTTTTTCTTACTCTTGCTGGTAACCTTTCCCGCCACTAGTTTTTAAACTAGCGGTAGCGGGTAATTAGATATTATGAATTCACTGGTTTACAACGTCTCGGCTATGGTTAGTTACGGGAATTCAGAGAACTGAACTTTCGGTCTAGTACTTAGCCAAAACTTTTATTTTGTTTTATCTTTTTATTTTAAAGCCAAATCAAAAGATTTGACGGGCTTGGTTTAAAGCTCTAAACTTAGAGTTAAGCATCAAACCCGTATTATAACTATAGCTTAGTTCTTTGTTAGCTGCTGGCTATTCACTTTTTTAATTAAAAACTGTATTTATCAATTATTAACTAGAATATTCAATTTGGTCACTTAAAAAATTGTGTAACCAATCTTCAATCCTCCCACTGGTGAAAGACTATTCGGTCGCCAAATTTCAGAGCCAACAACAATTTCATCTGGAAAGTCTGTATGCCACGCTCCTCCAACCCATGGATTAACAGTCAATCCCTTCCAAACAGAAAAGGTATAACCAATACCAAAATGAATATCTGTGGTGGTTGTTTTGTCCGATATACCATTTGATGTGGTAGCTTCATGAGTTGTTCTGCCGATTCCTGAAGCCAACCAAAATCCTATGAATTCAGATTTTCGTCTCCCAAAAAACGCGTCAAATTCAACTTCGTAGAAAGTTAAGTTAACTTTGCTAAATCCCTCTGGGACTGTGGAACTCGGGTAGTCGGTTTTTGCTGTTACTAACCTCAGTCTGTAGCCGTTTTTACCTCCCCATATTGAACCGTGATAGCCATTGTATAAAAATGGTAGAATATTTGTTTCAACACCAACCTTAAACTTGGTCTGAATAGCATCATTATTTTGAGTGCTTGAATTCTCCAATGCGCTAACTGAATTATTTTGCCCAGACATTAACTTTGGCAAGAATACAAAAGAGATGAAAAGTGCTAATATCACTCGGCTATAGGGCATAATACTTGTATTTCTATTATAGTTCATAATATTTGGATTTTTTATTCAAGGCAAAGTTCTGAAGAACAGATAGATTTTATGCAGGACAAATGTCTATTTCTACTTGAGCCTCAGTCTGCTAAGATGGCGTGAATTAATACCTAAAATTGAAGCGATATACTTATTTGGTACTTCCCTGATTAATCTTGGATACTTATTATGTAGATAATTATATCTGTCTTGTGCTTTCTTAGAAATTTGGTTGAAAAGTCGTTCCTCCAATCCAATCAAATACTGTTCAAGTGTCTTTGTCCAATATTGTCTTACAGACTCATATCGACTAAAGAATAGTAACCAATCATGTTTATCTGCGAACAATATCTCAGAAGTTGCAATAGCTTGAATACTTTCATTACTCCTATCACCACTAATAAAACTACTCAAGGAGGTAATAATATCTGACTCGAGTGACACCCATCTGGTTATATCGTCTCCCTCAGAATTTGTAAAACCGTGACGACACATTCCCTTTACAATGATTCCTAAATGTTGGCATACTTCTCCTTCCTTAAGCCATATTTCACCTTTTTTAAGAGTTATTTTATGTTTGAATACTGTTGACCAAAGTGAAGCTTGACTCTGGTCAATTCCGATTTTTTCAAAAATATCTTCAGGTTTTTTCAATTTTGCTCAAGGTTTTCAAAAATATTATTTGCTTGCAGCTAACGATTCGTATAAGAATAGTGCGGTTTTGTGCCCGAGGATTTTCCGCAGGAAAATCAGAGTGACCAAATACGTACTAGCCTTTTGATTTAGGATTAAAATTAAGCATTATTTTTATACTTTGTTACCCAACGTTTTTTTATTAAAAGCCTTAGTAATATTATAACTCCGAATAGAATTAGATAAAGAAATGTATACATAAA
Source organism: Flavivirga rizhaonensis (assembly GCF_004791695.1). Taxonomy (GTDB): domain Bacteria; phylum Bacteroidota; class Bacteroidia; order Flavobacteriales; family Flavobacteriaceae; genus Flavivirga; species Flavivirga rizhaonensis. The sequence continues at coordinate 5,770 of NZ_SRSO01000035.1, read as the reverse complement.
AACATAATTAAATAAGCGATTGCTATCTAGCAAGTTTCTTATATGTTCAATAAATAAGTCTAAGATATTTGGCTTAATTTTAAAATAGTTTCTAATAGCTTTAATACCGCTAAAATGAGAGGGTCGGGATATAATTTCTCCATTTTCATTAAGAACAAAATAAGTCGGGTATCCTATAATTTTTAAAGATTTAATCAAATTCGAATTTCCAATGTTTAATCTTGTCCACCTTTTTATATTTTTATTTTCGTTTAAAGGTTTCCAAAAATCAAACTTATCAATTGAGATAGTAATAATTTGAAAGTTTTTACCTGTTTGATTTAGAAGTTTAGGAAAGCGGTCTTTTGCTTTTCTGCAAGGAGTACATCCATTAAAAGAAAATTGGACCAAGGTTGTCTTATCGGCAAGAATTTTTGGATTAACAACTGTGGAATCTATTTTTAAAATGCCATTCAAATTAAACTTTTGAGTTTTTTCAAAACTAATATCTTCTTTAAAATCAGTATAAGTTTTTTTTAATTCTAGAGAACCCAAAGTCAAACAAAATGTTATGAAGATGACGAAGGAAACTATTATAAAAATTACTCTTTTCATTTTTTGATAATGTTGGGTAACGTCTGGGCTATGGTTAGTACGGGAATTAAAAAGCGATTAATTTCCGATTAAGCACTTAGCCAAAACTTTTTATTTTGTTTTATCTTTTTCTTTATAAAGCCAAATCAAAAAGATTTGGCGGACTTGGTTAAAATTACTTAACCTCGGGTTAAGCACCAAAACCCGTATTAACTATAGCCATTGTTAGCAGCTGGCTTTTAGTTCAATTTCTATATTATTAAAGTTAATCCATCGTTTTAAATTTCCAACAAATCTTTTTAAATGGTGTTCATTTAAAAAAATGTTTGTCCAATAATCAAATCGGTCACATTGGATACTTATATAGTAAACCATAATGGCTAAACAGGCATATGGTAATAATTCCCTTTCTTCTTTAGTAATTTCTATTTCGGTTTCATATCCTTTTATAAAACTGTCTGCTTTAATTTTATATTCATTTTCATTTAGATGGGTTGAAAAAAGTTGAAATAAGAAATAAGAAATATCAAGACATAGCCAAGAATTGCCACAAAAATCAAAGTCAAAAAAAGTTACTTCATTATTTTCGTCAATATGCATATTATCAAACCATACATCTAAGTGTACAGCTCCATTTCGCATATTTTGCTCTTTTAGATTCTCAAATTTGATTTTAAGAAAATTCGATAGTGTTTCCAAAAATGTAATTTCTTCTGAATCTTTTTGGAAAAACTGTTTTGTTCTGGGAAGAGATTCTGTAAGCAAAGTTTTAGAATTGTAATTAATTCTATTTAATGTATAGTTTTCAGTGGATTTATGAACTTTAGCCAATGCTTTTCCAATAATGAAACTTGCTTCTTGTGAAAAATTTGGAACCTTTGAACCTTTGGCGTAAGAAAAGAGTACTCCAAATCTTTTCCCTTCGGGTGCATTAAGTTCCTGTACCAAATTACTAGAGTTGTCAGCTATTGGAAATGAGACAGATGTGCTATTTGTATTTAGATGAATTAGAAGCTTTAGTTCTTCATTTATTTCACGCTTTGTTCTCCAATTAAATGTATAAACTCTGAAAGCAAATTTTTTTTCTCCATCAGTAACAATGTAAAGATGGTTCATTGCAGCTCGAAAAAGTTTACATTCCGTTTTCTTACTTAAATTATACTTCTGCTGAATAAAGTCACTTATTTTTTTTGCAGAAAGTGTACTGTTAATTACTTGGAATGTTTCTTTCATTAATCTGTATGTTGTCGTTTTCGAGCTTGCTGCTAACGGTCTCGTATAAGAATAGTGCGGTTTTGTGAGCGAGGATTTTCCGAAGGAAAACTCAGATGTAACAAAAGTGCACGACCCTTCGATTAAGCACCTAATTTAGCATTATTTTTACACATTGTTGTAGGTAGTTTTTTATTTTTTCGTCATATCCCATTCATCAATAAAACTACTTTTTTCAATTTCAGCAATATCTTTTTCGGTTGGTTCGATTTCCTTTCCGTTGTTGTCATAAAAATTCCAACTATCAGTTACATAACCAAATTTTATTTCGTCTCCACCTTCACAACTTGTTTCTTTGTATTTTTTTCCGATTCGGTACTTGCCTTTGGCTTTTAACTTACCATTGTCGTAATAGTAATTCCATTCTCCATATTTATAACTATAAAATCCGTCACAAATTCCGCCTGTACAGCATTGAGTATAAGTGTCCAATTTATAATTTCCAGAAGATTTTAAATTGCCGTTTCGGTAAAATTCTTTCCAAAATCCAATTCGATAGTTATTAAATTCTTTGTGAAAGTCATCTATTGTTCCAACACTTTTAATTTCTCCGCTTTCATAGTATTCGGTTATTGTATTTTTTATCGGAAGTTCAGATTTAGTTTGAGTGGTTTTACAACTCACAAAAAGTAGAAAAGTCAGAATGTAAATTGTTATTCTCATTTTTGGTCAAATTACCTACAACGTCTAGTATAAGATTAGTTGCGTGTTTTAAGCAATAACTTTAGCAAGTACAAACCGACTAGAAAATCCGAGAGGATTTTCGTAAGCAAGCCTACACCTAGCAATTAATTTTATACCTTGTTGTATGCCGTTTTTTATTGTTCTAATTTTAAATCCTTAAAAATTTCTTTAAACATTTCTCCTGGGTCTATGTCAATAGCCAGCGCAATTAAGAACAACTCATCAGCTCTCAATTTAGTCGATTCGTTTGAAGTCAATTGCGATAATCTAGCTTGACTGATTCCAGTTCGTCTGGAAACCATAGCTCTATTCACAGATTTCTTAGTTAAATACAGTCCTAAGGAAGTCATATAATCTTTCGAATTTGTTAAGATAAATTTAGTCTTATTATATAAAACTTTAGAAAATCTATAAATTCATTTTGAATTTTGATAGATAATCAATAGATTTGTTTAGAAATTCTAAAGAAATATTTAATAATTATGTTGATATGAGCAAAAGATATACCAAAGCCGATTTAGAAGAGATTGTTTATAAGCAATTAGAAAATCTAAACGCTATGCACGATTTATTAGGAATTATGAAATTCCAAAATGACTTAATTCATAACATCAATCAAACGTTAAGAGAAGAAATCGGTCAATTCAAAAAACAACAGGTGATGTATCCGACTAGAAGAAAGACAAAATCTTAAATAAAAATGCGATTGGAGTTGATGAAATGATATACATTTTTATGCTTCTTTAAAGCACATAATATAATCTCCAGTTTTCACATATCCTACTTTAACAAAAGTTCTATTTGAAGCTTTGTTTTGTCCATTTGTGTAAAGCATACAGAAATTGTTTTCTTTCAAAATCCTTTCAGTTATTTTATATACAAGTGAAGAAGCATAATTTTTGTTTCGATGTTTTGGGTTGGTGAAAAGATGTCCAATCTCTGGAAAACCAAATTGTTCTCTATACATAACCAAAGCAATTGCACAGATACTATCATTATCGCTCCATTGGTAAAGATTCTCTTCCGAAATTCCAGATGCAATAACAGATTTCATTTCATTAATGTCTTCTCTCTTTCCGTCATATTCTTCTGTGAAATAAAGACTTAGTTGCACTAATTCTTCAAAATCTTTTAAATCGGCTAATTTACAAGTTCCTGTATTATGCTCGAATTCAGGATTTACTTTGTCACACCGATATATTGATAAATGTTTTTGAATTGTATATGGCGAGTTGTGTGAGTTAAGTAAGTTTTCTATAACTAATTTATTTCCAGCAAAAGTATACCTGTTAAAACGATGAAATTCTAGCTCTTCTGAGAGAACTTCATTCATTTTAGGATTGAATTTATTTGAATAAATCAAACAGAATTGGTCAACTATTAAGGCTATTAATTGAGTTCCATTTTTGTCCAATAGATTAAAAAAATTGAAGATAGTAATTTGTCCTTTAAACACTTGGTCAATAACCCTTCTCAAAAATATATTTTGCATTGGGTCAGAGTTTATAAAACTCTCGTTATATCTATAGAATTCTCTGAAATCGTTAAATCTTTTTACTTCACACATTAATTTCGAGTGAGTTTTTTAAATGGCATACAACAATTATATAAATGCACTTTATGGCGTTTATTTTTCTTGTACCTGTCTAAATATAAGAAGTTTATTTAATTTATTGACAGACTTACCTTATAATGTAGAATTATATGGTTAGTAAGTCTTTTTATTAAGGTTGTGATGTTTTGAAGTTATGAGATTGAAATGTAAATTTTTTTGTAAAGGTTCTGTTTAAGAGATTCTTCACTGTGTTCAGAATGACCCCCGCTCCCGCCAGTTTGCAACTGGTGGCACGAAACAAATAACCATATTATTTATTTTTTTCTTACTCTTGCTGGTAACCTTTACCTCCACTAGTTTTTAAACTAGCGGTAGCGGGGGCTTTCGGAGACGTCAGTGTCCGCAGGACTTGACGTTGGTTGAAAGACGAGACCGTCGTATTTGGGTTGAACTTAAGCATTGGCTTTATTTAGTGTTGTAGAGCGTTTATATTTTTTAATCAATATACCATTCCAATATTCCAGAGAACACAATTCCTAAAGCTATAAGTTGTCCTACGGCACTCAATTTTAACGGTTTCCAATAAATATTTTTTCTAAAAATGATTAGATAAATAATCGATATAACAAGCCAAATAACAAATGAATAGAACCAAGTCAATGTTGTCAAATTGACGACAGGAGAGTATGTAGCATATATTTCAAGTGTTTTAGGATCTGGTTGGTTATAGCTTGGTAAATGACCAAGGATTTTTCCTGCATGAAAATAGAAAGTCAAAATTGGAAGGATGAAACAATAAGGGATTATCCCTAAACCAAAAAATATTTTATTCCAGATCTTCATTTCTTTTTTTAATGCTCTACAACGTTTATGTATAAGAATAATGCGGTTTTGTGTGCGAGGATTTTCCGAAGGAAAATCAGATGTAACAAAAGTGCACGGACTCTTGATTAAGCACTAAACTAAGCATTATTTTTACACTTTGTTGTGTGTAGTTTTTTATTTTTCAAAAGTCATATAAGTGGTCGGATTTACTCCAACGCTTGGATAAAGGTTTTCAATTTCAAATTTTGAGTTATTCATAATTTCAATTTCGAATTCTTGAGTTGTGGTATTGTCCCAAGTAGGCGTTAGCTTAATCACGTTTCCGATTATTTCATAAGTGAATACATCTTCAGTTGAATTTCCAGGTTCTGATTTAATTACTTTATTTCCAATAACGAAATTCAATTGCGAACGTCCACTTACAGGTGAAATTTCCGTATAGATTCCGCTCAAAGCTTGAGAATTATTATCATCGTCATTATTACAAGATGAGTAAATTCCGATTAAAAAGAGTAATCCGATTATTTTTAAATTTTTCATAATTCCGTTTTTTAATAGATGTTCAAATTCGGGTTTGGTTGCGTTAAATTACACACAACGGTTTTGTATATGGTTTGTTGCGTGTTTTAAGCCCCCGCTCCCGCCAGTTTGCGACTGGTGGCGAGAAACAGATAACTATCTTATTTATTTTTTTCTTACTCTTGCTGGTAACCTTTCCCGCCACTAGTTTTTAACCTTAAATCCGTAAGTCTTTTTATTTATTGAAAAGCTTAGATTGATTTTAATGAAAAGCCTTGTGAATAATGTTGTTTTTAGGTCAGTTTGCCTAAGACCGAGATACTTTTATAGTTTAAAATAGCA
>NZ_SRSO01000034.1 GCF_004791695.1 Flavivirga rizhaonensis | reverse complement strand
TATTACACCTTTTAGGATCTGTACATCTTCCGCATCGCATATTTGTATCAAAAGGGAACGACATCGATTTTGAATGTCGCCTTTCAAAACATGATAACGATATTTTGTGCTCCAAACTATGTGAACTGATAAGCGAGATACACTGTGTCCATTTGATCGTTGTTCCGACATACTACAAAGGTAGAAATTTTTAGAAGCTAAAGCGACATGCACTAAAGTGCATAGTTTTAACTATTTTTGAGACCAATAAAATAATTATAATAAGCTGCATAATTATAAGGCATCCATATTGGGTGTCTTTTTTTATGCTTTAATGTTTTTAAAAAGATGAAACTGTCAAAAAGCATCATTTTTAAAATAATTCTTCCCTTGATAATTAAAAAAGTTCTTAAAATACCCCTACAGTTATTAAATATTGAAACAATAATGACTCTTTATAGTTATAAAACAAAACATAAATGAAGACAGTCACTTAAATATAGTAATCAATTTTATTTTTTTACTTACAAATTCATATTCAACTTCATTGATTTTCATTAAAACGTTTGGTTAACATATAGCTAAATATATATCTTCAATAAACATTGATACCAATAGTCTATTTAATAACCTTTAAAACCTAAAAACATGATAACACTTGCCAAACTTATAATTGATTTAATATTAATTATTATCTCCATTATATGAATTTCACAAAAAGTAAAACTTAGTCTAGAATAAGTTTTACTATTTTTATAAAATGCAAAAGCAAGTATTTAAATTTTTAGCTAAGGTTAACAAAATAGTTTTACCTAGTTATTCTAAAAGACGATTAGATTTAACAAAAGCTAATAAACTACAAATGGCTATTATTGGTTGGAGGTGGTTTATTACTAAAAATGCTTTAGATTGATTTAAATTTAAGATAAAATCAATTATTAATAAGTCGAATAAATATCTAAATCAAGAACTTGATCCTCATCCTCTTTTAAAGGAAAAATAGCTTTTCTGGAAATATAACTTTTAAGTTTACCAACATCTCTAAAAGCAGTGGGTTAGCAATATGAATTTGTAATATTTAAGCCAGATTTATCAGCTATCTCAAAAAAATATAAAAAGGAGGGCAAATTAGTTAGGGCTATTAAGTTTATGGTCATTTGCCCTCTTTTCATATTCAGAAATAACATTACTCTAATCTGAATACTATTTTATATAGTTTTATATTTGATTACGACCTTTTTGGTCATAGGTTCATTACTGCCTTTTATTTTTACAAAATGGTTACAAAATGCACAGGGGTTAGATTAATTAATTTCTGAGATATTTGCTCGCTCTACGGTAAAATAAAAATATATAAAACCTTTAACCTCCTAGAACAAAACCTATATTATTACACGACCTTGTTCTAGCAGTCTATTTATTTAAAGACAAGTACGAACAACTACTAATCAGAGTTCATAATTTTTCAGGACTGCTTTCTTCTGATTGGACCATTAAGTTTTTGAACTCGTTTAAACTTTTTCTATTTCCTAAAAAATGGCTGAAATTCACCCATATTTTGTTACTTTTCTTATGCGTAGCTCTGCTATGCCTTGCAAAAAGTGCCTCATCTGAATAAATTTCATCTCATTTTCGGTTAAAAACAAAAAGTTTAAACGAGTTCTTTAAATAAATACTATGAGGCAGATTATTTTTACATAATGTTGAAGACAAAATGTTTATATTGTTTGTAAAGGAGGTATTAATTTCTTTCCATATGATAGAAAGACGATTTACTACAAAAAAACATCGTAGTAATACTTTTAGATTCTTCATTATTGTGGGGCTTTAAAATTTTTTGATAAATGTAAGAATAACCGATGTGGAAATAGAAGTGGTTTTTCCGCATTTTCGATGAATAACACACTATTATCATTTTTCAGTTGAGGCAAAACCGTAAAACCTCATTTTTGTAGATTTAATACCAATTCTCATTTGAAATAACCGTAATAAAACACCCTTTTCCGCCTTCTACTTCAATAGAAAAAGAGGTAACTGAGGCTATGCTTTATTTTTATATTTTGTATAAAGCAAAAAATCATTATTTTATTTTAACGTCAGTTCGATTTAATTTTTTTATAAAAATAATATTAAACAAATGATTTTCAGGTGTTTGTATTTCGACAGAGTGAAGTATGAGCCTTTCGACTTTAGTTTATGCTGAGCGTAGTCGAAGTACTCAAGATAAACTTTCGAGAAATCTCATAAGGATGGGATTCCTCTTCAATAGCTACGCTATTATACGTTCAAGTAAAATATATTTTACTCTCCGTAGCATTCGGAATGACATAGTTTCTTTATTAAAACAATTAAACAACTGATTGTCAGGTTTTAATATATCGATCTTACGTTATTTTACAGTAATTCCAAATAAGAAATGCAATCATAAATTTCATCACATTGAACTCCTCTTGAGTTAATTATTTCAATACGTTTTCTGGATTTCTTGAATATGTACGGCTGTTCCTTGTAATTCATTTGATTTTTACGTATTGGGGTTTCTAGTTTGATATTATAACTCTGGAATAGGTTTAATTGGTATTCAGCCGATAGTATGTTTTAATCAAACCCTAACAATTAAAGAGAATAAGAATCGAGTAAATTTAGCTTACCATTTACATCTTCTATATAAAGCTCACAACTTTTAACTTTAATAAAATCTCTCAAAAAAGCTTCAAATGAAAATGATTTCAAAGGGTTAACCATATCTTTTTTAATGTCTTTAATAACATTTCCGGAAGCATCTAACAAACGTAATATTGCTCTTCCTTCTATAAACACACCGTAAGTTCCTGTGACTTTATTTAATTTCAAATCAAAAGTCATTTTATGTGTTGTTACTCCTGCTAAATTTACATTTAATATTGGAGCATTTTCAATCTTGGCTGCTCCATGAATTTCTCTATAATTAAAACTCTCATTTGGTGCTAAATCATAAAGAGGCGTCATGACTTCGGTTTCAATATAACCTTCGGATAAACCACTACAAAAAATCGCATTATTTAATCCATGATCGTATTCCAACTGTGGGTTATAAGGCTCCATAATTTTTACGAAAGCTGTATTTGTTTTCTTATTGACATAACATAACCACGAATCTGAAGCAATGATGTGAAAACCTGCCATTTGATTATAATCATACTCAACTTCGTAAATACCAGGAGCTACTTCTCCTTTCCAATTTGTTCCATGATTATAATATTTTTCAATATGCTCTGGATTATTTTTATCCAATTTAAAGCGGTTACGATTCAAGTATTGCCAACGCAAATCTGGATTTGTAGTAACTTCGAACTGCTTACCATTAGGTAATTTTAAGTTCTCATCAAAAGGTATATAGGCAACATAATTCTCCCCATCATGCATCCCCCGTTTTGTTTCTGAGACATGCTGACTAGAAATTTTAAGTCCTCTTTTTACTTTTGTTTCTCCTACATTTTTAAGTGTATGATCTATATACACCAAACTACTATGTGGTTCTATATAAAGGCTACGCGAATATTGTAATTCTTCTTCAATTTTATTTGGATAAACAAAGCCTTTGTTACCAAAAAATTTTGGAACAGGAAGTTGTTGTACACCAGATTTCACTTCTATAGTTTGATGGCCTAATTTATTTTCTCTAATAGCTACATCATATTTTGCGTCACCAATTATGGCTGGCGGAGGCCAACGTTTCCCTTTATTACCATTTTTATCAACTGAACAATTTTCGACAGGAATTGGTACTAATCTGTATCCTCCAAAATTCCTCCACTCTTTCATTTTCACTTCATCAGTGGCAGGAAACGTCTTTCCTTTTAATTTAGGATTTAACCAAAGAGAAGGTACCTCTCCTAAATTATATTCTAATATTCTACCACCGGCATCTGGTACTACTGCAAGGCTTATATATTTATTTTTAGCTATATGAACATTATTCCAACCCCAATCTTTATAATTGTTCTCAACAGAAACGGTTTTAAAATCTTGGGCAAAACAACTAATACTAAATAACACTACTAAATAGCTTAAATTAAACTTAATGGTTATTGTTTTAATGTATTTCATATAAACTTCACTTATGTTTTTAAATATATTTTCGTGCAACATCTATTATTCTTTAATTTCCAATAATAAAACACCATTTGATTTTAACTCAAATTCTGAATTCAAAACGTCTCCAGTCATTATGTTAGTAATCGTAGTTGCTTTACCATTTTTAAGACCAAGGTTTAATTTAGCATCATTTTTACCAATGTTCAATATGTTTACCAAATACCCTTTTTCATTTTTAACTACTCGCCAATAGCAACCTTTGTATGCTGTTCCGTTAGATTCAGTTAACGTAACTTCTGGTAAGGCATCCGATACTACTTCAAGTGCTTTTTGTTGTATTTCTAAAACAGTATTAGCTACATCCATAACAATTAAGTTACCCTTACCTTTTGAAAGGCTCTTACCTCGTGATTCACCATATTCATTTTTAGATAAACTGTTTTTACTATCAAGTATTACAGTACCGCCATTGTTTAGGTAGCTTTGTAACGTCTCAAACTCAGAATCTGTGACATAGTCAGTTTTAAAAACAACGATTGCATCCCATTTGCTGTTATCTTGTTTCTTAATTACTTTTTCCGTGGCATAACCTACTGGAAAACCTTCAAAATGTAGGGATTCATATAGATCAAACTGTTCTGTCATATAATGTTTTTTATTAATCGCTGAAGTTTCAGAATGAAATATTCTTATTGGTCTTCTTTGTTCACGAAGTGCAACTATTTCTTCTGAAAAGCTGTTCATGTCCATATATACTTGTGCCACTTCATTTACTGTTTGTGGTTGCATATTGGCAGAACCTGCATATGAACCTGCTAAAGCTGGGTCAAAGAAATCCAATTCACCTTCTAAACGATCTTCTGGCGAGCCATCAGGGTCTCTAGCCCAAAACCAAGAAATACCAGCATCCATGCCCTGTAAGGTTGCCAACCAAAAAACACTTCGCACATAATCGGGTGACATATTCATATCTCTCCAAGCTGAAGCAGATAAAAAGTGTGTTTCTGAATTAATGTTTATTTTATTTGGAGCCACAGATTCTAAGAAATCATATGGTAAGCTTAACTCATCCCACCAGTAAGCGTATTTTTCTTCCCATTTTTCTGGTTTAGTAGCTCGTAAATTTCTGCCACCGTAAGCTTTTCCATCATTACCAATCATTGTAGTAATATCTGTTAAAGCTTCTAAATCTATACCATGAGAACGGTAATCTTCCCTAAACATTTTTGGCATTATTTTAATGTTGGTATCTGCATCTGGGTTTGTTTCCAATAACTGATCTCTTAAAAATGTAAACCAATCGGTACTTCTATCCATATTAAAACGACACCAGTCGTACCATATAGGTTTCCCTCTTAAGGATTTTTCCATTGGTATTTCAATCTCTACTGCATTGAACTCTTTAAAATCACTTTCCCAGTTTTTATTTAGTTTTTTTATGTTATTGCTATATTTATCAGCAAGCCAATTTTGAAACTTTTTTACGGTATAAGATGAAATTGAATTCATCTCTTTATAATTCTGTGTCCAATGTCCTTTTTCTGAAAACCAATGAGGTTCATTAGATAAGATGTATCCCAATTGGGTTACTTTTTTACCTTTGGTGAGTTCTCCTGTTTTTTTCATAACATCGCTCCAAACGTCTCTCATTAAAGGATTGTCAATATCAAAACCTGTAAATAAAGATCTTCCTTTTGTAACTTCTGGTTCTTTGTCATGAATCCATTGTGGCATACCCATGTTCCAAAGAATAAGAAATCCAACATTGGTATCTGGAATTTCTGTAATCAACTCTATTTTTTCATTAAAGGTTCTATCTTCGTTTAATATAAATGGGTTAACGGCTCTATCCATATTTACCTCATAAAGCCTTTGTCCTCCGTGAAAAATTGCTCCCAAATGATCATTATAAACATTTTTATCGGTTAAAGGCGCACCAACAGTTTTAGAAAAATAATCAAAAAGAAAAACAGGTTTTCCGTTATTCTTTAACATATTATCTGCAACTTCAACATTCCCCCAATCTATTTTAGAAACAGGTCTTCTTTTTATAGTTCCATCTAAAACTTTGTTAAGTTCTGCTATCCCTTTATCCAAAATTTCAATAACTTTTCCTCTTTCAAAGTCCGGCAATTCCTCGGCATATTTAGCTTTATCTTTTTCATAAAAACTGTAATACCCAAAAAGCTTTTCAACTTCAGGCTTATGAGCTTCATCCCAATCAGCAAATTTTATAAACTCTTTAGAAAACCATAAAAGTGTTTCTTCTCTAGTAACATCTATAGATTTACTTTTAGCTTCACTCATTAAAGCCTCTAGTACTTCAATTTTCTCCAAAGCTTGTTCTTCTACAGTTAATGTTTTATTACAGCCTATTAATGCTGTAATTAATAAAAAGCTGAATAGACATTTTATCAGCATTAGCTTTTGTTTCTTTTGTTTAGTTCTCATTTGAATAGTTATTTGGTTTATTTTGAAACTCTAAATTTTACCTACTTTATAGATTTTATTAAGGCCTTCTATAAACAAGGTTTGTTTTTCTCCGTTACTCCAGGTTACCTCAACATTTTTAATATCCTCACACTTCCCTAAACCAACATGTAAATACGTATTAAAACTTTGAGAATAAGAAGAAGATGTAGCACCTACAACTCGTTTATACTGATTACCACAAGATGTAAAACTTAGTACCGCACCTACGGCGGAAGCTTTCCCAGAAGGTGAATTCCCAACATTTATCTTTACAAAGTTATTTTTAGATGTAAGATTATTGGTAAACAAGTGCCACCTTCCGCGTTCGTTACAATATATAATATCTAAATCGCCATCTTTATCATAGTCGAAAGCATCGGCTCCCATTCCTGTTACTCCCAACTCTTCTCTAAGAATACCATGATTTTTTGCACGAACAAAATTCTTACCTTCTTGATTTAAAAGTAAAATCTGTTCAATTTTTGATGCAGAATGCCCGTAGCGAACAACAAAAATATCAGTCCACCCATCATTATTAAAATCGCCAGTAGCAGTACTAGTTGTCTGCTCTATAATATCAACACTATATTTTGCACTAACATCAATAAATTTTCCTTCTTTATTTTCTAATAATTTAGCCGGTAACTCTTTTAGTTTTATGGTTTCAGGCTTTTCAATAACATTATGAATAACCGCAGCTGTTGGTGAATTAGTATGGCCAGCAATACGCCATACATTATTACCTAAATAGCCTATATATAACCCTTTAACCTTGGTATCTTCAGGAAAACCTTTTGCTTCTTCTTGAGTTAAGGTAAAATCATGATGCCCATGATTATCCTTTGTTCGTTCATATAGCTTTTTATTGATACCAATAAAGACATCAAAATGTGGGTTAGCCATTTGTAAATTCTCTAAGTTAAAATCACCTTCAATTTTAAGCTCGTGCTTAAAAGCTTTTCTCCTATGAAAAAAGTAAAAAGTTTTAGTTTCTTCATTATAATCACTTTCAGAATCAAAAGGGTGTTTAGAACGTGTTAAAAACAAATCAAAATCACCATCATTGTCAAAATCAATTTCAGAAATACTATTTACTAAATTAGTGTTCGTTAAATCACCTAAAACGTCTTTCGTAACATCTGTAAAACCTAATCCTTCATTTCCTTGAGCAGCAATAAGCTTATCCCCTCCATAAAAAAGAAAATCTTTAATATTATCATTATTGAAATCCGTTAAGGTAGTTCGCATATTAAAACGATCGGCATATGGCAAAAAATCTACAAATGAAAAATCCTGGTCTTCATCTCTTTGATATAAAAAATGTGCTCTATCAATTTTATTATTTGGTGGAAATGCAGATAGAATCAAATCAAGTTCACTATTATTATCAGCATCAAAGAATTTAACTGCTCGTCCTCTACTAGCTTCAAAATGCTTGAATTCGTTTTCTTTGCTTATCGACCTATCAAGGTTTACTGTATACGCTCTTAACCTTCTTGGATTTTTACCGTCTCCTCCCCCAGGTTGTACTAGAATATCTACTAAGCCATCAAAATTATAATCTCCAATTGCAATCCCATGAGTATCTCCAAAAATAAAAGGCTTCCCTTTTTGATACGTTCCTTTGTTATTCCAAAACAATTCTACGCGTCTAGAATGTTCTGTTAACAGTAAATCTAAATACCCATCTTGATCAAGATCTGCTATAACGGCATTATCAAACTTTCTTCTCGACCGTTTTTCTAGAGGTATAACTTCTTCGTTTTCAGAAAAAGTCAGTTCAGTACCTGACTCTAAACCTGTCTGAGCTGCACAACTGTTAAAGCTTAAAACTGCATTTAAGAATAAAAAACACAGCGCAGATAAAATATTAAATGGCTTTATATGATACATAATTCTATTCGATGAATATAGAAATTAAAAAGGGCTTGCTTATCTTGTTGATAAAACCCATAGAATAAAACTACCTAGTTTGGAAGACTTCCTTTCCAACCTTTATTAAATTGAGCAATAAGTGTCTTAACGACTTCAGGATTATCTTTTGCTACATTTTTAGTTTCTGCAGGATCATTTTTATGATCGAACAGTTCTACAAATAGAGGTTCACTTTCTGGGTTTTTATAGTCTTTCCAGATAATAATTCTATATCTTTCTGTACGCATTGCATACCCCATTACATTATTTTCAAACAGGTTTCTGTCCCATTTGTCTCCTTGTTGTTTTTTAATGCGTTCTTCTACTTCTTCAATTAATGGCCCAAAATAGGTTTCGCGCATACCTTGAGATAATGGATTTGCAGCCCATTCTCTCAATGCTGGATTTGGAAATTGACTGAATGCCGCTTTTTTCCATGGTGTATTGGGTTTACTCAATAAAGTTTTAAAACTTTTTCCTTCTAAATGTTCTGGTAAATCTATTTCAGCCAAATCACATAGAGTTGGATACATATCCACCAATTCAACCAAAGCATCTGTTTTTTTGCCACGAACTTCCTTGGTCATATCTGGTGTCCAAACTATTAAAGGCACTCTGGTTGCAATTTCATAATTTGTGGCTTTCCCCCAAATACCCATATCTCCTAAGTGCCATCCGTGATCACTCCACAGCATAATTATGGTATTATCTCTTAGACCTGCTTCATCAAGTGCATCTATCATTTTACCTATTTGTGCATCTACGTAGCTAATACATGCTAGATAAGCATGCTTTAGGGTTCTTGCCATTTCATCATCTATAGGTCCTTTTTTTGGAATTCCATAACGAGCACGTAATTCAAAAGATGGATGTAAACCCATTGCTGCGCCGTTTTCTGGTCCCTCAGTTTGTTCTGCTAACTTAATTTTAGCTGGGTCGTACATGTCCCAATATTTTTTTGGAGCCATCCAATTTAAATGTGGCTTCTTCATACCCATACCCAAAAAGAAAGGTTTATCTGGATTTTTCTCCTGCATATCTTTTAGTGTTGCAATGGCTAATTCAGCATTGTAACCATCTTCGTAGAAATAATCTGGAACATCTGCCTTTTCGTAAGCGGGCCCTTTACCTAAACCGTTTCTAGGTGCATTTTTGCCATATTTCGCAATCACTTCTTCTGTTGCCTTTTTTGAAAAAGCTTGATTCTCTGGGAGTGCATATCCTCCTGGTGTTTTACTCTTTTCAACCGTCATTTTATCATAGGCTGGTTTTCTACTCCATGACAAATTTAGATCAGCAAAACCTGGTTTGTGATAAATCTTACCTGTATGTGTGGTTTCGTAACCATTATTTTTAAAGTGCTGAGCAAGTGTTATAATATCAGGGTTTGCATCTCTGAAATAGGTAAAGTTCTCAATTACATTAATTGTTTCCGGTCTTGCTCCAGTCATTAAACTAGCACGAGAAGGGCTGCAAATAGGCTCTTGACAATAGGCTTTGTTAAACAGCAAACCATCTGCTGCCAAAGCATCTATATTAGGGGTAACAGCTATTTCTGATCCATAAGCCCCTATTTCTGGTCTTAAGTCATCCACAGCTAAAAATAAAATGTTTGGTTTTTTCTTTTCTTCTTTCGGTTTTTCTGTGTTTTTGCATCCAAATGCAATAAGTACAGCGAATAGAAAATAATAAGCTTTCATCATAGTTATGATATTTATACAACGTAATTAATTTGCTAAGTTTAGAAAAATTACTTCAAAAACATTAGCCATTAATAACATATAATATAACGAATTTACCCTATTTGTAATCCAAACAATTTTAGGTTAGAATTAAATCTATTAATTCCAAATAATTGGCAAAAATACCGTCATCTCTTTATCTCCTCTGTTACTCCAAGTAAAGTATGGAACAAATTGGGTTTTATAAGATTCAAATTTGGGTTTTTGAACTTCATTGTACATACCTTTCAAATTATCCTTTCGGATAAGCACTTCGCCTTCTATAGCCATAATACCTCCTAAAAGACTTGGTTTGTATATGGCTTCCAGCATTTTATCAGATGATAAATAGGCATCAAAAATGTTGGCGTTTTTGGGTAAATCTACAGATTCCAGACAATACACAACAGGCCCTCTTTTAAGTGCTACTTGATTGCGAACTTCTTCAATTCTAGGGTGCCCTTCCACAAATTTAATGTCCATAGGCATATCTATTAAAATTATATCACTTTTTTTCCATTGGCGCTCAATAACCGCAAAGCTTCCTGCTTCAATTTTTTCAATAGGATTATTGTTTACCATGACTTTTGTTCCCTTAGCCCAATCTGGTATACGTAATAAAATTTCAAAGGGGTCTTTTTTACATGCTTCAATAGTTATTTTAACCTGCCCTTCCCATGGATAATTTGTTTCTTGTTTCAGTTTAATTTTTGAATCATCCAGTAATCTGGTATCTAATTTATTACCACCATAAAGATTAACGGAAATACCGTTAGAAGATTTACTATATGCCCAGGCAGGCGATTTTGCAATAGTTCTTACCAAATTTGGTGGACAACAAAAACAATTTAGATAAGGCTGTCTTTGGGGAAACTCGGTATTCATTTTTTTATAGTTCAAAGCCCCTTCAATTTTTCTTAGCGGATTAGAATAATAATAGTGCTTTCCATCCAGACTTATCCCAGAAAGTGCACTATTATAAAGCACCAATTCCATAATATCTGCATATTTTGCTTCGCCTTTTATACCTAACATACGATTGCTGAACATAGAATTACAAATGTTTGCGCAGGTTTCATTATAGGCAGTTAAATTCGGCATTTGATATTCTGCCATAAACCCCTCTTCGATATTATCTTTCCTAGAGGACCTTCCAAAATGTGTTTGTCCTAAGGCTCCCGTGATGTACATTTTTTTGTGTACTACATTATCCCAAAGCCTATCGAGCGCATCAATCAAAGCCTGTTCACCAGTTTCTGCATAAACATCGGCAGCTCCCGCGTAATAATATAGTGCTAAAACTGCATGACCAACGGCCTCACTTTCTTTTCTTAAAGGAATGCGCTCTTGTACCATATCTCCAACAGAATATTCTTTTGTAATATTATTCCTAATAATTTTAGTTTTACCTCGCATATTTATAAATATCTCAGCGAGTTCCAAATACCTATTGTCTTTCGTAGTCCGGTAAAGTTCAACCAATCCCATAATCTGGGTTTGATTAAAGCCAAACCGTTTTAAATGTTGGGGTTGGGGTTGGAACAACTTGTACAGCATATTAGCATGCTTCATAGCTATCTCTAAAAAATTGGTTTTGCCCGTTACACGATGATGTATAACGGCACTGGTTAATAAATGTCCACTATTATAAAGCTCATGATTTTTTCTATTTTCGAAAGGTTCCAAATCTTCCCTAATGATAATTGAAGTTGACAAATAACCATCTGGCTGTTGTGCTTTTGCTATAACTTTAATTATTTCATCTAATTCTTTTATGATTTTTTCATCCTTATTAACACCATATAAATAAACAGATGCTTCCATCCATTTATAAAAGTCCCCATCATGCCATGCAAATCCCTTGTGCTTGCCCTCCTTTAAGCCTGCCGCTATTTTGAAATTGTTATACGCATGACCAATATCGCCCTTTAAAATGGATCCCATGTGCGGAATCATCACCTGTTCAGCTTCTTTCCATTTGTCACCCCAAAAACCGTCTGTCCAACTACAATCGCCAATATCTATACTTTTCAGTTTTACATTTGGACTATTTATAGTGTTAATGACACCTCGTCCGACGATTTCTATATTTTTTACATAAGTATTTACTTTTGAATCAACGGCATCTGCACTCCGCTTTTGACTTTGAACACTCTTACATGACAGAAATAAAATGAAACCACAACAAATGGTAATCATTAACTTTTTCATAATTAAAAAATTTTTAGTTTTAGTGAAATCCGAATAGATTAAATTAATGAAAAATAATCATTTACAGACCAAATAATAACAAAATAAAAACTCCTACTAAACCCGATAGCCCCATCACCAAAGATTGCACAGTAAATGTGCGATACAATACTTTGGGAGGCACTTCATGCAGCCGATTAAGCAGCCAGAAAAAACTAGAATTGGCATGGAATACACAAAACGAACCACAACCAATTAGGGCTGCTACCATTTCAGGTGATATAGGTAAACTATCTACCATTGGTCCCAGCATTGATGCGCTTCCTACTAACGACACAGTTATTGAACCTGTGGATGTTGTTAAAATTGCCGCAACAATAAAGGGTAATAAAATACCTAAGAATGGAAATTGAGAAAATACTGTAACTATTTGATCTTGTATTCCAGTTTCGCGAATAACATAACCCAATGAACCTCCAGCACCCGTTATCATGATAACTAATGCCGATTTTACTATCGCTTGTTCTACCAATCTATTCGTAGTGCCTCTTTTATCTTTTGATTTAATTTGAAAAACGGCAATAACAGCTCCTATTAAAACCGCTACTAAGGGAATTGTACAAAAGTTGAAAATTTGGGTTAGGACGTTTTCTGTTTCAAAAGACAGAAAAGATCCCAATCCAATTAAAATAATGGGAGCAAGTATTGGTAAAATATCATAAAATAAATTTCCTTTTTGAAAATTTGTCTTGTTATCATACCTATTTTCTGAACCTATTGTTGTTTTCTTAAGTTTTTCATCATATTTAAGCCAAGTTTTTTTAACAAAAAACAATACCCAAAATATACCACCTGTCATTGCAAAAATTGCCACTATAAGATTGACGGTAAGCATTCTTCCGATATCTAAACCAAGTGATTCAGCAACAGCCAATGGACCTGGTGTTGGAGGTATTAATGTATGAGCGACCGTTAATCCAGCGGTTAATGATAAACCAATAAATAAAACAGGACGTTTACTTTTTACGGAAAGCGATTCTACAACGGGTTGTAGCAAAATGTATGCAACATCAACAAATACTGGAATGGAAACCACATACCCCGTAAACCCCATGGCCCAAGGCAACTTTTTTTCACCCAGCCATTTTATGATGCGGTTTGCTATTCGAAACGCACCCCCTGTTTCTTGAAGTACTTCTCCTATAAAAGCCCCAAGAATAATGATGATGGCAATACCACGTAATGTACCACTAAAACCTTCTAATAATACCTGCACACTTTTCTCTCCACCCATTCCCAACGCTAAAGCCAGTACCAGGGCTGTAAGAATCAGGGCTATAAAGGGATGTACTTTCCATTTTGAAATGGAAAATATCAATATTAAAAGAAAGAATAACAGTATGGAAAGGCTTAACACCATAAGCTAGTGTTTATTCTCTTACCTTATCTACAATATTTTTGCAAGCATCAAAATAAATTCCAACATCCACAGCATAAGAAATATATTTTACGCCTAAATCTATCCATTGTTTTGCAGATTCTGGACTCTCCACAAATGTACCAACCACTTTTCCTAGAGGGGCCGCTTTTTCAACAATTTCCTTCATTTGAGAAATTACTTTTGGATGGTTTACTTGTCCTGGAACACCACAAGATTGGGACATATCATAAGGTCCAATAAAAATGACGTCAATGCCATCTACTCGGAGTATTTCATCAATATTATTGAAAGCAATATTCCCTTCAATGTGAATAATAGTTCCCGTTGTTTTATTAGCATTACCAAAGTAATTTTCTTTTGGCATAGAAGCATAGTCTGCTGCTCTTACATATCTGCAAACACCTCTTGCTCCTTCTGGAAAGAATTTTGCTGCTTTTACCACACGTCTTGCATCATCAGCAGTTTCAATTTGCGGCACTTGCACATATTCTGCGCCAATATCAAGTGCCTTAGAAATCATATTCTCATTGATTTCTGGAACTCGTATTACTGGAACAATACCTTTTGCTTGTGCCGCTCTCACATGATTTTGAACTGTTTGAATAGTATTTGGACCATGTTCCAAATCTATAATCACAAAATCGAAACCAGCAAATGCAGCAACTTCAACTAAAGCAGGATCACTTACTTTCATAAATGGGCCTACTACAAATTCTTTATTATCAAATAAACTCATATTAGTTCTTTTATTTTATGCTTGCTAAGCTAGCAAGTTCTTTTTTATTTCTTTTGAAATTTTTCTTGGATTTCTTCAATGGTTAAACCTTTGGTCTCAACTAGAT
Organism: Flavivirga rizhaonensis; assembly: GCF_004791695.1. GTDB lineage: Bacteria > Bacteroidota > Bacteroidia > Flavobacteriales > Flavobacteriaceae > Flavivirga > Flavivirga rizhaonensis. Next base: position 31,912 of record NZ_SRSO01000034.1, on the reverse strand, counting down.
ATTTAAATAGAATAATTAAACCAATACCAACAATTATAGCGTAGACTAACAAGGTTGTACTGATACCAAACTTATCGAGTTGCCATGGAAAAAACTGCTGTACTAGCATACTTACAATACTGGTAATAAGGGTAATTGCAGGAATTGCAATTCCTCTGATAGAAATTGGAAATATTTCTGAAAAGAGGACCCACATTACCGGACCAACGGAAAAATGGAAAGCCGCAATAAAACTTAATATTGCAAAGAAAATAAGCATGGCATTTAAAGAAGCAGACTTCTGAATCAATAGCCCAGAAAAATCTCTTGCATCGTCTTCTCCCAAAGTGTCCTTAAGAGCACTTTTAAATTCAGCATCACTTTTATATTCTACTCCAACTATCGCATTGAGTCTTTGAGAATTTGGTATTTCAGTCATTTCTACTACTGCTTCTTGACTTACAGTATAACGCGCTTGGCTGAAACCATAAGAACATAAGCCCAAACTAGCCACAATCCAAACCATTCCCCAAATAATTAATGGTCTTCTTCCTAATTTATCTACAAGTAATAATCCCAAAACAGTAAATATTACACTAGTCAATCCAATCCAAATGGCTTGTAAAAACGAAGCATCACTACCAATTCCTAATTGTTCAATTACGGTTTGTGCATAAAACAAAATCGCATTAATTCCAGTCGCTTGTTGTGCAATAGCAATAGTAAGTGCAATGATTAGTGTAACCCGCATAGGTTTACCCATAATTTCCTTGAACTGTGCTCTTAACGAACGATCGTCTGAGCTTTTATTTAAACTTTCTTGCATATCTGTAATATGATGCTCAACTTCATTTTCAGGAATTAACTTTCGCAACGTTGTTTTTGCCTCATCTATTCTATTTTGAAACACCAACCATGACGGGCTTCTAGGTACCAAGAATAATAGTCCTAACCATATAACAGCTGGCAATATTTCTGTTCCAAGCATCCAGCGCCATGTATTTGTATCGAGTCCCCACTCTGATACCCAGTCTGCACCAGAAGCTACTAAATCGACAATTAAATAGTTAATGAAATATGCTGCCGAGAGGCCAATTACAATATTTATTTGTATCATGGAAACTAGCTTCCCACGATACTTTTGTGGTGCAATCTCCCCAATATACATGGATGCTAAAGAAATAGAAGTAAAGGCCAAACCACCCAAGAAACGCGCAATAACGAGCATAATATAACTCGGTGCGAATGCCGAAGATACCGCCGATACGATGTATAAAATGGCAATAATTTGAATGGCTCTTTTACGTCCAAACCTATTACTAACCCAACCGGCGAAGAGTAACGCTAGTAAAACACCCCAAGCAGGAGCACTTACAACTGTACCTAACTCTAAAGAAGATAGTGCAAATTCTTTTGAAATAAATTTGGTTGTTCCTGAAATTAAAGCAGCGTCTAATCCAAACAGAAATCCTCCCATGGCCACAATTGTGGCATATGTAAATGCATTTTTTTTGTAAGAACCCATATATCTTATTTTAGTTAGTTAGTTTTTTTCCTATGAAAGTTGTGGTGTTCAATTTACTAATTTTATGTTCAGCTGTCTCTCCATTGGTCCAAGTTATTTTAACTTCTACCGGCTGATTACTTGAGCCTAAGCCAAAATGAACCATATTGTTAAAACTGAGAGAATATTGTGCACCTGTTGAACCTATACGTCTTTGTTGAATATTTTTACCGGACTTGATTGTTACTAATGCGCCTAAAGCTGTTGCTTTTTTTGACGGTGCATCTCCTACTTGCACTACGAGATAATTATTCGTTTTAGTAACGTTATTTTTGAAAAGGTGCCATTTACCACGTTCGTTTCCTATCACAACATCCACTTTACCATCATTATTGAAATCTAAATTCTCAACAGCCATACCGATTGCTCCCAATTCTGTTGAAATGATATTATGTCCTTGCAATTTTTCAAAACCAGATTCCCCTTTATTCATAAAAACGATTGCTTCGTTTTCGTTTACAAGGTTTCCTCTTGGTACAACTAAAATATCTTGAAAGCCATTATTATCAAAGTCCGCTACTGTTGCAGCACTGGAATGAGCTTTAAATAGAAGGTTCATTTTTTTAGTAGCATCCTGAAACTTCTTCCCTTTATTTTCTAATAAAATATCTGAAAGTCCTTCGGGATTGTCATATTTGGGATAATCCTTTACACCTCTTACAGTACCTGTTGCAGGCGCCCAAAGAAACCCTGCTATTTTCCATTTTTTATTCCCTACATAACCAATATACCAACCTTTCTTTTCTTTATAATTTGCATTATCTGGAAATCCTAGAGCATCACTATTTACTAATCTTATATTTTTTCCGGAATGGGTTTCTCCTTCAAACTCATAATCATAAGATGCTTCTCCAATATAAAAAGTATCGTTATTGGGCCATTGTGACTGAAAATTTTCCATTTGAAGTACATCGCCAGTTTCGATATTATCAAAATTAAACTCGCCCCTTTTTGTATAAAAGCCTAATGTTTTAGATGCTTTATCAAAAAATGTCTCACCTATTTCAAAACCTAATCCTCTTGTAAAATACAAATCAAAATCCCCATCATTATCATAATCAATTTCTACAACTCCTGTAACTTCATCAATACTTCTAGGAAGTACTTTTTTACTAACATCATCAAAAGTAAAGCCTTCACCCCCTTGATATATTTTCACATTGCCATGACCATACATAACGATATCCATGACGTTATCTCCATTAAAATCGGTAAGCAAGACTTTTTGTCCATCTATTTTACTGGCAGGAAGGGTAGAATTTAAAACCAACTCACCTCCATTATTTTCATAAAGATAGTTTTCGGTTAGTCCTTTTTTTGCCCCATCAGGAAATGCAAAATTTAACAAATCTAAATCACCATCATTATCTATATCAACAAAACCAACTGTTCTACCACGCATTAAGGCTAATGGTTCTTTAAAGTCCTCCATTGGTATAAATTCCCTACCAACAACGCGATACATTTTTGAATTTCGAGCATTACTACCTGAGCCTCCTCCTCTGGACATTACAATTTCAATATTACCATCAAAATCAATATCTCCAGCAGAAACTCCGTGTAAATCTCCCATAATTACATCGTAAGGTTTAGCAAATTTGCCTTTGTTGTTCCAGCATACTTGAATACCAAATCCGTGATCGTTAATTAATAAATCTAAATAACCATCTTGGTCTAAATCAGCAACTACGGGAGCATCCCATTTTCTTAGGTTTTTTTCCTGCCTTGGAAATTCTTTAAAAACTTCTTTAAAAGTTGTTGTTGTATTTTGAGCAATACTATGATTGCCTAACAAAATGCACAATAAAAAACAAAAAGTGAGTGTTTTTTTCAAAATAATTATTTTAATCTAGATTAGTTATTTAGATACTAAAAAATTACGCCAAAAACATTTCTTTTTTTACGCGTAATTCTAAATTCATCTACCAAATCACAGGCATAAAGACTGTCATTTCTGCTTGACCTCTGTTACTCCATGCGAAATATGGTACTAATTGTGTTTTATATGATTTTAATACTGGTTTAGTTACTGTTTGGTACATATCGTCATTTTTATCTTCTCTTAAAAGCAACTCAGTATTTACAACAGTTACACCGCCTAAGAAATCTTCTTTATGTTCAGCTTCTAAGTTAGCATCTCCTTTAATATATACGCCTAATATTGAAGTGTCTTTTGGTAAATCCGGAGATTCAATACAGTACACTATAGGTCCTCTTTTAATAGCTATTTGATTTCTTACTTCTTCAATTCTGTTGTGCCCTTCTATACGTGTAACTTCCATTGGCATATCTAAGGTAATCGTATCTCCTGCGAACCATACACGCTCTATATTTGCAAAAGTACCAGGAATAGTAGCAACACCAGTATCTTCTCCATTTACTTTTAATGTACTACCAACTGCCCATTTAGGGATTCTAACTTTAATTTCAAAAGCAGAATTTTTGCATTCATCTATTGTTATTTTTACTAAACCTTTCCAAGGGTATTCTGTATCTTGAGATAGCTTTAATGAAGAACCATCTAACATAGTAGTGTCCAAGTTATTTCCTCCAAATAATACTACTGCTACACCATTTTCAGATAAATTATAAGCCCATCCTGAACTTTTACATATGGTTCGTACTAAGTTTGGTGGACAACAAAAGCACTCTAAATATGGCTGTCTTACCGGACTTTCTGTTACATCGTCATGCGAATCATAATTTCTAGAATTATTTACCATTCTTAATGGATTAGAATAGAAATAGTCTTTTCCTTCTATACCTATACCAGACAAACCACTATTATACAAGACTAATTCAATAATATCTGCATATCTAGATTCTTCCTTAATCCCCATCATTCTACTACTAAACATAGCATTACATAGGTTTGCACAGGTTTCGTTGTAAGCTGTCATGTTTGGCATCATGTATGCGTCAATGAAACCTTCTTCAATCATGTCTAAATTTGTGGAAGCACCATAATGTGCTTGACCTACAGCTCCAGTAACATACATTTTTTTTCCGGTTACGTTTTCCCATAATTTATCTAGCGCATCAATAAGGGCTTTTTCTCCAGTTTCTGCATACACATCTGCGGCTCCTGCGTAGTAATATAAAGCTAATACTGCGTGACCTACTGCTTCTTCTGATTCTCTTAAAGGTGTTCTTTCCTGAACCATATCTCCAATAGGGTAACCTGCTGTTGTGGAATCATGTATTATTTCAAAAGTACCTCTTCTATTGATAAACTTTTCGGCAAGCTTTAAATATTTTTTATCTTTTACTGTTCTATATAACTCCACCAGCCCCATAATTTGCGTTTGGTTGAACCCGAAACGTTGGTAGTGCTTTGTGTCTGGCATAAAATAAGTGTAGAGTAAATCTGCCTGCTTAATAGCTATGTCTAAAAAGTTACGTTGCCCTGTTAAACGATAATGTACAGAACCTGCAATAAACAGATGCCCAAAGTTGTACATTTCATGGTATTTTCTATTCTCAAAGCGATCGGCACCATCGGTGATTTGTATATGTGTATGAATATATCCATCTTCTTCTTGAGCCCTTCCAATAATTTCGATGTATTCATCTAATTCTTTTAAAATAGCTGCGTCTTTGGTAAGTCCATAAATATAGGTTTTGGCTTCCATAAACTTATAGAAATCACCATCGTGCCAATAAAACCCTTTGTGCTCTCCTTCTTTTTCTCCTGCAGCAATTTTAAAGTTATTTAATCCGTGACCAATATCACCACACAGCACATCTCCCATGTATGGAAGCATTTTGTCTTGTGCTGCTTTTACTTTTTCAGACCAAAAGCCTTTATCCCATTTACAGTCACCAAAATTGATGCTCTTCAATTTCACATAAGGACTCTCTGAGGTATTTGTTATCGCTTTATTATGAGTACTCATAAATTATATTAATTCTATTATTTAATTTATTAGTTTTTATTTTTTCTTTTTAATTGAAATATCATCAATGAAGAGTTTAGCGGCCTTAGTTTCCGGTAAATCTTCTTTACGGATTTCTATAACCATACCATCATTATCTCCAGATACTTCTTGTCTAGAAAAATCAGTATTAACGCTCACCCATTGCTTTCTAGGTAACTTTTTTAAACCATTAAATACTAATTCTGTTTTTGGGTTCATTAAAGTCACATGAATTGTATCTGTAATTCTACCTTGATCTAACCAAACTTTAGCAGATAAGGTATAATCTCCTACTGGAAGATCTAAAGATCCTTCTGGTGCTTTGGCTACAACTTTATCAACTTCTAAATGCTCATTTTTCCCATATCCAGAGAACTTTAAACTTTCTACACCACTTGCGTAATGACCTTCATGAATTTTTAAATAATTAGAAGAACCTTCATCAAAAATCCAGAATTTTTGATAGTCGTTTGGTTTTGAATCCTCTGGTACCATATCTAAAGGGCGTGGGTTTTCTTCAAATAATATTGGTCCTTCAAAGCCATAAAAAGCTCTATCTTTTACTAATAAATTGTCTGATGATTTTTGCCATACACGCATGTATTCCACTTCAAAATCGACAGGTAATTCTTCTTTATGTGGCACTCCTAGCCATTTAAAAATCTCAGAATCTAACCAAACTTCCATAGGATTATTTAAAACCCAATCTGTTCCTAATTCGTCTTGTGTAAAGCCATGAACAAACTTGCCGTTTCTATATATTTTCAAGTAATCTTCTCCCCATTCAACTCCGTATATATGAAAATCATCAGAAGTTGTATATGGTAGTGTTTCGTCGTAACCAAAAACTTTTGTTGGTCTAACCGCTGGTGGACTCCAGTCGTGAACTGCAGTTCTATTTGTATTTGCTTTAATTGAACCGTCTATTTTTGGTGCTGCTAATTGCTCATAAACATCTAATTCCTGCTCATAACCAATAGCCCAAAACGCCGCAGTAATGGCGGCATGACCAGCTTTAGACTTCACTTCCATATAGCCATTTAAAAATCTCTTTTTACCAACTATACCTGCAGTAGTTACTGGCATTGGTTTTCCTTCATGAACTCCATAAGTATCATTATGAGCTCCGTCTGCATAACTTTCTTTCGCAAACTCATAATCTGGTTCCCATTGGGTTCTTAACTTTAACTTTCCTTCTTCTACAATAACATTATGAGGCACAAATTGAGATGGTGCGCGTCCTTTCCAGATATAGTAATCACCATTTTGTCCTTCTACAAACCATTTAGTAGTGTCTATTGAAGTTCCTTCAAATTCGTCGCTAATTTCTTTGTTTAAAACCCATCCTCCTGTATTTTCTGGGTCTGAAAAAGGTAATGGCTCATTATTTGTTATCGTTTTCTCTGTAACTATTTTTTCTTGTTTTTTTTGTGTACAACTTATGTTAGAAAAAGTAAAAGCACTTAATATAAAAATAAGTAAATAGTTATTTGTGTTATTCATCCTGTTTTAGTTTTTTATTCTTGTTTTTTGTGTGTATTGCTTCATTTCTTTTTTTACTAATTCTGGAGTTCTATAACGATCCATTCGATCTATATCATATTTTTCAAAACGTTGTTTTAACATCCACATTGGGCGTTCTAAAGTTAATTCCCATTCAAATAATTTTTTATACATACTTTTTAAACGCTCGGGGTACTTTGCTGCTAAATTATTCTCTTCAGTAAGATCTTTAGATACATCATATAGTTCAGCTGGTCTATCCGCAAAACGAATTAATTTCCAATCATTATTTCTGTATACTGCACGTGTTTCTTTTTTCCAAAATAAATCTTCGTGTGGTCTTGCTTTGTTTAATCCATTAACATAAGGCATTAGATTAACACCGTCTATATCTTTTAGATCTGCAACATCACCGCCTCCAGCAGCATAAAATGTTGGCAATAAATCAAATGTACTAACTGGATAATTATAAACGGCTCCTCCTTTAATTTTACGAGGCCATTTCATTAAAAACGGCACTCTTAAACCACCTTCCAAATGGTTTGATTTTGTTCCACTTAGCGGTAAATTTAATGATGCATTTTTATCAGTTGGCCCACCATTATCATTAGAAAATACAATAATTGTGTTATCGTCTAATCCTAATTCTTTTAACTTATCTAATACTCTACCACAAGCTCTATCAAGAGCCAATGTCATAGCTGCAACTTCTTTGCGCTTACCTTTTAAATTAGGGAATTTATCTAAATCTTCTTGAGTCGCTTGCATTGGAGTATGTACTGCATTAAACGCTAAATAAATAAAAAAAGGATTGTCTTTATTTCTTTCTATAAACGATACTGCTTTATCGGCGAAAACATCTGTTGCGTAACCATTAGGTTCTTCAAAGTGTTCAAAATCGCGTTCCATTTTATTGTCATGGTGAATTCCTTCAAAATTTTTGTATCCAAAATAACTTCGGGCTCCGCCTCTAAAACCATAAAATTCATCAAACCCTCTTTTTAAAGGATGAAAACGATCTGCATTGCCTAAATGCCATTTTCCATACATAGCATTTGTATAACCTAATTCTTTTAAATAATCTGCTATTGTTTTTTGATCTAATGGCAAGCCCATATCATCTTCTAAATACTTTGAGTTTTCACTCATATAACCTGGCACATTGATTTCTTGATAACCAAAACGTTGTTGGTATTTTCCAGTTATTAGACCTGCTCTAGAAGGGCCGCAAGTAGCATCTGTTACATAGCCTTGTGTAAATCTTACTCCTTCTTCTGAAAGCTTATCCAAATTAGGAGTTTTCATAACCTTACTCCCATGAAACCCAAAATCTGCATATCCTGCATCATCAGAAAACAAGAATATGATATTGGGTTTTTCTTGAGACTTACAAGATACATGGCAAGACAATGCTAATAGAAGAAGAACAGTGTGTTTTAGCTTATTCATAAATTAACCTAATGCAAAATTAGACACAACAAAACTTAATTAAAAGGTAGCTAAAGGTAATTTGTTTTGACAAACTTTACTAATACTTAAATAACCTGTTTTAATCTTTAATTACCTTAAATTCTATGGTTAGAAACTGAAAATAATAAAGTCGTAAACGTAGCGTTCACGACTTTATTAAACTTAAAAACTAACTCAATTATTTATAAGTTATCTTGTTTCTAATGCTATTACTTGCAAGTTATCTATATAGAAAACTTGTCTACCTGTAATTCCTGCATTGTCTTGATTTCTAAAGTTAAAGACAATCCACTGTTGTAATTCAGCAGCAAGTGTAAAATTACGTTCAATGGTAAACCATTCTCCAATAACAGGTGGATCTAGCATTATTGATTGTCCTCGGGGTTCGCCTCCTTGAATAACATTAAGTACTGTAAACGTACCTGTACTTTCTTCTACAAATACGTCAAAAGTTAGCTTATACTCTCCTGCGATAATGTTTGAGTTACTTATAATTCTATTAGAAATACTTAATGCAGGAGCCATTAATGGCATTACAGCATCAAATTTCAAAGATGCTACTCCGTCACTAGCTCTTTCTGTCGTTCGATTTATCTGTAGTGAACCGTCAACATTTCTAGCGTTATCAAGGTTATTCCCTCCTCCACCAACAAAGAGATTATATCCCTGTGTATTAACGTTCCTGTCATTATCAACCGAATTTTCCATACTTGGATTTGATGCATTGGTTAATAAATTCTTGTTTACTGGATCAACAGGAACATCAGTAAAAGTCTCTAGGGTTCTAGAGTCTATAGATGTAATCCCTGTACCATTATATGAAAGTGTAACTGTATCTGAATTTAGAATTGGCTGATCTAAAGTTAACTCAACCGTTGTGGCATCATCATTACTCTTTCTAGCTGAAGTTACTGTAAAATTTTGATTAAATCCTATGTTTTGAACGTTTACCGTAAAATTACCTTCAACTCCACTAACTGCATCTATCTCTCCGTTTACACTTAAAGTAATTATGTTTGTTCCCGCATCATCATCACTATCATCCTCTGCAGAAGCATTTCCAGTAATTACATAAGGCTTGGTTGATGGAATTACTGTAATAATTGCTGGAATCGTTTTTGTTTGTTCTGCAGGATTTAGAGCACTTCCTACTTTATCACGAAACGTGGTAAGCATAACTAAATAATCTCCTAATCTGTTAAAGGTTACCGCTTGCTTCTCTTCTGTACTGGTACTTGGAGTACCACCTTCAAATTCCCATAGCCTTTCGTCTGGTCTTCCAATGGTTGTTAAATCTGTAAAAGTAAGGCTTGATCCTGCTTCAATAGTTATTGTAGCAAAACCACTGGTATCATCAGAACTTGGGTTTTGGCTCGCACTAAGTGTTGCCAATACTTGCGTATCATCTTCATTCGAGATCGATGCCTCCGTATTTAAATCGGCATAAACATCATATGTTAATTCTGTTGTTAACTGCCATAAACCATCATTACCTTGTACGGCGGTATTGCCATAAAGACTTACTTCTTTATTGAACTTGTTTTTCAAAGTCACTAAAGTCTCTCCTTCTTTTTGAAATAATACATGAACTATTTCGGCCGAGTTTCCCAAGCCCAAATTTGGATCTATAAATGCCGCTAAATTTAAACTATCCTTTCTTTCAAATGTAGATTTCAGATAACGTGCTCCCTCTTCAATGGCCCAACTCCTAGAAACTACCCCTTGTGAAGCATCCGATATAGAACTAAAGTTATTAATATTTATCGCAATTGGCCTACCAATTGAGTTTTCATTTATCTGAAATATACTAGGTGTAAATATTTGTGCTTGCGTATTATCTGAAAGTCTTTCAAAGTCGTCCTTATCACAACCCCAAAATGCTACAAACAGTAATATTATAAAACTATATTTTTTCATTTTAATTAATTTTCGAATTCGTTATTGTTTATATCCTCTTCCGCTGGAATTGGTAAGTAGCCATTATTGTTTGAGTAATTTGTTGCTGAAAGTGGGAACTCATTAAAAATGTTCCTTTGTTGTCTTGTATCTGCATCTGCAGGAACTTCACTAAGTGGTATTGTTTCAATATCACTTAGCGCTCTTGTAATTGTTGCTAATGGCCCTCTGGCTAATTCTGGCGTAACGATACGCCTTCCGTCTTTAGGATAAAATGTTCCTCTATAAAATTGCTGACTTAAATCATTAAATCTTTGCGAGGCCACTCCCCATCTTCTTAAATCAATTACGCGAGTAGCATGACCTTCTACAGATAATTCTAATGGCTTTTCAATAAACATTAAATGTTCCATTAAACTTGTTTCATCATAAGGCACTCCATCATTATTAAGCTGTGAATTAATGTCCAACGGCATCAATGCCCATCTATTTCTAATTTTATTAATTTCATTAATGGCATCTTGTACCCTTCCATTATAAATATAGCACTCTGCAAGATTTAAAAGTACTTCTGATAAACGATTAACAATTGCATTTTTACCAGATTTTAAACGATTTGAGCTACCGGTTGCCTGTTCGTCTGGAACACCTAGATCGTGATTGGTATATTTCTTAAAGGCTGTAATAGTTAAATTTCTACTTGCTAAACCTGTAAATCTTCCAGCATTCATAGCATTAGGTCCGCCATAAACCGGCGTATCCAAATCATCATTTAAGAATATCATATTTGATGCTCTCAAAGATACACGTCTTGTGTCTTGATTACCATCTCCAGTAACTACTGTATTGATAGGGTTGCTCGGGTCTATTGGTTCTTCCTCATAAGCCAACATTAACCAAGTTGCTGGTTGCATAAAGTCCTGACCTCTAAAGTTGAAATGCCCCCCTCTTGAAGCTAATCTATTATGTGGACTTCTTTCATCAAATTCATTAAGTTCTAAGCCAAAATCTGTCGTATAATTTATTTCAAAAATAGACTCGCTATTAAACTCACCAGCTGTGGTAAACATCATAGAACCTTCAATTGGGTTAACCTCGGTTTCCAATGCATATCCAAAATCATCTCTTAAAGATTCATACAGTTGCATCGCCTGATTAATAAGTACCATGTTTCTTGTACCTCCTTGAGTACCTTCATATAAATACGAATTGGCCAAAATCATGGTAGCGGCACCTTTACTTACTCTTCCTAGCTCTGTAATTTCAGATGGCATCGGTAAGTATTCTATTGCCTCTTCTAAATCTTTTCTAAAAAATGCTATCACTTCTTCTGAGCTAGATACATCTTTATGACGTTTTGTGACATCTGGCTCGTAACCATCTCTAATAATTATTTTTCCTTCGTTAAATACCGAGTGTAAGTAAAAGTGATATGTTCCTCTAAAAAACAATGCTTGAGCACGTTGAAGGTTCCATTCATCTAAATCATCTCCTTCGAGACCAGGACGGATTTGATCTAATGCTGCCAATGCTTGATTAGCAAAGAAAATCCCTCGGTATAGAGCACCCCATCTCTGGTCTACACGTCTTGTACTAGGGTTTACCGTCTTAAAGTAGTAGTCTAGATGTTCATTTAAACCAACATTAGGCGTGATTCTATTCCTCATAGACCCTATATCAGATCTATAATTATCTTCTTCTATACTTAACAAGAAATGATTAAATAAAGAGTTATACACCCCATTAAGTACCTTTTCTGTATCCTCCAAATTATTTACCGCTTCAAGAAGCTCTGGAGCATTTGGGTTTGGTTCATCCAAGTATTCTTCGCACGACCATGCAAGCAGAATAACTGAAAGTATTGTAAATATTATTTTTATATTTTTCATTTCTTAAAAATTTAATCTTAAACCTAAATTAAAACTGGCACTAATTGGAATTAGTCCTCTATCAATTCCTTTTACTTGAATGTTATTACCACCAACTTCTGGGTCAAGTCCCGTATACTTAGAAATAACTAATGCATTTTGCGCATTCGCATAAATATTAAATCTTGAAAAACCAAGTTTTTCTGTTACATCCTTAGGAAGTGAGTATGATACTACGATATTTCTTAATCTGATAAAGGAACCATCCTCAACAAAGAAATCGGAACTACCATTAAAATTAGCATCACCTCTATTATTACTTCTGTATGCAGGAATATTAGTGTCCTCGTTTACTCCAGGAATAAATTGGAAAAGCAAATCTTTATGGCGGCCTTGTCTCATAGCATTAGCTCTTGTTGCATTGTAAACTTCATTACCAAAGGAGCCATACCAGTTTGTGGCAAAAAACCAATTTTTGTAGGTAGCTTGAATATTTAGCCCTACCTCATAATCAGGCAATCCACTACCTTTATATACTCTGTCTGCTTCATCTCTTAAAGCACCATTCCCATTAACATCAACATACCTCAAATCGCCCAATTGTGCATTTTCTCCAGGGAATTGGGTATTGTAATCATCTACTTCTTGTTGAGTTCTCAATAAACCATCTGTTTCAAAAAGTAAGAATGAACCAGCTTCTCTACCTACTCTTAATCCAGTAGCTAAAGACTCTATATCTCCGAATACTGTTAATGTTGGGAATAATTGCTGATCTAAATTCCCGTTAATACTTGTAACTCGGTTTTTGTTAGTTGTTAAGGTTCCAAGAATATTCCATCTTACTTTACCAGTTCTTGGACGGTATCTCAAAGAAGCTTCAAAACCTTCATTAGTCATATTACCTACATTGAATACTGCAAAGTTAGTACCTTGGAAACGTTCAGCTGTTGCAGGTGCTCCAAAACTTGGGTTTAATCTAATATTAGACAGCAAGTCCTTTTTATCAGTAGTATAATAGTCTGCGGTAAACGTCAATTTGTTTTTCCACATGTTTAAGTCTATACCTATATTTTTCTGAGTGGTCACCTCCCATTTTAGTGCAGGGTTTCCAAATGATTGTTGCACAATTCCAGGATTCAAACTATTTGTTCCAGATCCACTAGAAAAGTTAGCATTATAATTTGTGGTTACAGGACTGAAAATTGCGTTAGGTGCAAAACGATCGTTACCAGTAGTACCAATACTACCTCTTAACTTTAAATTGTTTATTGTTCGTTTAATACCTCCTCTCCAAAACTTTTCTTCAGAAATATTCCACCCAGCAGATATAGAGGGGAAAAACGCAGAACGATTGTCTTTTGAGAACTGATTTGAAGCATCAATTCTAGCGCTGGCACTAAACAAATATTTGTCATCAAAATCATATTGAATACGTCCAATTGTACCAACACGTTTTATCCTGTAATCAGGTAGGACATTTATTGTACCTCTAGTTACACTAATTGTACCACTGGATATTGCTTCTGCTCCAACGGTACCAAGTGATAGATTTGTTGGTGTCGCAAAACTTAATCCTTTATTAATTGTACCAATAGAGGTGTAGAAATCCTGCTCTATATTCATTAAAGCCAGAACTCCAATATTGTGCTTTCCAAATTGTTGTTTGTAATTAATTCCTCCATTCCAGTTTATTAAAACGGTTTCCTCTCTACCTTCAAACACAAAACTATCTTCATCGCTTCTTAAGTTCACCCCATTAGAATCAAATAAATTGAATCTTGGTTGCACCTGCTTTTCTTTCTGATTTGTAAAAACACCTGCAATTAAAGTCGTTAACTCTAAATTATCGTTTATCTTATACTTAATGTTTGAGCGGGCTTCAAATCTATACCTATCTACCTGTCTATCTCTAGTTAAAGCCTCCAATACTTGCTGTAAGGGACCTGCACTTTCATCGTTTTCGTTAATCACATTTGAACTTCCAGTACCAACCTCATCAAGGTATGGAAATGCTCTTTGCCCAAGAATTAATAAGTTAAAATTGGGACGCTCTCTATCATCAATCGTAAAACCAAAACCATTATCAAATGACCATTTATCTTTTTTTAGCTCAAGGTTTGCTCTCAAGTTATATCGTTTTAAGCTAGAATTTACAACAATACCGTCCTGCTCAAAAAATCCCATCACAATACTGTAATTAGCATCATTATTACCTCCAGACATGTTAACATTATATCTAGAAATTCTGGCAAAATCATTTTCAGTAAGGTCTCTTAAATCATTATCATTTAATAAACTAAATCTATCTGATCTTGCTGGGCTTCCATTTCGTATTGGATTATTAAGATCAAAGAAAATTTGTTCCTGCGTATTCATCAAAGGCGTTTGGCGCGTAATAATTTGAAACCCGTTCACAAACTCCAAATTAATTCTGGTGTTGCCTGGTTTCCCTTTCTTGGTAGTAACCAATATTACCCCACCAGCAGCTCGTGTTCCATAAATAGCTGCAGAAGCAGCATCTTTTAATACATCAATTGTTTCAATTTCATTAGGATTTAAGCCTGGGTCTCCGTTAGACTGTGGTACACCGTCTATAACCCATAATGGTGAGTTAGAACCTGTTAGAGAAGACACACCTCTAATTAAAATACCTGAACCCTCACCTGGTTCACCACTATTTGCGGTTACACTCACACCAGCTATTTGTCCTTGTAAAGCTTGCCCAATATCACTGGTAATAACATTCTCAATTTCTTCAGCTTTAACCTGACTAACGGCTCCCGTAACTTCCTTTTTCTTTTGAGTTCCAAAACCAATTACTACAACTTCCTCGAGTTCGTTGGTTTCAGGATCCATTTGTACATTTAATTGAGGTCCAATAACCTTTTGGTTTACTTTACGCATACCTATATAGCTGAATATAAGCTCGTCTCCAATGCTGGCTTCAATTCGATATGCCCCATCAAAGTCTGTTACAGCTCCAGTAGTTTTTCCGCTTTTTTGTAACACAACTGCAACACCTGGAATTGGTAAACCATCTTCTGAACTAGTTACTATACCCTTTACAGTTATTGGAAGGTTCTGCCCCAACAACGTTCCATAAAAACAAAGAAAAACGAACAGCAAACAAATGCTTCTTGGTTTCTTGGTATCATACGTACTTTTTAATTTCATGTTTTTAATTATTAGTTTACTGTTTGTTATTCAAACAATTACATTTAATAATTGCTCTTTTTAATTTTTAATCTGGCATTGTCGGCTCTTGAAAAACACTAGATACTCTTTACAATACCAAATGGATAAAATTAAGTGTGATAGCCTTAAGTTCTTTAGCAATATTTATCCTTTAGTTATCAAAAATTACCCTAAATAATACATGAATCTGTATCTTATTAAAAATCAGATAATTTAGTACTACTAACTACTAGAGGATAATTTAATACTATTATTTATTTAGGAACGTACGTAACTTCGGTATTATAATTCATTTCTTACATAAATATAAATAAAAATAAGAACATTATGAAAAAACTATTACTCAAAAACATTGTATTATTAACCTTTTATTGGAACATTAAGTGCCTTTCAATTAAATGCCCAAATCGCTTATTCTTTTGATTTAACATGGGAAGGCCGGACCGCTCAATCTGGAATTACCGCCTTTGGTTCGGTTTTTGCCAATAGCCCTAATGGCGTGTTGGTGATGACCTATTCAGCTACTTCTAAAAATGCTGTTATGTATGCACCAGACTCTAACGGTGGAGATTATGGCGATGTAGATGCCAGTACTTAATAAATTTATACAAGTAAAATTTAGTAATGAATCTTCACAAATAGATTTATTACGTATAAGAACAAGAACAAATGGAGGTTTATGGACAAATGCTCACAACGAGTATTGGAACAAATACTTCAGGGCAATTTTCAACTGTTTCTTTTGAAGTTACTCATGCTAATTATATTGGTGGTGTTTATTTTCAAGTGATTTTTAGAAAAAGTGACAATTCATTCATAACTGATGGGAATACTATATAGAAAACTCATGTTATTATTATTATTATTTAGGAGTTAAGATTAACCAAAAGACTACATTGGTTTCTCTCTTTCTAATAAATCTCGTGCTTTCTGAGATTTCTCGTCACTCGTTCCTCGCTCTGTAGAAATGACAAACGTATAAAATTCAGCATTTTAAAGTGTGACACTATATTAAAATTTATACCGAAATGACGTTAATTAAAATAAAGGATTTTTATGGAAGATGACAAAATAAATCATGATTCATTTAGTATTGACCTTACACCAACAAAAAGGTGCCAAAATAAAATTTGGCACCTGATACATGATTAAATTTAGAAAAAATAATTAATCCACTCTATGAAATGTTGTTATTAACCCCAATATTCCCTACATCTTTGCAATTTTATCGATTGTTACATTATCCTCTGACTTAACCATTAGTAAATACAATCCAGAGGGTAAATTAGAAACATCAACCTTAAAAGATTTGTTTTTACTAATACGTTCTTTCTTTAGAACTTTTCCTGTTAGGTTTACTATTTCAATATCGGCCTTGTTTATATTTTTATTAAAATTGACTATGAAGTATTCCTTAGCAGGATTAGGGTAAACTGTAAACAGTTTATCAAACTTATTCTTGTCAAGGCTTAAGGTTCCCAATGAACCTATATTTCCTGATACTCCTACTGAAGTTTTGTTAAATGCCCATAAATTATATCCAGTAGATTCAGAAATTGTCCAATTTGCACTATCATTAATACTTGCTCTTAATTGCCCTGGCGTACCAGATAATGGCCCATTATAAATACCATTGTCTTGATCTGTACCAACAGCATTTGCATTTACGCCATTTGTTAACGCAGTAGGAAGTGCACAAAACGTATTTCCACCTCCAGTACCCCAACCACCATTGGTATTCAATCCTGTAATCCATGAACTAGAATTTGGGTTAGTTGGTAAAACAAAAGGATCTACCTGATAAATTAATATACCATCTCCTCCTGTAGCTAGGTCAAAATCACCATCACTAGTTTCTGTAGTTTTTCCAGTGTGATCATGTGAAGTTGAACCAACAACCACTTCGGCATTGCCTGTTACTTGTTTTACTAAACCATCAGCATCTAATTTAAAAATATCTCCAGTATTAAATGATCCCCCTGCTGTCCATGTCCAAACATCATCTATGCTATAGTCTCCTGTCCAACCATCTTGTGATCCCTTCCAAGATCTATTAGATATTGATATTTTGGTAGTGGCAGTTATATCCTTTAAAAGCATAAATGCTAATGCTCCACTTCCAGATCCCGCTTTCCAACCTACAATAGCAATATCGCCCGCTGTTAAAGTTGTTGGCACAATAGCGTCTAAAAGGTAAATACTTGCAGGTGTACTATTTACAGTACCTGTGCTAGTTGACTGTAAGGTAATTGTTATCGTTTCGCTTATCTCATCTAAGCCATCGACTACCGATACTATAGTTATGTTTGCACTATTGTTTCCATTTGGTATAGTCACAGTTCCAGATAGAGTACTGTAATCTGTAGTATTAGTTGCTTCCCCACTAATTGTATAGGTAATATTTATATCTTCACTAGCTGTAACCCCTTGGGGCAAGCTTACTGTAAAAATACCATTGGTTTCTCCTTCTACAGCATCTGTTACACCTTCTATACTTATTTCGCTTATTTCACTCTCAAGCAATAGCAGCGAACTTTCAAAAAGCCTATTGTAACCCGGTAAAGTACCATCATTCCATAAAAAACTATGAGGGTGTCCAGAACCATCACCATCATTGTCATACCATGCAGGTTTTACATCCTTGTACTCTGCCACATGTGTAATAGCTTGATCTAAAATATCTTGAATAATTTGTTCTGCATTAGGTTCAGTACTTCTAAGATCTGTAGTTTCTCCTGGATCATTTAGAATATCATATAGTTTCCAAGAACCATTACTACCCGTTTTAACAATTTTCCACTTACCCATTGCTAAACCACCGTTGTGAAATCCGTTATAAGGCCTCATAATTAATAAAGCTTCATCTGTTCTCGTATCATTTCCAGCAATTAAATTATCCATGAAATCCGTTCCGTCAATAACCTTTCCGTTAGGAATTGTCCCTCCTGCAAGATTTACCAATGTTGGATATAAATCTAAAGAACTGATTTGATGATTATATGTAGCCGAAGACGTTATTTGAGCAGGCCAATGCACAAACATAGGCACCTTATGTCCGCCTTCTTTTACACTTCCTTTAAGCGCATCTAATGGATAATTTACAGCTCCTTTACTATAGGTGTAGCCCCCATTGTCACTTAAAAATATAATCACTGTGTTATTAAACTCATTGATATCTTTTTTAAGCTCTGTTACAATTCTACCTATATTGGTATCCATATTTGAAACCATAGTGGCATAAGTTATTCTGGCTTGTGTAAACGTTTCTATTTTTGCCTCTCTAGCAGCAGCAATAGCAGCATCTTTTTCCGGCTGAGTCATGGCATCAAAAGCTGCATCACCAATATCATCTCTTACATCTTGTTCCATTTTTGAATCGCTAACTTGATTCGCATTGTACATGTAGCTACTATTTCTCACTAAAGTTTCAAAATTAGGGTTATCTGTTTTAAACTGCGCTATTTCTGCAGCGGGAGCCTGCAATGGTGTATGTGGTGCATTATAGGATACATACATGAAAAAAGGATCAGAAGAAGCTGCATTTGCACTTATGTATGAAATGGCTTCATCTGTCAACACATCTGTTAAATAGTCTTCATCTACAGCATCACTAAATTCATTTTCCGCTACGTATCCTCTATTTCTCCACAAAGGGTCTTGGTACTCATTTGTAACAGGGTTACTACCTCCTAATCTATTATAATAATTGTCTTCATATCCATTTTCAAAGTAGCCTTTTCCTCCACCTAAAAAACCAAAGAAATAATCGAAACCTCTATCTAAAGGTTGGTAAGAACCTTCTTCAAACCCTAGATGCCACTTACCAATAGCTGCTGTATTGTAACCAGCATTTTGAAGTAATTTTGGGAAATAGGTTTCATTAGTAGGAATACCCAAAGTTGTTGTGATATTATTAGGCAAATTGTATTGTGCTCCAATTCTATGCGGCATCATACCTGTCATTATAGCCACCCTACTAGGGCCACAAAATGGATGGGCAACATGCGTATTTTTGCAAATAACCCCAGCATTTGCTAGATTATCAATATTTGGAGTTGGTATGACTCCTAAATCTGCTGGAAAGCTTCCATCACGATTAAAACCTACATCTCCATATCCTAAATCATCTGCTAATATTACTATTACATTTGGTTTAGTCCCTGCAGTCTGTGCTTCTAAATACATGCTACATGCAGTCAAAACTGCCATTAACATTATTGTTTTTAAAGTAAGATTTTTCATTTTTCTAAGCTTATTCAATTATTATTTTTTTTGTTATTGTTCCTCTTTCCGATTTCAAAGAAATAAAATATATTCCTGATGTTAAACCTTCAAGAGGTAGTATTAATGGATCTACTTCTTTATTTTGATCTATAACTTTTACCCCGGAAATATTATAGATATTAACGTGATTAGTAATAGGCGATGAGATGTACAAGTCTTTTGAAAAAAATGTATTTATTGGATTTGGATAAACAATTATTCTATTAGAATCTTGGATAGTATTTAAACCTAGTGTACCAGCTATACCAATATCTCCAGAACTGCTATTCAAGCTCTCATTATAACTCCATAAATTGTAATTTAAACTTTCATCTGTAATCCAATTTGAACTATTATTAATCATATTTCTAAGCAAAGAAATACTTCCTAATAATTTTTCCTTATAAACTCCATTATTTTGGTCTGAACCTACTGCATTTGCATTCAATCCATTTGTTAATGCAGTAGGAAGTGCACAAAACGTATTTCCTCCGCCTGTTCCCCAACCACCATTGATATTTATCCCTGTAATCCAGTTTGAGCTATTAGGGTCTGTTGGTTCAGAAAATGTTCCATAAACCTG
Organism: Flavivirga rizhaonensis; assembly: GCF_004791695.1. Taxonomy (GTDB): domain Bacteria; phylum Bacteroidota; class Bacteroidia; order Flavobacteriales; family Flavobacteriaceae; genus Flavivirga; species Flavivirga rizhaonensis. Next base: position 11,674 of record NZ_SRSO01000034.1, on the reverse strand, counting down.
ATAAACCAATATGGCATCTCCGCTGTTTGAAAGATCAAAATCTGAATCATCATCTGAAGATGCTATTTTACCTGCCAAATCATGAACAGTGTTACCTACCACAATTTGAGAACCTCCTTTAACGGTTTTTACCTGGCCATCAGAATCTAAGACAAGAATTTCACCAGAATTATGTGCCATAGTAGCTGTCCACGTCCAAACATCATCAACACTATAATCTCCTGTCCAACCATCTTGTGTGCCCTTCCAAGACCTGTTAGAAAAAGAAACCTTTGTTCCTGTTGTAATGTCCTTTAGTAACATAAAGGCTACTGCTCCATTTTCATTCCCTTCGGCTTTCCATCCTACTATCGCAATATCACCAGCTGTAAGTATCGTTGCTGAGTCAGAAATATTAATTTGAGCAGGCGCAGTATTTACATTTCCTATGCTAGCCGATGTTAGAGTAATTATAACGGTCTCATCTTGTTCCACTTCAGTATCGTCCAAAACATTAATAGCAATAAGCGTACTATTACTACCACTTGCTATTGTTGCTATTCCAGATAATGCAGAATAATCTGCACCCTGAGAAGCTGTACCTCCTACAGTATAACTAATATTTATATCTTGAGTAGCCAAATTGCCATTAGGAAGGCTTATCTTAAATTCCCCATTGGTGCTCGGTTCTGAAGCATTTGCTGTGGCAGTAACCGATATTTTGCTTTCTTGCCAAACCCGTATGTATTCAATTTCGTAATCAACTGGTGTTGCTAAATCGGCCGCTTCAGGTAAACCTAACCACCAAAAAGTTTCAGAATCTACCCATACCCAATAAGGCACATCGGTTACCCAAGCATCTGGGTCTGTTCCGTTATTTGTAACATCACTTTTATATATTTCACTAGTAAGTACACCATCAATATAGACCTTTACATATTCTGAAGTCCAGTCAAAACCATATATATGAAAGGCATCTGCTGTGTTTTCACTTGCTTGAATATTCTCGGTATAAGCGGGGCCATTCCCATCTGGTAAATAGTAATAATTGTTGGGATCCCAACTTATCATGTTAAACTTTAAACGTTTTTTCCAAGCATCATTGGTTTTATGACCTCCAAACATCTCAAACATGTCCAATTCAGACTGAAAACCAGTTGTCCAAAAAGAACTGGTAACTTCTGCATTGGCAGCTTTACACATAATTTCCATATAACCATACTGAAATTGCTGCTTACTTATTACTGCTGCTGTAGTAATGTTTTCAAAACAACGCTCAACTCCCCCTTCAGTTCTGCAATCCGAATCAAACGGAAAATCAGGTTCCCATTTTGTTCTAATTTTTAGTTTACCGTCTTCAACTAATGCATTATTTGGCGAAAACTGAGATGGTTGCCTTCCTTTGAAATTAGATTTATAAATACCATCTTTCCCTTGTATTTGCCATTTTACTTCATCTAATACAGTTCCATCAAATTCATCACTAACATCTGTATTAAGAATCCAACCTCCCGAATTTGAAGGATCGGAATTGGGATAAATTTGTGCAGAAAGCCGAATAGTAACAAAAAAAAACAATAACATAAATGCTGACAGGAGTGCTTTTTTTCTAAAAAAATGCTCGTTTTTAAACATGATTATGGGGTTCTAAATCAATTTCTTTCAAAATTAACTGTAGAATACACCATTTGCTAGTTAAAAGTTAACCTTTATTAAGTCTATATTATCCTTTAAATTATTGGGTTATAAATATTCCTGGATTAATTGTTTAGTTATTCAATTTAATTACATCTACAAAAAGAGGACCAATCGCTAAGCGGTCAGTTTTAAAATACGCATGAAAATTACCTTCTGAATTTGGTAATTTTATCTCATTAAAAATTACTTTTTTCTCTCCCTTTTTAATTGTCTTTTTAAGATGTAACTTGCCATATTTAAGATGAGCCATTCCATCTGAAGTTATTTCAGGTAAGTCCAATACAACCTTATAAACGCCTTCTTCTGTACTTACTCGCCAATACCCCAATTGATTATCTTCAACTACGCGTGGACCTCCATAATCAAAACGAGAAATTACTCGCGGACCTCCCCAATCAAAACGAGATAAAATGACCTGTGGTTGCTCCATAGTTCCAAGGTGTATGCGTTGAATTCCTTTTGCATCTCTTTCTTCATTAACCTCGTCAAACCAATCATCATATTTTTCCAAGAGCATTTCAACTATTTCAGGATGGTCTTTGGCTATATTTATACGCTCACTAGGATCGTTTTCAACATCGTAAAGCTCTAAATTCTTTAGCACATTCTTAAGCACAAAATCTGTAGGCTGATGTACAATGCCATGAGGAAAATCGTGTGGACTTACCAGCTTATATTTTTGAGTTCTTACTGCAAAATGCATATACTTAAAAGGTGTGGGACCATAATGCATTTGAACAAAAAACTTGCGATTTTTAAGATATTCTGATTGATTTTTAGTCCAAAGTGGCCATAAGGATTGCCCATCAAAAGCAACCTCTTTTGGAGGCCTTACATTTGCTGCATCTAATAGCGTTGGTAACACATCTATTATAGCTCCCATATTAGAAGTTTTAATTTTTGATTTGATTTTTTCAGGCCACATCACATAAAACGGAACTCTTATTCCTGCATCGTAAACACTTGTTTTAGTACCTCTTAAATTCGCTACCCATCTACCTGGATAGGAATCATTCTTGGTTCTTCTATGACGAGGGCCATTATCAGACAGAAAAATTACTATGGTATTATCCTCTATTCCTAGTGATTTCAAGGTATTAATAACCCTTCCAACATTATAATCTATATTATCTAACATGCCGTATGTAAGGGCGTTGTCTTCATGCAAGCCGATATCCCGATAAGGTTGTACTCGTTTTTCTGGTACTTGTAAAGGAAAATGGGGAAGGTTTGTTGCTAAATAAGCAAAAAATGGTTTACCATCCTTTTTTCTAATAAAATCTATGGTAGCTTCGGTGAAAATATCATCGCAATAGCCTTCATATTTCTTTGGAATGCCATTGTGCTCTAAAACAGGATCAAAATAGGTATTTCCCGCTGGTCCTGCAGCTTGACCAATACCGCCACCTCTATGAACCAAAGCTTCTTGAAAACCTTGATCTATTGGGCGCATTGGAGCATTATCCCCTAAATGCCATTTGCCAAAGATGCCCGTTCTGTATCCACTATCTCTAAGAATTTCTGCTATTGTAATTTCAGATGTATTCATAAAATGATCCACTTGGGTCACAGCGGTTACTCCAGTTCTGTAAGGGTATCTACCTGTTAAAAGCGCTGCTCTTGAAGCGGAGCAATTAGGGTATGAAAAAAAATGTGTCATCTCTAACCCTTGTTCTCCTAACGATTCTATTTGTGGTGTTTTTAAATAAGGATTCCCATGTGCACCAATATCGCCGTAACCCTGGTCGTCGGTCATCATGATAATTATATTTGGACTCTCTTGAGCTTGAGCATTATAAAACCCTAGTAAAAATGCAATAGATAGTAAGAAATTTAGTTTCATTGTGAATTTAAAGTTTTATGTAATTACCAGTTTGTAAAAGATCCATCTTTTCGCTTTAAACGCGGTGTCTCAACAATATTAAACCCTTCCTTAAGTGCCAGGTCTTCATTAAACTCTATTCCCAAACCAGGAGCATCTGAAACCTTGTAACGATTGCCTTCTAATTTTGGTTGCACTGGATAATAGTTGATATCATCTAATCCTGGGTTTTCAACAGGTGTATTCATTTCTTCCAACCATGTGAAATTAGGGCAAGCCGCTGCTAAGTGAATAGTAGCTGCTGTACAAATAGGACCAATTGGGTTATGAGGTAATAAATCTATGTAATGTGCTTCAGCCATATTCGCTACTTTCATGGCTTCAGTAATTCCACCAACATTACAAACATCTATTCTTGCAAATTGTGTAATATTTTTTTCGATATAGGGTAAAAATTGCCATTTACTAGAAAACTCCTCTCCTATTGCAAAAGGCACATTTACCATTTTTCTTAATTCTTGATAGACTTCCGGCATTTCATCCCTAATAGGTTCTTCAATAAAATCTAAAGTTCCTGTTGGCATTCGCTGCAAAAAAGAAACTGTTTCTGGAACAGATAACCTGTGATGATAATCTATTCCAATAGTCACTTTTGTTCCAACCTCTTTTCGTAATGCTGAAACCCAATCGGCTATAATCGCGATGGAATCTCTTGGTTCAAATTCTGAAGCATATTTCCCTTCTTCATATTCGGCAGGTGCTAAACGTAACATGCGCCAGCCTTCTTTAATAAGTACTTTTGCTCTATCAATAAGTTCTTCTTTACTACTAAATCGTAATGATGCAAAACACTCTACGTAATCGCGCTGTTTTCCTCCAAGTAATTCATAGACTGGAACACCTAAAGCTTTTCCTTTAATGTCATAAAGTGCAATGTCTATAGCAGAAATGGCTGCAGTTAATACTCTTCCGCCTTCAAAATATTGGCCTCGATACAAGTCTTGCCAAATCGCACCTATTTGCCTTGGATCTTTACCTATTAATAATGGACGGTAATGGTTAATGGCACCGATAACTGCAAACTCCCTTCCCGTAATTCCTGAAGCACCCCAACCATAAATCCCAGCATCAGTTTCAACCTTAATATTTAATTGACTTCTACCTGCAATGTTTACTGGAAACACCTTTATATCTGTTATTTTCATATCTTCTTCTCTTTTATCTAGTAGTTACATGTAACATTCATTAATGATATTTTTTTAGAATTATTCTTTTAAATCATGAATTTTTCACGAACCTATACCTTTAATTTCATCTCCTGATTCTTTCAACTCTATTCGCTTTACTTTTCCAACCACTAATAAAAATGATAGAAATCCAATAACTGTTAAAACTCCAATAAAAAATAAAGCTGGACTAAAATCGCCATCTTGTACCAGTACGCCAATTACAAACGGTACAATAACAGCAGACAAGCCTCCTATAAGATTGAATACACCTCCTACAAGCCCGATAATACGTTTTGGTGCTATTAAGGATACAAATACCCATGTAATAGACGCAAGCCCGTTACCAAAAAAGGCAATTGTTAAGAATAAAATAATTAAAAATGTACTATCTGTAAAATTTGCACCTATGATTAAGGTTGATAAAGACAATCCAATTAATACGGGTGCTTTTCTTGAGAATTCGGGTGTTTTTCCTTTTTTTATTAAAAAATCTGAGGAAAATCCAGCTAAAAGCACACCACAAAATGCTGCTAAAAATGGTATAGAAGCTAAAAACCCTGATTTTATAAAATCAAATCCTCTATATTCTACCAAATATGTTGGAAACCAAGTTAAAAAGAATATGGACATGGAACCCATGCAGAATTGACCTAGATAAATTCCCCAAAGCTTTCGATGTTTAAAAGCTTCAAAAAAATCATCCCAATTAAACGTTTCTTTCTTAGAGGCTTTCTTAACTGTATTCACAAAGCCACCACCGTCTTTTATGAGTTTTAACTCTTTGTCACTAACCGTTTTATGCTGATCTGGATCACGATAAAATGCATACCAAACGACAGCCCAAACAATTCCGACAATACCTGATATGATTAGTAACCCTCTCCAACCTACTTTATCTTGAATTAAAGTTAAAGCAGGAAATAAAAATGCAAGCCCTATAAATTGACCTGATGTATATATGGCAATAGCCGAAGCACGTTCGGTTTCTGGAAACCACTTCGTTACTATCGCATTGTTTGCAGGATAAGATGGCGCTTCAAAAACACCAATACTTGCTCTTAATCCTAATAAAACTTTAAAGGAATTTACAAAACCTTGAAATAAAGTAGCTACAGACCACAAAAAAAGCATTAACGCGTATAAGAAACGTAATCTTACTTTATCTACAATAATACCTCCTGGAATTTGTAACGCTGCATAGGCAATACCAAATACAGAAAAAATAGACCCCATTTGCACGGTACTTAATTTCAGAGACTCACTAATAGCCGAAGCTGCTACAGATATATTAGTTCTGTCTAAATAGTTAATAACAACTGTTCCAAAAATAAGTGCCAATATATTATAGCGTTTTTTGGTTGATTTTTTTGATGTCATTGGTTTAGTTTAGTTGATTTTAGTCAACGTCTTTAAAGATAAAAAAAATACCGAAGGGGTTAAGTCTTCGGTATTTTTATATTAACTAGTTATTTTTAATACTATTCTGTATAACCAAAATTCTGAATTAATGTAGGAACTATTTCTGAGTCACCTTCAGGTATAGGTAAATAGTATAGTTTATCTAACCATACTCTACCTAGAGCAGGATCAGGAAAGAGCGAATACTCCTCAAAAGATAAAACCCCACTTGTATCTACCTTCCACTTTAATCCTTTGATATCAAAACCTAAATTGTCTTCGTTTAACCAACGTCTCTCATCAAAGAAATTGTGTCCTTCAAAACAAAGTTCCACACGTCTTTCTCTTTTTATAGCTTCTTTAAGAGCATCTCCCGTTAAGTTAATAGCTGGTTGTAGTGCTCTAACAGACACTCTACTAAGGTAAGTACTAGCTAAACCATCCTTACCCTGCTCAGCAAGAGCTTCAGCATAATTTAAGTATATTTCAGCTACTCGATATAAAATATACGGACGATCAGCAGAGATACCATTAGTTGCACTTAAAGATTCGTCTTGAAACTTTCTAATATTATAGCCTGTTTTAGATGCATGTAATTTGTTACCTCCTCCTTGTGGAGAATCTAATCCATGAGGGAATGCAGGTTCAGTTTGACCTGGTATAGTATCAGACAATGCATAATTAATTGGACGTCCTCTAAAATCGGCTCCCTGAAAATTAAGATTTGCATAATACCTCATCTCTCTGTTAGCATTTGGATCTGCAGGTGTAATACCTCCTGTGCTTGTTCCATCATCAAAATTAAACTCTAAAGTAAAATTAAGAGTTGGAGAGCACAGACCCCAACCACCATAACCATTAGGAGATTGCGCTTGATCTGGTAATGAATTTGCAGCATTAAATCCGCCTGTACCAACTTCATATAAACCAGCTGCGTAAGGTCTTGCAAAAATAATATTATTGTTAGGAGACAAGAATAATGCTTGATATGCTTGAGCATCTGCTACTTGAATTAAAACATCCTCACCTACTATGTCAATCACAGCTTTTGCAGCATTTTCAGCATCCTCCCATTTAGTTGCAACAGGATAAGAATAAAGCTCAGTATTCGTTGTTTGAGGTAATAGGTTTGGATCATGCAAATCACTAGCAGCATACAATAATGTACGAGATTTTACAGCCAAAGCTGCTGTCCTTGTTGCTCTACCAAATTCTGACGCTGAACGTGTTAGTGGTAATATTGCCGCTGCGGCATCTAACTCCGCTACAATAAACTCAACACATTCTTGGTAACTATTTCTAGTATAATCAAAGCTATCTGAAATTTTCGCAGGCTCTGTTAATAGCGGTACACCTCCAAAATATTTAATTAACTTAGTGTATAAATTAGCTCTTAAAAATCTTACTTCTGCTTTTAAAACCTCTGCTTTGTCTGGGTCTGCAGCATACGCTGGACTATCATCTATTTTACTTAAAAACTCATTGGTAGCTTGTACATAAGACCAATAGTTTTGCCATTTAACAGCAAATGCTAATCCAACGTTAGACTTAGACCATCCACCATTTCTTAATTGGTAAATAGTATTAAAGTCTTTAAAATTAAATTTAGCTTCAAAAGAAGCCCCTTCAAGGTTAACTCTTTGACCCCAAAATTCATTTCTTCTTATAGCCCAACCTTCTGTACTATTATACATTGGATACACTAAGGCTTCTACCTGATCAATATCGTCATAGACAGCTACTTCTGTAACCCTGTCCTGAGGTTCTACGTCTATTACATCCTCACAACCAAAAATTGCAAAAAAGGCAACGAGACAAATAATCGATGTTATCTTTATGTTTTTCATTTTTTTTCTTTTTAAATTACATTTCATCATAAACCTAGAAATTAACATTTAAACCTAAAGTATAGCTTTTTAATGACGGATAAGTACTGTTTCTAAAGTTATTGTAACCTGTCGCCTCTGGATCTAGACCTAAATCATATATATCAGAGAACATTGTAAGTATGTTAAACCCTCTTAGAGATATTTTAATATCCGCAAATTTTGTAATGTCTTTTGTTATGGTATATCCTATTTCTATCTCTTTTAATCTTAAAAAAGAAGCGTCTTTTAAATACAAATCAGCACCTTCAAAGCCACTATTTACTTGGGCAGCCCCTATTTGATTTTGCACCCCACTAAACGTATCACCTTGACCAAAGGCTCTTGGGTATGACGCATCACGGTTATTAGGTGTCCATCTATCATTAAAGACAAAATCTGGTTTAGCTCCTGCTTGATCAAAAAACACTAAAACATCTGCTTGCGCCTGACCTTGAAAAAGAAAGTTTAAATTCCATTTCTTATAATTCACTCCTCCATAAATACCATATTGTATTTCTGGAATAGCAGAAGTATCAACTCTTATCCTATCATCGGCACTTATAACGCCATCTTCATTCGTGTCTAAATAAATAGGTTCTCCTTCTACGGTACCGTCTTTTTTAACTGCTGTAGCATCCACTTGTGCTTGATCTCTAAAAATACCTGCTGTAGGGAATACAATATAAGAATTTACAGATTTCCCTTCTCTTTTTCTATATTCAGGTACATTATCGGACTCTCCAAGAGTAACCACTTCATTTTGAGCATTTGTAAAATTAAAACCAAGGTTATAATCTACTTCGCCTATTTTATCTCTCCAAGCTAATTCAAATTCCCAACCAAAATTGTTCACTTCTCCAATATTTTCATCTGGTAGAGCACTTCCTGTTAAACCAGAGATATCTGGAACACCGCTACTCCCAACTAATATATCAGATCGCTTTTGGTAGAAATAATTAAAATCTCCTGATAATTTGCTTTCAAATAATGAAAAACTTAATCCAATATTCATCATGTCTGCTGTTTCCCATGTCACCGCTTCGTTTGGAACAACACTTCTACCAAAACCTCCTAAAGCCACACCTGGCGTACCAAAAACATATCCATTAGGTTGATACCAACCATTACCTTGTCTGTTTGTAGGATAACCTAAAGCATAACTATTTAAATATTGAAATTGATCTATTCTATCATTACCCATTCTTGAAAATGAAGATCTTATTTTTAAAGCATCAATCCAATCTACATTTTCCATAAATGATTCTTTATCTATAGCCCAAGATACTGCTACACCAGGAAAAGTACCAAATTTATTTCCAGGAGCAAATCTACTAGAACCATCACGACGTATAGTTAAATCAATAAAATACTTCTTTTGGTAATCGTAAGATAAAGACCCAAAATAACTCACAAACCCAAAGTCTTGAGAAGTACCTCCATTTGTTTGATTATCTCCTGCTCCAAGATCTAACTCCGTAATTGATTCTAAATTAAAACCTGTTCTTTGAGCAAAAAATGAGCGATTTTTAGTTGAAGAATGTTCATATCCAACAAAAGTACTTATGTTATGATTTTCTCCTAAAGTTTTCGAATAATGAATTGTGGTATTCAATAATGTTTGGTTGCTTTTATTAAAAGTGTCTTCTAGCACTCTATCTGGACTTACTTGGAATCCTTCGGATGCTACATATTCACCATTAACTAATTGATAGTATGTCCAAGGTTTATCCCAAGATCTATTTTCGTAGCTAACCTGCCCAAGACCTGCAAAACCTCTTATACTTAAACCCTCAATATAATTATCTAGTTTCCAGTCATAAGAAATTCTAGCTCTATAATTGTGAGTAATTCTATTCACAAAACCAGATGCATTACTAGCCATTATATATGGGTTTTGTCCATTTTCACCACCAAAACCAGGTAACCCATTAGGATATACTCCAACTTCTGTTGGTAAATTCGTGTATACATGTTTGTATATATTTGATCTATTAACACCAGGCTCATTAGTCTCACCTATTCTACCTGTTAAATCAACTCCCAATTTAAACCCTTCAAATAACTTAACATCAATATTAGAGCGTAATTGGTATTGCTTAAATTTTAAATCCCCAGATCTATAAATACCTTGTTGAGAAAGCGCATCTCCACTTACAAAATAACTCACGTTTTCACTTCCTCCTGATATAGATAATGAATTTCTTGTTTCTGGTGAAGAATTAGCAAATGTTAAATCCCCCCAATTCGTATTAGGAAAATTTATTGGATCACTACCATTAGCAAACAGTTCAATATCTGATTGAGAAAAGGGCAACGCTGTTCCATTTCTTTCCGCTATTTCATTCTCATAAATCGCATACTGCTCTGATGACATTTGAGTAGGAAAAGTAGAAAATTGAGAAATTGAATATTGTGAGGAGAAATTGAATTTAGGCTTTCCTGATTTACCTCTTTTTGTTGTAATTAAAATGACACCATTTGCTGCTCTAGTTCCATAAATCGCAGCTGCACCATCTTTTAAAACAGATAAAGACTCAATATCTTGAGGCGCTAATTGCTGAAAAGAGCCTGAAGGAATTCCATCAATTAATATTAATGGAGAATTATTTCCTAATGTTGAAACACCACGTATTAAAAGTGTAATATCGTCAGCATCTGTAGAACCTGGATAACCACCTCTATCGGCAACAATTAAACCTGACACTTTACCAGATAAAGATTTAGCAACATCTCTATTTGCTGTGTTTTGAACTTCCTCAGAACTTACAGTACTTACTGATCCTGTTAATTCGCCACGCTTTCTGGTAGAATATCCAACTACAACCACCTCATCTAATCCCGCAATGTCTGCTTCTAAAACAACATTAATATTTGTATTATTTCCAATGACAACTTCTTGGGTTTTGTATCCTAAATAAGAGAATACCAGTATTGTATTACTGCTTTCAACTGAAATTGAAAAATTCCCGTCAAAATCAGTTTGTGTTCCTTTTAACGCACCTTTTACCACAATATTTACACCTGGTAATGGCCCGTCTGCATCAGAGACCGTTCCTGAAATGTCAATGGTTTGGTCTAAATTTGAAACTTTTTCAATTGGACTAGAATTTAGCTTGCCAGAAGCATTCAAATTAAGTATTGAACTACTTGCATGAAGACTAAATGTAGCTAAAGAAAAAACTCCTAAAATAAATTTTAGTTTTCTCATAAGTTAGTTTAGTTTAAGTTATTAATTTTTAGAGGTATATGGTAAATTAAAGAAGTGTTACGTTTTTTATGACCATAAAAAATCAACACAGATTAATTAACATATCCTTAACAAAGGAAGAGAATAAAATAAATTAAAAACTGTAAAATATTACCTGAAAACAGTAAAATTTTACCAACTTAGACTATCATATGTTAAAAAAAGAAATAAGAATTTCTTGAAACGAACTATCCTCGGCAGAGCCATAGAGGTATTTCGCTCGTTTCATACCCAATCAAGTTGCCCACAAGGCTTTGACCTTTGGGTCAAAAACCGAAATCCTGTTATTTAGATTCCCGTTTTTACGCACTGCTGTCCGGAATAAATTTATTGAAAAAAGGCATATTGGTATTTAATTTTATTTTGTTGTCGTTTTCTAATTCTATTTTGATAATCCATTCTGTTTTTGACAGGTACAAACATTAAGGAACTG
>NZ_SRSO01000033.1 GCF_004791695.1 Flavivirga rizhaonensis | reverse complement strand
CTTTTATTTGAATCTCGGACAGGAGTCGTTGTCTGTCAGATAAAGATAGCTTTAGCAGTTCTGACTTGATTTCTGATATATCCATAATCTAAATGTATAAAAATAATACCTATTTTAAACTACAGCCTTATTCTTCTAAAAAAATTAAATAGAAACCGAAGTTATTTAGATTTCCGTTTCCACGGGAATGACAACTTCAACGGAAACCCCGAGGCAGAGCCTCGGAGAATTCTTTTCGATTAAAAGAAAATTACGTGATCCTTAATTGATTGATTCCAAAAATGGCCATAAAAAGAGGCTTTCTGAAAAGTGGTTAATCTTGTCATTCAGAGCAACGCGAAGAATCTTATTTCACTCATAATCAGAGTCATATATTTTAAAAAGATTCTTCATTCCATTCAGAATGACACTTTTCAGACAGCCTCTTATTTTTAAGGTACTTTAATAAATTATATATGCAATGCTCTATCGTCGGTAGCCGCCAAAGCCGCTTCTTTAATAGCTTCTGTAAAAGTAGGGTGTGCATGAGACATGCGTGATACATCTTCAGCAGATGCTCTATATTCCATAGCCACAACAGCTTCGGCAATCATGTCTGCGGCTCGTGCACCCACCATATGCACTCCTAAAATTTCATCTGTTGCTTTATCTGCAAGAATTTTTACAAACCCGTCTAAATCCATACTAGCTCTGCTTCTACCCAAAGCACGCATTGGGAATTGTCCTTTTTTATAGTCTACACCAGCTTCTTTAAGTTGCTCTTCTGTCTTACCAACTGCAGCAACCTCTGGCCATGTATAAACAACCCCTGGAATTAAATTATAATCAATATGTGGTTTTTGTCCTGCTAATGTTTCTGCAACAAAAACACCTTCTTCCTCAGCTTTATGTGCTAACATAGCTCCTTTTACAACATCTCCAATCGCATAAATATTAGACACACTTGTTTGTAAATGATCATTTACTTCAACTTGTCCTCTATCATTTAATTTTACCCCTGCAGCTTCAGCGTTTAAGCCATCCGTATAAGGACGACGCCCAACAGATACTAAGCAGTAGTCTCCCTTAAACTCTACTTCTGCTCCTTTTTTGTTATCTGCTTTTACAATAACTTCATCACCTACACGCTCAACAGATTTTACTTTGTGAGAGGCATTAATTTTGAATTTCTGTTTCTTTAAAACTTTATTAAGTTCTTTAGAGAGCCCTGCATCCATAGTCGGAATAATACGATCCATGTACTCTACAACAGAAACTTCTGCTCCTAATCTTTTATAAACTTGACCAAGTTCTAAACCAATAACACCACCACCAATAACAATTAAATGTTTTGGTATTTCCTTAAGTCTTAAAGCTTCTGTTGATGTTATAACACGCTCTTTGTCAATATTTATAAATGGTAAACTTGAAGGTTTACTTCCAGTTGCTATAATTGTGTTTTTTGCTTCTATTTCTGTAGTTTCTTCTCCAGAGATTGTGATATGAGTTGCGTCTTTAAAACTTCCTAAACCTTGATAAACATCAATATTATTTTTCTTCATTAAGAAATCAACACCACCAATAGTCTGATCAACAACAGCTTGTTTACGAGCAATCATTTTTTCTAAATTCACCTTAACATCTCCTGGTATTTCGATACCGTGCTCTTCGAAATGCTTTACAGCATCTTCATAATGATGTGAAGAATCTAAAAGTGCTTTACTTGGTATACAACCAACATTTAAACAAGTACCTCCAAGAGTAGAGTACTTTTCTATAATGGCAGTTTTCATTCCTAATTGTGCACAACGGATAGCTGCTACATATCCTCCAGGTCCTGAACCAATTATGGCTACATCGTATGAATTCATAAATATATTTTGATGTTTTTATTAAAAATTTGAAAAACAAAAATACTGAATGTTTTATGGGTAGACAATAAAAAAAGCGTGTTTAATAAAGTGGAATTCTTGTTTCTTTTACCCCTAAAGAAATTAAGTACTCTTTAACTTCTAAAGCCTCGTCTCCTCCTTTTTTGGCGTGATGTAGTAAAGTAAAACCATGAGGTCCTTTTGCGTTAATTAAGCTGGGAGAAAATTCAATCATAGGTCTTAAGATATCCATTTTACCAAATAGTGCTGCAGTAAAAACGTTAGCCTGAGCGCCTTTGTCTAAAAAGTATTGCACAACGTCTTTATTACCTACATGGCTTGCAGCCCCCAGCCCTGTTTCAAAATCACCTGCTCCCCAATCATGAGCTGCATTAAGAAGTGTTGGATGCTCTTCAAGTAGCTCTTTAACCATATCAAACTTATCATGGGAAACCCTTACAAATTCTTCAACTAATGCTTTGTTTAATTGAGGTTCTTTTTGTGATTTACTAAAAGAAAACAATGGTAATATTGGAATGATTAAAGAAGTCATTCCAACTGACTTAATAAATTGATGGCGATTCATAATTTGGTTGATTTTTCAATAAAACTATGAAGAAAAATTTAATAAACGAGAGTGTTTAACACGTTTTATATTAAAAACACATTCTACGAATCCATAACCTCATAAAATCATCTCTTTTCCTTAATATCATTTAATACCCATTCTAATTCTGAATCTCTTTTTAGGTTTCTATCGTTAACTGTTGGTAAAATTTCAATATCTGGTTTTACACCATAGCCATCTGGATTTTGTTTTTGTGGTGCTTCTACTTGCATCATACCCATCCTTATCTTTAGTTTGGTATTTGGCAATTCATATATTTTATAAATGCCCGCAACAGTACCATTATAGGCACCTCCCGTTTCTTCCCCTACAAAAGTAGCTCTCTTGGTTGCTTTTAAATGCGTTGAGATTAAAGAGGAAGCCGAAAATGAATTTCCATTAATCAATACATAAATGTGTCCAGCAAAATGTAAAGGCCTAGGGGTTCTAACCTTTGTTTGCCTAAATCTGTAATACAGCTTGCCATCTTGTTTTCTCGTTCTTATTAAATTCTGAACTATGATTATTGGGGATACAATACCTGACAATATTTTTAAACTATTTGGTGTTGTATTACTCATTAAAAATTTCAAAAATGGTACCCGACTATTTACCTCACTATCTTCTATAAATTTATATTTATCTTTGGTTAAATACGAATATAGATAATCAATTTCGGCGATTCTCCCTCCTCCATTATCTCTTAAATCTAAGATTAAATACTTTGTTTTTGCTGAATCTAATTTTGCAAAACTTTCCTTATAAAATTTTTTATAACTTCCATTAGTAAAACTTCTTAGTTTCATATAAGCCACATCTTTAGCTTTTTTCACAAAGCCAAAATTTCGTGTATATTCTTTATTCTTTTTTATAAAACCATGTTTTCTATTAAACTTCCGCTTCTTTTTAGAAGCCAGTCGATTTGCTTTTTTCTCTTCAGAAGTTAATTTTATACGCTTTTTAGTTTTGGTGGAGTCTTGCTTTTTAGGCTTTTCTTTCTTTTTTAATCTTCTAAACGTCTTAATAAATAAGGAGTCTTTCTTTTTAAAAGTAACCCTTAAACTATCTACAAACCCTTTATCCTTATAATAAAAATTAGAAAAATGCCGCCCTACGTACCTATTATGCAATGTAGTATTATAGCCGTCTGAAGAAAAACGTGTTTTATACAAATCTATTAAATCGGAAACCAAATCCTCTTCTATTTTGACCACTTCACTACCTACCATTGTAGAATCTTTTCCTCTGGTATTTTTAACCCATAGCTTGTTTTCTAAATATTCAAAATCCAAAGCATAAAACTCAAATTTCTTCTTAAGCAATTGCTTACGTTCTTTCTTTGTATACCACTTATTTGCAGAACTTAAAGAAATATGACCTTGTTTTACCTGAGATATTACTGGTGCTAACTTTTTGTAGAATTCCCTAGAGTTAATTGGTGTAATAATTGTGCGTTTCAAGCTATCAAACTTAAAATCCAAAACTTCTTTGGAAGTATATTGATATAATTTGGGATGATGTCTTTTTAATTGACTATATACTTTATCTATATCTTCGTGCAAATCAATAACATCATGCAATTTCGTGATTTGTTCATTATGATTTTTGAGACTCCTACAAGAGATCAAAATAAAAAAAACGAAAAGTAATAAAACTGCCTTTCTCATATACTAAATTGAATTCCTCTTGCTAAAGTAATTGTATTTACTTAAAAGTATAATCAATTAATAATTCTTTAACGCCCTATTTAATTTTTCGATAGTGTCACACATAAATAACTTCATAAAATTATGTAGTTTTGTGCTCCATGCAAAAAACCATTAACATACAAAACAAAAAAGCGCGCTTTCAGTATGAGATATTAGACAAGTATACTGCGGGAATTGTGCTAACTGGAACAGAAATAAAATCCATACGTAGTAGCCGAGCTTCCATAGCTGAAAGTTTTTGTGAGTTTAATGAGCAAGGAGAACTTTTTGTTATCAATATGACCATTGAAGAATATGCTTTTGGTAATTATTACAATCATCGTCCCAAAGCAGAAAGAAAACTATTGCTAAACAAACGAGAGCTAAAAAAACTATTAAAAGAGGTTCAAAATACTGGGCTCACTATTGTTCCTTTACGATTATTTATAAACGAAAAAGGATACGCTAAAATGGACATTGCTTTAGCAAAAGGTAAAAAACTATATGATAAAAGAGAAACTATTAAGGATCGGGACAATAAACGTGATTTGGATAGGATCAAGAAAAACTTCAAATAATTTTCCGGATTTTACTGAAACCAGTTAAGCATGGCTGTTTGTGTACCAGCGTTGATGCACTCATCGATAAAAGAGCCTTAAATTTAAGAAAGCATTAACGATTAAAAGCCAACAAATGCTTTACTTTGTTAATCAAAATAAGATTTACCATATTTTAAGATGAAAAAAACGATATCCATTATACTATTGTGTATTGTAACATTATCTGTAACATCACAAGAAAAAAAAGAAGCAGCAAAAGACTATTCTGAAAAAGTAAAAACACTAGATAGTACTGTAAAAACATTATATGCTGTTATTTCGGGAGAAAGAGGCGCAAAGAGAGATTGGGAGCTATTTAAATTTTTATTTAAACCTGGAGCCAAATTAATCCCTTCCGGAAAGAACAAAGAAGGTGAGATTAAAGTACGCTATATGTCTCCTGATGATTATGTTAAAAGTTCAGGAAAATGGCTTGTTGAACATGGTTTTTTTGAAAAAGAAATACACAGAGAAGTCAATACTTTTGGTAATATTACCCAAGTATTTAGCACCTATGAAGCTTTTTATAGCAAAGATGATATCAAGCCATTTATGAGAGGTATCAATAGTATTCAACTTTTAAATGATGGTAAACGCTGGTGGGTTATCAATATTTTCTGGACTCAGGAAACTAATGAAAATAAGATTCCTGAAAATTATCTTCCAAACGAATAAATCTCAATTAAAAAATATGAATTCCTCTCTAAGACTAAAGTCTATACTATTAACAGGCACCTTATTTATTACAGGTGTTTTTTCAAGTTTAGGACAAAAAGCAAAAACGACACCTGTCTTTAAAGATGGCGAAGCTCAAGTAGTAGAAGCATTTAATGACCCTAGCAAATGGATTAGACATGATTTGTGGGTAGAAACAACGTTTGATACCGATGGCGATGGTAAACCAGATCGTATGCATGTTGCTGTTACCAGACCAGAACAAACTGAAAGTGAAGGATTAAAACTTCCTATTATTTATATTTCCAGTCCTTATTTTGCTGGTGTTGCGCCAGATGTAGATGGCCTTTTTTGGGATGTAAAACATGAACTTGGGGAATCTGCTAAAGAACGTGTTCATGCAGAAGTAACCCGAATGGGGAAACGTCCAATTATCTCTAATTCTCATATACGAAAATGGGTTCCTAGAGGTTATATTGTGGTTCACTCTTCTTCTCCTGGTACTGGACTTTCACAAGGGGCTCCAACTATTGGAGGCAAGAATGAATCTTTAGCTCCAAAAGCTGTTATTGATTGGCTTTGCGGACGTATAAAAGGTTATAAAACTATTGATGGAAATGAACTTGTTACAGCCTATTGGTCTTCTGGAAAAGTTGGTATGACAGGAACATCCTATAATGGCACATTACCTGTAGCAGCGGCTACAACGGGTGTAGATGGCTTAGAAGCTATAATTCCTATTGCACCTGTAACCTCTTTTTACAACTATTACAGATCTAATGGTTTAGTAAGATCTCCTGGCGGGTATTTAGGAGAAGATGTTGATGTTCTTTATGATTTTATCCATAGCGGTGCAGAAGCTAATCGCCCGTACAATAATAAAACTGTTAGAGATACCGAAATGAAAAATGGTATGGATAGAATTACTGGGGATTATAATGATTTCTGGGAAACACGTAATTTAATGGATAATGCCCAGAATATGAAGGCAGCTTTATTGATGTCTCATGGTTTTAATGATTGGAACGTGATGACTGAGCACAGCTACGGCTTATATACCAAAGCTAAAGAAATGGGGCTTCCAACTCAAATATTTTATCATCAAAACGGGCATGGCGGCCCACCTCCTATTAAATTGATGAATCGCTGGTTTACACGTTATTTGCATGGTGTTGAAAACGGTGTTGAAAATGATGCGAAAGCCTGGATAGTTCGTGAGGATGACGAAATAGACGAACCTACAGCTTATAAAGACTACCCAAACCCAGAAGCATCCAATGTGAAGCTTTACCTAACTTCTGGAGCTCCTAAAACCGGTGGATTGAGTACATTTAAAGTGAAAAAGCAAGGACATGAAATCTTGGTTGATGATTATTCGTTTTCTGGTAAAGACCTGGCAACAGTAGAAAATTCTAAGCATCGTTTACTTTACGTAACTCCTAAATTAAATAAAGATATTCATATTTCTGGAGTACCTAAAGTAACCGTAAAACTAGCGAGTAATAAACCAGCTACCAACTTATCTATTTGGTTAGTATCACTTCCCTGGAATGAGCAAGAAGGCACTGCAATTACAGAAAATATCATTACACGCGGTTGGGCAGATCCTCAAAACTATAAATCATTAACCGAAAGCAGCCCCTTAAAACCCAGAAAATTTTATGAAGTTTCTTTTAATTTAATGCCTGATGATCAAATTATTAAAGCAGGGCAACAAATTGGTTTGATGATTTTTTCTAGTGATAAAGAGTTTACTTTACACCCAAAAGCCGGAACCGAACTGACTGTGGATTTGGATGGTACTAGTTTGTCCTTGCCTGTTGTTGGTGGGGTTGATAGGGTTAATAGGGCTTTGGAAAATTAAAATTTTATTGAAAAATGAAGATTTTCCCAACTACAAAAAGGAACTTTATATTAATTGGAGACCTAATTGAAACATTAAATCGGTTAAACAGAAGAACCGAAAAATCTGAAAATTTGACTTCTCAATACACTGATAAATCGTTTCGAGGGAAAATAAATGGAAATAAATTTAAAACAATATCATCTTTGTCATTCAGAGCGCAGCGAAGAATCTTATAAATTAAGCGTAAAAATTTCAAGAGATTCTTCATTTCATTCAGAATGACATTTTTTGATAGCCTCTTCTTTTTCTCAATTAATTCTTATCCTCCAACAAAGGCACAAAACGGAACTCGCCAAATTCTTCTTGCGAAAACTCTTTTTGTCCTTTTCTGGTAAACATGGTCATGGTTTGCACATCATCGCCTACAGGAATAACCAGCCTACCACCCATTTTTAATTGACTCAACAAAGGTTTTGGTACAAAAGGTGCCCCTGCAGTAACAATAATACTCTCAAAAGGTGCTTCATCAACTAACCCCTTATAACCATCACCGAAAATAAGTTTCTTTGCACGATATCCTAATTTTGGTAAAAACTTGCTCGTCTTTTTAAATAGTTCTTGCTGACGTTCAATACTAAAAACCTTGGCGCCTAATTCACACAAAACTGCCGTTTGATACCCGCTTCCTGTGCCAATTTCTAAAATCTTATCGCCTTTTTTAACTTGTAACAATTCACTTTGAAATGCTACGGTATAAGGTTGCGAAATAGTTTGATCTGCTGCAATGGGAAACGCTTTATCTTGGTATGCATGGTCTAAAAAACCAGAATCCATAAACAAATGCCTTGGTATTTTGCCTATAGCGTTTAAAACATTTGCATCTGTTATTCCTTTGGCCTTTAAAACATTAACCAATTGTTGGCGTAAGCCTTTGTGTTTAAAAGTATCTTTCAATGTTGGGTTGGTTTATTAATGCTAAAATTAGTTAAACATTTTCAAGATGAAAACAAAATATGCAAAATTTATTTCAGACATCAAATAAGCAAAAAATAAGCTGTAAATAATCAAATTCATGTTCTAAATATCTTATTTTTGTGGAAAATGTAAAAACTATGCTCAAAGTTGGTGTACTAGGTGCAGGACACTTAGGAAAAATTCATTTAAGACTCCTTAATCAATCAAAAAAATATAATCTCGTAGGTTTTTATGATGCCGATGCAACAAACGGTAATAACGTAGAAATTGAGTTTGGTTATAAATTCTTTAATTCCATAGAAGCTCTTATTGATGCTGTTGATGTGGTAGATATAGTCACACCAACACTTTCGCATTACGATTGTGCAAAACAAGCCATTGCAAAAGGCAGGCATATATTCATTGAAAAACCGATTACCAACACCGTAGAAGAAGCAGAACATATTAGAGAGTTACTGTCTGAGTATAACCTTAGAGGGCAAGTAGGACATGTAGAGCGCTTTAATCCTGCTTTTATTGCCGTAAAAGAAGACATTAAATCACCTATGTTTATTGAATCACATCGTTTGGCAGAATTTAACCCAAGAGGGACCGATGTGCCAGTAGTACTAGATTTGATGATTCATGATATTGATATTATTTTAAGTCTTGTAAATTCAAAAGTTAAAAATGTTACAGCTAGTGGTGTTTCAGTAATTAGTGATACACCAGATATTGCAAATGCACGAATTGAATTTGAAAACGGCTGTGTCGCCAACCTAACGGCAAGTAGGATATCTTTAAAGAAAATGCGTAAAGCACGTTTTTTCCAAAAAGACGCTTATATTTCTGTAGATTTCTTAGAGAAGAAATGTGAAGTTGTTAAAATGAAAGATGCTCCAGAACAACCTGGAGATTTTGATATGATACTTCAAAATGCCGAAGGTGTAAAAAAGCAGATTTATTTTGATAATCCAGAGATATCAGAAAACAATGCGATTCTAGATGAATTAGAAACGTTTGCCGACGCTATAAATAATAATACTTCCCCTATTGTAACGCTTCACGACGGTACAGAAGCACTAAGAGTAGCAACTCAAATAATAAATTGTTTTTAAAAATATTTATATGAAAAACATTGCAGTTATAGGAGCCGGTACTATGGGTAATGGTATCGCTCACACTTTTGCACAAAGTGGCTTTACAGTAAAACTTATCGATATAAGCGAAGCTTCACTAGAAAAAGGCTTGGCTACCATTACCAAAAATTTGGACAGAATGGTCGCTAAAGAAAAAATTTCTGAAGCAGATAAGACTAAAACGTTAGCAAATATTACAACGTTCACAAGTATTCCTGAAGGGGTTACTTCTGCGGATTTAGTTGTTGAAGCTGCTACTGAAAATGTAGACTTAAAACTTAAAATATTCAAACAATTAGACGACGTTTGTCCAAACGATACCATTCTGGCTACCAATACGTCTTCCATATCAATTACACAAATAGCCGCAGTAACATCCAGACCGGATAAGGTTATAGGTATGCATTTTATGAACCCTGTGCCTATTATGAAATTAGTTGAAATTATTCGTGGTTATAACACGAGTGACGTGGTGACTAAAAATATCATGGCTATGTCTAAGACTTTAGGTAAAGTTCCTGTAGAAGTTAACGACTATCCTGGCTTTGTAGCAAATCGTATTTTAATGCCCATGATTAACGAATCTATAGAAACACTTTATAATGGTGTTGCTGGTGTGAATGAAATTGATACCGTTATGAAATTAGGTATGGCACACCCTATGGGGCCTCTGCAATTAGCAGATTTTATAGGATTGGATGTTTGTCTATCTATACTTCATGTGATGTACGATGGATTTAAAAACCCAAAATACGCGCCTTGCCCATTATTAGTAAATATGGTTAGAGCAGGTAAATTAGGTGTAAAATCTGGAGAAGGCTTTTATGATTATTCGGAAAGTAGAAAAGCGGAGCATGTGGCTAAGCAGTTTTTTAGGTAGTGTTCAGTGATCAGTGTTCAGTAAACAGTGTTCAGTAAACAGTGTTCAGTGTTCAGTTGGCAGTAGTTAGCTGATAGTAATCAGTAATTATTAAATTAATTTTTAGGTAATGAAGTTTCAAGATTTATTGGCTTATAGAAAATCATTTGATTTAGCAATGAAAATTTTTCATTTATCAAAACACTTTCCTAAAGAAGAAACTTATTCTCTTACAGATCAAATTAGAAGGTCTTCAAGAAGTGTATCCGCCAATATTTCGGAAGCGTATCGAAAAAGATTATATCCTAGACACTTTATAAGTAAATTAACTGATAGTGACGCAGAAAACTCAGAAACTCAAACGTGGTTAGAGTTTTCGTTACATTGCGAATACATTTCCAAAGAAACCTTTAATTAACTCATGAGTGATAGCAATGAGGTAGGAAAAATAATCAACTATATGATTCAAAACCCTGGAAAGTTCGGTTGCAAATAAAACCTAAATAGTGGTCAGTAGGCAGTAAACACTGGTTACTGAACACTGAACACTGAAATATGGCAAAAATACTACCATTTAAAGCAGTCAGACCAACACGAGACAAAGTCAGTCTGGTTGCCGCCCGTTCATACCAAACATATACGTTAGCAGAACGTGAATCGAGAATGGGTTACAATCCATTTTCTTTTTTACATATTATAAACCCAGGCTATAAATATCATAAGGATATTTCCGGAAAAGAAAGATATGACCTAGTTAGAAATCGCTATTTAGAATTTAAAGAAGATGCTATTTTTATTCAAGATAAAAAACCTAACTATTATATATATAAAATTGTAAATAGAGAAGGCCATGTTTTTTCAGGAATTGTTGCTGCTGCAAGTTCCGAAGATTATGAAAAAGATATCATCAAAAAGCATGAAGATACTATTGAATATAGAGAAAACGTATTTAAAGATTATTTAAAAACAGTAGGTTTTAATGCAGAACCAGTACTTCTAACCTACCCAGATAACGCCCTTATTTCCAATATTATTTCAGATGTACAAAAAAATAGAGCAGAATTTGAATTTACAACTACGTATAGAGATACTCATTATTTATGGAATCTTGACAATCCTGAATTAGTTGCTCGTATTCGAAATGAATTTGAAAAAATTAACACCATATACATTGCAGATGGCCATCATAGGTCTGCTTCTTCATATCTACTTTCTCAAGATCTAAAATCTGAAAATAAGACCCATACAGGAAACGAACCGTATAATTATTTTATGAGCTATTTAATTCCTGAATCGGACTTAAGAATTCACGAATTTAATAGGCTTGTTAAAGATTTAAATGGGTTATCTAAAGAAACATTTTTGATACAACTCGATAGGATGTATCGTATTGAAAATAAAGGCAGTGAATTATATAAGCCAAGTGGCAAACACCACTTTAGTATGTATCTTGATGGTGACTTTTATTCTTTATATTTAAGAAAAAGTAATTATAAATTTAGTAACGCCTTAGAAGCTTTAGATACTCATATTCTATACAAAACCATTTTAGAACCTATCTTGGGTATTAAAGATGTGCGTAACGATACTCGTATTGATTACTCACATGGTAAGAACGATTTAGTTAATATTAAAAATAAAGTAGATAATGGTGAGTTTGAAGTAGGTTTTGGCTTAGTACCCATTAATGTCAAAGAAATGAAAGCCATTGCTGATGCTGGTTTAACCATGCCACCTAAAAGCACTTTTATAGAACCTAAATTACGAAGTGGTGTTACTATTTATGAATTTTAAAAGTATTAATATAAAATACCTACCTTTTATCAAATAATTTTTAATGAACGCAACAGAAATTATCCTACTAAATTTTTCTGAGATTAGAAGGCGAAGCATAAAACTTTGGCAAGGTATTCCAGAAGAACATTTACATTGGAACCCAGATAATCAAGCCTTTACAATAATAGAGATGATAAGACATGTACTGGAAGGAGAGCATTTATTTCATATGATCATAAAGAATAGAGGCAACTTGGGAGATTATAAATCACCTTGGGAAGATCTGCCATACAAAAGTATAAACGATGAGCTTCAGTTTGCAGAAACTTACCGAAACGATTTCATTAATATGATTAAAAATTTCGATTCATTACATTTAGAACAAATTAGAATTGAACGTAGTGAAGTTGGACAAAGTAAAACACTTGGCGATTACTTAAACCGTATCGCCTATCACGAATCTGTACATACAGGGCAAATGTTAAGCTACTTAAGAACTATTAATATTGAAAGACCCCTCATTTGGGATTAATTTTATTTAATAATGAGTATAAAACAAAACCTTCAAAACATAAAAGCATCATTGCCAGATCATGTAGCACTTGTTGCTGTTTCAAAAACGAAGCCTGTAAGTGACCTAATGGAAGCTTATCATGCTGGGCAACGTATTTTTGGAGAAAACAAGATTCAGGAAATGGTAGAAAAACATGAAACCATGCCTAAAGATATTGAATGGCACATGATTGGTCACGTTCAAAGTAATAAGGTAAAATATATGGCATCATTTGTGCACTTAATTCATGGTGTAGATAATTTTAAACTTTTAAAAGAAATAAATAAACAAGCTTTAAAGCATGATAGAGTGATAGATTGTTTGCTTCAAATAAAGATAGCTTCAGAAGATTCAAAATTTGGAATGACACCAAATGAAGCTTCAGAAATTATAAAATCAGAAATGTTTTCAGAATTAAAAAACATTAAGATCGTAGGACTTATGGGAATGGCTACATTTACTAATGATGAAAATTGGGTAAAAAAAGAATTTAATTACTTAAAAGATACTTTTGAAAATTTAAAACTAACAAGTGCCGACAATTATCAATTAAATACCATAAGTATGGGTATGAGTGGGGACTATCAATTAGCAATTAATTGTGGTAGTACGATGGTTAGAATTGGAAGTAGTATATTTGGTGAACGAAATTATTCAATTTAACGTCATATTGAGCAGAGTCGAAATATCTTAAAAAAAGATGCTTTGCCTGGTTCAGAATGACAGCTTAACAACAAATAAATAGCAGCATACAATTTACGCAATATTAGACATAGAAACTACTGGAGGTAAGTATAATGAAGAAGGCATTACAGAAATTGCGATCTATAAATATGATGGTCATGAAGTAGTCGATCAATTTATAAGTCTGGTTAATCCAGAACGCGAGATACAACCCTTTGTAGTAAATCTAACTGGTATAAACAGCAATATGCTACGCCATGCACCAAAATTTTATGAGGTTGCCAAACGTATTGTAGAAATCACAGATGATTGTATTTTGGTAGCTCACAACGCTCAATTTGATTATCGAATTTTAAAAACAGAGTTTAGCCGCTTAGGATTCGATTTTGAAAGAAAATCACTTTGCACTGTTGAGCTCTCAAAAAATTTAATTCCCGACCAACCTTCATACAGTTTAGGTAAGTTAGTTAGGTCTCTTGGTATTCCTGTAACAGACAGACACCGCGCTTCTGGCGATGCTTTAGCAACAGTAAAGCTATTTAAAATACTCTTAGATAAAGACAGTACTAAAAGCATTATTCAACAATCTATACGATTAAATCCGAAACATCAGCTCGAACCAAGACATATAGATATTATTAAAGATTTACCTGCTATTACTGGTGTTTACTACATTCATAAAGCTAACGGAGATATTATATATATTGGAAAAAGCAACAATATAAAAAAGCGTATCAATCAGCATTTTACAAGTACAAACCAAAAATCAAAAAAAATACAAGCTCAAGTTACCGCTGTTACTTATGAAGCTACAGGTAGTGAACTAGTCGCACTCTTAAAAGAAAGTGAAGAAATAAAACGTGTTAAACCTATATTTAACAGAGCATTGCGCCGAACCAGCTTTACACATGCCTTATATAGTTTTAAAGATGAAAATGATTATATAAATTTAAAAATCGATATTGCTGATGGGCGGAAAAAACCAATTACGACTTTTAGTAATAAACAAAGTGGCAAGAGTTTTATGAATAAGGCCATTGAGGAATATAAATTATGTCAAAAACTAACAGGTATTTATAAAACAAATACAAGCTGTTTTAACTATGATATAAAAACATGCGAAGGTGCTTGCATTCAAAAAGAACCTATAGAAACTTATAATAAAAGAGTAGAATTATTATTGTCTAAAAACAGTTTTTCCAACAAAAACATGGTTATCATTGATAAAGGTCGTGATATTGATGAACACAGTGCCATACTAATTGAAAATGGTGTGTTTAAAGGATTGGGCTTTTTTAATCTTAACTATCAAATCAATAATATTGAGGTTTTAGAATCTATTATCACTCCCATGAATAATAATCGTGACACACAACATATTATTCAAAATTACCTCCGTAAAAATAAAAAAGTAAAACAAATTATATTTGATTAAGTATGAATCAAACCATCTTCTTATCCTTTTTACTTCTCTCTAGTTTAACTCTTTTTTCTCAATCAAACTTTCATTCCAATTCTTACAGAGTAACTTTAGGAGATCTGAAAACCAATACTTTTGAAAAAGATTCTACAGCTAACGCACTGATAATATATAAGTATGGAAATAGCTTTGTGGATAGATCTGATTATGACTTAAGAACCGAGATAAAACAAAAAATAAAAATATTAAATAAAGAAGGTTTTAATAAAGCTAACGTTTCCATTCATTTATACAATAAAGGGGACAGAAAACAAAAAGTAGAAAAAATTGTTGCAACCACTTATAATCTAGTAGATGGAAAAGTCATTAAAACACCATTACTTAAAAAGGATATTTTTAGAGAGAAACACGACGAAAACCACACCTTTGTTAAATTTACACTCCCTAATATTAAAGAAGGTTCTGTAATAACCTATAGCTATACTCTTATCTCTCCTTTTATGTTTAACTATAAAGGATGGGATTTTCAAAGCGATGTACCAACTCTATACAACGAATACAGAACAAGCATTCCTGGAAACTGGCATTATAACATTAAGTTAGTAGGTGGTAAAAAACTAACAACAAATACAACAGAAGAAAAAAAGAATTGCCTCGAAAGTTCCAGAGGCGGTAGCGCAAATTGTGCCAATAGTGTTTATGCTATGAAAGATATCCCAGCTTTTATAGAAGAAGATTATATGACTTCTAAAAGCAATTATTTGGCAAGAGTAGAATATGAATTACAGACATTTAGAGGTTTTGATGGCAGAGTAAATGATTATACAAAAACATGGAGAACTGTTGACAGAGAATTTAAAACAGATAAAGATATAGGGAGACAATTATCAAAATCTATAGATTTAGAAGATTTATTGACCCTAGAAATTATTAATGAAAATGATTTACTAAAAAAGGCTAACGCTATTTATAAACATATTCAGGAAACCTATACATGGAACGGGGATTATAAAATATTTGAAGATGTTTCCATTAAAGATTTAATTAAAAACAAATCCGGAAATGTATCATCAATAAATATTT
Source organism: Flavivirga rizhaonensis (assembly GCF_004791695.1). GTDB lineage: Bacteria > Bacteroidota > Bacteroidia > Flavobacteriales > Flavobacteriaceae > Flavivirga > Flavivirga rizhaonensis. Next base: position 32,967 of record NZ_SRSO01000033.1, on the reverse strand, counting down.
TGCTTCATAACTTATTAAAAGAGGCTAACATAAATGTAAAACCTGTATTAATATCAACCAGAGAAAATGGTTTTGCTACAAAAGTTTTTCCTATCATTTCAGATTTTAACTACTTAATTGTTCAGGCTACCATAAATGATAAAATTTATTATTTAGATGCTACAGATAATTATTTATGCTTTGGCGATATTCCTTTCAGGTGCTTAAATGGTGATGGCAGGCTTATGGATTTTAAAAATGGGAGCGAATGGGTAGACATAAAACCAGACAAAGTTTCAAAAGTTTATTATAATGCAGAATTGCATCTCGATGAAAACGACATTATTTCTGGAAACATAAAATCAAAACGAACTGGATACCACGCCTTAAATTATAAAAAATCATATTATAAAAATAAAGATGCTTATCTACAAGAATTAGAAAACAAGTTTCCTTATTTGGACATTTCAAATTTTGTAGTTTCAAGCAGTGGTATAACAGGTCCCGACTTTAAAGAAACATATCACATTGACTATAATTATGAAGATACTGGAGACAATATTTATTTAAATCCGTTTTTTGTTAAGTTTTTTAACGAAAACCCATTTAAACTACAGGAAAGAACATACCCCATTGATTTTGGTTATAAAGACGCCTATTTTTATTCATTTAAATTTAATTTCGATGACACAAAATATGCAGTTATTGAATATCCTAAAGTAAAGAATATTGCCTTACCAAATAATTCAGGTAGAGTCCTTTTCTCTACTAAAACTGTTGGCAATTCTATTCTTATGTCATTAAACATAACTTTTAACAAGTCTGTTTACGAGCCAGAATATTACCCTGCTTTAAAAGAGTTTATGAGTAGAATTGTTGATATTCAAACGAATTCACTCATACTTTTAAAGAAAAAGTAATCTATCTTTCTTACTTTTGAATACATGGATACACCTAAAAAACAGTATTGGAAAACAAAACTTCATGATATTATTTATGAAGCTGAGACTCCTGCTGGCAAACTATTTGATGTTGTTTTACTAATTACTATTATAACCAGTATTATATTAGTAATGCTTGAAAGTGTTAATAGCATTGATATTAAGTATCATAATTTTCTTAATATTTCAGAATGGATTATTACCATTTTATTTAGTATAGAATACATAGCTCGTATTATAACCGTAAAAAAACCTTTTAAATATATAACAAGTTTTTATGGTATTATTGATTTATTATCTACCGTACCTAAATATATATCATTAATCTTTGGAGGTGTGCATGCGCTTGCTGCATTAAGAGCGTTGCGGTTGCTTAGAATTTTTAGAATATTAAAACTGGCACGTTATTTAGGTGCTTCAAATAATTTGGTAAATGCCTTAAAAGCAAGTCGGGCTAAAATATCTGTGTTTTTATTCGCTGTACTTATAATCGCCATTATTTTAGGTACTATTATGTATTTAATTGAAGGCGAAGAAAATGGATTTTCTAATATTCCGAAGAGTGTTTACTGGTGTATTGTAACCTTAACTACTGTAGGTTTTGGTGACATTGCACCGCAAACTCCTCTTGGGCAATTTATTGCGTCTTTAGTCATGATATTAGGTTATGGTATTATTGCGGTACCAACAGGTATTGTATCCGCAGAATATAGCACTCAGAAGAAATCAAAAAAAGAATCAAAAAATCAAAAAGTTCATTTAAACTCGCTTTCTTGTGTAAACTGTATGGCAGAAAAACACAAAGATGGTGCACAGTTCTGCTATAAATGTGGACACAATTTACATAATGACTAAGACACTCATTTCTATAGTTGGTCCTACTGCTATTGGCAAAACTGCTTTAAGCATTAAATTGGCTAATCATTTTAATACTGAAATACTATCTGCCGATTCTCGACAGTTTTTCAAAGAAATGCAAATTGGTACAGCTGCTCCCACTCCTGAAGAATTAGCTACAGCAAAACATCATTTTATACATCACAAATCTATTGAAGACCATTACAATGTTGGTGCTTTTGAAAAAGATGCTATTAACGCTTTAAATACTCTTTTTAAAACCTATGATATTGTTATAATGGTTGGTGGCTCTGGACTATATGTTGATGCCGTTAATAAAGGCTTGGATGATTTTCCTGAAGTTAAAAACAGTATCCGTGAGACCCTCAATAATGATTTGGAAACGAAAGGATTGCCTCATTTACAAGAACGCCTGGAACTGCTAGACTCTGTGGCTTATAATACGATTGCAATTGATAATCCGCATCGTGTTATTCGTGCTCTGGAAATTTGTGTTGGCACAGGTAAACCCTATTCCTCATTTTTAAAAAAAGGAAAAATAAAACGTCACTTTAAAACGATTACCATTGGACTCACTGCTAAAAGAGACATCATATATAACCGCATCAATAAACGAGTTGATATTATGATGCAAGAAGGTTTATTGGGAGAAGTTAAAAGCCTTGTACCTTATAAAGATTTAAACGCCTTAAATACGGTTGGTTATAAAGAATTATTTAAATATATAGATAGCGAATGGTCACTCGATTTTGCTATTTCTGAAATTAAAAAGAATACACGGCGTTTTGCAAAACGCCAACTTACCTGGTTTAAAAAGAATGAGGAGACGCAATGGTTTGATTTTACCACGCCTAAAGAGATCATTATAAATTGTATAAATAAAAATATTTCTTAACAATGACAATACCTGAAGATGCTTTAGATAACCCTGTTTGGTTCTCTTTAACAGATTGCCATTATGATTATGCAATAGATTATGGTGATGTGAAATTTTTTCAGCCAGATTACGGACCTTTTGGAGCGTTTATAAACAATGCAGATACTAGTCTGGCTATAGAAAAACACGCCAAATTAATCACAGATTTTTTTATTGTTGGTGACAAGCCTAAAATGCCTTTACATTTTAAAGAACCTGTAGAGTATATAGGTTTACAAATGATTATATACAACAAAATAAATTATCCTATTACAGAAGCTATTATAGAGTTAACCGAATCACATTATGATGACTTAATTAATTTGGTTAAGCTAGTATATCCAGAATTCTTTAAATCGAAAACAAATACTTTAGGACAATACTATGGTATTTATAAGGATAAAAAACTTGTTGCTGTAACTGGAGAACGGATGCAAACTAATGATTTTATTGAAATTAGCGCTGTAATAACGCACCCGGATTATACTGGCAAGGGATATGCAAAACAACTCATTACACATACTGTAGAAAGTATTTTGGAGAAAGATAAAGTTCCTTTTTTACACGTAGATCAAACGAATCTTGGTCCTATACAACTATATAAAAAGCTAGGATTTATTACACGAAGAAAATTTAGTTTTTGGAGAATTCGTTGTGAAGAATAATGAAGATTATAATTAGTATCGTTAGGATATACTAATTACTGCATAATCACATGGCTATACTTAGCATTTACAAGAATGCTTTTTCCACTTGCTAAACTACCTGTAGAAAAGTTAGAAATATTATGGTTAAGTTTTTCTTTTGGATGGCTTACATGTGAACGATTCCCTTTATACTGTAAATTATAATTTACTTTAGGGAGCGATATCACTGCGTTACTATTTTGAATAATGATGTTTAAGTTAGAAAAAGTATCTCCTATATCTAAAATTTTTAAATCACCTATATTACCATCAATCATGGCACTACCTAATAAATTCTTTATAGTTATATTAGATGAATTTGAATTTAAAACCATATGTTTTACATGGCCTAGTTCTACATCTTTAGTATAACGAAGATTTAACTCCCCTAAATTCCAATAAGTTACATACACAGGCGAATATGAAGCATTAACGGAAGTTGAACTTCCATTAATGCTATATGCTGTAAATTTTGTATGCGATAATTCTGCTTTTAAATCATCAACGTTAGCAGCAAATTCTATCTCTCCATGTCTAACATTAACCTTTAACTTAGCCTTTTTAGGCATTTTAATTTTAATCGTCCTTTTAATTTTAGAATTAGACTCTTTATTAACTAATCTTTCTATTAGAACTTTTCTATTCTTTATCAACTTTTCTCGGTTCGCTGCTCTTTTCTCAAGTGCTTTAACATGTTTTTCCATGTATTCTTTTCTTTTCTCTGCATGCTTTTCCATGTGTTCTTTTCTTCTTTCTGCATGTTCTTTTCTCCTTTCTATCTGCTCAGCACGTGCTTCAATACGTTCAGCTTGACTTTCCATTTTTTCAGCAAAACGTTCTCCCCATTCTTCCATTTGCTTTCCATATTTTTCTTCCCATTCTTTTCCGAACTTCTCTCCCCATGCTTCCATTTGCTTCCCATACTTTTCACCCCATTCCTTTCCAAATTTCTCCCCCCATGCTTCCATTTTTTCAGCATAATCTTTACCAAATTTCGATTCGAATTTTTGTGTATATTCCTCCAAATACTTTTCGCCATCCTTTTTATAGGCCTTGTAATCAAAGTGAATCTCATTGACTCCTTCTGGTAACTTAGGTAGTTCTGGCAACTCTGGCATTACGGGTAGTTGAGGCATTTCAGGAAGTTCTGGTACTTCTGGCATTACAAAGTCCACCCCATCAATTAACACTTCTGGTAAATCTGCCAATTCAAACTTTAACTCTTCTAATAGAGCATGTACTGCCTCATTATCGTTATGACTTGAATTATATACCCAAGAGTTACCTCCAGTACCTTTTGTTTTAATTTTAACTAATCCACTAGAAGCATCAACATCTACATCCCAATTTTTTAAAGCATTTTCTAACGCTTCTTTGCTTAATTCATCGCCTTCAATATAAGCTTCGATTTCGATGGCATCTTTATTCCACGTATCAATTACTAAATTGCAATGGCTAGTGTTTAAATCGATAGTAACATCTTTATTTACTTTAATAGATTGCGATACTTTTTCTAATTTTTGTTGTGCCATCAGCCCCCCAGTAACGAGTAAGCTTAAGGCAAATAATTTGATTTTTATGATTGTATTGTTCATTTTTTGATTTTTAAATTGATTGTTCTACTTCTTCTGTAACATCACTCGAAGTATTTAATTCTTTTAATTGATCTCTTAAACGATACAAAAGATTTAAACGAAACTTTAAATTATCAATTAATGCATTTACCGTTAATTCACTCGGTCCTGACTCGGTTAATTCTTCAGATAAGCGTTTATACTCTTTATCAAGCTCATCTAATTGTAACAAATACCCATCGAAAAGATCTTTAGTTTCGGGAGTATATTTCATTTTAGATAATTCTAAATTGATACTCGCTAAATAATAATCTTCAACTTTTTTAAGTCCAGGAGATACATCTCCCAAGGTTTTTGTTTCATCAGTTTCTGTCGCTACAACCTCTATTGGCTTCACTTCTTTTGGTTGTAAAAACTTAAAAGCTCCAAAGCCTAAACCAATTAACAATACGATACTGGCAGCAATACGCATCCAATTAAATTTAGATTTGCTCGCTACTGGCATTGCTTCATCTAACTTTTCAAGAAATCTTTCTTGATGATTTTCAGGCATCTTTTCATGCGTTATTTTGTCATCCTTAAATAACTCTCTAATATCTCGTGCCATTTTTTTTAAGTATTAACAGTTCTTGTAATTTAACTTTTCCTCTTGATAATTGCGTTCTTGACGCAACTTCAGAAATATTTAAAATCTCTGAAATTTCCTGATGATCGTATCCTTCTATTAAATAAAGCATTACAACGTATTGATACTTATCAGGTAATTTATCAATTGCAATTTTCACATCGTTTAATGTAACTGCATCGTCTACTAACCATTTGTCTTCGTATTCAGTATCTGCTACTTTGAGGTGCACCTCTTCTAATTCAACAAGTTGTTGTTTTTTAGCTTTTAAGAAGTCGATACTTTTATTAACGACAATACGTTTTAACCAAGCACCAAAAGTTACTTCTGCTTTATATTGATGTAGTTTTGTAAAAGCCTTGATAAAAGCTTCTTGTACTACATCCTCAGCTTCAGCAGCATCTTTTAAAAATCGTTTAGCAACAATATACATCCCATCACAGTACTGGTTGTATAACTGTAATTGCGCTTTGCGATTGTTTTGTTTACATTGTTCAATAATGTCAACTTGAAACATGCTAATTTACTTTTGGTTATGAGTTAGTTCATTTTAAAGACGACTAAAAAAGTCTAGTGTTGCAAAAAAAATTATTCAATATGTTTTTAAAATGCTTTTTTTGTCTTTTTATTACTCTATAGCACAGTTATAAACTGCTAAAAACCGTATAATGACAAAAGTTAATTGTTTTTGTCTTCAAACAAAAAATTAAACCACTTAATCAATAAAAAACTCTAAAATCTGTGTTAACATTATTAATAATTATTTCTTTTTGAAGTATATTTATACTCTTTTTAAACTCTGCATATGAATACATTCTTAAAGCGTATATTAGTTCTTTTATCCATAATAGCATTAGGACTATTTCTATATTCTTTTTTTGTTGAAAATATTTTTTCACAACGCCTGAGTCCTAAAGATACTGTAGAATTTAAACTTAATGATTTAAAACTTGAAGTGTTTTATAATAGACCTTCTAAAAAGAATAGAGCTATTTTTGGTGCTTTAGTACCTTTTAATAAAGTTTGGCGTACGGGTGCTAATGAAGCAACTACTTTTGAAACCAACCAAGCTCTTGAAATACAAGACATGCCTTTACCTATGGGCAAATATACACTTTGGACGGTACCAAAAGATACCGTTTGGACTGTTATATTTAATTCTAAACAATACCCTTGGGGTGTCGATTCTGATATGAAACCAATGCGGGATGCTAACTTTGATGTTTTAAATATTGAAATTCCTGTACAGAAATTATCTTCTACTGTAGAACAATTTACCATAGCTTTTGATAATTCCACAGATAATTTATTCTTAACAATGGCGTGGGATGACGTAAAAGTTGCTGTACCTCTTAAATAAGTATTCAGTCGTTAGTTACAGTAATTAATGGTTCTAATCAATTTTCTCAAATAAAATAGTAAATTAGACAAACATTTGTTTATTCGTGTCAAAAGAAAAAAAATCTGCACTTAGAGAAAAAAAAGGTGTTTCGGTTTCTGAAATCACCAATCAATCCAGTATCAAAACTATTAAGGAGAAACGTAGGGCTGAAATTAATACAAGTGCTCTAGTAACCTCTATTTTAAATAAGGATATTACGGCTTTAAGCAGGGCCATCACTTTGGTAGAAAGCAAAAATCCAACGCATTTAAAAAAAGCAAATAAAATAATAAAAGCATGTTTACCGCATGCAAATAAATCCATTCGCATAGGTATTACTGGGGTTCCAGGAGTTGGAAAAAGTACTTTTATTGAAACTTTTGGAAAACATATTACTTCAAAAGGAAAACGTATTGCCGTACTGGCAATAGATCCTAGTAGTTCACTAACAAAAGGGAGTATTCTAGGTGATAAGACCAGAATGGAAGATTTAGTGAAAGATGCCAATGTTTTTATACGTCCATCGGCTTCTGGGGATTCACTGGGAGGAGTTGCCAGAAAAACCAGAGAGGCTATTATTTTATGTGAAGCTGCTGGATTTGATGTCATTATTATTGAAACTGTTGGTGTTGGTCAAAGTGAAACCACTGTACACAGTATGGTCGATTTCTTTTTATTATTAAAATTAGCTGGTGCTGGTGATGAATTGCAAGGTATAAAACGAGGTATTATAGAAATGGCAGATGTGATTGCTATTAACAAAGCAGATGGAGATAATTTAAAACGTGCCAAAGTTGCTAAAGTAGAATTTAACAGAGCACTTCACCTCTACCCTGAAAAACTTTCTGGTTGGCAACCTAAAGTAACTATTTGCAGTGCCATTAATAATGAAGGTATCAATTCCATCTGGGAATTGATTTTAGATTATGTGACTACTACTTCTAAAAACAATTACTTTCAAGAAAAACGACATGAGCAAAATAAATTTTGGCTGATTCAAACTATTGAAGAGCAATTAAAATTTGAGTTCTTTAATCACTCAAAAATTAAAAAAGAATTAGCAAATCAATTACTGCTTATAGAAACCAATAAAAAAACACCATTTGCTGCGGCTGATTATTTATTAGGGTTAACGTGATTTTTATATCTTTCTGATTAATTATTTATTATCAATCAATTTTTGTTTCTAACATGCTCTAAGTCATCCTATGTTTGTAAACGAAAAGGAGTATAATAGTTAAGAAGATACAAATCGTTTTAAAAGATACTTCGCTAATTTATAAAATAGAAATCCTGAAATAGCACCAAATACTAATCCACATACAATATCTAACGGATAATGGACACCAACATAAATTCTACTATAAGCCACTACTAAGCTCCAAAACAATAAAATAAAAATAAGGTATTTATAATACTGTTTTAGTATTAAACCTGCAAACACAGCTGCTGCCATAGAGTTAGATGAATGCCCTGAAAAGAAACCATACTTGCCACATCGTACAGCTATAAATCGCATTTGGTCAATTAAATTATCTTCTCCACAAGGTCTTGAGCGTTGAAATCCTCGCTTGAACACATTGGTTATTTGGTCTGTGAAAGTGATCATTAAAGCCACAACCACAACAAAAATAAGTAATGATTTTAATCCATATTTTTTATAAAGTAAAAAGAGCAAAATAGCGTACAGTGGGATAAACGTAAGCTTATTTGTTATTATTAACCATAGGTTATCCCAAGGTTGAGAACCTAGATTATTTAAAAACAAAAATAGTTCGGTATCACGTTCTAAAAGTTTTTCAATCATTGCTATATACTAATCTTCATATTTCGCTACTTCATTATCGTAAAACGCTGTAGCTAATTTTATAGCGTTTTCGGTTTCGTTTTCAAGCTCTTTTTGATCTTCAACATCAAAGTCTTCAAACCATTCTACTTCATCGTCTTCAAGGTTTATTATAAATCTAGGAAACTCTGTATGAATGACAAAAATAGCATTAGGGTATTCTGTATTATCGCCAAGTATAAATTTTGGAAGTGTCATATTAAATTATAAGTTATAAATGCCTAAAATGTACTTAAATTATCTGATGCAAAGTTAAAATTTATTAGATACTGAAGTGAAAATAGCAAAAAGTCTTTTTAATTTTATAATAAGCTCTTTGTTTGTAAAGTAACACTATAAACTTAAATACTTTAGTTCACTTACACGCTTTCAACTTTAATTAACTTTTTAGTTAAATGATTAAATCGAATATACAATAATATAGCAGCTGTTGTTAAGCCAGCAAGTAAACCTAACCATATACCAAAACTACCATAAGCATCTTCCTTTCCTAAAAACCAACTTATAGGAAATCCAACTAACCAATATGATACAAATGTGATCATGGTTGGTATTTTGACATCTTGTAATCCACGCAAAGCTCCTAAAACTAAAACTTGTATACTATCACTTATTTGAAATATTGCAGCAGCTATTAATAATTTGGATGCAATACTTACTACTTCGGTATTATCAATTAAGTTCTTGGCATCATTAAAATCTACATACAATTTTGGCAATTGATTGTGAAATAAAAAGAATATCAACGCAAAACTTACAGCAAACATAGTTCCCATTAAAAATAAAGAAAAAGCAATACGTCTTAACTCGTAATATGCTTTTAACCCTTTTTGATTACCAACACGAATCATAGAGGCCACGCTTAACCCCATAGCTATCATAAATGTCATAGACGATAAATTAAGTGCTATTTGGTTTGCAGCTTGAGGGTTCTTTCCTAACAATCCACTTAACCATATGGCCGCTGTAAAAATGGCGACTTCAAAAAACATTTGCATGGCACTTGGTGCTCCTAAATTGATAATTTTATTAAGCATTAATTTGTCTAAAACGAAAAATTTAATATTCGTTACAAAAGCTTTCGATTTCTCTTTTCCTTTAAGTAAAAACCATAAATGCCAAACCATAATTATACGCGATACTAAAGTGCCATAAGCAGCTCCTACTATACCTAATTCTGGAAATCCAAACTTCCCAAAAATCAACAAATAATTTAAAACTATATTTATAATATTTCCCAATAATGTTGAGTACATCGGGTATTTGGTCATAGACAGCCCGTCACCAAACTGTTTAAACCCTTGAAAAATAATCAAAGGAATTAAAGAAAAAGCAACTAAATCTAAGTATGGAATGGCCAACTCTACGACCTCTACCGGTTGTTTCATTAAATGCATAAGTGGTTTTGCAAAAAAGACCATTAAGAACAGTAATATTCCTAAAACAGTACATAAAAACAAACCATGTTTAAAAGATGATTTCCCTTTTATAAAATCTTTTGCTGTATCTGCTTCTGCAACTAAAGGTGTTATAGCTGTTGAAAAACCAATCCCTAAAGACATAGCAATAAACATAAAGCTATTACCTAAGGATACTGCAGCAAGTTCTGCTGTTCCTAATTGTCCAACCATGATATTATCTACAAAGCTAACAAACGTATGCCCTAACATCCCTAGCATAACTGGAGAGGCTAATTTCCAATTGTATTTAAATTCTTTGGTATAGTCTTTTAATTGCATTAGGCAAAAGTAATCTTTAGCCTTATATCTTTATCAATTTTGTAACCTTCTTTTGATTTTTATTAAAAATTAACAAATGTTGATAACTCTTTACAAATGTTTATAAATTTTCAACTCTTAAATGTTGGTAATTTCATACATTCGCATCGCTTTAAAAAAGCAAACTAAATAATAAACAACACTTTAAGGAACATTTAGCTTTTTATTTTAAAGGGAGAACAAAGTATAAGCTTATAAGTTTCAGCGTTTATTTTAAGGAGGAATTATATATTCCTCCTTTTTATTTTCTTTAATTATTTTTAAAATTTATTTAAAAAAAATAGGAGACACCGAACGAATTGTAAATTTGAAGAATTTAAATTAAACCTAAGCAAATTAGATTTACCACCAGGATTAAGTCGATTATATAAAATCCCCGCAAGTGAATTACCAAAGAAATGAGGGTTATAAACCAAGTACCATCTTCTTAGCTACTTCAAACTCTTTTAGCATATCTTCTACAATGTTAGATACTGGCTTAATATTGTGAATCAAGCCTGCAATTTGTCCAATTTCTAATTCCCCTTCTTCTAATTCACCTTCAAACATGCCCTTTTTTGCTCTTGCACGACCTAATAAAGTTTTAAGCTCCTCAATGGTTGGTCCCGTTTTGTACAAGGCTTGTATGTCGTTGTAAAATTTATTTTTTATCAAGCGTACAGGTGCTAATTCTTTTAATGTTAATTGGGTGTCACCTTCTTTAGCATCAACAACTACTTTTTTAAAGGCCACATGAGCAGAACTCTCTTCACTTGCTACAAACCGACTGCCCACTTGTACGCCATCCGCACCTAAAATCATAGTTGCCAACATCGCTTTTCCTGTAGCGATACCCCCAGCTGCAATTATTGGAATATGAATCTGCTCTTTCACCATGGGTATCAGAGTCAACGTCGTTGTTTCATCTCTACCATTGTGTCCTCCAGCTTCGAAACCTTCAGCAACTATAGCATCAACACCAGCTTCTTGTGCTTTCAATGCGAATTTTACACTACTAACCACATGCACTACTATAATACCGCGTTCTTGTAACCAGGATGTCCATGTTTTGGGGTTTCCGGCTGAAGTAAATACAACTTGTATGCCTTCTTCAACAATGATGTCCATGATCTCTTCAATATTTGGATACAACATAGGAACATTAACACCAAAAGGTTTATCTGTAGCTTTTTTACATTTTTGAATATGATCTCTCAAAACATCTGGATACATAGATCCTGCTCCAATGAGTCCTAAAATACCTGAGTTACTTGCTGCCGAAGCTAATCGCCAACCACTATTCCAAATCATACCCGCTTGAATAATGGGGTATTTAATATTGAATAATTGAGTGATGCTATTGGTCATTTAATATTTTATAAGTTTTATGTTTTTGATATGTTTTTAGATTGAATTATAGCTATATGGCTCCATTTGAAAATGAAGATATATCTACCTGATTATTATCTTTGGTAATAATAGTTTCTATTATTTTTTTCCTAAAACATTAAAAATAGTAACGGATAACTCACTTTGATCAAGAGGAAGACTAAAACGAATTAGTCCTTTTGTTGGATTAGGAAGTATAGTCATTTAAGCTATTGCAATTTAAGAAATTACTCCCGAACCTACTAACTCATCCCCTGAATACCACGCTACAAATTGTCCTGCTGTAATTGCAGATTGAAATTCTTCAAATTCAACATATAAACCACTTTCTACTTTATGTAACATGGCTTTTTGTAATGATTGTCTATAACGAATTCTGGCCATAACTTCTATTGTTTCACCTGAATTTAATTCTAAATCCTCCCGAACCCAATGAAGTTCTTCATTAGTTACAAACAACGCCTTTTTAAATAACCCGGGATGCTCTTTTCCTTGACCTGTATAAATAACATTCTCATTAACATCTGTGTCTATTACAAATAAAGGCTCTACGGTACCCCCTACTGCTAATCCTTTTCGTTGACCTTTAGTAAAATAATGAGCGCCCTGATGTTTACCTACTATTTTACCATAATCAACTTTATAATCAATCTTACGAGATAAGTATTTTAATTTCTCCTCTTCCGAATTAAATTCTGTATCAACATGACTAAAAACTTCTTGCTCTTTAGGAATTTCAACTATAACACCTTCTTTTGGCTTTAACTGTTGTTGAAGAAAATCCGGTAATTTTACTTTACCAATAAAGCATAATCCTTGAGAATCTTTCTTTTCGGCTGTTACTAAATCCAGTTTGGTTGCTATCTCACGCACCTCAGGTTTTGTTAATTCCCCTATTGGAAACAAAGATTTAGCTAATTGATCTTGAGATAATTGGCATAAAAAATAAGATTGATCTTTATTATCGTCTATTCCAGCAAGTAACTGATAAATTTCTTTGCCCTCTTTTTGAATGGTTCCTTTTCTACAATAATGGCCTGTTGCTACATAATCTGCTCCAAGTTCTAAGGCTATTTTCATAAAAACATCAAACTTAATCTCTCTATTACAAAGTACATCTGGGTTTGGTGTTCTACCCTTTTCGTATTCGTTGAACATATAATCTACTATACGCTCTTTATATTGTTCACTTAAATCGACTGTTTGAAATGGTATTCCTAATTTTTCGGCAACCAACATGGCATCATTACTATCATCTAACCAAGGACATTCATTCGATATCGTTACAGAATCATCATGCCAATTTTTCATAAACAAGCCAATAACTTCGTACCCTTGCTCCTTTAATATATAAGCAGCAACACTAGAATCTACACCTCCCGAAAGACCAATAATAACTCGTTTCATTAAAAAAAATTAGGGTACAAAGATACATATAATTACAAGATTTCATATAAAATGAAATTAACCAAAACATCGATGAAATGCATTTTTGTTTAAATTTATTTTAAAATAATTAAACAAAATTTGCTTTTTTGTTTAATTATTTAATATATTTGTTAAACAGATTATAACTAAAAAAAATTAAAGATGAAAACATTAAAAAAATTAAGAAATTTATCATTCCTTTTCTTAGGATTAATTTTAGCAACTTCGTGTAGTGATGATGATAATGAGATAATCGAATTCGTTCCAACGAACAACATTGTACAAATTACACAAGCAACACCGCAATTATCTAGCTTGGAAACTGCTTTACTTAAGTATCCGGATTTAGTAGATTTACTAAGTAATAGTGGTACTTTTACAGTGTTTGCACCAGACAATGATGCCTTTGACGCTCTTTTAACTGCGATAGGACAAACATCTATAGATGATATCCCTGAGGATGTTTTAAAGAATGTATTACAATATCATGTTTATGCGACTGCAGCATTAGAAGCAAGTGCTGTTACGACAGGTACAATCACTATGGCTAATGGAGAATCAGCAGATATAGTCGCTGATAGTAATGGGGTATTTATTCAAAATACTCAAGTTACTGCAGTAGATGCCATAGCAACAAACGGTGTGGTACATATTATTGATAATGTAATGGTACCACCTTCAATATTACCAATAGTTGGTACAATAGTAGCACCTGCATATTTTAATAAAGACTTCACGACTCTCATTGCTGCCGTTGAAAATGCAAATACAGATATATTAGGATTACTTTTAGGTAATGGTCCTAGCGGAAACGGTTTAACACTTTTCGCTCCTACTAACGCTGCTTTTGAAGCTGCTGGTATTACAGACGTTGCTGGTGCAGATGCCGTTTTAGCTTATCATGTTATAGATGCAACAATAACAGAGTCTATGTTACCAACAACATCAGGATCGGCCGCAGAAGTTGAAACTTTAGGCGGAAACATATATTTAACAAATGCAGGAGGTGATGTCTCTATTAATGGAACAACCATAGTTACCGCTACAGATATTACTGGATCTAATGGTATCGTTCATGTAATTGACAGAACTTTAGTACCCCCAACTAATACGATAAATGAAATAGTAGCTAGTTTTGCTAGTGGTGATCCTGCAGAATTCACATTATTAGCAGCTGCTTTATCAAGAGCTGGTTTATCTGACTTCTTTTCAGGTGATGGTCCTTTTACAGTATTTGCACCAACAGATGCTGCCTTTTTAGCCGCTGGGTTAGATGAAGCTGCAATAAACGCTACAGCTCCAGAAGCAGTAGCAGGAATATTAACACATCATGTAGTTAAACCTAATGCTTATGTGTTTTCAACCGATTTAACAAATGGCAATGTAACTATGTTAAATGATCAAGATGTTACAATAAACTTAGGAAATTTAACTGTTCAAGATGCAAGTGGATCGACTCCTCCTGCAGGTTTGGTAGCTAGCCTATTAAATGTACTTGCAACAAATGGTGTTGTACATGTAATTGACAAAGTATTATTGCCTTCTAGTTAATAAAATTAGTTTGGTTTGTGATTGTAGGCAAGTTAATCTTGGATTAAAATTGTCTATGAAAAAGAGAGGCTCCTAATAAACCAGGAGCCTTTTTATATAAATATGTTTTGTGTTTTATGATTAATTACGGACAATCAGTTTTATACTAATTATTTTTTCTTGTACTTCCCTTCTGGTGAAAAGTTTTTCTCATCTTTCAGCTTTCCATTTTCATAATACTTCCAAATTCCATGTTTTTTCTCATGCTTATATCTCCCTTCAGCTATCAACTCTCCTTTTGAATTATAAAATTTTGATTCTCCATGCAATTCTCCATCTACATAAACATAGGTTTTTAAAACCACATTATTAGTAGAATACCATGTTGATACACCGTCTAATTTTCCATCAACATAATTTTGCTTTTCAGCTATTTGTCCATTAGGATAATATACAAAACGCTCACCATCTAAGTTTCCTTTATCATTATAATGTTCTAAAGTAAGTAACTTATCAGAGTTTTTTTGATAATACTTCCATTCTCCTGTATATAACTTACCATCCATTGTACCTTCACTAATGACTTTTCCCCTCGTTGCAAAAAATTTGACATAAGTTTTATTATCATTTTCATTGAAGGTTCTGGTAGCTGTTAAAACTGGTTTTTTTCTAATATTCTTATAAAACTTAAAAACGCCTATTTCTTTACCATGCAAAAACTCACCTTCATACCTAAGAACATTTGTGTTTTTAAATGTCTTTTTCCAAATACCATGACGTTTACCATATTCATCAAATTGATTAATATTTTGAGAGAAACCAAAATTAAAAACAAATAAAACAATTAGAGATACTATTACTTTTTTCATTTTAAAAGTTATCATTTTTTTTAATTTTTATTTTACTAAACAACACTATTGTAAACGAAAATATTATTTTCAAATTGTATAACAAAAAAGCTGCCAAAAAATTGACAGCTCATTTTAATATTAAGACTTTTAATAAAAATTCAAAGACACTTTCCTTTATTTAAGAGAAAGGTATTTATCTTTTACCTTTTTTTTTGTGCTTGTTTCTGTTTTTCAGCCTGCTCCATCATACCCTGCATACGTGCTTGGAATTTACTTTGCTTTTTAGGCTTCTTTTTATTCTCTTGAATCTGAGCATGAATTTTATCCTCATCAAGAATGTAATTTTTAATAACTAAAATAATTCCAATACTAATTAGGTTAGAAATAAAGTAATACAAACTTAACCCAGATGCATAGTTATTAAAAAAGAATAGCATCATTATTGGAGAGAAGTACATCATATACTTCATCATTTTACCCATATCTGGCATCCCTTCTTGTTGCGGTTGTGTAGCTACTTGTTGTCCCGTTGTTAAACGCATATAAAAGAAAATAGCAATAGATGCTAACAAAGGAAATAAGCTTACATGATCTCCATAAAAAGGGATATTAAACGGAAGATTTGCTACGGTATCATACGATGATAAATCTTCTACCCATAAGAAGCTTTTTTGTCTTAAATCGAATGCAGACGGAAAAAATTGAAACAGTGCATAAAACACAGGCAACTGTACTAACGCTGGTAAACATCCACTTAATGGACTTGCTCCTGCTTTACTTTGCAACGCCATAGTTTCCTGTTGCGCTTTCATTTTATTGTCTTTATACTTCTCGCGAATAGCATCTAATTCCGGTTTTAGAATCTTCATTTTTGCTTGCGATAAAAACTGCTTATATTGCACAAAGGACATTAATAACTTGATTAATATCGTCATGACAATAATGGCAATTCCGTAAGGTAAAAACCCTCCTAAGAAAGCAAACAAAGGAATGAAAACATATTTATTTATCCATCCGAAAATACCCCAACCAAGAGGCACAACTTCATCTAAATTTCTATCGTATGCATTTAATATTTTAAAATCACTTGGTCCATAATACCAATCCATTGTTTTATTAATCTCGCCACCCGCTAATTCTAAAGGTAGTTTAGCAACAAATGCTTTGGTATAAACAGTATCTATTTCTTCATCCTGAACTAGATTTCTAGATTCAAAAGTTCCCGTTTTAAAAGGGACATCTGCTAATAAAATAGATGTGAAGAAGTGTTGCTTAAATGCTACATAACTAACATCTGCCGCTGTATCATCTGTTTGTTCTTGTTGCCCTAAATAGTCATCTTTTCCATCTTCATATTCAAAAACAACCTCAGTATATCTATTTTCATAAGAAATACTTTTTGCATGACGATACGTTTTAAGATTCCAATCTAAACTAACAGCTTGTGAGCTATTTATAATATCACTTAATCCTTGCGAACGAATAGTAAAGTCGATCATGTAATCGTCTTTTTTCAACTCGTAGCGATATTCTAAAAACTTAGTTTCAGACACCTTAAGTTTCATTGAAACTATAGTGTTGTCACCATTTTTAGTGACAGTAGGCGTAAAATATCTATCCTTTGTATTTACAATTCTACTTTCAGTAGTCCCAAAATTAATATTGAAAGAAGCATTATTATCTTTTACAATATAAATAGGTTCTTTATTGAAATCCACAAACTCCTTTAATTTTACCTCAGATAAATACCCTCCTCTATTATTAAACTTTAATTCAAATAAATCAGTTTCAACACGTGTTTCTTTTTTATCCGAAACTAAAGTTTCTGAATATGCTAAAGCCCCAAGTTTATTTTTTAGATTGATTAATTGAAGTGAATCAGAAACCGCACCAGACGTATAATCTTCCGCAGTAGTTACTTTAGTCTGATTTTGTTCTGAAGTTTTTTTATCTGCTTCAATTTGTTCTTGCTTTGCTTTTTCTTGAGCTTCTAGCTCTTCTGGTGTTGGCTGATTTTGCCAAAGCATATACATTAATATTCCGAAAATAAGTAGGAACCCTATAATCGAATTAATATCTAATTTCTTTTCTTCCATATTTTAATTTGTGTCATTCTAAATGCAATATAAAAATCTCTTAGTTAGATATTTCGCTTTATTCAATATGACAATTATACGCGTTTAAATTTAATGAGATTTCCATTTTCATGGGAATGATAAATAGATTATCAAATAGTTATCCAATTTTAATTTTGTGCCATACTGACACCTTTTTGATCTTTTTTATGATTTAAAGCTGCTTTAACGAAAGCCACAAATAGAGGATGTGGATTAGCAACTGTACTTTTATATTCTGGGTGATATTGCACACCTACAAACCAAGGATGATCAGGTATTTCTATAATTTCAACTAAACCTGTATCTGGATTTAACCCTGTTGCATGCATTCCAGCTCCCTCTAGCTCTTCTCTATAAGTACTATTAAACTCATAACGATGTCTATGACGTTCTTTTATAATGTCACTTTTATAGATATCATGAACTATACTTTCCTTTTTCAACTCACAAGACCAAGCTCCTAAACGCATAGTTCCTCCTTTATCAATTACCGTTTTTTGTTCTTCCATCAGATCAATTACCGGATTCGCTGTCGTAGCCTCCATTTCAGTTGAGTTGGCATCAGTAAGGTCTAAAACATGTCGCGCAAACTCAATAACAGCCATTTGCATACCTAAACAAATTCCTAAAAATGGAATGTTATTTTCTCTAACAAACTTTACTGCTGTAATTTTTCCTTCTATACCTCGTTCACCAAAACCAGGAGCTACTAATACGCCATTTAAATGACCAAGTTTTAACCTTATATTATCTTCATTCAAATATTCTGAATGAATTGATTCTATTTTTACTTTAACTTCATTTTCTGCTCCTGCATGAATAAAAGCTTCTAAAATAGATTTATACGAATCTTGTAATTCTACATATTTTCCAATTAATCCGATAGTAACATCCGATTTTGGATTTTTATGACGGTGTACAAAATTATTCCATTTGGTAATATCTGGTGTAGAACTCTCTAAATCTAATTTTTTTAAAACAACCTTATCTAAACCTTCTTCTAGCATTAAATTAGGCACATCATATATTGTAGATGCATCTATAGATTGTATGACCGCTTCTTCTCTAACATTACAAAATAAAGCGAGTTTACGACGTAAATCTTTTGGTAAATTATGTTCTGTTCTGCAAACTAATATGTCTGCCTGTACCCCACTTTCCATAAGTGTTTTAACACTATGCTGTGTTGGTTTTGTTTTTAATTCTCCAGCCGCCGATAAAAACGGTACCAATGTTAGATGTATAACGGTAGCATTATTTTCTCCTAAATCCCAACGAAGTTGACGAACAGCTTCTATATAGGGTAACGATTCAATATCACCAACCGTGCCTCCAATTTCTGTAATAACGATATCATAATCGCCAGACTTACCTAAAATTTGTACACGACGTTTTATTTCATTTGTAATATGAGGAACAACCTGTACTGTCTTTCCTAAAAACTCACCTCGGCGTTCTTTTTGAATCACGCTTTGGTAAATTCTTCCCGTTGTTACATTATTGGCCTGACTTGTAGGTGTATTTAAAAAACGCTCATAATGCCCCAAATCCAAATCCGTTTCTGCACCATCTTCAGTCACATAACATTCACCATGTTCATATGGGTTTAATGTTCCTGGGTCTACATTTATATATGGATCTAATTTCTGAATCGTAACTCGATATCCCTGAGCTTGTAATAATTTAGCAAGAGATGCTGCTATGATGCCTTTTCCTAAAGACGATGTAACCCCTCCGGTTACGAAAATGTATTTTGTTGTAGTTGTCATGTTGCGCTTATAAACGCAGGCAAATTTACAAAATTAAAATAGTTATTTAAGAATTAGTTTTGGGTTATTTAATGGGAGTTTTCAACAATGATATTGGGAAGGAAAACGATAAATCCTTTTTATTGAAAACATTGATTTTATTTGAGAGAAAAACTTATACATGTTTAGTGTTAAAAGTAAATCAATATGTGTTGAACTTATTTTAGCATGAAACAACTCCATATTAAACCATTGATAAACATTTATAATGAAGAACGTTATAGGAATATTATCAGGATTAATTTTAAGCATCATTTTTATACTTTTTTTCTATATTTTATTTTATCTGATTCGATTAAAAATCAGGTTTTAGGAATTTTATCTATAATTATTTTGGCTTTGATCATTGGTTTCACAACAAAAAAAGAAAGTATTTTGTACTTACCTTTCTATAACTTCATTTTCAATATTAATATTTCTAATTTTCATAAAACATAAAGAAAGTGAAAGTGAAAATTTAGTCATTCGTAAATTAGAATCGATGCAAAAATAATATGGCGCATTAAGCTTTTCCTTTTATAACTTTAAACAATACTTCCTGGTTATCTCTTAATATAACTGAAGCTTTGGGTACAACAAACTGATTGGGAATATCTTTCTGTATTAATACTTTTACGTTCATACCTTCCAATAAGTCACCATCATTTTTTACCTGCGCTTTTATTAAAATAGTACCGTCTTTTTCTACCTGGGGGTTTATAGTCGCTATATAGCCTTCATAGCTTTTATTAAGCGCAAAGGGAGCTATAGAGACTTTATCCCTGGTTCTAATATCTTTAAGTTCTGATTCAATAACGTAAAATTCCACTTCAAAAACAGCATCGTTAATAAGGGTTATAAATTCTTTTCCAGCACTAATCTGTTCGTATTGTTTACTATTTATACTAGCAATTTTACCGCTAAAAGACGCTATTAGCTTTGTTGACCTTAAATCGAAACGTGCATTTTACAAATGGTGTAACGCATTTTTATACCTGGATTTAATGGCCATCATATCATACTCTTTTTTAGAAAGACTGTCTTTAGTATTAGCGTTAAAACCGCGACGTACTTGCAAGTCGTTAAACTCTAAAGTGGCTTCTTTTAAATCTATTTCGGCTTTTTGTACTTTTTGCCTATATGTAAAGGCATTTAAAGATGCCAGTAACTGGTCTCTTTTAACATAGCCGCCATTTTTAACATAAATCTTTTCAAGCTTTTCACTAACATTAAATTTAAGTTCGCTTTTAAAATGAGTACGACAGGCTTCTTCACTATCGAAATGAGCTGTAAAACTTAATATACTCACCTACTATTTTTTCACCTAAGTTAAAACTTCTCTTTTATATTATTGGTAATTACGGGTATTTAAAAAAAAATTAACACTTTTTAATAATTTACCATATGTATCAATTAAAAAAACATCTGTTATGCTTGCTTGTTTAGATAATATTAACATTTGTAGAAACTAAATTAACATAAATATAAACTGTGAGTATGAAATTAAATTCATTTATTAAATGTAAACCAAAAACGTATTATATTGCTTTCCTCTTTGCAATGAGTTTTGGTTGTATTCAAGCGCAAAAAACTACGGTAAAAGGAAACGTTGTTGGAGAGGGGCAACCACTACCTGGTGTGAGTATTCTTGTAAAAGGCACTCCAAATGGAACTGTCACGGATTTTGACGGAAACTATGAAATTAAAACAGATTCAGATAGCGTTTTAATTTTCAGCTACTTAGGCTTTCTAACAGAAGAAGTTTCTGTAAACGGGCAAACTTCAATAAACGTGGTTTTGCAACCAGACGTATCAACTCTAGACGAAGTCATTGTTGTTGGTTATGGCACACAAAAGAGAAAAGAAGTATCAGGATCTGTAGGGCAGGTCAAAGCTGAAGTCTTAACAAAAACTACCACTTATGATATTGGTACTGCATTACAAGGACAAATTGCAGGTGTGAGTGTAACCTCTAGTTCTGGAGAACCAGGGGCAGAAGCTAATATATTAATTAGGGGTTTTAGTTCTGTTATAGGGGAAAACAGTCCGTTGTATGTTGTAGACGGTATCCCTTTTAATTCAGATCCTCAGTTAAGTATTAGCGAAATTGAAACCATAGATGTCTTAAAAGATGTTGCATCTGCGGCAATATATGGAGTAAGAGGCGCTGGTGGTGTTATTTTAATTACCACTAAGCAAGGTAAAATAGGGCAAATGAGAATTAGTGTGAACTCTGAGTATGGTGTGCAAGATATTACGTCTGGTGTACCTTTAATGGATAGCCATCAACATACCTTTATGGAAATGTTTCGTGGAACTTCGCTTTCTAAAAAACCTTTAGGCGAAGTCGTTGGTGATATTCATAGAAATCGAAGCTGGTTTACTAATAATACAGATCTTGAGAGTATAATACTAAACGATTTAGCCTCCATACAAAACCATTCGATTAATGTGTCTGGTGGCAAGGAAAATTTAACATATAATTTTAATGCCAATTATTTTGATCAAGAAGGAATCATGATTAATTCAGGCTATAAACGTTTTAATGTACGTTCTAATACTAAATTTACTAAAGGTAAATGGCATATAGCAACAGGAATAACGTTTAAAAGGGATGAAAGAGTTCTCCCAAATTGGGGAGTTTTTAATCAAATACTTCGTTATAAACCATTTCAACAATCTATTGTACTTGGTCAAACAGAGTTATTTAATGTCACCGAAGATGATTTAGATGAACCCTCAGGTTTAGGACCTATCATAAGATTTGGAGGCATTGCAAGAGGCCTAAACACAAAAGAAAACAGAAATGGAACAAGTACTACAGGTAATATTGCTATAGATTTTGACTTAACAAACGATTTAAAATTAACAGCACGAGCAGGAGCTACATTTGCAGATACAAAAGGGATTAGAATTATACCTCGGTTAGATGTATATAATACAGCTGGCGACCTTGTACCTCCAAGTCCATTTGATATTTCAAGAAATAGAACATCACATTCAACATTTTATAAGTTAACTGGTGAATTTATCGCTAGATATAAGAAGCAATTGGGTGACCACAATATTACATTAATGGGGGTTTTTTCAAGAGAGAAAGTAAACTCCGAATATTTTGAAGCTCAAAAAGACGATCAGGCAAATGCTGCAATTAGTGTGTTAGATGGTTATAATAGTAATGATCTTGTTAGTTCTAATAATAGAGATTTTACACGAACTTTAGAAGGTATGTTAGCAAGGCTTCAATATAATTATATGGGTAAATATTTATTTAGTGCCAGTATCCGTAGAGACGGATCTTCTAGTTTTGGTAAAGATAATCGGTATCAAGCGTTCAAGCAATTTTCTGCTGGCTGGAATGTATCCGATGAGTCATTTTGGGAGCCCTTGAAAAATGTAGCCAGTTCTTTTAAACTTAGATTAAGTTATGGAGAAACAGGTAACGATCGTATTCCTCCATATAGCGACCAAGCTGTAGTAAACATAGGTCAAAATTATGTGTTAGGAAGTAATTCTACGACCCTTAATTCAACAAGTGAATTGCCTGGTTTAGGAACGACTCAACTACGGTATGCAAACTCTGATGTTAAGTGGGAATCGTCTATTGGTCAGAATTTTGGTTACGATATTGGGTTTTTTAATGAGAAATTAACATTTTCTAGCGATTTTTATATAAATGATAAGAAAAATTTATTATTTGGAGTGGTTAATCCGCCTTCAACTGGAGTTTCTGGAAACAATAGAACAAGTATATTGAACATTGGTGATATGAGAAACATAGGTGTAGAATATACTCTAAATTATAAATATAAAGGTAAAAAAGGGTTTAACTGGAATGCTTCCTTAACCTACACTCAAAATGATAATACCGTGACTAGAACTCCTCCTGGTAATTCAATGGTTGCCTTAGATAATAGTTTTATATCAGACCGCCCACGTAAAAGAGAATTAGTCAGTTTTATTACTGAAGGTTATGAAGCGGCTGCATTTTTTTTAAGAGAAACAGATGGCGTTATTAATACGCCAGAAGAGCTTGCAGAATATAAGGCATTAGTGAGTGGTACTTGGAGTCTAGGAGATTTAAAATATGTAGATCAATTAACCGTAGATACAGATAATGATGGTGTACCAGATGCTGGTGATGGAGTTATAGACGAGAATGATAAAGTATATAAAGGTAGTGGTACAGAAGAGTTTAATATGGGGTTTAACTTTAATGCCAATTATAAAGGTTTCGATTTTACAATGAACTGGTATGGATCTTACGGTGCTGAGGTCATGAATGGGAGTAAAGCTTATGCCTATCAATCTGGAACCCATAGAGATATTTATTATTCTTGGACGAATATTAATCCAGAGTCTCAAATACCTTTTTATGACGGAACTCCAAATGGTCCATCTTTTAGAGGTGGCTCAGATTATTTTCTGGAAGATGGGTCATTTATAAGACTAAGAAATGTTGCTTTAGGCTATTCTTTATCTAAGAATTTGTGTGATAAGTTAGGGTTTAACAAATTTAGAATATATGTACAAGCCCAAAACCCTTTAACGATTACAAGCTATTCTGGTTTCGATCCTGAGGTAGGAAATAATGGGTTCAGTGCTCGAGGTCTTGATCGGGGTACATATCCTATAAGCTCACAATATAAAGTAGGTTTACAACTTCAATTTTAAAAAATTATGAAAATGAAATATATAAAAACAACTAATTTATACATAAATACCAAGTTTATGTGTAAAGTTTTACCAATTATTTTGCTTGTTCTATTTTGTCAATCTTGTGAAAAAGATTTTTTAGATCAGACAAACCCGAATGCGTTAACAACCAAAAGTTTTTGGCAAAATAATGGCGATTTAAATGCAGGATTAATATCTGTGTATAGTGTACTCAAGGACAATGATGTTCTTGGAATACAATCCGAATCGATAAGAACGGATATAGCAGCTCCTGGAAATTTCAGAAATAATGGACAAATAATTCCAATGTATCACTTAGGCTTTGATCTAAGTACTCCATATGTAGAAGATAAATGGAGTGCTTTATATTTAGGCGTTTTTAGGGCTAATCAAGTCATTGAAAATTATGAACCTATATCAGCTACCTATATTAATGAAGCTTCACGTGAAGAGGGGCTAAGAATTTTGGCGCAAGCAAGAGCACTTAGAGGTTATTTTTATTTTATGCTCAATAATAGTTTTAATAATGGTTCAGTACCAATTTTAAAATCTATCCCAAAAACATTTGCAGAATTTCAGCAAGCATTTTCTACGTCTCAAAAGGTAAAAGAGTTTTATAGAGAAGATCTTAAATTTGGGTTGGAAAATTTACCAAAAACGTATTCAGAATGGTTAGACGAAGGAAAAAGTAATTTAGGTAGAATTACTGCTGGAGCATGTGAAGCCTTATTAGGTAAAAGTTATCTTTATGAGAATGATTTTTCTAATGCAGAAATACATTTTAAGAATGTTATAGACAATTATAATTATAAACTTGTAGATGATATGGCAAAGTGTTTTACAGGTATTGATGAGTTTAATTCAGAATCGATCTTCGAATTAAATTTTACAACAGCGCTAAATTTAGAAGCTAATGGTGAAGAAAAGTTATCACAAGATATTACTCATATGGTCTATAATGGTACAATACAGCCTAGTTCACATTTAGTAATGAAATATCAAGCAGATAAGCTTGACGAAAATGATCCTGCAAATATGAATTTAGGGGCTAATGTTTATGATTCTCAGGGCGAAATTATTGGAACAGAAGATAGATTGCGTACATATAGTTTGAGAATGGGAAATTGTATGGGACAAGTGGATGATCCAGATTCACCTATGTATGGTGAAACATGTGGCGAGTTTGGTAACTTTTCTAATGTAGCACCATTTGCCAGAAATAGAATAACCCTATTTAAAAAGTATTTACACTGGAATACTATAGGAGGAGGAGCTGGCGAAGATAGAGGTTCTGAATTAAATAATAAATCTGATATCAATATTATGGTACTTAGGCTTGCCGATATCTATTTAAGCTATGCCGAATGTATGCTGGTAAAAGGAGATTTATCTGAAGCATTACGTTATATAAACAGAGTTAGAAAGCGTTCTCATCTGGTTCTTTTAGGTAAGGCTAGTGATCCAGGAGCAGAATTTAATAATTTGCAAACAACATATGTAGATGATATCGATTTTGATATTTCTAATGGAGACCAAGAGGTTAATACAGAAAATTTAATGACGCATTTAAGATTTACAGAAATTCCTTTAGAATTATGTTTGGAAGGCGATCGCAATGCAGATTTAAGACGTTGGGGCATTTATAAAGAATATTTACAGGAGTTAGCATCAGTTAAATATGATTATTGGCATTATCCAAAAAATGGGAATGGTAAACATGGCGATCGTTATAAATGTTTTATAACATTTTCTGGAGATTCTCCAACAACATATACAGGAACAGGAAGTTTTTCTGAGCCGCCGGAAATTCAAGATAAGTTTACAGCAGCAAATGAATTTGATCCAAATTTTCATAATTATTTACCAATACCACAACTTGAGATCACTACCAATTTAAACTGGGATGTTATAGCAGATTAAATAAATCAAATTTAAAAATTTAAACCATGAAAAATATAAAAAATATAAAAACAGTGTTTAAAATACTCTTGCTACTCTTGGTGGTAAGCAGTTGTGAAGAAGACGATTATGTGGCGCCTAATGAATTTGTAAACGCGGGTTTTACTACTGATTTTGGCCCTGCAGTGAAAGAATTAAATGTTTTCGAGTATACCGCTTTTATGGATATATCAGAGGGTGCTACCTATCACGAATGGCGTATACCAGAAAGTGCTTGTTTTTTAAAAGGGCCTATACCAAACAGTACAAGAAACTACGATAAATTCATTATTAATGAAGGAAGTACAGTTACAACAGATAGAACGGCTTTAGTACTTTTTAAAGAAGGAAATACTAGTACTAAAGTTACATTATATAATGAATTTGATGAGTATACTGAGTTTATTTTACCAGTAAGGGACTCTATATCAAAAACACAAGTTATTGATACGATCCGTACTATTTTTAAAGACAATAAATGGATTTATGAACAGACTATATGGCTCGATGTATATGATACGATAGTTCCAGATATGGCAATGAGGGATGTATTAGGTAATAATATTGATTTTAAAAACCTAACAACAATTGACTTAAAATTTGAAGACAAATTAGTTTTTGAAGATTTAAGCGAAACCACTAACAATGCAAGACCAACATCTACAAAATGGAGAATACACACCATTGAAGAGAATGAAGAAGATGAAATTAATTTGTTCTCTGGTGAAACTAAGATAGACACCATTACATTTAACAAACGTATAGGTAGTTTTAAAGGCAAGTTAATCTCCAAACGAGACAGAACAGAAACAGTAAATGGAGATGAAGATACCTATGAAATACCTGTTATCTTTAATGTCACCGCTTTAGATGAGCCATTTATTCAAAATGGTGACATAATAGAGCGTGCAGATAATACAATTGTGATCCCTTTAAGTTCTATAGTTGCAGATCCTGGCTCTAGTCAGGCAGCATTTTTTACTGTTAATGTTAATGGAAGTCCAGCTGCAATAACTTCTGTAGTTAAAAGCAATACCACTGGCGATTTTTTATTGATTACACTTGAAAATGAAATTTTTGAAACAGATACAGTAACCGTATCGTACGATGGTAACGGAGCCTTTAAATCATTAGATGATAGACCATTGCAGGCCTTTACGGACGTTCCTGTTATTACTTACGTGATTGTACCAACTGTACAGACGGGAAACGTTGTAGAATTAAGAGATGAAACCATACAAATTCCTTTTGATGCTCCATTTGATGGAGATACTTTTACGGGAGATACAACACAAGGTTTTGAAGTATTGGTTAATGGAGTTAATTTTGTTATCTCATCTGTTAACTTGGATATCGATAACACGAAACTAAATATTAGATTGGTTGACAAAATTTATAGACCAGATGTTATTACAGTTTCCTATGATGGATCTGGAAGTATAAACGCTGTTGGAGGGGGTATTATAACTCCTTTCTCATTGGTGCCTGTTATTATGGATAATGGTGATATTTTAAACGGAGAAGGTAGTTTTAATGATCCTTCAAAATGGGTCAATGCTGGTAATGGCACATCTACTATTACATTTGTAACAGCATCTGTACCAAATTCGCCAGATACAGGTACTGTAGCATTTGTTGAGGCACCAGATGGAAATAAACCAGATCTTAGATCCACGGACACGTATCCTTTCGAAGTAGGAAAAACATATGTTTGGACAGCTAAAAGATATATTTTTCCAGAACATACTACCACGTTTGCTAAGCCATATTTAGATATTCAACTTTCTAACGAAAATTATAATGGTGCTGCCAGAGGGGTATGGGAAGATGTTATAATAACAGAATTTACGCAAGCCGCAACAGGTAATTTTAATGTAAGGCTTCAACCTATACCGCCAGGAATATGTAAAGTTTATTATGATGATATGATTATTGCTGAAAAGGAAGTAAGGCCTTAATTAATAATAACAATAATTAAAAGCCCTGTAATATCACTTTACAGGGCTTTATATCATTAATAAATCATGGTGTTTGCTTACATTAATAACAGGTATCTATTAGACCTAAACATTCTTTATGTATTTTGTACTCGCGATAATAATTTTTACTAATATAAAAAATAGATAATGATCAATAAAACACTATTTATTGTAATATTCTCAGTCTTTCTGTCTTGTAAAAATGTCTCACCTAAAAAAGATATTACGGAAAAACAACCGAATATTATCTTCATCATGTCCGATGACCATACCACTCAGGCATTTGGAATATACGGAAGCAGATTAGCAACGTTGAACCCCACGCCTACTTTAGATAAAATAGCCAACGAAGGGATTATTTTCAACAATTGTTTTGTTACCAATTCCATTTGTACACCAAGTAGAGCAACTATAATAACTGGGCAATACAGTCAAACAAATGGTGTTCTGGACTTGGAAGGTCATATTCCTGTGAACAAACAATACCTTCCACAAGAAATGAAAAAACTAGGTTATGAAACAGCCGTAGTAGGAAAATGGCATTTAAAGAATGAACCTGCTACATTTGATTTTTATGCTGTTTTACCAGGTCAAGGTAAATACCACAACCCAGTATTTAGGACACAAGGCAGCAAACCTTGGCCTAAAAATACTATAAATAAAAAAGGCCATTCTTCTGATAATATCACAGATATATCTATAGATTGGTTAAAACATAAACGAGACAAAACCAAACCGTTTTTTTTAATGCATCACTATAAAGCACCTCATGACGATTTTGAATATGCCCCGCGTTATAAAGACTATTTAGAAGACACATTTATACCAGAACCAGCAAGCCTATATGACAATAAAAATAATGGTTCTATAGCTACCAGAGGTAAAAACGATTCTTTAATTCATGATATTGGGTCTTCAGTTTCTAAAAGAAATACCGTACGAAACATGGGCATGCGTCTATGGAGTGATGAATTTACTAAAATTTCAAATCCAAACTTTGATCCTTCAAAAAGAATAAAACCAAATATGAGTGATAAAGCATATACTCATGAAACCTACCAAGAATATTTAAAAAGGTACTTGCGCTGTGTAAAAGGTGTTGATGATAATGTCGCTCGTTTAGTTCAATTTTTAAAAAATGAAGGCTTGTACGAAAACACGATTATTGTGTATACTGGCGACCAGGGATTCATGTTGGGAGAACACGATTATATAGATAAAAGATGGATGTATGAAGAATCCCAACGCATGCCATTTTTTTTAAGGTACCCAGAAAAAATTAAATCAGGAACGAGAACTGACGCTATAATAAACAATGCGGATTTTGCTCCAACTTTAATTGATTTAGCTGGTGGAACACCTCCCAAAAAAATGCAAGGAAACAGTTTTAAGCACATTTTGGAAACAGGTGAGGAACCAAAAGGCTGGCAACAATCCACATACTACAGATATTGGATGCACATGGCACATGCCCATGCAAATCCTGCTCATTTTGGCATTAGAACTAAGCAATATAAACTCATCTTTTTTTATGGTAAATATTGGGTAGACACCAATAATCCAGATGCTGAGTGGAATAAAGACAGTTGGGGAAACCGTTTTGAAATGCATACACCTACCGCCTGGGAATTTTATGACTTATCCAAAGATCCACAAGAAATGAATAACGCTTATAAAAATCCAGAATATAAAGACATTATAACTGAATTAAAAACGCAACTCATAGCGAAACGTGAGGCATTAAACGAAGAAGATCTAGACAAATACCCCCACATTCAAAAGGTTATTGATGCGCATTGGAACGACTAATTTCAAGCTAAAAAACTTAACATGAGAATACTACTATTATTTTTATCAATTATTTACTTAACTTCCTGTCATCCGAATGATTCAAAAACCAGTATCTCAGAAAGCATAGATTTTAATTTTGGTTGGGATTTTTTTGAAACAAACCAAGATTTAAATATTTCAGACATTCCCAATCAAAAAGACTGGAAAAAAATTAGATTACCACACGATTGGGCTATTAAAAAACCATATAATCAAGCTTATTTAGTAACCGATAGCACACCGAATTTAGGTTCCATAGGCTGGTATAAAAAAGAATTTACCATAGCTTCTGAAAATAAAGATAAAATTATTAGAGTAGATTTCGATGGTATTTACAATAATGCAGAAGTTTATATTAACGGAAACAAAGTAGCGGAACGCCCATACGGTTTTAGTGCTTTTAGTGCCAATTTAACCTCCTTTTTAATGTTTGACGGGCAGAAAAATTTACTCGTTGTTAAAGTAGATCACAAGGCTTTTTTAGATAGCCGATGGTATAATGGAGCTGGGATTTATAGAGATGTTAAATTGGCTATTAACAACCCCATTCATTTCAAAAAATGGGGTATTGGAATTACAACACCCTTTGTTTCTAAAGAAAAATCTACGGTTCAAGTTAAAACAGAAATCGTTAACATCCCAAAAGGAAAAAACCTTAAAATTTTACATCAATTAACAAACCATCAAAATCAAATCATTAAAGACATTGAAACTTCCATTTCTAACGAAAAATCAATCATTACCATTGATGTCGATAAACCCAAACTATGGAGTCCGAAACATCCTTATTTATATATATTAACAAGCAGTATTGTTGACGAGACTGGAAAAGTGTACGATATCCAAAAAGAACATTTTGGTATACGTAGCCTTAAATACACCCCCAATGATGGTTTCTTTTTAAACGGAAATAAAACAGCTATAAAAGGGGTGTGTTTGCATCATGATGCGGGAGCCCTTGGAACTGCTGTACCAGATGCGGTCTGGAGAAGACGAATAATGACATTAAAAAAAGGCGGCGTTAATGCGATTAGAACGGCACACAATCCGCCTTCATCAAATTTTTTAAACTTATGTGATGAACTTGGTCTTTTGGTTCAAGATGAAGCCTTTGATGAATTTGATTATGCAAAAGACAAACGCAAAAATTATAACTCGCAAGGCATAGATGCGCTTACAACAGGTTATGTTACCCATTTTCAAGAATGGGCGGAACGCGATTTAAAGGATATGGTTTTGCGCGATAGAAACCATCCTTCTGTTATCATGTGGAGCATAGGCAATGAGATCGAATGGACCTACCCTAGGTATGCAAAATCAAGTGGCTATTTCAATTCTGGTAAAAAATATTATTACGACGAGCCTCCAATTACCATAGATCAAATGAAGGCCAATTTTAAAAACAATCCTGCAAAAAAATACGAATTAGCAAAAACAGCACAACGTCTATCTAAATGGGTTAAAGACATAGACACGACAAGACCCGTTACCGCAAATCTAGTTATCCCAACTATTGCTCATTTTTCAGGTTATACAGATGCATTGGATGTTGTAGGCTATAGTTATAGAGCTTCAGTATATGACTACGGACACAGGAATTATCCTGAAAAAATGATTTTAGGTACAGAAAACTGGGCAAATTATGTAGAATGGAAATCTGTAATAGATAATCCCTTTGTTCCTGGAATATTTTTGTGGACTGGAATTTTTTATCTAGGGGAAACATCAGACGTCACAGAACGTGGTTCCGATAGTGGTCTTATAGATTTTGCTGGATTTCCCACTCCAAGGTGGCATATGTTTAAGTCTCTATGGAATACTGAAGAACCGGAAATCTACGCAACTACTATAGAATTAAGTAAATCTGAATATATCAATAAAAATGGAAACGCTGTAGACAAAACACCAAATTTATGGAAAAAACGCAGATGGGGTTTTCAACCTTTTAATACCCATTGGAATTATACCAAAGGCGATACCATTGTAATTGAGACGTACACAAACTGTAAATCTGCTGAGCTATTTATTAATAATACATCGTTTGGAACAAAAAAATTAGCAAATAATGAGGACCATATCATCAAATGGATAGTACCATATATCGAAGGGAATTTAAGGGTTGTAGGGGGTGGTAATGATGCCATAGCTTTTGAAATAAAAACCGCAAAGTCCCCTAGTCAACTAGAAGCAAAATGTGATAAAAAAACACTAAAGTCTGATGCCTATGATGTGGTACATATAGAAATACAGTTAACTGATGATAATGGAAATCCTATTACTCATCTGGAACAAATTATTAGTATCACTCTGGAAGGACCAGCCAAATTATTGGCACTTGATAATGGTAGTAATGTTATGAAGAAACATCCATCACATTCTAAAACGAGCAGAACCCACAATGGAAAGCTTTTGGTGTATATACAAAGTACAAAAGAAAAAGGTGCCATCACTCTAAACATGGCATCTAAAAACTGTAAACCCAGCACTGTGCACATCATTTCCGAATAAATCATGGGGTTGGTATTGGGGAGCCTAGTACCTGTTGTAAAATTGAATCAGGCAGCACAGATTTTAATCATTTAGTGCACTGTAAAAAACATATGTGTTAACCCTTGCACATATTTATATACGAATTTAGCTGGATATTTTTTAATGAACCATCAGTAATGAAATCTATCAAAAATCAATTCTTCAAGCTGTCCGTTCTGGGCACTCTAATCTTTACTTCCTGTATGGAAAAGACCGGGAACGGCGATACCGCCGAACCCAAACAACCAAAATTCGAGGCCAATTGGGAATCCATCAAAGCCAACTACAAGGACCCTGAATGGTTCAATAAGACCAAATTCGGGATCTTCATACATTGGGGCGCCTATAC
>NZ_SRSO01000032.1 GCF_004791695.1 Flavivirga rizhaonensis | reverse complement strand
GAAAGATTACAGGAGAAAATTACAGAAATGGTTAACCAACTGAACCCAAAACTCATAAAATCTATCGCAGCTAATTCTTTATTCTCTAAAATGTTTTTTGAGTATTTTTAAATCAGAAATGGTATTACTTAAAAACAGATCTATTAAACAAGTAATTTCTAACGAAAAATATTTATACGTCACTTTTCATTTAAATAAGTGAAATCACCATGTTTTTTATTAGATAATCTATTTGAATTTAAGATTTGAATAAATACATTTGTTGAATAAACGAATTTAAATTAATACTATGAATATTCCATCAGAATTAAAATACACCAAAGATCACGAATGGATCAAAATCGAAGGTGATGTTGCAACTATTGGTATTACAGATTTTGCACAAAGTGAATTAGGAGATATTGTATATGTAGAAGTAGAGACTGTTGATGAAACATTGGATGCAGAAGAAATTTTTGGAACAGTTGAAGCAGTTAAAACGGTATCAGACTTGTTTTTACCATTATCTGGTGAAATTATAGAATTTAATGAGTCTTTAGAAGATGAACCAGAAAAAGTAAATAGTGATCCTTACGGTGATGGTTGGATGATAAAAGTAAAATGTTCAGATATTTCCCAAGTAGAAGGACTTATGTCTGATGATGATTACAAAGCATTGATAGGTGCTTAAAAAGTTAACACCTATAATAACCATAATATATTCGTTAGCTTTAATTACAGTTAGTTTAATTAAGCTTAATAACGTTCCAGATATAGGTATTTCCTTTGGTGATAAGATATTTCACTTTTTTGCCTATTTTGTTTTAACGATTTTATGGTTTTATACGTTTTTGTACGCGTTTAAATTAAAAAGTAAAAAGGCCATAGTTTTTGCTGTTGTCCTTTCTGTTTTTTTTGGTATAATTATTGAGGTATTACAGGGAAGTATTACAGTTTCAAGAAGCTTGGATGTTTATGATGCTGTAGCGAATACCCTTGGTGCTTTATTAGCATCAGTTGTAATGTGGTTTAAAAGTAATTTGAGCGTTAAAAACGCATAAACACTTGCTTTTTTTATAAATAAATAGTTATTTTAGCAATCTTGATAAATGATATAAATTATGGAATCTAAAAAAAATCCCAAAGCTAATGTTGGACGTAATAGTTCACTTTACTTCGCTATTGGTTTAGCATTAATGTTATTTTTAACAAACTATGCTATTAATTATAAAACATATGATAAGTCTGATACAGATATAGGAATGGTCGATATGGATGAAGAATTGGAAGAAGAAATTCCAATTACTGAACAAATACAAACACCTCCTCCTCCTCCTCCTCCTCCAGCTGCACCAGAAGTAATTGAGATTGTTGAAGATGAAGTTGAAATAGAGGAAACAGTTATAGAATCTACAGAAGTTGATCAAGAAACTGAGATTGTTGAGGTAGAGGAAGTAGAAGTTGAAGAAGTAGAGGAAGATATAGATGTACCATTTTCAGTAATTGAAAATGTACCTGTTTTTCCAGGATGTGAGAAAGAGAAAAACAATACTAAGAAAAGAGATTGTATGTCTAAAAAAATAGCACAATTTGTTAATAGAAAATTCAACACAGAATTAGCTAGTGACTTAGGGTTATCAGGAAGACAGCGTATCAATGTAATTTTTAAAATAGATAAAACAGGTAATATTACTGGTATTCGTGCAAGAGCACCACACCCAGGTTTAGAGAAAGAAGCAACTCGTGTTATTGGTCTATTGCCAAAAATGAAACCAGGAAAACAACGTGGAAAACCTGTAAACGTTCCATATTCATTACCAATAATTTTCCAGGTACAAGATTAATTGGAAATAATTCCTTGATGATGTTTCATCAAGGTTTCCGTTGAAATTGTCATTCCCACGAAAGTGGGAAACCAAATATAAAATCCCGTTACAAAATTTGTAACGGGATTTCTTTTTTTGGTATGCTTATTGTGTTTTTATCATAATATTAACATTTATACTATAATTATTATGAGTAATCAAAAGAAAACTCACGAACTCATTCGGCAAAATGAGCAACTCGTGAAAAAATCACAAAAGCATGATGCAAATTTACAAAAAAACACAACCCTTTACTTTCAAATAGGGTTAATTGTATGTCTACTGGCAGTCTTTGGCTTGTTAGAGATGAAGTTTGAAACTACTATTCCAACTTATGGTGGAGATCCTCCGTTAGATGAGCCTTATAGTATCGATATTCCAATAGTAAAACCTGAACCTCCAACTATTAAAGAACCTATTGAGCAAAAACAGAAAAAGCAATCGAATACTTATGTAGAAGTACCAAACGATATTCCTATAGACCCTTTGATAGATAAACCATTAGATCCAATTGTAAACACAAATCCACCAATAGACCCAGACGACATAAATTTAGTAGATAAGCCGCCAGTAGAGGTATTTATACCTGTTAACCTAGTTCAAGTAGTACCAATCTATCCTGGTTGTGAAAAGAAAAAATCGAACGATGAAAGACGAAAGTGTATGTCGAAAAAAATAGACAAACTCATCCAAAGAAAATTTGATACAGATTTGGGAAGTGAATTTGGGCTTTCTGGAAGGCAAGTTATACGTACTTTATTTAAAATAGATAAAAACGGTAAGATTACCGATATTAGAATTAGAGCCCCACATCCTGGTTTAGAAAAAGAAGCTAAACGGATTATTAACATTATCCCAGAAATGACACCAGCGAAACAACAAAACAAAAATGTAGGGGTAACTTATACATTACCAATAGTATTTGATGTACATAACTAGTAATACATAATTTAATAGTCTTAGAACCGTTATCATTTTATAGATAGCGGTTTTTTCTTGACCTGAAATTGTTTCAGGGTCATTCTGGTTTACAGAAAAGAAAATTCGTTTGTATTTCTGTTTATCAGTTA
The DNA here is from genome assembly GCF_004791695.1 of Flavivirga rizhaonensis. GTDB lineage: Bacteria > Bacteroidota > Bacteroidia > Flavobacteriales > Flavobacteriaceae > Flavivirga > Flavivirga rizhaonensis. Next base: position 50,678 of record NZ_SRSO01000032.1, on the reverse strand, counting down.
ATTATTTATCAAGTCTTTGTTCTCGTTTCTAATACTGAAGCGGTCTTAATGTCTTATTCGAACATTAATGATGTAAGTATTTAGAAATAGATTAGAACTTTTTTGTGAATTAGCAATCTAAAAAAATATAGTATCTTTCTGCACAAATAAATATTAACCTATTTTCATGAAGAGATTCATTCTACTGTTTCTACTTTTAGTTCAATATAACAGTTATTCACAAGATACCTTTTTAGCCGAAAAACCGCCTGTTTTTCCAAATTGTGAAAATGTTGCCATTGATTCTTTACAGCAATGTTTTGATAGAAATGTATTTGAACATATTTATAAGAATTTTAAGGAGCCTCAAAGAGTACATGACGAAAAATATAAAGGAGAAGTTGTTGTTCTTTTTGAAGTAGATACCACAGGACAATTTAGGGTTATTTACATTGATGCTATTTACAAGGAATTAAAGGAAGAAACCAAACGCGTATTTTCAACCTTACCAAAAATAAAACCAGCTACTTATAATAGTAGAAAAACGTATAAACAATATTCGTTGCCTATAAAGATTCCTATAGTTAATCAAGCAATTAAAACACAGGACTTAGCAAAAGAAAATGACATATCTAAACTAGAACAGCAATCGAAAGCAGAATTTGATAATGTTAATGCCGATTTAAAAGCTTTTGAAGATAAAGCCTATAACAGCCAATTAAACATCCAGTTTACACATAGCGACTATTCAAGATTTGATAGAAGTATTAATCTTGTGGGAACTAATAGTCATACGGCTTCAAAACCATTTATGTACGATGAAGTTTCTAAATACTACGATTTTAAGGCCGAAAAAGAAAAATTAAAAAAAGAAACAGATACTTGGGCAGGAAGAAAACTTTGGAATGAACATTTAGTACAATTACAAGGTAAAGATTATTGGTTTACAGTCGATCCAATATTCGATTTACAAGTGGGTAAAGATACCGATGCTGATTTTAGTTCCACATACAATAATACAAGAGGTATTCTAATTCAAGGAGGTTTAGGGAAAAAGTTTAATTTTTATACGTCAGTATTTGAAAGTCAAGGTAGATTTGCTCAATATGTAAATCAATATGCAGAAAGCTTAAAAGCCTTTGGTCCAGATCCAGCCATTATTCCAGGTCGTGGTATTGCCAAGCGCTTTAAAACAGATTCTTACGATTATCCAGTAGCAGAAGCTTATTTGTCCTATTCACCGGCAAAATTTATAAATGTTCAATTTGGACATGGTAAAAATTTTATAGGTGATGGGTATCGGTCATTGTTACTTAGCGATGTAACAAGTCCACATCCATTTTTAAAATTAAACACCAAGTTTTGGAAAATAAAATATACCAGCACTTGGATGTGGTTAAAAGATGTAAGACCCGAAGTTGTAGCCGATAAAGCATTTTTAACTAAGTATATTGCAAACCATTATTTAAGTTGGAATGTATCCAAACGATTAAATGTTGGATTATTTGAATCGGTACTTTGGACAAACTCTAATGATAGAGGTTTCGATATAAATTATATAAATCCTATTATCTTTTATAGAGCCATAGAGTTTGAAACAGGACAGGGAGCAGGGAACGCACTTCTTGGTGCATCGGCCAAATATAAATGGAATGATAACATAAATATATATGGTCAATTCATTTTAGATGAGTTTTCACTTAGTGATGTTAAAGCAGGTGAAAAAAGTTGGAAAAATAAGTTTGGTTACCAATTGGGGGTTAAATATTTTAATGCATTTAAGGTTGATAATTTATTATTACAATTTGAATACAACAGGATAAGACCCTATACGTATTCACATAACACCATAGTACTAAATTATGCTCATAATAATCAATCGATGGCGCATTTATGGGGTGCAAATTTCAGTGAAGCTATTTTAATTGGACGTTACCGTTACAAACGTTGGTTTGCCGATGCAAAACTTATTTATGGCATACGCGGATTAGATTTTAACGATGGAACAGATAATTTTAGTTACGGAGGGGATATCTATAGAGATTATAATGATAGACCTTTTGATACTGGTGTTGAAGTAGGGCAAGGTATAAAAACCAAAACTTTTAACGGTAATTTACAAGCAGGTTATCTTATTAATCCAGCATCCAACTTAAAGGTGTTTGCAGATATTAGTTTTAGAGATTTTAATCCAGAGGCAGAAACTACAGCAACCTTTAAAAGCAACACGGTTTGGTTTAATTTTGGAATCAGAACCGATCTGTTTAATTGGTATTTTGATTTCTAGTTCCTGCGAAGGCAGGAATCTTATAAATTAAACTTAAAAGTTTGGTATTACTTTGAGTTTGATGCTTCTTTATTTTAAACATTGCTTCATTGAATGTTTACCCCTTTCTTCTCTCCGAGCTGCTAATCCTTCTTAGGAAAGTTTTTATCCTTCTCGAATAAATTTTTCATGTACTTTTATATTGCTGATATATAGTTGTTCATGTAGATTTTGAAAATCTATATGCTATCTCAAATCACTTAATACAATCTTGAAAAAAATAATACCAATAATTTTAATAGCTACATAAAATTGAATTAAAAATGAGGTTGTTGGATAAAAGATATTAAAAATACGCTTACCATTGCTCAAAATGCTTTTATAGAGTATATTTGCACTCGCAATTAAAAACCATAGAGCAAATATAATATTGAGCAATTCAAAATCTTCATTAGCAGCACCTTCTGTCATTTCAGATTTTAAAGAGATCACTAAAATGCGGTTAGCATTAAGTGTGGTTTTTTCATCATTGGCAGGTTATTTATTAGGGGTTGATACTGTCGATTTTAAAACGTTAATACTATTAGCCTTTGGAGGCTATTTTATGGTAGGAGCATCGAATGCTTTTAATCAAATTATTGAAAAAGACCTGGACACCTTAATGAAGCGTACTCAGAATAGGCCTATTCCAGCTGGGAGGATGTCTGTAACCACGGCATTCATTATAGCTTCTCTTTTTACTTTATTAGGTGTTATTATTCTATACACCATCAACAAGCAAACGGCCATGTTTGGTGCTATTTCAATATTTTTATATACCTGTGTATACACCCCTTTAAAAACTAAAACACCGCTGGCTGTTTTCGTGGGCGCTATTCCGGGAGCCATTCCTTTTATGTTAGGATGGGTGGCCGCTACAGACGATTTTGGGATAGAACCAGGCACCTTATTCGCTTTACAGTTTTTTTGGCAATTCCCTCACTTTTGGGCAATTGGTTGGTTTTTGTTTGATGATTATAAAAAAGGAGGGTTCTTTATGCTGCCAACAGGAAAGCAAGATAAAGGAACGGCGGTACAAACTGTTATGTATACCATTTGGACATTACTAGTGTCTATTATACCAGTATTTGGATTTACAGGAAAATTACAGCTATCAATTGTTGCAGCCATATTAGTTTTTAGTTTAGGATTAGGCATGTTGTATTATGCCATTCGGTTATTTAAAGAAATGACTGAAAAAGCAGCAAAACAACTCATGCTTGCTAGTGTTTCCTATATAACACTTGTACAAATAGTGTATGTAATAGATAAATTTATAAGATAACCATGGATTTAACTCAAGGAACGCAAGAAGAGAAAAATAACAGAGCAAAAAAAATGATGCTTTGGTTTGGTATCATTTCACTAATTATGTCTTTTATGGGATGGACAAGTGCTTTTATTGTAAGTAGCTCCAGACCAGATTGGTTAAAAGATTTTGTATTGCCTAATGCTTTTTTAATAAGTACCGTGGTGATAGTTATTAGTAGTATATCTTTCATTTTAGCTAAAAAAGCTTTAAAAAGTGGAAATAGAAGTATGACGACACTTTGGTTATTTGTAACACTTATTTTAGGAGTTATTTTTATTTTTAATCAATTTTCAGGCTTTCAACAAATTATAGATTTAGGTTATAATTTTACTGGACCGACCAGTAACGTAACGATGTCTTACATTTATTTAATAGCCATTGTGCATATTTTGCACGTGGTTGTTGGGTTAATTTGTTTGTTGGTAGTAATTTATAATCATTTTAAACAAAAGTATGATGCAACGAAAATGCTTGGCTTAGAACTCGCAGCAACCTTTTGGCATTTTATAGATATACTATGGGTTTATCTCTTTTTGTTTTTATATTTCATTCGATGATTTTTATCGATTTCTAATGGTCTCATGTAACATCCAAAGTAGCTTTTTTTTGAAGTATGTATAATTTAGTGTTGGATGTTTTATTAGATGAATAAATTGATTATTTTTGTGCAACTTTTAAAAAACAACCATTATATATGAGTACTACAGTTGTAAATACTGGAACAGAAGGTAAAACTTGGGGAGGAGCAACAAAGCCTCTAAATGCAAGTTATGGTAAAATGATGATGTGGTTTTTCATCGTTTCGGATGCTTTAACATTCTCTGGGTTTTTAGCAGCCTATGGGTTTTCAAGATTTAAATTTATTGATTCATGGCCAATAGCCGATGAAGTGTTTACGCACTTCCCTTTTTTACATGGTGTAAATGCACCAATGTATTATGTGGCTTTTATGACGTTTATTCTTATTATGTCATCTGTAACGATGGTACTAGCGGTAGATGCTGGCCATCATTTAAATAAAGCAAAAGTTACTATTTATATGTTTTTAACCATTATTGGTGGTTTAATATTCGTAGGCTCTCAAGCTTGGGAATGGGGAACATTTATTAAAGGGGATTATGGAGCTGTACAAACTAAAGGAGGTAATATTTTACAGTTTGTAGATACAGAAGGACATAGAGTCGCATTAAGAGATTTTGTTGTAGCCGAACCACATGCAGACAGAACACAACATGAGCGTAAAAGTGGTTTATGGTTTGTTTCTGAAGGAACTTTGCCAACATATACTGTTGAGGAAGTTATGCATGGTTTAGAAGCTCACGATAATGTTTTAGTAAGAACGCAGATAATTAATGAAGCAGGTGAAAAAACTATTTTGTCTAGAGCCGAGTCGTTAAAACAGATAAAGAACAACGGAAAAGTTGTTGTTGAAGGTGCTAATTTACATGTTAATGAATACGGTTCACCTTTATTTGCAGACTTCTTTTTCTTTATAACTGGTTTTCACGGTTTCCACGTATTTTCTGGAGTTATTATAAACATCATTATTTTCTTTAATGTGATTTTAGGAACTTACGAGAGACGTAAAAACTATGAAATGGTAGAAAAAGTGGGGTTATACTGGCACTTTGTAGATTTAGTTTGGGTATTTGTATTTACATTCTTTTACCTGGTTTAATTATAGAAAATTATATTTTTCATTTCCTTGAAAAGGAAATCTAAAAAAGCATTAAAAAATGGCACACGAACATAAATTAGCAATATTTAGAGGTTTAGTTAAGTTTAAATCAAATACTCAGAAAATTTGGGGTGTTTTGATCTTTCTTACTATTGTAACAGCCGTAGAGGTTGTATTAGGTATTTTGAAACCAGAAAGTTTAATGGGACAAGTTTTAGGAATGAAAGCCCTAAACTGGATATTCATTATTTTAACGATTGTAAAAGCATATTATATTACTTGGGATTTCATGCATATGCGTGACGAATTAAAATCTTTAAGACGTATGGTTGTCTGGACTGCGATATTCTTAATTCTATATCTAATATTTATTTTATTACAAGAAGGCGGTTACGTGTTCGACGTATATAAGGATGGATTTATAAAAAGAGATTTTTAATTAATTTGTTTGAGCTTGTATTGAGCGCAGACCAAGTGTTAAAATAGAGATATAAAGACGGTTTTAAACCGTCTTTTTTTATTTTTGCAAACATTATATTTTTTATTTAATGGATTATAAAAAAGTAAGTCGGTATGTGGTTTTAGGGATTTTGTTTTTTCTTCCCGTAACATTTTTATTGTTCTTATATCCTGCGACTCATAACTATACACCATTAGATATAGTGAACGAATCGGTTTTAGATTTACAACAATTTTCTTCAGATTCAGAAGAACAAATACTTTTAAAAGATCACATTACAGTTTTAGGCTTTTTTGGCAATAACCCTTTAAATAAAGCCACGACTGCATCTAATTTAAAAGAGCTGGTCTATGACAAGTTTAAAGGTTTTAAACGATTTCAAATAGTCATAGTCATGCCAAAAGGAACAGAAGATGCTGTTCAAAAACTTAAAGCAGAGATTAGCGTGTATGAAGATTTAAGGTTTTGGCATTTTATCTTTGGAGAATCTAGTAACATTCAGAAGCTGTTTTTTAGTTTAAAAAGTAAAGTAGATCTTTCTGAAAGTTTAGACACAGATCATGTGTTTATTGTTGATAAAGATTTAAATCAACGTGGGCGCATTGACGATAGAACAGATAATGAACTAGAAAAGAAAAGGTCTGTTTATGGTTTAAATTCTTATGATTGTATTGAAGTAGCAGAAATAAAAAATAAAATGAGCGAGGACATGCGTATTTTATTTACTGAATATAGACAAAAAAGAAAAGGAGAGTTCAATTCTGATACAAGAAGGGCAAGCGATTTAAAAGAAACAGCTACTAATTAAATTAAAAAACTGTTAGGTTGAGCGTGCCACACTGAGCGCAGTCGAAGTGCAAAACCTAATCTGTAAAATATAAAAGATGAGTAAAAAAACGAATTATTCATATATAGGAATTGCATTTATCATCTTGGTTTTTGGTATTATTTTCATCCCCAAAATTGTAGACAGAATTTCTAATAAAGACATTATTAGAAATGAAAGCAGAAGTGATTTTGCAAATGATAAAAAGTCAAGCACATCAGATTTAGCTTTTATCGAAATAAATGGTGAACCCAAAAAAGTACCAGCTTTTTCTTTTACAAATCAATATGGAAAAACGATAACTAATAAAGATTATGAAGGCAAGGTTTATATTGTAGAATTCTTTTTTACAACATGCCCGACTATTTGTCCTAGAATGAATGAGAACCTAATTCAAATTCAAAATACCTTTAAAGATTTTAATGATTTTGGTGTCGCATCATTCACTATAAACCCAGACTATGATACACCAGAAATTCTTAAAGTCTATGCCGATAAATATGGTGTTACAAATCCTAATTGGCATTTAATGACAGGAGATAAAGAAACCATTTATGAACTATCAAATAAAGGATTCAATTTATACACTGCCGAAGAAGAAGATGTATTAGGTGGTTTTGAGCATTCAGGTAATTTCGCTTTAATTGATAAAAACGGATTCATTCGATCGAGGAAAGATAATTTTGGTAACCCTATTATTTATTATAGAGGTATTGTTTCCGAGGCTGAACAAGTTGATGATGAGGGTGTAAAAGAAGAAATTAGTGCATTAAAAGAAGATATCAAAAAGTTGCTTAATGAATTGAATAATTGATGTCATTCATTCAGAGCGCAGCGAAGAATCTTTCTGTTTCATGTTACTTAGATTCTTCAGTCGTGCCTCCTTCTGAATGACATAGCAGTTTCTTTTGTTTAAGGAGCAGTGTTATTTAAAATGGCTTGTAATGAGTACAGCGGAAACGTGAGAATCTTTTAAATTGAAACAAAAAGATATTGTTTAGTTTTTATTTAGCAGATTGTTACGTCCTTTCGTCCTCACAATGGCATATGTTTGAAAAACCATTATTCTGAATGGCTTGTGATGAGTGTAGTTGAAACAAGTCGAAGTGTCAGAATCATATAAATCAAAAATACAATGAGTAGAGAAAAAGAAATTATAGACGATAAAAAATATAATAAATTAATAGTAGTATTATCCGTATTAATACCAATTGTTGTAGCTATTTTATTTGGGGTGAAAATTCCAAATGTTGAACCACTAACATTTTTACCACCAATTTATGCATCAATAAATGGAGTAACGGCATTGGTTTTAATGTTTGCTGTATTTCAAATTAAAAAAGGAAATAGAGCCACACATGAAAAATTAATGAAGTTTGCCATCATGCTTTCAGTATCATTCTTAGCGATGTATGTAGCCTATCATATGACTAGTGATTCTACTAAGTTTGGAGGCGAAGGCGCTATTAAATATATCTACTATTTTATATTGCTAACACACATTTTATTGTCGATCATTGTTATTCCATTTGTACTAATTACCTATGTGAGAGCAATTACGAATAATATCGAGAAACATAAAAAAATAGCAAAAATAACATTTCCGTTATGGTTATACGTAGCCATAACTGGAGTGATAGTTTATATAATGATTTCACCGTATTATTAATGAAACCCTACTTCAAGAAGCAGGTACTGCGAACTTGAAGTAGCTAGTTGAATTAATCCCGCTTAAAGGCGGGATCTGTAAATCAATGAATTGAAACCCTACTTCAAGAAGCAGGTACTGCGAACTTGAAGTAGCTAGTTGAATTAATCCCGCTTAAAGGCGGGATCTGTAAATCAATGAATTGAAACCCTACTTCAAGAAGCAGGTACTGCGAACTTGAAGTAGCTGGTTGAATTAATCCCGCTTAAAGGCGGGATCTGTAAATCAATGAATTGAAACCCTACTTCAAGAAGCAGGTACTGCGAACTTGAAGTAGCTGGTTGAATTAATCCCGCTTAAAGGCGGGATCTGTAAATCAATGAATTGAAACCCTACTTCAAGAAGCAGGTACTGCGAACTTAAAGTAGCTGGTTGAATTAATCCCGCTTTTTAGTGGGATCTGTAAAACTTTACTTTAGTGTTGTCCTTAGCGACTTGTACTTAAGAGATGTAATAAGTTATAAATGTAAAATATGAAACAAAAAATTCTTTTTTTTCTTTTCTGGTTTCTCTTGTTTCTTGAAACAAATGCCCAATGTGCTATGTGTCGTGCTGTTTTAGAAAGTGAAGAAGGACAAACAGCAGCAGAAGGTATTAATGATGGTATCGTATATTTAATGGCAATTCCATACATCCTTATGGGAGGATTAGGGTACTTTATTTATAAGAAATACAATACGTTAAAAAAATAATAAAAACTTTTCGGAACAATTTTTGTAACATTTCTTTGTCTTTGAAGTCTAACTGTAAAGCTTAATAGCTTACTCTAATCAATCAAGAAATGTTAAAAATTAATCAGCTGCACAAATCCTATCCAATAGGAGATTCTAGTTTACATGTTTTAAAAGGTATAGACCTTCAAGTTGAAGAAGGAGAAATGGTAGCAATCATGGGGTCTTCGGGTTCAGGTAAATCTACATTACTTAATATTATAGGTATGTTAGACGAAGCCGATTCTGGCGATTATATTCTAGATGGTTTACCAATAAAAGATCTTACCGAAAAAAAAGCAGCTGTATATAGAAACAAATTTTTAGGATTCATTTTTCAGTCTTTCAATCTTATCAATTATAAGAATGCTCTGGAAAATGTAGCACTACCTCTATACTATCAAGGAATGAAACGTAAAGAACGTCAGGAAAGAGCCATGTTTCATTTAGAAAAGGTGGGCTTAGCCGATTGGGCAAATCATTTACCAAAAGAACTTTCTGGAGGTCAAAATCAGCGTGTAGCTATAGCCAGGGCCTTAGCAGCAAACCCCAAGTTGTTATTAGCAGATGAACCAACTGGAGCATTGGATACAAAAACATCTTATGAAATCATGGCGTTTATCCAAAAGTTAAACGACGAAGGTAAAACTATTTTAATGGTAACACACGAAGAGGACATAGCTAATATGTGTAAACGTATAGTTCGTTTGCGAGATGGTATTATAATGGAAGACAAAAAGATAGAACAGGTAAGGGCAGAACAGTATGTTTGATTTAGACCTTTGGCGGGAAATATTTCAAAGTATTAATATGAACAGAACCAGAAGTTTACTGTCTGGTTTTACGGTAACATTTGCGATATTATTGTTCGCCATTCTTTTTGGTATTTCAAATGGTCTACAAAATACATTTGCCGAGGCCTTTAAAGATGACGCTACAAATTCAATTTTTATAAACTCAGGTAGAACAACCAAAGCTCACAAAGGTTTACAAGCAGGTAGGGCTATTAAGTTTAGAAATAAAGATTTTGATTATGTAAAAGAGGAATTTGGAAATAAAGTAGAGTTTATTACTGCTCGTCTTTATAGAAATGCTCAAGCATCATATCGAAATGAACAAAATAACTATAATTTAAGAGCGGTCCATCCAGATCATCAGTTTTTGGAAAAAACTATGATAAAAGAAGGGAGGTACATCAATCAGAATGATTTAAAAAATAGAACCAAAGTTGTTGTTATAGGTAGATTAGTAGAAGAAGATCTATTCTTAAAAACAACAGCCTTAGGTAAGTATATTAACCTTAGTGGAATTCAATACAAGGTTGTTGGTGTTTTTACAGATGACGGTGGTGATAATGAAGAACGTTTAATTTATATGCCAATTTCTACAGCACAGCATATTTATGGTAATAACGATTATATAAACCAAATAAATCTAACCTATAACCCGGAAATGAATTATGATCAGGCATTGGCTTTTGGAAACCAGATTAAGAAAAAAATGAAGGAGCGTTTTTCGGTAGCGAAAAATGATCAGCGGGCAATAAGAGTTCGAAATATGGCTGAAGCTTCTAAAAATGTTCAACAATTCAGTTTTATTCTTGGGATTATTATTTTCATAATAGGTTCTGGAACACTTATAGCAGGTATTGTGGGAATCAGCAATATTATGATCTTTATCGTAAAAGAACGTACTAAGGAAATTGGGATTCGTAAGGCATTAGGAGCATCTCCGAGGTCTATTGTTTCGATTATTTTAATAGAATGCATTATCATAACTGCAATTGCAGGATACATAGGTCTATTGATTGGAATGGGTGTACTGGAATGGATTGGGCCTAGCCTAAAAACATATTTTATAAAAGACCCTTCAGTGAGTACTAGTTTAGTAGTTGGGGCAACTATTACCTTAATAATTGCAGGAGCCTTTGCAGGCTACTTTCCTGCGAAACGAGCATCAAGAATAAAACCCATTGTAGCATTAAGAAACGATTAATATGTTTAAGTTTTTATTTGATAGAGATACATGGCAAGAAGTTTTCGACAGCTTTAATAAAAACAAACTAAGGTCTGTTTTAACAATGGTAGGAGTTTGGTGGGGAATATTACTATTAATCGTTCTATTAGGTTCTGCAAGAGGTTTAGAAAATAGTTTTAATCGTTTGTTTGGTGATTTTGCAACCAATAGTGTTTTTGTTTGGGGGCAAAGTACAAGTAAACCATTTAAGGGATTTCAAGAAGGTCGAAAAGTTAGACTATCATTAACAGACGCAAAAAAAGTAGAGAAAAACGTTGAAGGAATCGAGTTTGTTGTACCAAGAAACCAGAATCAGGCAACAGTAGTTCGAAAATTTCTTTCAGGCAGTTTTCAAATGGCAGGCGATTATCCTTTGCTAGATCAAGTACAAAAGAAAAAACTGATTCACGGAAGGTTTATCAATCAAAATGATATTGATTTTGATAAAAAAGTGGTGCTATTATCTGAAGATACATACAAACAATTATTTGAAAAAGATGAAAATGCTATTGGAGAGTATGTGCAAATTAATGGCATGAGTTTTAAGGTTATTGGCATATTTAAGAATGGTAATGTAAATATGGGACCATCAACAGACATGCATATTCCATTTACTACGTTTCAACAAATATATAATCAAGGTGATGAGATAGGTTGGATGATGATAACAGGAAAGCCAGAATATGATATTAAACAAATAGAAGCCGATGCCAAATTATTACTCAAGAATTTGAATAGAATTCACCCTAAAGATAATCGTGCTTTTGGTAGTTTTAATTTAGGTAAGGAGTTTGCGAAAATAACGGGGTTTTTAACAGGGATGCAATTTTTAACTTGGTTTGTTGGTATCGCTACATTAATAGCAGGTGTATTTGCTATAGGTAATATTTTGCTTATAACTATTAAAGAACGAACTAAAGAAATTGGGGTAAGAAGAGCCTTAGGAGCAACACCTTTTGAAATTAAAAGACAAATAGTGGTTGAAGCGGTTTTCTTAACATTAATGGCAGGAGTTATAGGAATCATATCAGGAGGGTGGATTTTAATTTTAATAGATACACTTTATGGCCAGGGTGCAGAGGCGTCTCTTGTAAATGCATCCGTATCAATAGCTGTTGTATTTGTAGCATTAATAATATTAGTGATTTTAGGAACTTTAATCGGGTTAATTCCTGCATTTAAAGCAACTAGTATAAAACCAATAGAAGCATTAAGAGAAGAATAAACAATCAAAAAAATGAACAAGACAGTAAAAATTATTTTAATAATAGTAGCCATTATACTATTAGCATGGGTATTAAAATACTTTAAAGATGCGAACTCTAAAGATGTTGTGGACTATAAGGTTGAAGAACCATTTTATACATCTATTAATACAAAGGCAGTAGCAACAGGTAAATTAAATCCTGAAGAAGAGGTTGAATTAAAACCACAAATTTCAGGAATTGTAGATAAAATACTAGTTGAAGAGGGAGACATTGTAAAAAAAGGAGATTTAATAGCTAAAATTAGAGTCGTGCCTAATGAACAAAGTCTAGTAAGTGCAAAAAGTAGAATAGCATCTGCAAGATTATCTTTTGATAACACCAAAGTATTATACAATAGAAATAAAGCATTATTTGATAAAGGGGTTATTTCTACCCAGGATTTCGAAAACAGCGAACTATCATACAATCAAGCAAAGGAATCACTTGCGCAATCACAAAACGATTATCAAATTATTAAGAGAGGATCTATTTCTGGAGGTAATTCTGCCAATACAAATATTATAGCACAAATAGCAGGAACTATTTTAGAAATTCCTGTTCGAGAAGGCGATCAGGTTATCCAGAGTAATAATTTTAATGCGGGGACAACCATTGCAACCATTGCAGACATGAGTCTTATGATTTTTGAAGGTAAAGTTGATGAAGCAGAAGTAGGTAAGCTAGAAGAAGGTAAAGAAATAAAGGTGGTTCTTGGAGCCATTAATGATAAAGAATTTCCAGCAAAACTAACATTTGTAGCACCTAAAGGAAAGGAAGAAAATGGAGCTGTTCAATTTACAATTAAAGCAAATGTAACCATAGATTCAATTACAAATGTAAGAGCTGGCTATAGTGCAAATGCAGAAATAGATATTGAAAGCAAGGATAGTGTTTTAGCCATTAGAGAAGCATTACTTCAATATAACAGAATTACAGAGAAGCCTTTTGTCGAAATATTAAATGGCGATAATAAGTTTAAAAAAGAGAATGTTAAGCTTGGTCTTTCTGATGGTATTAATGTTGAAATTACCGAAGGTGTAAAAGAAGGAGACAAAGTTAAAGTATGGAACAAAGCGTCAAAAGATAACGAAGATGAAGAAGAAGATAATGATTAATTTTAAGAAAGCTAAAATGAAAAGTTATTTTTTAATTTCAGTATTCATGGTGATGTGCTTATCTATTTCAGCACAAGACAAAAAATGGTCACTACGAGAATGTGTGAATTATGCTATAGAGAATAATCTTTCCATTAAGCAAGCAAAATTTGATGCAGAAACGGCTGAGCAAGATATTATTGATGCAAGAGGAAATTTTCTTCCTACTGTTAGTGGATCTGCATCGCAAAGTTATAATTTCGGGTCTTTTATAGATCAAAATGGAGGACGTATCTCTAGGGACAGTAGAGGGAATAGTTTTAGTATGGGGACTGGTGTTACAATATTTAATGGGTTTAGAAATACGAATATATATAAACAGTCTAAACTCGGTTTAAAATCTAGTCAAATACAATTGTCTATATTAATTGATAATATCTCTCTTAATATTGCTAATGCTTATTTAAATATTTTACTAAACAAGGAGAATTTAAAGGTCGCTATAGAACAGATAGAGATTACGCAAAAACAGATAAATCAAGCAAGAGCTTTTGTTGATTCAGGAGTTAGAGCAAGGTCAACAATATTAGAAGTAGAGGCGCAATTGGCGACAGATAATGAACGATTAGTAAATGCTCAAAATAGTGTAAACTTATCTTTATTAAATTTAGCGCAGTTATTACAGATTGCGCATAAAGGGTTTGATGTTGAAGATATTATTTTAGAAGTGTCATCATTAGCTATAGCATACGATAATTCGGATGATATTTATAACATCGCGGAAACTAAACGTCCTGAAATAAAAAGGGCTAATTTAGATATAGATAATTCAGATTTGTCAATCGAAATTTCTAAAAGTGCTTTTTTACCATCTTTAAGTTTTAGTGCAGGGTTGGGAACTTCTTATCAGCATAGTCAAGGACAAGAAGATGTAAGACCTGAAGTTCAAATAAACGATCCTAATGATCCTAATGATGATGCTTTAATATTTGTTCCAAACGGATTTGGTCAACAGTTGGAAGATAATTTAGGTTATAATTTTGGGTTTAGTCTCAGTGTTCCAATTTTTAGTGGATTTAAAAATAAATCAAATGTTAGTAAAGCCAGAATAAATAAAGAGAAGAGTCAACTTAGATTAGAGGAAGAAAAGCAAACACTTAGGTCTAATATTGAACAAGCTTTTGCAGATGCTAAGGCGGCTTTAAATCAGTATTTAGCTTCAGAATCATCGGTTAAACTACAACAAGATGCTTTATTAAATGCACAAGAGCGATATAGTTTAGGAGTTATAAATTCTTTCGATTTTGAACAAATTAGAAACCGGTTAATAAATGCTCAAGCATCTTTAATTAATGCTAAGTATAATTTTGTTTTTAAGACAAAAGTTTTAGACTTTTACACAGGAAAATCTTTAACTGATTAGTTGAAAATAGTTGAGGTATAAAAAGTTCACTTGGATGTCATTGCGAAGGAGGAACGACTGTGGCAATCTGTTAAACTTAATTGAAATAAAATACAAACAGATTCTCACGTCGCACTCGGGTGCTCCTCAGAATGACATCCAAGTGAACTTTTTAGAAGCCCTAAGTAACTTTTTGACCTAAAAAATAAAAATGAGCACATATATTCTCAATATAGAAACAGCAACAACCAACTGTTCGGTATCACTTTCAAAAGAAGGAAAAACAGTCGTTTTAAAAGAAGATTACGATAAAAATTATTCGCATGCCGAAAGACTTCATATTTATATTGATGAGGTATTAAAGGAAGCCAAAGTTCCATCAGAAGATGTAGAAGCTATTGCGGTAAGCAAAGGTCCAGGATCTTATACTGGGTTAAGAATTGGAGTTTCGGCAGCAAAAGGGCTTTGTTTTGCTTTAGATAAGCCTTTAATTTCTGTTTCAACTTTAGAGGCTTTAGCACATCAGGTTAAATGCGATGATGGTGTTATTGTTGCTATGCTAGATGCTAGAAGAATGGAAGTATATTCTGCTGTCTTTGATGCTGATTATAATCAAATAAGAGAAACAGAAGCGCAAATTTTGGATGAAAGTTCTTTTGAAGATTATTTAGACAAAGGAAACGTTTCCTTTATTGGAAATGGTGTTGAAAAAGCAAAAACATTAATCAAGCACCCAAACGCTGTTTTTATTGATGGTAAATTACCATCAGCAAATGAAATGAGTCATTTAGCTTATAATAAATACAAAATAAGTGACATAGAAGATGTCGCTTATTTTGAACCTTATTATTTAAAAGATTTTGTGGCTTTAAAATCACAGAAATAAGAAAGACCTGTCAGGTTTTTAAAACCTGACAGGTCTAGTCTGTGTTTTCGCATAATCAGGTTTATTATCCTTTTTTCTGTATTTCAACTTGATGAGGGTATGGAATTTCTATACCAGCTGCATCAAGAGCTTCTTTAACTTGTTCTGTAATGTCAAAATAAACATCCCAATAATATTCAGTTTTACACCAAGGTCTTACAGCAAAATTTACCGAACTATCAGCTAATTCAAGTACTGTTACAGCAGGTGCTGGATCTTTTAAGACTTTTGAATGAGCAGTCAAAACTCCCATTAAAACATCTTTAGTTTTCTTGATATCGGAGTCATAACCCACACCAAAAACCAAATCAACACGACGGGTTCCTTCAGTCGTGTAGTTTATAATATTTCCATTAGATAGGGAGCCGTTAGGAATTATAATTTCTCTATTAGATAGTCCTGTTAATTTAGTTGTAAAAATTTCAATTTCTTTAACTACTCCTAATTCACCCTGAGCTTCAATTAAGTCACCAATTTTAAAAGGTTTAAAAATCATAATTAAAACACCACCAGCAAAATTACCCAAAGAACCTTGTAGTGCCATACCTATTGCCAAACCAGCAGCAGCTAAAATAGCTGCAAATGATGTGGTTTCTACACCAACAGTCCCGAGAACAACAATAATCAAAATGATTTTTAAAATCCAACCTAATAGATTTAATAAAAACTTTTGAAGGCTTTCCTCATAATTTTGTTTTAACATGACTTTTTTAGTGCCTTTCATAAGTTTTTTGATTACCCATGAGCCAACAATCCATATAACAATAGCACCTAAAATATTAAGCCCATATTCTAAAGCCAGGTCAAGCCATTTTTCTACTTCAATATTTTCTAAATTCATAATTTTTTAAAAAGTTAGTCATTATTTAAAATTATAAAATTCTTTTATAAACTCCTATTGAAAAAATAAACTCACTAAGGCAAGTAAAGCTGGAATAGCCTGGATATAAAATAGTTTTATTTTCTTTGTTGAGTAAGACCCATAGATGCCTGCTATAGTCACACAAATAAGAAAAAAAACAGCAAGTGATATGTCTTTCTGAACGATGGAAAAAATGAGTCCAGCTGCCAAAAAACCATTATACAAACCTTGATTTGCAGCTAAAACTCTGGTTTCTTCAGCGAATTCTTTAGATTTTAATCCAAAAGCTTTTATGCCTTTTGGTTTCGTCCACAAAAACATTTCTAAAACAAGAAAATAAACATGCTCAAAAACAACTATCGCAATTAATAAGATGGTTAAAAATGTCATTCTTTTAATAGTGTTACGGCTTTATCAACTTCAGAAACAGGGAGTTTGCAAGCCTTATTTACACAAACGTAGATTAGCGTGTTATTTGGACTATATCTATTTTCTAATAAAGGTAAATTATTATCAGAAGTGCTCCCAGCAATAAGTTTATTAGGAATATACGTTTCGTTTAATTCAGCAATTTTCTTTTTTGCGTCTTTTCCAACGATGGCAACCTCATAGTACGGATTTGTATAGTTTAACATTAAATCCAACCAGTTTGAATAACCCGATGGGTATGCTTGCATTTCAGGTTTTACATTGTTTAACATACTTATAGCTGTTTTACTATAATGTGTGTTGTCAAAATAATGAGATAGTTTAAAAAGGTTTTTGGCCATAATAGAATTACTCGCAGGAATAACATTATCTCGATATTCAATGCTTCTGGAAACTAAAGATGCATCTTCATCAGACGTGAAATAAAACATTATACTTTCATTATTAAAAAAATGATCGAAAGTATAATTAGCTAAATCTCTTGCAGTAGTAAGCCATGTTTCATTTAGTGTGTTTTCATAAAGTGCTAAAAAGGCATCAATAGTTGTGGCATAATCTTCTAAATAACCATTAATATTACTTTTTCCATTTTTGTAATTATGGTCTAAACCACCATCTTCTCGCAATTGGTTGTTAATTATAAAATCGGCGTTTTTTTCAGCGGAAGCTAAATAAGAAGCATCACCAAAAACTCTGTAAGCATCAATATATCCTTTAAGCATCAAAGCATTCCAGGAGGTGAGTGTTTTATCATCTAAACGTGGTTTAGAACGTTTATCACGAATAGTTGTTAAAATTTGTTTCCAATGTTTTTTCTTTTCGGCTAAAAGCTCTTTTGTTAAATTATGTTTCTTAATAATTTTTTCATCATCATCCTTTCTAATTAAAACATAATTATAGTGTTCCCAAAGACCATAACTATTAACATTATAATAATCTGAAAACAGTTCATAATCATTTTTTAAAATAGTTTTTAAACTGTCTTTTTGCCAAACATAAAAAGCACCTTCTTCTAATTCGCCTTCTGGAGTATTACTATCTGCATCAAGTGATGAGTAAAACGCCCCATTTTCGGTAGTCATCTCCTGTTTTATATAATCTAAAGTTTCTGTGACAATATCTTTATACAATTCATTTTTAGTAATGAGGTAAGCATCAGAATATAAGCTGACTAATTGCCCATTATCATAAAGCATTTTTTCGAAATGAGGGACATGCCATTTTGCATCTACGGAATACCTTGAGAAACCGCCACCAATTTGATCAAAAACACCGCCATAGGCCATCTTTTTGAGTGTTAAATTAACATAGTCTTGTAGTTTTTTATCTTCAGTTTGATAAGCATACCTTAATAAAAAATGATAATTATT
Organism: Flavivirga rizhaonensis; assembly: GCF_004791695.1. Taxonomy (GTDB): domain Bacteria; phylum Bacteroidota; class Bacteroidia; order Flavobacteriales; family Flavobacteriaceae; genus Flavivirga; species Flavivirga rizhaonensis. Next base: position 32,355 of record NZ_SRSO01000032.1, on the reverse strand, counting down.
AGGCATCATGAATTTTGGAGCTCTATTCATACCACCTTGGCTATTGTCAAACTGTTCAGACCATGTTTTAATAGCATTAGTTATATAATCGTTCTCAAAAACGGGTTCGTCTGTATTTAAAGTGACGATATCCAAAGTTTTTAATCCCTGCTCAAGTTTATCTGCATATTCGTAAAGCTTTTCGGGTTTTTCAACATATAATTTCGAGATTTGTTCCAAGGCACTCATCCATTGCTTTTTAGGAACATAAGTTTCTCCCCAAATAGGTCTGCCATCTGGTAATGCTATAGCATTTAAAGGCCAACCACCTCTTCCAGTCATAAGCTGAACAGCATTCATATATACTTGATCGACATCTGGACGTTCTTCTCTATCAACTTTAACATTAATAAAGTTTTTATTCATTACCTGAGCGACTAAACTATCTTCAAAACTTTCATGCTCCATAACATGGCACCAATGGCAGGCAGCATAACCAACACTAATTAATAATAATTTATTTTCAGCTTTAGCTTTGGCTAATGTATTTTCATTCCAAGCATTCCAATTTACAGGATTGTGAGCATGTTGTAATAGGTATGGACTTGTTTCATGTATCAGGTCGTTGGTATATTTGTGTTCCATAGATTTTGTGTTCTGACCTTTGCAGCTTATTATTAAAATAATGAATAAGAATAATTGTAAATGCTTCATTCATCAAAGTTAGCGAAATTTAAGCATAAAAAAAGCGCTCCTTCCAGAACGCTTATGTTTTAAAATAAAAGGAAACTTAATTTACTTCAAATGTGATTTTAAGATTCACTCTAAACTCTGTAACTTCACCATCTTTTACACTGGCGCTTTGGTCTTGAATATATACAGAACGAATATTTTTCACACTTTTAGATGCGTGTTTTACGGCTTTTTTTGTGGCATCTTCCCAGCTTTTATCTGAGTTTGATAAAACTTCAATGACTTTTAATACTGACATGTTTTAATTTTTAAGTTAAAATAACACTCTTTAAGAGTTTCTGTTTATTTTGACACATGTCGATTAAAAAAGTCACCTAATTTACCCATTTATAGCTTCTACCATTTCAACTTTACCTGGTAGCATTTCTTTTAGCATATTTTCGATCCCACTTTTTAAGGTATATGTAGATGACGGACAACCGCTACAAGCACCTTGTAGCATGACGCTTACGTTTTTAGTGTTTTGATCGTAAGATATAAATTGGATATTACCACCATCACTGGCTACAGCAGGTTTTACATACTCTTCAAGAATATTTATTATTTCTTTTGAAGTATCATCTAATGTTTCAAAATGATCATCTATTTGTGTTGTCGTTTTTTTTAGAGTTTCTGCAGCATTTGGTAATACGACTTCTTTACCGTTTTCTATATAGTTTTTTATAAACTCGCGAACTTGTATTGTAATATCTTGCCATTCAGCAATGTCATACTTAGTAATCGACACATAATTCTCATCTATAAAGACACTTTTCACAAAAGGAAAATGAAATAACTCGGTTGCCAACGGTGATAACTTTGCTTCATCAATAGATGTGAATTCAAAAAGAGCTGTTACTATTTTTTTGTTAGTAACAAACTTCATAACGGCAGGGTTTGGCGTGCTTTCGGCATAGACAGTTACTGGTACTTTTTTTGTAACTGCAGAATCCTCTATAACGATACCTCCATCATTTAAATACCCTTCAATTTGTTCAGCAACTTCATCCTGAACATCATTCCATTCAACTATGTTATAACGTTCTACAGCAACAAAATTTCCAGAAATGTAAACCTTTTTTACAAATGGCAAATAAAACAACTGTTGTGCTAAAGGAGAAGCTTTTGCTTCATCTATATTATTAAATTCAAAGCTTTGATGCTTTGTTATAAATTGATTTAATTCAAATTTAATGATAGTATTATTGGATGTTTCTTGCACAGAAACCTTGAAAGTATTCATTTTAGCTAATTTTTTACAAAAATACTAAAAGAAAACGTAGTTATCTATATATTTGAGTTATGTGATTTATAGTTTAAGGCAAAAGGTGAAATTTTAACTTTAAATTTTAGAGAATAAAAATATTAATTTAAACCAAAAACCTACTTGGGGTGAAATTTATGAAATTGAAAAATGTTTTAGCAGTGGTCCTAGGAGTATTTTTTACTCATATTGCGATTTCTCAAGAAGGGCTGCCAATATATACCGATTACCTTACAGATAATTATTACTTGATTCATCCGTCTATGGCTGGTGCTGCTAATTGTGCTAAAATTAGATTAACAGGAAGGCAACAATGGTTTGGGCAAGATGATGCACCAAAGCTGCTAACATTAAGTTTAAATGGAAGAATAGGGGATTCGCAATCTGCAGTTGGAGGTATTCTATATACCGATAAGAACGGATACCATTCTCAAACAGGTGCTTATGTGACGTATGCACATCATTTAATGTTTTCTAGGAGTGAGGTTGATTTAAACATGTTGTCTTTTGGTTTAAGTGCAGGTGTTATTCAATATAAATTAGATGAAACGTCATTTTTGTTTGATGGTCCAGACCCCATAATTAATGGGACAGTACGAAATGAAGGCAACTTTAATATGGATTTTGGATTTTCTTACCATTATCTGGATTTTTATGCACATGGTACTGTGAAGAATATGTTGAAAAATTCTGGTATTAATAATGATATTGAGATAACAAGTAATTTAAGACGATATTTGATTTCTGCAGGCTATGTTTATAACAGATACGGAAGCGAATGGAGTTTTGAGCCTTCAATAATGTTTCAACATAAAGATGGAACAAAAGAGTCTTCGATTGATGCTAATGCGAAAGCTTATAAAGACATGGAGTTTGGCAAAATTTGGGGAGGCTTATCATATAGAACAAGTTTAGATGGCGCTGAATTTTTAACAAGTTCTGGAAGTGTAAGAAGCCAAAAACTACAACAAATTACACCTATAATAGGTGTTAATTATAACCAGTTTATGTTTGCGTATACTTATACGTATCAAACAAACTCAGTGGTGTTTACTAATGGTGGTTTTCATCAATTTACATTAGGATATAACTTTAATTGTAAACGGAAACGTTATGAGTGTAATTGCCCTGCGGTAAATTAATAAAAAAAGAAGCGGCTCGTTTTTACGAGCCGCTTCTTTTTTTAGTTCCAACTATATTTTTTCCTTTTTGCTTGTTCTTTTATGGCTTTAGTCATGGCGTTTTCTAACCCATTATCAGTTCCTTTTTTCTGCTTCGCAATGTATGCTTTACGTTTTGCATTAAGCTCTTGAATCTTTTTTTGAATAGCATCTCGTTCTTTGCTTTTCTGTGCGACATAAGTTTTAATTTCGTCTTTAGTTTTTCCTTTTAATTCCTTAGGTAAAGCATCATCTTTTAATTCTTCAACTGAGACTTCTTCTAATTCAACAGCATCAACCAAATCCCAAGTTTTGTTTTTATATAAATGAGAACTTTTACTTACGGTTCTACTTACTGCATTCGCTTTACTATAATTCCCTGCATTAGAATCTTGTTGCATTTGAATTTCCTTTTTTTGCCTTCCTTTTTGTCCATAAACTACATACGTTTTGTTTAGCTTCTGGTTTAATATTAAAATGGCATCATCATAAGGCGATGCAATATGTACGGTCGTTTTATTTTGGTTTATAGCCATATAATCACCATTAGTTAATTGAGCCCCATCTTTCCAGGAAGAAGAAATCCCTTGATTATAATCACCACAAAAGATGGTATTTATGGTAATATCTTTTTCTTTAGCATTGGTCGATGCATCTTTATAATTTATTTTTCCTTGAGTAAATGGCTCGTTGCCTGCAATAAAAATAAGTTTTAAATCGTCTGGATTTTTACCCCAGCTTAATTGATTTAATGAGGTTTGTATAACTTGTCCACAATATTCTTCACCACCATTAGTAGTTAAGGAGAATAACTCTTTAGAAATTTCATCTAAATCGTCACTAAAAGCTAATACTTGTCTTATATAACCTTCGTTTCCATTTAATCTATCGTTTCCATATTCATATAAAGCAATTTCTAAATTAGGTTTATGAGTGCCACATTTAGCATAAGATAATTCGTTTACAATATCCCAAAGTTGTGCTTTGGCTTGATCTATAAGACCGTCCATACTATTGCTGGTATCTAACAAAAGAGCGACTTTGATAAATTGTTTACTAGGATCGTGATGTACTTCTTTTGTTGAAGTATATACTAAGTCTTGTTTTTTATTGTTTGCGTTGCATGCTGTAAATCCAATTAAGGCCATACAGAACAAGAATGTTTTAAATTGTGTTTTCATGATATTTACGTTTTTTAATTTAAGATGAATTTTACTAATACAGTTTCAGAAACTGTTATCGTTTTAAGGTTTAGGTCTTGAATTTTATTAAATTTAGATTCAGCTAGATAGTTTGAATTAAGGCCTCTTATGCTTATTCCGTTTGCGTTTCCAATCATACCATTTAAAGCACCGAAGCTTTGTTCTTTAATAAATAAAGCCTTTCCAATATTTTGATTAATAACTTCGGCGTAAGCATTAGCCTTTTCTTTAGCGACTTTTAAAGCTTTTAATTTGGTGTCTCTTCTTATTTTTTCGATATCCGAATGACTGGTTTTTATAATTGAAATATTTGAAACATCTATTCGATCTAAAGCTTGATATACTTTTCCTAGTGTTTCACCGTCATTAATAATAAGCTGATAGCGTTTTGTTTTAGTGACTTTGTCATCTGCTAAAAACTTTCTTTTGTAGTAGCCATTAAAATCAAGAATTGAAAAGTTTTTCTCTAAATCAATAGAAAGCGATTTCAAGGTTGAGATCATTTGATTTTCTTGCTTTTCAATACTTACTTTACCCTTTTTATCATTTTCGTTGAGTATAATATTGAGATAAATTTCATTAGGAATGATTTCGGTTTCAACTTGTCCAGTAACTTCAATATAAGGTTGATCAATAAAATTTTTTTCTCCATTTTGAGCAAATGTGATGGTAGAAAAAAGGATAATAAATAAGAGGCATTTTGTGATTTTCATATGATTATTGTTTTTTGATTAACACTGTAAATCTATGTGCAACTTATTTCTTAAAAAAAGTAGAATGAGTGAAGATGAGGTTTGATTGAGTAAACGACCCTTTTGAATATGTAACAATATCTTTTTGGTATTGAAAAAACGTGAATTTGTAAAATCATCATTTTATTATACCAAGGAAAGTGCGTAAGTTTATCTATTCTAAGACAGAACATGCGAGTAGTTATTAAATATATATGGTTTATAGGGATTATGCTAAGCACAACATTTATGTGTGCTCAAGTGAATAGTGCTTCTATAGATCAGGAACGAAGATTTACTGTAAGAGGTTCTGTGATTGAAAGTGATACACGAGATCCTATACCAAATGTAAATGTTGAAGTTAATGGTGGCGCTTATACGACCACCGATTTTTCAGGTGAGTTTAGAATTCAAGCTAAAAAAGGAGATGAGCTGATTGTAAGGCATAAAGATTTTGAAACGGTTTATTATACCATTCTAAGCAATGAACGTATAACAGTTAAGGTAGAACCTAATGAAGAAGAAGCTAAATATAAACAGAAAAAATTTTCGAGATCAAATCCCAATGAATTTAAATCTTTAATAGACTCTGCAGAAACCTATTTAAAAAAGGACGCAAAACGTAGTATTCAGTTTATTGAATCGGCTCTTGTTAAAAGTAATTCTGCAAAAGAGAATGCTGAAAGTTATGAGGTTTTAGGAGATATTTATATGTTTTGGAAACAATATGATTTAGCTGTTTCTAATTATAGAATCAGTAATCAAAACATGGAGACCAATAGTGTTAAATTAAAACTTGCAGCTGCCTATAAACAAAATAATAACTATCAGGAAAGTATAGAAACATATAAAGGAATTAATAAAAGAAAATTATCTAATTGGCAATTGGTTCAACTATATGAAGGTCTTGGAGACGTTTATCTTTTAACCCAAAATCATCAACTATCAATCGATAATTATCAAAAAGGACTAGCTCATGCTCAAAAACATTTAATAACTCCTAAAATCACGGATTTAAATTCGAAAATAGCACAGGTTTATAACGCAAAAGGGGAGTCCCAAAAAGCGGAAGGATATTTTAACAAATCCATGAAGCTTGCGAATACACAAAATAAAAAACGAGCTATTGAAGAGAAAATTAAGGTGGCTGATTTTCAAAGTGCCAATAATAATTATTCTAGTGAGATTGCATTAAGAAAAGAAGCTTTAGAAGAAATAAGTGATTTTGAGAACGATTCTATTATAGGTAACGAAAGCCCTTTAACACCTCAAAAACAAAACTATAAAATTGGTAATGCTTATGCGCAACAACGTGATTTTGGCAATGCCATTACATTTTTAGAAGAAAGTATTGAGGAAGCTAATGATAAAGCCGATTTAATAGTTCAAAAAGATGCTACCAGAAAATTATACGAAGTTTACAAAACAACTGGGGACTATACAAAATCCCTTTCGGCATTTGAAAATTATGTAAGTGTTATAGATGAGCTCTATCGTAAAAAAGAACAGGAGATATCACAAGCTACAAGGTTTAGTAAAGATTTGGTAACTAAACAAAATAGAATTTTAAGTTTAGAGGGCGACAGAGCGTTATCCGAAAGTAAATATCAACTAACCATCGAGCAAGCTAAACGACAAAAATTAATTATTTATTCGCTTATAGGTGGTGTTTTATTGTTATTAGTTGGAACGCTTTTAATGTTTAAGTATATCAAGCAACAACGGTTAGCTAATAATTTATTAGCACTGAAAAGTTTGCGAAGTCAAATGAATCCACATTTTATATTCAATGCATTAAATTCTGTAAATAGTTTTATTGCTTCAAATGATGAGCGTACTGCTAATAAATACCTCACCGATTTCTCATTATTGATGCGTGCTGTTTTAGAAAATAGTGAAGAAGATTTTATTCCACTGGAAAAAGAAATAGAACTATTAGAATTATATACCAAATTAGAACATTTTAGATTTCAGGATAAATTTAATTATAGTATCAATATTGATGAAAATATTAATGTTCAAGATTTTATAATTCCTCCTATGTTATTACAGCCCTATATTGAAAATGCTGTCTGGCATGGGTTACGTTATAAAAAATCAAAAGGGCATTTAGAGATTGAAATTACTCAAACGAAATTGGATGAAATAAATATTACCATTACAGATGACGGTATTGGAAGACAAAAATCAAAAGCTTTAAAAACAGAGCATCAACAAAAACAAAAATCAAAAGGGATGGGTAATATTAAAAAGCGTGTTTCTATTTTAAACGAGATGTATAAAGATAAGGTAGATGTATTTGTTGATGATTTTAAAGATGAAGAAGACACTGGAACTAAAGTTGTTGTAACACTAAAAAAAGATTAACGATATACGATTGTAGATTTTTGATTTACGAATTTGAATAAATAAAAACGAAAAAATAATTTATAAATGTTCTGTCATGCTGAGCTTGTCGAAGCATCTATTAAATAATTAATTAAAAAGATTCCTGTAGTAGTTTATCTTGAGCGTAGACGAAAGGCAGGAAATAGTTATGAAATTAAATTCTATTATAGTCGAAGACGAAGAAACAAGCAGGGAAATTTTAAAGAATTACCTCGAAAAATATTGTCCTAATGTAACGATTCTAGGAGAAGCTGCTAATGTAGAAGAAGCCTTGGTGCTCATTCGTAATAATGATTTAGATTTAGTGTTTTTAGACGTAGAAATGCCTTATGGCAATGCGTTCGATCTATTAGACAAGGTTGGTGATATTAATTTTGAAACTGTTTTTGTAACTGCTTATAACCACTATGCTATAGATGCTTTAAATGCGCATGCGTCTTATTACTTGATGAAACCTATTTCTATCGATGCCCTTATAAAAGCAGTTGATTATGTTACTGAAATTAAAACGAAAGAAGAAGCGCTTCAAGATCAGGTACTCATTCCTAAAACAAATGGAGTGGATGGGAAAATTACCATTCCTCAGTTAGATGGTTTTGAGGTTATAAATATGTCTGATATTTTATACTGTAAAGCAGATGACAATTACACTGAAATCTATCTCAACACGAATAAAAAGAAGTTAGTAAGTAAAACACTCAAGTACTTTGAAGAAGCTTTAAACAATGCTAGTTTTGCAAGAGTACACAAGTCGTATTTAGTTAATGTCAATGAAGTTGTAAAATATGTAAAGGGAAAAGGAGGTCGTGTTGTTTTAAGCAATGGAAAAGAAATTATGGTGTCGGCGTCTAAAAAATCGGATTTATTGTCGTATTTCAAGTAACCTTTTTTGCCATTCCCGTGAAGACGGGAATCTCATTGTTCAATTCAGAATTTTAAACGAAAGATTTCTGCCTTCGCGGAAATGAAAAACAAATACAGTTATGCCAGTTATATTACCAGTAAAAGGAAAATCACCACAAATACCAGACGATTGTTTTATTGCAGAAAATGCCACGGTTGTTGGCGAAGTCACCATGGGTAATCAATGTAGCGTTTGGTTTAGTGCTGTTGTTAGGGGTGATGTAAATTACATTAAAATGGGTAATAAAGTAAACGTGCAAGACGGGGCTGTCATACACGGTACCTATAAAACGGCGCCAACAACCATTGGCAATAATGTGTCTATTGGTCATAATGCACTAGTACATGGTTGCACTATTCAGGATAATGTTTTGGTTGGCATGGGAGCCATTATTATGGATGGTTGTATAGTAGAAAGTAATAGTATTATAGCTGCAGGAGCTGTAGTTACTAAAAACACTCGGGTAGAGACCGGTAGCATTTATGCAGGAGTTCCTGCGAAAAAAGTAAAAGATGTTAGCGAAGAACTCATTTCTGGCGAAATAAATAGAATTGCCAATAATTATATAGAATATTCAAGCTGGTTTAAAGAGTAGCTTTTTGTCGTTCTGAACTCCTGTACAGATCGTAGTCGAGGTGTATTTTAGAATCTGATCTCATTTTTAACTATATTTTTAAAAGATCGTTGCAAAGCTTAAAGGGGAGACAAATAGAATATGTTTACGTTTATTTGGTGTAACTATTTGATTATACTTAGGTTGTAATCGTTACTTTCTATAACTTAAATAACATCAAAAAAACAAATGCATTTGGCATGGTACCTTTTTTAAATAAGTTTGAATCCTTTTGATAAATTTTAAACATATTTAAAGTCGTATAGCTTTATTATTAATTGAGTTAGGGAGTATTATTCTTCATAAAACCTGATGTCATTACTAGCGCATCATCTACATTTTACACTATTTCTTGTAGTTTTTTTGAAATTATTGATTCTAATAGTTGATGTGTAATATTGCTACTATGGTTTGATGTAAATTCGTGCAAAATTACTTTTTATAAAATAGTTATCTTTAATAAAAACTTCACATATGATCTGTTTTAAAATACTAAAAATAGAGTTACTAATCTTTATTGTATCTATATGTGTTCTTTTTACTGGTTGTAGGCAGAAACAAGATCTAAATCAAGATTCATTGGTGACAAAGAATAAAGAGGAAATAAATTCTTTTAAGAGAGTTGTAATAAATGGAGTAACTGATGACCCCAAGGCTTTTAAGTATTTTAACTGGTTAGATGAATCATCGTTGTTTGGAGGTGCACATAGAGGAGAAACTAAAAAGATAAGTAGAGATAGTCTTTACATGTCTTTAGATTCGTTAAGTCAGCCTAATGTTATGGAGGTTATTGCTTTTGGGGATTCTTTAAATTATGTGCATAGGGTTTTTGTTACTCCAGGAGATAGTATTTTATTTAAAATAGAAAATAAGAAGGTCAGATTCATCGGAAAGAATGCTTCGCACTATAATTTTTTTATTGAAATGGATTCGTTAGGTTTTAAGGATCCTTATTATAACGGAGATATAAATGACTATAAAAAAGAATGTAAAACTATTTTTATTAAGCAAAAAGAATTTTATGATCAATATTTAAAAAAGCATTCAAAATGTTTCGAAGGATTTTAAGGCTAAGGTGGAAGCTGAAATAAAATTCAGATATTTTTCTAGTTTAATGTTTTTAAAACAAAAGAAAAATAATAGACCAAAATCTATTTTAGAGATCTTGAAAAATAGAGAATATAATGATAAAGAGGGGCTTATTGATTTTAATAACTATTTTGATGGAATTATTATAAATGACTTTAAAAGACCAGATCTAATAAATAACAATTTTTTTAAAACATGCCTAGAAAATTATATTCGTTATTATTTTGTTGATAATAATCTAGATGATTTTTCAAGTGATAAATTTATAGCTGAAAAAGAATTTATAATTAAAAATTTTAATGGAGAATTAGAACATTTAGCCATAGCAAGACTCATTGCTAGCTATAATGTTTTTGCAAGAGAAGAAAATGTTTATAATTTAAAAACATTGATCAAAGAATATCGACATAATTTTACTAGATCATCTTATATAGAAAAAATTAAGGAAGTAGAAGAAGATCTCAAATTTGTAAATGGCATAATGAGTGACGCCGTACTAAATTCAAAGCTGATCAATTTAAAAGGTGATACTATACAGGTTAAAGATTTGGTTATAAAAGATAATAACAAAATTAAAGTTATTGACTTTTGGGCTAGTTGGTGTAATCCTTGTATTAACGAAGTTATGATAGGGATGGAATCAAGAATTGAATTGAATAAAAATTATGATATAGAATGGCTTTATTTTTCAATAGATAAAGTTGAAAATAAGTGGAAAAAAAAATCTAATGAACTTAGGGAGTATGGTCTTACAAAAAACCAATATTTGGTATTAACACCCGAAACGTCAGAATTAATTAGTTTTTTAAATGTCAAGACCATTCCAAGATATGTTATTATAGGTAAAAATGGATTAATTGCAACAGGAGATGCAGTTCGACCATCTTACAAAGAATTATTTGAAAAAATGCTTAATAATATAAACTAAAAACAGTCTAAGGCTTAATTGAAAAAAAACTTCCCATAATACAAGGATTGATTAAAAGTCCAAATACTCAACTAGAAATTTAGAATTCAAAAGTGATTGCATAATTCTTGGATCCCCATTCGTATAAAAGTGGTTTTTGCTATTTGAAGTTTCAGTATTTAGTAAATCGTTTTTTTCCAAGATAGCTTTTGTTTGCCTCGCAACAGCCTCACCAGAGTCTATAATTTTAACATGACTAGGAAGTAATTTAGTTAATAAAGATATTAAATAGGGATAGTGTGTACAGCCTAAAACTAAATAATCTATATGGGCATCAATCATCGATTTTAGGTAAGTTTTTAAAAGGGTTTTCATTTCCTCAGATTGTAATTTACCATTTTCTATAAGCTCTACAATACCCTCTCCAACCTGTTCAATAACATTTATATTACTGGCAAACATTCCAGATGTTTTAGAAAATAATGCGCTGCTTAAAGTACCTTTTGTTGCCAAAATACCAATAGCATTGCTTTTAGTTTGCAATGCAGCAGGTTTTATAGCGGGTTCTATGCCAATAAATGGAACGTTATAAGTATTTCTAAGGAGATCTATAGCATTAGTGGTTGCTGTATTACAGGCTACAACGATTAGCTTACAACCTTTGTTAATTAAGTACTCCGTGTTTTTAATACTTAAATTAATAATAGTTTCCTTTCCTTTTTGCCCGTAAGGAGCATTAAAACTATCTGCTAAATAGATGGTGTTCTCATTGGGTAAAAGTGTATGGATCTCTTTCCATATAGAGGTGCCACCAACACCCGAATCAAAAATACCAATAGGTTGTTTGCTCATATAATTATAATTGTCATAAAAGTAAATAATTCAATTGAAATAATTTATCAGATTCTTTTTTTTAGCTAGGTTAACTCAACTAGTACGCAAAATATTTTAGCGAATTTTAATGTAAGTTCCGCTAATAAAAAAAGCTGCCTTATAAAGGACAGCTTTTAATAAATTTAGTCAGAGTATATTTTTTATATACCTAATTCTTTTTTTACATCAGCTAAAATATCTTTACCATCAGCTACAATTAACGTTGTTCTTTCTAAAACATATTCATATCCTAGAGCTTTAGAAACTTTGTTTATTGCTGCAAATGCTTTTTCTTGAATAGGTTTAAACAATTCAGCTTCTTTTTTTGCTAAATCTTGTTGTGCATCGACTCTAAATTGTTGAATACGTTGTTGTTTTTCTTGTAATTCTAAGCCTCTCTTTTGATTTTCTTCATCAGTTTTTGTGCTAACTTCTGCTTCGTATTGCTTAGCTGTATTTTGGTACTCAGTAGCCATAGCTTGCATATCTGTTTGATATGTTTTTCCTAAGGCTTCAAGTTCAGCCTTTGCAGCTTTAGCTGCTGGCATAGCATCAATTAATTCTTGAGTACTTATATGGGCAACTTTGCTTTGGGCTTGGGTGAAACTTATAGTTCCAATGCATAATGCAGTTGCTAATAAAAGAGTTTTTAATTGTTTCATTTGTTAATAGTATTTATAGTGTTATAGATTATTAATTATTGTAGTTTATATACTGTCTTTTGCTTTTTGACGGTCTTCTAAGGCTTTTTTTCTATCGGCCCTTTCCTTTAGTTTTTTTTGTCTATTTTCTTCAATAAGCTGTGCTTTGGTTTTTGTTTCTCCCTCAGTAGTTTTAGTATCTGATTTTATTGATGTTTCAGTTTCTTTAGCATCATTAGTATTAGCTGATTTACTTCTAGCATCTAACTTTGCTTGTTTTGCTTTTTCGCGCTCTTCCAATATTTTTTGACGCTTGGCTTCTGCCTCTTTTTTCTTTGCTTCACGAGCGGCCAAAATTTCTTGTCTTCTTTTTTCAACAGCACTTTCTCGTTGTGCTTTTTTCTCTTCTAAAGCTTTTTGACGTTCTTCCAATTCGTAATTAATCTCTGGGACTAATTCCTCTTCTTTGGCGGCTCTACGCTCTGCTTTAGATTTTGCTTGTTTACGTTTTGATGTTCTAGTTATACTTCTTAGTATTTGATCACTTAAATCGAATCGGTTTGCAGAGAATAACATGACAGCATCAGATGATTTGTCAAAAATAAAATCATATTTTCTGCTTTGAGCTATATCTTGAACTGCTGCGAAAATTTGATCCTGAATAGGCTGCATCAATTGTTTCTTTTGAATGAACAAATCACCATTGGGACCAAAACGCTTTTGTTGGTAATCAAGAATTTCTTTCTCTTCAAAAGCAATATCTTCTTCTCTCTCGTCAATAAGTTCTTTTGTTAGAAGTGCTTTTTCGTTACTTAAGTTTTTTCGCTTTTGTTCAATAGCGCCTAATTTAGCACCAATTTCGTTTTTCCATTTGTCTGCTTTTTGATTTAATTGAGCAGTGGCTTCTTGGTATTCTGGAACATTCTCTAAAATATATTCAGTATCTATATAAGCAATTCTTACACCACGTTGCGCGTGTATTGATAGACTTATCATAAAAACCAATGTCAGTAAAAAAAGAACTTTATTTTTCATCTGTATATACTTTAATTTATTGTCTTATAAATTCTAAAAACGACAAATGAATTTTTGTTTCTGCCCTTTTCGAATCGTATCTTCAAAATTAACGAATTTTAATCTTAAAAATTTTAATTCTCATGCAAATCATTGTAGTGTTATTAGAAAATATCGTGCCAAAATAAATTTTATACTTAAAACTGTTGTCCAATTATGAAGTGAGTTTCCCATCCATGTTTAGTAGTTTGTCCTGGAAGAGCGTCAAATCCATGACCAAAATCAATTCCTAATAATCCAAACGCAGGCATGAAAATACGAACCCCTACACCCGCAGATCTATTAATGTTAAATGGGTTAAAATCTCTAAAACTATTATGGGAGGACCCTCCTTCTAAAAAACCTAAAGCGTAGATTTTTGCAGATGCTTTTAACGTTATAGGATAGCGTAGCTCTAAAGAAAATTTATTGTAGATACTTGCTCCGTCTTGGCTTGATAATGATTGGTCTGGATAACCACGTAATTGTATCGTCTCTCTTCCATCCAAACTCTGATTTCCTAATCCATTACCACCAACAAAATAACGTTCAAAAGGAATAACCCCTCTGTTATTATTATAAGCTCCTAGAAAGCCAAATTCAACACTTGGTTTTAAGACTAAATCTAAATTATTAAAAACTCTAGTATACCAATCACCTTTGAAACTTACTTTGTAAAATTCTAGCCAATCAAATTTTTCCTGATCTATTTCTGCAATTCTATTTTGTGCATCTGTTATCTCTGAAGGGGTACTATTAATATCACTTCTTATGGCATTATTAGTGTCTCGCTCTTCTTGAAGCGCTTCGTAATCTACGCCATCAAATAAAGAATAAGGGAGTGAAAATTTAGTAGTTACACTAAATTTTGAGCCTCCTGTTGGGAAAATAGGATCTACATTAGTATTATTTCTACTTAAACCAATAGTGTATGATAAATTGTTTGAATAACCATTTCCGAAAGTAAATAAGCCAGTGTTATAGTTATTTAAGTCATAACGTTGATAACTAATAGCTTGCGATAAGGTGAAATAATCATCTGGAACGGATAAACGTTTTGCTAAACCAAGTGTAATTCCGGTGATATTAAAACTTCTGCTCTTATCTGGACTTCCAGTTTGTGGATTAAATAAAAACTGCTTGGTGTGCGATAATGAAGCTGAAAACTGAACAGGTCTTTTGCCTCCTAACCATGGCTCTGAAAACGAAAAGCTATAAGTTTGAAAAAAACGACTCGCTTGTAAGCGTAAAGATAGCCTTTGTCCATCACCCATAGGTATGGGTTTGTATGCGTCTTTTTTTAAGAGGTCTTTTATTGAAAAGTTATTAAAAGACAACCCAAGTGTCCCTATAAAGCCACCACCGCCATAACCACCTTGTAATTCGATTTGACTGGAACCGGTTTCTTTAACAGAATATTCCATGTCTATAGTCCCCTCGTTTGGATTGGGGTTATTAAAGTTAGGTGTGATTTCTTGAGCATCAAAAAAGCCTAGTTGACCAAGTTCTCTAACCGTACGAACAACATTGGATTTACTATATAATTGTCCTGGACGCGTTCGAATTTCGCGATAAATAACGTGGTCATTTGTTTTATCATTACCTACAACAGAGACACTATTGAAATAAGCTGGTTTTCCTTCGATTATTCTTATTTCCATGTCAATGACATTATTATCAGCACTTACCTCAACAGGGTTAATAGTAGAAAATAAATAACCATGGTTTTGATATTCATTGGTTATATCGCGAGCGTCTGGACTGGAGTTATCAGCAATTCGCTCTTGTAATAAAACACCATTATATGTGTCTCCTTTCTTTATACGGAGTAGTCTAGATAAATATTCATTACTATATACTGTGTTACCAATAAAGGTGATGTCTCCAAAAGTGTATAATTCCCCTTCGTTGATATCTATTTTAAGCGAGATGGTTTTATCGTCATTAATTATTAAACTATCAGATAGGATTCGAGCATCTCTATAACCATTTTCCTTATACTTGTCTATAACACTTGATAAATCCGCTTGATATGCAGAATCGATAAACTTGGAACGTTTAAAAATTCTTAAACGATTTATTTTTTTAGTGCTTTTCATGCTTTTTCTAAGCTTTTTATCGCTTAAAACTTCATTGCCACTAAAGACGATGTCTTTTATTTTAACTTTTTCGCCCTTATCAATATTAAGCACCATATTAACACGAGCTACTTTAATAGAGTCTTTTACATCTATGGTGTTAATATGTATTTTAGAGTTTAAATAACCTTCTTTTTTATACTTGTTCTCTAGATGGTTTATTGTTGTAGTTCTTAAGTTCTCAGTTACCTTGGTGCCTTTTTTTAGTTTATTCTCTTCAATTATTTTTTCTTTTTTAGATTTTTTTACGCCATTTATTTTTATCTCATTAAGTTGAGGTAAATCAGATAGTCTTATCTCTAAAAAAGCGACGTTCCCTTCTATTTTGGTAACATAAACTTCAATATCACTAAATAGCTTATATCCCCAAAGTTTTTTAATAGCTTTACTAATATCCTCTCCAGGAATCGTTATTTCCTTTCCTTTTCTTAATCCAGATGTAGTTATGATGTTTTGTTCGCTAAACGAACTGTTTCCCGAAACAGAAACACCTCCTAAAGTATATTTGTTGTCGTCGCTATATGTTACTTCTTGTCCTTGAATATGAAAGCTACTTGTAAAAAGTAGTATGGCTATAACGTGCTTTATATGTGTTTCTAAAAATGAAATGTTAGCTAAGTTGTTCACTTGTTTTCCCAAATCTTCGTTCTCTTTTTTGATATTCAATAATAGCTTCATACAAATGTTGCTTTGTGAAATCTGGCCACAATACATTTGTAAAATATAACTCTGCGTATGCTATTTGCCAAAGTAAAAAGTTACTTATACGTTGCTCCCCACTTGTCCTAATTAGTAAATCTACATCTGGCAAATCATGCGTGTAAAGATGCTCATTTATAATTGATTCATCAATATTTTCGGGCGAAATTATATTATTTTTAACTTTAATACTAATTTCTTTAACAGTGTTTTGTATTTCTTCCCTAGAACCGTAGCTTAATGCTAGGGTTAAAGTCATTCTTTCGTTTTGTTTTGTGCTGTCAATTACATCATGAAGTTCTTTGTGAACTTTTTTAGGAAGTGTGCTTAAATTCCCTATAGCAGAAAGCCTTATATTATTATCTTGGAGTGTTGTTATTTCTTTTTTTAAAGAAGACACCAAAAGCTTCATTAAAGTTTGTACTTCTAATTTTGGTCTGTTCCAGTTTTCAGTAGAAAATGCATAAAGAGTCAGGTTTTTTACGCCAAGTTCTGCACAAGCTTCAACAGTTAGTCGTACAGATTTTGTGCCATTTTCATGACCAAAAGCACGTATCATTCCTTTTTGTTTTGCCCAACGACCATTACCATCCATGATAATGGCAATGTGTTTTGGCAGTTTGTTGTTTTGTATGCTTTCTTTTAAATTCATTTTAATTGCCTGGACAGTAACAAGGATTTTCGCCGAATGTATATGTTAAGGTTAATCCTGAAAACATATACCAATCGTTATTATTTATATTGCCAAATTTGTATTGTTGTTGTCTAGATGGGACGTCAGGAAGGCTTCCGTCAAGTCCATCAGAAAATGTATAGCGAGCACCAACTTCTATACCTAAAATAATATTATCTATAAAAGACGCTTTAAAACCAACTACCATAGGAATACCAAATGCCCAACTTGAGGTGTTTTCTTGAGTTTGTACACCATTTAGAAAATAATGATTGTCATGCTTGGCTGTGCTTATGCCGGTATATAAGTATGGTGTAGCTACTTTATCTCCAGAATGTAAATCAAAATCTAAAAATGTAAATTCTATTCCTAATGAGATTTCTATAATCTTGCTTGAAAATTCATAACCTCTTTGAATACGTCTTGGATCATCCGATTTTGTATCAATGCCCTTTAATTCACTAAAAATCACAGAAGCTCTATAAGAGTGTCGCTTACTTCTATTCCATTTATAAATACCACCAATAGCTAATTGATTTGGCGAAATATAATCGGTAGCACCTACATCTCCAATAAAATTACTTCCTCCTGCAAAAATACCTATTTCGTTAATTTGAGAGTAACTAAAATGAATGCTTAAAATACTTAAAATCAATACTGTTAAATGCCTCATAAATATTCAAAAGTTTGCAAATATAATAAATAAGATTAGCCTAAAATAATTTGAGCTAAATTGTATTAGTGTAAAACTGCATTTCTTAAGAATTATTGTTTAATTACGCTTGTCTTCTCCCCAAAGAAGCTTTTTTCTAAGTGTATCTAAAAAACTTTCGTTTAAAAGATCAATCATTTTAATTTTAAAGTCTGCTTTTTTTATTTTGATTATAGTGCCATTATCTAGGGTTGCAATCCTAGAGTCTAAAGACACTAAATGATTTTCTTCTCGTCCGTCAACTTTAAGCTGTATTTCTATTGAATCTGGAATTATTAAAGGGCGTGCACTCAGGTTGTGTGGTGCTATGGGAGTTATTACAAAACTATTGGTACTTGGCGTAATTACTGGTCCGCCGCAGCTTAATGAATAGCCTGTAGAACCTGTAGGAGTTGAGATTATTAAACCGTCACTCCAATAAGATGTAAGGTATTCACCATCTAAATGTGTTTCGACAGTAATCATAGATGTTGTATTTTTTCTACTTACTGCTATTTCATTTAGCGCAAAATTTAACGACGTTATATTTTTATTTTCTGGAGTAGTTTCTATAGCAAGTAAACTACGTTCTGATATTTTATAATGTCCATCAATAATATTTTGAATAGCCTGCTCAATAGCATCTACTTGTATGGTTGCTAAAAAACCTAAACGCCCCGTATTAATACCAATCACAGGGATATCAATGTCTTTTACAAAAGTAATAGCTCTTAAAATGGTACCATCACCACCAACACTTACCAGGAAATCAAAAGAAGTATCTAAAGTGTCAAATGTTTTAAATGAAGCAAAGTCTTTTATATTGGGAGATTCATTAAGAATAATATTGAAAAACTCTGTTTCAATATAAGCATCAATGTCTTTTTTTAATAAGTAATTAAATAACGTTTCTACTGAAGCTGTAGTAGTTTTATTGTAGAATCGTCCAAAAATAGCAACTTTCATGTGTTTATATTTATTGTTTTTGGTGGTCACATGTCGCATCCATAACTATTAGTTTCGTTATAAACTAAACTAATAGTTATGGATGGTTCATTATTTACATATTTAAGTATTTATTCAAATAGTCCGATCGGTCCTTAAGGCTTTCTATATAACTATCTTCTTCATGACCGGATACTATATTATAACTATATCTACGAAAGGTTTGAATGATTTCGTTAAGTCCGGTGCTACCTATTTTGATAGTAACTTGAACAACATCATTTTTTATTTTAGAAACAAAAGCACCTAAAAGTTTACCACCATTAGATTCTACGATTTGACTTATCTCGCTAAATGAGTAATCATTAATTCCTTTTTCGACTACTAAAACACCTCCAGCTTCAAAAAAGAAAGGAGATTCATTAAAGAGACCAATAATGTCATTAAGTTCATAATACCCTAAATAATTGTTTTTTTTGTCTAAGACAGGCATAATATTAGCCGAATTTTGTGCAAAAGCTTCCAATACATCTAACCAAAGCGTATGATCTCTCACAAAAAAGTCTTCAATTGAATAAAGGTACTCACTAATAGGTTTGTCACTTTCAAAACAATGCGCATCAGTTTCAAAAAAAGTACCCAGAAAAGCACCATTTTCATCTTTGATGGGGATATGAGAATAGGTTAACTGATTAAATAGCAATTGTAACTCACTTATTTTACTATTGCTATTTAATGGTTTTATATCATTTATAATATATTCTGAAAGTTTCATTGTTCAGCTTTAAGAGTATGCAAATTAATTAAAAAAATAGTATATAAGCCTGTTCTACTTTGTATTTTTGCTTTTTAAAATTCATACATGACCAAGTTAAGTGTAAATATTAACAAGATTGCTACATTAAGGAATTCCAGAGGAGGTGATGTGCCAAATGTAGTTCAATTTGCAAAAGATGTGCAACGTTTTGGAGCAGAAGGTGTAACAATTCACCCAAGGCCAGATGAACGGCATATCCGTTACCAGGATGCCCGCGATTTAAAATTTGAAGTATATACTGAGTATAATATTGAAGGAAACCCCGTAAGTTCTTTTGTTGAATTAGTATTAAATGTAAAACCAACGCAGGTTACATTAGTGCCGGATGCTGTTGATGCCATTACTAGTAATGCTGGTTGGGATACCATAAAGCATAAAGATTTTCTAGTTGATATTATTAAGGAGTTTCAACAAAACGGAATAAGAACTTCTATTTTTGTAGATCCTGTTTTAGAGCAAATTGAAGGTGCTAAAGCTACAGGAACAGATAGAATTGAATTATATACTGAAGCTTTTGCACATCAATATAGCTTGGGTAATAAAGATGCTGTAACGCCCTATGTTAAAAGTGCTGAATTGGCTAACAATTTGGGACTAGGTATAAATGCAGGGCACGATTTGTCTTTAGAGAATATTGAATTCTTTAAAAAGAATATTCCGGATTTATTAGAAGTCTCTATTGGACATGCTTTAATAGCCGAGAGTCTGTATTTAGGAGTAGAGAATGTTATTCAAATGTATTTAGGCAAATTAAAGTCCTAATCTTAATCTTTCCCAAAGGGAAAGAAACTCTGCTGAAACATAAGGAATTAAATAGGGCATTAAAACAAGTGAATAATCACGCAATAATTTCCCTCCTTTGGAGGGATTAAGGAAGGATTATGGTATTACATTCAAATATAATAGGGGAAGGGCAGCCATTTGTTATCCTTCATGGCTTTTTGGGAATGAGTGATAATTGGAAAACACTTGGTCGTCAATTTAGTGAACAAGGTTTTCAAGTTCATTTAGTAGACCAACGTAATCACGGACGTAGTTTTTGGGATAATAATTTTAATTATGAAGTACTTGCTGAAGATTTAAAACATTATTGTGATACTCATAATCTTACCGATATCATATTATTGGGACACTCTATGGGAGGAAAGACGGCTATGTTATTTGCAACTCAATACCCGGAAATCGTTTCGAAGTTAATTGTGGCAGATATTTCTCCGCGTTTTTATCCAGTTCATCACGATACCATTTTAGAAGGGTTGGCTGCATTAGACTTTGATACTATTAAGAGTCGAGGAGAGGCAGATAAGATGTTAAGTGATTATGTGTCTGATTTTGGAACACGTCAATTCTTACTAAAAAATCTATATTGGATTGAAAAAGGTAAATTAGCATTACGTGTAAATTTAGAAGTTTTAAAAGAAGAAGTAGGTGAAGTGGGTGAAGCATTGCCAAGTCATGCTAAATTTGAAAAAGATACTTTGTTTTTACGCGGAGACAGATCAGAATATATTGGTGTAGAGGATGAAAGGATTATTTCTAATCATTTTACCAAAGTTGAAATTGCTACTATTTCTAATTCGGGGCACTGGTTGCATGCCGAAAACCCCAAAGATTTTTTTGAGGCTGTTGTGCAGTTTATCGAGTGATTTTTTTGTATATTTAGTTTAATTCTAGAACAATGAATTTAGAATAATTAAAAAAAATTAATCACCAGTGAAACATTTACTATGCGAATGATGTCTGATAGATATAAATAATAAATATAAGTAGATGAAACTCATAACAAAACTTCTCTTAAACGCTATAGCTGTATTTGTAATAGCGCATTTTTTAAATGGGGTACATGTAGATGGTTATATAACAGCCATTATAGTAGCTGTTGTATTGTCCGTGTTAAACCTGTTTGTCAAACCTGTTTTGGTGATTCTAACTTTGCCAATAACTATAGTCACATTAGGTCTGTTTTTATTAATAATTAATGCATTAATTATTTTATTAGCCGATAAATTAATAGACGGTTTTTCTGTAAATAGTATTTGGATTGCTGTGTTGTTTAGTATACTACTTTCTGTTTTGCAATCCATACTTCATTCGCTTTTAAAAGACGATAAAAAATAGCTTTGAATCAAGCGGTTAAAAACTTTGCTGGGATGTA
The DNA here is from genome assembly GCF_004791695.1 of Flavivirga rizhaonensis. Classification (GTDB taxonomy): domain Bacteria; phylum Bacteroidota; class Bacteroidia; order Flavobacteriales; family Flavobacteriaceae; genus Flavivirga; species Flavivirga rizhaonensis. Next base: position 10,701 of record NZ_SRSO01000032.1, on the reverse strand, counting down.
AAAATGTTATATTTTTGCATCCCAATTTTGGTTACATAAATTTTAGTTTTTAAAAGAAGACTTTATTGTTAAATGCCTGATATAAGGCTTTATATGATTTAAAATGAATATTACAAGAGAAAACGTTGATGCATTAAATGCTGTTGTGAAAGTAGATATCGCTAAAGAAGATTATAGCGATAAAGTTGAAAAAATATTAACAGACTATCGTAAAACAGCAAATATTCCTGGTTTTAGAAAAGGGCATGTGCCAATGGGGATGGTTAAAAAACAATACGGAAAAGCTGTCTTAGTAGATGAAGTTAATAAGTTATTGCAAGATGCTTTAAACAAATACCTTACAGAAGAAAAGCTAGATGTATTAGGTCAGCCGTTACCAAAACCACAAGATGATATAAACTGGGATGCTGATGGATTTTCTTTTGAATTTGAATTGGGTTTAGCACCAGAATTTGAAGTGAAATTAAAAGGCAAAAAAGCAATCACACAATATAATATTGTTGCTGATGATAAAATGATAGATGAGCAAATTGAACGTATTCAAAAGCAATACGGAAAATTAGTTTCTCAAGATGTTGTTGTAAAAGACAGTGAAATTACTGGAATTTATAAAAATGAAGAAAAAGAAATTGAAAATACTGTTACTTTAACTTTAGATAAATTTAAAGGAAAAGCAACTGAAAAACAATTTATAGGTGCTAAAGTAAATGATGTTATTACGCTAAAAACCAAAGGCCTTTATGATGATGAGCATGAATTAATGCATGCTTTAAAATTAGGACATGATGAAGTACATGGTTTAGATATTGAAGTGAATTTCACAATTACAGAGATTAATGAACGTGAGTTAGCAGATTTAGATCAAGAGTTGTTTGACAAGCTTTTTGGAAAAGATACTGTGACCACTGTTACCGAATTAAAAGCGAAGATAAAAGAAGATGCTGAAAAGCAATTTGTGCAACAAGCAGATCAGAAGCTTTTAAATGATGTTACAGAATATTTAGTTGAAAATACTAAGTTCGATTTACCTGCCGAGTTTTTAACAAAGTGGATGCAAACCGCCGGAGAAAAGGAAATGGATGAGGTACAGGCAAGGGAAGAGTACGAAAAATCAGAAAAGAGTTTGCGCTACCAATTAATTGAAGGAAAACTTATTGCTGATAATGATGTTCAAGTAACTATGGATGATATAAAAAATCATGCAAGAGAAATGATTAAAGGGCAAATGGCCCAATTTGGTCAAATGAATCCTTCAGATAAAGAATTAGATGATATCGCTGCGCGAGTATTATCAAATCAAGATGAAGCACGCAGAATTTCAGAGCAATTAATTAGTCAAAAATTATTAGCAGTTTACAAAGAAAAAGCTAATATTAAGGTTAAAGAATTAAGCTACGAAAAGTTTGTTAAAGAAGTTTACGGCGATAAGTAAATAAATATAATTCCTTATATTTAAGCGCTTAAATCTATAGGTTTAAGCGTTTTTTATTCAAAAAAAAGAATTTTTTTTAAAAGATTTTTTGCCATTTAAATGTAAATCAGGCAATTAATCGAATTAAATATTGAAAAGACTATGGATTACACAAAAGAATTTGAAAAATTCGCGATAAAAGATCAAGGTGTTAGTAGTACATATTACAATAAAATTGTTAGTAGTATGTATCCAACAGGGTTAACCCCAAACATTATAGAAGAACGCCAAATGAATGCTGTTGCAATGGATGTGTTTTCTCGTTTAATGATGGATCGTATTATTTTTATGGGTACTGGCATTAATGATCAAGTCGCGAATATTATACAAGCACAATTACTGTTTTTAGAAAGTGTAGATGCTTCAAAGGATATTCAAATTTATATTAACTCTCCTGGGGGAAGTGTTTATGCAGGTTTAGGAATTTATGATACGATGCAGTTTATAAAGCCAGATGTTGCAACTATTTGTACTGGTATGGCAGCCTCTATGGGAGCTGTTTTATTATGTGCTGGAGAGAAAGGTAAACGCAGTGGCTTAACACATTCACGAGTTATGATACATCAACCATTAGGAGGTGCGCAAGGACAAGCAAGTGATATTGAAATTACAGCTAGAGAGATATTAATTTTAAAAGAAGAACTTTATAAAATTATAAGTAAGCATTCAGGGCAAGATTACGACAAAGTATATGAAGACAGTGATCGAGATTATTGGATGAAAGCCGATAAAGCCAAGGAATATGGTATGATTGATGAGATTTTATCTCGTAATTAAATAAAAAATTTGTAATTTTAGTTAATTGTTATTGAGGGATTTATAGTGATTTACACAAAAAAACAGATATAGATTAATGGCAAAAGAAGAATTGGAATGTTCGTTTTGCGGTAGAAAAAAACCAGAAACGAATTTGTTAATAGCAGGTTTAGATGCTCATATATGTGATAGATGTATAGAGCAGGCACATGGTATTGTGATTGAAGAATCTAAGCAAAGTGATAGTAGTGATTTATCTGCTGAGTTAAAACTCCGTAAACCCCAACAAATTAAGGGATTTCTTGATGAGTATATCATTGGGCAAGGCATGACTAAAAAAGTGATGTCTGTGGCTGTGTATAACCATTATAAACGTTTATTACAACCACCTACTAAAGATGATATAGAAATTCAGAAGAGTAATATTATCATGGTAGGGCAAACGGGTACAGGAAAAACCTTAATGGCAAAAACAATTGCCAGAATGTTAAATGTACCATTAGCTATCGTAGATGCAACTGTTTTAACAGAGGCTGGTTACGTTGGTGAAGATGTAGAGAGTATTTTAACGCGTTTATTACAAGCGGCAGACTATAATTTAGAAAAGGCGGAAAAAGGTATTGTTTTTATTGACGAGATAGATAAGATTGCTCGTAAAAGTGATAACCCGTCTATTACTCGTGATGTTTCTGGGGAAGGTGTACAACAAGCCTTATTAAAACTTCTAGAAGGGACTGTTGTTAATGTACCGCCAAAAGGCGGACGCAAACACCCAGATCAAAAATTTATAGAGGTAAACACTGAAAATATTTTATTCATTGCAGGTGGTGCTTTTGATGGTATTGAACGTGTTATATCAAAACGCTTGAATATGCAAGCAGTAGGTTATAGTGCTTCGATGTCTGATGAGGTTGTGGATCAAGATCATTTACTGCAATATATTATTCCAAAAGACTTAAAAGATTTTGGATTAATTCCAGAGATTATTGGTCGTTTGCCAGTACTTACATATATGGATCCGTTAGATGCTAAAACTTTAAGAGCGATTTTGACAGAGCCTAAGAATGCCATCATCAAGCAATACAAGAAATTGTTTACTATGGACGAAATTGATTTTGCTATAACTGATGGTGCTTTAGATTTTATTGTGAATAAAGCTATTGAGTACAAATTAGGAGCAAGAGGGTTACGTTCACTTTGTGAAGAAATATTAACAGACGCTATGTTTGAGTTACCTAGTAGTAATGAGAAGAAATTAAACGTAACTAAAGTATACGCCGAAGATAAATTAGCGAAAACAACTTTAAAGAAACTAAAAGCAGTTTCATAAAAGTAAAGTAACAACACTATAAAAAAACCACGCTATTTAGCGTGGTTTTTTATTTTTATGGATGTTAATTAATAAAAGACATTATGGATAAATTTTCACAGTGTTTCTAAAAACTTTTTAAAAATATACTTAATTAAATCATGCACAAAGGTTTTTTATGCCTTTTAGATGATTAGGCAAAATACTCGTTTAAAAACTTTTGGGGTTGTATTTAATCGGAATTAAAAGCGTATTGAGAAAGCTTTCGTTATTCTAAAATTACAAACTCTACACGTCTATTAGCTTGTAGATTTTCTTTGGTACAATCATTTTTACAATCAATTTTTGGTTTAGCTTCACCATAACCTTTAGATTGTAATCTATTTTTACTAATACCATTATTTATTAAATAAGTTACTGCAGATGCGGCACGCTTTTTAGATAGGCTTAAGTTATAAGAATCCCTACCTTTGTTATCAGTGTGCGCATTAATAACTAATTTCATTTTAGGATGCTCCTTTAGCACTTTAACAACTTTGTTTAAAGAGATAAAAGATTCTTCTTTAACTCCCCATTTATTAAAATCGAAATATATGTTTTCTAAAACAATTCTCATCTCGTTTTCAACTTTTGCTATTACAGGTTCGGTAGTGAGTAACTCTAAATCCCTAGTATAAGAAGTATTGTAACCTCTCGTAGCTTCAAATTTAAAATCACCATCTTTAAATCCGTCCTTTAGTGTTGTAATGCTATATGATTCAAAAGGAATAACATTAAAGCTATAAGTCGCATTAGCTTTAGTTAGTTGCCTTGAAATTTCATTACCTTCTTCATCTTTTAAAATAACTAAGACATTAGGAAGTTTTATTTTGGTTTCTAAGTCTAATACTTTACCCTTTATGGTTTGAATTATTTCATCATTAGTCGCTGTGTAAATATCAAAACCTCCTTTTCCATTTGGTCTGTTTGAAGATACATACCCCTTGTTTTTTGCAGCTAAGAAATAAGCAACCTCATCATACTTCGAATTAATGGTATTACCCATATTTCTAGGAGCCTTATAGCCACTACTTAAAATTTTACTCGTAAAAAGATCATAACCGCCCATATTGTTATGTCCTTTTGAAGAGAAGTATAAATATTTAGAATCTATAGAAAGAGAGGGATATTTTTCATCTGAAGGTGTATTAATAGAGCTTCCTAAATTTTCAGGAGTACTTAAAGTACCATCCGTATTTATATTTGAAACATATAGATCGTAACCACCAATAGATTCCGGCATATTTGATGAGAAGTATAATTTATCTCCTCTAGGACTCATAAAAGGGTTTTCTATTGAAACATTTGCTTTGTTAATGCTCAACAGTTCTTCATTAATCCAATTACCATGTGAGTCTTCCTCTAAAACAGCTTTGTATAGCTTATACTCCATAGAATTTTCTTTAGAACTTCTAGTATAGTATACTGTTTTTTGATCTGGAGAGAATGTTAATTGGTCTTCGCTATCTCTTGTGTTTAGTATTCTAGAAAACAAAAGCGGTAGGCTTAATGCTCCATTTTTATCAATATTTAAGCAAAATAAATCTTTATATGCCTCATTAGTATTAGGGTCTATTTTTGCTAAACCACCAAGTTTTTTTGAAGATACCATGATAAGTTTGTTTCTAAAAAAACCAGAACCAATTTCGGAATATTTAGTGTTAACACCAGCGTCTAAAAGTTCAAACTCAAATCCATTAGTATCAATGGTGTTTGATAATAAACGTGAATTGTTAAAAGAAAAATTATTTGATGCTATTAAATTAGAAGGTCCTTGACTAAGTAAAATATTAGAAACAAGGAAAATGAAAAAACATAATTTAGTTTTCATCTTTAGAGGGATTAGAGAGATTAAAATTAGTTGGGTGTTAAATGTAATCCTGAACCTCATTTTTTGAAAATTTCTTAGATGAATAGCTATTTAATTCGTTTACCAATTACTTTATCGAAGATTTTATCCAAAAAAAAATTTAAATTTAATGCTATGCTTAAGTGATTTTAAATATTATAGATCGTAACTATTTGTGATTGAATTTGTTATAAATGAAATTGGAATATTCGAAATTCATATCCTTTTAGAAAAGGGTAGAAGTTAACCTGATTTTTTGTGTACTAATGAAACCTTCTGATTTTAAATGTTTAATTACTCTAACATAGTTTTTCAATACAGACTGTATTTAAGGTATTTATAGAGCAGTATTTAAAATAACAAATTCAACACGCCTATTAGTTTGTAAATCTTTTTTGGAACAAGAGTTTTTGCAATCAATTAATGGTTTCCTTTCTCCACAGCCTTTAGATGATAGTCTATTTTTTGAAATGCCATTTTTAATTAAATAATTTAAAGTTGATTTGGCTCGTTTCTCGGATAAGTTTAAGTTAAAAGCATCAGAACCTTTATTATCGGTATGGGCGTTAATTGCTATTTTTATTTTAGGGTGATCGTTAAGTACTTTTATTATTTTATTTAAGATAATATGTGACTCTTTTTTTATATCATGTTTCGCAAAGTCAAAATATATATTTTCAGATATAATTCTTAGTTCATTATTTACTTCTGTTATAACAGGGTCTGTGGCGGCTATTTCTAAATCCTTATTATAAGTTGTGGTTTCACTTCTATACGATGCAAAATCAAATAAGCCATCTTTAAAGTTACTTTTTTTAGTTGTAATTGTGTAAGATTCCAATGGAGCAACATCAAACCTATAGGTGCCATCTTTACCTGTTATTAATTGATCTATCTCTATTTGATTCCTATCTTTTAGAATAACAATGGCATTTGGTAATACCTCTTTAGTGTTAAAATCTAAAATTTTACCTTCAACGGTTTGTTTGATATGATTAGTAGTAAAATAATAAATGTCGAAACCGCCTTTTCCGTTTGGCCTATTTGATGAAAAATATCCCGTACTTTTGTTTACATTGAAATAAGCAACCTCATCATACCTCGAATTAATGGTGTTACCCATATTTATAGGAGTCTTATAACCATCTTTTGAAATTTCACTAGCAAAAAAATCAAACCCTCCCATACCCTCATGACCTTTTGAGGAAAAGAATAAATAAGCATTATCCATAAAAACATATGGGTGCTTATCGTCGAAAGATGTATTTATTTTTTTACCTAAATTTTTAGGAGTGCTTAATGTGCCATCAGGATTAATATCTGAAACATAGATGTCATAACCACCAATAGCATTAGGCATGTTGGCAGAGAAATATAACTTATCGCATTTAGCGTTAACAAAAGGGTTTTCTATTGATACGTTTTCTCTGTTAATACTTAATAGCTCTTCGTTAACCCAATTGCCGTGCGAACCTTCTTCTAAAATAGCTTTGTAAAGTTTAAACTCTAAAGAGTTTGTTTTGCTACTTCTAGAGTAGTAGATAGTTTTTTGATTTGGCGAGAAAGAAATTTGACCTTCACTATCGTTTGTATTTAAAATTCTTGAGAATAACAACGGATTGGCTAGAATTCCGTTACCCAAAGTGTCTAGACAATATAATTCTTTGTAGGCTTCATTTGTATTGGGATCTATTTTGGCTAAGGCACCAATTTTTTTAGAAGATACCATGATAAGTTTTTCTTTAAAAAACCCAGATCCAATTTCTGAGAATTTAGTATTAATACCCGTGTCGGAAATTTCAAATTGAAAACCATTGGTTCCTATACTAGGTTGGGTAAATAAAAAAATAGATTGTAGGCATAAAATAATTAAAAAATAAGTTTTCATCTGAGGGGCTGTTGTAGGTTTGTGATGCTATTAAACTTGTTTTAAACACTTTAAAAATATAATTTTTAAAGATGATAAACAATATTAATCGTTCAAGTGCTTTTGCGTTAGTAAAAAACCTACAAAATATGTTCGTTTAAACTTAGAAGTTCATCTATATAATCCCGAGTGTTAGAAAGTCGAGGTATTTTATGTTGCCCACCCAGTTTATTATTTTGTTTTAACCAATCATAAAACAAATGTTCTCTGGCTATATTAATTTTGGGTTTGTTAAGTGTTAAATTGTTATAGCGTTTCGCTTCGTAGTCAGAATTTAATGCCTTTAAAGCATTGTCAAATAACTCATTAAAATAATGGATGTCTTTTGGAGGTGTTTTAAATTCAATAAGCCATTCATGAGCTCCTTTTTCTTTGCCTTTCATAAATATCGGGGCTGCAGTAAAATCTACAATTTCGGCTTTAGTACGTTTACATACCTTTTTTAATGCACTTTCGGCATTTTCAATAATAAGTTCTTCACCAAATACATTAATATGATGTTTGGTTCTGCCAGACACTTTTATTCTGTAGGGGTTTAGTGAGGTAAACCGAATAGTGTCACCAATTTTATAACGCCATAACCCAGCATTTGTAGTAATTATTACAGCGTAATTTTTATTAAGCTGAACGTCACTTAAAGGTATCGCCCTTTCCTCAGAAGTAGCATAAATATTCATAGGAATAAATTCATAGAAAATCCCATAATCAAGCATCAATAATAGTTCATCAGAGTTGTTTTGATCTTGAATAGCGAAAAAACCTTCTGAAGCATTATAAATCTCATAATATTTAAAATCGGTTTCAGGAATAATTTTTTTGTACTGATCTTTATAAGGTGTAAAGCTAACACCACCATGAAAATAGACTTCTAAATTCGGCCATATATCACGAAGACTTTGTTTTCTGGTAGTATCTAAAACGTTATTAAGTAATACGAGCATCCATGAGGGAACACCAGCAAGGCTTGTTACATTTTCATCTATAGTTTCATCTACAATGGCTTGCATTTTATGCTCCCAATCACTCATTAAAGAGACCCTGTTACTTGGTGTGCTACTAAATTCTGCCCAAAAAGGCATATTGTCAATTAAAATAGCCGATAAATCACCAAACACAGTACCGTTTTCTTTGTATAATTCTTTACTGCCTCCCAAGCGTAAGCTCTTACCAGTAAATAATTGTGAGTCTTCATTATTATTAAGGTACATGCATAATAAATCTTTTCCAGCAGCGTAATGACAATCTTCAAGCGATTCTGTACTTACTGGGATAAACTTACTTTTTGCTCTGGTAGTGCCACTGGATTTTGCAAACCACTTTATAGGACTGGGCCAAAAAATATTGGATTCACCTTTTCGGGAACGCTCAATAACATCTTGCCAGCCTTCGTAGTTTTTAATAGGAACACGTTCTGAAAATGTTCTGTAGTTTTTTATAGAAGCAAAATCATATTTCCTGCCAATTTCGGTGTCTTTAGCTATATCTATAAGACTTAATAGTAATTCGTTTTGCACTTCATTAGGATATTTTAAAAACAATTCTATTTGATGAAATCGTTTTTTTAAGAACCAAGAAGCAATCGAATTTACTATAGGTATTGGCATAATTATTTTATCTTTAAGATTTTAAAAATAATACTTTTTTTTATGACTTACCAAGGTGTTTTAACAAAAATGGAAACGGAGTTTGCTAACCCAATTCAATACTATCTGGTGTTTGAAAATGATTTTTTAAACATGAACCAGTTATTGAATAAAAGCATAACGATTCAATTTGTAAAATATCAATGTTTAAACTGCGGTTTAGATAAACCTATTTACAGACAAGGATTTGATAAACAGTGTTTTTATGAGGTGCCCCAAGCAGCCGATTGGATTATGCGTCCTGAGTTAAGTACCGCACATTTAGGCAAAGAAGACCGAGATTTAGAGTTTGAAAAACGTGCTCAATTGCAACCACATATTGTGTATTTAGCAAACTCTAGTAATGTGAAAGTAGGGGTTACAAGAAAAAGCCAGGTACCAACACGTTGGATAGACCAGGGAGCCCACGAAGCTATTGAGATTATAGAAGTGCCTAATCGTTATTTAGCAGGTATTACTGAAGTTGCATTAAAAGATTATGTAGCAGATAAAACAAATTGGAGAAAGATGCTTAAAAATGATATTGAAGACGAAAATTTAATAGAGTGGCGTGAACGCTTAAAGCAGTATATTCCTGATGAGGCAAAAGCGTATTTTATTGAAACGAACACTGAGACGAATTTAGAATTCCCTGTGAATAAGTACCCTGAAAAACCTAAAAGTTTAAATATAGTTAAACAACAAGAGTATTCAGGTAAATTGGTTGGTGTAAAAGGGCAATATCTTATTTTTGAAGACGACATTGTTTTTAATATTCGTGCTAATGAGGGACTGGTAGTTAGAATCTCGATTGATTAAATTGAGTTGGATTACATGTGAGTTTATATTAATATGATGGGTTTGTCATTCCTGCGAAGGCAGGAGACAAAGGAATGGATTAAACCACATATAACTTTACTGCTTGCACAAAAGCAATAACAATCAATAAAATACCAGTTACTTTATTGAAGATAAGTGATATATCTCGAACCTTATTTTTAATCAATAGGCTAAACCTGCTATAAGAATATAGAGTGAGTAACTTCCCTAAGTAGACTCCACAAAAGAATAAAAATAATACAGAGAATGATGACTGTAATGATAACATGATATCATTATTGTTTATGATGCCAAATGCAATGACCCAATAAACTAAAACAGGTGGATTTAATATGCCAAGAAAAAAACCAGTCGCATATTTAGATTCTGTTATCTTTCTTTTTTTTGTTTTACTTTCAGACTGTTTTTTAAAGAATAGATATATACCTGCAACAAATAAAAGTAAAGCCACAATTATTTGTACCCATAAATTATTAATAAAAAAATCTTTTACCACTACATTACAATGTAAGGCGTAATATGATAGCATAACTTCGGCAATTCCAGCCGCTATCGCAATTTTAAAAGCTTTTTTTGCATTTTGTTTTAAGGTTGTATTAATAACAGCAATGTTAGAAGCTCCCAAAGGAAGCGCTCCAAGAATAGCAGCCAAGATGCCAATTAATAAATAAACTAAAACCATAAAGCTTTTGTAGCGATTAGACTTGAAAGCTTACATAAGTTTTAATAAATAACGTGAGTTCGATTTGATAGTCATTGACTTTCAATTAGTTACATTAAAAACACCCCTAAAGTCCCCTCAAGGGGCGATTTCCTAGAATATGGCAAAAATTGGTTATATTATGATTATGGAACAACAATCAATACTTTCAATCACGCAACGTTTCG
>NZ_SRSO01000031.1 GCF_004791695.1 Flavivirga rizhaonensis | reverse complement strand
ACGAATCGACTCAAGGTAGCTTATACAGGCTTCTTGAGTACCGAAACGTTGCGTGATTGAAAGTATTGATTGTTGTTCCATAATCATAATATAACCAATTTTTGCCATATTCTAGGAAATCGCCCCTCAAGGGGACAATCCTCAAATTAAACTTAGGAACTAAATATCCCCTGAAGGGATTATAGGGGTGTTTTTCAATTTCAATTTAAAACAATATAATTAGTTAATAGCGCACTAAAATAAGTGTATTTTCTTACTTTTAGTAAAAATAATCAATGAATACAATTTTAGTCATACTTGTTTTTGCTGTTTAGTCTTCACGGTATGGAACATATAAATACCCTGTTTTCGAATTTAAAGATTTAACTACTAACATTGATGATAGACTCCCCAAATTCACAAAAAAACCATATATAATTCCAATTATAGCTGGGGATGACGGTGTAGAGGTATTTAATATCAATACTGAAAGTTTTCAAGCTGGAGCAACTTTTGGTTATGGAGAAGAAGCGAGAAACAAAATTTATTTCAATATAATGATAATTGAAAATAAATAATTTAATGCGCTTCCAACCAATCAGCACCAATACCCAAATCTACATCAAGAGGCACTTCTAATGTATAAGCACTTTCCATTTCAGTTTTTACTAATGCTTTAATAGTTTCTAATTCAGGTTTATACACATCAAAAACCAATTCATCATGTACCTGTAAAAGCATTTTAGATTTATAACCTCCTGTAGAGAGCTTGTCGTAGATATTAATCATGGCAATTTTAATAATATCGGCAGCACTTCCTTGTATAGGGGCGTTAACAGCATTTCTTTCAGCAGCACCTCGAACAACAGCATTTCTAGAGTTAATATCTTTTAAGTAACGACGACGGCCTAATACGGTTTGTACATAGCCATTATCTCTAGCGAAATCAACTTGCTCACTAATAAAGTTTCTAAGTTTTGGATAAGTTGCATAATACGTATCTATAAGTTCTTTGGATTCACTTCTAGATAAATCTGTTTGATTGCTTAATCCAAAGGCAGAAACACCATAAATAATTCCAAAATTAACTGTCTTAGCATTACTACGTTGTTCGCGAGTTACTTTGTCTAAAGGAACATTAAATACTTTTGAAGCTGTAGATGCGTGAATATCTTCCCCATTTTTAAATGCAGAAATCATAGTTTCTTCTTCACTCAAAGCGGCAATAATGCGGAGTTCTATTTGGGAATAATCGGCAGCTAAAAGTGTATATTCTTCGTTTCTTGGAATAAAAGCCTTTCTTACCTGTCTACCACGTTCTGTACGAATAGGGATGTTTTGGAGATTCGGATTGTTACTACTTAGCCTTCCAGTTGCCGCAACTGTCTGCATATAATCGGTATGTACACGGCCAGTTGATTCCTCAACCTGGGTTGGTAAAGCATCAACATAAGTGCTTTTTAATTTCGCTAAGCCCCTATAGTCTAAAATATTTTGAATGATATCATGTTCTTTTGCTAAATAAGATAGAATGTCTTCAGAGGTTGCATATTGACCTGTTTTGGTTTTCTTAGGTTTATCTACAAGTTTTAGTTTTTCAAAGAGTATGACACCTAGTTGTTTTGGTGATGCTATATTGAATTCCTCACCTGCAGCCTCGTAGATTATTGTTTCTAATGAAGCAATATCTTTGTTTAATTCTTCCGAGAGTGTCTCAAGGAATTTTTTATCCAAATTGATACCTTCTAATTCCATTGCTGCCAATACACGAAGCAATGGTACTTCAATGTCATCGAAGAGTTTTTGAGTATTTGCTTCACCTAATTCTTTTTCAAAATGCTCTTTTAATTGAAGTGTAATATCGGAGTCTTCAACCGCATATTCAGTTTGTTTTTCTAAAGGAATATCCCGCATTAATAATTGATTTTTTCCTTTTTTTCCGATAAGAGTTTCTATAGAAATAGGTGTGTAATTTAAATATGTTTCTGCTAACACATCCATATTATGTCGCATATCTGGATTAATGAGGTAATGCGCTAACATGGTGTCAAACAATTTACCTTTAACCTCGACATTATATTTAGCCAGAACTTTAATGTCATATTTTAAGTTCTGACCAATTTTCTGAATGAGTTCATTTTCAAAAAACGGACGTAACTGTTCTATAAGTGCTTGTGCTTCCGTTTTATCTTCAGGGAATGGTAAATAAAAGCCTTTACCGACTTCCCACGAAAAGGCAATACCGACCAATTCTGCTGTAATAGGATTTAAACCTGTGGTTTCTGTATCGAAACACACTGAAGTTTGATTCATTAAATTTTTAATGAAGAGTTTCGTAGCAATTCCTGAGTCTACACTTTGATAAAAATGAGGCGTTGTTTCTGCTGTTTTTCTAGCATATTCCGATACGGTTTCTGTATTCGATGCCTCAGAAACATTGCCTCCAAACAAAGAAAATTGTCCAGAACCTGCAGAGGCTTGTTCTTTGGGTGTTGCTTTTGTTTTCTGTTTTTCTGAAACATCAGAGTTTTTAATACTCGCTGAGGTAGACGTTTCAACTGTAAATGTTTTAGTAAAATTGTCAATCAATCTTCTGAACTCCAATTCTTGGAAAATTTCTAGAACTTTAGGAATATCTGGATGGTCTAACTCAAAATCTTTGGCATTAAATTCAACAGGAACATCTAGCATAATAGTTGCCAATTTTTTTGATAGGATTCCCAATTCGCCATTCGCTTCAATTTTCTCTTTCATTTTGCCTTTCAATTCATGCGTATTGGCTAAAAGATTTTCCATGCTACCATATTGCACTAAAAACTTTTTGGCTGTTTTTTCACCAACGCCAGGAAGTCCAGGAATATTATCACTGGAATCTCCCATCATTCCTAAAAAATCGATGACTTGTAAAGGATCGGTTACTTCAAATTTCTTTTGTACTTCTGGAATGCCCCAGGTTTCATAACCTCCACCAAAAACGGGGCGATACATAAAAATATTTTCAGACACTAATTGCGCAAAATCTTTGTCAGGAGTTACCATAAAAGTTTTATAGCCTTCTTTTTCGGCTTGTTTGGAAAGTGTTCCAATAACATCATCAGCTTCATAGCCTTCCTTAACCATAATTGGGATATGCATGGCCTCTAGTATGTTGTAAATGTATGGAATGGCAATTTTTATAGCTTCTGGTGTTGCGTCCCTATTGGCTTTATATTCTTGGTACATCTCAACACGGTCTGCGCTTCCTCCTTTATCAAAACAAACGGCTAAGTGATCTGGACGTTCACGCTTTATAACATCTAAAAGGGAGTTCATAAAACCTAAAATAGCTGAGGTATCTGTGCCTTTAGAGTTAATTCTGGGGTTTTTTATAAAAGCATAGTAACCACGAAAAATAAGTGCGTAAGCATCAACTAAGAAAAGACGTTTTTGATCAGACATGTTGTTTGTTTTATTTAAATACCAAAGCTACGAAGATTGATTATATGTTTAAAATTTATTGTTGATTTATACTGTCTCTTAAATAATGTTAGTAAACTTCTAAGCATAATGTAAGTGACTAGCAGATAATCAAGGCATTCATAAATTAGATACACAATTACTCCTTGGCGGATTGTATTTTTTAACACTTAAAAATGAAAAAAAACAGACTAAGGCTATTAAGATCTTAAAAGATTGACGAAAATAAAGAATACTTATTGATTTATAACAGTGAATTAAATGTCTAGGTTTAGTTATAAACTTTAGAAGATTAGATAAAGCTTCTGAGATTTTTACTTTGATTTGGTTTTGATTTTGGTGTAAAATTAAGATTCAAAATATAATCTTAACAATTAGTTAAATAAAATTCACTTTGCAATCATTAACTTGAAATACTATTATATTTGATAAAAAAGAAATATGCTTCGCTGGATTATTTTCCTTGTTATTTTTGGAATTGCAGATATTTATGCCTTTCAAGCCTTTAAAACGATATCAAAAAATAATTGGCTTCAAATATTATATTGGTTTATTACAGTTTTAGTAATAGGTAATTTTGTTTTTCATTATTACGGTTTTAACAGAAGTGATGGGTTCTCTCATGGACATGCTTATGCTTTTGGGTTTTTTATAGCCTTGCTAATCCCCAAAATGGTTTTATTAGTCTTTATGGTTGGGGAGGATATCATTAGGGTACCACAAGCAGTTTTTAGGTATTTTACAGAAGGCGATACAGCTAGAGGGAATTATTTTGCATCCAGACGTCAGTTTGTAAGCAAGATAGCACTAGGTATTGCGGCTATACCATTGGCTTCAATTATTTACGGTATTTATAAAGGAAAATACAATTATAAAGTATTAAAATACACACTTCACTTTGAAGATTTACCGAAAGCTTTTGATGGTTATAAATTAACTCAAATTAGCGATATTCATTCTGGGAGTTTCGATAATATGGATAAGGTAAATTATGCAGTTGACTTAATAAACGAACAACAAAGCGATATCATATTGTTTACAGGAGATATGGTAAATAACAAAGCAGAAGAGTTAGTGCCTTATAAAAATGTTTTTGGTAAACTAAAGGCTAAAGATGGGTTGTTTTCTGTTTTAGGAAATCATGATTATGGTGATTATGTTCAATGGGAGTCTGAAGACGCAAAAAAGCAAAATTTAGAAGATTTAAAAAACCTCCAGAAAGAAATTGGGTTTGATGTACTATTGAATGAAAGTAGATACTTAGAAAAAAATGGTGAGCGCATTGCTTTGGTTGGTGTGGAAAATTGGGGAGCAGGAGGATTTAAAACAGCAGGTGATTTAAAAAAGGCTTCAACTAGTATTAACAAAGATGATTTTAAAATCTTAATGAGTCATGATCCGTCCCACTGGGAAAAAAAAGTGATTAAGGATGATTATCATTATCATTTAACATTAAGTGGACATACGCATGGGATGCAGTTTGGAATTGAAATACCTGGCTGGTTTAAGTGGAGTCCTGTAAAATGGCGCTATAAATACTGGGCAGGTATCTATGAGGAATTAGGACAATTTATTAATGTAAATAGAGGCTTTGGATATTTAGCATTTCCAGGACGTGTTGGAATATGGCCAGAAATTACAGTTATAGAACTTAAAAAAAGCTCAAATAGTGCATAATTGCTAAGAAATGCTATATTTGTATAAGCACAATTTGGCTAAAAAACAATAAAGTATGTCAAAATTTGGGGAACTTATAGATGTGGAAATTCCTGTTCTGTTAGATTTTTATACGGAATGGAATGAGCAATCAACTGCAATGCATCTTGTTTTAAGAGATGTTGCTGCAGCACTAGGTGATAAAGCTAAAGTTATAAAAATTGATGTTGAAAAGAATGAAGAACTTGCTGAAGCCCTAAGGGTGAAAACCTTGCCAACACTTATTATTTATAAAGATGGTGAGATGAAATGGCGTCAAAGTGGAGAACAAGATGCTAATACACTTATAAGTATTATTCAGCAGTACGCTTAGCATTAAATAGCTTTAAATGTGTAGCCTTTTTTGCTAAAAAACTCTAATACTTTTGGTAAAGTGTATTGCATGTTTTTTGAAGCTTTTATACTATCGTGGAAAACAATAATACTACCATGAGTTGCCTTATTGGTAACGTTGTTTAAACAAGTTTCTTTACTAATACTTTTATCCCAGTCAAAAGATAATACATCCCACATAATTATTTTATAACCCAAAGCAATGAGTCTTTTTCCTTGTTTAGGTGTTATTTGTCCATGAGGAGGGCGAAATAGGTTAACGATTAACGATTGACGATTGACGATTTTAGAATTGTTATTTGGAATTTGATCATTAATAGTTTCTTGCGCTTTTTCAATATTTTTTAGATAGTCTTTACTCTTTGTTTTCCAGCCTTTAATATGGTTGTACGTATGGTTTCCAATACTATGACCTGCATCTACAATGTTCTGAAAGATATCAGGGTGTTTTTCAATATTGTTACCAATACAAAAAAAAGTTGCTTTGGCGTTGTATGCCTTTAAAGTTTCCAGTACCCAATTTGTGATTTCAGGTGTAGGACCGTCATCAAATGTTAGATAAATAACTTTATCTATTGATGGTATGTCCCAAATATACTTTGGGAATATTTTTTTTACAATTACTGGTATTTTTACAGGTGCTAAGGCATACCTCATACCAAATTAATTAGTACTATCAATTGGTATGATACTATCCATTGACGGAATATCTTTTTCAACTTTCGGTATTAATTCTTCTTCTGGCTCATCACCATAAAAATGCCTAAATGCTTTTAAATGGTTATTAAATATATCACCCTCTTTTTCAGCAAAGGCTATGTCATATTCTACTAAAACATCTATCAATCCTTTATAACGTTGAATGTCTGTATAAATGTCCTCAAATAAACGTTCTTGATTATCTGTTTTTAGACTACTATAATAACTTAAGTTTTCTTGGTATTTTTTAGAAACATTCTTAAATAAACGCTGTGCCTTTTCTTTATTACCAACTTCGTAGTATGCACTAATGTAAGGCTCTAAAAGTGTATAATATCCAAAATATTCAACAGGCATGTTGTTCATAGCTATATCTGCTATTTCCTCTGCTTTGTCCAGTTTTTCTTCATTAATTAATGTTTCAATTAATCTTGCTAAATTACCTCTATAGGTTATAGAATTCTTACGAGTTTCAACATCATGATAAATATCTGGACTACCACTATTACCCCAATTCCATTTTTTAACCTTTTCATACATAAGATCAGAATCTACGCGTCCCATATCAAAAGGATTTGCTCTGTCTACAGATGTTTTAATAGGAACTAGTTTATAGCACATACCATCAAGCTGTAGATAATCTTTCATCCAGATATAGTCATCATCACCAAAGCTGCCTCCAGTAAAATATATAGGGCGCTTCCATTCGTTGTTGGCAACAATATCGAGCATAAGTAATCTGTTTTTATAAAGAGCACCTCCTTTAATATTTATATCAATGTAAGGAACTATTTCACCTGCATCTTCGGGCTTTACAATACCTGAATTTAAAGCATTCTGTTTATTTACAGGAATTCTTAAGAACTCAGTAGGGAGGTATGTAGCATTTAAGTCTTGACTTCTAACTTGAGAGAGGTCAACACCCTTCTGTTGTAAAACATATTTGTATTTTGTTTTTGGGTTATTACTTGCTACAAAATCTAAAAATTGTTTTACTTCTAAAGTATCTTTTACAACAGGTTGTATCACTATATAATCATTAGTGCCATATTTATATAAGTCATGTGTTAGTTGAGATGGTATAGGGTCACTTTCATATGCTTTACGCTTCATTTGATCTATATACCAATATGTTTGAAATAAACTGGTATTAACAACGCGCACGTCGGTTCTATAGCCTTCAATTTCTTGAGCATACCAAAGCGCAAACGTATCATTATCACCAATAGTAAATAAAATAGCGTTTTCCGCGCAAGAATCTAAATACTTTCTTGCCATAGCTTGGGCAGTATATTTACCAGATCGATCATGATCATCCCAATTATTGGCAGCTAAAATACCAGGAACTAATATTAAGCAAACTACTGTGATTATTGGTGCTGCTAATTGTTTTGGTAAATACTTCTTTAGTACATCAAAAATAGCATATACCCCAAAGCCAATCCAAATTGCAAATACATAAAATGAACCTACAACCGAATAGTCACGTTCACGAGGTTCAAAGGGACGGACATTGGTATATACCTGAATAGCCAGTCCTGTAAAAAGGAAAAAAACAAGCATGGTCCAGAATAGCTTTTTATCTCTGTTGAATAAAAAGAAGAAACCTAGAATACCTAAAATAAAAGGTAGCATGTAATATGTGTTACGTGCTTTATTATTTTTAACATCACTAGGTAAATTATCTTGCGAAAAACCTAATAGCATTTCATCTATAGGTTTTATACCAGTAATCCAATTTCCATGATTATCATAACGTCCTTGAATATCGTCTTGCCTTCCAGAAAAATTCCACATAAAATAACGCCAATACATATATCCTAGTTGGTATTCAAGCATGTATGCGATGTTGCTTCCAAGTGAAGGTTTTTCAATGTCTATATAATCTTTAAATCGTTTTAAGAAATTGTTGTAATCCTCATAATCTACATTGCCTTGGGCAACATTAT
Source organism: Flavivirga rizhaonensis (assembly GCF_004791695.1). Taxonomy (GTDB): domain Bacteria; phylum Bacteroidota; class Bacteroidia; order Flavobacteriales; family Flavobacteriaceae; genus Flavivirga; species Flavivirga rizhaonensis. The sequence continues at coordinate 48,253 of NZ_SRSO01000031.1, read as the reverse complement.
TCTTAAAATCTGAAACAGTCTTCCGCAATTGGTTTTCCATTTGATAATCGGGCTTTAGCTTAAAGTTTAAAAACCCAGAAAACATCATATAATTTTCGGCATGTTCAGCACTCCACATGCGAGGCAAAATGGAAGCATGTTTTGAGTTGTAATTTTGCTTTGCGTCTTTATAATCGTTTACTACAACATATTCTCCTTTTGCTTCGTCTTTTTCGTATTTAGGTTTGTCATCTACATACGGGTTATTCTCATCAAGGTAAGCATACTGATCTGTAAACTGGGGACCATAAAACAAGTGTGTTTCAGGATATTGCTCTAAATTATAATAAGCCAGTAATTCTCTAGCACTAGATGGATTATTTTCATTAATAACCACATTGGCATTGGCGCGAATAGGAAGCATTAGCCATGTGGAAAATCCAATAATTACAAAGGTTAAACAAAGGACTCCTGTGTTTAGATGAACAAAGCTTTTTTGTCTGGTATAACGTAATGCATAGAATATAATAGCTACTAATAATAGACCTGCAATTATAGATCCGGAATTAAAAGGTAATCCGATGGTATTCACAAAAAAGATTTCGAATACACTAAAAACCTTAAGAATATTTGGTGCTAAAAGTTTAAAAATGAATAATAAAACTGCTACCGAAACAACATTGGCAATGATAAAGTTTTGAACCGTGATGGTTTTATAATTCTTAAAATAATAAACAAGACCAATAGTAGGAATAGTTAAGAGTCCCATAAAGTGAACTCCAAAAGATAATCCAATAACAAAAGCAATTAAAATAAGCCAACGGTTACCGCGAGGTTTGTTCATGTCCTGCTCCCAACGTAAACCTAGCCAAAATAAGATAGCCATAATTAAGGTCGCCATGGCATATACTTCGGTTTCAACTGCATTAAACCAAAAAGAATCGGTAAATGTAAAAGCTAAACTACCAACTAAACCACTTCCAAGAATGGCCATAGATTGGCTTTTATTAAGATCTTCATTATTACCAACAAGCTTTTTTAGCAATAAAGTGATGGTCCAAAACATGAAAAGAATAGTAAATGCACTAGATACAGCACTCATCATATTCATCACCCAACCAATTTGCGAAGGCTCTAAAGCAAAAATTGAGAAAAAGGCTCCAAACATTTGAAATAAAGGAGCTCCTGGAGGGTGTCCAACTTGTAATTTAGATGATGTTAAAATATATTCACCAGCATCCCAGAAACTTACGGTAGGCTCGACTGTTAGTGTGTAAGTAACGAGAGCAATTAAAAAAGAGAACCAGCCTAAAACAGTATTCCATTTTTTAAAGTTAAAATGTGCCATATATATAGATGTTTGTTTGGTTTGGCGAATTTAATAATAAATATGAAATGAGGCATAACTATTTAGTTAGTCTTAACATATAAAAAGAACACAAGAAACACATTTAGACAATAAAATAATAATTAGCGAATAGATAGTATTTTAAGTGTTTTTTAAAGAAACGTAAAGTATTCGAAATTATTTTCAAAAAATACTTGTACAAATAAAACTTTGTATTAAATTTGCACCCTCAATAGCATATTGGCCTATGGTGTAACTGGCAACACGTTGGTTTTTGGTACCAAAGAGTCTAGGTTCGAGCCCTAGTAGGCCAACATAAATTGAAGTCCTGATCTTGAAAAAGGTTAGGGCTTTTTGTTTTAAGAATAAAGTGTTTGGGCGAGAAGCCTGTCCTGAGCGCAATCGAAGTAAGCCTTAGTGGGGTAACATTAATTGTAAAACCCTGATCATTAATTTGGTTGGGTTTTTTTGTTTGAAGCATGAAGCCTTTATAGAGAAGTTCGTGTTCTACTTTATCGAAGTAAATCTTAGCAGGTATTATTAATAGTGAGACTTGGGTACTTTTCGAAAAGAAACCATTTCAAGTTTATATATAAATATATCCTCAATAATTTAACCCCCGCTGTTCCCTAGTATGGCTACCGCTAGTATTTACTAGTGGCGATAAAAGTAAGAAAAAATAATATAAGGAATTGTTTTAGAAATAGAATGACTTTTGTGTTTTTAATTCGGTACAACACTAGTAAATACTAGAGCTAGGAGACTTAGGCACTTTTCGAAAAGAAACCATTTCAAGTTTATATATAAATATATCCTCAATAATTTAATCTCTTTAATATTCACTTAATATTGATAAAGTTAAGATTGCATTAAATTAAAATTACAAGCTAATAGTTTACATCAAGATAATTATGAGGTAATATTTAAAAGGCTTGTAATCCTTTTATTTACAGGATTAATTAATCTTTATAAATAAAATGAAAAAAATTACTCTCATCGCTAGTTTTCTAGCGCTATCTTTTACAACAGTACAAGGTCAAGACCTACAGTATTTATCTGGTTACGATACAACCATGTCAGATTCTGCAGAGACTGTTGCCCATGATGCAATTAACCAACAAGCCTTTCTTACTAATTCATCAAATAATAGTTTTACAATAGTAGATATTAGTGATCCTAGCACTCCCACATTAGTTAAAAATGTAGATTTATCAACTTATGGAGCTGGACCTAATTCAATTGCAATAAGTGGAGATGTGGTTGCTATAGCTGTAGAAGCTAGTCCTAAACAAGACCCTGGGAAAATAGTGTTTTTTGATTTAGACGGTATTTATGTAGATGACATTTCTGTTGGAGCATTACCAGATATGATAACATTTACACCAGATGGTACTAAGCTTTTAGTGGCTAATGAAGGAGAACCATCAGATGATTATACTAATGACCCAGAAGGAACTATTACTGTAATAGATTTAAGCGGTGGTGTTATGTCTGCCACAACAACTTCAATTAATTTTAATAGCTATAACGATAAAAAAGTATCACTTCAAAATAAAGGCATTCGTATTTTTGGAAACAACGGAGCTGCAAGCGTGTCTCAAGATTTAGAGCCAGAATTTATAACGGTTATAGAAGATGGTACAAAAGCTTATGTAAATTGTCAGGAAAACAATGCATTAGTTGTTTTAGATTTAACCAATAATACCGTTTTAGATATTTTACCTCTGGGTTATAAAAATCATCTATTAGGAACTCCAACAGTTACAAGTTATATTGTTAATGATTTAGTAGCTAGTTGGCCAGTATTAGGAACCCCTGTTTATGATGGAGGTCAGGCACCTGTTTTTTTAGGAGGTTTTTCAGGTTTGTTTTATGATGAAGCAAATTCTACTGCTACAGATCATGTTTTTTATGCAGTCCCAGATAGAGGTCCAAATGATGGCGCCGTTAAAAAAGCAGATGTAACCCCTGCTGCTTCTCAAAATTTAAGACCGTTTAAATTACCAGATTATCAAGGTAGAATTGCGAAATTCACTTTAAATAAAACAACAGGAACGATTACTTTAGATGATCAAATCTTACTGACAAGAAAAGATGGAACAACACCTATTACCGGAAGAGGGAATATACCGGGATTTGATGAGGTTCCTGTGACGTATACAGATGCATCTACGGCTTACACAAATGCTGATTATGTTGACGGTGCTTCAGAAGAATACCATGAGTTGTCTTACGATGAATATGGCGGAGATTTTGAAGGTGTTTTAATAGATAAAAATGGTAACTTTTGGATGTGTGATGAGTACAGACCAGCGATATATCAGTTTAATTCTATGGGAAAACTAATAGAACGTTATGTGCCATCTGGAACATCATTATTAGGAACAACACCACAACCAGAAGGAACCTATGGAGTAGAAACACTGCCTGCAGTATATTCCAAAAGAAGAGCAAACAGAGGTTTTGAAGCCATTGCCTATGATGAGGTGAATCATATTATATATGCATTTATTCAATCACCATTATATAACCCTTCTAGTGCTACTAAAAACAATTCTGATGTTATCAGGATTTTAGGAATTAGTTGTGCTACAGGTACTTCGGTTGAAGAATATGTGTATTTATTGGAAAGAAATAAAGATGCTGGCTATGCTTCTTCTAGAGTAGATAAAATTGGTGATGCTGTTTACACAGGAAACGGAAAATTTTTAGTTATAGAAAGAGATTCGGAAGGACCAACGATATCCACAGGAAAAAAATATGTATTTGAAATAGATATCAATTTCGCTACTAACATTTTAAATACTGTTTTAACGGGAGCTAAAGAATTGGAAGAGTTAACAGCAGATGAAATAGCAGCTCAAAATATTCAAGCAGTCCATAAAACAAAAATGTTCAATTTGCCATCTATTGGTTATCAAGGATCTGATAAAGCAGAAGGAATAGCCTTGTTGCCAAACAATGAAATAGCCATTATAAATGATAATGATTTTGGATTGGCAGGAGCAGGTATTACAGATAATAGCGTGCTAGGTATTATTTCTTTTGCAAACGATTATGGTTTTGACGCCTCTAATAAAGATAGTACTATTAATATAACACAACATCCTACTTTAGGTATGTTTATGCCAGATGGAATGGCATCATACAAAGTAGGTGGAGTAAATTATATAGTAACCGCAAATGAAGGAGATGCCAGGGATTATGATGGGTATTCGGAAGAAGAGCGTGTAAAAGATTTAACATTAAATGCATCATACTACCCAAATGCCACAACGCTTCAAACAGATACAGATTTAGGAAGGTTGAAAACAACAACGGCAACAGGCGATTATAATAACGATGGTACTATTGAACAAATCTATTCTTATGGAGCAAGATCATTTTCAATTTTTGATGAATATGGAAACTTGGTGTTTGATAGTGCAGACCAATTTGGGCAAAAAATAGCTTCAGAAGAATCTGCTTTATTTAATGAAGATGAAGGAGATGTTGATGATAGATCTGACGATAAAGGAGGAGAACCAGAAGCGGTTGCTATTGGGACTATTGAAGGTAAAATGTATGCTTTTGTTGGCTTAGAAAGACAAAGCGCAATATTAATGTATGATATTACAGATCCTAATGATGTAGAGTTCATTACGTACTATAAGGGAAATAGAACATCTGGTGATGTGGCGCCAGAAATTATAAAATTTGTTCCTGCAGCAGATAGCCCGAATTCCAAAAATCTACTTTTAGTAGGTTATGAAGTCAGTGGGACTTTAGGGGTTATTCAAATAGATGATCAAGTGCTAAGCATTAGCGAAGCCGTAGCAAAAAACGACTTTAAAATGTATCCTAATCCTGTAATTGATGTCGATTTGAAGTTTAATAAAACATTATCTGGAATTATTTATAATGTAAGTGGACAAGAGATAAAAAGGTTTGAAAAAGAAACTTCTTTAAATGTGTCTCAACTAACTTCGGGTATTTATATTATAAAAACAAAAGCACACGGCATAAAACGTTTTGTAAAACTGTAAATTCACTTTTACCAGCATTAAAAATCCTAACCTTTTTCAGGGTTAGGGTTTTTATTCTTGTAAAACAGCAAGGATATAGACTTGGTGGCTTTGCGCCTTAGCGTATTTGTGAGAGATGACCATTTATATCTTAAAAGTAATCACAGGTCGTTTAGCATGGTTTATTAAATCTTCACTAATGCTACCATTAAAGAAATGAGAAATGCCCTGTCTTCCATGAGTACTCATGCCAATTAAATCCGCTTTTATAGACTGAGAAAAATTCATGATGCCTTTTTCAATACTAATATCGTTATAAATATTAGTTGTATAATTTTTAAAATCGAAAGCTTCAGCAAATTTTTTCATTCTGCTTTCCGATTTTGCAGAGGTGATAAATTTATTAGGTGTATTTACCATGAGTAAATGTATTTTGGCCTTTAAAATGTTAGCAAAAGCAATGGCCTTTTCATAAGTTGCTTTACTTTCATCTTTGAAATCTGATGCAAATACAAAATCTTTAATTTTAAAAGTTTTGTGCTCATTTTTTATAACTAAAACAGGAGTTTCAGAGGTGCGAACCACTTTTTCAGTATTGCTCCCAATCAGCATTTCTTTTAAACCACTTACACCATTAGATCCCATTATAACCAAATCTATATCATGTTTTTTGGAACTATGAAAAACGCCTTTAAAAATCTCTTTAAGTTCAACCATTTCATGTATGGTTAAGTCCTTTAGATAATCTTTAGTTTTTAATTCTTCAAACTGTTTATGTGCTAATTTCATAAAATAAATAGCCTCAGGTAAGCTATTATAAGAGCTTAAAGCATCAACCTCATGTAATGGTATTTCAAGCATGTGTAATAAATAAATTTCGCAATTATATTTTCTAGCTAATTGGGCTGCTACTTTTAAAGCATTTTCTGCTTGAATTGAAAAGTCTGTGGGAACTAGTATTTTTTTCATAAAATAACAAGTATGATGTATCTAAATTTATGAAATATTCCTTTAGAAATCAATAAAATATTATATATTTGCACCGTTGAAAGGCGAAATTTAAGAAATGAGGGGACGGAAAGTCCCCTCTTTTTATACTAAAAAATGTTTAAAAATACTGTTACAGAATTATTAGAAGCGGCGTTAATTGAAAGACCAGATTTATTTCTTATAGATTTTTCTGTTCAAGGAGATAATCAAATTAAGGTAACAATAGACGGAGATAAAGGCGTTTTAGTTGAAGACTGTATGTTTATTAGTAGAGCCATTGAGCATAATCTTGATAGAGAAGAACAGGATTTTTCTTTAGAAGTCATGTCTGCAGGAGCGACATCGCCTTTAGTTCACAAAAGACAGTATAAAAAGAATTTAAATAGAGTACTTGATGTAAAAACTGCTTCTGATACAATGGAAGGCACACTTACAGAGGTAACAGATAGTAATATAAAATTAGAATGGAAAGTTAGAGAGCCAAAACCAGTAGGTAAAGGTAAAGTAACTGTAAAAAAACAAGCGGATATCGCTTACGAAAATATTGTAGAAGCAAAAGTTATGATTAAATTTTAATTCAAAAAGAGTTATGGAAAATATCGCGTTAATTGAATCTTTTTCAGAATTCAAAGACGATAAGCTAATTGACAGAGTCACGTTAATGGCAATATTAGAAGATGTATTTAGGAGCGCCTTAAAAAAGAAGTATGGCGATGATGATAATTTTGATATTATTGTAAACCCAGATAAAGGAGATTTAGAAATTTGGAGAAATAGAGTCGTAGTAGGAGATGGAGAAGTTGAAGAACCAAATCAGGAAATTTCTTTGTCTGAAGCTCGAAAAATTGAGCCAGATTTTGAAGTAGGAGAAGATGTGTCTGAAGAAGTAAAGCTGATTGATTTAGGTAGAAGAGCTATTTTAGCATTACGTCAAAACTTAATTTCTAAAATTCATGAGCACGATAATACCATAATCTATAAGCAATTTAAAGATTTAATAGGGGAGATTTATACAGCAGAAGTACACCATATTCGTCACAGAGCAGTTATTCTGTTGGATGATGAAGGCAACGAAATTGTATTGCCAAAAGACAGACAAATACCTTCAGATTTCTTTAGAAAAGGAGATAATGTAAGAGGTGTGATAGATTCCGTTGAGCTTAAAGGCGCTAAACCAACTATCATCATGTCTAGAAGTTCTCCTGCGTTTTTAGAGAAGTTATTTGAACAAGAAATTCCTGAGGTTTTTGATGGTTTAATTACGATTAAAAACGTGGTAAGAATTCCAGGAGAAAAAGCAAAAGTAGCGGTAGACTCTTATGATGATAGAATAGATCCTGTTGGAGCTTGTGTTGGTATGAAAGGTTCAAGAATTCATGGAATTGTTCGTGAATTAGGTAATGAAAATATAGATGTAATTAATTATACAAATAATTTACAATTATACATAACAAGAGCATTAAGTCCTGCAAGAGTGACTTCAATAAAATTAAATGAAGAAACAAAAAGAGCAGAAGTTATTTTAAAACCAGAAGAAGTAAGTAAAGCGATTGGTAGAGGCGGACATAATATCCGTTTAGCCGGTCAATTAACTGGTTATGAGATTGATGTATTTAGAGAAGGTGCAGAAGAAGATGTAGAATTAAGAGAATTCTCTGATGAAATAGAAGGATGGATTATTGAAGAGTTTAGTAAAGCTGGATTGGATACTGCTAAAAGTATTTTAGAGCAAGAAGTAAACGATTTAGTAAAAAGAACAGACTTAGAAGAAGAAACAATTAATGAAGTTATTAGAATTTTAAAAGAAGAATTCGAAGAATAATATCGATTAATAATTGATATAAATATATATTTGAGTATTTTAAAGGCGATTTATGGCTGAAACAATTAGATTAAATAAAGTATTACGCGAGCTTAATATCTCTCTAGATCGTGCCGTAGAATTTTTAGATTCTAAAGGTATTGAAATAGAGAAACGACCTACTACAAAAATTTCAGAAGAAACATATACGGTTCTTTCTAATGAATTTCAAACAGATGCAAATAAAAAAGTAGCATCTAAAGAAGTTGGTGAAGCTAAAATAAAAGAGAAAGAAGTGCTGCGAGAGCAACGCGAGCGTGAACTTGAAGAGAAACAAAAAGCGACAGCCAGAAAAGAAGAAATAGTTAAAGCAGCTGCGGCACTTTCTGGGCCAAAGCAAGTTGGAAAAATCGATTTAGAAGCGAAGAAAAAGAAAGTCGAAACTGTTTCTAAGAAAGCCGAAAAAATAGAAGAGGTTGCTAAACCTGCTGAAAAAGAAGCAAAAGTAGAGTCTGTTAAAAAAGAAGCCGTAAAAAAAGAAATTTCAGAGCCTGTTAAGGAAGAAGTAAAATCTAAACCGGCTAAAAAACCTGTTGTAGAGAAGAAGAAAGTTGAAGAAAAACAGGAAGAGAAACCAAAGAAGCGTGTTATAAACGAAGATGGGGAAGTCCTTCCAGATGAAAAGGTTACAACACAGTATAAGAAACTTACAGGTCCAAAAATAGCAGGAGATAAAATTGATTTATCTCAATTTAATAAGCCAAAGAAAAAGAAAGAAGAAAAGAAGCCAGAAGCCAAAGCAGGAGATGCAGGAGCTGCTAATAAGAAGAAACGTAGACGTATTAGCAAAGTTGGTGGCCCACAATCTGGAAATGGTCAAGGTAATAATAGACAAGGAGGCGGACGATCTGGAGGTAACGACAGATTTAAAGGCAAACAAGGTCAAGGACGTCGCAATATTGTTAAGGAAGAGCCTAGTGAAGAAGATGTAAAAAAGCAAGTGCGTGAAACACTTGAAAAACTTCAAGGAAAATCTTCAAAAGGTAAAGGAGCAAAATACAGAAGAGATAAAAGAGATCAACACAGAGAACAAACTGAAATTGATCAACAAATAGAAGCAGCAGAAAGTAAGATTCTTAAAGTTACAGAATTTGTTACTGCAAGTGAAGTAGCTACCATGATGAATGTTGGTGTTACTGAAATTATTTCTGCGTGTATGTCTCTTGGTATGATGGTAACTATGAATCAGCGTTTAGACGCAGAAACACTTTCTATCGTAGCAGAAGAATTTGGTTATAAAGTAGAATTTATAACGGCAGATATAGAAGAATCTATAGAAGAAGTTGAAGATAAGCAAGAAGATTTAGAGCCACGTGCACCAATTGTAACAGTTATGGGACACGTAGATCATGGTAAAACATCACTTCTGGATTATATCCGTGAAGAAAATGTAATAGCAGGAGAATCTGGAGGAATCACACAGCATATCGGAGCTTATGGCGTTGAATTAGAAAATGGACAAGAAATTGCATTTCTAGATACACCTGGTCACGAGGCCTTTACAGCAATGCGTGCTCGTGGTGCTCAAGTAACTGACATCGCTATTATTGTAGCTGCTGCCGATGATGATATTATGCCACAAACAAAAGAAGCTATATCTCATGCTCAAGCAGCAGGGGTGCCTATTGTTTTTGCAATTAATAAAATTGATAAACCAGATGCAAATCCAGATAAGATTAAAGAAGGATTAGCACAAATGAACCTTTTAGTTGAAGATTGGGGTGGTAAAATTCAATCGCACGATATTTCAGCCAAAGTAGGTACAGGTGTTAAAGAATTATTAGAAAAAGTATTACTTGAAGCTGAATTATTAGAACTGAAAGCAAATCCAAATAAACCAGCAGTAGGTACAGTAGTGGAAGCCTTCTTAGATAAAGGTAGAGGTTATGTATCTACTATTTTGGTACAAGCAGGAACTTTAAGAGTTGGAGATTATGTACTAGCTGGTCAGCATAGTGGTAAGGTAAAAGCAATGCATGATGAACGTGGGAATGATGTTGAAGCAGCTGGACCTTCTACACCAGTTTCTATACTTGGTCTAGACGGTGCACCACAAGCAGGCGATAAATTTAATGTATTTGCAGACGAACGTGAAGCAAAACAAATTGCGTCAAAAAGAGCACAATTACAACGTGAGCAATCAGTTAGAACACAGCGTCATATTACACTAGATGAAATTGGTCGTCGTATAGCATTAGGTGATTTCCAGGAATTAAATATTATCCTTAAAGGTGATGTGGATGGTTCTGTTGAAGCATTAACAGACTCATTCCAGAAATTATCTACTGAAGAGATTCAAGTTAATATTTTACATAAAGGTGTTGGAGCGATTACTGAAAGTGATGTGTTATTAGCATCTGCATCTGACGCTATTATTGTTGGATTTAATGTGCGTCCAGTTGGAAACGCAAGAACAATAGCCGATAAAGAAGAAATAGACATCAGAACATATTCTATTATTTACGATGCTATTAATGATCTTAAAGATGCCATGGAAGGGATGCTATCTCCAGAGCTTAAAGAAGAGATTACTGGTACATCCGAAATTAGAGAAATATTTAAAGTCTCTAAAGTTGGGACTATCGCTGGTTGTATGGTAACTAATGGTAAAATACTTAGATCGTCAAGTATCCGTTTAATTAGAGATGGTGTTGTCGTTTATACAGGTGAATTAGCGTCATTAAAACGATTTAAAGATGATGCCAAGGAAGTAACAAAAGGTTACGATTGTGGTATACAAGTTAAAAACTACAATGACATTAAAGAAGGAGATATTATCGAAGCCTTCCATGAAGTTGAAGTTAAGAAAAAATTGAAATAAAAAATATAAATAACGTCAGTTCGATTTAATTTTTTATAAAAAATAATATTAAAACAATGATTTTCAAGTGTTTGTCATTTCGACAAAGCGAAGCATGAGCCTTTCGACTTTAGTTTATGCTGAGCGTAGTCGAAGTACTCAAGATAAACTTTCGAGAAATCTCATAATGATGGGATTCCTCCTCAATAGCTACGCTATATACGTTCAAGTAAAATATATTTTACTCTCCGTAGCATTCGGAATGACATAGTTTCTTTATTAAAACAATTAAACAACTGATTGTTAAGTTTCAATATAGAAGCTCACGTTAAATAGATAAGTGATTAAAGCGATTCAGAAATGAGTCGCTTTTTTATTGGAATTAATTTTAATACATTGTTGCCTAAACTTTAACTCAAAACCAATTATGAAAACCAAGCTCTCAATTTTAGTGTTATTTTTTGTATTATCTATTAATGGTACATTACATGCTCAAGAACCTATTTTAGGAGAAATTAGAATGTTTGCTGGTGATTTTGCACCAAGAGGATGGGCGTTCTGCGATGGTCAAACATTACAAATAAGTCAGTATAATGCATTATTTTCTTTGCTGGGAACAAATTATGGAGGAGATGGCAGAAGCACATTTAATTTACCTGATCTTAGAGGGAGAGCTCCGATTCATGCAGGACAAGGTAACAACTTAAACAATATAAGATTAGGTGATAAAGGAGGTTCAGAATCAAAAGAACTACGTAAAATGACTGTTTTTGAAAACGCCAAAGGAAAATCTTATGAGACCTATACAGTTAAAAGCAGTAATTCCAAACTCTATACTCGAGATCCTTATTTAGGAGTTCGTTTTATAATTGCATTACAAGGTATTTTCCCATCAAGGAGCTATTAGCCTTTCTTTTTTTTAGGCTTAAATATAAAAGCATTTGGAAATTTAGTCTTCACTTTTTTTAAAGCTCTATCGGCTTCTAGACGTGTTCTGAAATTACCTACCCAAGTTTTAAAATTCGGAGACTCATATTTAATAGTGGGATTCCATACCGTAAATGAATTACGGAATTCTTTTTGAGCATTTTGAGATCCTGAACGATTCCCAGAATAGATTTGTATTTTATATCTAGTAGGATTATCTACATTTTTATTGGTTCGTTTTTTAAAATCCAGTAATGCAGCGATATTTTTATCTTGGTTTATAATAACTTTACCTTCTTGTGCAGACGAATGAGCTGAAGAAATTATAAAACAAATAATACTCAAAAAGCTGATTTTAATATTCAATAGTTTCATGTCAAAAATATATTTATACAAATGTATACGTTATAAACTTAATTGTGGCTCTTTTTATTATTTAGAATGTCTCTAAATTAGCAACTAACAGTTCTGTAACATTTCTAAAATCGACTTTAAGTATTACTTTTGCCTGAGATTTTACAACTGTGTGGTTTTTTTATTAAAATATGAAAAAAATCATATTAAAGTTTAGAAGTTAATTTAACTAACAATATGGAAAAGGTGATTCACCGTAAATTAGGGAAAAACATCCTTCATTTAGGCTTAATTATTTTATTAGCGTTTACAACCTCTCTTTCGGCCCAAGAAGGAGATCCAGCAAAAGGAAAAGCTTTATTCAATGCCAATTGTGCTGCCTGTCATCAATTAGATAAGAAAATGACTGGTCCTGCACTACGTCATGTGGAACAACGTTTGTCTGACGATCAAGGTTTAGACAGGGATTGGATCTATGCTTGGATACGTAATAGTGCAGGTGTTATAAAGTCTGGCGATGCCTATGCAAACAAGGTTTATAATGAGTATGCGGGTGCAGCTATGACGGCGTTTCCACAATTGTCTGACGATGATTTAAATAATATTCTTGCATATACTGCTGAGGAAAAAGCAGCTCCTGTTGCTGCTGTGGCTAGTACTGAATCTACCACTGCTAAGTCTAGTGAAGGAGGTATTTCTAACGAACTTATTTTAGGCGCTTTAGCAATTCTATTTATATTGCTAGCTGTTGGTTTATATGTGGTAAATAAGACACTACGTCGTTTTGCTTTAGCTCAAAATATTGAGTTGACTGAAGCTACACAAAGAACGCCATTATGGAAAGCTTTTGTTAAGAATCAATTCTTGATGTTAGTAACAGCTATATTCTTTTTATTAGCTAGTGCATATTTTGCTTTTGGATATTTCATGCAAATAGGTATAGATCAAGGCTACGAACCAGTACAGCCAATACATTACTCACACAGAATTCATGCAGGCGATAATGGTATCGATTGTAAATACTGTCACTCTTCTGCAAGAGTAAGTAAAACCTCAGGGATTCCTTCATTAAATGTATGTATGAACTGTCATAAATCTATTTATGAAGTTGCTCCAGAAACTTTAGCAGAAGGAAAAGCAATAGGTGTTGATTATAATGCTGAAATTCAAAAATTATATGCAGCTGTAGGATGGGATGATGCCGAGCAAAAGTATACAGGTGACTCTCAGCCAGTAAAATGGGTGCGGATTCATAATTTACCGGATTTCGTATATTTTAACCACTCACAACACGTTTCTGTTGCAGGCGTTGAATGCCAAACATGTCATGGTCCTGTTGAGGAAATGGAAGTAATGTATCAACATGCCCCATTAACAATGGGTTGGTGTATCGAGTGTCACAGAACAACCAATGTTAATGTAGAAGACAATGCCTACTACACTAAAATACACGAAGAGTTATCTAAGAAATATGGTGTAGATAAGTTAACAGCTGCTCAAATGGGTGGACTGGAATGCGGTAAGTGCCATTACTAAATAATTAAATGTCACACTGAGCGCAGTCGAAGTGCTTATAAAAGTGAAACAATAAATAATAAGAAGTAATTCAATTATATAATATGTCATCAAACAAGAAATACTGGAAAAGTGTTGAAGAGCTAAACGAAAATAGTTCTATTGTTGAGACGCTAAAACAAAACGAGTTTGTAGCAGAAATTCCTACTGATGAATTTTTAGGTGATAAAGAAACATTAGAAGAAACGGCTACAACGCGTCGTGATTTCTTAAAGTACGTAGGTTTTAGTACTGCAGCTGCATCATTAGCGGCTTGTGAAGGTCCTGTTAAAAAATCTATTCCTTATGTAGTGCAACCTACGGAAATTATCCCTGGTGTTGCTAACTACTATGCAACTACTATTGCTGATGGATTTGATTTTGCTAGTGTTTTAGTAAAAACGAGAGAAGGTCGTCCAATTAAGATTGAAAACAATACTATGGCAGCTACCAATGGTAGTGCAAATGCTAGAGTGAATGCTTCAGTTTTAGGTTTGTATGACAGTTTAAGAATACAAGGTCCTAGAAAAGGAGAAGCATCTATTTCTTGGGATACTTTTAACTCTGAAACAACTGAAAAGTTAACAAATATTGCTGCTGCAAATAAAGATATTGTGTTGTTAACACAAACATTTGCAAGTCCATCTACTAGCAAGTTAATTTCAGAATTTAAAGAAAAATACGGTAATGTTCGTCATGTAGCTTATGATGCTGTTTCAGAATCTGCTGCATTAGATGCTTACCAAGCTAAATATGGAGAACGCGGATTAGCGAATTACGATTTCTCTAAGGCCATGACTATCGTGTCTGTTGGTGCTGATTTCTTAGGAGATTGGCAAGGAGGCGGTTTTGATTCTGGATACTCTAAAAACAGAGTACCAGATCATGGAAAAATGTCACGTCACGTACAGTTTGAGTCAAATATGTCTTTAACTGGTGCTAATGCAGATAAGCGTGTGCCATTAACGCCAACACAGCAAAAATTAGTTTTAGCCAAATTGTATAGTTTAATTACTGGTAACAATGTTTCAGTAAAAGGACTTTCAGAAAAAGTAGAAGCCGCTGTAAAAAGCGCTGCTTCTCAACTTAAAAAGGCAGGAAGCAATGGTGTTGTTGTTACAGGAATTCAAGATGTAAATGCACAAACAATTGCTCTAGAAATAAATGAAACTTTAGCAAGTAAAGCATTCGACCCTAAAACACCTATTAAAACTAGACAAGGTAGTGATAAAGCTGTTGCAGGTTTAATAGCAGATATGAAAGCAGGTAAAGTTGGAGCCATCATCATGAGTGGTGTAAATCCAATGTACACACTTTCTAATGCTTCAGAATTTGAAGAAGGCTTAAAGAAAACAAGATTGTCAATTGCGTTTTCAATGAAGGTTGATGAAACATCTTCTAAAGCTCAATATATAGCAGCAGCACCTCATTACTTAGAATCGTGGGGAGATGTAGAACTTAAAAAAGGACATTACGCATTAACACAACCAACTATTCGTCCTTTATTCGATACAAAACAATTTCAAGACGTTTTATTAAAATGGATAGGAAATAATGTTTCTTACCATGATTATATTAAAGACGCTTGGGGAACCGATATTTTAGGAGGAAGTTCTTTCAATAAAGCATTACACGATGGTGTATTTGTTGGAGCTATTGCTACTGAAACAGTTGATACAACAGAGGAAACTTCATCAGATGATAGTGCTGAAGAAATTGCTGAAACAGCACCCTCAGGAAATGCAGCAAGAGCTTTAGCAGTTTCTGCAAAAAGTAAAGGATTAGAATTAACATTATATACCAAAGTAGGTATGGGAGATGGGCAACAAGCCAACAACCCATGGTTACAAGAGTTTCCAGATCCAATTACAAGAGCATCTTGGGATAATTACTTAACGATTTCAAAAGCAGATGCTGATGAAAAAGGTTTAATTAATAAGCACGTTGCTAACGGCGCATTAAATGGTAGCTATGCTAATGTTACAGTTAACGGAGTAACAATTACTGCTCCAGTAATGATTCAACCAGGACAAGCAAAAGGTTCTGTTGGATTAGCACTAGGTTATGGAAAAACATTAGGTTTAAAAACAGAAATGCAAACAGGTGTTAATGCCTATGCATTATATCAAGATTTTAATAGCGTACAAACAGTAACTATAGAACCAGCAGCTGGAGAGCATGAATTTGCTTCAGTACAGTTACATAATACCTTAATGGGACGTGGTGATATCATTAAAGAAACAACTTTAGAGATATTCAACACAAAAGATAAAAAACATTGGAATGCAGTTCCTACAGTATCTTTAAATCACGAACCTGTTCCAGTAACATCACCAGAGGTTGATTTATGGGATGAATTTGATCGTTCAATTGGACATCATTTCAACTTATCAATCGACTTAAATGCATGTACGGGATGTGGAGCTTGTGTTATTGCATGTCATGCAGAAAACAATGTACCTGTGGTTGGTAAGACTGAAGTACGTCGTAGCCGCGATATGCATTGGTTACGTATTGATAGATATTATTCATCTGAAGAATCATTTGAAGGTGACAATACTAAGAAAGATGATATATCTGGATTAGGAAGTTCATTAAGTGAATTTGGTGAAATGGAAAATGCATCTGAGAATCCTCAGGTAGCGTTCCAACCAGTAATGTGTCAACATTGTAACCACGCACCTTGTGAAACTGTATGCCCAGTGGCAGCAACATCACACGGTCGTCAAGGTCAAAACCATATGGCTTATAACCGTTGTGTAGGTACTAGATACTGTGCAAACAACTGTCCTTATAAAGTACGTCGTTTCAACTGGTTCTTATACAATGGAAATGATGAGTTCGATTATCATATGAATGATGATTTAGGACGTATGGTATTAAATCCAGATGTCGTTGTACGTTCTCGTGGTGTGATGGAAAAATGTTCTATGTGTATTCAAATGACACAAAAAACGATTCTTGATGCAAAACGTGACGGACGTGAAATTAAAGATGGTGAATTCCAAACAGCATGTTCTGCAGCTTGTAGTAGCGGTGCTATGTCATTTGGAGATATCAATGATAAAGAAAGTAAAGTTGCAAAACTTTTAAAAGATAATCGTATGTATCACTTATTAGAAAGTGTTGGTACTAAGCCAAATGTGCAGTATCAAACAAAAGTGAGAAATATAACAGAAGCATAAATCTAATTAAAGAATCAATTATATAATTATGGCGTCTCATTACGAAGCACCTATTAGAAGACCTTTAGTTACAGGCGAAAAATCATATCACGATGTTACTGTCGATGTGGCAAAACCTGTGGAGGGAAAAGCAAATAAACAATGGTGGATAGTTTTTAGCATATCACTTGTAGCTTTTCTTTGGGGAATTGGATGTATTATTTATACCATATCAACAGGTATTGGAACTTGGGGTTTAAACAAGACCGTAGGTTGGGCCTGGGATATTACTAACTTCGTTTGGTGGGTTGGTATTGGTCACGCAGGAACACTCATTTCTGCGGTACTATTATTATTCCGTCAAAAATGGAGAATGGCAATTAACCGTTCTGCAGAAGCAATGACCATTTTCTCTGTTGTTCAGGCAGGATTGTTTCCAATCATTCACATGGGTCGTCCATGGTTAGGTTATTGGGTATTACCTATTCCAAATCAATTTGGTTCTTTATGGGTAAACTTTAACTCTCCATTACTTTGGGATGTATTTGCAATATCTACGTATTTATCTGTATCATTAGTATTCTGGTGGACAGGTTTACTACCAGATTTTGCTATGTTACGTGATAGAGCGATTAAGCCTTTCCAAAAGAAAATATATTCTTTATTAAGTTTCGGATGGTCTGGTCGTGCTAAAGATTGGCAACGTTTTGAAGAAGTATCTTTGGTACTTGCAGGTTTAGCAACACCATTAGTACTTTCTGTACACACCATTGTATCATTTGACTTCGCAACATCGGTAATACCAGGTTGGCATACCACAATATTCCCACCTTACTTTGTTGCAGGAGCGGTATTCTCAGGATTTGCGATGGTAAATACACTTCTTATTATCATGAGAAAAGTGTGTAGCCTTGAAGATTATATAACAGTACAACACATCGAATTAATGAACATAGTAATTATGATTACTGGTTCTATAGTTGGTGTAGCATATATTACAGAGTTATTTATTGCGTGGTATTCTGGTGTAGAATACGAACAATATGCGTTCTTAAACAGAGCAACAGGACCTTACTGGTGGGCATATTGGGCAATGATGACTTGTAATGTATTCTCTCCACAATTCATGTGGTTTAAGAAATTAAGAACAAGTATTATGTTCTCTTTCTTTATCTCTATTGTGGTAAATATAGGCATGTGGTTTGAACGTTTTGTAATTATTGTAACATCGTTACACAGAGATTACTTACCATCATCATGGACCATGTTCTCCCCAACATTTGTAGATATAGGTATCTTTATTGGAACTATTGGATTCTTCTTTGTATTATTCTTATTATACTCAAGAACGTTCCCAGTAATAGCACAAGCAGAGGTTAAAACAATTTTGAAATCTTCTGGAGAGCGTTATAAGAAAATTAGAGAGAGAGGAGATAGCTTAGTAGGTACAGGAGTGGATGCAAGAACTTCAGGAGGACAAGCTCCTAAGCCAGCACTAGCAGCTAAAACAACTACTACTGAAGAGGATAATTCAACAGAAGGTAATTCGGCTAAAGTAAATGATTTACTTGGAAGTATAGGCGCTTTTGATGCTGCTACACAAGAAGCTGATGACTTGAAGAAAGTAAATGGTATCGGACCTAAAATGGAAGAAACGCTTAACAGTATTGGTATTTATACCTTCCTTCAGGTTAGTAAGATGACGAAAAAAGAATATGACTTGTTAGATTCTATTACAGGTTCTTTCCCAGGAAGAGCAGAACGTGATGATTGGTCTGGACAAGCTAAAAATTTAATAAACTAAATATAGTCAATGGAAGCTTCAAAAGTTATTCACGCTATTTATACGGATGATGATGTATTAATGTCTGCTGTTAAAAAAGTTAAGGCAGAAAAACATCACATTGAAGAAATATATACACCATTTCCAGTTCACGGACTAGACAAAGCCATGGGGTTAGCACCTACACGTATTGCTATTACAGCATTTATGTATGGTTTAGTTGGTTTAACTGTTGCTATTGTCATGATGAATTTCATTATGATTGAAGACTGGCCTCAGAACATTGGAGGTAAACCAAGTTTTAGTTATATAGAAAACATGCCGGCATTTGTGCCAATTATGTTTGAGTTAACAGTCTTTTTCGCGGCTCACTTAATGGTAATAACATTTTACTTACGTAGTAGAATGTGGCCTTTTAAAGAAGCCGAAAATCCAGATCCTAGAACTACAGATGATCATTTCTTAATGGAAATAGCAGTTCATGGTAATGAAAATGAATTAGAAAGCTTGCTTAAAGAAACTGGAGCAGTTGAAGTTAATTTAGTTGATAAAGCCCATTAATAATAAATATGAAATGAGCATAAACAGAATTTAATTTTTAGATTTTTAAAAAATTAAAATGTTTTGTGAATTACATTTGACAAAAAAGACAATATAAGTTGACAAATGAAAAGCTTAATTAAAATATTAGTAGTAGCAGTAGTTTTTGTTTCTGTATCATGTAAAAAAGATTCAGCTCCTAACTATCAATTCATGCCTAATATGTATGAGTCTGAAGGATATGAGACTTATGGCGAGGCAGCGTTTCCTAATGGTTTGGAAGCACAATTACCTGCAGAAGGATCAGTAGCGAGAGGATATATACCTTTTGATATTGATAATACAACAGCAGGTTACGAGTTAGCCAAAACGACATTAGTAAGTACATTAGATTCTACTCAAGTAGATTTAGATAGAGGAAAAGCATTATATGATATCTACTGTGGCATTTGTCATGGTAATAAAGGGGATGGACAAGGGAAGCTTGTAAAGCGTGAAAAAATTCTTGGTATTCCAAGTTATGATGATGCTGGAAGAGCAATAACAGTAGGAAGTATTTACCATACTATTTATTATGGTAAAAACGCAATGGGTTCTTATGCTAACCAATTGAACGAAGAGGAACGTTGGCAAGTAGTAGCATACGTGTTGAAGTTAAAATCAGATTTAGAAAAGTAAGATTGATAAGATTATTATAGATATGTATACATTTTCAAATAAATTAAAGACATTTTCTTTCATACTAATGATACTAGGTGCATTGGGTGTGGGATATGGTTTTTTGACATCTCATAAATCTTTAGAAGAAGTAAAAACAATGCTTGCTGAAGAGGCCTCTCATCATGGAGGTGGTCATGCAGAAGAAGCAACACATGCTGTAGCAGATACACACGCCGAAAAAGGGCATGAAGCAGCAGCACATGTTACTGACGCACATCACGGTGATAAGCACGCAAAACACGTACAACATCAAATTCATAACAGACCTTGGTCTGCATTGTACGTTGCTGCATTTTTCTTTATGATGATTGCTTTAGGAATATTAGCCTTTTATGCGATTCAAATCGCATCACAGGCAGGATGGTCTCCGGTATTATTTAGAGTCATGGAAGGTATGACCGCTTATTTATTACCAGGAGCTTTAATAGTGGTGGCCATAGCAATGTTCTCAGGAGATCATATTTTCGTTTGGATGAATGAGAACATGACCAATCCAGATCATGCGGATTATGATAAGTTGGTAGCTGGGAAATCTGGCTGGTTAAATAAAACTGGATTTTTAATTCGAGCGCTTATATTTATAGGCGGATGGAGTTTATATCGTCATTTTTCACGTAAATTTTCTATTGCACAAGATACAGCCGAAGATAAAAGCAATTTTAAAAAGTCATTCCGTATAGCAGCAGGGTTTTTAGTATTCTTTATTTACACAGAGTCTATGATGTCTTGGGATTGGATTATGAGTGTAGACCCACACTGGTTCTCAACACTGTTTGGTTGGTATGTCTTTGCTAGTATGTTTGTAAGTGGCATAACAGTATTAGCTTTAATCACTTTATACTTAAAATCTAAAGGACAATTAGAGTTTGTTAATGAAAACCATTTGCATGACGTTGCTAAATTTATGTTTGCATTCAGTATTTTCTGGACGTACTTATGGTTTTCTCAATTCATGCTTATTTGGTACTCAAATATCCCAGAAGAAGTTACCTATTTTGTAACACGTTTTCAAGATTATAAATTACCATTTTTAGGTATGGTGGTTATGAACTTCGTATTTCCAATATTAATGCTAATGAATGCCGATTACAAACGTATTCCATGGTTTGTTGTTATGGCTGGATTGGTAATATTAGCAGGTCATTATATTGATATTTTCAATATGATCATGCCAGCAACCGTTGGTGATAGATGGTTTATAGGGATTCCAGAAATAAGTTCAGTATTACTATTTGCAGGACTATTCATATTTATAGTATTTACAGCTTTAACAAAAGCGCCATTACTAGTAAAAGGATACCCTTTTAGAAAAGAAAGTGAAGAATTTCATTATTAATTAAGAAATAAATAAAGACGAACGATACAAATGACTGCTTTATTAACAATTATAGTTTTAGTATTTATTTTAATTGCCATTTGGCAAATGGTAAAGATTTTCGATTTAGCACAAGCTAAAAACGAAAATTCTCAAGTTGCTACAGATAAAGACAATACGTTGAATGCATATTTAATGATGGGCTTTTTAGCTTTCATTTATATCATAACCATTGTATGTTTAGTAAAATGGGGTGATTTACCATTAATGTCAAATTCTGCGTCTGCACATGGACCAACTATTGATAATTTGATGGTTATTTCTATGGTAATTATCTTTTTTGTACAAACGGTTACGCAGTTTTTACTACACTATTTTGCATTTAAATATAAAGGTGAAAAAGGGAAGAAAGCATTATTCTTTGCAGATAACAATAAACTAGAAGCTATTTGGACAATTATTCCAGTAATAGTTTTAGCTGGATTGATTATTTACGGATTAAACACCTGGATTAATATTATGGGTGTTGATGAAAGTGATGATCCTTTAGTAGTTGAGTTATACGCACAACAGTTTAACTGGAAAGCCAGATACGCTGGAGCAGATAATACTTTAGGAAAAGCTAATGTACGTTTAATTGATATTGATCGCGCTAATATCTTAGGTATAGATGAAGCAGATCCTAATGCGCAAGACGATGTGATTACTACCGAGTTACATTTACCAGTTGGTAAACCTGTATTATTTAAAATGCGCTCACAAGATGTCTTACATTCAGCATATATGCCACATTTCAGAGCTCAAATGAACTGTGTTCCAGGAATGATCACACAATTTGGTTTCACGCCAACAGTGACTACTGCAGAAATGCGTGAAACACCTCAAATGCAAGAAAAAGTTAAAAGAATTAATAATATTAGAGTAGAGAATAGTAAACCTCTATTAGCAAAAGGAGAAGAGCCTTTAGAATCTTACGAATTTGATTATATACTATTATGTAATAAAATTTGTGGAAAGTCTCATTACAACATGCAAATGAAGATAGTTGTAGAAACTCAAGAAGAATATAATGCTTGGATAAAAGAGCAGAAAGCATTCAAAAATTCTCTAATTAACTAATTTTAAAAGATAAAACGATATAAGATTATGTCAGCACACGCAGATACTCACGCACACGAAGACGACCACGGACATCATCATAAAGAAACGTTTGTAACTAAATATATATTTAGTCAAGACCATAAGATGATTGCTAAACAGTACCTTGTTACAGGTACTATTATGGGAGTTATAGGTGTATTAATGTCTATGATGTTTCGTATGCAAATTGCATGGCCAGAAGAACCTAATGTATTGTTTGAAGCATTATTAGGTAAATGGGCACCAGATGGTGTTATGGATGCAGATATCTATTTAGCTTTAGTAACTATACATGGTACCATCATGGTATTCTTTGTATTAACAGCTGGTTTAAGTGGTACGTTTAGTAACCTATTAATTCCGTTGCAAATCGGTGCGAGAGATATGGCATCAGGTTTTTTAAATATGGTATCGTATTGGTTATTCTTCTTATCAAGTGTGATCATGGTAATTTCTTTATTTGTTGAAGCAGGACCAGCAGCGGCAGGATGGACAATTTATCCGCCATTAAGTGCATTGCCAATGGCGCAAGGAGGTTCTGGAATGGGTATGACCTTATGGTTGGTATCTATGGCTATATTCATAGCCTCATCATTATTAGGATCGCTTAACTATATTGTTACAGTAATTAACTTACGTACTAAAGGGATGTCTATGACAAGACTACCTTTAACAATTTGGGCATTTTTTATTACAGCAGTTATAGGGGTTATATCTTTCCCGGTATTATTATCTGCTGCTTTATTATTAATAATGGATAGAAGTTTTGGAACATCATTCTTCTTATCAGATATATTCATTCAAGGAGAAGTATTGCATTATCAAGGAGGTTCACCAGTATTGTTTGAACACTTATTCTGGTTTTTAGGACATCCAGAAGTTTATATTGTCATATTACCGGCAATGGGATTAGTTTCAGAAATCATGGCATCCAATTCACGTAAACCAATCTTTGGGTATCGTGCAATGATTGCTTCTATTTTAGCGATTGCATTCCTTTCTACAATAGTATGGGGTCACCATATGTTCGTTTCAGGAATGAATCCATTCTTAGGATCTGTATTTACATTTACAACCCTATTAATTGCAATACCATCTGCAGTAAAAGCATTTAACTGGATAACCACGCTTTGGAAAGGAAACTTACAGATGAATCCAGCGATGCTATTCTCTATCGGTTTTGTATCTACATTTATTACAGGAGGTTTAACAGGAATTATTTTAGGAGATAGTGCTTTAGATATTAATGTACATGATACTTATTTTGTAGTAGCGCATTTCCACTTGGTAATGGGTATATCTGCATTATATGGTATGTTTGCAGGAATCTATCACTGGTATCCTAAGATGTTTGGTAAGATGTTAAATAAGAACTTAGGATATATCCATTTTTGGATAACAGCAGTTTGTGCTTATGGCGTATTTTTCCCAATGCATTTTATAGGAATGGCAGGATTACCGCGTCGTTATTATACAAATAGTAACTTCCCTTTATTTGACGATTTAGCTAATGTAAATGTTATTATTACCATATTTGCTTTAATAGGAGGGGCAGTTCAAATCGTTTACTTATATAACTTCTTTAGCAGTATATTCTTTGGAAAGAAAGCAACACAAAACCCTTGGAAGTCTACAACTTTAGAGTGGACTGCACCAGTTGAGCATATGCATGGAAACTGGCCTGGAGAAATTCCACATGTGTACCGTTGGGCTTATGATTATAGTAAGCCAGGTCACGATGTAGATTTCGTTCCACAAAATATTCCTCTAAAAGACGGAGAAGAAGAATTGCAACACTAGCGTACACTAGTAAACATAACTTTTTAATATAAAAGCCAAAGCCTTTCTAATTTAGAAAGGCTTTGGCTTTTAGTATTTTATCTCCTTTTGCTCTTTATTATATAAGATTTGTACTACAAAAAAATCCTCACAAACATATTTTTTGCTCTTAAAAACAAATAAGGACAACTCTTGAACATCGCTTATTTGCAGATTTTATCGACGAAATACAAAAAAAATATAAAAAAATCGACGAAATACAAAAATATCCGTTAAATTGCGAATTGAATAATTTTATGAAAAACTTTCAATCAAAATATTTTTGAAATTTTACATGCCTTATTCTAAACCAACTAAATATGAATATAAATTTTCAATTATGAAAACGACTCTAACATATAGAAATGTATTGAAGAATACATTTTATGTTTTAATGTTATTTTGTGTTTCATTGTCAGTTTCTGCACAATGCCCCATAATAAATCCTACGACTCCAATTTGTGATGCTTCTGGATTAACTTTTGCTGATTTAACGGGACCAACATCAACACACAATTTTGTAGAAGATGGAGGTAATGGTGTACAGTGGTATGATGTTCCAACAGGAGGAACTGCTTTTTTTCCGACCGAACTCGTTGTAGAAGGGACTTATTATGTTGATGATGATTCAGGAACCTGTAACGGGGCTGGAAATCGAACAGCTATAAATATAGATTTTGTCTTAGACCCTCCTACAGGAATAAACTTAAAGGGTAATTATTGCAGCAATGAGGGAGCTACCATTCAGACTTATACAGATGAGATTCTACAATCAATTATCCCTCCAGGAGGTAGTGTTGAAATTTATTATGATGACAGTTTACTTAATCAAGCAAACACTACTGATGTAATTCCAAATCCAGGAATAGCAATATTTGTAGTATTTGTAGACGCTTTTGGAACTTGTAAAAGTCAGGCTGAGCCTGCAACAATAGCTCTAATCTCTGCACCTCAAGAACCAATGCCTGATATTGTACAAAATTTCTGCACTAATCTACCAGAACTTCCAAAAATAGAAGATTTAAAGCCAGGTACTCCAGCTACTAATTATTTATGGTATGCAGCAGTTAATGGCTCTGAAATACCTATAGGAGCACCATTGTTAGATTCAGATCTATTAGTAGACGGTACTACTTATTATGTTCAAATTCAGGGACTTGCTGGCTGTGATAGTGATGCCGTTGCAGTATTAGTTAATGTTGATGTTCCAGCAGATGCAGGATTACCAGGAATTTTACCACCATATTGTGAAGATAATATCCTTGCTACACCTTTCAATTTATTTGATGAATTAGAAGGTTTTCCACAAATGGGAGGTACTTGGACTGCTCCTCCGTCTTCGACAATACCAATAACAAATGGCTACTTAGGAACAGTAAATATCTCAACTTTAACTGTAGGAACATATGTGTATAGGTATACGATTTCTGGTAATGGAGCTTGTCCATCTAGTAGTTCAACTGTAACCATTACAATTTCACCCATACTTTCTTCAGGAACACCAATTGGAACTCCAGCACGCTTTTGTGTAGCAGACTTACCATCAGATTTTGACTTGACAACTTTATTGAATAATGAAGACGATAATGGTTTTTGGGTACAAGGGATTTCAAGTTCTGACCCCGTGGTGACTTCTCCGATAGATTTAACAACAGGAGCTTTTACACCAAATACGTATAGCTTTACATATTTCCAAAATGTTCTAACACCTTGTCCAGATGACTCTGCAACAGTTGAGGTTTTAGTGTTAGCTGACCCCAATGCAGGAACAGCAGCAAATGCTTCGTTTTGTGAGAATGAATTAGCAACCAATTCACCTTATGATTTATTTAATGCCTTAGTATTTGGGTCACAAGATAATAATTTAGGAACTTGGACCGATGCAACAAATAACCCAGTAACAAACCCTATAAATATTACAGGACTTACAGTTACAGGAAGCCCTTATACATTCAATTACACAATAGATAATGGAGCTTGTACCGATACAGAATCAATAACCATAACCATTCTACCTGCGCCAGAATCAGGAACTCCCATAGCATCTATGCCAGAGTTTTGTGAAGGAACTGTGCAAACAGTTAATTTATTTGATTTATTAATAGGCGAGGACACAGGAGGAACATGGAATGATGATGATGCTTCGGGTGAGTTATCAGTAAACGAGGTTACAATTGGTAGTCTTAGAGTTGGAACTTATAATTTTACTTATGATGTAGCAAATATTTTAGGGTGTGACGATACCAATGTAACCGTATCAATTATAATAAATCCATTACCGAATACAGGAACAGCAAATCCTGCAACCTATTGTGAAAATGATCCTGCATTAAATAATACATCTTTTGATTTATTTACACTTTTAACAGCTCCAGTAGATGCAGGTGGACAATGGTACTTAGGTACAGATACTACAGGAGCAATGATTTCTGATGTTCTGGATTTAAATACACTTACGAATATACAAGCGTATAATTATACTTATAGTATTACTGATACTAACGGGTGTATAAATAGCACAACAACTAGTATAACAATAGAAGATGCACCAAATGCAGGGACAACAACAAATCCGAATCCCTTTTGTGTAGCAGATATAGCACCAGGACAGACTTTAGATTTATCAGATTATTTAAGTGCCGATGCAGACCCAGGTGTTTGGATTGACGATACACCTTCAAATCAATTAACAGGAAGTACTGTACGTTTAGATAATCTACTGCCTGGAACAACATATAGCTTTACATTTGATGTAACATCATTCTCTGGTTGCGATGCGCCGGAAATGCCAGTTGTATTAATTACAATTAATACACAACCTAATACAGGAACAGCAGATCCAGCGACTTATTGTGAAAATAATCCTGCGTTAAATAATACATCTTTTGATTTATTAACGCTTTTATCAGGAACAGTAGATCTAGGTGGTCAATGGTACTCAGGTACTGATACTACAGGAACAATGATTTCTAATATTCTGGATTTAAATACACTTACAGGTTTACAAACATATAATTACACGTATAGTATTACTGATGCTAACGGATGCATCAATAGTACAACAACAAGTATAACAATAGAAGATGCACCAAATGCAGGGACAACAACGAACCCTAATGCTTTTTGTATATCAGATATTACACCAGGACAAACATTAGATTTATCAGATTATTTAAGTGCCGATGCTGACCCAGGTGTTTGGATTGACAATACACCTTCAAATGAATTATTAGGAAGCATTGTGAATTTAGATCGTTTGTTACCGGGAATGACATATAGTTTTACATTCGATGTAACAGCTATAGGTGGATGTGATACACCAGAAATGCCAATGGTAACTATTACTATAAATGATACACCAGTACCAACAGCGAATGCAATTCAGGAATTTTGCGATGCAGCTACGGTTGCAGATTTAAATGTTTTAACAGGAAACACAATACAATGGTACGATGATGCAACAGGAGGAACACCATTGGATGGAACTGTAGCTCTAGTAAATGGAGAAAATTATTTTGCAACAGCTACAGACGCCACAACAGGATGTGAATCTTCAGTAAGAACAGAAGTAACAGTTACAATATATCAATCTCCAAACGCTGGAATTGCAGCTAATCCAGGAATTGTTGAATGTAATAATACGACAATAGATCTTTTTAATGGACTAGACGGTTCTCAAGATGGAGGAGGTATTTGGTATGAAGGTCCTGATAATACAGGGACAGTAGTAGCGGCTCCAACTGCCTATGATGTAACGGGGTTTAGTGCTAATAGTTATGAATTTACATATTATGTAACAGCTTCTTCACCATGTGTAGATGATAGTACAACAATAACAATTACTGTAGAAGAACCTTTAAGTGCAGGAACATCCAATGGAGATCCTACATTCTGTAGTACAGATGGAATATTCGATCTGGATTCTAATTTAACAGGCGCAAGCCCTGGAGGTGAATGGACCTTTAATTCAGCAGTGATTACTGATCAATTTAATCCAGCAACGGATCCATCAGGAACATATACATATACGACTTCTAATGCATGTGGTAGCTCAAGTACAAGTTTTGATATATCTGTCACACCAGCACCAAATGCGGGAACTAGTGGTACAGCTTTAATTTGTGTGATTGATGGTCCAACAGATTTATTTACCTATTTAGGAGTAGCAGATACAGGAGGGGACTGGTTTCCAACATTAGCAAGTGGCACAGGAGTTTTCGATCCTTTAGTAGATGCTCCCGATATTTATACATATACTGTAACGGCAGCGGGCGCATGTACAACAAATGCTACCGCAGACATAACAGTAACAGTTAGTGACATTACACCTCCAGTTGTAAATAATGCAACTATGGAATTTTGTTTAGTAGACAATCCTACAGTTGCAGATTTAGACGCGGCTTTAACAGTAACAGGAACGATTACCTGGTATGAAGATGCCGCTTTAACAACACAGCTTAATGCTACAGATATATTGGTAGATGGTGAAGATTACCATGCAACTCAAAGAAACGCTTCTGGTTGTGAATCTTCAATAAGTGTACAAGTTGATGTTATTGTTAATGACACACCAACCCCAACATTACTTGATCCTGCTGTAGAATATTGTATTAATGACGATCCAACAATTAATGACTTATCATTGAACATTACAGAATATGATGCACTAGCAAACAATATAATTTGGTACGATGCAGCAACAAATGGTACAGCTATTTCAGAAAGTACCATTTTAAGCCACAACGTTACTTATTACGCTGTTTTAGTAGATGCTACTACAGGTTGTGAAAGTAGTGTGCGTTTAGCAATTACTACAGACTTAACGTCTTGTGGGAAATTGATAATTCCAGACGGATTTTCGCCAAATGGAGACGGTACTAATGATACGTTTAATATAGATCATTTAGGTGTTCTATATCCAAACTTCACGATAGAGATTTTTAATCGCTATGGAAACATTGTGTATAAAGGAAATGATAATACACCAAGATTTAATGGAATTTCTAATCAATCCAGAACCATTGGAAATGGAGAGTTACCAGTAGGTGTCTATTATTATATTTTCTATTTCAATGATGGAGAAAACAAACCAGAACGAGGACGCTTATACTTAAGCAGATAATTTATAGATAAAGCAAAATTTAAGAACAATGAAAAATTTAAATATATATCATAAAATAGCTGCTTTGTTAAGTTTGACGCTTTTGTCATTTCAAAGTTTTGCACAACAAGACCCTCAATTTACTCAGTATATGTATAACATGAGTATTATTAATCCTGCCTATGCAACAGCAGATGAGGCGATTCTAAATTTAGGAGGCTTGTATAGAACACAGTGGGTTGGCGTAGAAGGAGCACCAAAAACAGGGACATTTTTCGCGCATACACCTATTAATGAAAAAATAGAAATGGGTATTTCATTTTCTAATGACAATATAGGAGATATCGTAAATGAAAATAATATTTATGCAGATTTCGCTTATATATTACCCGTAGGATTTGAAGCTAAGTTATCACTTGGTATTAAAGCCGGAGTTACATTATTTGATGTTAATTTCGATGGCTTCAATTTACAGTCGGGTAACGTATCTACCGATGTAGCATTTAATGAAAACATTAGTAAAACATTTCCTAATTTAGGTATCGGAGCATTTTATTTCACCGAAAACTACTATATAGGTTTATCTGCCCCAAATCTACTAACAACAAAACATATAGAAACAGAAAATGGTGTGAAATCTACAGGAGTTCAAGACATTCACTATTTTTTAACAGGGGGGTATGTTTTTAACATCAACAGAGATGTAAAATTTAAACCTGCATTTATGGCAAAATCAGTGAGAGGCGCACCTTTGTCTCTAGACATTACAGCAAACGTGTTATTTAATAATAGATTTGAAGCGGGGTTAGGCTATCGTTTAGATGATGCGATAAGTGGATTAGTAAGTTTTAGAGTAACACCAGAATTAAAAATTGGGTATGCTTACGATTTTACAACCACAAACTTAGGTGATTTCAATTCAGGGTCTCATGAAATATTTATTTTGTTTGATATTGATTTATTCGGTCTCAAAGGCGGGTATGATCGTTCACCTAGATTCTTCTAACCAAAAATGATTACAATTATGAAACATCCATTACTAAAAATTCAATACCAAAGAATAGATATGTCATGGATGTTACATGTGACAGTTGAAAAACAATAAAATTTACACATGAAAAAACAAATATACATACTTGCAAGCCTTTTATTAGTTAGTGGAATAGCATTGGCGCAAAAGGGAAATTTAAAAAGGGCTAATAAGCTTTTCGAAATGAGAGCCTATATTGAAGCGGCTGAAATTTATGAAAAGAAAGAACGTACTCAGGAAGTACTTCAAAATTTGGCAGACAGCTATTATTACAATGCTAATTTGCAAAAAGCTATAAAAACTTATCGCGAGCTGTTTGTAACTTACGGAGATTCTATAGATATCGAATTGCATTTTAGATATGCACAAGCTTTAAAAGGGGCTAAAAATTATAAAGAGGCCGATTTCCATTTAAGCAGATATTTCAATAAAAAAATAAATACACCTGCTTTTATAGAAGGCTTAGAGAAAATGACGCCACACACATTTAAACTAAAACAAATTGAGAGTTCTAATTCAACCAGCGATTTTGGTTTATCATTCTATGGGGATAATAAAGTAGCTTTTGCTTCATCAAGAAATAGTAAAAACCCAGCCTATTCATGGAATAATTTGCCGTATCTGGATTTGTATAAAGCAACTATGGACGATGATGGAACAATGAAAGATATAACACCTTTTTCAGATGAAATAAATACAGATTCTCATGAAAGTAGTGCTACATTTAGTAGCGATGCTAAGACCATGTATTTCAATAGAACCAATAAAACACGTACCAAAACTGACGCCGAGAGAATCGCCCACATTAAAATTTTTAAAGCAGAGTTTGTAGATAGTGTATGGACAAACGTTACCGAATTACCATTCAATTCAAATGCGTACAGTGCAGAACATCCAGCCTTAAGTAAAGATGGGAAAACATTATACTTTGCCAGCGATATGCCTGGGACTATTGGCGGATTCGATATTTATAAAGTAGCTATTAACGATGATGGTACTTATGGAGAACCAGAAAACTTAGGTGATAAAGTAAATACAAAGCACCGTGAACAATTTCCTTATATAAGTGATCTTGGAGTGCTATACTTTTCTTCAGACGGACATCAAGGATATGGTGGTTTAGATGTATTTAGGAGTAATATGGTAAACGGTACCTTTGAAAAACCTATAAACTTAGGAGGGTCTATAAATAGTAGTTTAGACGATTTTGCATATACCATAAGAGAAAAGAATAATAAAGGCTATGTATCTTCTAACAGAAGTGGTTATGACAGGTTATATGGTTTTGCCAGAGAAGAGAATGTTTTAACCAAGTATTTAGTAGAAGGTATTGTACAAGATAAAAACAGTAAAGAATTATTAGTAGGGGCTTTAGTAACGTTATTTGATGAAACTGGTACCGTAATTCAAGATACTATTGTAGGGGATAAAGCAGATTACCTGTTTAAAATAGAACCTAATAAAAAGTATAAAGTTCGTGGAACACGAAAAGCATATATTCCTCAAGATGTTGAATTCTCAACAGACAGTAAAGGTAAAATTAGTCACAATATTTATTTGTCTTTAGAGTCGTATGTAGTAGCAGAAGAGAGTGTTAAAGAAAACGAAAGAGGTGATGTTCAAATTCAATTAGATAAAATCTATTTCGATTTCGATAAATCTAATATTCGTGAAGATGCGGCAACAACTTTAAATGTACTGGTCGATTTAATGAACAAGTACCCAGACATGGAGGTAGAAGTATCTGCACATACAGATGCACGAGGGCCAGATCAATATAACTTGAATTTATCCAAAAGCCGTGCAGCATCTACTTTAGAATATTTAGTAAGCAAAGGCATTGACAGAAACCGATTAAAAAGTATTGGTTATGGAGAAATGCAACCACTTAATAAATGTGTTAAAGAAGGCATTTGCAGTGACGAAGAATACGATATTAACAGACGCTGTGAATTTACCATTATAAATTAGCCAACCAACCATTTATAACTAGCCATAATTTTAACCAAATTATTTGCTTAAGCCTTTCCTAATTGGAAAGGCTTTTTGATTATATTTGCTTGTACTCAACTTTTTTGTCATTCTCGCGAAGGCGGGAACCTATTTAAACTGAACTAATGTCATCCTAAGCACAGTCAAAGGAGTCTACAAATATGAACGAAAATCTAGATCCATCCAACGAAAATTTCTCTCCAGAGGAATTAGATGTAGAAAAAAAATTAAGACCATTATCATTTGATGATTTTACAGGTCAGGATCAAGTTTTAGAGAACCTTCAAATATTTGTTCAAGCAGCGAACTTAAGAACAGAAGCATTAGATCATACACTATTTCATGGGCCTCCAGGTCTGGGAAAAACAACTTTAGCATATATTTTAGCTAACGAATTAAGTGTAGGTATAAAAGTAACATCGGGACCTGTTTTAGATAAACCAGGCGATCTAGCAGGTTTACTAACCAATTTAGATGAACGCGATGTATTGTTTATAGATGAAATTCATCGGTTGAGTCCCATCGTAGAAGAGTATTTATATTCTGCAATGGAAGACTATAAGATTGATATTATGATTGAGTCGGGACCTAATGCACGATCCGTGCAAATTAATTTAAATCCGTTTACCTTAGTAGGAGCTACAACCCGTTCAGGATTATTAACGGCACCAATGCGTGCCCGTTTTGGTATTCAAAGTAGATTGCAATATTATAAAACGGATTTACTAACAACCATTATACAACGAAGTGCCAGCATTTTAAATATGCCAATATCTATGGAAGCAGCTATAGAAATTGCAGGACGAAGCAGAGGAACTCCAAGAATAGCAAATGCTTTATTACGTCGCGTTCGGGATTTTGCTCAAATAAAAGGTAATGGAACCATCGATATAAAAATTGCAAAGTTTGCATTAGAAGCCTTAAATGTAGATGCACATGGATTGGATGAAATGGATAACAAAATTCTATCAACCATCATAGATAAATTTAAAGGAGGTCCTGTAGGGATTACAACTATAGCCACAGCAGTTAGTGAAAGTCCAGAAACCATAGAAGAAGTGTATGAGCCCTTTTTAATTCAGCAAGGGTTTATTATGCGCACACCTCGTGGGAGAGAAGTTACCGAGCAAGCATATAAACATTTAGGTAGAAT
The DNA here is from genome assembly GCF_004791695.1 of Flavivirga rizhaonensis. Classification (GTDB taxonomy): domain Bacteria; phylum Bacteroidota; class Bacteroidia; order Flavobacteriales; family Flavobacteriaceae; genus Flavivirga; species Flavivirga rizhaonensis. The sequence goes on along the minus strand of NZ_SRSO01000031.1, from coordinate 14,680 downwards.
AAAAGGAGATATTCAAGGCGGATTATTTTAACTCTAGACCATTCTGATATGTCCCCTTGAGCGCAGTCGAAAGGTTATTTCAGAATCTTATTTAATAATTTAAGCATGCCAAAATACAAGTACCCCAATAAAGTTCCCTTTTATAAATTTTTAATAAAATCATCTACTATAGCAAAGAACCCCATTCCATTTCATAATAAATGGTTTAATGAGGTAGGCGACACGTTTGCAATCAAATCTCCTTTTTATGGACACATCGTTTTAACACGAGATGCTGTTGTTACAAAACACATGCTTCAGAAAAACCATAAGGTATATTATAAATCTAAAATTCAAACCACCTATTTATCAAAATATGTTGGTTACGGTTTATTAACTTCAAGCGGTGATTATTGGTTAAAGCAACGTCGGTTAATTCAACCCGCATTTCATAAAGAGAAAATTCAAAATCTTGTAGAGATTATAGATAACGCTATTAATGTACAAGTAAATAGAATTGATACAGAGGGCTTTGTTGATTTATATCCAATAATGAATGAGTTAGCGTTTGAAGTAGTCGCTAAATCATTATTTAATTTTTCAGCAGAAAGAGACACTTTGAAACGATTACAGTTTATTATTGAAAAACTGCAATTGTTTATTGTTAAAGAATTAAGGATGCCATATAAGAAACTATGGTATACCCTAACAGGCGAGATTAAATACCATATGAAATTGGTAAAAGAGAGCCGAAGTATTATCAATACGATTATTGATCAGAGGCGTGAGTCGGCTGATGAACACGACGATCTTTTAGATATGTTACTATCTGCAACCTATGAAGATGGAACAACCATGACTAACGAGCAATTAATTGATGAAATATTAATTTTGTTTGTAGCGGGTCATGAAACAACAGCTAATGCTTTAACATTTACGTTAAAACTATTGGCTTTAAATAAAGAAGCTTTGACTAAGGTTAAAACTGAGGTTGAAGAAACGAGTGCTAAAAACTTAACACCTCTTCAAGAAATTTCTCAGTTAAATTACACAAAGTGTTGTGTTGAAGAAAGTCTTCGCTTATATCCACCAGCCTGGATAACAGATAGAGTAAATATTGAAGACGATAAAATAGATGACTATGTATTAAAAAAAGGAACCATTATAGGTGCATCCATCTATGAATTACATAGAAATAAAAACTATTGGGACAACCCAGAAGTATTTAAACCATCTCGTTTTTTTGAAGAAAACAGAAAAGGCATCATGCCTTATTATATGCCATTTGGCGCAGGACCAAGATTATGTATAGGTAATAACTTTGCGATGTATGAAATGATTTTAGCAGTTAATACCATATTAAAAAAGTTTCATATATCTACCGATAATAATACGATAAAAACGAACCCTTTAATTACTCTAAAACCTGTTGATGTTAAATTGAAGTTTACTTTAAAAGACTAAAGAGTACTATAATGTCAGGCTGAGCGGAGTCGAAGCCCATAAAAAACTAAACATGTATTTATATTACGTCTACATTATAAAATGCTCAGATGATTCCTATTATACAGGAATAACTAATAATATCGAAAAACGTTTCAAAGAGTATGAATATGGATACAAAAGAGATTCGTATACATATAAAAGAAGACCTTTAGTATTAGAATTTTATCAAGAATTTAATGATGTTTTGCAAGCTATTTATTTTGAAAAGAAAATTAAAGGATGGACTAGAGCTAAAAAGCAAGCATTAATAAATGGAAATTTTGATATGCTTCAAATACTTTCAGAATGTCAAAATGCTACACATTGTAAGTATAAAGATTAAGTTTACGATTGTTAAATTTTTATCTATTTTGTCAGGAGCGCAGTCGAAGCCCTAAAGTTGTTAATCGTTAAATAAGCACTTCGACTGCGCTCAGTGTGACATCATAGAATTCATTTATATTTACACGTATTAATTATAATTTTAAAATAGAAAGCTTAATTAATATAGGTAAGTTACCGTAATGTAGACGTAATGTAGAGCTGAGCGCTTCGGTTACGCTCGAGATAAACTAAAGTAAAATATCAGTTTGTCAGGCTGAGAACACAGTCGAAGCCCATAAAAAACTATATGTATTTATATTACGTTTATATTATAAAATGTGCAGATGATTCCTATTATACAGGAATAACTAATAATATCGAAAAACGTTTCAAAGAGCATGAATATGGATACAAAAGAGATTCATATACATATAAAAGAAGACCTTTAGTATTAGAATTTTATCAAGAATTTAATGATGTTTTGCAAGCTATTTATTTTGAAAAGAAAATTAAAGGATGGACTAGACTAAAAAAACAAGCATTAATAAATGATCAATTTGATATGCTTCAAATACTTTCTGAGTGTAGAAATGCTACCCATTATAAATATAATGAATAAGTTAAATAAGCACTTCGACTGCGCTCAGTGTGACATCATAGAATTCATTTATATTTACAACATAATTATATTAAAAAGAAAGTTTAGCACAAATAAGTTGTGATAATATCAGAAGTGCGTCGAAGCCTCAAGAAAGTATCAGTTGTAATGTCAGGCTGATCGCAGTCGAAGCCCAATAGAAGAATGAATTCAAAATCAAAACATACAACTCTTATTAAAACCGAAGCCAAGCGCCTAGGGTTTTTATCATGTGGTATAAGCAAAGCCCAGTTTTTAGAAGAAGAAGCCCCAAGATTAGAAAATTGGTTAAATAAGAATATGCATGGACAAATGCATTATATGGAAAATCATTTCGATAAACGTCTAGACCCAACAAAACTGGTAGAAGGTTCCAAAAGTGTTGTTACTCTGTTATTAAATTATTATCCATCAGAATTTCAACAAGACAAGACCGCTCCAAAAATTAGTAAATATGCGTATGGAAGAGACTACCATTTCATAATAAAAGATAAACTCAAATCACTCTTAAATTTTATAGAAGAAGAAATAGGAGAGGTAGAAGGACGAGCTTTTGTAGATTCCGCTCCCGTTTTAGACAAAGCCTGGGCAGCAAAAAGCGGATTGGGTTGGATAGGGAAGCATAGCAATTTAATAACCCAACAAGTAGGCTCTTTTTATTTTATTGCAGAACTTATTATCGATTTAGATTTAGAATACGATTTACCAACAACAGATCATTGTGGCACATGTACAGCATGTATTGATGCCTGTCCAACACAAGCAATAGCAGAACCTTATGTAGTAGATGGAAGCAAATGTATTTCTTATTTCACCATAGAATTAAAAGAAAATATTCCAACAGAATTTAAAGGACAATTTGAAGATTGGATGTTTGGTTGCGATGTATGCCAGGATGTATGCCCGTGGAATCGATTCTCGAAACCACATAGCGAACCACTTTTTAACCCGCATCCCGAATTGTTATCCATGACTAAAAAAGATTGGGAAGAAATTACAGAAGATACCTTCAAAAAAGTATTTCAAAAATCTGCAGTTAAGCGTGCTAAGTTTTCAGGTTTAAAAAGAAATATTGAATTTTTAAAAAGATAAATTATGTTGGATGCGAAAACTTACCAAAATGACCAAATAAACCTATCTGCAATATCAGCTTTTAATCAAAAAGGATTTCTTGACGCTCTATACTAGATAAATATAAGAATTTTGACTTTTATCTCAAAGGACAAAACCTGTGCTGAATTTGTCGAAGTGTACCGTTATGGTTTTGCTTTGAGGTAGTTCGTTTCAAAAAATTCTTTTATTGTATTAAACACTTAAAAGGTAAGATAGGATTGTTATATTTGGAGTTTTAAAAATTAGTCCATTATGAGCGAAGAAAGCAAACGAAGAGAGGCCCTTATATATCACGCAAAACCGAAACCAGGTAAGATAGCGGTAGTTCCAACCAAAAAATATGCAAGCCAAAGAGATTTGTCTTTAGCCTATTCACCAGGTGTAGCAGAACCTTGTTTGGAAATTGAAAAAAACAAAGACAATGTTTATAGATATACAGCAAAAGGAAATCTAGTAGCCGTAATTTCTAATGGAACGGCAGTTTTGGGTCTAGGGAATATTGGCCCAGAAGCATCAAAGCCAGTGATGGAAGGAAAAGGCCTTCTGTTTAAGATTTTTGCAGATATTGATGTATTTGATATCGAAGTAGGAACCGAAAATGTTGATGAATTTATTCAAACTGTAAAAATGATAGCGCCTACTTTTGGTGGAATCAATTTAGAAGATATTAAAGCACCTGAAGCTTTTGAAATAGAAAGACGTCTTAAGGAAGAGTTGGATATTCCTGTGATGCATGATGATCAACATGGTACAGCTATTATTTCTGCTGCTGCTTTGATAAATGCTGTGGAATTAGCAGAAAAAAAGATTGAAGAAGTTAAAATAGTAATAAGTGGCGCTGGTGCTGCGGCTATTTCTTGTTCTCGTTTGTACCAAGCCTGTGGTGCAAAACGAGAAAATATGGTCATGCTGGATAGTAAAGGTGTTATAAGAGACGATAGAGAAAACCTTACTAAAGAAAAAGCAGAATTTGCTACGCACAGAAAAATAGATACCTTAGACGAGGCCATGAAAGATGCCGATGTGTTTATCGGACTTTCAATGGCAAATATTGTATCTCCAGACATGTTGTTAGCTATGGCAAAAAATCCAATTGTTTTTGCTATGGCCAATCCAGACCCAGAAATAAAATACGACATCGCTGTTACTACTCGTAAAGATATCATTATGGCTACAGGTCGTAGCGACCATCCTAACCAGGTGAATAATGTGTTAGGGTTTCCATTTATATTTAGAGGAGCATTAGACGTTCGCGCTACAAAAATAAACGAAGCTATGAAAATGGCTGCCGTTAAAGCATTGGCAAAATTGGCGAAAGAACCTGTTCCTGAACAAGTTAATATAGCTTACGGAGAAACCAGACTCACATTTGGTAAAAATTATATTATACCAAAACCTTTTGATCCTCGACTAGTTGCCGAGGTACCTCCAGCAGTAGCTAAAGCAGCTATGGAAAGTGGTGTAGCTAAACAACCTATTACTGATTGGGAAAAATATAAAGATTCACTGTTAGAACGATTAGGTTCTGATAATAAGTTGGTTAGGCTGCTCTTGAATAGAGCTAAACTGAACCCAAAACGTGTGGTATTTGCTGAAGCAGATCAATTGGACGTTTTAAAGGCAGCTCAAATAGTATACGAAGAAGGCATAGCACATCCTATTCTATTAGGTAGAAAAGAAACCATAGAAACGCTTAAAGCAGAAATTGAGTTTGATGCAGATATTCCTATTATAGATCCAAAAACGGAAGAAGAGAACGATCGCAAAAACAAGTATGCTAAAGTATATTGGGAGCAGCGTAAACGAAGAGGCGTAACCTATTATTCAGCACAGCGTTTAATGAGGGAGCGTAATTATTTTGCTGCCATGATGGTTAATGAAGGTGATGCAGATGCGCTTATTTCGGGATATTCTCGCAATTATCCAACAGTAGTAAAGCCCATGTTGGAACTTATAGGTATGGTACATGGCGTGACTCGTATAGCAACTACCAATTTAATGATGACAAAAAGAGGTCCTTTATTTTTAAGTGACACCTCTATAAATATTAATCCTAGTGCGAAGGATTTAGCTAAGATCACTCAAATGACGGCTAAAGTCATTAAGATGTTTGGTATGGATCCTGTATTAGCAATGGTATCGTATTCTAATTTCGGATCATCAGAAAATGAAATGGCATCCAAAATTAGAGAAGCTGTGTCGTATTTGCATCGTCATTTTCCAGATATGAATGTAGATGGTGAATTGCAAACAGATTTTGCTTTGAATGATGATATGCTTCGGGAAAAATTCCCGTTTTCAAAATTGGTTGGAAAGAAAGTAAATGCATTAGTTTTTCCAAACCTTGATTCTGCAAATATTACTTATAAATTATTAAAAGAATTACACGAAGCTGATTCTATTGGACCTATTATGATGGGTATGAAAAAGCCAGTGCACATTCTGCAATTAGGTGCGAGTGTCGATGAAATTGTAAACATGACTGCTATTGCGGTCATAGATGCCCAGCATAAAGAAAAATGGGAGTTAGAAAATGCTGGCAGGAAGTAACTTAATGTGAATAAATTTATTACATTTGGTCGGTTAACGAACAAAATACATGATAACTCATATTCAAGGGAAACTTACTGAAAAAAATCCAACACATGTTGTTATAGAATGTAATGGAGTAGGCTATATGCTAAATATTTCATTACATACGTTTTCTCAAATTTCAGACAATGAGAATTTAAAACTATTTACACACCTTCAAGTTAAAGAAGATTCGCATACACTTTATGGCTTTTCATCTTTGGCAGAAAGAGAGATTTTTAGGCTGCTAATATCTGTAAGTGGCATTGGGGCAAGTACAGCGCGTACCATGTTGTCATCTTTAACCCCAAAACAAGTAAGAGAGGGGATTGCCTCAAATGATGTTGCTTTAATTCAATCCATAAAAGGAATTGGAGCAAAAACAGCGCAACGTGTTATTATAGATTTAAAAGATAAAATCTTAAAGATTTATGATATTGATGAAGTTTCCGTTTCTCAAGGCAATACCAGTAAAGAAGAAGCGTTATCTGCTTTAGAAGTACTTGGCTTTGTAAAGAAACAGGCGGAACGAGTTGTAGATAAGATTATAATTGCACAGCCAGATGCTAATGTAGAAACCATTATCAAACAAGCTTTAAAAAATTTATAGTAGACTTTGAATATAACTAATCTCAAATTTTATAAACTAGTCAAAAATTATCATACTAAGTACAATCGAAGTGCTTTTTTAATTTTAGCTCTACTATGTTCAGTAACAGCGTGGTCTCAGCAGCCTGTTCAGCAAGATTCAGTTAAAACAGGTTTTAGTTTAGGTCGCTTAAAAACACCAAACCCAAACAGTGTAGAATCTAAATACACTTACGATTCTTTTACCAACAGATATATCTACACCGAAAAAATAGGAGAATTTGATATTAACTTTCCAATTATTTTAACACCTGAAGAATACTATGCTTTTGTTGCAAAAGAAAATTTAAAAGCCTACTATAAAGAAAAAATTGATGCTTTTGATGGTAAAAAAGGAGGTGCTAAGGACGAGCAAAAAAACCTTTTACCTGAATTTTATGTAAAATCAGGTCTTTTTGAAACTATTTTTGGAGGGAATACTATTGAGGTTATTCCGCAGGGGTCTGTAGAAATGGATCTAGGAATTTTGTTTTCAAAACAAGACAATCCATCCTTTTCACCTAGAAATAGAAGTAATTTCACATTTGATTTTGACCAACGAATTAGTCTAAGCTTATTAGGAAAAGTTGGTACACGTTTGCAAGTAACAGCAAATTATGATACGCAGTCAACTTTCGATTTTCAAAACCTTATTAAGTTAGAATACACGCCAACAGAAGATGATATTATTCAGAAAATAGAAGTTGGTAATGTGAGCATGCCTTTAAACAGCTCATTAATTACAGGAGCGCAGAGTTTATTTGGTGTAAAAGCACAATTACAATTTGGTAAAACCACAGTTACAGGTGTGTTTTCCGAACAAAAATCACAGGCTAATACTGTAGTTGCCCAAGGTGGCGGAACTGTTGAAGAATTTGATTTGTTTATTAGAGATTACGATGAGAATAGACACTTCTTTTTAGCCCAGTATTTTAGAGGTAAATACGACCAAGCTTTAATTAATTATCCTTTTATAAATAATGGAGGATTACAAATTACAAGACTTGAGGTTTGGGTAACCAATAGAAGTAACAGAACAGAGAATGTTAGAAATATTGTGGCACTTCAGGATTTAGGAGAGTCAGTCGCCACTCAAATAGGGGCACCTGCTCTTAATATTCTTAGACCGGAAGCTGTACCAAATAACCCTAATAATGGGTTAGATCCAACTAATATTGGAGGGGCAGGATCTCAGATAACAGATGCTATTAGAGATGTTGCTACGGCACAGGCAGGAATAACAGTACCTGGAACAACAGAAGGATTTGATTATGCCAAACTAGAAAACGCTAGAAAATTAATAAATGGTCAAGAGTATACTTTAAATTCAGAGTTAGGATATATATCATTAAATCAACGCTTAAATAATGACGAGGTTTTAGCCGTTGCATTTCAATATACCTTAGGAGGAGATGTGTACCAAGTAGGAGAATTCGCCAATGATGGTGTAGATGCTACCGATGTAACTACCAACGCTTCAGGACAAGTAACACAGGTTGTGAATTCTAATTTAATTTTAAAACTATTAAAGAGCAGTGTTACCAGTGTAGAACAGCCTGTTTGGGATTTAATGATGAAGAACATCTATAATACAGGTGCTTTTAATTTAAGCCAGGATGATTTTAAGCTTAATATATTTTATAACGAAGCCTCTCCATTAAATTTTATCAAACCTGTTGAAGGGACGACGTTTCCTCCGTTTGATAATCATACACCGATCGACCCGAATGACGATAAAGACATTATAGAAACACCATTATTGAGGTTATTCAACCTAGATAAATTAAACTTTAATAATGATCCTCAGAGTAATGGGGATGGCTTTTTTGATTTTATACCGGGAGTTACCGTATTGCCTCAAAATGGAAAAATAATTTTCACTAAAGTAGAGCCATTTGGAAGATATTTATTTGATGTATTAGACGATGATGGAAACCCCAATAATAACGATTTTGATTATGATCAGGAAACCTATACCAACCCTAATCAGGAAAAGTATGTTTATGATATTCTGTACAAGGAAACAAAAACAGCTGCTTTAGAGGAGATTGAGAAAAATAAATTCAGACTAAAAGGGCGTTATAAATCTACAGGAGGAGATGGGATTCCTTTAGGCGCTTTTAATGTTCCAAGGGGGTCTGTTAGAGTAACGGCTGGAGGACGTGTTTTAGTAGAAGGAGTTGATTATACTGTAAATTACCAGTTAGGGCGCGTTCAGATTTTAGATGAAGCTTTAAAAGCATCCAATACACCTATTGAAGTTTCAACCGAAAACAATGCCGTTTTTGGTCAGCAAACGAGGCGTTTTACAGGGATAAACGTAGAGCATAAATTTAATGAGAATTTTGTGTTAGGAGCAACACTCTTAAACCTCAATGAAAGACCTATTACCCAAAAGGCAAATTTTGGGTCAGAGCCTATAAATAATACCATCTTTGGATTTAATGGGAATTATTCAACAAAAGTACCTTTTTTAACACGGTTAGCTAATAAGTTACCCAATATTGATACAGATGCAGAATCAAATTTATCAGTAAGAGGCGAGTTTGCATATTTAGCACCAGGATCTCCAAAAGGTACTGATTTTAATGGAGAAGCCACGTCTTATGTTGATGATTTTGAAGGTTCGCAAAATGCTATCGACTTAAAATCTCAGCAATCATGGTTTTTATCCAGTAGACCATTTGATATAAACGGAAATAGACAAGAAGATCCAGAAGATGGACCAGGCATTCAAAATGGTTATGGTAGAGCTTTATTAAACTGGTATAGCATAGACCCTATATTTTATAGTAGTCAGCGTCCTTCTGATATATCGGATGATGACCTCTCTAGTTTATATACCAGTCGCGTATTTATAAACGAGCTGTTTCCGGATAGAGATTTGGTACAGGGGCAAAATACAGTCCTTTTTACACTGGATTTGGCTTATTATCCAGAAGAAAGAGGACCATATAATTTTGAGCCTTCAGCAGAAAGTGGTATTTTAAATAATCCTCAAAATAATTGGGCTGGAATTACCCGGCAATTAACGTCTACAGATTTTGAGCAACAAAATGTCGAGTATATTGAATTCTGGTTACAGGATCCTTTTCAGGAAAACCCAACAAACCCAGGTGGAAAATTAGTATTCAACCTTGGAAATATTTCAGAGGATATTGTTAAGGATGGTAGGAAACTATATGAAAATGGATTACCTCAAGATGGCGACATCAGTTTGTTACAGCCCACAACATGGGGAACCGTGGTACCACAAAATCAATCATTAATCTATGCATTTGATACCACTGGTCAAGAACGAACAAATCAGGATGTGGGGTATGATGGTTATGGCGATAGTGATGAAGCTCCGGTTATTGATGGAGATCCTTTATTAACTTCGATATTCGAGCCGTTTAGAGGGTTGGATGACCCATCAAATGATAATTACACTTATTTTTTAAATACAGAAGGGAATATCTTCGAACGTTATAAAAAATACAATGGTGTTGAAGGGAATACCCCGGAGACATTTACAGATACAGATAGAGCAGCTAATACACAGCCCGATGTAGAAGATATTAATCGTGATAATACTATGAATACGATTGATAGTTATTTTGAATATGAATTGGAAATAACACCAGCAACTTTAAATATAGATACAAACCCATTTATCGTTGATTTTAAAAATTCAGAACCAAGAAGATTCCCTAATGGAGAAACCACTTCTGGTGAAAGTGGATCTAGCCCAAATCCTAAGTGGTATCTTTTTAGAATTCCAGTTGATGTACCCTTGGAAAGATTTGATGATAATACGACACCAGAGAATATACCTTATAAACGTGTTGGAGGTATTACTGATTTTAGATCCATTCGTTTTACTAGAATGTATTTAAAAGAATTTACTGAACCTACAGTATTTCGTTTTGGTACCTTAGATTTAGTTAGAAGCGATTGGAGGCGCTATAAGCAGTCTTTAGATACACAAACGAATAATGATAATGATCCTACAGAATTTTCGTTGGGTATTATAGGAACCATTGAAAATGGAGATGATGGAACATATGTGAGTCCTCCCGGAGTTGAACCAGAAGAATTATTTAACAATAATACCGTAGTACGTCAAAATGAACAATCGTTAGTTGCCAATGTTTGCGATTTAGAATCACAAGATTCTCGTGGTGCATTTAAAAATATCAGTATGGATATGCGTCAATATAAACGTTTAAGAATGTTTATACATGCTCAGGATGATGGTAGTGATGGTTTCCCGGAAGGAGAAGGAGGAAGAGGACGGTTAGTAGGTTTCATTAGAATGGGTAACGATCTTACAGAGAATTATTATCAAATTGAAATTCCTTTATTAAAATCTCAAAAAAATTCAACAGACCCCAATGAGGTTTGGCCCAATGAAAATGAAATTAATTTACCATTAGATATTTTGGGGAAAATAAAAGCTCAGGCAATATCAGATGGACCACTACCAAATAACGACCCAAGATTTTATGATGTTGTTAATGATGAGATAGTTGAAGTAAATAACCAATTTGCAGGGTATGTAACAGATCAACATCGTGTGGCTATAAAAGGGAATCCGAATTTCGGGGATATCAGAACGCTTATGGTGGGAGTTAAAAATACAGATGCTTCTAACATTTGTACGCAAGTTTGGTTTAACGAACTCCGTTTATCAGATTTAGATAACGAAGGAGGATGGGCAGCTGTATTAAGTGTAGATACTAATATTGCAGATTTTGCAAATATAAGTGCAACAGGAAGAAAAAGTACTGCTGGTTTTGGGGGTCTTGAACAAGGGCCAAGTCAGCGTAGCTTAGAAGATGTACAGCAATACGATGTTGTTACAAATATTAATGTTGGACAGTTATTACCAAAAAAGTGGGGTGTTCAGGTGCCTTTTAACTATGCCCAAAGTGAAGAGCTTATAACACCTAAGTACGATCAGTTTTACAAAGATTTAACTCTGGATTCCAGATTAGATGCTGCGGAAACCAAAGACGATAGAGATAAGATTAAAGAACAATCTGAAGACTATACCAGAAGACAAAGTATTAATTTTATAGGAGTGAGGAAAGTTAGAACATCAGATGCGACACCGCGTTTTTATGATGTAGAGAATTTAACTTTAAATTATTCATATAATAAAGTAGAGCATAGAGATTTTGAGATTGAAAATTCTGTTAACAAAACAGTGCGAGTTGGTGCAAACTATGCATTTAATTTTAATCCAATTGAAATAGAGCCCTTTAAGAAAAGCGATTCGCTGTTTAGAGGGAAATACTGGAAAATTTTAAAAGATTTCAATGTTAACTTATTACCAACAAGTTTTACCATTAACACGGATGTTAATAGGCAGTTTAATAGACAAAAGTTTAGAGAAGTTGATCTCACTGGAGGAAACATTGGTATAGAGGAACTATTTAGAAGAAACTACACATTCGATTTTCAATACACCATTAACTACAATTTAACAAAATCGTTACAATTAAACTTTAGGGCAGCCAATAATAATATAGTACGTAATTATTTTAAAGATGATATTATTAATGGAGAGCAAGATCCAACATTAGATGTTTGGGATGGTTTTCTAGATTTTGGAGATCCAAATAGACAAAATCAAGATTTGGGAATCACATATCAGTTACCAATTAATAAAATACCAACATTTAGCTTTCTTGATGCGACTTATCAATACACAGGTAATTTTCAATGGCAAAAAGGCTCGGATTTGTATGGTGATATTACATTACCAGATGATCCTAATACCACTTATGATTTAGGAAACACTATTTCAAATTCAAGTGTTCATAATATTAATTCAACTTTAGATATGAAAAAGTTGTATAAATATATTGGATTGGTGAAAAAACCTATTAAAAGAGTACGCTCTAGGTCAGCTTCAAATGGAGGAGCACCTCCAGGGCCCGGTGGAAAGAAAAAAGCACCGCCAAAAGTAAAGAATCAATCGGTTACAAAAATATTAAATGCAGGTATAGATATTTTAACAAGTATAAAAAGAATTCAAGTTAATTATTCAGAAAATAGTGGAACATTTTTACCAGGATATTTACAAACACCAGGTTTTATAGGGACTTTAAAACCAACAACAGCATTTACATTTGGTAGTCAAAGTGATGTGAGGCATCTTGCAGCAAGGAGAGGCTGGTTAACCGTTTTTCCAGAATTTAATCAACAGTATACAGCAACTAATACAAAACAACTTGATATATCTGCCAGTTTAGAACCAGTCAAAAGTTTAAAAATTGACATTGTGGGAAGTCGTGGCTACCTTGAAAATTATACCGAAAACTTTAAAGTTACTGAAAATGGAGATACTTATGAATATGAGTCGCTAACACCAAATACCTTTGGTAATTTTAATATATCAACTGTTTTATTAAAAACAGCATTTAGTAAAAGTGACGAAACTACTTCTGAAGCTTTTAATGATTTTAAGGCAAACAGACTTATAATAGCTAGGAGATTAGCTGCGAGAAATGGAGTTAATATGACTCTCCCATCTAATTTTGAAGATGATAATTTAAATGGTTATCCAAAAGGTTATGGAAAAACCAGTCAAGCCGTATTGTTGCCTGCTTTTTTAGCAGCCTATTCCGGTCAAGATGCCAGTAGTGTGAAGCTAGGAGCATTTAGAGATATGCCTATTCCTAACTGGGATTTAAAGTATTCTGGTTTTATGAAATTTAAATGGTTTAAAAAGCGTTTTAAACGTTTTTCATTAACACACGGGTACCGTTCAACATATACAATAAACCAATTTCAATCTAATCTAGATTATGAGGCCATAGATCCAACTTTAGATTACGATAATCAGGCACTTAATACTAAAGATCAATCTGGTAATTATAAAAATGAACGTTTGTTAAGTAACATTAACTTAACAGAGATGTTTAGCCCTTTGGTTAGGCTTGATTTTGAAATGAAGAATTCCGTTAAAATCTTAGCAGAAGTTAGAAAAGACAGATTGTTATCACTAAGTTTTGATAATAATTTAATGACAGAGGTGCAAGGAAATGAGTATATTATAGGTTTAGGGTATAGAATTAAAGATTTAAAAATACGCTCTAAATTAGCAGGACCAAGAAAACGTGTGGTAAGCGATTTAAACATGAAGGCAGATATCTCTGTAAGAGATAATAAAACGATTATTAGATATTTGGATCTGGAAAATAATCAAGTAACATCTGGGCAAACAATTTGGGGTGTAAAATATTCTGCAGATTATGCGTTTAGTAAAAATTTAACAGCACTCTTTTATTTTGATTACTCGTTTTCAGAATATGCTATCTCTACAGCATTTCCACAAACCACTATTCGCTCTGGTTTTACTATCAGGTATAATTTTGGGAATTAATTTAAAAAAGGGGTCTAAGGTGCTCATTAAGGAATGACCATCAGGCATCCCCGACCCCTTCGTAAGAATAAAGCACAAAAGCTTTGAAGCCTAGGAGCATAGTATTGGATGGCGCATTGGCGCGACGTCGAAGTTTTGTGCCTGGTTCTTCTCGAGCGCAAGAGAGAAGAAATTCCTATCGAAGGGGGCGTCCTTTCTTTTGTTACTTTTCTTTGGACGCGCAAAGAAAAGTAAATAATAAAATATAAATCTTTTTTAAAAGATGTGGGTACACCGTAGCTTCCGACAGGCAGGCTCCTAAATAGCTACGCTATATACGTTCAAGTAAAATATATTTTACTCTCCGTAGCATTCGGAATGACATAGTTTCTTTACTGAAATTCAGTTTCAATTTAAAAAGGCAGAGTATGATACATAAATTGAAACAAAAAACATTAATGTCTTTATACCATTTCTTTTGTTAATTTACTCAATAAATTGTATATTGTAGTATGGCAAAACAAATAGATATAGAAATAAAAGAGAGTGAGTCTGAACTAAAGTCACTACTAAATAATCAGAGCCAACTT
>NZ_SRSO01000030.1 GCF_004791695.1 Flavivirga rizhaonensis | reverse complement strand
TGGGACCAAAATCCGATGGCACCATACCGGAAGACCAAAAAGAGATATTGCTAAAAATAGGAAAGTGGCTGGAAGTAAACGGCGATGCCATTTACGGGACCAGGTACTGGAAAGCATTCGGGGAGGGGCCCACCGAGGTAAAGAAAGGGCACCATTCCGAGGGCAGCAACCAGGGGTTTACCTCTAAGGATATCCGCTTTACATCCAAGGGCAATAAACTTTATGCCATTGTTCTCGATTGGCCAGAACATGGCAAGGTCAACATCGCTTCGCTTGCCAAAAACGCCGAGCATGCCAAGAACCTGGACATATCCGAGGTTCATGTTTTGGGGAGCGGGGAATCCATCGAGTGGTCACAGAACAACGAGGGATTAGTGGTAAACATGCCAAAAGAGAGGCCCTGCGATTTCGCTTTTACTATTGTTTTGACTCTATAAACATATATTAACCTTCAAGGTTTCAAAACTAAAATAAAAACACCTACAAGGTGTTAAAAACCTTGAAGGAATATATACAAGTTAAGCAATTTCGCTATGAATGTACTTTTCATAAAAGAAGTTTTATACCTTAGAATAAAAACCTAGCTACATAACATTAATAAGCCAAGGCAGATAAAAAACTGATTTAATAACAATACTTTCTAAATGAAAAAAAGCAACCTCATATTTTTATTACTATCAATATGCTACACGTCTCTAGCACAAAACCCATTGGTAACTCATCTATTTACCGCAGATCCAACAGCTCGTGTCTTTGATGGTAAGCTATATATTTACCCCTCTCATGATATCGTTCCTGAACATGGCGTTGATGCACCTAAGTTTTGCATGCCTGATTATCACATGTTCTCATTAGAAAATGGAAGCACGTGGAAAGATTATGGTGTAATTCTAGACCAAAACGAAGTACCATGGGGCGAAAAGAATTCGAATGGTATGTGGGCTCCAGATTGTGTTAAAAAAGGAAACACCTATTATTATTACTATCCCGCAAAGCCTAAAGATGGTTCAGCATTTAGACGAATTGGTGTGGGCACATCAAAATCGCCAACTGGTCCTTTTAAATGGGGAAAAAGCTACATAAAAGGTTTGAAGGGAATTGATCCTGGATTGTTAATAGACGACGATGGCAAGACTTATTTGTACTTCGGCGGGGGTAAAGAACTCTTTGTTTCACAACTTAAAGATAACATGAAAGAAATTGCTTCAGAACCCATTAAAATTGAAGCGTTGCCTGAAGGTTACAAAGAAGGTTCTTTTTGTTTTAAAAAAGACGGGATTTACTATTTTACTTTTGCGCATGTATTCCCTGGCGAAGGCTATACTATTGGGTACGCTACGGGCAAAAGCCCTTTTGGGCCTTTTCAATACCGAGGTAAGATAATGGATAATATTGGTAATGGTACGAACCATCATTCTATTGTTAATTATCAGGGGAAATGGATTTTATTTTATCATTGGTGGGATATTAGTGGATACAATAAACTACGATCCATGCGTGCAGATTATATGGAGTTTAAGGAAGATGGCTCCATTAAAAAAGTAAAGCCTTCGTTACGAGGCATTGGTAGTCCAAAAGTTGGGGATACTATACAAATAGATAGGTATAACGAGATAAATGGCGCGAAAACTACTTTTGTAGGTGGTAATGAACCCAGTGGTTGGATGGTTTGCGATACTAGAATGTTGAGCCATGTGAAGTTTAATAATGTTGATTTTGGTAATGGCTCAGCGACAAAAATGCAAGCAAGAATATCCAGTGGACAGCGTATAGGTCATTTTGAGGTAAGATTGGGTAATCCCAAAGGACAACTAATTGCAGATTTTCCTGTACAATACACCGACGGATGGAATTCTTGGAAAACCATTGAAGTTCCACTACTAGAAAAAGTTACAGGCAATCAGGATATTGTTGTTGTTTTTATTTCGCATTGGGATGTCGATAAAATTGTAAACCTAAATTGGTTGCTTCTTAAATAGATACTTTGCTTTTTTTGGTAAAAATTCCAATTATATACATACGTGCTATTATATAAACCATGAGAACAATTATTCGAATTGACAACAAGCACAACAAAATATAACTTTGTGTATTACATAATAAATTATTACAGTAGCTTTTTAATATGGTTTGCAAACTATGAACTCATCTTGACTTTTTGTTTTTAACCGAAAATGAGATAAAATTTGTTCAGATGAGGCATTTTTTGCAAGGCATAGCAGTGCTAAGCATAAAAAAAGTAACAACATATGGGCGAATTTTAGCCATTTTTTAGGAAATAGAAAAAGTCAAGATGAGTTCTATATTAAAAGGATCCTATATATACAATACTATAAAACAAAAAACAATGTCGGTTTATGAAAAAAACTATACTACTGTTTGCCTGTATGTTATCACTATCTATGTTAAATGCTCAAGTATGGGCACCAGCAGGACAAAAAGCAAAAGAAGGAATTAACGCAACCAACAGCAAAAATTTTCCTTTTATGAACCCAACGCTTCCTTTAGATGAGAGAATTTATGACCTCATTGATAGGCTAACCATCGATGAGAAAATCCAATGGACCAAGAGTTACAATTCAAAAATTGAACGATTAGGAATTTCAGATTTTGCATGGCAAGGCGAAGCTTTGCATGGTTTGGGCATGAAACGGGCCACGATGTTTCCGCAAAGTATAGGCTTGGGCGCAACCTGGGATGATGCCCTCATGCTAAGAGTGGCAAGCGCAATTTCAACCGAGGCTAGAGCAAAATACAATAATGGAGAGGGCGCTAATCTTTCATTCTGGTCGCCTAACATTAATTTGGTAAGAGACCCACGTTGGGGCCGAAATCAGGAAACCTATGGCGAAGACCCACACCTAACGTCTAGAATGGGAGTCGCTTTTGTAAAAGGGATTCAAGGAGATGACCCCAAGTATCTAAAAGCCATTTCTTGTCCTAAACACTTTATGGTACACAACGGTCCTGAAGTTGGTAAAACCTACGAAAACCGCATTGTAAGCGAAATAGACCTTTTGGAAACTTATAAACCTGCATTTGAAGCTGTTGTAAAAGAAGGGGGAGCCAAAGGTATTATGGGTGCCTACAATATGCTCAATTGGGAATCATGTGTAACATCAAAATATCTCACTACGTCATTATTAAGAGATCAGTGGGGTTTTGATGGCTATGTAGTTACCGATTGCGGTTCGTTATCAACGGCTTCCAATGTTCAAAAACGAGTGGCTACTCAAGAAGAAGCTGTGGGACTATCCATAAAAGCTGGCGTAGATCTTAATTGCGGAGATCAATTCGAAACGCACATGAAAGCAGCACTGGAAAAAGGCTATCTCACTGAAGCAGAAATTGATAATGCATTATACAGAACCATAAAAATAAAGATGCAACTAGGATTGTTTGACCCTCAAGAAATGTGTGCATACAGTAAAATAAGTCCGGATGTCATTCAATCTGATGCTCATAAAAAACTAGCCCTTGAAGCAGCACAAAAATCAATGACTTTATTAAAAAACGACAAGACACTTCCTATTACTAAAAAAGTGAAGTCTATTGCTCTTATTGGTCCCAGTGTAAAAAATTCACATGTTTTAACAGGAAACTATACCGGAATACCAGACAAAATCTATACGATTTACGAAGGTATTGAAGCTAAGGCCAAAGAGAAAGGCATCACTATAAATTATGCAAAAGGCACTATTCATGGAGATGAAGATTATATGGAATTAGTACCTAAATCGGTACTTACAACTCCCGATGGCAAACCTGGGCTTAAAGCGGAATTTTTCTATGAACCAGATTTTAAAAAGTTGGTCAAAGAAGATATTGTTGATGAAGTAGATTATACTTACGAGTGGAAATCTATTGTAGACGAACAAAGGTGGAATGCTAATTCGGTTAAGTTTAGGGGATATCTCACTCCCAAAATTTCAGGCGAGTATTTGCTTTCTATGGAAGGTGGACAAGGTTTTGGTCTAGTTATAAATAACGATACTATCGTATACCGTGATAGAGATAGAAAAGGAAACTGGCAGAAATACCAAGTCCTTAAAGACACCTACACTTTAAAAGCGGGAGAAAAATACAAATTAGAGGTATTTGTAAATAAAACGCAAGGTAAAAACGATATGCATTTCAATTGGAAAAAACCTGGTATAGACCCTGTAAACCAAGCTTTAGAAATGGCTAATAAATCAGATATTATTATTTTTTCTGGTGGGTCAAGCAATGTGTTTGAAGATGAGCAAAACGATCGTGAATTTATTGGCCTTTCTAACAAGCAACAACAGTTACTTTCTAAATTATTAAAAACAGGAAAGCCAGTAATTATGGTACTTGTTAATGGGAGTATGACGGCACTCACTCCTGAAGATTTAAAAGTAAACGCCATTCTAGATGCATGGTTCCCAGGGCAGGCAGGCGGACTGGCGGTTGCAGATGTTCTATTTGGTGATTACAACCCAGCAGGAAGAACAGCCGTAACATTTTATAAGTCTGAAAAGGATTTACCAGACTTTAGAGATTTTAGTATGAAAAACAGAACCTATAAATACTTTACTGGCACACCTAATTTTAGGTTTGGTCATGGATTAAGTTATACCAAATTTAAGTATAGTAACCTAAAAGTTTCTTCGGAATCTAGTACTAATCAAGATTTAGAAATATCGGTAGACGTTACCAACACTGGAAAATATGATGGTGATGAAGTGGTGCAGGTTTATGTACATATCAAAGATGCCGATATGCCGGTTCCTATATCTTCACTCAAAGCATTTAAACGTATACACATAAAAAAAGGAAAAACAGAAAAAATAATATTCACACTTAAACCTAAAGACTTGGCTTATGTGAATAGAAAATTTGAACGTGAGGTAAAACCAGGAGATGTAGATATATTTATAGGAAATTGTTCACCAGAAGTTAAAAACAAAAAAGCTATTGCTTCAGAAAAAATATTGAAGAGCACAATTAAGTTAACAGGAGATAAAATCATAATTGAGTAACGAGAAGATTAACCCGCTCTATACATTAGAAAATCCCAGCCTGACCGGTCGGGCGGCTATTGTATCTCTGAGTTAATATATAGATCGGGATTAATGACTCAAAAAAAGTGTTTATCATAACTTTATAATCTGCTAGTGTATAACTCAAATAATAAAAATGATCATGAAATTCAATTCCACATCAAGACTTTCAATGCAAGTAATCCTGTTATTTATTATTTCCTCAGCTCTTGCGCAAAAAAGTAATAATCGGCCAAATTTTATTTTTATTCTTACCGATGACCAAAGGTTTGAATTACTAGGGGCAAATGGAAATCAGATTATCCAAACTCCTAATCTAGATCAATTGGCCAAGGAGGGCGTGTTATTTACAAATGCACATGTAACCAGTGCCATCTGCACACCTAGCAGGGTCTCCATCTTACTAAGCCAGTTTGAAAGAAAGCATGGTGTTAATTTTAACTCAGGAACTGCTGTTTCTAAAGAAGCATGGAAACAATCATACCCTGTAATTATGCGCGAAAATGGCTATTATACAGGGTATATTGGCAAAAACCATAGTCCAATTGGAGAGGGTGGTTATAGTAGTGGTGTTATGGAAAAATCCTTTGATTATTGGTATGGTGCTCACGGTCATCTGTTTTTTTATCCAAAAGAAAAACATAAAATATTCAACGGAGCTCAAAATGATACTCAGGCTGAAATATTAAATGAGGGGATAAACGATTTTTTTAGTAATGAATTTAAACTAAAAGGTGCGGAACATTTTTTGAAAAATCGCCCTGTAAACCAACCTTTTTGTTTGAATATTAATTTCAATCTTCCCCACGGCGCAGCCACAAGCCGTATGGAACAACGTGAAAGTGATTCTACTATCTATAAAACACTATACCGTGATATTGATATACCATTACCAACCCATTATATTGCTAAAAAAGATATAAAAACTCAAAAACTACCAGAAGATTTACTTTTTACTGAAGCCAGACAACTAGGATATGATTTTACCTATACACCAGAAACCATGAAAGAACGAAAGTTACGCCACATGCAAGCGGTTACTGGTATTGATGCCTTGGTTGGTCGCTTAAGAGCTAAGCTTGAGCAACAAGGTTTAGCTAAAAACACCATAATTGTTTTTACGTCAGACCATGGATTATTCTGGGGAGAATTTGGAATGGCCGGAAAAGCTATGTGCTATGAAGTATGTACTCGTGTACCTTTTATTGTTTACAATCCTATGGCGCCTAAAAAAGCTAGAGAAAAAGTCAGTAATGCATTGGTACAAACCATTGATGTTGCACCTACACTACTTGATTATGCGGGAATACAAATGCCAGAACATTTCCAAGGAAAAAGCATTAGGAAAATTATTGATGGGCAGAGTAGTGATGTCCATGCATATCTCTATACTGAGAATCTTTGGTCTAACACGTTTGGCAATCCTCGCTGTGAAGCTGTACAGAATAAAATATGGAAATATATTAGATACTATAGAAATGATAACATGAAATCCAATGAAATAATGGAAATGACCGAATTTCTAGGAATTAATAGGATGGAAATGTTATATAAAATATACCTTCCTGAAGTAGCTAAATATCGAGCTTATATAGAAAACCCATTACGAGGAGAGCAACCTGTATTTGAAGAATTGTATAATTTATCTGAAGACCCAGATGAAATCACCAATCTGGCATTCGATAAAAATCATGCCATACAAATAAAACATATGAGGGAAATATGGAAAGAAAAAATAAAATATGCCCGTGGCAATGAATCCCCCAAAGTTGTATTAAAAAACTAATACTAGTCCTAAATTTGGAATGAACAAAACGTAAACTGGCTACTTCTTAAATAGTTCATGGCATTTAATAAAATTATAACTTAACTAAAACATGAAAAAATCTTTGAGACACTTAATTTTAATAATCATTTCTTTTTTTGTTAATGTAAGTATATCACAAACAGTAAAAAGACCTAATATTCTTTTTGCTATTGCGGATGATATGTCACATGCCAGTTCTTACGGTTTTAAATTTTTACATACACCTAATTTTGATACTGTTGCAAAGGAAGGTTTGTTGTTTAACCATATGTATACACCTAGCAGCAAATGTGCCCCTTCCAGAGCCGTGTTAATTACAGGTAGAAACCCCTGGCAATTAGAAGCCGCAGCAAATCACCAACCAACATGGCCAGATAAATTTAAAAGTGTTATTGAAACACTTACAGACCATGGTTATTTTACGGGTTTTACAGGTAAAGGCTGGAATCCGGGAATTCACCCTGAAGGTCGTAATTTAACGGGTAAAGAATACAATAATTTAAAAAGAGAATTTGTTCCTGCTAAAGGAATAAACACGTATGATTATTCTGCAAATTTCAAACAATTTCTTGCAGACAGACCTAAAGATCAACCTTTTTTCTTTTGGTATGGCTGCAAAGAACCACACAGAGGTTACGAATATAAATCTGGGGTAAAGCATGGTAAAAAAATTGAAGATCTAGATTTTATGCCCTCTTTTTGGGTAGATTCTGAAGCTACAAAACATGATATTTTAGATTATGCTTTTGAAGTAGAATATTTTGACCAACATTTAGGCGAAATTTTACAATATTTAAAAGAAACAGGGGAATTAGATAATACACTAATAATCGTAACCTCAGATAACAGCATGCCCTTTCCTAGATTTAAAGGTCACCCACATGAATTTGCTACACGCGTTCCTTTTGCTGTGAAGTGGCCTAAGGAAGTTTCAAGCCCTGGTAGAATTGTAAATGATTTTGCAAGCTTTGTTGATATTGCACCAACATTTCTTAAAGCTGCTGGGATTAAAGAAAACAAAAGCGAGATGCAACCTATTGAAGGCAAAAGCTTGATGGATATTTTTAAAGATAAACCAAGAAATCGCTTAGAAGTGTACACAGGCAGAGAACGTAATGACATGTGTAGACCAAACGGCTGGTCATACCCTGTGCGTAGCATTCATAAAGGTGATTTTGTATACATGCACAATTTTGAACCTAATCGTTGGCCATGTGGCACCCTAGAAGCTGGTTTTAGAGATACCGATTGGAGTCCAACCAAAGTGGCTACTATGGAAGAAAAACCAGGAACAACTATCTATGATTTATGTTATGGAAAACGACCTAAAGAAGAACTTTATAACATTAAAGATGACCCTGAATGTTTAACTAATTTGGCAGAAAACCCAAAGTATTTAAAAATTAAGAATGCTTTAAAAAAACAACTTTTCAAGCAACTAAAAAAACAAGGAGACCCTAGGCTTACTGGTTATGGTGATATTTTCGACACCTACGATTTTGATAGACGTGCTCCTGAATATGATAAATTAGTTGAGAAACGTAAAAAAAAGGATTAGACTGGAAAACAAAGCATTATAAACTGCAAATAATAACTGTCTGTCAGATTAAGTCTTGTTCATTACACCTATACTTATAAAATTCATTTTAATAATAATCCCAAAAATCATAACGTTCATTAATACTTTCTTTTTTATCTCCCAGTAAAACGGCTTTCTGCTTCATCTCTTTTCTCATTTGTAACACTACCTCTTTAAATTCAGGGAAGAAAGACAAGTCTTGAGTTTCCCAAGGGTCTTTTTCAACATTGAATAATTGTGTAACCCTTGAGCCAGATTCGAATTCAAGTTCTATCCCTTTTTGTTTTTTGGAATCTTTTGCTCTAACATATTCAATTAATTTATAATCCCCTTTTCTATAGGCACGTTGAAATTGTCTATAAGCATGATAAGTATAATCTCTAACTTGCTCTGTACTATTATTAATTACGGGAACTAAGCTCTTACCATTAACAGACTCAGGAATTGGAATATTAACTAGATTGCAGATGGTTGGAAATATATCGTGTGTATAACTTAATGCATTTTTTCTAATACCTTTTGTCTTCATAAATCCTCCAGAAAAAACCAACGGTATATGCACCCCATCTTCATCATAAATATTTTGTTTACCCATTAAACCATGATTTCCAACCGCTAACCCGCTATCACCTGCAAAAACAATCAATGTGTTTTCATAGGCTCCTGTTGCCTTAAGTGTGGCAATAACTTTTCCTATTTGGTCATCTAAATGTGTAATTATTGCATAATAGTCTGCCAATTCTTTTTTCGCTATTTCTGGAGTCCTTGGCCAAGGCGCTAGCGCTTCGTCTCGTAGAACCATATGGCCATTATCAAAAGGATGCTGATCCATATACGAAGGAGGTAATTGTATGCTATCTGATGGGTACATGTCCTTATAGTGTTGTGGTGCTTGACGTGGATCGTGAGGCGCATGAAACGCTAAATACATAAAAAAAGGTTTGTTTTTTTTGCAATTCCTTATAAAGTTTGACGCATTTTCAGCAAAAATCTCTGATGTGTGTGGTCCGTTCAATTCAGTTCCCGTAGACCCTTTTTTATCATCTTTGGTTAATTGTCGTCGTTCAACTTTTCCTTTTTCCCCATTTACAAGTAAATAGGCATCTTCAGCGCTAAAGTTTCCTTTTTTATCCCAATCCCACAGGGGCATTCTAAAATGATCAACTAGATATACACCACGCCCCATAATAGTACTACCCGAATTAAAGGACCGTACCAAGGACTTATTGTCTTGATGCCATTTCCCAACGATATGTGACATATATCCTGCCTTTTGAAATGCTTCTCCGATAGTAACATGGTCTTCTGGTATAGAATGCCCTTGCCCCCTTAGCGAAAACAATTGTCTACCAGATAGTAACATCGCTCTACTTGGAATACAGGTTGCTCCAGAAAAGGCTCCCATTAAATAGGCGTTTTCAAAAACAATACCTTCATTAGCCAAGGCATCCATATTTGGTGTTTTTACCTGCATACCGCCTAAACTATGTACGCCTGTATATCTGTGGTCATCTGTATAAATAATCAATACATTTGGTTTACTGATTTTATTATTTTGACCATTAGAGACTATAGATGAAAGCACAAGAAGGGTAAGGAAAAGTTTGTTGTATATAGTCATTATATTATGTTTTATGATTTAATTAATTTCGTAAAAAATAGTAGTTTAAAATTGCATCAACTTTTAATCAAACTATACTTTTAAGCTTCTTTTTACAATATTGAAAACTGGCTTTTGTCTTGTCTGTTATTATTTTAACGAACTCTGTCTTTCCTTTTGGTCTTTGGAGTATTATCTAATCAATTTTCAATCAACTCCTTTTCAGATTCAAAAAATTGAACCCCAATTCAGATTATATTTGCACATTTCAACAGGAAAAAGTACACCCTATTCCTTAATACTTAATTCTTCCCGTTTTTTATTCATTTATTATGGCTTTCAGCTTACTTCTATCTATAACATGAGATTCAACATCGTCAAAAATAATAGACTTCCTTTCGTCCTTTGTAGCAATATTAAATGTAGTAGTGCCTATGTTCAAATTTTCAATATGTCTTCCATAGATACCATAAGCAGGAAGTACTCCAAAAAACGTGAATTCAGGATATTTTTTTTCATCCTCTAAAACCTCAACAACATTGGCTTTTAAACCACCTCCCGGAAGTTTAATTTTTATATTCTCCAAGTTAATGGTTCCTATTTTATGGTTTGGAGTTCCTGTAATAAAAATTCCAGTGGGTGGGTTAACTCTGGAATGTTCTAAACTCCGAGTTACAGCATTCACATTACTTATTTTAATGTCAGTTATTGAACCTACAGGTTGTATCTCTGAATCCCTATACGTTCTTAATCGCTCACCTAAGCGTATAAATATGGGCATATCTACATTATTCATTTCAATGCTGTCTATGGTTATATTATGAATGTTGGCCCCATCTACACTTAATATTTTAATACCACCTCCTTTGGTGTCATAAACTTTACTATTTCTAATATCAATATTATAAAAATCGCCCATAGACTCTGTTCCAAATTTTATAGCACCCCAATCACTTTTTAAATTACAATTATCAATTTTAACATTATATGTTGGTAAGGGGCTGGTGGATTTAATACAAATGGCATCGTCTTCAGAATTTATATTGCAATGGGTTATCACAGCATCGTGACTAGAATCTAAATCAATACCATCGTTATTTTTATTGGCATGATTATAAATAGTAATATTGTTAACGATTATACTATTTGATTGATAAAAATGACACGCCCACGCCGCCGCTTGCTTTAATGTAATATCTTTCAGGTTTATTTTTGAAGATTTCACAAAACGTAATAAAAATGGACGGTTTTTACCAAAGTTTTTAGTTTCTTCTATACCTAATGTTTTCATTTTTTGAATCAGGTTTTTTTGAAGAAATGCAGCACCGTTTCCATCTATAATACCTTTACCCACTATACCAATGTTTTTGGCATTCATAGCGCCAATTAAACAAGTTCCTCTTTCCTGTCCTGTAGCGTCTATAAACGTATCAATACTCTGATAGTCTATTGGATTTGAACTCCCAACGAGTTTAGAATTTTCATCAATGTGAAGTGTTACATTATTTTTTAGTAATACGGTTCCGCTAATATAAATACCTTTAGAAATTAATACTGTTCCTCCTCCGTTCTTAGAACATGCATCTATGGCACTTTGAATGGCTTTTGTATTTATGATTGTACTATCACCAACGGCACCAAAATCATTAACATTATAAAGTTTATTATTAACGTTACATGACACCAAAGGTCCAAGGACAATTAAGAAGCCAAATAATTTAAGATACTTGGTAAGATTCATTTTATCTGAAATTTTTGAATGGTCTTTAGACTTATTTCAATACTATTATTAGTTATTGTACTTTTTATAGGTACTGTATAGAAACAGGTTAAAATGGATTTATTCATTATTATTGAAAAATAGCTACTTGATAACTATGTGTTTTTTATCGGCTTCTTTTTGGTTGTAATACAATTGTTTAATATCATGATTTACAACGTCATCAAACACTACAAGAGGTCTTTCGTCTTTTAAAACCGTTTTTATATGTACATTATTAATAAATAATCCGCTAATATGACGTGCATAAATACCAGAGGCTGGCAGCGTTCCTACCAAATGAAATTCTGGCCACCACCCCTTTAGAACATCTAATGTGTATTCATTTAAATCTGTTTTTTCTGCATCGGCTTTGTTCCCTCCTCCAGAAACGGTCATTTGCACATTGGTTAATTGAATATTGGAAATATAGTGGTTAGGCATTCCTGTAATAAATATGGCAGAATTTTTATCCAGTTCCTTATTATCTACAATTAACCCATTAAAAATAAAGCCATGCATCGCCTTCATTGGAAACATGTCTTCAGGAGTATCGACCCCAGCACGCTGTTGGCAAAATGTCATAAAAATGGGTCTTGGCACGTTTTTCATTATCAAATTTGAAAACACCATATTTTTCATTTCTCCGCCTTCATTCATCTGAATCTTTAAGCCAGAATCTTCAATATCATGAAACGTACAATTACTAACTGTAACGGATTCAAAATCTCCACGAGATGCCAAACCTATACGCATGCCTGCCCATTTACTTGTAAATATGCAATTGGTTATAACGATATTTTTACAAGGTTTTTCTGGATTTGATGTTTGTAAACAAATAGAATCATCACTAGTATCGAAAGCAGAGTTAGCGACACGTACATTGGTGCATCCATCAAAATCCAATCCATCGCCATTATTATTTACCCGACTTAATATTTTTATACCGTCCACTACAATGTCATTACAGTATAACCATGCGGATGTCCATGAAGCTGGGTTTTTAAGGGTGACATCTTTTAAATGAATATCATTACAATTAAAAAAACGCATCATCATTGGGCGTCCATTCTTTTTTGCAGTAAAATTCTTAGTGTAGCCGTTAGCATCAATAGTTCCATAACCTTCAATGGCAAAGGATTTGGCATCTTTCGCAAAAATTAAACAACGATCCATGTGGGGTTCGTCTTTATAGGTATTTTTATGCGTATTGGTTGTGTAATCCTCATAGTTTGTACTCCCCAATAATACCCCACCATTTTCAATATGTAAGGTGACAAAGTTTTTTAAATAGATGGTACCAATTACAACGGTTTTCCCAGATGGAATTAAAACTTTTCCGCCACCATTTTTAGAGCATAAATCAATAGCCCTTTGAACAGCTTTTGTGTCTAAAGTAATACCATCTCCTTTGGCTCCATAGTCTAGTACATTGTATTCTTTTGCAAAAACATGAAGATTGAAACTGATTAATAAGATTAGCGCGATTCTTTTCATTATGATTTATTTAATGCAGTTATCTAAAAAGTAATAATCTTTTTAAGTACATGATAAAATTGAGGTAAGCATAAAGGACCTTAAATTATATTTAGATCTTAGACCTGACAGGTTTTAAAACCTGTCAGGTCTTGTTGTAAAAACAATATTAAACTATTTTGATATGATAGAAATAACGTCAGATTCTAATCCATTGGAAGTCGCTGTGACTTTAATAGTTCCTGCATTTTCAGTAGCTTTAACTATTGCTAAACATTGTCCACTAAACGCTTTTCTGTAATTTTCTTGGAAAGCTTCTAATGAAGCTGCATTCCCATTACCAACTGCTGTTAAAGTTCCTTCTCCTTCAACATTAAAATTCACTAAATTAGAAGCCTCTGGACATAAATTACCGTCTTTGTCTTCTATTCTAACTGTAACAAATGATAAATCCACACCATCAGCATTGATATCAATCCTATCAGCATTCAACTTAATTTTGGCTGGCTTACCTGCAGTTTTAATTTCTTTTGTAGTCACTTCTTTACCCCCTATATAACCAACAACTTTTATATTCCCTTTCTCGAAAGGCACATTCCACGACAATCTATATTTAGACTTGTACATGCCCTTTTCAAATCCATTATACTCCGCATGAATCATAGTAAAATCTTTACCCTTTACTTTCTTTCCAAAGGATTTTCCATTCACAAATAATTCTACTTCCTCACAATTTGTATAAGAATAGACAGGAATTATCATACCTTCTTTCCAATTCCAATGCGGTAGTACATGTACCATAGGTTCTGTTATCCATTGACTTTGATATAAGTAATACCTATCTTTTGGAAATCCACACAAATCTACTGGTGCAAAATACGATGAACGCGATGGCCAGTCATCGTTCCAATAGCCATTTGTTGAGTTATCTCTGCCTCCGTAAGGCGTTGGTTCTCCCAAATAATCGAAACCTGTCCAAATAAATTCTCCAAGTGATGTTGGATTTTGTTCCTGCGCATCAAACTCTACATCTGGTGGATATGCCCATTTAGGACCAGTGGTTTCATCGTGACTGGATACTTGAAAGGTTTCTTTTCTATGTTTGTATTCCAAAGGTAAGTGGTACACCCCTCGACTACTTGTTTGAGAAGACGTTTCAGACCCATAGTATATCATATCTGGGTTTTGTGACCTTATTTCTCCATAAAAGGATGGTTTGTAATTTACGCCTACCACGTCTACCTGATAAGCCAACTTATTCTCAAAAGAAGCAGGATAATAGTTAAACCCAGCGGTTGTTGGTCTGCTATCATCTTCATCATGACAAATATCATTTAAATGCTTCGCTAATTTCCAGCCATCTTTTTTTGATTGTTCTAAAATTTCGTTTCCTATACTCCACATGACAACAGACGGATGGTTGCGGTCTCTTTTTATCATATCCCGTAAATCTTTCTCATGCCATTTATCAAAATATTTGTGATACCCGTTAGGTACTTTAGCTATTTTCCATTCATCGAAAGCTTCATCTATTACCACAATTCCTAATCGATCACAAACTTGCAACATCTCAGTTGATGGTGGATTATGGCTCGTTCTTAATGCATTAACCCCCATATCCTTCATCATTTGCATTTGGCGTTCTGTGGCTCTGTAATTAACAGCTGCTCCTAGTGGACCTAAATCGTGGTGCATGCAAACCCCATTAAACTCCACCGGTTTTCCGTTTAAAATAAATCCTTTTTCTTTATTGAAATGAATGGTTCTAATACCAAATTCTGTTTTATATTCATCTACAATAACACCACCGACTTTAATTTGACTGGTTGCTGAATATAAATTAGGTTCGTAAATGCCCCATTTTAATGGGTTATCAATTTCAATATTTTGAGTAACTTCATTTTCTGTCGTTTTTTCAACAGTAATAGCTTCTGAAGCTGAAGCCACAATAGTTCCATTAGGGTCTATTATGATGGTTTCCAAAGTTGCCTTTGCTAACGCATTCCTAGCATTTTTGATTTTAGTTTTTATGCTTACAGTAGCTTGCCTATCTGTAACAGTTGGTGTTGTAACAAAAGTCCCCCACTGTGGGATGTGAAGGGCATTATTTATTTTTAAACGCACATTTCTGTAAATACCTGCACCTGGATACCATCGTTCAGACAATACCTCTGGAGCTAATTTTACGGCAATAACATTATCTTCCCCAAACTTAATATGTGACGTTAAATCGCATTCAAACCCAATGTATCCGTAATGCCTTTCGCCAACAAATTTACCATTAATATAAACTGTAGCATTATCCATAACACCATCGAACTCCACAGAAATTTGCTTATTTTGGTGTGCTTCATCAATGGTAAAATGTTTTCTGTACCAAGCTATACCATCAATAGGTAATCCACCATTTCTGGCATTATGCACATTACTAAATGGTCCTTCGATAGCCCAATCATGTGGTACATTTAATTTTCGCCAACCACTATCATCAAAGCTACTATTCTCAGCTCCCACAATCGTATCTTTTTGAAATAGCCAATCTTTATTAAAATTTTGATCCGCTACAAATGAAGGCTTTTTTGTATTTGATTGACAGGACATAACCAGTAAAGTCCCTGCAAGTATACAGATAGTATAGTATAGTTTGAAATTTTTCATTTAATTCGATTTAATTATTTATTGTGAATTCGTACTGATTCAAATTATAACGTATTGTAAAGTCCTTCCAAATTCACTGGGTCATCCATATCTTTTTGAAGCTGAATCAATTCTTCGAACAATGTCTTAACTCTTTCTTTATTTGAAGGATTGTCTGCAATGTTGTTCATTTCCTCTGGGTCGTTCTTCAAATCAAATAAGAGTATTTTATCAATATTAGGGTACACCAATAATTTATAACCATCTTTTCTAATCATACGCTGTACATCAAGATAGGCACCGTAAATAGCATTGTAATGGCTTTTATCTGTTGTTCCTTTAGCAATATCTAAAAAACTGTTAAATTCTACATAGGTTGGTTTTTTAACACCTGCTATTTCTAAAGATGTTGCCATAATATCTTGTAAATAAACATCTGCATTCACTTTTTTGTTTTTGGGAATATCTGGTCCTATAACTAGCATTGGTGGACGAATACTATGATCGAATAAACTTTGTTTCCCCAGTAAACCATGTCTGCCCATAGCTAAACCATGATCTGCTGTGAGGAAAATATAGGTGTTATTCATTTTTCCGGATTTTTGAAGTGCTTCAAGAATTAATTTTATTTGAGCATCTACATGTGTAATACTAGCATAATATTCTTTAGTATGTACTTTTATGGCATATTCTGTTCTTGGAAATGGTGCCAGAGCCTCGTCCCTTAAATCGTTACTGTTTTCAATATTGTGTCTATAAGGATACTCTGGTAAATAACTTTTTGGCACGGAAATCTTATTAATATCGTACATATCTTGGAATTCCTGAGGTGCTTGTCTGGGATCGTGTGGTGCATTAAAGGCCAAATACATAAAAAACGGTGCGTCTTTAGTTTTCGCTTTATCTATAAAATTGATAGCATCATCTTTTAAAACTTCGCTCCAATGTTTTCCTCCTTCCCAAAATCCGCCAAATTTTGTATCTGTAGGACTCCAAGTGGTATCATTCACATGTAATGGACGGTTATAGCCAACGGGCATAATAACGCCTGAACCTCCCCTTTTTAATGCTGGCATAGAATCAAACTTGGAAGCCATTATTTCGTGAGTCCAACTATCATTGGGCATTCCTGGACGAACGTGTACTGTATGCTTGAAAACATCATCGGCTTTAGCATCTATGTGCCATTTTCCTGTCATATAAGTATCGTAACCCGCAGATTCCATGAGTTTTCCCCATGTTTTACTTAGCGAAATAGAATCTTTTTTTAACCAGTTTTTTCTATAGTCATTGGCTCTCCATACAAACCTTCCAGACATAATCATAGCTCTTGAAGCCGCACACACCGCACCGCTCCACGACCCCATATTATAGGCATGGGTAAAGGTTGTACCTGAACTAACCATATTATCCATAGCGGGTGTGATAATTTCGTTATTGCCTAAAGCGTGAATTGAAGAATACGTTTGATCATCTGTAAAAATGAATACAATATTAGGTTTTTCCCCATCATTACCTTTTTTGGTTGTTTGGTTACAACTTACAATAAAAAAAATGGTAAAAACAATACAGATTTTCACTTTCATACTAGATGCAATTTAAAATAATAATCCTCGCTTTTAAAACGAAAGCAAGCATTATAAAAACAGAATAATATAATCCCATAGACCATTACAAAAATGAATAATAGTATTACAACTAGTTACTACAAATGATTTTTAAACTAAAACAAATGATTAAGAATCCTCTTAATCGTTATCGGCATTAATCAAATTTGTGCTTTTAATATATTTGCTAGGGATAACTCCAAATTGCTTTTTGAAACATTTTGAAAAATAGGACGCTGTACTAAACCCAGTCATATACATAATTTCTTTAACCGATAAATCACTCTTTTCTAATAATTGTACAGCACGCTTTAAACGAATATTTCTTATAAATTCACTAGAAGACAAACCCGTTAGCTCTTTTGTTTTTAAGTATAAGTTACTTCTGCTTATACTCATTTCTTTAACTAATAACTCTACACTAAATTCCGAATTAACCATATTTTTCTCAACAATACCAATAGCCTTTTGCAAAAACTTTTCGTCAGAGGAGGTTACTGTGACTTCTTCTGGCTGTAATGTTATTTCCCTATTAAATCGTCTTCTTAACTCTTCCCTATGCCTTAAAATATTAGCTATTTTCAACTCAATTAATTCAACTGAAAATGGTTTCCTAATATAAGTATCTGCTCCTGTTTTAAGGCCTTGAATTTCCCATTCCTGAGACATTTTTGCAGTAAGCATGATTATTGGTATATGACTGGTTTCTTGTGTTGTTTTTAATTTATTACATAGCTCTACGCCATCCATGACTGGCATCATTAAATCTGTAATAATAATATTTGGCATAACCTTTTTTGATAAATCGAAACCTTGTTTACCATCTTCAGCTTCATATATATAATATTTTTCTCCAAGACTATTTTTTAAAAAAGACCTAATGTCTGGATTATCATCAACTATTAACAATACAGGCAATTTAGAACGCATTCTGGATACATTTTTATCTACAATATCATCTAAAACACCAATAGCATGCGATTCTGCATCTACTTGATTAGCTAATGAATTATCATCTAATGTATAGTGAAAATCTATTTGATCGTTATTTTCATAAGACTTTTTATCTTTTGGTAACCAAACTAAAAAGGTGGTGCCATTTTCACTATCACTTTGAACATCGATATGCCCTTTATGTAATTCTACTAGATTTTTTGTAAATGACAGACCGATACCCGCTCCTTTTGCATTTAATTCTTTTCTTCCTATATCTGTATAAAATCTTTCAAAAATATGTTTAATTCGATGTTGAGGAATGCCAGGTCCGGAATCTTTCACTTGAATAACCAAATAATTTGACTCATCGATTTCAGGTTTCAATGTTTTTGAAGGTTTAAAATCTATACCCTCGAATATTTGTAAAGTAATAGAGCCTTTTTCTGGTGTAAACTTAAAAGCATTAGATAAAAGGTTGTTTACAATTTTTTCTAAAGCATCAGCATCAAACCATGTCGTGATTGATTCTTTTGTAGACTTTAATTTAAAATCAATCATTTTCTTTCTACTTAAAAATTGAAATGGTTCTGCAACTTCCTTAAGGAATTCAACAATGTCGCTTTTGTTTAGAACCAGATTCATTTTTCCTTTATCCATTTTCCTAAAATCTAACAACTGATTTATTAACCGTAATAAATAGTCCGTATTTTTCTGCATAAGTACATACTGACGATTCGCTTCCTTAGACGTAATATTCCCAACATTCTTTTTTAAATATTCTAAAGGGCCATTTATTAAAGTTAACGGCGTTCTAAACTCATGTGATATGTTGGTAAAAAACTCAAGTTTTAAACGATGTAATTCTTCATTCTTTTCCTTTTCAAGATGCTCAAGTTCCAGTTGATGCTTTTTGGTAGAACTAATGATGGTATATCGTCTGAAAGCCAACAAGCAACCTAAAGCTAAGAGCGTGTAGATCATGTATGCCCATGTAGTACGCCAAAAAGGTGGAATTACTTTTATTGTTAACTCCGTAGGCGTATCATCCCATACACCGTCATTATTAGAGGCTTTAACTTTTAATGTGTACGTACCTGGTTGCAGGTTTGTATAAGTAGCAAAACGATTCTCTGAAGAGGTATGTATCCAATCTTCATTAAAACCTTCTAACTTATAAGCATATTTGTTTTTTAAAGGTGCCGCATAGTGCAACGCTGCAAATTCGAATGAAAAACTATTCTCGCGATGCTTAAGTTCTACAGTATCAATATCGTTTATAGATTTATCTAAAACAACCCTACCATTCATTTTCTCTCCAATAGAAATAGGCTTATTGAATATCGAAAAACTTGTTAAAACAGTTTCGGCATTTACTATGTTTTCTTTTAAACTATTAGGATAAAACACAGTAACGCCATTAACACCACCAAATAACAGCTCTCCTGTACTTCGTTTAAAACTTGCCAATTCACTAAATTCATTACCTTGCAAACCATCATTAACATCAAAATTCTTAAAGGTTTCATCGCTTATATTAAATCGGGACAAGCCTTTATTTGTTGATAACCACAAGTTACCTTCATCATCTTCCAACATGGCTTTAATGACGTTGTTGGGCAGCCCATCTTTTTCAGAATATGTTTTAAAACGATCTGTTTTACCGTCTGTAGACGGTATAAATTTACATAGACCGCCTCCTAGAGTTCCAGCCCAAATATCGCCTGAATTACTTTCGAATACGGTTAATATATAATCATGACTAATACTTTCTGTATCATTTTTTATATTCTTATAAACTTGAAATTTAGGTTGCTTAGCACGTACTTCAGTTAAAGATAGCTTAGACAAACCATCTCCGGTTGCAAACCATATATTGCCCTTAGAGTCTTCAATAATATCGCGGATTATATTATTCGATATACTAAAAGGTATATTTTCATTTTCAGATAAAATATCCTTTTTATACTCATTAGATTTGTCGGTAGCTAGCCACCTATGAACCCCTCTGTTGTAGGTACCAATCCATATATTTTTATTGGAATCTTCAAGAATTGAAAATGCACTTGTACCAATTTCTTTAACTTCTTTAATACTGTTATCTGAAATTTGATCTGGATTTGTAATATCTAATTCATAAAGGCCAGGGCCGTTTTCTGCACCTATTAAAAGTTTCTTCTTTCCGTCTATTTTAATTTCTCGAATAACAAAAGGCTTAAGAACCTTTTTTAAATTTATAAACCCTTCATGTATAGACCCATTTAAATTTTTTTTAAGCATATTCAAACCTCCCCCTTCGGTACCTATCCATAAGTAACCATTACTATCTTCAAATATTGAACGAACTTTATCATTGCTCAAACTATTAGAATCCAACGTTTTTCTAATATGCTGAAATTGCTTTCTGTCTGGATCAAATTTATTAACCCCTCCTCCATTTACACCAACCCAAATAATTCCCGTACGGTCTATAAATAAAGATTTAATGTTGTTTTTACTTAAACCCCTTTTTGGGTCTTTAGGGTTATACTTATAATGATGCTTTAACGTAGGAACATTTAAATTCGAAATATTTTCATATTGCATCAATCCATCATCTGTTCCTAACCAAATATTTTCTTTGTATGTTAAAATTTGATTAATAATGCCTCCATAAATTTTCTGAATTTTGTATGTATCTGATTTTGATTTAATAATAAATACACCCCTAGTAGTTCCTGCAATTAAATTCCCATAACTATCTTCACAAATTGACACAACTCGTACTTTAGGCAAATTTAAAGTTTGGTTAGCAGATTGAAAATATAAGTCACCATTCTTATCTCTGGATAATTTAGATAATCCTTTAGCCCCACCTATCCATATTTGTTTGTATTTGTCTTCATAAATTGAATAAACAGTATTGTTTTGAGGCAAAAGTGTTTTATTGTTATAAATTTCGTAATGATTAAATTTTATTGAGTCCAATGGTTTTTTTAAATCAACCATATCTACTCCTTTATCTGTACCAATCCATAATCGATCCTTACTATCGGTATAAATAGTGCTTATATGGTTACTTATTAAACTATTGGCATCACTTTCATTATGCTTATAATTAGTAAACTTCTCTTTAGCTTGATTGAAGTAACTCATGCCATTCCCTGTTGTTCCAATCCACAAACCACCTTTACTATCACCTACAATCTGCCAAATTAAATTGCTGCTTATGCTATTAGAGTTGTTTTTATCTGGTTTAAAAACCCTGAATTTATAACCATCATATCTATTAAGTCCATCATGAGTACCAAACCACATAAACCCATGATTGTCTTGATATATGCAATTAACATCGCTTTGCGATAAGCCATTTTCTGTTGTTAAATGAACAAAAACACCAGGATTTTGGGCATTAGAAACACCTATAAAAGCAATAATAAAAACTAAATATTTAATATAAGACACAGAAAAAATATACTTTTAAATGGTTAAACCTCTTCTAACAAATATACCAAAAGAATATACATGGTTCAATTTAAGCCCGCAGAAGAGTGCTTAAAACGAAATTCAACAAAAAACGTAAAATTCTCAATAACAAATACTTAAATAATTTTACTTATTAAAAAAATTAAGTACATAACATATGTGTTAGCTTTTTAAACATTTAGTATAATTAAATAATTTTTATTGACTACTTAAATGGCTCTTTAGGCTGAAAATTAACTGCAACTAACAAAAATACAGGAACAGGAAAACCTTATGTGAAGCTATCAGCAAGGATTATCTTGGGCAAAAAATGAAGCAAAATGAATAACTACAGAAAAGTGTTTAAACCAATATGAAACTTTCCTTTAGCTAGAAAAGTTAATTATCAAAAAAAAACATTTGTAATAGTATCCAAAACAAATGTTATACAATTGCATTCTATTATAAAGTAACTTTACGAGAAATATACCCCGTATGAAAAAACTAAACTACCTTTTTTTATTATCATGTTTCTTTTTTATAAACAGTTCACGAGCTCAAGTTGAATTATTATTTCCCCGAAACAATGATGAACTGACCGATATTGCTGTTTCTTTTAGAGTAAAAGTAAGCACAGATGGTCCTTACGAACTTCAGGTTTCCAAAAACCAAAATTTTACGGCGCCTGTTGTAAAACAAGCACGTACCGTAGACGATAGATATGACGATAGAAACATCGTTTATTTCTATTCAAATTATGGCACTATAAATCCTTCCAAAAAATTCTTATTAGATCCAGGTACTTGGTATTGGAGGGTAACACAAGATGGAGGGACTACTTTTAGTGAAACCAGAACACTTGTAGTTAACGATGATAAATCTCCAACTCCCGTACAAATAGATATTAGTCCTGAGAAACCCTTTTTTCATTTTAGAATAAATAGTCGAACAGTTTATGAATCTTCTGACCCTGCAGCGTTAATGAAAGAAATGGTTCCAGACCATTTAAAAGATTATGTAGTTTTAGACCTCGGACAATCATTTTTTAGTAACACGCAAGGTGTTGATTTACTAGAATATTCACGTTTTTTTGATGATTTAGGTTATAAGTTTTTATTTGATTCTGGTGGCGTTGGCGACTTATCTCCTAGAGGTAGAAGTAGTTTGCTTTCTGAAATTGAAATGGCCTTTAAAGAATTACCAAACTGTGTTGGGGCAGCAACTTCAGAAGCCTTTTATGGTTACTTTTTTGATGAAGATAAGCGATCTAATATAGACGGTATTATAGAACTATGCCGAAAATACGGTAAAGTATTCTCTTATGGAGATATGAATTGGCAAGCAGCAAAATGGCCATTATTTTCTTATGCTAATTACGATTCTTATTTAGATAAAAATTATGGAGATTACTTATTGCCCCAAAATAAAACTACAGATCCGTGGGGTGCTTATACTAACGTAAGTTCTATTCAGGGTATGAAACTTACGGGAATGATAAAAAATATTGGAATGTGGTCTGATGCCTGGTGTTGGGAAAAATTTGGTGATGTAGACGATTTTGAACTTGAAGAATGGATGAATGGCACGCATGCCACCGGAAGTGGCACAAAATACCACCCTTATATACAAAACATGAAACAATTTATTTATGGGATAACTTATGGATCTACTGTATTTACAATTGAACAAAGTACACAATACGATCGTTTTACAGGCAGACCTACAGATCATTATCACAGATATCTTGAGCCATTTATTAATGCCGTAATAGACGAAAAATTAATTCCGTCGGAACAAGCAATTAATAACAACTTCAAAATAATAGTAGATACAGGAATTAATACGACTGATGCCAATAGCACGCCTAACATAACCTATATGCCAGGGAATATATGGGGCGATGTTCTTCGCTCAACATATGGTATTTCAGACCTTGCGCCTTATAGCGATGTTGTATTTACCAAACAAAACTACGACATACAACAAAGTGCCTATTTAGAAATGATTCCGAATACAGACAGGTATCCTTCTGGTATTCCGTTTTTACCTAAATCGTCGGTGAGCCCGCCTGTTATTAACGGCACGCCATTGGCCGTTGTAAAACTAGAGGACCTAGATACGCAAGCAGAAGCAGATGCCAATTTAAATATATTTTATCCAGAAAGCACAAACGAAGCTTACGCACAAATTATTGATAATTCCATCTTTGTGTTCAATACCTTAGAAAATCACGATATAAAACAAAGCTATACCCTAAATATAAATCATGCTGGTATAGAATCACTATCTGGAAATATTGACTTAATGAGTTATGTTATTGGTAAATTAAAGCCTGATGATGGAGGTTCGATATTTTTTCAAGTGAATGGTTATGTTCCTAATCCGAGTTTGAGAGAGGGTGAGTATTCACTACCTGCCTACCCGTCTATATTGACCTTTAAATGTACGGCTCAGCCCAATATTAAAATTGAGGAATTGGGAGCTATTAAAAATTACAATTGGAATGACGCCACAAATGAACTTTCCATTGAAATTGACCATACTATAGCAGGAGCCGTTAATTTCACGCTTCAGCAAGATCCAGTTACAGAAACCATCAGTATTGATGATGTGCCAGATTTAATTACAACTTCATCAAATTTAGATTTCAAAATAGGTTATAATTTAAGAGAAACTAGGGATATTGTTGTATCTGTATTAGATCCCAATGATGTGATAATGGCATCAACAACAAAAACCATAATTAAAGGTGTGAATAATGATGTATTTACGCTGAATTTTAATCCTATTCCAGCCTCTGGAACAGGTTATTCGGTTGTTGCTCAAATTAGACCCGTTGGTGGCGATGAAACACAAATCATTGTTGAAAAAAAAACTCCCTTTGAGTTTTTAACTGAAGCCACTTGTCCAAATACAGACGTTTACAATGAATGTTTTGAAAACGGTATTGGTTTATGGTTTGGTGGGTCTGGAACAGCAATACGAGAAGTTCAAAGAAACGAAGTTTATCAAGGAAACTATGCTTTAATGGTTAAGGGCGAAGGCGCTTCTGCTGCTACAATTTCAAATCTTAACCCAAATAACAATTACCAAATTAAAGCTTTTGCTAAAAATTTAGGAACTGGAAATATTAATTTTGGACTTAAGGATCACGGTGGCCCAGAACAATCTACAAGCGTAACAAATACTACTTTTGAAGAAAAAACCTTAAGTTTTACAACTGGTGCAAATAATACAAGTGTTAGAGTTTACTATTACTCTCCTAATTCAGATGCAGAAGGCTATTTAGATAATATTTCGCTAATAGATTTGGGTTGTGCTGGTGCTAACTGTAACGATACTGATCTGGATGGCGTTCTTAACGCAGATGACGATTGTCCAAATACTCCTGCTGGAGCTGCTGTAGACTCAAATGGTTGTGAAGTCTTTTCAGTAGTTGCTGATAATTTTTTAATTAAAACAACAGGAGAAACTTGTAGCTCTAAAAATAACGGTAGTGTTTTAATAACCGTTCAAAATAGTAATAATGCCAGTTATACAGCTATCCTATCTGGAAATGGTGTTGATGTTACAAAAAACTTTACTGCACAAACCATTTTCGAAGATTTGGGTGCTGGTGAATATACGCTACAAATTACTGTAGCCGAGGATCCAGATTTCAATGGAGAATTCACAATAACCGTAGGAGAACCCGAGGCTCTGGGTGTAACTTCGAAGGTTAATAACAATTCTAAAACGGTAAGTCTTAATTTTAATGGCGGACAGCAATACAACATTTCTGTAAACAACAGATTATTTAGAACAAAAGCATCAAACATTACTTTACCCCTAGAAGATGGCTTAAATTATGTTGTTGTGAAATCTGATAAAGATTGCCAAGGAATTTACTCACAACAATTTGTAATTGGATCAGAATTAAAACTATTCCCTAATCCAGCCACTCAAGAGCTCAATATCCTTTTACCAATGTCAAATTCCAAAATAGAAGCCATAAACATCATTGATTTAGTAGGGAAAAACAAACAATTATATCCATACGTTGCTAACGGCGAATATAGTCTAAAGGTAGATATCTCTAACCTTAAGAAGGGATTCTATTTTGCGAATATAGTAACCAACAAAAATTCGTATACTTTAAAATTTATTAAAAAATAATATACGGTTTTATCATTTAAAAAAAGTATAAGATGAAAATAACAATAAATAATACTGTTTTAACAATTATTCTAAGCACCTTAATGTTTTCCTGTGGAGGTGGTAGTGACGATAGTACTGAAGATCCTGGTAACAATACGCCCCCAACGATTCCGAGTCTATCTGAGCCTGTAAATAACTTATTATGCACAGATAATAACTTAACATTCAAATGGAACGCTTCTTCTGATCCTGATGGAGACCCAATATCCTATACACTGGAAGTAGCAACCGATAACGGTTTTACTCAAATAGTACACAGTTTTAATAACCTTTCGTCAACTTCTAAATCCATACTTTTAGATGAAGGACTAGCGCATTATTGGAGAGTTAAAGCGAAAGATAATAATGGTGATTCTAGTAGCTATTCCAATACATTTCAGTTATACACAGAAGGAGAAGGGGAAATAAACTATCTGCCATTTTCTCCAGTGTTGGTTGGTCCCGATATTGACGCAACCTTATCAGATTTAAATACATCTTTATCTTGGACTGGTAGCCATATAACTACTGGCGCTGTATTAACATATGATGTTTATTTAGATACTAGTAACCCTCCCACAACAGAAGTGGCAAATTCCATATCTGAAACAACTTATTCAACTACATTAAATGCTTCTACGGTTTACTATTGGAAGGTGGTGGTAAAAGACGATAATGGAGGAGTAACTCATGGTCAGGTTTGGAGTTTTAAAACTAATTAGCGTCAGTTCGATTTAATTTTAATTTTTTTATAAAAAACAAATCTAAAGGAGCGTAGTCGAAGTACTCAAGATAAACTTTCGAGACATCTCATAAGGATGAGATTCCTCTTCAATAGCTACGCTATTATACGTTCAAGTAAAATATATTTTACTCTCCGTAGCATTCGGAATGACATAGTAAAATAGTTAAACGGTTGAGTTGACAGTCAGTTTTTAATATGTCGAACTCACGTCAATTAATCTTTTCAAAACTCTTTGTAATCAAACGGTTTTTAGAGAGAAAAGATTTAAAAATCCTATCAATTTGTAAACACACCATCTGTTCTTTTCAGCCTTGGATCTCAACTGGTTTGAATGTTCTTTGAATTGCCATGTCTGATATCTTCGTAATTTATTATTACATAGAGTTATTTTTCTATTTTAAATCTTAATAACTTTAAAAGTTTTAATATTATCTAAACGAATAAAATATATTCCCTTATTTAACTTAATTGTATGTTTTTTTATTTACAATACCTTCTTCAACTTTAGCACCATTGGCTTTATAAATAACATAGCCTTCAAAATAATTTTGTTCAGAAAAACATGTAGAATCTTTAACTGGATTAGGATAAATAAATACATTATTTCTTAAATCAATTTTATCAACTACCGAAAGTATAGCACCATTTCTAATTACAAATTCTTGTAGCATAATACCTTCTGTATTCTGGCCTCCAACAGGCCTTAGTTGTGCTTTAAAATAATAGTTTTCATTTGATGCCATGTTATAGGTTAATGCATCATGGTTGAAATAAGCATAACCAGCATAAGCCGATACTATATTATCTTCAACCACAGTACCACTTGAGTTTTTTAGTTCAAAGTAAATCTCTCGATCTTTGTTGGCTTGATATACCATATCAAAATTTAAACCTGCATTTGAAACTTCAAGTGTAGACACATCAATTTCAAGCTTCTCATTATAAATTTGAACAATTGGTTTATCTTCTGGATTAACGATTACGGGGTTGGTTTCTTCAATAAGAAAATCGTCTGCATACCCTTCATCATTTACCGATGGCGCATAAAAGAAGAGCTTGGCACTTCCTGTGCCATCAGTAGTAAAAACCAATTCGTTTAAAGTATAGTTTGAATTTGAGATATTTACAGATAAGCTTCCTCCAACAACGCCTTCTTTTATTCCGAGAGTGATATTTCCAGAAACAATCTTTGCGTAACAACTGAGCTTATATTCTGTATTGGGTTTTAAAGATACCTTTTGTACAGCAGATCCTGCACCTGCAATATGTAGAGTATGATTTCCTGTATTTATATGTTTTACATCAGATACAACTTCATGGTTATAGGGATTAGGCCATCCAACCCATCCTGTGAGGTCGCCAGATTCAAAACCACTATTTTTAATAATCTCATCATCCACTGGCTCGTCGTTTGGATCTAGGACATTCACTAGTTTGTAAGATCTTACCCAGTCGTAGTAACTGGTGTTTTTTGTATCATCCGCCAACTCTTCATCAGTAGGGAGCGATACCCATGGAAACGGATAAGTTTCTGTAACCATATGCAAATGCATTGGTTGGTCAAAAGGATTATTTTTAATGGTTGCATTGAAATCTACGGACTTTGGTTCGTTACCATCTAAGTAAAATGTAGCTTTTTGCTCGTCTTGCCACCAGGCACCATATATATAAAATTGGTCTGATGGTAATGTCCCATTGATTTCGTGAATAATTTCATCAGACCGCAGATCGTTAACCTTATTATCACAATCGGTATACCAAAAATGTGTGTTGGAATTCATTCTATTGGCAAAGTAAGAACCTGGGAAATTTCCTGTTCTCCCTATCATTTCCATGATATCCAGCTCTAAACCATATTTATCATCACAAGGTGTTTCGGCAAGAGGCACATTTTTATGTGTGGATAACCAAAAGGTAGTAGACAAGGTACTTTTAGACACTTTCACCTTGCTTTCATAGTAACCAAAACTAGCTTCATTTGATTTTGATACCACAGCTCCGCAAGCAATATTATAAGTGATTTTATCCCCATTCCACATGGTTACTATCGTATCTTTTGCCATCTTCCCTCCTTTTATCACTAGCATTCCGTTTTCAACGCTTATTTGAGATGGCAGAAATATACCAGGTGGTCTTCCCACCCAATTTGGATGGTAATTATACCATTTTTCCAAATCGAGTTCGTTTCCATTAAATTCATCTGAAAACTTTTCATTTAAAACCCATCTTTTGCCTTTAGGTGGTTTTGGAGGTTGGGCATATAATTCTATACCAAGAATTAGGAACACGAAACACAAGATTATTTTATATCTATTTATTAGCGTAACTACTATCATTATTCAGATTGCCCTAATTCCAACTCAGCAATTATAGCTTGTTCTCCATTCGCTTCAAGAATTTCTAATTTAAGATACCTTAAATCCGTTTTTGGTAATGCTAACAAACGATATTTGGAATTAGCCTCCCATTTTTCTGAAGCAATCTCTTTAAAATTAACATTGTCCTTACTTGCATAAACTTTAGCGTAAGTTATATTCCCTTCAGCCAAAGCGGCTTCAGGGGCTGGTTTACATCTGTGATTCGGCACGATAGTTAATACATCAATATTCTCAACAACTTCACCGAGATCCATTACTATAGTTTGAGGAAAACTTTTATCAGATTCCCAATGAAAATGATTTGTACCTACCTGACGTGCATCGTATAAGTTTTCAGATTCTCCACTGCTAGCTGTAACAGATTGTATTGGTGCTGTAGTTATAATTTGTGGTCCTTGATTTGGTAAGGTTGGTCTAGACAAGTTCGGCTTCCATTGTTTACCAATTTCGGTTAGCATATTCGTGTAAATTGGGTCTAAAAGTCCGTCTCTATTCGGCATGCAATTCAACATAAAATTGCAATATCTATTCTCGCAATCATTAAGTTTATTCAAAATGGTTTCAACGCCATCGCCTTTTATTAATCCATCTGGTGTTTTTTCACTCCAAAACCAACCATTGCCCTTTACACTGCAATGTCCTAAAGCAGATGCCATAGTATTATCTTCGGCTGGGTATGCTCCAAAAGGTCCTTCAAAATAAGGAATATCCATATGAAAAGGAGCTTGTAAATGTGTATGATCTGTAATTAAGCATTCGGGTTGCAATTCTCTAATTAAAGCTCTGATTTCATGATAAGGCACTTCTTTGTGTCCCATTCTCCAATACCAACCATCCATAACAAAATAATCTACCTTTCCGTAGTTGGTTAATAGTTCTGTAATCTGTCCTTTAATAAAACTTAGTTTTTCTGTATCTATCTTACCTTTATCCACACCATTGGTACTATCCCAAATAGAATAATATAGTCCAACTCCCAAACCTTTTGCTCTAAATGCATCTACATACTGGCGTACAATATCTTTTTTATATGCCGTTGAAGCCACATCGTACTCTGTGTATTTACTATCCC
The DNA here is from genome assembly GCF_004791695.1 of Flavivirga rizhaonensis. Taxonomy (GTDB): domain Bacteria; phylum Bacteroidota; class Bacteroidia; order Flavobacteriales; family Flavobacteriaceae; genus Flavivirga; species Flavivirga rizhaonensis. Next base: position 27,639 of record NZ_SRSO01000030.1, on the reverse strand, counting down.
AAAGCGAAAACCCTTCGTGATGCTTTGTGGTAAGAAGTCCAAATGTCATGCCTGCAGAAATTGCTGCATCTGCCCATTGGTTGCAATCTAATTTTTGTGGATTAAAGGAATCTAATGGATAATTAGCTTCTCCCCATTCTGCACCGTAAGACATAATATTATAACAAATAAACATGCCAAATCGCTTATCTATAAACTCTTCTTTTAATTTTTGAGAAGGCTTGATTTTTATAGAATCAGCTTTACCAATTTCTATATCTGAAGCGGTATTATTAGTTTCTTTAGAATCTTTACACGTAAATAATATCGCAGAAAATAATATAAGTATCACATTAAACATTGAAAACTTTAAGGCTTTTTTTTGTTTCATTTTTTTAAGGTTTAATTAATAAGATGTTTTTCCAACTTCTAATTCGTTTATAATTGCAGAGGCACCATTTGCCTCCAATATTTCCAGTTTAAGATATCTCGCAACACTCTTTTTAAAGCCCATAGCTCGATAATTAGCATCTGGTTTCCACGTTTGAAATGCTACTTCTTCATAGTTTATATTATCTACACTTGCATAAAGTTTACACTTGGTAACATTCCCTTCGGCTAAGGCAATTTGCGGGGGCGGTATACTTCTGTGGTTTTGTACGATAACCAAAACATCCAGGTCTTTTTGAACTTCCCCCAAATCCATTACTATATTTTGTGGATATTTCGAGTCTGACTCCCACACATTAAAATTCCCCCCTTCTACTTGTCGGCTATCAATAAGATAATCTGCTATACCACTACTAGCTTCTACAGATTTAATTGGTACGGAAACTGCAACTTGTACCTTATCATTCGGTAATGCTTTTCTAGTAGTATCTGCCTGCCACTTCTTTCCAATTTCAGAAAGCATATTTATGTAAATTGTATCTAATAAACCATCTCTATTTGGCATGCAATTCAACATAAAATTGCAATATCTAATTTCACAAGTCTTTAGTTTTTCAACTACTACATCAACACCATCATTTGGCTTCATACCATTTGGTGTTTCTTCATTCCAAAACCACCCATTACCTTTTAAACTGCAATGACCAAGTGTGGTGGCCATGGTATTATCTTCTGGAGGGTATGCTCCAAGCGGTCCTTCGAAATATGGAATTTCCATATGGTAGGGCGCTTGTAAATGCGTATGATCTGTGATAAGACACTCTGGCTGAAGTTCTCTGATTAAATCCCTTATTTCATGGTATGGGACTTCATTATGCCCCATTCGCCAAAACCAACCATCAATTACGAAATAATCTATTTTTCCATAATTTGTTAATAATTCGGTTAGTTGACCTTTTATAAATTGAAGCTTTGTATCATCAATACTATCTTTAACCACATTATGCGTAGAATCCCATATTGAATAATATAGTCCTATTCCTAAATTTCTCTCTCGAAAAGCATCAACATACTGCTTTACAATGTCTTTTTTATATGCTGTAGATGCTACATCATACTCTGTATATTTACTATCCCATAGACAAAAACCTTCATGGTGTTTAGTAGTTAACAATCCGTATTTCATTCCAGCAGAAATGGCTGCATCTGCCCATTGATTACAATCTAATTTTTGCGGATTAAAAGATGTAATAGGGTAATTTGCCTCTCCCCAATACGCCCCATAAGACATAATATTATAACAGATAAACATGCCAAATCTTTGATCTATGAATTCACTTTGCAGTTGATACAAGGTTTTTTTAGAATCGGACACCTCTTCTTTAATAGAGGTACTTTGTGATTTTTTGCATTGCATTAAGCTGACAAACAACACTAATACAGTTACAATATTAATTGTTCGATGTTTAATTTTATTATTTTTCATTTTGCTAGAAATTATACTATGTATCACTAAAAACCAACCGCAGCAGCACCATCAACAGGCAATAAAACGCCATTTATATAAACTGAAGCATTGGATGCTAAAAAGACAGCGGCATTTCCTATATCTTCTGGTTTCCCGAAATGTTTAAATGGAATTCGGTTTAAAATTTTATTTTTTCTTTCAGTATCACTATCCAATGCTTGGTGTAACATTTTAGATTCTATCCAACCAGGTGCTATAGAATTTACACGAATACCATCTTCGGCATAATCGGCTAATAACCCTCTCATTAACCCTAACATACCCGTTTTAGCACTGGTATAAGCTACAACTTTTGTCATCGCCATAATCCCCGTCATGGAACTAATCATAATAACAGAACCTTTAATATCGTGTCTCTTCATGGATTCCATCACTTCACGGCTTAGTGTAAATGAACTTAGCAAATGGGTTTGGATAATTTTTAAAAAACCTTCATCTGTAGTTTCTGAGACAGTGGCTTTTAAGTGAATCCCTGCATTATTCACAAGGGTATGGATGGGACCACAATCTTTAATAATTTGTAAAACCAATTTCTTCATACCTGATTGATTGGTAATATCGAACACATAGTAGCTTGAATTTTCTCCTAATTCGATACAAGCGCTTGCTAGGGTTGATTCTGTTCTTCCAATAATCACTACACTACCACCTGCTTCAACAAAAGACTTTGCAATACCTAAACCAATACCTGAACCTCCGCCCGTTATTAGAGCCGTTTTTCCTTTTAAACTGAATTGTGACAAATTCATTATTCTATAATATTATCCTGGTAAACAACCAGGTTCTAGTTGATTAAACTTTTTATAAGCGAGTTGAAATTCTTGATGCAACAATTCTTCAGATTTGGATAGCTTTCCGTTTCCTAAATTCAAAATACATTGTTCTAATTCATCGGCAACCTCATTTAATGTGGCTTCTCCATTTAAAATTTTACCTGCGTTAATATCCATATCTTCAGCAAGATTATTATAAGTTTCTGGATTTGCACAAATTTTTATGACTGGCGCAACCGCAGAACCTACTACTGAACCCCTACCAGTTGAAAATAGCACAACATGAGATCCACAGGCTATTAACTCTGCTATTTCGGCATTATCGTTAGCATTTGGCCATCCAAACATGGGTTCGCCATCTGGAACAACATCCAACAAATACAAACCACTGGTTGTAGGACAAATTGCAGGCTTTATAATACCTTTAATTTTGGAATTGCCACTTTTGCTATATGCACCCATTGATTTTTCTTCGATAGTAGATAAACCGCCTTTGGCATTCCCATCCGAAAAACTTCCGAAGCCCATTTTCATGTAATAATCTTTGGCCTTATCGACTGTTTTAACAAGTTGTTTAGCCAACTCTGGGGTAGATGCTCTTTCAGCCATGATATGTTCACAACCTATTAGCTCTCCTGTTTCTTCAAAAATAGCTGTAGCTCCTTGTTCTAAGATACTATCAAAAACTTTTCCTATTACGGGATTTGCTGTAATTCCACTAGTGGCATCAGACCCTCCACAAATAGTACCAACAATTAACTCGTCCATGGCCATATTTACTGTGGGTGTATTTTGAAGGATTTCAACCTGTTGTTTAATCCACGCCTTTCCTATATCTATTGAATTTCTACTTCCTTTAGATTGCTGAATCGTTATGGTTTTTGCTGGTCTACCCGAAGCGATGACTTGTTTTTCTAACGCTTCCTTATTTAAGTTTTCACAGCCCAAGGAAACAATTAATACCGCACCAACATTGGAATGCGTACAAAGTGCTTGCATCATTTGGTTGGCATAATCGTTTGGTGCGCATCCATGAAAACCAATAACATGTACGCCTTTATCTCTAAAATTATATTGTATTTCTCTAGCAACATGATGGGCACATTCTACCGTGTACGCCACCAGCGCATAATTTCGAATGCCTTTTTTACCATCCTGTCTTAAATATCCTTTTAACATGATTATTTAGTAAACTGTTTCATGTATAAACTTTCCATGTTATGCACATGTATATGCTCACCTGCATGCACCTGTTGTGTTATAACTCCAATAGGTACACCATATTTTTTAACAAGAGCTCCAATAGGTAAATCCTTAAGTGCTATTTTATGACCAAAATCGATGTCTGAAATTGCACAGATTGCCTCTCCGTCTATAGTAATTTTTTCGTCTTTACTAAGGTTGGAAATAACAACACCCACGTTATCTGATGCATTGAGCACTATAATTTTTCTACTGGACATAATTTAATTATTTACATAATTCCGAAAGTCTCAAAAGCTTCAACGGTACTCATTCCATTCTCTAAAGCTTTCTGAACTGTTTTCTCTCCTCTAGATTTTTCTAATGCCAAAGCAAAAGCTTCTTCTACAGCATGAGACGGCACGATTGCTACACCATCCCTATCGCCGTAAACCACATCTCCTGGATTTACTGGAACACCCCCAAACTCAATAGGTAATCCATAGTCGATCACTTTACCTCTTGGGCCTTGGTCTTGCGCATAAGTACCTGCCGAAAACGTTGGAAAATCCAAACGGAGTATTTCGTTGGTATCTCTAGAAAAACCATTAACAACAGCTCCCGAAGCTTCCAATTTCATGGCTCTAGTGCTCATTAAACCGCCCCATAGTGCATAGTTATAAGAAGAACCAGAACATATATATACTTCATTTTTTTTGAGACTATCTAAAGCCTCAAACATAATTCCAAAAGGTTTAGCCATTATTGGATTTGCAGTTCCTTCTAATTTTTCAGCATATACATCAGCTTCTAAAACAGGGAAAGCCCTGCCTATTACAACCATTTCAGTATTTAAAGGTTTTATTTGTTGTGGCAAAAATTGGTGCAAAAGCCCCATTTTATCCATAACGTCTCCCACCAGAGCAACAAAAAGCTCTTTTTTCGCAAGTTGAAACAACTCATTATCATCTTTCCAAAGATTCATTATACTTATATTAGATATTATTAAAGATACATTTTTAATGTTTTAACCACGAACGTTCTATGTCCTCAATTGTACGTCCTTTAGTTTCTGGCATAAGGAATTTAACTACTAGCAATAACAACACTAATTCTGCCGCAAAAAAGAAGTAGATAACTCCTGGCGATGTTGCCGCTTCCATTATTGGGAACACTTGCGCTACTAAAGCACTTGTAATCCAAATAAAAACAGTAGCTAGAGCAATAGCTTTTCCTCGAACTTGGTTGGGGAAAATCTCTGATACAATTACAAACTTTACGGGACCAATAGCGCAAGCAAAAAATGCTACAAATGCATTAATAGCAATTACAATTGGCCAACCCATAACGCCATTCATAAATAATAAACCAATGACAATATGACTAAAAAACGCTCCTATAGCACCAAAAGCCAAAAGTTTTCTTCGTCCAACAGAATCTACAAAGGCTAATGCAAACAGAGTAGCAACAAAATTTACTAATGCAATACTGGCGAAACCACCTAAAGAACCGCCTAAATCGAAACCTGCATCCTCAAAAATCTGCGGACCATAATAAAATATTACGGAAACACCACATGCCTCTGAAAGCACACAAATTAAAACAGCCAATATTAAGGGTTTGCGTAACTTATTTCTAAAAAGATCAGAAAATTTGACGGATTGTTCTACCGTTAATGTATCTGCTATTTCATCTCTTATTTCTTTGGCTCTTGTATTTCCATTAATTCTGGCAAGAATTCTTTCAGCTTCATCCGCCTTATTTCGCTTTACCAACCATCTAGGGCTTTCAGGAATAAAAAATGCACACACCAAAAAAAGAACTCCTGGTATGGCCTCTGCCATAAACATAGCACGCCAATTTTCATCTACAGCAAACCATTTCCAAAATGGAGATAGTGTACTAACACCAGTGTTGCTTGTGGCGAAGTTAAAAATACCCCAATTTGTAAATACACATAATACGATACCAACGGTTATGGTTAACTGAAATAAAGTAACCATTCGGCCACGGAACTTCTCTGGAGATACTTCTGAGATATACAAAGGACAAACCATGGTAGCCGCTCCGATACCAAAACCTCCTAACAATCTTGCAAATATTAAATTGGTAGGATTTGGAGCAAACCCACTCCATGTTGCAGAAAGAAAAATAAGAATGGACGAAATCATCAAAGTTTTTTTTCGACCAAATGCATCTGAAATAGGACCTGCAACACCAGAACCTATAGCGCATCCCCAAAGTACACAGCTAACATAAAACCCCAATTGAGCGTTAGTAAACGAAAATTGCTCAACAACCTGAGAATTTGTTCCTGAAACTACTACGGCATCATAGCCAAAAAGCAAGCCTCCACAGGCTGCTACAATACATATAAAATATAAGTATGCATTAGCTCCTCCCGCATCTTTTTTTGTAAAAATTTTACTCATATTTAAAATTTAGATTATGTAATTAGTATTTACTATCTATTTGCATTATCCTAAACACCACTAAACCTATATAAATATTCCATACTGTAAATGATAAATATTTAAAATTAAAATACCGCAATCTTATATGACACAAAACCACGGTATTAAATGTCTAGAAATTGAGATTAAGAATTCTCAACTTAATTTAGTTTAGTTTGAATAACAAATGTATTAAAAGTTCCTTCCTAATAATTGATCTATAATATCTACAAATTGCTTTAATCTATCTTAAAAAATCACTTAAACTCATTATTTTAGAATAATTAAGATAACACAATACTTTTCTATTTATTTCTTAAACTCATAACTAAAACTCCAATTGAAAGACTCTCCCCTTGAAATATCAATAAAAACCATTGGTTCTGGACAATATGCAATTTTCCAAGCGTAAAGGTAAAAGAACCCCGGTGCAACATCATAGCTTACAAGTGTGGTTGTTTTACTTTTAGAATTAAACAGTGTAAATGTTTTAGCATCTTTTGTCTTTATACTTCCTTGAACTACGGCAGAATCCTTTAGAGTACCTTTAATTTTTAATTCATTTTGAGTGAAATATGCTTTTGATCCAAAGTCTGACTCAGGTTCAATAGAATTTGGAAAACTCAATTTGTAATGACTTCCTATGGCATCATTATCAAATTTGAAATAATTATGGCAATACGGATTGGTTTCAATTGTTTTACTCCCTGTATTTTTTAGCGAATGGGATACTGTTATTTCTGGAGCATCTGGGTTAAGAATTATGGTTTTTGTGTATTCATAAGCATATCCAAAATCTGTGCTTAGTTTTTGCGTAAAACGTATGCTATCTTTGTGGTGTTCTATTTCCCATTCCGCAGATTTTATCAATTTATAACGATAGTCCCAATGGTAAGGATCGTTTGTTAATTTTTCCAATACGCCAACACCAACTTTCACAAAGGGCTCGCCTATTTTTGCCTCGTCATAGCCAAGTGGATCTCTAAACTCTTCGGCTGTACCAGTAGCTAATCCAGGGTTTGTTGGGTCATGACTTGTGTTTGGGTATTCAAAATCATTGTCTTCCAAATTCTTAAAATAGGTGTGATGATCATATGTTACCTGTGCAATAATACCTGACCAATCGAACCTCACACCACGATAGTAGCCTTTATCCTTATCTGGAAGTAAAATTGTGACTTCTAGTGCATCGTTTTTTAAAGTAGCGTAAGGGTATTTAGGAGATACTGTATTCTGAATATGATTTGTATTTATTGTGTTTACAATAAAAAATAACATTATTAAAGTGTTATAAAAATTCATACGCTATTGAAATGTAAAATTATAAGTTAAAGATAATAAAGGACTATTTAAAGCAGAAAGTTGAAACGAACCTAAAGGGCTATCTTGAAAAATGACTCTATTTAATCTTTCTTCTGTACGTTGTGTATAATAAATATTAAATGGGTTTTTTCTACTATAAATATTATAAATAGTAAAAGTCCAATCATTTTTCCATCTTTTATTCTTTTTGCTACCACTAAAGTGAACATTCCAAGAAAGGTCTAAACGATGATATATAGGAAGACGTGCATTGTTTCTATCTATAAATATTGGAACCTCTAAATCATCTACTTTAACAACTGCATTTGCAACTGTGTAAGGTCTACCTGTTTGTCCTGTGAAATTAAAACTAAAGGTATTATATTTATCACCTTCTAAATTAATAGTAGCATTGACAACATGAGTTCTATCAAAATCAGATGGATACCAATTATTGTTATTTACTCGATCGGCCAGATTTTCGTTGTAAGATTTTAATCGACTTTTAGCCCATGTATAATTAATCCAACCATTAACATCTCCTTTTGGTTTTTTAAGACTAAACTCGACACCATAAGCCTTACCTATACCCTGAACAACATCTCGCTCTAAATATTCTTGAAGAAAAAAATCTGCACCAGGTTTGTAACTCAATACATTTTTAGTGTCTCTATAATAGCCTTCTAACCCCATGGTTAGCATTTTATCATCTTCTCTGAAATTATGATAAAAACCTAAGCCATAAGTTTCTCCTCTTTGTGGTTTTATATTGGTGTCTGACATTTTCCAGCGCGATGTAGGGATAGGTGTTGTACTGTTGTACACATTTTGAAGGTACTGGTTTATTATAGCATAACTGGCTTTAACAGATGTTTTTTTATTTAACTTGTATGAAAGTCCTAATCTGGGCTCAAAATCGTTGTAAGATTTTACTAAATCTCCTTTTTTAAATTCTTTAGTATCTGAAATGGTTTCTCCTGTTTCATCAAAACTTGCCAGAGTATATGGCCCTACTAACCTAAAATGATTATAACGTAATCCTGCTGATAAAGATAGTTTGTCTGTTGGAGACCAATTGGCATTTAAGTATCCTGATAACTCATAACTGGTTTCAGAATTTAACGATACTGGAAGTACACTATCTGCACTACCTGGATTTAAATTCCCTGGCTCAATTTTGTATTTATTAACCTGTATTCCAGCATAATAATCAAATTCATTATTGACATTCTTTTTTAATTCTGATATAAGGCTTAAATAATTTATTCTAGATTGAAATCTGATTTCATTATTATTCCCAAATTCGGGAAAGATAATCTGCGGTGTGTATTTACTGCTTACTAAAATTGTTTTTAAACTCGTTTTATTATTAAATGCATGTTGCCAATTAAGTGTGCCATTTAGCATTCCAAAATCATACTGATTACTTTTTGCATTTACATTTTGTACTTTGGTTATTAAATCTAATTGATAAAAGTCCTTACTATAAAATCCTGTAAAGGTTAATTGGTCTTTATTGGTTGGTAAATACATTAATTTTACGGTAGCATCACCAAACTTAGCCTTTGTATTTTTCAATCTTTCAGAAAAAACAGGTAGTAAAAAATCTGTTAAACCAGCTCTAACACCAGCAACAACTGTTAATTTATCTTTTATTAATGGTGTTTCGACAGTTAAGCGGGTAGACACTAAACCTATACCACCACTTAACTTAAATTTATCTATGTAAGGGTTTCTCACTTTAACATCTAAAACTGAAGCCACTCTACCTCCATATCTGGAAGGAATATTTGCTCTATATAAATCTATAGATGATAGTACATCTGGCGTAAAAACTGAAAAAAGACCAAATAAATGTGTTGGGTTAAATACTGGCGCATAATCGTATAAAATGAGGTTTTGATCTAACGATCCTCCCCTAACGGAAAGCCCATTACTTACATCGCCTGCATTATTAACTCCTGCTAATAAAGTAACACCTTTTAATACATCAATCTCTCCCAATGCTGAAGGTAATTTTTTAATTTCTTCTGCTTCTAATTGTATCGCCCCCATTTGAGGCCTATCTATATTATCATTTGCTTTTTTAGCTCTTAGTATTATTTTAGACAATTGCTCCTGGGCTTCTTCCAAAGCTACTTCTATAAGTATATTCTTATCTAATAAAATCTTTTGATTATGCGATTTAAATCCTATATAAGTGATGCTTAAATTGTATTCCCCTTTGGGTAAATTTATTGCAAAAGAACCATCTATATTGGTAACTCCTCCACAATTACACGGCGTTATATAAATCTGGGTATCCTCCAAATTTTCATTGGTATTTTGATTTTTAACTTTAAAGGACAATTCATACGTATCAGATTGAGCTTTAGCGCTATGAATTAGTAAAATTGATAAAAGAATAAGTAAAAATATTTTCATAAAATGTAACCTTAACTAGTTGTAATTAATCTATCCACCCCTCTGGTCTTATCCCTGTTCTAAATCTAGATTCTTCACATGACACACTTGTAATTGGGTTACAACGATCTGGTGGTGGTACTAATTCACATTCTGATGGGAGACAAATATCTCTACAACGCTCATAAAAAACAGAGCCTCTATCGCGCAATACTGGTGTATCTTCAATTTGTGACCTATCAATAAAAACGGATTTCACAACCGCTGATGCCGCAGTAAACCTGCCTAAAACAAACTCGTTACTATCATTAGGGTTGAACATATTCCCAATAAGTGCCGCTGGAGGTGGTGCATTAAAACCCCCGTTATTATCTACAATATCTTTTAAAACTTTATAATATTTATATGCAGAAGGAGATAGCGAAAATTGTTGCATTTCCACTACAATATTATTTTTAGTATATAATATGACGTTGCCTACAGGCAAACCTTGTACTAATACGCCATTTGTAAAATCATCAGAAAAAATTGTTATGTCTTCATTGTACCGTATTTCCCAACAATCCGTATCACAACCATATGACATCAACTTATTTTTAAGTAGAGATACGGGACTAGCAACACATTTTCCATCTCTAAAAATACGTTCGGGACATTGTTCGCAAAACTCGAGTTTCTCAAACGAACGAAATTTCCAGAAATAATAATTCTTGTCAGCACCAGGATCATCAAGGTCTAAAGAAACAAAATGGCCTGGCAGGAAAGCTTTTTCGCTTTCTCGGTATAATAACTCACTATTATAAGTGGCTTTTAAATTTGAAAAACCTACTGGTGCTATTATGGTTTCTGGTTTAGATTTATATACTCTACCATCCGAAAACTTAATTGAGAGTTCCCATATTTCATCAACTGAAGCGAAAAAATCATTTGGGGGCACATAAACTTTATCAGACTCTGTTAAGAAAACTTCATTATTTGTTTCAACATTCCTGTATGATACAGTTGCATTTTTAACAAACAAATCAACCAAATTCCCTGACAAAAAGGAGGTTTCTGTTATTAGAACGTATGATCCACCAACTGCAGTTGAAACATATGCATCTACATATACCAATCCTTCTTTATACTCATACTCTGGAACAACAGGATCTGTACAACTGGTATGTAATGTTAAACTTAAAAAAGACAGAAACACAAAAAGACACTTTATTTTACGAAACATATTAGGCTATTTTTCAGCATGTTAAAGTTAGAGTAATCTTAATACAATTAGCATGGTATAATGCTACAGAAAAGGATGGTATAATGCATGTTAATATATAAACCGCCTCTCTTTTTTGCTTCTTTTAGAGAAACCTAAATAATATAAAAACTCGCAATACTTAAAAACACTCCGCTAGTTTTGGAATTTATTTAATTATTATTGTTTTTGAAATATTCCTGGCTTTTATAATGTAAAGCCCTGAGGTTAAATTTGATGATAACCTAATGGTTGTTATATTATTGGTTTCATCAAACGATTTATTTAAAACATTAATAAGACGCCCTTGAATATCGAATAACATAATGTCATCCATCTCGCTGGTATTTGAAATATACAACTCGTTATTTTCTATTGGATTAGGATAAAAAACCATATCTTTAACTTCTTCAGTATGCTCATTTTTAGAGAAATAAGGTAAAGCGTAGTTAAATGCATTAATTCCTATTTTCTCGCCTATTAAACGCCCAGGTAAATCATCCGCTGGAGGATGAATGCCTCCCCAAATCCTTGACAAACTTGTCTGATCTGAGGCATCTCTGTAAGTTGCCCACTGTAATCTTACATCAACCGACGGACCTTTTTCAAATACCAAAAATTCATCTTTTTTTGCCACAAACTCGCCCATACCGCCTGGGAAAAATTCGTCTCCAGTTAGTAGAGTCAGCACCTCGGCCGCTGCTCTAGAAAATGTGGAATGGCCCGAAATATAACCCGCAAACGGGGGCGTAACAAAAGAAGGGCGTTGGTAAGGCCACCAATTTTTTGCTAAAATCCAACCTACGCCAGCAACATCGGTTTCAGAATTTTGAATAAATTCATGACCTTTCCATGCCAATACCTTAATTTTATTTATGTTTTCGTTATTTTTTCCAGCTAATATGTCGCCTTCTTTTACCAACTCGATATAGCCGTTTATTAATGGTAAACCTCCAATATGATAATTTGGCAAGCTTTGATCTGTACTTTGCCCTAATTCTGCCATATATCTTATTGCAGAAATAGGCCTTACATAATCATGCCATCCTTTTATACTCCATGCAGTTACGGCGGCATCATGCATGGCACCACCCAGAATAAAATAAGCTTTCACATCCCATTCTAAAGCGTCAAGAGATGCTCCTTCACCATTGAATTTCTTTTCAAAAAGCGGATGGTCGTTCACGTAATTTAGAATGGTAAACCAATGCCCTGGGGGGGTTTCAGAATCTGGACCATCTGCCCAAAACTCTGCCAGTACCCTTGCATAATCAGCTCTAGGAACCATTTGGGTTTCGTAAGGTTGACCCGTTACTGGATTAAGTTGGTGTCCCTTACTAATATCGCCACCATCAATTAGATTGTAAAACGTATGATGATCAGAAAATGATTCTGGAATTGATTCGATATCAATGTTACCAATAGATTTTGGGGAAATATCCCACATAATAGCATCGGAAGGATCTAAATGTGAGCTCCAAACAGATACAAGAGAAAAATTCCATTTATATAAATCACTAGATGTTGTGTGCTCTGAAATACTTAAATAAGGTGGGGTTCCAGGATCTGAATAGACATTATAATCGTTACCATCTCTTTGGTGTGCAATCTTATCACTTTTTTCTAGTGCGAATGGGAAAACATTACCCCATTCAGGACCCAAAAAATCTGGTGTAGAACCCGCTATTAAATTACCACTTTGATCTATAAATGTATTGAAACTTAGTGGTTGCCATCGATTAGGATCAATTATTCCTATTGGTTCTTCAGGTACTGACAGTTTAAGAGGAGGATTGAGGGGTTTATAAATTAAATTATTATATTGATCGCTTTCGTTTGAACCATCCATATTACCATAATCAATTATGGTTTTGGCAATAAAATTCCCTAAGGCTTCTGCACTTCCGTTTGAATAATCTATACTATCATAACTAGTATCATATCCTAATTGTTGCATTATTAAATCGAATCGTTCTAAGGTTTCTTGAGCTCCTGGAGAGTTCTTGAAACGTTGTGACAATAATCGATAAGCGGCATAACTTATAGCTTTTCGTTGTGCCACTTCTGTTCTTTCAGTTGTTGAAAACCCTTTAAAACTTCTTAAAAACCCATTTACCTGTTTCCCAATAAGATACGTTTTGGCATTATCACTTATAATAGCCCACGCATCATAGAGCGCTATGGATGTATGGAACAAATTTCGGGCATGAACGGTTGGTCTTGCAAAGTCATTTCTAATGGCCTCAAGCAAAGCTTCATTCCATATTCTTGCAATAGATACATGATCTGGTGCATTATTAACATTCAAAGGCACCTCAAGTTCTTGGGGCTCACTAATGCATCCAGTACCGACTTCAATAACCGTTATTTTTCCTGAAGATTCTAATCCCCATTGTACAGTAATTTGTGCTGTTCCATGACCATCAATAATATGCCCGCCTTCTACAGACCAATTAGCTGATCCAGTAGCAGAAATTGGATATGTGTATGTCTCTATTTTATTTATACCTGAACTTGATGGTCCTTCGATTGGTTTCGTTTCAATGTAAGTACATGTTGAACCATCATTAAAAGTAGCATCTGGATTGTAACTACACGACTTTGGATCTGTACACCCAAATATTTTAGCACTTGGCATAATATTTAAAACTTCATAACCCTGTCCTTCAATAACTTTGATAAATGTGTTGGAATTTAAATTTGGATATGTTTCAATTAATCCAGAAGGCCATTTTATTTTAAGTTCCAAAACTTGTGTTGCATTACCTAAACCAAAATGTACTGGTTGTAAGTTTTGTGATAAAAAGCCAACCCCTGAATAGTATCTATTATAAACGCCACTAGACGTAGAAACGGTAACTGTTGAACCAATAGCATCTCGATTGGAAACCGTACCTTGAAGCTGCACGCGTAGCCAATTTAAATTATCAGGTTGACCAGTATCTATTAATTTATTTTCATAAAAAAATGAAGGTTGCTTTTGATTGGTTACGAAAATATCCAGATCACCATCATTATCATAGTCAAAATCAGTAGCTTCGGTGCTTCTTGTAATTTCAGCTAAACCAGAATTAGCAGAATCATCTACGAACGTGTTATTTCCTTCAATTGTTAAATTTTTATAATAAGTATTAGGTTGTGCTTCAACAAAATAATAGCCATTGGCAACAAAAAGGTCTTCATCTCCATCCAAATCAAAGTCTGAGAAATTACTTCCCCATGACCAACCAGATTTCATTATATTTTTTTGAGGAGATACCATGGTAAACATACCATTACCATCATTTTCGAATAAACTATTTTCGTCAACTCCAGATGTAAACACATCAAAATCGCCATCATTTTCATAATCACTAATAGCTATGCTCATATCATTAACATTTGCTCGACTTCCCAATGCAAAGGCATCAGCTTGATCAATAAATGATTCACCATTTTGGTTTATGAATAAATAATTTACATCAGAAAGATCGTTTGACACATACATATCCAGATAGCCATCATCATTAAAATCAAAAGGTACCATCATGTAACTTCGTCTGGCCAAATCTAATTTTAGTCCTGTATTTATGGTAACGTCAGTAAACGTTCCGTTGCCATTATTTCGGTATAAGGTATTATTATAACATAAGCCCCAACTGTTAATATATAAATCTAAATAACCATCGTTGTCAAAATCAAACCAAGTCGCTCCTGTATTATTGCAACCGTTATTTTGAACAATTCCAGAAGATTGCGTAACATCTGTAAAAGTACCATTGCCATTATTTGTAAATAACTGAACTTTATGCGCATAGGTAAAGAAAATATCGGGGTAGCCATCATTATTATAATCTCCCCAAGACACCGAATACTTAAAACCGTCTAGACCAAAAAAATCTATACCATCGTCAACATCTTCTACAAACAAATTGGTTAAACCAGATTGAACAGTTACATCGGTAAATCGTCCATTATTTTCATTACGAAAAAGCCTACTGAATGATCTTTCAAAACCCTCTCTTTCTTGCCTTTTAGCAACTACAAAAATATCTAAATCGTTATCATTGTCATAGTCTGCTACGGCAACTCCATTATTATCTTCCAGGATATTTAAGCCTGTATAGACTTCTGCTCGAACAAAGTTTTGAGAAAAAACTGTGGGTGAACAAATACTCGTGACAAAAAATGCGAATAAGTATACTTTTTCAAACATGGCAAGTAATCGATTAAAGAATGTTGCTAAGAAACCAGATATTGTTTATACTATCTAATTCTACAACTTTCTCTTATTCCTGAGAAAAATTGTATACGCTAAAAATACACTTATCCAAAAAAATGATTTACAACAAATGGTTTAAATTATAATATATATGGTATATTTTGAATATTATAGACACTTTACTAATTACTATGACCAAACATATAAAATTAGTAAATCTAATAAAAAGATGATGGCTTGTTAAGACCTAAAAAAAAGGGTTATCATAACCAAATTTTTCTCATTGTTACTGCCTTATACCTTTTTGATATAACTTAAACTTTTGAGCGTTCTCCTGTATACAATGCTACTAATACATTGAGATTAGGTATCTAAAAAGAGAACCCTAAGTATTAACCAGTAATGTGTTTAAAAAATAATTAAAAATCTATTGCATTACTAAATCGGTCTTTATAAATATTCTTTATTTTTTAGATAATAGGTTAAGCCATTTTTTAAAATATCCTTTTTAAAACTTTTATCTATTGGTAAATTAGCTTTTAAGTCTAACTTTTGAGCATAAAAAATTTGTGACGAAATGCCTATTATGATGATTTTTTTATCTTTTTAATTTTTATATTTTTGAATGTATAATAGTAACGAGTCTTTTTTATGACTATTCCTTATTAGTGAAATGTTAAAATTTTATTTTATCTACATATCGTTCAAATAAATATCATTATCGAAATCTTTAAAATTTATTTTTTTAATTTAATTTCAATGACTCCATTTCCTCCTCTAACACCATAAAAAGACATTTCGCTCCCTTTTAAAACACGAATAGATTGTATTTGATTAGGTTGCACTCTATTATAAATACTTCTTATACCATTTCCAATAACTATTCCATCAATTACAAAAAGAGGCTCCGAATTACCATTAATGGTATTTGTTCCTCTTATTTGAATTGTAGCATTTTCATCATTGCCAGAAATATTTACACCAGAGACTTTACTTAACATATCAATAATAGTTAAGGTATTAGTATCCAATTCATCAGGCTTTACTTCATTTGAAGCTGTTTTATTGCTATTCTTAACTGCTTTTTGAGACGGCGCACATTGAAATAAAAAGCCAGCAACGAATAATAAAAAAAGTAAAAAAACAGATTGGGTTCTTTTTTTCATGTTACGATGTAGTAATACCAATTCTCATTTGGAATAAACTTAACTTTATGATTATATTTTCTCTATTAACAAATTGTCTAATATTTCGGATAATTCTGGGTCTGATGGTAGAGGTGCATTTACTGTAACAATTTTTCCTTCTGGGTCAAATAACATAAATCTTGGCACACCATCAATATCATAGTCTGTCATCACAGAAGCTTTCCAAGCACCTTCTGCTAGTAATTGAATTCCTCCCAACTGTTTATCTGCAACAAATTTTTTCCAAGCCTCTTTATCAGAATCTATAGAAATACTTACAAAAGCAATATTTTTATCATGATATTGTTTTTCGATTTTTTCAAGAAAAGGAATTTGCCGCTTGCAAGGCCCACACCACGTAGCCCACATGTCTATATACACATATGTACCTTTTAAGTCATCTAGAGATGTCGTACCTCCTTTAAAATTTTCATAACTAAAAGAAGGTGCTTTTTGTCCTTTTGTTAATCTTTTAGCAATGTTGTACTTCTCAATAACTTCAACTCGGGTTATAGAGTCTGTAACCATTTCCATAATACCAGTATTCAAAGCCTCAATATTTTCAATAGTTGGGTTCATAAATTTTTTCATATCTGAAGCTAGACCGTTCTTAATATTCTCACTTTTAAGAGATTTAATAGCACTAAAAACTTTGGCGATTGTGTCTTTATGGTCTAAATCGGTTACTTGTGGATAAAAGTCATAGTTTAAAAAATTTCTAAGAGATAATAAACGATAAGCACCCGAAAAACCATAATCTAAAGCATTGTCATAGTCGATAGTATTTAAAATATCTGTGATTTTAGCAGATGGCTTAAATGTTTTATTATCTGTAAAAGCTCTATGATAAGATTCATAAGAGTATAACTTGTACAGGTAGTCATATTCTAGATTTTTCAGTTCGCTTTCGTAAAACTTAGGATGTGTTTGTTTTAAAGATGCTAGTAGTTTTTGAAGTTCAGATTTCATATTCGAAAACAAGGCGATATATTTGGTTTCATCAAGTTTGGCATATTCAGACCTCTTTGGTATCAATTCTTTTTCCTTGAGGCGTTTTGCCACTAAATAATTATTAATTACCGCACCATTTCCGCTATATTTTTGTGTTTCTCTAGGTCTTTTAGCATCAAAACTTACATTAAGGTTGTTTCCAGGTTCTATATATATATACTCATTAAAGAATATATAATGACCTGGGGTTTTTAAATAGATCGTATCAGAGAAAATACCATTTTGATCAACTTCTATTTCTTTTAAATAATTAGCAGTTTCTGTTTTAGATACTCCATAAATTGTTATTTTGGTATTATCACTATTTTTGACATTCCCAGATAAAATGGCATAATCAATAGTTTTTTGATTGCATGACGTTAGCAATGCTACTAAAATCATTATATTAAAAGTCATCGTTATTGTAACGAGATTTTGTGATATTTTACGTTTCTTATAAAGAGTCATATTTAAAATTATTTAGTATTTTATTAAATTTAGATATACCAGATACCTATAGATATTTATTAAGTATAAATCAACTAAAAAAAGGAGTGATGAAAACTATTACCACCCCTTTCTCAAACTAATTCAAATAATTATTTCTTTAATTATGTTTTCTATAGTAAAGATTTAATGATTTTATAATTAAAAAACACAATAATTAAAATTTTCTGTTTCATCTATAGTGGAGATATTCTGATCACTATAAGCAACTTCTAAAACAATATCACCAGCGGGTGTTAAAACTTCATAGCTTACCTCATCCGTCCACCTTTCTCCATTACTATTGAATACTACGGATATTTCAGTCGCTCCAGCGATTACATCAAATGTATCTTCAACTGTATCCTTTCCAGCACTTTGAGGTACAGAGTAATCTGTAGATACGCCATCAACCATTATCGTTACAGCCGCAACATTCCAACCATCTCCATAACTATCTCGCATTCTTATAGTCCATGTACCAGAAGCGGGAGGTTGTTGTGGGCAAAAAAGTTTAACATTTACGGTAGCTGGTTGTACAGTAAAATCATCATCAATCAAGTTTAGCACTAAAGTCTCACCAGATAACTCAAGATCATCAGTTACAATAATATCGAAACTTCCAGTTGTTTGATTTGCTGGAATAGTAATTGAATTAGGTATTGTGTATGACGATGGTGTTATGTTAGAAGCATCAGTATCCACTTGAATAGCATGCACTCTTTCTGAACTTGAGGCTATTGAAGCCGCTACAGATATACTCTGTGTAGAAGAACTACCAAGAGTTACTGTTAAGTTATAGTTGTCTTTATCAAAAGAAGCAAAACTAAATGTGGTATTAGTAAAATCCTGCTCATCTTCACATGATAGAATCAATGACAAAGTCATTAGAAAAAACAATATTTTTTTCATGATTTTTATTTTTTAATTAGAGTTAATATTTGGATTTCTATCCAATTCTACATCAGGAATAAGCCATGTCCAACGTTCATCACTGGCAGGAACATTCATAACTTTAGCCACGGCAGGATTATGATTGCCTCCAGAACGATCTAGATCTAAATTATTTCGTTTTAAATCTTTAAACCTGTGCCCTTCACCCCAAAGTTCCGCTCTGCGATACATCCATATCTCATCTAACAGGGTTTGACCAGTATTTGTTGAGAGCGTATAGTTAGGATCTCTATTTGAATTTAGGTTAAACAATGTTTGTGCTGCTGCTGTATCATTACCACTACGTTGCTCCGCTTCAGCTTTAATCAACAACATTTCTGCAGCCCGTATGACGGGAATGTCACCCGTTTGATCTCCTACAGTAAGTACTTCTGATTCAAATTTAAACGAATGATATGGCACTACTGTATAACCACTACCTGGAAAAATATCTGGATCTGGAGCATCTTCGCTAAAAATGGTCGACCTAACGTCTGTATCTGGTATAAAATCATATAAAGCTGAGAAGATCACTCTAGGATTAGCACGAACATCACTTGAAACACCGTTCCATGCCATATTTATAAAGAAACTAGCGAAAATATTAGAATCTCTTGCCCCTTCTTCCATATTCCAGCCCCAAATCCACTCATCGTTATTAAAACTATTAAACCCACTTTGGTATGCTGTATTATCCATTAAAGAATAATTAGCTAGAGCGGCAGTAGCCATATTAATAGCCATTTGCCAATCTTCTTGAACAAGCGCTACCCTGGCTTTTAAACTAAGAACAACTGAATTGTTGATATACGATTTATCAATTCTCTCTTCTGAATCGAGTAGGCTCATAGCAGCATCAAGGTCTGAATTGATTAGCTCATATGTTTCAGCTACCGTATTTCTCGGTTGCGTAGATTGTGTAGCTGTTGTATATAGTATTGGACCAAGTTGATTGTTTGCTCCACCAGGCTCGTATCTATCAGCGAATAACTGCACTAAATCAAAATATACAAAAGCTCTTGCAGCCAACGCTTGTCCTTTGATGTTGTCTTTGATTGATTGCGGTCCGCTAGCACCATCGATATTATCGATAATAGAATTCGCTACGTTTAGAATATTATATGCTTCTAACCAGTGATATTCTAATAATCCCGCATCAGAACCTGTAATCATACCCCAATTGTACGCTTCAGTCCATCTTAGCGTTGGAGATGTACCAACAAATGGAATATCCTCTCCCAAAAAATCCATGGTCATCATCATTGTAGGATAGCCACCGTATTCATAAAAACCGTTTTGCGGTGCATTGGTGAAATTATTGGAGACATCGTATAAAGATCGAATTAACCCATTAAGAGCAAACTGTGCATTTTCCGTATTATCAAAAATCACTCCTTGCGCTGGATTATTTTGATTTACGTTGTCTAAAAAATCTTCTGAACAAGAAAACAGTGTGAAGACTAATGCACTAAAGATTATATATTTTATTTTTTTCATAATTTTCATGATTAATTTTTTAAAAACCAATATTTAAGCCTAAACTAATGATTCTTCCAGGTGAGTAGTCTGTTACACTCTGACCTAAGCCAGCACCAGCATTAAGCCCTTTTTGGGCAGAAAAAAATGCCAAATTCTCACCAGTTACATACATATTAAGATTGTTCATGGCTATATTACTCAATATTCTTTTTGGGAATTGATAGTTTAAAGTGATACGTCTAATATTTAGACTTGTACGACTCACTAGATTCCTATTGGAAAACGCTGTCACGTTATTTAGATGATTTGTGTTAAAATCAACACGGGGTACATCTGTTATATCACCTGGCTGTTTCCATGCATTTAAAATATCTACATGTGCAGTTTGCCCTAATCTTGGGTGCAATAGCTCTAGGTAACTAACATTGTTCATATAACCACCAATTTGATATGTTAGTAATGCTGTTAAGCTAAATCTTTTATAAGTAAATGTATTGGTGATGCCTCCAAATATGTCAGGTGTTGCTGTTTTACCCGTACGATAATTTTGCGCATTAGATGCATTAGAGGTTAATGTATCATTAGCTACAATAATATCTCGTGCAGGATCATAATCGTTTGGAGAGCGTAAACCACGATATAACGGATCACCATTAGCAGGATTAACCCCCACAAAGTCTCTTCCATACCATTCAAATAAGTCATGTCCTTCTGTTAAAAGTCTGAAGCCTAAATTTACTGGTTCATCTCTTGAAAGTTCTGTAACCTTAGTACTTGCTGTTGAAGCATTTATATTGACATTCCATGTAAAATCATCGGTTTTAATTATATCAGACTGTAATTGAATTTCTAAACCTTCATTAACAATTTCGCCAATATTTACATTGAGTTCGTTAAATCTAATTCCTAATGAAGGTGCTTGCGGAACTTGAAATATTAAATCTTTTGATGTTTTGTTGTAATATTCAATAGTACCCGAAACTTTGTTACCAAATAACGTAAATTCTACACCTATATCTGTTAATTGTTGACCTTCCCATACCAGTTCACGTCCTCCAGGGTTACCTGGCACATAGCCCAGTAGATTTCCATTATCATTTCTTGAATACGTGGCTTGCGATTCGTAAGCACCAAAGCCAGCTACATTACCTGATGTACCATGTGATGCTCTTAGTTTTAAAAAGTTTATCCAGTCTGCATCATTTAAAAAGCTTTCATTGCTTAAAATCCATCCTAAACCAACGGAATAAAAATCACCCCATCTAGCATCTTCCTCTAAAATGGAGGTACCATCTCTTCTGTAAGATAATGATGCAAAATATTTAGCATCAAACTCATAATTTAATCTAGAAAAATAGCTTTCTAAACTGGTTTCTATGAAACTTGAAGTAACTCTAGACTCATCGTCTATTGCACTAGGATTGAAATTATTAAGTTCAATATTACCATCAAATATCTGATTGGAGCTAGCTGCTGAAAAGCGTTCATTTTGATTGTTTACACTTTCATGACCCAGCAATATATCAAAAGTATGCTTTCCAAATTGTTTATTATATGATAATAATTGATTAAATGTAATTGCTCTTTGTGTAAAATTCCTTCTACTGGCATCTCGTTCTCTAGGGTCTGGATCAAAGAAGAAACTCCTAACATTATTGTTATTTAAATCAACACCTAAACCAGTTCTAAACCTTAAACCTTTTAAAAAGGTTATATCTACATTTGATCGTCCTGAAAGAATTGTAGTGGTATTTAAATTATCGTTCACTACACTCGATTCAATTGGATGGCTACCAACTTGGTATGGCCGATCACCAAAAGCATTAGCATACAGCACATTACCAGTTGCTCCCAATCTATCTTGGCCTATATCATAAACACGGTTACCTAGTTCATCAAGCACAAAACTTCCATCTGCATTATGCATAAATACTGGATAAATTGGCCCAATAAGTCTAGGGAATGAAATTGGATTCCCTCCAAAAGCAGTATTAGTAACACGATCTCCAACACCAATATTATGGCTGGCATTTAAGTTTGCGCTTAACTTTAACCAATTAGTTGCTTGTGAGTTTGTATTGATACGAGCATTAAATCGTTCAAGTTTTGAATTTAATACATACCCTTCATCTTTAGTGTAACTAAATGAAGCAAAATAATCAGATTTATCGTTACCTGCCGAAACATCCATACCATAATTTGTTCTTAAAGCAAGCCCAGTAGTAGCATCCCACCAATCGAAATCATTAAATAATAGTTGCGCATTAGGATTAAAAACTCCTTGATTATTTACTAATTCGTTATCTGGTACATTATACACATTATAACCAAGTTGCGATATCAAGTTATCTGTTGCTAATGCAGCTGCCGTTTGAGAATCATTTGAGGCAGAAAATTGATTTTTTAACCCTTGCCACATTACCTCATAATATTGAGGTTTGTCTAATGTTTTTGCTAAAGATGTTGCCGGTGTTACGACACCTAATTGGCTTCTAAAGTTAAATCTTACCTTTCCTTTTCCTTTTTTAGTTGTAATTAAGACAACACCATTAGCGGCTCTAGCACCATAAAGTGCAGTTGCTGATGCATCCTTTAATACGGATATACTTTCAATATCAGAAGGATCAATTGTACTTAGCGGGTCAAAACTGTTAAAAGTACCACTGGTATCATTAGTAACATCAAAAGGAAAGCCATCTATAACAAATAATGGCCTACTTATAGGCTCAAATGACGAACCCAATCTGGCTGTACCTATACCTCTAATTATAATTTGAGGGGAAGCTCCTGGGCGACCTTCTGCAGTTACCGTTTGCAAACCAGCTACAGTACCTTCGAGCGATTGAGCAAAATTGGTAATGGGTCTTTCTTCAATCTCTTTGGCATTAATAGTTGATACAGAACCTACTAAAGATTTCTTTTTTGAAGTTCCATAGGCAACTACAATGGTTTCTTCTAACGATTCCACACTATCTTCCAGAATAACATTAATAATATTGGAATCACCAATTTTTATAATCTGTACCTTTTTTCCTAGATAAGAAAAGCTAAGTAGTTGCCCTTTACTGACTACAATACTATATCCTCCATCAAAATCTGTCAATGTTCCCTTTGTAGTACCATCAACTATTATAGAAACACCACTAAGAGGCAAACCCCTTTCATCCTTTACTACTCCAGTAATAGGTTCTTGTATGGGAGATTGATTACGTTCCTTTAAGACAATAGTCCTATTTGGTGTTAGTTCATAGTATAAATTACCAAAAGCAAGGCTTTTAACCAATAAATCATGCGCATTTATGAGGCCTTTTTTTAGATAAATTTTAGGCGCATTTTTAAAAGCATCAGATCTATAAACAAATCTGTAATCAGTTTGCGTTTTAATAATTTGAAAAACTTCATCAATTGTGATGGTTTTATCTGAGTCAATATCAATTTTTACATCTTGAGAAAATAGCTCTCCAGAAGAAAGACTGAAAGCTGCAGTGCAAAATAGGAGTATAAAAGTTCTCATAATGAAATTAATAATTTCTTTTCTTTTGAAGAAAAGAAAATAGTTAGTTTTTATTTCCATAAATTTGTTATGTGTTAGTTAATATTTATTGATTAATGCTTACAGAGGGAAATACAGGTTTGTAGTGTGAGAATTCCGAACCTTATTTCCTTCTTTTTATTTTAAAAAGATAGTATTGTTCTTTATTTCATATGTTAAATTGTTAGAGTTAGTTATTATTGTTAGTATGTCTTGAATGCTTTGATCTTTCCCTAAAACACCAGTAAACTTTATTCCTTCTATTTCTGGATCTATAAAAATAGCTTGAGTGTCATACCATCTGGATAATGTTTTCATGATATCTTTAAGTGGCATATTTTTAAAACTGAAAATGCCATTTTTCCAGGCAATAGCTTCAGATACATTAACTTTAGATATCAAAATGTTTGAAGAATTTACATCTATAATGGACTGTAGATTTGGAGTAAGTACTTTTTGATTGGTATAGTTATTTACTAACACACTACCTTCAACTAAAGTTGTGTAAGTAAAATGATCATCTTTATAGGCTTTGATATTGAATTTGGTTCCTAATACTTCAATTTCTTGAGATTTCGAGTGTACTATAAATTTAGAACCTCCATGGTTGGTGCTTGGAGACACTTCAAAATAAGCTTCACCATATAATAATTCAATGCTTCTAGTTTTTCCATCAATAAAATTAACGGGGTATTTTATTTTAGATTCTGAATTTAGCCAAACCTTCGTTCCGTCAGAAAGTTTTACAATATATTGCCCTCCTCTAGGAATAGTTAAGTAGTTATAAGTTGTTTCTTGTTTTTTTGTTGAGATTTTATTATAGACTAATTCCTTACCATTACTAGTTTTGCTATCATCAATATAATTTTCTTCTTTTTCTAAGCTAATATTTGTACCATTCTGTAAAGTTAAAATAGCTTTGTTAGAACCTTTTGTTATGGCTTCCTGAGATATAACTGGAGTAACTGGAGTATCATTACTAATAATTCTATTTGAATTATTAAATAAAAAAGGGGATAATAAAAGCACTAATACTGCTGCCGCTGCCGCATACTTGCTAAATTGTTTTATACGGTGTCTTCGTAAATTTATTTTCAGTTTTTTATTGACTGTTATTTTTGCTTTTTCTAAATCAAACTCATCCATACTTGAAGAAATTAAGTATTCGGTTTTTATAAATTGATTAAAAAGAACCTGATTTTTTTTATTTCGCAACCATAAATCAAGAATGATTAACTCATCTTGATTTGCTTCTTTATTAAGAAACTTAACAATAATTAATTTGATTCTTTTTTGCCCCATTTTATTACACTATTCTATTAACTATGATGAAAAATAATTTGATACCCCTCTATTTTTTTTAAACTTTTTTAGAATAATTAACAATTCATTTATACATTTGATAAGAAACAAACTCAAAACTTGAATTTTCACGAACATAACTATTTATCAAAAAAACTGAAATCTGGAGATAAAAAGGCCTATGATTTTTTAATGGATACCTATTATGGCAAATTATGTTCTTATGCTCGTTCTTTAATCAACGATAAAAATAAGGCAGAGGATATTGTTCAAAATGTAATGGTAACCATATGGGTTAATAGAAAGAAAATTAACTATACATCTTCAGTTAGAAGTTATTTATATAAATCTGTTTATAATGAATTTATAGCTGAATTTAGAAAAAATGTTAAAGTGATTTATTTAGAAAAAAAATATATTGAGGCTATAGATTTAGTTATAGAAAATGAGAGTTTGGACATTGATAGGTTAATGACAATTGTAAATAAAGAAATTAACAATTTACCTACTAAATGTAGAGAGATTTTTATTTTAAATAAGAAAGAGGGGCTTACTCATCAAGAAATTTCTGAACATTTAAATATTTCCATTAAAACAATAGAAGGACATATGACTAGGGCTTTTAAGCTTCTAAACAAAAAATTAGGTGATAAAATCAAGCCTATCTTATTTATCTTATATGACTTTAATAATGTTTTAAAAGCAAAAAGTTTTAACATTTAATTATTTCTACTTTTTATTACTACCTAGGTTTAGTTTTTGTGGGTAGTTCTTTCATAACTACAAGACAAAGGGTTTCTTAAATATCTTATTTGTAAAACTCTCTTAAATATCTAGGGGAAAAAATCAATTTCAAAATAATTTAAAAGCATAAGGCTGAAAACTTATGAGCGGATAATTATCCTTTAAAACGAATTTTGTAAGTGAAATATTTAGTTATTACTTAGGAGCAGTTGAGATTTAGAACGCTGTGTTGCACCGGTAACTTATTTAAGCGGCATTGGCAAAGACATTTATTCAAAAGATGCGATGCAAAAATTATTGTCTTTAGTATATCAAGTTAAAGACCGAAAAGAACAAATTTTGTTAACTATTAAATTTCAAAATCATGAACATTGTTGAACGTTATAAAAAACCAACTCCAAAGTTTTTCAAAACTTTACGAAACATTGGTATCGCTTTAACAACAGCTGGCGGTGCTATTATTGCAGCTCCTATTACAATGCCTGCTCTGGTTGTCACTATTACAACTTACGACAGTTGCAGGAACGGTTACTACTGTCGTTAGTCAAGCAGTGGTAAAAGATGAGGATACATCAGAAATTGGAATAGATGCAACTGACGATAGATCATAATACTAAATCTGCCATTATTGGTGGCACTTTCTTTTCATCAGTAGCTAATATCGGTGTTGAAGACCTCACTACAACAATTGTTTTGGCTATTATTGGTACTGTTGTGAGTTTTGTCGTTTCAGTTATTTTAAAACATTTGTTTCAAAAGTTTAAAACGAAATCTAAAAAGTAAAATAGAAACTACTAACCCAACAACATTAATTTTTTAAAAGAAACTAAAACAAGGAAAGAGAAAGCAGAGAACATCAAGCACGCTAGTACTTATCTTTGTTTTCCCTTTCCTTTTTAACATTATAGTTCAGATAATATTGAAACGAGTGTAATATTTACCCTTATAATTTTAACGAGCGTAATATTTTACTATATTTACTCTTGTTTAATTTACAGATGTAATTGTTACTTTAATTTAAAGATTGAAAAACTTTTAGTAGATACTTCTGCTATTTATTTGAGTAAATACATTATTAAAAATAAAGCAGATTACTATGTAAAATAACGAAACGTTACAGAAAATGAAGATTGAGAAGCATGGGTGCTTTACTTTACATGCATGAGATGATAGAGTTTACTGCAAATAAAGGCTTAAAGCGTTTAAAGGATGTAACAGCACTTATAAAGATGTATGACTGAAGAGGTAAAAGCTACAATACCTAAAGTATATTCTAAAGAACTTATAGAAATCTTATTTAGATTGCCTTATACAAAACGTCAATTTTTAATTGATGCGGAATTAGGTACTCCAAAAACTGTTGGTAATTATCTCATGGAATTAGAACATGCTGATTTTTTAACTTCTGAACCTGAGTTCGAGCTAAGGATTTAGAAAAACAATGCTAATTGTTCAGACTTATATGTTTCAAATTTGATAGCAGGTTTCTTTTCTTGAAAAGAATAAGCAATTAAACTAGCAATCAAGTTGGTAAT
>NZ_SRSO01000002.1 GCF_004791695.1 Flavivirga rizhaonensis | reverse complement strand
TGTTGAAAAGCTCAGTTCCTTAATGTTTGTACCTGTCAAAAACAGAATGGATTATCAAAATAGAATTAGAAAACGACAACAAAATAAAATTAAATACCAATATGCCTTTTTTCAATAAATTTATTCCGGACAGCAGTGCTGATTTACGGGAAACAATCGCATATTAATTACTGTATATCAATCGGTTAAAACAAAATATTTATTCAAGAATCTAATAACGGAGCAGTCTGATGTCTTTAGTCTGATGTTAATGATTTAAAATATTATTTTTACACACGTGTAACGTTTTAAAATTTTAAGCTACCTATATGGTAACTAAACCATCACATTGAAGAAAGAACTAGAACATAGTTTTGTTGAATTGCTAGAAAAGCATCAAAATATTATACATAAGGTATGTCGCTTATATACTAATAATTACGATGCTCATAATGATTTATTTCAAGAAATAACTATTCAACTTTGGAAAGCATATCCAAAATTTAGAGGAGACGCTAAATTTAGTACATGGATGTACAGAGTAGGTTTAAATACAGCGATTACGCTTTATAGAAAATCTAAGCGAACAGTTAATACGCAAGATTTTAATGGTGTAGAATTTAAAATTAAAGCTGAAAATTATGATGATACAGAAGAAGAGCAACTAAAAATACTTTACAAAGCTGTACATCAATTAAATGATATTGAAAAAGCGCTTGTTTTCTTATACTTAGAAGATAAAGATTATAGAGAAATTAGTGAAACTTTGGGAATTAGTGAAGTGAATGCACGTGTGAAGATGAATAGAATAAAAACGAAACTTAGAACCATATTAAATCCGTAAGCATATGGATGAATTAGATTTATTAAAGAAAGATTGGAATAAGGATGACAATAAATATCCTAAGCTAACATATAACGAAATATATAAGATGATTTTAAAAAAATCATCTTCCATTGTAAAATGGATTTTTATAATTAGTTTGTTAGAGTTTGCTTTTTGGACATTTATATCTTTTTTATTAAAAGATACAGAGGGTTTGAAACGTTTTGATCAGTTTGATGCTGATGCTATTTTTATCCCCTTGATAGTCATAGGATACATTGTTTTAGCCCTTTTCTTTTATTTGTTTTTTAGAAACTACAGAAGAATTTCTACTACAGATAATGCAAAGGTGCTTATGGAGAACATTCTTAAAACAAGAAAAACAGTAAAACAGTATGTGGCTTTCAACTTAATTTATCTGGTGATAGCAACTTTTGTTGCTATATATGTTGAGCTAAATCAAGATCAACTTCTTATAGATCAAATAAAACAAGCCTCCGCTAATGGAGAGGTTTTTAAATTTTACGCCATATTTATAATAGTCGCTGTTTTATTTTTAGCAGCTGCCATTGGTATTTTATTATTGTTCTATTGGCTTGTTTATGGTATTTTATTAAAGCGCCTTAATCGAAACTATAAAGAGTTAAAAAAACTAGAAGTTTAACAATGAACTCGTTTAAACTTTTTCTATTTCCTAAAAAATGGCCGAAATTTACCCATATTTTGTTACTTTTCTTATGCGTAGCTCTGCTATGCCTTGCAAAAAGTGCCTCATCTGAATAAATTTCATCTCATTTTCGGTTAAAAACAAAAAGTTTAAACGAGTTCAATAAGTAAATTTTAAATGATCTACATTATTATTGGAATTAGTACTTTATTTATTATTATAGCTTATGGAGTCACTATAAATAATGCAAAGTACCTTCTTTCTGGTTATAATACTATGAGTAAGGAGGAGAGAGCAAAATTTGATATTGACAATTACATTCCTTTCTTTAAAAAGTTTCATTTAATTTTAGGCATATCATGCTTTATTATTGGATCGTCGCTTACTTTAATAGTAAGCCAAGAAGCCGGCAGTATTTTTATAGGAACATACCCAATTGCTGCTTATATATACTTTATCAAAAAAAGTAATATTTACTACGACAAGAAACATCAAAACTTAAATAAATTGGCTCAATTAGTTTTAATAGGTGTTTTAATATTAACTATTATACTCATTATAAAAGTATTCTAAAGTAGTAATTGATCTACCTCAACAACCTCTCCTGTTTGCATTGTATTAATAAGAATATCCCCTACTCTCACTCTTACTAAACGCAATGTAGGAAAGCCAACTGCCGAAGTCATTTTTCGTACCTGCCTAAACTTCCCTTCATTTAAAGTTATAGATACCCATGATGTTGGGCCATGCTTATCATCCCTGATTTTTTGTGATCGCTTTGGTAAATCTGGAATCTCATTTAATTTGGAAGCTTTACAGGGTCTGGTTTGATATTTTTTACCATCAAAACCAATTTCCACACCAGCTCTTAATAGATTGATGGCTTCATCTGTAATAATACCGTCTACCTGTGCATAATATTCTTTTTCTACTTTTTGACTATTAACAAAATCACTCATTTTACCATCGGTAGTCAATAATAATAAACCTTCTGATTTT
The DNA here is from genome assembly GCF_004791695.1 of Flavivirga rizhaonensis. Taxonomy (GTDB): domain Bacteria; phylum Bacteroidota; class Bacteroidia; order Flavobacteriales; family Flavobacteriaceae; genus Flavivirga; species Flavivirga rizhaonensis. The sequence goes on along the minus strand of NZ_SRSO01000002.1, from coordinate 232,883 downwards.
TCATCTAATCTACCAATAGCCATGATACCTTCGGGAAAACCATGAAGTCCTCCTAAAAACTTTTTCGACTGCTGTTTTGAATCATGACTTTTAAACTGACTTAAATAACCATAGGGTTTATAAATCACAAAATGTCGATGCTCGCTTTTAGATACTTCCATTTAAAATACTATGAACGAGTTCTTTGGTTGGTTTCTGTCCATTCATTTTAGCTCTAATAACATCAAAAGTCACTTTAAAATCACATCCCGACTTATAATCACTGCATCCATACGCTGTACTCCCCTTAATAACAGTGCCTCTTTTGCATTTTGGACAAGCTAATTCACCAGGTTTCGCTTTCGCGGAAGTCTTTTTTGGTTCTAATTTTAGATTAAAACGTTCATCAAAACGAAGCAGACCTTCCACTTTACCAGAATCCGTTTTAAAACCTTTTAAATTAACCGTAGATCCTTTTTGAAGCAATCTAATATACTGTTTCTCAGAAATCTTTTTATTAGCATAACTAAAAGGCATCACAAAATGACACCCCGATTTATACCCACTACAACCATAAGCTGTTTTTCCTTTTACAATACGCCCTTTTTTGCATTTTGGACAGGTTTCTGCCGTAATTCCAACTGCTGCTTTTTTTATTGCTTTGGCTTCCCTATTTTTCACGGTTACTGCATGAGATATATTAGCACGCTTCGCTTCGCTTCTCACCTCATATACCAGAGCATCCACCATACGCTTCATATTCTTTATAAACGCTCCTGCACTGAACGCTCCTTTTTCAATGTCTTTTAGTTGCTTTTCCCAAGACCCAGTAAGTTCTGCAGATTTTAATAAATTGTTCTGAATCGTATCTATAAGCTGTATCCCTGTAACAGTAGGCAAAACCTGCTTTTTATTACGTTTTATATATTTTCTTTTAAAAAGCGTTTCAATAATATTGGCACGTGTCGATGGTCTTCCAATACCATTTTCTTTCATCAATTCTCGTAAGTCTTCATCATCCACTTGCTTACCTGCTGTTTCCATGGCACGTAATAAAGAAGCTTCTGTATATTGATTAGGTGGTTTGGTTTCTTTTTCTAAAAACGAAGGCTCATGAGGTCCTTTTTCTCCTTTAACAAACGATGGTAATAATTTATCCTTTGTCGTACTGAGCGTCGTAGTTGAAGTATCAAAAACAATGCGCCATCCTTTTTCTAAAATCTCTTTTCCTGTTGTTTTAAAAGACACATCTGCAGCTTTACCAATAACGGAAGTATTAGCAACCAAACAATCATCATAAAAAACTGCTATAAAACGCTTTACTATAATATCGTAAACTTGTTGTTGGTTATATTGTAAATTAATCTGAATACCCGTTGGAATGATAGCATGGTGATCGGTTACTTTTTTATCGTTAAAAACTTTGGGCGATTTCTTTATTTTTTTTCCTAGAAGTGGTTGTGTTAATTTTGAATAGTTTGTCAGCTTTTGAAGAATACCAGATACTTTTGGGTATATATCAGTTGGTAAAAAAGTGGTATCTACTCTAGGATAAGTCACGACTTTTTGCTCATATAATTTCTGAACAATCTTTAGTGTGTCATCTGCCGAAAATCCAAACTTCGTATTACAATACACTTGCAATCCTGTTAAATCAAAAAGCTTTGGTGCATATTCCTTTCCTTTTTTCTTTGTAATAGATTGTATTTCGAAATCGCTTTCCTTTACTTTATTCGCCAACGCTTCTCCATCTTCTTTTTTCAAAAAACGCCCCTCTTCATAACTAAAAAGTGTTTCTCTATATAAGGTTTGCAATTCCCAATATGGTTGGGGTTTAAAATTTTCAATCTCTTTAAATCGGTTAACAACCATTGCTAATGTTGGTGTTTGTACCCGACCAACTGACAATACCTGCTTATAACCTCCATGTTTTACCGTGTACAATCTAGTGGCATTCATTCCAAGTAACCAATCTCCAATAGCCCTAGAAAATCCTGCGTAATACAAGTTATCGTAATCTTCAGCAGGTTTTAAATTTTCAAATCCTTCTTTGATAGCCTCTGTAGTTAATGAAGAAATCCATAGGCGTTTTACTTCGCCTTTGTAATTTGCTTCATTCATTACCCAACGCTGAATCAATTCTCCTTCCTGACCTGCATCCCCGCAATTTATAACCACATCAGCTTTATCAAATAAACTTTTTACAATTTCAAATTGCTTTTGTATCCCTGAATTAGAAACAACTTTCGTTTCAAATTTTTCGGGCAACATGGGGAGGTTATTTAAATCCCAGCTTTTCCAATATGGTTTATAATCATTGGGCTCTTTTAGTGTACATAAATGCCCAAAAGTATAAGTCACTGCATAGCCATTGCCTTCGTAATAACCATCACGTTTGGAATTAGCTCCTAAAACCGAAGCTATCTCTCTTGCCACACTTGGTTTTTCTGCTATACAGACTTTCACCTTATTCTCTTTTTTACTTTATAATTGTAACGTGCAAAATAGGAATTTTGACCTGATTTTTGAAGTGGAGTTATCAGGAGTTATTAACGATAAGTTTACCATCGTTTTGTTAAATATTAAAAACGCCAAGACACTTGGTATTGATCTCTAGAAAGAAATTAACACGGTTATTCTTAGATATGTTCATTGGGATCATGGAAATGGCTACAGTATATTGATAATAAAACTTTAATTACCCATCTAGGTGCTTTTATTAAACGGTTCATAAAGAATGATAATTCAAATAGCAAACTAAAACTAAGCAAAAATGACTTTGAACAAAAGTTTAAGTTAATTCTCAAAAAAGAACCTTATTATATTTCAGACAATATTATTTTGATGGGACAAATACCCAGACTAAATGATTATGAGGCAAAAACAACTAGAATGATTCACACACTTTTTTGATGATATTAAATACATACCTATTGACAATAAAAGCTTTAAAGAACATGGAGGAAGCGGATATACAAATCATGAAATAAATCATGTTTTTAATGAAACAGAATTAGTAGGTTTACATGTTTGTAGAAAATCTAATGCCAAAAGAAAAAATAAAGCTTATTCAGCTTTTATAAAAGAGGAAGCTATGATTAATTATAATTAAAATATTTATGAAGACAAGTAATATTCTTATTGAAAATCAATACTATAGAACCAGTTTATTTGAAAAAGAAAACGTGAATTATCTGGTTAGAGTTTTAAAAAGATTTAATACTGCACCAAAGATAAACAGCATAAATATTATCACTTCTAACACTGAGCCAGATTTATTTATAATTGTTCCTAACAAAGCAATTAAAATTGGTTCACTATTTTTAGAAAAACCTGTTTTAGCTTTAATTTATTTAAGATATGGTATTGAATGGCAACTTTGGCATAAAGCTTTAGGTAAAGAAAAATCCGATACTCTTTTATGCGATCTGGCTGCTCTTAAAGTTACTCAAATATTTTATGACTTATTACCCAAAAAAGATAAAGAAAAATTAAAAAATCTTGATTATTTTTTAATTGATCTGATTAAAAAAAATGAAGATTTAAACACAGAATCTTTATCAAAATATAAAGAACTACAATCTTTTCATGGATTAAATAATTCAAACAACATATTTAAAGAATCCTGGAAACCAATTCTTGAAAACCTGGCAAAACCAACAGAATATTTATTAATGTCTGGTGGTGATCTTAGACTGAATATAGACGAATTTGAATTGTTGAATAAATATGGTTGCCGACCATTTCCAAGACCAGAAGCATTTACTTTTGCCTCATCAACAGCAACTAGTGTATCAAATTTTGCTTTTGATAAAACAGACAAAATTAGATCGATATTAATTCAGAACAGCTTAAAAAGGGGTTTTAAAAACACAACCATCGAATTTTCAGAATCGTTAAAAAACAATCTTAGAAAAATCTTTAACATAAATGATGGATGTCAAATAATTTTTTCTCCATCGGGTACGGATTCTGCTCTTCAAATAGCAGCTATTAATCAAATTGTTTCCGATAAAGAAATTACGCATGTTTTAGTGGCTTCTGATGAAACAGGTAGTGGTGTTCCTGCAGCATTAAAAGGGCAACATTTTGAAAATACCACCGCTTTGAATTATCCGATTAAAAAAGGAGATAAAATTGAAGGGTTTAGAGACGTTGACTTGATTAAAATTCCTCTAAGGGGTGAAAATGGTGAATTAAAACCCACATTTCAATTAGATACAGAGGTTTTTAATGCCATTTCAGAAACTAATGAATTAGGAAGACATATCGTATTGCATACTATGGATCAATCAAAATTAGGCTATCAATCACCTAGTGAAGAAATGATTCAAAAGTTGAATACACTTAACAATTTATCAATACAAATTATTGTAGACGGATCACAACTTAGGTTAGATCCAAAAGACATACAAAATTATTTGAATAAAGGATATATTGTTACTATAACCGGAAGTAAATACTTTACAGGCCCTCCTTATTCGGGTGCATTAATTGTACCTGAAAATGTTAGTAAATCAATTAATTCTGTAAAAAACACTTTACCAAAAGGTTTAACCAATTATTACAATCATTCAGATTGGCCAACATCATGGTTCTGTTCTAAAAATTTATCCGATGGATTTAATTATGGCTCATATATGCGCTGGAATGCTGCTATAACTGAAATAGACAGGTATTATAAAACACCTGTTTTATATAGAAATTTAGGAATTGAGATGTTTTGCAATTTTGTTGAAGACTCTATTAAAGATTCTACTTTTTTAGAACCACTTTTTGGAAATGAAACAAAAATTAATACTTATAACAGTGAAGAATTTGGACTTAGAAATATTCGAACCATTTTCCCTTTTTTTATCCTCAAAAATAATAACGTATTACCTCTTAATGATGTAAAGAAACTCTATACATTATTGAATTCAGATATATCCGATCAATTCGAAGGATCTTCTTTAGAAATCATTAGGCTTGCTGCTCAAAAATGTCATATAGGGCAAGCAGTTAATGTAAAATATGGTAATGATTTTCAAAGTGCTGTGTTAAGAATTAGTTTGGGCGCAAGGGTTATTTCCGAAAGTTGGGTTAACAGAGATATTAGCATCTATTTTAGAAATATAGAAACACAAATGAATCAGATCACTGTAATTCTGAAAAAAATAGAATTGATCCTCGGTAATTCTGAATTGTTGAATTAAATAATGAGGCATACGATACATCCTGTAAAAAATGCTGGAGTTTGAGCATATGTTTTAGCCCCTCAATAAAATATTCTGTAATACTAAATTTTTTATATATGCCTATCTCTAAACGAATGCACAAATGACCATTTTCAACACCTCTAATCATATTAGCTAAATCTTCTTTAGATCTATTTTTACAAGCTAGCGGTATCTCTTCTACCTAATAACATAATAAGGTTCAATATCTATGCACACTGGAAATATCTTGCATTTTTTCAATTATTTCTGCGTAAATTTCTTTATGGTATGTTTCTTCAGAAGGGTTACCACTCACGCTTTTTGTTAAGTTCTTCGAGCGCTTCTAATTCTTTTTGAGGGATCACTTTTAAGAAAGATGGATGTTGTTCGATAGCATATTCAATTTTTTTAACAATATCGTCAGTAGATTCATTATCGTAATCAATATCCAAAGGCGCTTTAATCTCAAAAGACTGCAAAATATTTTTCTTTTTAATACGCAATCCTTTTTTATCGAAAGAACGCCTAAATCCGTCAATAACAATAGGCACTACAATGGGTTTATATCGCTTAATAATATGAGCTGTTCCTTTTCTAATAGGTTTAAATGGGGTTGTAGTACCCTGTGGAAAGGTTATAACCCAACCATCATCTAATGCTTTACCTATATTAGAAATATCGCTCATCTTAACTTGTCTATTCACGTCTTGTCCTTCAGACCTCCAAGTACGTTCAATACTAATAGAACCAACATAAGCTAATATTTTTGGCAGCAGTCCAGCTTTCATGGTTTCTTTGGCTGCTACATAATAAATATTCAACTTAGGATTCCACAGGTATCCAACATTTTTAATAGAATCTTCACGGCCACTTAAACTAGCATTAAAGACGTGAAACATGGATACAACATCTGCAAAGTATGTTTGATGATTTGAAATAAATAATACATTCGTATCTGGTAAGCTTTTAATAATTTCAGAACCTTCTATTTGTAGTTCATTAAATCCTCTAAAGCGCCTATGTGTCATTGCACCCAGAATTCTTATGAGCCATTTTTTTATAATTAATATATGTCCGAATGGATTTCTTTTAAACAATCCCATAAATCACGCGTCAAAATTGGTTGGTAGATGCAAAAGTAACAAAACTATTAAATTACGTGTATTGTTTTAACAAGTCTTTAATTTCACTTAGCATCATGGCAGTAGCTCCCCAAACTACATGTTCGTTCAATTTAAATGCAGGAACTTCTACCTCAACACTATAAGAAGTCGACACTTGCTTATTTATCAACACACTGTCATCTAAAAAATGCTGCAAATCTATTTCAATAATAGCCTCAACTTCATCATCTTGCTTAATAAAGCTTGGTGTTGTTTTAGTAATTCCCAAAAAAGGTTGCACATAAAAATTGCTTGGCGGAATATAAACTTGAGATAATTCTCGAATAACTTCAATGGTTTCTATAGGCACTCCCACTTCTTCAAAAGCTTCTCTTAACGCAGCTGCTTCTAACGATACATCTTGCTTTTCTAGCTTCCCACCGGGAAATGCAACTTGTGCAGAATGAACTCCTTTGTATGTTTTTCTTAGAATAAGAACAAATTTTGTCTGTTTATTTTTATCTGGATAAAACAGTGCCAATACACCTGCTCTTTTAGCTTTTTTTATGGCTTCTTTTTGTTTTTTCATAAGCGCTCTTCGGAAAGGTGGAACCATTTTAAAGTGAGACGATTCGGCTGGAAGCTGTATATTCTTTACTTTTGAAGTCAATTTTAAAAATTCATCAAAATTCATATCTATGAGACTTGTTTTTATTTTATGTCTATTTTTTTTATTTCTGAATTGTGAAGATAAACAAACTAAAAAGAAAGTTATTCCTAAAACTACGGTTACAAAAAAGGAGAAAAAAGAAATAAAAAAGGATACTATTATAGAACCAGAGAGAGAGTTCCCTAAGTTGAATTCTAAAAGTGCTATGGCTTTTTTTCTGGAATATGATAAGCATCACAAAGAAAATAAAGTACGCATCACTACAGATTTCGGGACTATTGATATTTTATTATTTAATGAAACAAAATTTCATCGTTCTAACTTTATTTTTTTAACGAAACAAAAATATTTTAATGACACACAATTTTACAGGGTTATTAATAATTATATAGTACAAGCTGGTAATAGTGACGATAAAAAGACCGCTAAAAAACGTTCACATATTGGAAGATATTTATTACCCCCAGATACCAAACGTGGCTTTAAACATGATAGAGGTGTTGTATCGATGCCTAGCAGCGAAATTAACAATCCTTATAAGTTAGCATCTCCTTTTGAGTTTTTTATAGTGCAGCAAAAAGGTGGTGCTCATTTTTTAGATGGTGACTATACCATTTTTGGTAAAGTTATAAAAGGAATGGATGTTGTAGATAAAATTGCTGCGGTTGAAACGGATGATGGTGACTGGCCTGACAAAAATGTTTATATAAGAAATGTTGAAATTATTAACTAATTTTTTTGGGTTTAAAAAAATATCATTCTGAATGAAAGTGAAACATTTCTTAAAATTAAACATCTGTTTATCAGCATCATGAAATTTTTCGACTTTAGCCTATCTTGAGCGAAGCCAAAAGACTCAAAATGATACAGTTTTTAAACTTTTTAGAGCCGCCTTCAAAAATACACCAAAACTATTTATTCTAGTTTTTTAACAAACAATTATACTCTATCTTACTGTAAAAAGACAGTAGCATTAAATAAACTTTAAGCTCTTTTTCTTTTTCATTTAGTTCTTTAGACAATAATGCATCTTTGATTTTTGTAGAAAAAACAGAGACCTCTTCTTTTATATCTATAGAAAGAAAGTCTTTTCTATTAAGCAATTGTAAGTTAAAAGCTTTTCTAAAGGCATTGTACCAATTATTAACAGAAAGTTTGTTCAAAATTATAGTCTCCATATTTGAATGTTCTCTTTTGTATTTAAACTGTAATTCTTTAGCTATTTCTTCTTCATTTGCACCTTGATATTTCAAGCGCAAATACTCTAGTTCTTTATTGCTAAACAATTTTAGTATATAATATTCCATTATTTTAAATTAATTTTAGTTGCTTCAGATAAAAGGGCATTGCAAGACTCATCAAAATCTAATAGAAGCCTTTTATCTAAGTTATATTTATTAGAGCTATTTTTAAAATCATTTACAATTTTTGATGTATAGCGTAATGCTATTTTCTTTATTACTGGGTCAACAAAATCCTGTTTATTTAAAATTTCAAGTTCAAAAGCTTTTTCAATTATAGTAACCCAGTTTTTTGTTTCGAATTTAAACCTTAACCGTCTTTTAATGTAGTTTAATCTTTCTTTATCTATTTTAAGAAAATTTAAAATATGATCATCATCAAAATTATGGACCAATAACCTCAGGTAATATGTTTCTTCATTTGTCAGTCTTATTTTTTCCATATGCTTTTTAAATTATTATAATTTCTATATACATGAATATAATTAATCATTTTTCACGAAAATTTCTCCAGCCAAAAGAGACTTTCAACCCTAATTTAATACCCCCGTTTAAACAGTATAGAAGTGCTAATTGTTTTCTATATTATTACTATTATGCTATTCCTAAAAATTTGAATAATTTTTCTCGTTTTCGTTTTGAAATCGGTAATGACTTTTTATTGATCATTTCGCAATAATTCCCTGCTGATTTGTTAATATTTTCTATCATATGTAAGTTAACCAGGTATTTTCTGTGAATTCTAAAAAAAGCACCTTTTGGTACAAGCAAATTTTCGTACTCTAATAGGTTTTTACTGGAAACTTTAGATGTACCGTCTTTGAGATACAAAATTGTATAACTACGTTCTGCCTCACAAAAAATAATATCTTCAACTTTTATTAGCTCTATCTTTGCTGTAGATGCTATGGCAATAACACTTTTATTGCTATAATCTTTTAAATTGTTGAAATCTTTTAATTCAATTTCATTCTGTAATAACTCTTTCATATAAACTTTAGTTTTAAGTTTTTCAGAGACTTTTCTTACCGCTATTACCAATTTTTTAATATCTATTGGTTTTAATAAATAATTAGACACTTCATAATCTATAGCTTTTAGAGCGAACTCTTTAAACGAGCTTATAAAAATAATTTCGCTATCAATCTTTCCTAAATTATCTAAAAGATTAAAAGCCGTGTCTTCACCTATCATAACATCTAAAAAAATAATATCTGGTTCGTACTCCTGTATTTTATGAAAACCATCTTGTACATCTGTAGACCCATAGACCTCTTTTATACTATGACAATATTTTTTCAAACAAAGTTTTAAAAGCTCGACTGTATCCTCATGATCATCAATAACTATTGCAGTATGTAGACTCATTAGCGAAATTTAGATTTATATTAGGAAGTCTAATAATACATTGTGTTTAAAAAAGAACGTTAAAATAAGCAAGTAGCTTTAAGCTAAATTTTTAAAAATTTGCTATTTGTGTTTTTATGATTTTTAATATATTCATACTTATATTTTTTAAAAAATTAATAAAATTCATTTGTCATGTAGTTACCTTTAAAAACTCCAATTTTAACTATACGATTGCTACGGCGTACCAAACTTCGGCTTAAAATAATAGCATAAATATTGTTTATCTAACCATTCTTATACTACTCCCTATCTCAAGCAAAGTATCTCTAATTACCGTCTTATAAGCTCCTATCTCTCTTATGTTCAATCTTATCTGAATAAGCTCTTCCGACGATTTACAGAACGTGTAGAAAAAATATTGTACCTCTTCTCCAATTTTAAATGCCTGGTATACATAATTATTTTCCATAATTAGATCTGGTACTGGTATATAACAACCTTCTTCTTTAAGCTTCTTAAAAACTGTTTGTACTTCAGCTTTCAAATCATCAACCATAAAATCATTACCTTTTGGTATTCTTTTTTTGTAATGGATTGCAGAAAACAATAGTGTTTCTTCTGAATTTCTCATTCTAAATCTATCACTTTCATATTCTTCCCATTCTATCGGGACATTTAAAAGATACATATCATCTACCAGAACTAGGTTATGATGCTCTTTCGATTCAGATCCATTAGAAATATTAGACAAATGAGATTTTTTATTTCTAATTATAGATTCTCTTGATCTATCATCCATGGCCATTTGATTTCTTTTTTAAAAAATCGAAAATATAACAGTGGGATTGGTTAACACATAATATAGAAATGTTTAAAAGCTTTATTCATTTTCATAAAATATAAACCACTTTTTAGCTTAATACATATTTGAATCGTTTATGTATTTATTATAACTTTTATAGAAATTATTTCTTTATAATTATAAACTCGCTTCTTCTATTTAAAAGGTGCTCTTCTTTACTACATTTTACACCATTGCCACAATTATTTTTTAATTGATTTTCTCCATACCCTTCTCCTGTTATTCTATTTTTTGCAATGCCCTGTTTTATAATAAACTTTGTTGTTGCTGCGGCTCTACGCTCGGATAAGATTAAATTATATGCATCATTTCCGCGGCTATCGGTATGAGAACCCACTTTAATTTTCACATTTGGGTTTTGCTTCATAAAGGCTACAACCTTCATTAATTCTATTTTTGATGCTTCTTTTATTGTCTCCTTGTTAAAATCGAAATATATAGGCTGTAAATCAATAGCATCAGTAACGTCTGTATTATTTTTAATTGGCGTTATATTTCGTTTTAACTTTAAATTTCTAACTACTTTTTTTGCTTCGATATTAGCTTTTATAAATTCATTATTGCCTACATAACTCTCTTTATTAGCTTCAACAATATGGCTATAGTAACGGTTATACTCCAAACTATAATCTCCTTTGGTATTGGTAAAAACTTCATCTATAATATTACCTTGATCATCTTTAAGAATTACAGTTGCGTTAGCAATTAGCTCTTGGGTATCTTCATCTTCAACGGTTCCTGTTAAAATAGCTCTGGTGGCTTCTTTAATACTTTTAAGTTCATCAAACATATAAATATCGTCTGATCCTTGACCGCTTAATCGATTGGAGCTAAATCCTCCTTTTTTTGTTTCATTATTGATAAAAAAAGCAAAATCGTCTACAGTGCTATTAATTGGTGTTCCAACATTTATCATTTGTGGTACTTTTTGTTTAAGATCTATATAGAAAACATCATAACCTCCTAATCCGTAATGCCCATCCGAAGAAAAATACAATTCATAGTCTTTACTAATAAATGGAAAAGACTCTCTACCTTTAGTATTTACAGCCGATCCCATATTTTTTGGCTTATTAAATGATCCATTACTATTTATTGTTACCATATAAATATCTGTTTCTCCTAAACCTCCTGGTTGATTTGATGTATAATACAGTATATTTTCATCTGGACTTAATGCAGGGTGAGCTGTAGAGTATGTATCCCCGTTTATAGATAAGTCTTCAATATTCCCCCAATCACCATCATCTTGTTTTGTAGCTCTGTAAATCTTTAGGTTTTTATTTTGACTTTTCCCTTTTTCTGTTTTAGAAGTATTGCTACTTCTAGTGAAATACACCGTATTGCCATCTTTAGTATACACTACTGATGATTCATGAAATCTTGAGTTTAATCCATTTTTCATCTTACGACCTTTTCCTAAGGTACCATCTTCATTAAAATTAGCCTCCCAAAAGTCTAAAAAATGCTTTCCTGTCCAATTATCTATGGTTTTTGAAAATCCTCCAGAACGTTGCGCTGTAGCATATACAAATTTGTTATTTATAACAGTTCCTCCGTATTCGCTTGCTTCTGTATTTATACTTGCTGGTGCTATTTTGTAACGGTTAGAATTTTCTTGGATAATCTCCAAATAGCTCTTTGCTGTAGAAAATTTTAAATCTTCATCTTCTAATCGTTTTAAAAACGTGTTATATATGGCTTCAGATTCTTTATTCTTACCTAATGATTTAAGTGTTTGCGAATAACGCAATAAATAAATGGGATCTTCTGGTGTGGCATTTAACTGCATCAATGCTTCATACCACTTTTGTGCTTCCTCATAGTTTGCATTAAAATAATAAGTGTTTCCAAGCTTTTGGAATACTTCTTCTGATTCATAGCCAGATTTTATTACGCTTAAATATATATCGGTTGCATTTATATATTCATGCTCATTATACTTTTTATCTGCACGAACCAATTTAGCATTTTTAGGCTGAGCAAAACTATATTGAAATACCATAAACAATACTAAAACTTGTTTAAATTTTAACGTATTAATTTTCATATTTTTATACTTTTTTATTACTACTTATTAATAATTAGTTTAAAACGCAGAATCACTAAAAGAATCTTGGTGATATTTTATTACGAGTTCTGGTAAACAGCTCCCATCTCAGAAAAACTTCATGAGATCCGTCATTATATCGTCCTAAATCTGTAGTATCTGTATCGTACGCATATCCCACCATTAACTGATCTGTTACTTGAAAACCAGCCAAAGCACTAATTGCAGCATCTACCCTATAAGCTGCTCCCAGTGTGAGTTTTTGGTTATACCAAAAATTTGCTGACACATCAACACCCAGAGGTGAACCAGACACTATACTTGTTAAGAATGCTGGTTTAAACTTCCACATATCGTTTAAATCGAAAACATACCCTCCTGTTACAAATACATGTATACGCTCTGAAGCTGTAGATATAGTGCTATTATCATAATGCTCTGTATTTAAAACATTAGGAACTGATAAACCTACATACCATTTATCTGTATGTAGCATGGTACCAACCCCAATGATGGGTTGAAACCTATCTTCTATATTCGTTTGAAAAACGGGCTCGGTAGGATTATAAATTAATAATTTATTATAATCTACATCTAATAGCTGAAAGCCTGTTTTTAAACCAAAACTAAATTTAGTGTCTTTATCAGAAAATGGTATGGTATATGAATAGTCTATAGCTATATTATTTTCAATAGAAGGGCCTATCTCTTCATTATAAACTGAAAATCCCAGACCAACTCCATTTACTCCAATAGGCGTATTTAAAGAAAACTGTGCTACTTTTGGTGCACCTTCTAGCCCTACCCACTGACTTCTGTAAATACCAGTAATACTAAGTAAACCTCTACTACCAGCATAAGCAGGATTAATTGTAGCTGTATTATACATATACTGAGTAAACTGTGGATTTTGTTGTGCCAGTACGGGTAATGAAAGTAGCATCATAAATACTAGCCATTTTATATTTTTATTCTTATAGATGATCATAAATTCTCTATTTAACATTGATTGTATTTTATATTTTTAAGTCTAATTTGATGCTATATATAGAAATCCTGCCTTTTTTACACGCTGTGCAGGTATAGATGCATTTCCTGGAAATTCATATTCTAAAACATAATAGTAAGTGCCTGTTGGAAGCAATTCTGAATTGCTAACAGTTAAACGCCCATCAGAATACCCTTTAAATACATTATCTGTTTCATTGTATCCTGTTGTTTTATATACTTCCACACCCCAACGATTAAAAATTTTAACCGTATTATTAGGGTAACGGTCAATGCCATCTATAAAGAAAAAATCATTTTTGCTATTACTATTAGGAGATACAGCTGTGTAAATAACCAAATCATCTGGTAAGACTAAATCTGTTTTTACTGTCGCCAGTGTAAACACACCATAACCCGTAACTGGTGCTATGGTTGTAATGGTTTGGTTAGCGGCATCTGGAATACCACCTTCGTCTATCCAAAACCCTAAAGCATCGTCCCATCGTACTATATGTATAGCATCTGGATCTGCATTATTAATAAATGTGGGTGATGTATCAGCATCCCATCTTAGAGTTATTATTGCATCAGAACTTCCACTGGTTCTATCTATTACCCAATATTCTGTATCATCAATTTGCTCTATAATACCAGCCGCCAAATTATGTGGATTGGTTGCATTACTATTCTCTAAAAAATATTGCGCAGTATAAGTATCTGTTGGTAAGTTAGGTGCATTCATAGCCACTGGGTTGTAAAACCCGCCATTGCCTACAGGAAATTCAAAACTGGTATCTCCTACTTTTACTACTTCGCCATCTATATAGCTAATATCACTGGTAGCAACATGATCTGCATCTCTAAGAAAAGTGAAGGTTCCACCAAAATTACTATTATCGACAATACCTTCATCAAACTCACTTTCGTTATCTATATTGATGCTACCAGATAGTTGAAATGGTACTGCTGTACTTGTATTAGAGAATAAAACATTATAAAAAAAGCTTTCTTGAATACCTGTAATTTGTTGTACCACATTACCTTGAAAGCTTGTAAGGCCTTCGTTAATAAAATCTATCGTGCCATCGTTATTAAAATTTGCATAAATAAATAGCTCACCGTCATTAAGCATATTCCCACTTGTGGTATTATTAAAATCATTAATAATACTTACTTGAGTATTTGGCAATATGACCATTTCTCCCGTATTGATAGTTTGTGCCTGTGTTTGTAATATTAGTAATAGCATTACTAATATTGGTAATGGCTTTATTTGCACTTTTGTATTCATAATATTTTACGTATTAGTATGTTGTACTACTTAATTATTCATTATCGTAATATAAGGGTGGCATTGGATTGCTCACTATTAAAGCCCCTACCTTAACCATAGATTGATCTTACTTATTCAACCTACCCTTTCATAAGTAAGGCAACCTCCTAATCCCTAACTAACTATACCACCCTTTATTAAATTTATTCACTTGATTTAATTAGCATTTCTACCAGTAACCATAGGTTGTTCGCTACCATTTAAGAAAAACTTACCATGGCGTAAACGCCCGTTTAAATTGATATTATCCAGAAAATCTATGCCTACTATGGTATTACAATCCAAAATTGGTACAGTAGTACTTGTTATTGCTGTTGTATTAAAAGAGATGTTTAAATCGGCTATATTATCACTACTACTGTTATTTGTAGCATTACCACTTAGTACGAGTGTTGCCGTAGTATCTCCGTTACTTAAAACAAACTGTGGTGTAAGACCTGGTGATAAATTCCCGATGGTAAAACCGCCATCTAAAATATCATCATTATTAACATCTGCGAACGTATCATTGGAGACATTATATATGAATGGGCTGGTGTTAGTAGCTATACTACCATTATTAATTGATGCTTCTTCGTAATTATCTGCTTCACCTACTGCAAATTCTATGATACTATCTCTAACCAATCCACTTACATATAGTTTTGATCCATTAGCATTAAAGGCTAAACCACGAGGTATGGCTTCAAAAGTTGTTACCGAAAATTCTTCTGAGGCTCCAGAGTAAACCGCCGTGGAGACATCAAAACCTGTACTTAAATTATATTCTACTACGGCATCTCCGCTGTTTCCTATAACAAACATTTTAGTACCGTCTGTATTAAAAGCTAACCCTGTTGGTTCACTCTCTTGAGCTACTACAGAAAATTCTTCAGCCGCTCCAGCGTAAACCATTGTAGAAATATCAAAATTAGCTCGTAAAATATACTCTATTACAGCATCATCAGATACTCCTATAATAAACATTTTACTACCATCTGTATTAAAGGCCAAATCTGTTGGAAAGCTCTCTTGAGAGATAAAACGTCGATGAAAACCACCAGCAAAAACTGCCGTAGAGACATCAAAACCTGTACCTAGATTGTATTGATATAATCCAGAAGAACCGCCAGGACCTATTCCATTAATAATAAATAGTTTAGTGCCGTCTGTACTAAAAGCAAAATTGAGAGGATTTGGAACCTGCCCTCCAAAAAAGAATTCCTGTGAAGCACCGGCGTAAACCGCTGTTGAGACATCAAAACCTGTACTTAAATTATATTCTACTATGGCATCATCGCTATCGCCTATAACAAACATTTTGGTGCCATCTGTATTAAATTCGACGCCTCTTAGCTGATTTTCTTGTGCATTTACAGAAAACTGGTTTGAGAATTCAGAAGTAGACACATCAAAAATGTTGGCACATACGATAGCTGAATCTATAAAATCTATACCCGTTGTACTGCTACAATTTAGAGTGGGTGCTGTATTACTTGTTACAGCTGTTGCATTAAATACAATGTTTAAAGTGGCTATACTATTGCTACTATTATTATTAGCGGCATTACCACTTAATACTAAGGTCGCTCTAGTATCTCCATGACTTAAAACAAATTCTGCTGTAAGACCTGATGGTAAATTACTTATGGTAAAACCGCCATCTAATACATCATCATTATTAGTATCTGAAAAGGTATCATTAATTATTGTATATACTAATGGCTTGGTGTTTGCCATTATATTTCCATTAGTAGCTGTAGCTTCATGATAATTATCTACATCTTGTACAAATTCTAATACATAATTACCTCCAAATAATCCATCCAAAACATATAATTTTGTTCCATTTGTATTAAAAACCAAATCAACAGGACTTGCTGAATAACCTAAAAGAGAAAATTCTTCTGAAGTTCCTGCGTAAACTGCTGTAGAGACATCAAAACCTGCACTTAAATTATATTCTACTACAGCATCACCATTTAGCCCTATAACAAACATTTTGGTTCCATCTGTATTAAATGTTAAACCTGTTGGACTACTTTCTTGTCCTCCTACAAAGAATTCTTCTGAAGCTCCAGCATAAACAGCTGTAGAAACATCGAAACCTGTACTTAAATTATATTCTACTACGGCACCATCATCAACTCCTACAGCAAACATTTTAGTACCGTCTGTATTAAAAGCTAAACCTGTAGGTGATGTCTCTTGACCTCCCACAAAAAATTCTTCCGCTGCCCCTGCGTGAATGGCAGTAGAGACATCAAAAGCAACGCCTAAATTATATTCTACTACAGCATCTCCGTTTAGTCCTATAACAAACATTTTAGTACCTTCTGCATTAAAAGTTAACCCATGAGGATCACTTTCTTGACCTCCTACAAAGAATTGTTCTGCCGCTCCTGCATAAACTGCTGTAGTGGTATCAAAACCAATACTTAAATTATATTCCGCTATAATATCATCATTACCACCAAGACCTTCTGCTATAGCAAACATTTTGGTACCATCTGTGTTAAATGCTAAACCTGTTGGAGCGTCAAGATGTAGCGTTACTTCAAATCTGTTTGAGAATTTAGAAATAGATGATGCATTAAAGGCATCTCCACACGTTATAATTGGTGTACACCCTAAAACGTCTCCTACAAACGTAAATATACCTGCTGTTTGCATAGCATCACGCTGGGTTTGCGCACTACAATACTGCAAACCATTAGCGCCTATGGTAACATTAGGATTACCAAACCCTTGTGCATCCCAGCCTGTTAATGTGGCATCCCAATTAGCTAGTGAAAGACCACTATTATCTAAAAAACCAACACCACTAGTAAGATTACCTATATTCCACGCTCCTAAAGATTGATTAAAGGTAGTTGCATTATTAAACATAGAATTCATATCAATAACACTAGATACATCCCAACTACCGATAGGCTGATTAAATACTGTATTATTGAAAAACATCCCCCCCATATTAGTAACACTAGACACATCCCAATTACCTATAGGTTGATTAAATGCTGAAGAAAGAAACATTAAATTCATATCTACTACATTAGACACATCCCAATTATTTAAAGGCTGATTAAAACTTGTAGCTCTACGAAACATATCATCCATGACAATAACTGAAGACACATTCCAATTGTTTAAAGGCTGGTTAAAACTTGTAGCTCCATTAAAAACTCCTTGCATATTGGTAACCAAAGACACATCCCAGTTGCCTATGGGTTGATTAAATACTGTATTATTGAAAAACATGCCTGTTAAATTGGTTACAGAAGACGTTACCCAATTGCCTATAGGCTGGTTAAACGGGCAATTACTAAACATAAAACCCATGTTAGTTACATTAGAGACATCCCAATTATTTAGGGGCTGGTTAAAAGGTGTATCTCCAAACATTCCTCCCGTAGTAGTAACATTAGAGACATCCCAAGTATTAAATGCCGGTGTACCTACCATAGAAGTACAATTCGCAAACATGAGTATCATATTGAATACTTGACTTAAATTTGGAGCATCAAAAGCTACAACGTCTAGGTTGATACAACTGTGATAAGCACTATGCATAGACAGCCATACAATGCTATTTCCCCATTGATCTATAGACACTATTTTACCGTTATCTGTGTTAGTACCACTAGGTTCAAACTGAATTTGTTCTAAATTTCCTGCTCCAGAAATGGCATTACGTAAAGCTATTTGTATAACACCTGCAGCGTAACCATGAGCGGTTACATCTATAGTAATTCTACCTGTTTGGTTTAAAAGCTCATAACTGCCATCGTTACCTATATCTACATCATAGCGCCCCCCTATTGCAGGTATAATTATGGAGTTGCTATTAGAAACTCCTGCATTGGTTGTATTCCAAGTGGTAATGTACTCCGCTTGTGCCATAGCCCCCATAGAAGACAAGAACACTATGGTTAGCATCTGTAACTTTTTTTGTAATAGGTGCATCATAATTTTATTCATTTATTTTTTACACATTTATACACTTATAATAATAACTATTGTTAAAATAAGTAGGGATAAGCCTTGTAACTCTAAATAAATAGAGCTAACAAGGCTTGCTATTAATCCAACCTAATACCTGCTTTTATTATAGTTTAATGTAATGTCTCCTATACGTATAAAACTTGCTCCTTGAATCGCAACATCTGATACTGTTAGTTTAACAACTATAATAAGTGTATCTCCAGCTACTGCTGACGCTAAAGCTGCATTAAGCGCTATCGCACTTTCTGTAAAAGCTCCTGAGCCAGCTACTGGTCCATTATTTTGTAACGCGACACCACTTCCTTCTTCAAAGACATCTGCTTCAAAAGAGGCATTTGCTGTCCCTTGAAAATCAATAACCATTGCTGGTGTTGTGCTAGACCAACTATTAAAATCGTTAGGGACTGTTAGACGTAATACCACATCATAATCATTAGTACCTCCATCTGTTTCAAAATTGCTTGCCTCATAGTAATTCATAAATGTTGGTGCCCCAAAATTGTCACTGGTTATGGTAATACTATTGTTAGATCCGTCTGCACTAAGTACTCCACCAGCATATTCTGCACTTAAAACCATTTTGTTTGCTACAATTTCATTGGCATTTACATATAATCCACCATCTGTTCCTGTAGATAACACATTATTAGCGTCTGTACTTAACAAGATAATATCTGCTGTATGATTGCTTACTCCAGACAAGGCTACTCCAGTAGCATTACCATCTGTAGTTACTGCTAATGCTGTTTCAGCAGCTGTAGTTATATCTGCTAAGGCTACACTTACTGTGTTAGCATCTGAATCTGTAAGTACTAAATCTGTTCCTACTATGGCAAAAGCTGTATTGGTTGTGTTGGTATCAATACTTGCTGCTATGGTTGCTAGTGCCACTGTGGCGGTATTACCATCTTCCAGGGTAATGCTTAAATCGTTGCCGACAATACTAAAATCTGTAATGGTCTGGTCATCGGTATCTACACCTGCAGCTATGTCTGCCAAAGCTGCACTTACCGTATTGCCATCTGAATCTGTAATTACTAAATCACTGCCTACTATTGCAAAAGCCGTATTGGTCGTATTGGTATCAATGCTTGCTGCTATGGTTGCTAGTGCCACTGTGGCGGTATTACCATCTTCCAGGGTAATGCTTAAATCGTTGCCGACGATACTAAAATCTGTAATGGTTTGGTCATCGGTATCTACGCCTGCTGCAATACTTGCTAAAGTTGTACTTACTGTGTTACCGTCGGAATCTATAATTACCAAATCACTTCCTACGATAGCAAAAGCCGTATTGGTCGTATTGGTATCAATACTTGCTGCTATGGTTGCTAGTGCCACTGTGGCGGTATTACCATCTTCCAGGGTAATGCTTAAATCGTTACCGACAATGCTAAAATCTGTAATGGTCTGGTCATCGGTATCTACGCCTGCGGCTATATCTGCCAAAGCTGCACTTACCGTATTGCCGTCTGAATCTGTAATGACCAAATCACTGCCTACTATGGCAAAAGCTGTATTGGTGGTATTGGTATCAATACCTGTTGCTAAACTTGATAATGGGGCACTTACGTTATTCCCATCTGAATCTGTAAGTACTAAATCTGTTCCTACTATGGCAAAAGCAGTATTCGTGGTATTCGTATCTACTCCCGCTGCAATATCTGCTAAGGCTACTGTTGCGGTATTGCCATCTTCTAAAGTGATACTTAAATCATTCCCCACTATACTGAAATCTGTAACCGTTTGATCATCGGTATCTACGCCTGCGGCTATGTCTGCCAAAGCTGCACTTACCGTATTGCCGTCTGAATCTGTAATTACCAAATCACTGCCTACTATTGCAAAAGCCGTATTGGTTGTGTTGGTATCTACACCTGCCGCTATAGTTGCTAAAGCTACTGTGGCAGTATTGCCATCTTCTAAGGTGATGCTTAAATCATTCCCTACTATACTGAAATCTGTAACCGTTTGATCATCGGTATCTACGCCTGCGGCTATGTCTGCCAAAGCTGCACTTACCGTATTGCCGTCGGAATCTGTAATGACCAAATCACTGCCTACTATGGCAAAAGCCGTATTGGTGGTATTCGTATCTACTCCTGCTGCGATATCTGCCAAGGCTACTGTTGCGGTATTGCCATCTTCTAGCGTAATGCTTAAATCATTCCCCACTATACTGAAATCTGTAACCGTTTGATCATCGGTATCTACCCCTGCGGCTATGTCTGCCAAAGCTGCACTTACCGTATTGCCATCTGAATCTGTAATGACCAAATCACTGCCTACGATAGCAAAAGCTGTATTCGTGGTATTAGTATCTACACCAGCTGCAATATCTGCTAAGGCTACTGTGGCGGTATTGCCATCTTCTAGCGTAATGCTTAAATCATTCCCTACTATACTGAAGTCTGTAACCGTTTGATCATCGGTATCTACCCCTGCGGCTATGTCCGCCAAAGCTGCACTTACCGTGTTGCCGTCGGAATCGGTTATCACTAAATCGTTGCCTACGATAGCAAAAGCCGTATTCGTGGTATTGGTATCTACTCCTGCTGCGATATCTGCTAAGGCTACTGTTGCGGTATTGCCATCTTCTAGCGTAATGCTTAAATCATTCCCCACTATACTGAAATCTGTAACCGTTTGATCATCGGTATCTACCCCTGCGGCTATGTCCGCCAAAGCTGCACTTACCGTATTGCCGTCGGAATCGGTTATCACTAAATCGTTGCCTACTATGGCAAAAGCAGTATTCGTGGTATTCGTATCTACTCCCGCTGCAATATCTGCTAAGGCTACTGTGGCGGTATTGCCATCTTCTAGCGTAATGCTTAAATCATTCCCCACTATACTGAAATCTGTAACCGTTTGATCATCCGTATCTACGCCTGCGGCTATGTCCGCCAAAGCTGCACTTACCGTATTGCCGTCGGAATCTGTAATGACCAAATCACTGCCTACTATGGCAAAAGCTGTATTTGTTGTGTTGGTATCTACTCCCACTGCAATATCTGCTAAGGCTACTGTTGCGGTATTGCCATCTTCTAGCGTAATGCTTAAATCATTCCCCACTATACTGAAATCTGTAACCGTTTGATCATCGGTATCTACGCCTGCGGCTATGTCCGCCAAAGCTGCACTTACCGTATTGCCGTCGGAATCTGTAATTACCAAATCACTGCCTACTATAGCAAAAGCCGTATTCGTGGTATTGGTATCTACACCAGCTGCAATATCTGCTAAGGCTACTGTTGCGGTATTGCCATCTTCTAAGGTGATACTTAAATCGGTGCCTACTATACTGAAGTCAGTAACGGTTTGGTCGTCCGTATCTATATTTGTCAAGGGAACTATTCTTCTATTACCTCTTTCTAACTCAAGCTCTAAATTATTTCCAACTACAGTGAAATCTATAATATTTTGATTATCTCGGGCTTCAAGAGTAACATCTCCTAATAAAGCATTAGCGTCCCCACCTACTATAATTGAGTTACCAGGTGAAGTAATATTCCCATCTCCTGTTAAGCCTGCCACATTTACCTCAACGTTAACATCTTCGAACATTGAATTGGTTGGTGTTCCAGAAATAGTTACTGTATTTCCTGTAGATGTTAATGTTCCATCTGCTGCACCCGCAGTTATTAAAGCATTGTCAATATATGAACCGCCATCCGTTCCCGTAGTAATAAGGTTACCTGCATCTATACTTGTAACATCTGCAGTTTGATTGACCCCTAACTCATTAATATAAGTAATAACACCATTAACATTATTCTGTGCTAAATTAGTAGCCGTTTCATTAGCTGTAACTAATGCACCTACATTTAGTACTGTAGCCCCTCCATCCTCATCATTATAAGTTATAGTTCCCAGTACTTGATTTATACTGATTGATGTTACAGTTTCTAAATTATCAATAATTGGAGCTAAATCTATTTGCATAACCACACCATCCTCATCCATATAATCCAAATTTCTTCCATCTGCATTTAAACCTATAGTAGTCAAGGTTTCGTTGGCATTGACAATATTGGTAATGTTGTTTATTACATCTTGAAGGGTCACATTAACATCTGTATTACCATCGTTATCTATATCGATCGTATTATCGGTAATATTGATGTTATCTGAATTTGCATAAATTGTAATCGTATTTGCAACACCATTTTCGTCTGTATAGGTTAATGTTCCTGTTGCCTGATCGCTCGTTAAGGTGGTTAGCGTTTCCAGATTGGCAATAATTGCCGATAAATCTATCTGAGTAACCACACCATCCTCATCCATATAATCTAAATTAATACCGTCTGCATTTAAGCCTATCGTAGTTAGTGTTTCATTGGCATTTATTATATTGGTGATATTATTTATAACATCTTGAAGGGTCACATTAACATCGGTATTACCATCGTTATCTATATCGATCGTATTATCGGTAATATTGATGTTATCTGAATTTGCGTAAACTGTAATGGTGTTTGCAACACCAGCTTCGTCTGTATAGATTAATGTTCCTGCTACCGGATCACTCGTTAAAGACGTTAGCGTTTCCAGATTATCAATAATTGCCGATAAATCTATCTGAGTAACGTTACCATCTTCATCCATGTAATCTAAATTGATGCCGTCTGCATTTAATCCGATGGTTGTTAAGGTCTCATTAGCATCTATAATATTGGTCATATTATCTATAACATCCTGCAAGGTGACATCAACATCGGTATTGCCATCGTTATCTATATCGATACTATTATCTATAATGTTTACATTCTCTGAATTAACAGATATAACAACGATATTAGCGACATTATCTTCATCTGTATAGGTTACAGTACCATCTCCATTATCTACTAATGCGGTTAATGTTTCTGTATTATCAACCACTGTAGAAAGGTTTACAGTACTAAGTACATTGTCTTCATCCATATACTCTAGTGTAAAACCATCTGCATTAAGTGTAAATGTTGTAAGTGTCTCAAATGTTGCGACATCATCACCATTAACAATTCTTTTCCAAGCAGCATCAGAATCCTGCCAGTAATAATATCCTGGAATGATATCTCCCATAGTATTTGTTGCGTATACAATAAGACTATTAACATTACCGTTAGTAATTGTTGTAGTGTCTGTTGTACTTTGTAATGCAACTCTTGGGATAAGCAACCCCTTATCTGATGCCGTAATATCTAATTGGGCAGAGTTATCTGGAAGCGTGTTCCCAATACCAACCTGAGCATTGGTTAATGCAGAAAAAGATAGGCATACTAATAATCCTAAAAGTTTAATTGTTTTCATAAGCAGAAAAATTTACTTTAATATTTTATGGTTATTTATTTTTATATTGAACCAAGTATTATTTTACCTAGTCCTTAATTTATATTTAGATGTGCTCACACCCCTTAATACATTTGTCAAAGGTTATCCTAATAACATTCTATGCAAAGAATAAACCCACCAGTAGGTGTTTTCACGCAACGAGTGACCGAAATAAGAAACAAACGGAAAACAAAAATTACTTACTACGCGTTTAAAGGCTTCAAAAGTCAAAAAGATGCCTTTTTTGCACAGCACTCAAAAAAAATTAATCAATTGATTTACATGTTTTTACACAATTATCAGTAAGTAATAAAATGCCATAAGTACAATGAGGTGATACACATTCGCCTATAAGGTTTATCATTCATGTATTGGAACCGTAAATCCAAATGTAGTCCCTTGGGACATCCCTCTATGAGGTTCTACCCATATCTTGCCTTGACAGCTTTCCAAAAGATTTTTAACCAACTGTAAACCAATACCCCAACTGGATATTAATTGAAGTTTATTATTTAATGGCGCTTTTGTTCTCAATGAAATTTCAAACAGGTTTTCTATTTCATATTTGGTTAGCCCCTTGCCTTTATCTGTTACAGATATTATTAAATTATTAGCTTGCTTAGAACCGTTTATATCTATAACACTAAATTTGGGAGCTGCTTTTATAGCATTAGATAATAAGTTACGAATTGCTGTATCTACAATAGAAACTGGTAAAACTTGTTTTTCGCACAATGCATCGGATAAACTGACAAAAAATTTTAAATGCTTTTCAGAAATAGGTTGTTTCATTAAATCTATATTTCTATTAATCAAACATTCTATTGATATTAGATGCAAATCATCATCCCCATGAATTAGCTTGTTTTTTGCACAAAGCAAAATATTGTCTATAAAACTGAGAGTATTGGTTATTTGCAGATCTAACTCTTTTAAAGCTTTTTTAAAATCTTGTTCCTTGTAGTTTTCATCCAACTGAACCCGCGATAAAGTATTTTTAATACTTACCAAGGGCAATCTATAGTCATGAGATATTATTGGAATGAAAATTTCCTTAACAAAGTTTAGTGCTTTTTCCTGAGAACTTATCTGTAGGCTTTGCTGTCTTAGCTGCTTGCTAAGTGTCGTCTTGTTTTTTCTGAATTCATTAACACATAGTAAAAATACTATTGCTAATATAATAACTGTTAAAGTCAAAAAAATTAAAACTGTATACTGGTGTGTTGATAATAATTGAGTCATGCTGAATCGGGTTTGTTTGTTTTGTTTAATAATATTCAACCCATGTTAGAAAAGTTAACATGAATATCTAATTGCTTTTTAGAGTACTTATTATGAATTGTACCGTGTTATATGCATTAAAAATGAATTTAACATCTGTGCTTGAACTATCTAAGTTCAAATAAGCCTCTCGAAAACTGAATTATCCGTCGTTAGATTTTTTGTTCTCTTTTGGATTGATCTATAAAGATTTGTTATTGAATACTTCATGGTAGCATTTAAAAAGAAATGGAGTGTAATTTGATTCATTTTTTGTAGGTTTTATTGGTGCTTTTTTATTTTTTGAACAGCTATCAAAACAGTATTAACAGCTTTTCATCTGTTTAAATTTCTATTGTTTTTATAAGTCAGATGTAATTCGCCAATAATCATTTCGGTTGGTATCACCTTATTTATTATGGCTCATTTCTTAAAGTTTTATTATATACTTTATAACTAGACTTTAAAAATTGAAAAATGTGAGGGAGTAAGCTTTTTAGAGCAACTTTTTATATAAGTGTTGCCTTATTCAAGCATTATAATTTCATGTAAAATTAGTAAGGGAAGCTTACTTAAATATTGGCGATTAAGGGAACGGCAGGTTTCATTTGCTAATGGGTACTTATACGCAAACTTCTGGTAGTTTCATAATGCAAAACATGTTATTTGTAAGCTTTAGAAAGAAGTATTCCAAAAAATGTAATAATATATGATAAACAAAATGCATTAGATAATACTGCTATATTACTTATAGCGACATAAATAGTCTATTTCTTTTTTAGATATAAAGAAGTTTTATAATTTGTTTACTTTTACTTAATTCAACTTTACAGGCACTTTAAAATGACTATTGTAATAATAGACGACGACATACACGACATAGAATATTGTAAGGAATTATTAGCGAAAAACTTTACCTGTTTTGAGACCGTTATATGTTTCACAAAGCCTATTGAGGGGTTACAATATCTCAACAAGCATAAACCAGATTTGTTAATTGTAGATGTTGAAATGCCCGATTTAAATGGTCTAGATTTACTTACGCACTTGAAGTCTCCAAATACTGAGGTTGTCTTTTGTACAGCACATGATAAGTTTGCTATTGAAGCTTATCGTCATTTTGCCATCGGATTTTTATTAAAACCTTTTAATGAAGCTAAGTTTATTAGCACAATTACTAAAGCTTTACAACGATTGCCCAACAATAAAATAGATAGTATAAATAATAAGCTACTTATTGATAGCCTTGCTTTAGAGAATAAAAAAATTGCCATTCCTACGTTGGGATGTATCTATTTTTCAAAAACAATAGATATTGTTCGGCTAGAAAGCCTGGATGGCTATGCAAAAATATATTTAGTAGATGGAACTATTTATTTAAGTTCTTATGGTATTAAGTATTTTGAAAACTTTTTAACGATGCCTTTATTTTTTAGAACGCATAAATCTCACTTGGTGAATCTTAAAAAAATTAAAAAGTTCTTTCCCGATGGCACATTAGTACTAGATAACGACGAACATATTCCTGTAGCAAGGAGAAGGAGAAAACTTTTATTGGAAATTTTTGATAAGCAAAGTCAAAACCCTTACGTTAAATTAGATTAAAAGGCAACTAATAAGGAATTTTAATAGTAACTCGTGTGCCCCTTTTTCCTTCATTCTTTAAATCTTCGGTTATAATTTCATAGCCAAATTTTCTTTTAGTTGTTTGGTTCATAAGTTTTAACCTTTCATACAATATTTGTGTTGCGTAGGGTTGATGTTCTTGATTCGTTTCTCCCCTATTTTCAATATTGGAAATTCCTAAACCATTATCCTTTATTGTCAAGATCAATTGCTTTGTTCGAATAGACTTTTCAATTTTCAAAATGATGAGTTTATCTTTTTGCTCTATCGGAAAAGCATGTAAAATGCAATTCTCTATTATAGGTTGCAAAATCATGGAAGGAATAAAAATCTTATTAATATTAATTTTTGGTTCACATTGAATGGCAAAAACAATTTTATTTCCCCCTTCAGCATTAATTAGTATTATATAATTCTTAATATATTGTATTTCTTTTGAGAGAAGAATATTATCATTTCTTGTTATATCTAAAGTAAGCCGCATAAGGCTTGAAAAAGCAGATATATGATTTTCCAATTCGGACAATTTCTTATCTCTTACCTTTCTCCTTACCATATTTAACATGTTAAACATAAAATGTGGATGCATTTGAGTTCTTAATGATTTTCGCTCCAACTCAACCATGGCCAAGTGTAATCGATATTTTTTTCGTTGTTTAAGCGTACGGTTTAATATACCATAACTAAATAATCCAAGAAATAATAGCACTACAATAGCTTGAACCCAAGGTCGTTTATAAAAAACCTTCGATACATGCACCTTGTAAAGCAACTCATTGAATGATTCTAATCCTGCCGAATTCAACCCTTTAACTCTCAAAACATAATTCCCAGGGGGTATTGACAACAATTTTAACGTAGTTTGATTACCCAGGTTTATCCAATCATCTGTAAATCCATCTAACCTATATAAATACCGATTGTTTTCTGTATTAAAACAATCGTTAATAGTATATGAAATTGAAAGCGAATTTCTATTGTAAGGTAAATTGAAACTATACCCCGCTTCATTCAACACATCTATTCTTACCTCTTTTTCTTTATCATGGTCATAGTATTCAAACTTAGTAGGGAATATTTTAATTTCTTCGGGCACAGAGCCGCCATTTATGCTATCAAATGCTATGATGCCATTAATCCCTCCAAAATACATTTTATTTTTTGATGACCTGAAGTATGAGCTTTGGTTAAAATCATTAAAGGTTAGCCCATCTTCCACAAAAAACGAAACAACCTTGTTAGTCTTTTTATCATATTTGAAAAGACCTCCATAGGTACTAAACCACATATTTCCACTAGCATCCTCCAGAATCCCAACCACATTCGAATTAGTAAGACCAAATGTTCTATCTATAGTCAGCATTTTTTTAAAATCTTTGTCTACACAAATTGCTCCCACATCTGTAGCCAACCATAAGTTTTCTTGTTGATCCAGAAAAATCATATAAACTTTATTGGTAGGGAAATCTAATGTACTGTTCCCATCATCTTTTTTAAGAGTTAAAAACGTTCCTGTTTTTAGATCCTTTATAAATAGTCCGTTCCTGTCTGTAGAAATGTAGAGTTTATCTTCTGTTTTATGAAGGTCTCTTACAAAAACTTCCTGATTATTGTTAACTGGAAGTATCGATAATTCTTTGAATTTTTTTTGCTTAGTATTAAACTCTTGAAGGCCAAAATTACTGGCAATTAAAAAGGTAGAGTCTGTATGTTTTAGGATATCATAGTATTGTAAATTACCTAATTTCCAATGCGTATCAAAAACATGGTGTTCAAGAATCTTATCTTCAAGAAAATTTATTTTTGTAAGCTTTTTATTCTCGCCTATACACCATGTTGTAGAATCGCTGGTTTTTAAAAACGATCTGATGTAATTTAACGACGGAAAAACATTCTTTGGTACATCGACGTCACCATTATTATTATTATTATTAGAAAGTTTAAATATTCCTGAATAACTAGCTATGAGGATATCTTCATTTGGTAATTCCAAAAACCCTCTTGTACTTACATTTCGTTTCTTAAAATTATAAAGAATTTTATGGAAACCACTCTTTCTAAACCTTATTTTACTAATTCGATTATAACTACTTACATAGATAATATCATTTTTATCAATTACAACATCGTCGATCGCATAAGAAAATGGAATTTCATGTGTTTTTTTTAGGTGAAAACTCTTGTTTATTTCCTCCATTTTATAGAAGCATAATTTTTTCCCAAAGTCATCAATACCTATTAAATCGGCATAGCTCTTTAATATGGGATTTTTGTCTTTGGTAATGGTAATCATCTCTTGTAAAGGGAGATTGATTATCTGTATATCTAAATCTTTTATAAAATTAACTCCATAAACGTCTCCTTTATATGTATAATGTGTTTCTTTAGATTTAGGAAAAATGGCACCATCATTTGTAATGAGTAAACCATCACCACCATTAAATTCCCATTCGGGATTAAAATACTCTTGCTTCTTATAATTTATTGTAGCGGTAAAATCTGCGATTAAATTGATTTTTCCATTTTCAAGGATAAATAGTTTACGACCTTGCCTGCTCAAGATTTTATTGCAGTCGATCACACTTTCAAAAATCAAAAAATTCCTCATAAAATAGGCAGTATCTATATATTTTGGGGCTATTTCAGGAATTTGATATTTTTCAATTGAGAAAGAACGATCCGCTTTCAAAATCTGGTTGTCAACAGTAGCCATCCATACATTTCCATTGCAATCCTCAATAAAGTTATTTACCGAAAATTCCTCTCCCTTTAAAAGCTGTTTGAAGTTTATCTTATCAAAACTTTTATCTAAGCTTTCATTCGATACAAAAACCCCAGTATCGGTACACACCCATACCCTACTCCAGCTGTCAAAAAAAATTACATGTATTATTTTGGGTGGATTTTTTTTATTTTTCTCTAAAAAAGAAGAAAGGATGGCGTGGGTTTCAAAATCCTTTATCAAACCATTATTGGTAGAATACCACAGAAATCCATGATGGTCTATCCCCATTTTATTTCTAATTTTGGGGGTTTCTCCATTGGTATTAATACTAATATCTCTTATCGTATATTCCTGCCCATAAAATAAAGTGCTGAAAATTAAATAATATATAAAAAAGGGAAGTTTCATTATTCAAAGCAGTCCGTTTAAAAGGTGATTGTATAGATTTATACCGTTTCTGATTAGAAATGGTATTATTTATTGCTAAGATAAACTTTTAGCTTGGTCATAAATATTGTGATGTGTCCAAAAAATTAAATAAATAGACCAAATACCCTCAAAATACAGTGTTAACCATATTACTTGATAAATTTAATAGAATCGTCTTAGATACAAGCCATATATCTCTCTAACCTTATATAATAGTTACATTTTTTAATAAAGGTTTTACTTATTTTTATAATAATTATTAACGTTCATTGGGTTAATAGCCCGCTTGCAAAATTATACAGACCGTTCATATAATTGAAATAGATCCATTCACTTTTTTAAAATAGTTTTATCAAAATTTTATTAATTAAAAACTGACCAATGGAAATTATACCTACATCTTTTCAAAAACTATCTACTTTACTTGTCATGATGTTCATTATTTACATAGCATTTATAGCTTTTGCCTTTATTATTCACTTTACATATTGCTACATAAGAGATTATAAAAGTTTCAAAGAGAAGAACAAAGTTGATATATAAATCTTTTAATCTGATACAATTTAAGCTTTAATGGATTATGTTTTTTGGGAACGTACCATTTTTTAATTTAACTTTTTACTTGATAATTCACCTCCATTGATTACTTTCAAAAATTAAATACCAGAACTTAGTATATTAATCTTTATAAACTGTTGGTAGTGCAATTTTAAACTTTACTGCTAATAACCTAACTA
Source organism: Flavivirga rizhaonensis (assembly GCF_004791695.1). Lineage (GTDB taxonomy): Bacteria > Bacteroidota > Bacteroidia > Flavobacteriales > Flavobacteriaceae > Flavivirga > Flavivirga rizhaonensis. The sequence continues at coordinate 202,030 of NZ_SRSO01000002.1, read as the reverse complement.
CAATTACAACTATTCCTGCTATTATAAAAACGATATTGTTATCTATTGGTAACTTACTTAGTAAAAAATAGGTAATTCCTCCAAGTATACAAGCGGTAGCATAAATTTCTTTTCTAAAAATAACAGGGATTTCATTACATAAAATATCCCGTATAACGCCTCCAAAACTAGCAGTCATAGTTCCTAAAGCAATACAAATAATTGGGTGTAGCCCTGCATTCAATCCTTTTTCTATTCCTACTAAAGTGTATAGGCCTATACCAATTGTATCAAATAAAAACAGTGAGGTTCTTAAATAGTTGATTTTACTTCTAAAAAGTATTGCAAAAACTGCAGATGCAATAATAACATAGGTAAATGTAATGTCTTTCATCCAACTTACAGGTGTGTTACCTATAAGTAAATCCCGAAGCGTACCGCCTCCAACTGCTGTAACAAATCCAATAATCAGAATTCCGAATAAATCCATTTTTTTATTGATTGCCACCAATACGCCAGAAATGGCAAAAGCAATGGTTCCTAAAATATCTATGGTATAAAACATATTTTTAATTCGGTTTTAAAAGTTGTTAATCGTTCTCCATATTATTAATAGTTATACATGGAGCGTTAGGGATTGAAGCGGCATCCTTTTTTTAAGGCACAAAAAAAGATATAGTGTAAAGCCCGACCTTCAGGTAACGCCTAAAAAGAAAAATTGGTTCCAACATAAACCCGCTCTTTGCTTGAGACCCTTCGTCTGCGCTCAGGGTAAGCGATTCACACAATTTTTCTAAAAAGAAAAATTGGTTCTCAACATAAACCCGCTCTTTGCTTGAGACCCTTCGTCTGCGCTCAGGGCAAGCGATTCACACAATTTTTCTAAAAAGAAAAATTGGTTCCCAACATAAACCCACTCTTTGCTTGAGACCCTTCGTCTGCGCTCAGGGTAAGCGATTCACACAATTTTTCTAAAAAGAAAAATTGGTTCTCAACATAAACCCGCTCTTTGCTTGAGACCCTTCGTCTGCGCTCAGGGCAAGCGATTCACACAATTTTTCTAAAAAGAAAAATTGGTTCCCAACATAAACCCACTCTTTGCTTGAGACCCTTCGTCTGCGCTCAGGGTAAGCGATTCACACAATTTTTCTAAAAAGAAAAATTGGTTCTCTGCTTACATGTCTTGAGTATAAAAATTATAATCTTTTAAAATAACATCAATAAATTGGGTATTTGTTTTTTGTTTCACATCCTTTATCCCTACTACTTCGACTATTTTCGTTCTTAGCTTTATTAATGTTTGATAATCATTTGCTGCTTTTGCCGTAATAAATGTATCTTTTATAATACGTGCATCATTATCAGACAATCTAATAACATTAGGATACGTTGGTTTATAATCTTGTTTTAAATTTTCTAAAATGGTATGACTAATATTCACACTATCTTTTAATGCTATTACTGCGGTTCCTGCAGCCATATCCCCTAACCTTTGCGTCTTTTTATTAGACAACATCACGAAAAAACCCAGTCCAAAAATATAAACATCTACAATTCTAAAAAACCAACGTACTACATAATCAGACAATGATGCTTGGTAACCATCAATTTTAACAACCCTAATTTTAAGAGCCCGTTTGCCTATGGTTTGTCCTTGAAAAAAAGACTCTAAAGCTAAGGTATAAAACATCACAGGAAAACTCAAAATCGTATTAATACCAATTTGAGACCATTCATCCATGCCCTCAAAGACGCCAAATATTTTATTTAAAATTAGTAAATATCCAATTTTAATGACCATATCAAGTACGAATGCTAGCAATCTTTCTCCTCCACCTGCAGCATTAAACGTTATTTTTACATTTTGGGTCGTGTTAATTTGTAACTCTGACATTTTATATTTTAATTTATCAAATATATGAGGGAAGTTTCATTTATTAAGCAAAATAAGGAAAAATGGTTAAGTTTTGAAAGGGCTGTCTTTAATAATGACTTTGAAAATCCCGACGAGCTTGCATCGCAGTACATTCATTTAATAAATGATTTAGCCTACGCACAAACTTATTACCCTAAGAGTAAGGTTATTATTTACCTTAATCAGTTGGCTGCTAAAGCGTTTCAAAAAATTTATAAAACCAAACGAGAAGACACAAACAGAATTATTGGGTTTTGGAAAACCGAAGTCCCTCTCATTTGTTATCAATACCGAAAGTTTATTTACATCGCATTTATCATCTTTTTTGCCTTTACCTTTATTGGTGTTATTTCTGCTGCCAATGATGGAGAATTTGTACGTTCGGTATTAGGAGATAACTATGTAAACATGTCCATAGAAAATATTGAAGCTGGAGATCCCGTAGCCGTTTATAAAAGTGGTAGCAATTGGGGAAGCTTTATAGGCATTACCATAAACAATCTTCGGGTTGGTATTATTGCTTTTGTTTTAGGTGTTTTTCTAGGAATAGGCACACTGTACATCATGTTTAAAAATTGTATTATGCTGGGATCGTTTCAATATTTCTTTTACGAAAAAGGCGTTTTATGGGAAAGTGTTCGTGGTATATGGATACATGGTGCTATGGAAATTTTCGCTATAGTTATTGAAGCTGCTGCTGGTCTTATTCTAGGAGCCAGTATTTTATTTCCTGCAACGCATTCCAGATACACATCATTTAAACAAGGTGCGAAAACTGGTATTAAAATTTTAATAAGCACCTTCCCATTTACCTTTTCTGCTGGGTTTCTCGAAGGTTTCATTACACGATATTCTAATATTATGCCTAATTGGTTATCTACTGGTATCATTTTAATAACACTAAGTATTATTAGTTATTACTATTTAATTTACCCTTTTAAAATTCAGAAGGAAATTACTCAACCCCAAACCATAAGTTCTATTCTTAATTGAAATCCAATAGATTACATATAATCTTTTTTTTGTCTATTATGGTTTGTTGCTATCAAACTACTTTTAGCTCTAATACATTACAAGAGCCTGAACAAATAAGACATTTTGACGAAGATTTTAAAGACAGGTATTCTAGTAATAAATACAATTATGACGGAAGAAAGATAATACGTGAAACTGAAGCTGGTTCTGGTAAATATGAAGATTACAAAAACGGAAAAGTAAGGCAACGAGAAAAGAATAGTGAAGAGGATATAACTATAAACCTTGGACCTTTTGGTTGGTTATTTTATCTAGCCATAGGCATAGCAGTTGTATATTTGGTTTACATATTACTAAATGAAGGTGGTTCAGGTTTATTTTCTTCAAGAAAAAATAAATCTCTTAACAATTATGACGAGATAACGGCAGAAAATATTGAACATGCAGACATACATGCACTCATAAAAAATGCTGAAAACGATAACAATTACAGACTAGCTATTAGGTATTATTATCTGTTAGTTTTAAAAACACTTAGTTTAAAAAATCATATAAAATTTGAAGACGATAAAACTAATAGTGAGTATTTAAACGAAATAAGCGAAAAGCCTTTTAGTGACAAATTCGCCTATACGTCTTATTTATATAACTATATCTGGTATGGTAAGTTCTCATTAAATATAGAGCAGTACAACAAGGCTAAAAATAATTTTTTAACCCTCTTAAATCTGGTAAAATAATGAAGAAAATTTTACCTATACTCATTATAATTGTTGCTTTGGTAATTACAGCGGCTGTAGTAATTGGCGTTAAGAGAACTAAAACCGTTAATTGGGAAGAGTCTTTTAACGAAAAAAGTAATGAACCTTACGGTCTTAGCATATTCTATAAAGAGTTATCTAATCTTTTTAAAGATTTTAAAATTAGAACGGTTTTTCATCAACCAAGTAGTTATTTAAGTGCTAATTCTGAAGGCGGTTATGGCAAGCATGTGGCAGAGGGAAGTTATATAATTATTGGGAACTCTGATTATTTAGAAAATGATTCTATTGATGAATTATTAAATTTTGTAGACGCTGGTAACACATTATTTATATCCGATTATTATTTTTCTCAAAAAATCCATGACACTTTAGATATTGATGTTAATTATATTCCAAATGAAAAGGAAGATAGTATTTCACATCAATCTCTAAAATATATAGGCATTGAAAGTACCATTATAGATAAAAACGGAGGTGATTACTACTTTTCTCGCTTCGATTCCATAAATTTCAATGTACTTGGATATTCTAAAATTGATTACAAACATGCCAATTTTATTCAGGTTCCTTTTGGAGATGGGAATATATATTTACACCTGGAACCAAAAGCTTTTACAAATTATAACATTTTAAAGGAGGATAGGTATAAATATGTTGAGGGCTTAATCTCTTATTTACCTGAAAATAACGTGTATTTTGATTCGTATACAAAAATACAAACAGGCTATGATGGTGAGGTTGAAAAAGAATCTAACCTAAGCTGGTTTTTAGAACAACTATCGTTTAGATGGGCTTGGTATACTGCCTTAATTTTTGGTATTTTATTTATGATATTTAATGCCAAACGTAGGCAGCGTATTATAAAAATTATAAAACCACTACAAAATACCACCATAGCTTTTGTTAAAACCGTATCTAATTTATATTTTGATACTCAAGATCATAAAAACTTAATTGATAAAAAAATAACGTATTTTTTAGAAAAAATAAGAATAGATTATAATTTAGACACATCTACTTTAAATGATGAATTTATAGTAAAGCTGGCTGCAAAAACTGGTAAGAAAAAAGATGATGTTAAAAAATTAATCAACTACATTAATTCACTAAGATCAAAAGATGATCTTTTTGAAGACAACCTAATCAAATTAAATAAGCTCATTGAAGCTTTTTATACTACATAATTATGGACGAAAATAGAGAATCTCAAGACCACCAAGATTTTTTACCAAAATCAGACACCATATCATCAATTGATAGCAGTACCTTGGATGACACCAATAATTTACAATTTCAAAATCGTTTAGATTTATCAGAACTCCAACAAAGTGTCAATAAAATAAAACAAGAAGTTGGTAAAATCATTGTCGGTCAAAAAGATATGGTAGATATGCTTATTGCATCGCTTTTAGCTAAAGGTCATTCCCTTATAGAAGGAGTTCCTGGCGTTGCAAAAACGGTTACAGCCAAACTCTTGGCAAAATCTTTAAGCGTTGGTTTTAGTCGTATACAGTTTACTCCAGATTTAATGCCCAGTGATATTTTAGGTACTTCAGTTTTTAATTTGAAAAAATCGGAATTCGAATTTAAAAAAGGTCCCATTTTTTCGAATATGATTCTTATTGACGAGATCAATAGAGCTCCTGCAAAAACACAAGCTGCTTTATTCGAGGTTATGGAAGAACAGCAAATTACCATTGATGGTAATAAGTTTAAACTAGATGCCCCTTTTATTGTTCTTGCAACTCAAAACCCCGTAGAGCAAGAAGGAACATATAGACTGCCAGAAGCACAACTAGACCGATTTTTGTTTAAAATTGATGTTAACTACCCTAATTTAGATGAGGAAATAGAAATACTTTCCAGAGAGCATGAATTAAAAGATAAGTCTAAAACTGATTCACTAACATCATTCCTAACTGGAGATCAAATTGTAAAATATCAGAATTTGGTAAGTCAGATTGTAGTGGAAAAACATTTACTAAAATACATTGCAGAACTTATTGTTGCAACACGTAATAATCAATTTTTATATTTAGGGGCATCACCAAGGGCATCCATTGCGATATTAAAATCCAGTAAGGCATTTGCAGCTATGTCTGGACGTGACTTTGTGACTCCTGAGGATATAAAACGTACTGCTATTCCGGTATTGCAACATAGAGTTATTGTAACACCAGAACGCGAAATGGAAGGTGTTTCAAGTAAACAAATTATAAAACAAATTATTGAAACTGTTGAGATACCGCGTTGATTAGTTGACAGTGTTTAGTCGCAGTAGTCAGTAGTCAGTAGTCAGTAGTCAGTAGTCAGTAGTCAGTAGTCAGTAGTCAGTAGTCAGTAGTCAGTAGTCAGTAGTCAGTAGTCAGTAGTCAGTAGTCAGTAGTCAGTAGTCAGTAGTCAGTAGTCAGTAGTCAGTAGTCAGTAGTCAAAATAAAAAACAATGTCATTCTAGAACATTATCGAAAACAAAATATATTTTGTTTGAAGATACATAGCGAAGCTAAAGAAGAATCTCATTTTAACTTTTAACTTTTAACTTTTAACTTTTAACTTTTAACTTTTAACTTTTAACTTTTAACTTTTAACAAATCTTGAAATTATTTAAACCATTCTATATACAACCCCGCTTCTTTTACGCGGGTATTGGCATTGTGGTATTGTTTGCTTTAAGTTATTTCATCCCTCTATTATTTAACATTGCTCAACTTTCAATATTAGTACTCGTTCTCTTATTCTTTTTAGATTTCTTAATCGTCTTTGTCGGAAAAAACAAACTTGAAGCAACTAGAATTGTTCCTGATAAATTTTCAAATGGTGATAATAATCAGATAACATTAGACATAAGGAACAACTACTCTATTTCGATTTATCTAGAAATTATTGATGAAATTCCTGAACAATTTCAAGTTAGAGATTTCAAAATTAAGGAACCTATTCCTTCTCGTAAAACGAGATTAATTCAATATGATTTAAAACCAACTGAGCGTGGGGAATATCATTTTGGCTCTTTAAATATATATGCATCCTCTATTATAAACTTAGTAGCGAAACGCTTTACTTTCAGTGAAGGCACTATGGTACCAACCTATCCGAGTTTTAAACAATTAAAAAAGTTTGAGCTTTTGAATATTAATAAAAATTCACTCGAATATGGGCTTAAAAAAGTAAGGCGTCTTGGGCATTCTATGGAATTTGAACAAATTAAAGATTACGTTTTAGGTGATGATTTACGTACTATAAATTGGAAAGCAACAGCTAAGAAAAACCAATTGATGGTCAATCAGTTTCAAGACGAAAAATCGCAACCTGTCTACTCTATTATTGACAAAGGCCGTATCATGAAAATGCCTTTTAATAATTTAAGCCTTTTAGATTATGCTATTAATGCTGCCCTTGTAATTAGCAATGTTGTTTTAAAAAAACACGACAAGGCTGGTATGTTTTCATTTTCCAAACACATAGATAATGTTGTTGTTGCAGAAAGAAGAAGCTCGCAAATGCAACTTATTTTAGAATCACTTTATAATATTAAGACTGATTTTTTTGAAAGCGATTTTAGCAGGCTATATGGTAGTATTAAACGCCATATTACTCATAGAAGCCTTATTTTAATGTACACAAATTTTGAGACTCTTGATGGCTTAAACAGACAGTTACCTTATTTAAAAGCCATTTCTAAAAGTCATTTTTTAGTGGTTATTTTCTTTAAAAATACCGAACTTACTAATTTGATCAATGAAAATGCCGAAACCATACAACAAGTTTACGATAAAGTAATTGCTGAAAAATTCGCGTTTGAAAAACGTCTTATTGTAAATGAATTAAAAAAGTATGGCATCCATTCTATTTTAACAACACCTGAAAATCTTACCATAGATACCATTAATAAATATCTGGAAATAAAAGCTCGAGGGCTACTTTAAAATATGACCATTTAGTAGTTGTCGTGTGTACTTTATAAAAGACACGAATTACACAAATTTACACGAATTAACTGGCTAACGATGGATTTAGACTTGTAAGGTATAATTCATGTTTATATTGCCTATGTACATTTTAAACTCAAGACAATATATTCGTATAAATTTGTGTAATTCGTTTCTACTACTATTGTTTAATATATGTATCGATATTTTGTATGAACACGGTAACTACTAAATGATCGCTTTTTAAAATTACGAAACTCTAGACTGCTTCATTTAACCAAGCCTTCATCATCCAAACTGTTTTTTCCTGCTCTGTAATGAAATCACTCATCATAGAATTGGTCCCTTCATCATTTGCTTCATCAGATTTATCTAAAATTAGTCTTTCAATTTTTAAAAGTTCTGTTAATGACTCTACAATTAAACGTACAGCCTTGTCATCTTGAGAAATATTTTTACCAACTGGTACTTTAGTATTTTCTATATACGCTTCGAATGTATGTAAAGGCGTTACTCCCAGTGTCAAGATTCTTTCTGCAATTAGATCAACTTTAGTATTTGCATCTGTATACAATTCTTCAAACTTTACATGCAAATCGAAAAAACGTTTCCCCCTTATATTCCAGTGAATACCTCTTAAATTCTGATAATATATTTGAAAATTAGCCAGTAAATGATTCAAATCACCTGCTAAATCTTTGGTCTTTTTGGAGTTTAATCCTAAACTATTTAATGTCATATTGACCTCTATTTTTATATTTACTACAAATTTAATTTATAATTAACAGTCATTTCTATAAGTTTTATTGATAGTTTTTATATTTTTATAGCCTAAATTAATTATTATGACTATTACCCAATTATATTATGTTCTAGCTGTCGCAGAAAACCAGAATTTCACAAAAGCTGCAGAAAAATGTTTTGTCACACAACCAACGCTAAGTATGCAGATTCAAAAACTTGAAGACCAATTAGATGTACAGATTTTCGACCGTACTAAAAAGCCTATTGAATTAACTGATGTCGGTAAAAAAATTGTAACTCAAGCAAGAAACATTGTAAATGAATCTTATAGAATTCAGGATATTGTAGACCAACAAAAAGGGTTCATTGGTGGCGAGTTTAAACTTGGTATTATACCAACCATAATGCCAACACTACTTCCTATGTTTTTAAATAATTTTATAAAAAAACATCCAAAAGTTAAACTAAAAATTGAAGAGTTAACAACAGAGGAAATAATTTCGAGAATTAACGATGGACATTTAGATGCCGCTATAGCAGCTACACCACTTGAGGATGAAAACATAAAAGAGCGAGTTCTTTATTTTGAACCATTCGTTGGGTATATTCCCGGCAATCACAGACTACATGATCACAAAAAAATAGATGTTTCTGAATTAGATATTGATGACATGCTTTTACTTGAAGACGGGCATTGCTTTAGGGATGGGGTTATTAATCTTTGTAAAGCTTTCAAAAATCAAACAGACGATCAATTTCAATTAGAAAGTGGTAGTATTGAAACACTTATAAAACTTTCTAATGAAGGATTAGGTATGACACTCTTACCATACTTACATACTTTAGATATTAACGATAAAGAAAAAGAAAATCTACATCATTTTAATGAACCTTCTCCTGCTAGGGAGGTAAGTATTATTTATCATAAAAGTGAATTAAAAATGCAGATTATTGAAGCATTGCAAGATGTAATATCCGGCGTAATTAGAGGCGCTATTGCATTTCAAAATGTAAACATTATTAGTCCATTACCTATACCTAAATAGCAATTTCTTTAAAAATGATAAACTAAAAAGAGCTTCCAAAATAACGGAAGCTCTTTTTATATACATTAAATGTATTTATTTTTTTGCTGATACTGGCGCATTTAATTTCATGCTCATTTCCATAGAAATGGCAGAACGCTCATACTTAACTTTTCCAGACATTGTTTCTATAATGCAACTGCCATCTTTGTCGTTTAGCTCTAAAATCTTACCATGCAATCCACTTTTGGTAATTACCTTATCTCCTTTTTTTAATTCTGCAGCGAATTTCTTCTCTTTTTTTGCACGTTTCATTTGTGGTGCAATCATAAAGAAATATACGACTACAAACATTAATATAAATGGCATAAATTGCCCGATTCCTTCTCCCATCTTATTTTGCTTGAATTGTTGGTGTTGCAGGCTTTTTAGCTGCTGCATTAGGGTCTGGTTTTACAAAAGCTGTTATTTTTACAGTTTCTGATCCCTTTTCTGTGTTTGCTGTAACCGTTATTGTTTTAGAAACCTTGTTAGATCCGCTTCCATTAAATTTAACAGTAAACTGACCTGATTCTCCTGGTTGCAAAGGCTCTCTACTCCAATCTTGAGGTACTGTACAACCACAAGTACTCTTAATATCTGTAATAACCAAAGGAGCATCACCCGAGTTTTTATATTTAAAAACTGTTGAAACTGCTGTTTTAGCTTCTATTTCTCCAAAATCATGTTCTTTTTCTTCAAACTCAATTACTGGAAATTTAGATGCACTTGCATCTCTTACTGCAGCTTCTGCTACATTTTTCTCATCAATTTTCTTAGCAGCATTTTCTTTACAAGAAGTAAACGCAATTAAGCATAATGTGCTTAATCCTAATATTATTTTTTTCATTGTTAAATTTTTTGTCATTCTTGACGTAAAAATAGTAATTATTTAATCTATTAAAAACTTTTATTAACTTCTTCTTAACAGAATTAAAGTAATCCTCTACCTATCTTATTTAATTTCCCTGCTGCATCGTATTCTTTAACCAATTTGTCTAAAATACCGTTTATAAATATGCTACTTTTTGGTGTTGAATATTCCTTAGCAATTTCTAAGTATTCATTAATAGTTACTTTGACAGGGATTGATGGAAAGTTATTCAATTCACTAATAGCCATTTGTAGCAATACATAATCTACACTAGCAATACGGTCCGAATCCCAATTTTTAGTTTTTGCTTCAATCTCTTTATTTAATAACGATCTATTTAAAAGTGTTTTCTTAAATAAATCGACTGCAAACTTCTGATCATCAGAATCTTTATATAATTTGGGAGTAAAATAATTTTCTGGTGAAGTTATTTTAACTTTTCGTAATAGTTTTAAAATGGTAGTATTTACCGTTGGAAGATCATCTAACCAAGTTAAGTTTTTATCTTCTAAATATTCATAAAGTTTCTCGTTAGGAGCAATGATATCTTTAAACGCATCAACAATAAAATCTTTATCCTCTCTGAAGTCAGATACCCTTGTTTTCATATAATCTTTATACAAGTCACTTTTAATAATTGCTTTAAAAATAACATCTACATACTCTCCATCTAATTCCCAATTAGTTATTTTGTGAGCATCTAATTGATCATTTAACTGTAAATTATCAATTAAAAGATTAAGCAATTGATTATTTACAAACTTCTTGTTAGGGTCTTTATCTTCTTGGGTTGCTAAATGTTTTTTTTGTTTTTTTTGTAAATCGTCTTCTGCTCTTTTTTGAACTTCTAGCAATAACGAGATTAATAAGAGGTACAAGTTGTACATATTATCTATACTAAACAGCAAGAATTTCTGATCTTTTGAAAAATCATCACTTTCACCTCCTTTAAAGGCATAAAGGGTTTGCATTACTTTTACACGAATATGTCTTCTATTTAGCATAATTACAAAGAACTTAAATTAAAAAATATGAAAGTGTTTCACCGTTTTTTCCGCTGCAAAAGTAATACTATTTTGAAAAGTAATTATATATTTTGTTTTAATTATTAGAATAATATTTTAAACTATATTTAACAATTACCTGTTGCAAATACATCTCTTTTATTATCATTAATACATTATATTTGCTCTCCCATTGCTTCAAGCTAAATGAAAGAATTACAACATCTAAATAAATACTTCTTAAAATACAAAGCACACCTTTTAATAGGTATGGTAATTACTGTTGTAGCTAGAATTTTTCTACTCTTCACGCCACGTTATGTAAAACAGATTTTTATTGTGGTTGAAAAAGCTTTAAATGGCTTAATAACTGAAGAGGTGTTTAAAGCAGAGTTATTAGAAGCTATCCTATATATTGTTGGGGCTGCTATAATAGGTGGTATTCTTACCTTTTTTATGCGCCAAACCATTATTAATGTATCGCGTTATATAGAGTTTGATTTAAAGAATGAGATTTATGATCAATATCAAAAACTCTCTTTAAATTTTTATAAAAAGAATAGAACTGGAGATTTAATGAACCGTATTACCGAAGATGTTGGTAGAGTTCGTATGTATGCTGGTCCAGCTATTATGTATAGTATCAATACGTTTGCCCTGTTTGTTGTTGTGATTATATATATGATTAATGCATCACCAAAATTAACATTATACACCGTTCTGCCATTACCTATTCTTTCTGTTATTATATATAAGTTAAGCAAAGAAATACACAAACGTAGTACCATAGTTCAAGAATATCTATCTAAACTTTCTACATTTACTCAGGAGTCTTTTAGTGGTATCTCTGTGATTAAAGCCTATGGTATTGAGCCACAAACATCCACAAATTTTAAATCGCTTGCTTTTGAAAGTAGAGAAAAACAAATCAGTTTAGCAAAAGTACAGGCTTGGTTTTTCCCAATGATGATTTTACTTATTGGTACAAGTAATTTACTTGTAATTTATATTGGTGGGATGCAATATATTGATGGTGAAATTGAAAGTATAGGAACCATAGCAGAATTTATTATTTATGTAAATATGCTTACGTGGCCTGTAGCAACAGTTGGCTGGGTTACTTCTATTGTACAACAAGCTGCTGCATCGCAAAAACGAATTAATGAGTTTTTAAAGATTGAACCAGAAATTAAAAACACCGTAAATACCAATACAGAAATTACTGGTGATATTAGTTTTAATAAGGTATCTTTTACTTATGATGATACAAATATTCAAGCGTTAAAAGGTATTAGTTTTAATATAAAACCTGGTGAAACCTTAGCCATTATAGGCAAAACAGGGTCTGGAAAGTCCACAATTTTAGATTTAATAGGTAGGCTTTATGATATAGATGAAGGTGACATTATTATAAATAAAACAAAAATTGAAAATCTTAATTTAAATAATTTAAGGGATCATATTGGCTATGTACCACAGGATGCCTTCTTGTTTTCCGATTCTATAAAGAATAATATTAAGTTTGGAAAAGAAGATGCGACTGACAATGATGTTATTAAGGCTGCAAAAAATGCTCAAGTACATAAAAATATTGTTAAGTTTAATAATGGTTACGATACCGTACTAGGAGAACGAGGCATCACACTTTCTGGTGGACAAAAGCAACGTGTATCCATTGCCAGAGCTATTATAAAATCACCTAAAATATTACTTTTTGATGATTGCCTATCTGCTGTAGATACCGAAACAGAAGAAAAAATATTAAAAAACCTCAATAAAATATCAAAAGGAAAAACAACGATTATTGTAAGTCATAGAGTGTCTTCTGCTAAAAATGCTGATAAAATTATTGTATTGGATGATGGTAAAATTGTACAGGAAGGCACACATGAAACACTTATAAATGTAGATGGATACTATAAACATCTATATTTAAAACAATTGAGTGAAACGACTTCAAATTAATTTTAAATCTACTTAAATCCAGTCAAATAACGCGTCACTATTTTTCAATTTAATGCAATAAAAGACAAGATTTAAAAAAGAAACTTCATAATTTGTTGGTTCGTATCGGTTTTTTTTAGATTTTTGATAACCAATTTAACGATAATTTAAATAAATTTCTATACACTATGAACAATAATGATATGATGGAGAGAGAAGAGATTTTTTCGAAAGTATTAAGAGCAGGAAGACGCACCTACTTCTTTGACGTAAGAGCCACTAAGGCAGATGATTACTACCTAACTATTACTGAGAGTAAAAAGTTCACAAACGATGATGGGTCGTTTCATTACAAAAAGCACAAAATATATATTTATAAAGAAGATTTTTCTGAATTTAAGGATATATTAGCTGAAATGACTGATTATATTATAGAAAAGAAAGGTGATGAAGTTATTAGTGAACGTCATCAAAAAGACTTTAAAAAGAATTATGAGGTTGAAAATACAGAAGAAACATCAACAAACGAAAATTCATCACAAAAATCTACTGAAAGCTTTACTGATGTAGATTTTGATGACATTTAAACTAAACTAACTATTTTTAAAAAGACCGCTACGATAATTTTTGTAGCGGTTTTTGTTTGATTTTTAAATAACAAGTATAGACCTTAACATACCTAATTAATGCCAGTTCGACGTAAATAATACTCAAAAGAACCAAGTTAATTATTTGAAATATAAGTGTTTGTCAAAGGACAGAGCGAGGCATGAGTGACGAGACATCTCATCATGACGAGATTCCTCCTCGTAAGCTCCGCTTCATATCTTCAAACAAAATATATTTTGTTTTCGATAGCGTTCGGAATGACTAGGTTTCTTCTTTGAAATATTTTAAAATACTGATTATCAATTTACACTAAATCGAACTGATGTTAATTATTTAACATACCAATTATAAGTTATCTGTAATCACAATATTCAGGTTATGTATATCATCTTGACATCAAAGTTAAACGAAGAATCTCATACTCTTAGCCATACCATTAAAAGATTCTTCAGTCGTTCTTCCTTCTGAAGGACATAACAAGTTAATTAAGCTACTTGTGTTCCATTTTTTACTTGACTTTCTGGATTTAGGAGTATAACATCTTTTCCATTTACTGCCCCTAATACTAAACATTCACTCATAAATTTAGCGATTTGTTTTTTAGGGAAATTTACAACGGCCACTATCTGTCTTTGTAACAAGTCTTCTTTTTTATAAAGTGTTGTAATTTGTGCAGATGATTTTTTAATTCCTAAATCTCCAAAGTCTATGGTAAGTTGATATGCGGGGTTTCTTGCTTCAGGAAAATCATTAACTTCAATAATAGTCCCTATGCGTAAATCTACTTTAGTAAAATCTTCAAAAGTTATAATGTCATTCATTTTTTAAAAATACAAATTACCAAATGAACTTTAAAATGGCCGATAACAAATTTGGAATAATATTTTTCTTTAGGTGAATGAAATAGAAAAAAATAACGAACTTTGAGAAAACTTAAATTTCATGGCCAGAACTCCATCTAATATGATTCCTTTAGGAACTCAAGCTCCAGATTTCAATCTATTTGACACTGTATCTGGAAACAATTTATCTCTTAATCAGTTAAGAGGAAATCAGGCTACTGTAATTATGTTTATATGTAATCATTGTCCTTTTGTTATTCATGTAAATCCAGAAATGGTTTCCATTGCAAATTCATACTCTAAAAAGGGGATTAGCTTTATTGCTATTTCCAGTAACGATGTTATTAATTACCCACAAGACAGTCCTGAAAACATGACTATTCATGCTAAAAATGAGAACTACCCGTTTCCATATTTATATGATGAAACACAAGATATCGCAAAGGCTTATGACGCAGCATGTACTCCCGATTTTTATGTGTTTGATACTGACCTTAAACTAACGTATAGAGGACAGTTGGATGATTCTCGCCCAGGAAATGGGATACCTGTTACTGGTAAAGATTTAAGGCATGCTATAGATTGCTTAATCGAAAATAAAGATAATGTTACCCTACAAAAACCAAGTATTGGCTGTAATATTAAGTGGAAAAATAAATAAAGAATTTCTTGAACCTAACTATGCTCGGCAGATCCTCGAAGAATTCTTTTTGATTAAAAGCGTAGTTGCCAAAAACCGACATCTAACCACTTTCCAAATTTTAATCCTACCTCTTTAAAATGTGCTACTTGATTAAACCCAAATTTCTCATGCAGTTTGACACTTGCATCATTTGGTAATGTTAAACCTCCCAAAACAATATGATAGTTTTGTTCTTTTAATTGGGATAATAGCGCTGTATATAGTTTAGTTCCTATTTGTTTTCCTAACACACTGTGCTTTACATATACTGTAGATTCTACTGTATGTTTATATGCAGGTTTTGGACGCCATTTGCTTCCATATGCATAACCTAGAATTTCATTATTTTCTTCAAAAACAATGAATGGATAATCCTTGTTTATACGTGTAATTTTATCTTTAAAGGTCTCTAAAGACAAAGCTACATCATCAAAAGTAACTATAGAGTTTAATACATAATAATTGTAAATATCTAAAAGTTCTTCTGTGTCATTTAAATTTAAATGCCTAATCATTTTTCAATACTCCGTCTTTATAGTTTTCCGTTTTTAAAAGATTTCCTTCTAGATCATAATGATTTAAACTACCATTTCCATTAACTATTGAGCCTTTATTTAATGGGCTACCTACACCATCAAAGCAGTTAATAATATCCATAAGCCCTCCATAGTCGCTATACAATTCTGTTTTATATAATTTCCCATTGGTATGGTAATATACCCATTCGCCCGTTTTGGCATCCTGAGGCCAGCTTGCCTTAACTCCTATTGAATGTAATTCACCATTTTCATGATATTTCTTATAATCATAATCACCAGATTCTTTATTTTTTATTTCTTCAGATTTTACACTACCATTTTTAAAATAGACCCTTTTAGTAACAATATATCCATAACTCATTTCTGCTTTCACCCATATTTCTCCTGTACTATAATAATAAAAATAATCACCTTCCAGCTTATCGTCTTTATAAAAAGATTTCGTTCCTATTTCTCCATTTTTATAATACTCTATGTGCAATCCTGTCTTTTTGCCTAGAATAAATTCTTTTTCATTATTAATATTACCTTCCGCATTATAAGATATGAATTTACCATTCAATGCACCATCTGTAAAATGTGTTTTTGTATTTAACTTGCCGTCTTCAAAATATGAATAATAATCACCATTAACTTTCCCATTTTTATAAGTACTAATATTTTTTAGTTGTCCATTTTCAAAATATTCCTTTCTTTCTCCAATGACTATTCCATCCATATAATTAGTCTTTAATTTAAGTTTCGAGTTTTCATAATAATCTTTAAATAATTTATTTGGTTTGCCATTTTCATTATAAGATCCAATAGTTTTTAAAACACCGTTGGGGTAGTAAGCTTTATGTTCTCCTATTTGTATATTATTATTATTATTATATGTACCAATAGTCAATATTTTTCCTTCTTTTGAATACGTCTTAGCTTCTCCATGGTATAAATCGTCTTTAATATTAACTAATGTCGATAATTGTCCACTCTCATAATATTCCTTCCCAATGCCATTTACCTTCCCTCCATAATAATAAACAATCCGTTGAAGTTTTCCCGAAGGAAAATAGTATTTGGTAGCCCCATATAATTTGCCATCTTTTTTACTACTTTCTAACTTTATTGAACCATCATCATAATACTCCTTATAAGAAGTCTGAGACCAGGTTATATTTATACTAATAAAAAGAACGAATATTATTAACTTCATAATTACCTATTTTAAATTCAACTTTTTTTCATCAATAAATTCGCTATATGCGCATAATGATGATTGCTGTGCCACGCATAATTACCTATATTATAACTTAAAAGTATTTCTGAGTTTGTTTCTGGATGAATAAAACTAGTATTTAAATCATCAAGAGATAACGTTTTTAAAAGATAAACAAGTTTAAAATGTATTGCTTTAATATGATTTATTGACATCTCTATTGGGGCTGTTTTAGAATCTATTAGTTCTGCCCAACGGTCTTCAAAATAAGCTTTTATAAGCGGTTTATCTTCTGTTAATGCCCATTTAAATCTGGTATAAGCATGATGATGACTATCAGATACATGGTGCACCACCTGTCTTACAGTCCAACCACCAGGTCTGTATATCGTATCTAGTTGATCGTCTGTTAAGTCTTTAACAAGATTTTCTAAGCGATTTGGAAAGTGTTCTAATATGGAAATCCAACTTTCAATATCTTGTTTAGTAATATGTGTTGGACATTTAAACTTCCCTATCGGGTATTTAAGTTTTTCTAATTGTTGCTCTGTCATAAGAGCAAATGTATAAATTGTTATTTAATTTCAATTAAACCACTCTTTACATAATTTACAGCCTCATACAACGAATTGAATTTTTTTATTTTTTTATTAAAAAATAAATTTTCAGTCATGATACCCAACCTTGCCGTTTTTTCATCCGAAACAATTAAATAAGCTTTTAAACTATAGTTATTTTTAAAAAATTTCAACCAGTCGGATGCAATAGTCGAATAAGAGTTAATTCTATTAGAAATAAGAATCGTATTAACGCCTTTGGTTCCTAAAAAATTTGCTATATCATTAGTGAAAATTTTGGCATGATCTTCCCAATTAAGAACTACACCCTCATTGATTTCAGAAACTACGTATTCTTTAAAGACAAACATAGTACCAAAAGAATAATTAAATTCCTTAATGACTTCTGAATATAAACTTGTATCCTTAACGCTAACCATAGTGCAAAAATATCTTTATAAATCTTTAAAAATGAAAATAATCGATGAACAAAATAAATACATACTCCATAAGTTGAAATCAATAATTACATAGATTAAAGTCAAATTATTGCATAAAAAAACACCTACAAATAGGTGTTTTTAAAGTCCATATGTTAATATAAATTATTTCACATCCATCAATTCAACATCAAAAATAAGAGTAGCATCTGGTGGTATTACACCTCCAGCACCTCTACTTCCATACCCCAAATGACTTGGTATTACAAAACGTGCCTTGTCTCCTACTTTTAACAAACCAATCCCTTCATCCCAACCTGGAATTACTTGACCTACACCTAAAGGAAAATCAATTGGTTGGTTACGCTTGTACGAAGAATCGAAAACAGTGCCATCAGGCAATTGCCCTTTATAATGAACAGATACTGTTTTACCTGTTTCTGCATTTATGCCACTTCCTTCTTGAATTATTTGATAACGTAAACCACTCTCCGTTTTATTAAAACCTGTTGCAATTTTATCTAATTCAGCTTCTACCGCTTGTTTTGCTTCTGCCAATCTTTTTTCTCTAGAGCCTTCAAAGGTTCTAAAAGACTCAACAGCATTATAAGCTTCTGCATCACTACCTACACGAATTATTTCTAGGCTATCGATAGAATCTCCTTGAGCTATAGCATCAACAATATCTTGACCTTCTGTTACTTTACCAAAAACAGTATGATTGTTATCTAACCACGGTGTTTCAACATGAGTGATAAAAAACTGACTTCCGTTAGTACCTGGCCCTGCATTCGCCATAGACAAAACTCCAGGTGTGTCATGCTTTAAATCTGGATGAAATTCATCATCAAATTGATACCCTGGGTTTCCAGAACCTGAACCTTGTGGGCATCCACCTTGAATCATAAAATCTGGAATAACTCTATGGAATTTTAAACCATCATAATAAGGTGTCCCCTGAGGTTTTACTTTATTTTCAAGATTACCTTCTGCCAAAGCAACAAAATTACCTACTGTTCCTGGTGTTTTTTGATATTCTAAAGCAACAAGTATCTCTCCTTTTGTTGTATTAAATTTTGCGTATAAACCGTCTTGCATTGTTCTTTATTTTATTTAAAGCCGCAAAGATAAGGAATGAAGTTTGAAGTACGAAGTTTTATTAGTCCGAAGACCGAAGACCGAAGACCGAAGACTGTAGACTGTAGATTGAAATTATTAATTAGCTACTTCACTAATAAACTTTATACGATATAGACGTAATTCTTCATCGTCATAATCGCCATCAAATTCTTCAATAGCATTATCAATATTATCAGATTCAGATTCCATAAAATAATCATGTATTTCTTCTTGCTGATCTTCATCTAAAATATCATCAATCCAATAATTGATATTCAATTTAGTTCCAGAATAAACAATAGCTTCCATTTCTTTAACGAATTCGTCCATAGACATCCCTTTTGATGAAGCAATATCATCTAAAGGCAATTTCCTATCTATATTTTGAATGATATATAGTTTATTAGCTGAGTTAATTCCTGTTGATTTTACGACCAAATCATCTGGGCGAACTATATCATTTTCTTCAACATATCTGGAGATTAATTCTACAAAATCTTTACCGTATTTTTTAGCTTTTCCTTCACCAACACCATGCACATTTGCTAATTCTGATAAGTTAATTGGGTATTTTAATGCCATATCTTCAAGCGAAGGGTCTTGGAAAATAACAAATGGTGGTACTTCTAGCTTTTTTGCATTCTTTTTACGCAAATCTTTAAGCATACCCATTAATAATTCATCAGCTACGGCTCCTCCACTTTTTGCAGCTGTAATAATAGTACCATCTTCCTGTTCTCCTTCAAAGATATGATCTTCAGTCATCATAAACGATGATGGTTTCTTTATAAAAGATCTACCAGGGTCACTTAATTTAATAACACCATAAGTTTCAATATCCTTTCTAAGATACCCAGCAACCAATATCTGCCTTAACAGTGCCATCCAATATTTGTTATCTTTGTCTTTACCTTTTCCAAAAAATGGCTGTTCATTGGTTTTATGAGAATTAATTAAGGCATTCTCTTTTCCAACTATAACGTTTACCAAGTCTTTAGATTTATATTTTTCGTTCGTTTTTTCTATCGTCTCTAATAATACTACGGCATCTTCTTTTGCTTCATGTTTCTTTTTGGGGTGTCTAACATTATCATCCATATCGCCACCTTCTCCAGTCTCATTATCAAACTCTTCTCCAAAATAATGTAAAATAAATTTTCTTCTAGAGATAGATGTTTCTGCAAAAGCAACCACTTCTTGCAATAATGCATGTCCAATTTCTTGTTCTGCAACAGGCTTACCAGACATGAATTTCTCTAATTTTTCAATGTCTTTATATGCATAATATGCTAAACAATGTCCTTCACCTCCATCACGCCCTGCCCTACCAGTTTCTTGATAATAACTTTCTATACTTTTAGGAATATCATGATGAATTACGAAACGTACATCTGGTTTATCTATTCCCATACCAAAAGCAATAGTAGCCACAACCACATCGACATCTTCCATTAAGAACTTATCTTGATAGCTAGATCTTGATTTCGCATCTAATCCAGCATGATATGGTACTGCCTTTATACCATTTACTTGTAGTACTTGAGCTAGTTCTTCCACTCGTTTTCTACTTAAACAATATACAATACCAGACTTTCCTTCATTTTGTTTTATGAATCTAATAATGTCGGCATCTACATTTTTTGTTTTGGGTCTTACCTCGTAATATAAGTTAGGTCTGTTGAAAGATGCTTTAAAGGTTTTCGCATTACTTATACCCAAATTCTTTATAATATCTTCTTGAACTTTAGGCGTTGCAGTAGCTGTTAACCCAATAATAGGAATACTTTCTCCTATTCTAGCAATAATATGTCGTAAATTTCTATACTCTGGTCTAAAATCATGACCCCATTCACTAATACAGTGTGCCTCATCAATCGCCATGAAAGATATTTTTACTGAACGCAAAAACTCAACATTTTCCTCCTTAGTTAAAGATTCTGGCGCAACATATAGTAATTTGGTAACTCCATTTACAATATCTTCCTTAACACGCTTTACTTCTGTTTTATTCAATGAAGAATTCAGTACATGTGCAACGCCCTCCTCATTAGAGATTCCACGAATGGCATCTACCTGATTTTTCATTAACGCGATTAATGGTGACACAACTATAGCTGTTCCTTCTTGCATTAATGCAGGTAACTGATAACATAGTGACTTCCCGCCACCAGTTGGCATAATTACAAACGTATGATTTTTTGATAAAACACTTTCGACAACATCTTCCTGCAAGCCCTTGAATTGGTTGAATCCAAAATATTTTTTAAGAGCAGAATGCAGATCACTTTTGGTTAATAACATGAACTGTATAAAAATTTATTTACTTATTATCATACACTAAAATATTAAAACTTCAATGATTAATTTAATAGCGCGTTTAGAGATCCCCTCATTTTTTTTTCGTTAGTTTTGTAACGAAAATCCAAAGTACAACAAAATTTAATTTGATTACCATTAAAGATAATAAAATCTTTAAAAGCATCAACTAAAAAAAATATAAATTTTGAATAGTAAAAATTCTATTAAACAAACCGCAAAACTAACAATAAATACAGAAAGTCAAGCTATTTCAAACCTAGCTAATTTAATAACTGATGATTTTGCCGATGCGGTGCAACTCATTTATAATTCCAAAGGTCGAGTAATTATTACAGGAATTGGAAAAAGTGCCATTATTGCTAATAAAATTGTAGCCACATTAAACTCAACTGGAACACCGTCCATTTTTATGCACGCGGCAGACGCCATTCATGGTGATCTAGGGCTTATTCTTAAAGATGATGTCGTTATTTGTATTTCTAAAAGTGGAAATACGCCAGAAATTAAAGTTTTAGTTCCTCTTATTAAAAGTGCTAACAATAAAATGATTGCTATAACGGGAAATGAAGATTCCTTTTTAGGACAACAAGCAGATTATATTCTAAATGCTTATGTTGAAAAAGAAGCTTGTCCAAATAATTTAGCACCAACTACGAGTACAACCGCTCAGTTAGTTATTGGTGATGCTCTAGCAGTTTGCTTATTAGAACTACGAGGTTTTTCTAGTAATGATTTTGCAAAATATCATCCTGGAGGTGCCTTAGGAAAAAAATTATATTTACGTGTTCAAGATATATCATCTGTAAACGAAAAGCCTAAAGTAATTCCATCTACAAACATAAAAGACATCATCATAGAGATTACTGAAAAAATGTTAGGCGTTACTGCTGTTGTAGAAAATGATGAAATTACAGGTATTATTACTGATGGCGATTTGCGTAGAATGTTAAGTAAA
This sequence comes from Flavivirga rizhaonensis, assembly GCF_004791695.1. Lineage (GTDB taxonomy): Bacteria > Bacteroidota > Bacteroidia > Flavobacteriales > Flavobacteriaceae > Flavivirga > Flavivirga rizhaonensis. The sequence continues at coordinate 179,578 of NZ_SRSO01000002.1, read as the reverse complement.
GTTGATGATTTTTCATCGCTTACTGCAAATGATATTATGGGTGTTAATCCAAAACGCATTAACGCTGACGCTATGGCTGTTGAAGCTTTAGAGGTTATGGAGGCAAATGGCATATCTCAGTTGCTTGTTGAAGAAAATGGAAAGTATGCAGGCGTGATTCATTTACACGATTTAATAAAAGAAGGCATTATATAATGGCAAAAAAAGAGATAAATGAGATGTCTTTTTTAGATCATCTTGAAGATTTAAGGTGGCATTTAATTAGAATTTGTTTAGCAGTTGTAATAGTTGCTACTTTAGCTTTTATTTTTAGTAGGTTTATTTTTAAGGAAATCATTTTCGCACCTTTAGACATGACTTTCCCAACCTATCATTTTCTATGTAATACGGCAAATTTTATAGGTATTAACACCACCTTTTGTGCTGAAGAAATGCCAATGATAATACAAAATCGTACTATGGCAGGACAATTTTCAGCAGATATTTGGACAGCTATTTTAGCAGGTTTTATTATTTCTTTTCCGTACGTTATTTATCAGCTTTGGAAATTTATTAGTCCAGGTTTACATAATAACGAGCGTAAACACTCTCGTGGTTTTATAATTATATCATCAATTTTATTTTTCATAGGCGTATTGTTTGGTTATTATATTGTAACACCTCTATCACTTAACTTTTTGGCTAATTATAGTATAGCAGACTTAGTAGACAATCAAATTGATATTAGTTCTTATATTGCCTTGGTACGCTCTTCTGCATTGGCTTCAGGTTTAATTTTTGAGCTACCCATTATCATCTATTTTTTAACAAAAATAGGTTTGGTAACTCCCGAAATATTGAGAAAATACAGAAAATATGCCTTGGTAGTTGTATTAATACTTTCTGCTATTATTACACCACCAGACATTGCCAGTCAAGTTATTGTAGCCATTCCAATTATAATTTTATACCAAGTGAGTATTTATATTTCTAAGATTGTTATTAGAAATCAAAAAAGAAAAGAAAAACAACATGTCTGATATTTTTAACGAATTCAACGAATATCGTTCTAGAATGAACGATAAAATTTTAGCAGATAATAACAAGGTTATTAAACGCATCTTCAATTTAGATACTAATGCTTATGCTGAAGGCGCTTTAAATGTTAAAACGAAAGAGCTTTTAGGTTTAGTAGCCTCGACAGTTTTACGTTGTGATGATTGTATAAAATACCATATGGAAACCAGTTATAAAATTGGTTTAAAAAAGGAGGAAGTTGTTGAAGCTTTAAGCATTGCTACTTTAGTTGGCGGCACCATAGTTATTCCTCATTTACGTCGTGCTTACGAATTTTGGGATGCCTTGGAAGCTCAGAATTAAATAGATTTGCCCCACTAACTACCTTTAAAAATAACAAACAAGATAAAATTAGAACATCTGCTATAATAGTGTATATGATTTTACTATTTTTAGCGTTCAGTATATAACTTATGATTTTAAAAGCCCAAAATTTGATGAAGTCCTATAGTGGACGAAAAGTAGTTAAAGATGTTTCTCTTGAAGTTAATCAAGGTGAAATTGTTGGTCTTTTAGGACCTAATGGAGCAGGGAAAACGACATCTTTTTATATGATTGTTGGCTTGATAAAACCCAATGGTGGTCATATTTTCTTAGACAATACAGAAATTACTAAATACCCAATGTACAAACGTGCACAGAATGGTATTGGCTATTTGGCACAAGAAGCTTCTGTTTTTAGAAAATTAAGTATTGAAGATAATATTCTAAGTGTTTTACAACTTACAAAACTAAGTAAGCAGGAACAACATCATAAAATGGAGTCTCTTATTGAAGAATTTGGTTTAGGTCATATTCGAAAAAGTCGAGGGGATTTATTATCGGGTGGTGAACGTCGACGTACAGAGATTGCACGTGCCCTAGCAACAGATCCAAGTTTTATTTTATTAGATGAACCATTTGCTGGTGTAGACCCAGTGGCTGTTGAAGATATACAACGTATTGTGGCACAGCTTACCAAAAAAAATATTGGTATTTTAATTACCGATCACAATGTACAAGAAACACTAGCTATTACCGATAGAACATATTTAATGTTTGAAGGTAGTATTCTTAAAGCTGGTAAGCCAGAAGAGCTAGCCAACGATGAAATGGTACGTAAGGTATATTTAGGTCAGAATTTTGAACTTCGCAAGAAGAAAATCCGAGATTAGACAAGCAAGTTAAGTGCCTTTTGATTATTTCTCACTTTTCTTGTGCTCTTTGTCATTCCTGCGAAGGCAGGAATCCACTTGAGTATTATAAATATTATATCACTTCTGTATTTTTATTCAGGTAGATAAGTCCAATCTTTAGACAAGTCTCTCCTATTAAGATTATCTTTTTCTTCTTTTTACTTTACACACATATTTTACTCACTTTTTGACTCATAGCTATTATGAATCAAAAACAATTTTATAAAAAACAACATTAAATATTTCAAAATATCAAAAATTTATTTATATCTTTATGATATCAAAATAATATCATTTTAAATTAAAACACAAATCATGAAAGAAGAAAAAATCATTACACCCGCTAACGGATATCTCATGCTATCCGTTGTTTTAATTATGTTTTTTGGAAGTATCATTACCTTAATTATAACTAAAAATTTCATTTTTATTTTATTTATAATCATTGCGATATCTATTAAACCTGGTTTTGTAATGGTACAGCCAAATAACTCGAGGGTATTATTGCTTTTTGGAAAATATGTAGGTACTATTAATAAAAATGGCTTCTATTGGGTAAATCCTCTCTTCACAAAAAAGAAAATTTCTCTGCGTGCTAGTAATTTTGATAGTGAGCGTTTAAAAGTGAATGATAAGCTTGGTAACCCTATTATGATTAGTACGATTTTAGTTTGGAAAGTCCAAGACACTTATAAAGCGGCCTTTGATGTAGACAATTATGAAAACTTCGTTCGTGTGCAAACAGATGCGGCTGTTCGTAAATTGGCAAGCATGTATCCTTACGATAATTTTGCAGATGATGGGCATACTGAAGATATTACACTACGATCCAGTGTTAACGAAGTTAGTGAAGCTTTAGAAAAAGAAATACATGAGCGTCTATCTATTGCAGGTATTGAAGTATTAGAAGCTAGAATTGGTTATTTAGCGTATGCTCAAGAAATTGCAAATGCGATGTTAAAACGTCAACAAGCGACAGCGATAGTAGCTGCCAGACATAAAATTGTAGAAGGGGCTGTGAGTATGGTTGAAATGGCTCTTGAAGAATTAGGAAAGAAAAGTATTGTAGATTTAGATGAAGAGCGAAAAGCAGCTATGGTTAGTAATCTTATGGTTATACTCTGCGGTGATAAAGATGCTTCTCCTGTTTTAAATACTGGCACTTTAAATCAATAAACAATACATTTACATTTTTGTATTTTAAATTTATCAAAATAATTAATAACTCAAATGGCTAAGAAAAAGGCGTTTGCATTACGAATAAATGAAGATATGCTTAAAGCTATAGAAAAATGGGCTGCGGATGAATTCCGCAGCACAAATGGCCAAATTGAGTGGATGTTAAACGAAAGCTTAAAAAAGGCTAAACGTAGTCCTAAAAATAAAGACTCTGGAGAAAACAATTAAACTCTTTAATTCCTTTAGTTTATTATACTTCTGTTCCTTTATCTTTCAATAATTTCTTTTTAACTGCTTTAAATAATTTAACTACTAGAAGAGCAGCTAAACCAACCAATAATCCAACTATAAAATCTTTTATATAAGTAGGCAACACTTCCAAAAAGTGATGGAAGAATTCAATATTATGAACAAATATGCCTCCTGCTACCAAAATTAAGGCAATGGTACCAATTACAGATAAGCTTTTAATAATAACTGGAAGTGCTCTAATTAAAAAGTTTCCAATAGCCTTTGAAATACTTTTTTCCTTACCACTATAACTAACAAGTTTATATCCTAAATCATCCATCCTAACAATAAGCGCAACGATCCCATAAACACCTATAGTTGCAATTAAAGCTACAATTGTTACAACCAATACCTGAAACAAAATTGGCTTACCTAAAACGGTCCCTAAAGCAATGATTACGATCTCAACTGATAAAATAAAATCAGTAAAAATGGCTGATTTTATTTTCTTTTTTTCGAGAGTTAATTGGTCTTCCTTCGATAAGTCTGAATTATCAATAGTCTCTTTAGCATGTTTATGAGGCACAAAAAATTCATATATTTTTTCCGCTCCCTCAAAAGCCAAATAAACCCCTCCTAATACTAATGATAAGGTAACAGCCCAAGGCGCAAAAGCACTTAATAAAAAAGCTATCGGTAAAATAATTAATTTGTTGAGCGCTGACCCCTTAGTAATTGCCCACAAAACAGGCAACTCTCTGGAAGAAACAAATCCTGTAGCTTTTTCAGCATTCACCGCTAAATCATCACCTAAAATACCAGCTGTCTTTTTTGTAGTAATCTTACTCATTACCACAACGTCATCCATTAAAGCTGCTATATCATCTAGTAGTGCAAAAAATCCTGATGCCATTCGTAATTATTTGGAGGTTAAATTGCCTATAAGCGACATGATTATATAAAGTAAAATAATAACTGGTATCGCAGCAAACTGCAATACAATTAGTAACACGATACAAAGTATTATAAAAATGTATCTTGTTGCATTTGTTTTAAAGCTCCTATCTTTAAACTTTAAAGCGAATAATTTAATATTAGCATTTAATATGTAACAACTTAAAAGCGTTAACCCAATTAAAAACCATTTATTAAGGATAATGGCATTAATAAAATCATTATTCTGAAACTCCATTATTAATGGTAACGACACTATTAACAAGGTATTTGCTGGCGTTGGTAAACCTTTAAAATAACTTTGTTGTTCGGTATCCAAATTAAAATTTGCTAAACGATATGCTGAAGCTAATGTTATAAATAATCCTAAAAGCGGAAGTATTGGTAAATTAAAATCCAACCAATCCGTATTCGAAGACCAATCATTATTTATCTTATCTGAAGTGTTTATAGTTAACGATAGTAATTTATACATTATAAGTCCTGGAACTAAGCCACTAGTTACCATATCTGCAAGTGAATCCAACTGTAAACCCAATTCACTTTGAACATTTAGTTTTCTGGCTGCAAAACCATCTAAAAAATCAAAAAATATACCTAGGAAAACAAATAAAGAGGCAGCAATAAAATTATTATCAATCACAAAAATAACCGCAATACTTCCGCATAATAAGTTTAAAAGTGTTAATGCATTAGGAATATGTTTTTTCATATGTAGATTCTTATTGCTATTAATATTTAGGAATTCTTTCGGTAAAAATAACAAACAATTATTGTGTAAAACAAGAATTAAACAATATCTATTATAATTTCAAGTTTAATAGATTGACAAATTAAGCTAATTTAACTATGAAATAACATACAGAATAATTACTGCTTTCCATTTTTACATACTATAATTAATTAACATACGATATGTTATGGAAATTAACGGGTAGATAAATAAAATGAAAAATGAGCAAGTTTAAATCTGATATTTTATGATTAAATAGGTATTATGTGCATCTTTGTAAAAAAATTGCGATTGAAAACTTACATAACTGCATTGTTTTGTGCACTATCTGTATCAATATTTAGTCAAACTGTTAGAAAATATTCTAATGAGTTTATGAACATTGGTGTGGATGCTGCTGCTTTGGGTATGAGCAGTGCTGTAACGTCTCATTCTGCCGATGTTAATTCTGGTTATTGGAATCCTGCTGGTTTATTAAAAATTGAAGACAATCAATTAGCTTTAATGCACTCTAGTTATTTTGCAAATATTGCTAATTATGACTATGTTGCTTATGCCATGCCTATAGATAAACAAAGTGCTGTAGGCATATCATTAATTCGTTTTGCTGTTGATGATATTTTAAACACGACTCAACTTATTGATGAACAGGGAAATATTAATTATGATAGAATTAGTTTATTTTCTACAGCAGACTATGGATTAACATTTTCGTATGCAAGGCATCTTCCTGTACAAGGTTTAAAATATGGTGTAAATGCCAAAGTAATACGGAGGGTTATTGGTGATTTCGCTTCTTCCTGGGGTTTCGGTTTAGATTTGGGGGTACAGTTTGAGACTAATAACAACTGGAAATTTGGTGTGATGGCTCGTGATATTACCACAACTTTTAATGCCTGGGCTATTGATGAAGACGAATTTGCTAAGATCCAAAATGCAGTAGCAGGTCAAAATCAAGAGTTACCAGAAACTACCGAAATTACCATTCCAAAATTACAGATTGGTATTTCAAAACTAATCGATTTTAACTATGATTACACATTACTAACAGCATTAAATTTAAATGTTCGTTTTGAAGAAAACAATGATATTATTTCATCATCTTTTGCCAGTGTAAATCCCGCGCTTGGTTTCGAATTTGGATATATAGACATGGTTTATTTGCGTGCTGGTATGGGAAATTTTCAAAACGAATTACAAATTGACAATTCTGAACAACTAAGCTTTCAACCTAGCTTTGGTGTAGGCTTCAAATACAATGGTGTTCAAATAGATTATGCTTTTACCGATATTGGAGACCAAAGTGTTGCTTTATATTCAAATGTATTTTCTTTAAAATTGGATTTTAGTATTTTTAGATAATGAAGTGGTTTAAACTTTTTATAATTGGCTGCAAAATGTTCTTTTATCCTCACATTTTGTCTTTTTATTACTCCGTAGCGAAGCTATGCAACTCAAAAAAGTCTTCATTTGGGAATAAAATTACTATTTTTCGCTTCAATCAAAAAAGTTCAAACCACTTCAATATTTGTTTAGATGCATAAAACATTACTCTTCTTATTTATTTTTTTATTTGCTGCAATTGGCTCAGCTCAAAAAAACACGTTATCTCAAGAAGCAAGCATTAGTGTATTAACTATTGGTCCAGGTGCTTCTTTAAATGACTCTTTTGGTCATAGTGCCTTTAGAATTACTGACAGATTAAATGGTATTGATTTAGTATTTAACTATGGTGTTTATGATTTTGAAGCTCCTTATTTTATATTAAAATTTGCTCAGGGAAAATTAAGCTATCTAATAGGTGCAGATCGCTATCAAGATTTTTTTTATAGTTATACATCTCAAAACAGAAGCATTAAAGAACAAGTTCTAAATCTTTCACAAGAAGAAAAACAAAAGCTTTACGACTTTTTAATAAATAATTACAAGCCCGAAAATAAAAGGTATTTATACGATTTCTTTTTTGACAATTGTGCTACAAAAATTAAAGATGTTGCAAATGTTAGCTTAAATAATACCATTATTTTCAATACACCAAGCGATTATAAAGAAGCTACTTTTAGGACTTTAATTCAAAATAATCTCAATAGAAATTCTTGGGGAAGTTTAGGTATAGATGTAGCCCTTGGATCAGTTATAGACAAAAAAGCAACAGCAGAAGAACATATGTTCTTACCTGAGAACATTTACAAGTTTTTTGATTCTGCATTAATAAAAAATAGCGATGCACCCTTAGTAAAAGAAAGCCGCGTTTTATATTCTAAAAAAGAAAGCCCAAAACCAAATACCTTTTTTACAAGTCCTCTATTCATTTTAGGTATTATAGGTGGATTCATTCTTTTTATAACTTATAAGGATTACAAAAAAAAGAAACAAAGTATTTGGTTAGATATTACCCTTTTTAGCATCACAGGAATCATAGGGATACTATTGCTATTACTTTGGTTTGCAACCGATCATAAAGGTACGCATCAAAATTATAATTTGCTTTGGGCATGTACTCTTAACATTTTTGTTATTCGACAATTATTTAGAAAAAAAATAAGTGGTTGGTTTATTAAATATTTGAAGTTTTTAATAATCCTATTATGCCTATTAACCTTGCATTGGATTATTGGTGTGCAAGTATTTGCTATTGGGCTAATTCCTTTACTAATTGCCTTATTTATTAGATATCTTTATTTAATTTATTATTACAATAAGATAAAAAAGTTGAATACTACGACTGCAAATGAAGACTGACAACAAAATTATTGCCCTCTAAAGAAAATCATAGTGCTAATGGTTTTAACCAAAATATTTACATCAAGAAAAAAGCTTTTGTGCTTGATATAGTATAAATCGTATTGTAATTTTAGTAAACTATCGTCAACCGAAGATCCATATCTGGTTTTAACCTGCGCCCAACCTGTAAGACCAGGTTTAATAATATGTCGCGTTTCGTAAAAAGGCAATAATTGTGATAATTCTTTAACGAAAAATGGACGTTCTGGTCTGGGGCCAATCAAACTCATATCGCCCTTTAATATATTAAAAAATTGAGGGATCTCATCTAATCTAGAATATCTTAAAAACTTGCCAAAGAATGTAATCCTTGCATCTCCTTTTTGAGCCCAAACGGCTCCTGTTTTTTCAGCATTTTTAATCATAGTTCTATATTTTAAAATCTTAAAAGGTTTTCCATTTTTCCCTATCCTATCTTGGGTATAAAAAAGCGGACCTCGATTAGCTATAACATTCCCAACTAAAATAAGTGGTAAAAACATAGCTCCTGTTAAAATTCCAATTATAGAAATAATAATATCGAAAAACCGACGAAAAAACAGGTACAATTTATTTTGATTACTTCTACTAAATGGAAAATACTTATAAAAATCTTTTCCTACAAATTGTACTGGTATACGCTGTGCCAAATCTTCATATACCTGTGTATATTCTTTTATTGAAAACCCTTCTTCTAAAAGCGAAATAAGTGAGTAATAAATTTCTGAAGTAATAGATTCTGAATTATAACTTGCTACAACAATTTCTGATATATTTTCGTCCTTAATTACTTGGCGTATTTGACTTGGTTTATACTCTGCAATAGCATTAAACTTAACAGACTCAAAACTAAAACTATTTAAATCACAATTAATAAAGCCCTTAATTTTATAATTAGGATCCGAGTTATTAAAAGCTTCAACAATAGTTTCAATATTTGAGGTTTCTCCAATAATCAATACTTTCTTATAAAACCTAGGAGAAACAATGAAAGATACATATGCAAATCTCCATAAAAATAGCGCTGCGAAGATTGCGAAATAAAAATAAAGTATTTGCAAGCGATTATCTGGTAATACAGGCGTAAAAAATGGTGTCAAAAAATAAAATAGTGCAGTAATTGAGACCGTGACAACTATACTAGCAAAAGTTTTTTCAATTTTACTAGATTTCTGTAGGTCATAAAGCTCAAAAATAGTTCCAAATACTGATATATATAAAACAAGTATAAGAGTCCATGTCCAGTTTTCTTTTGTTATAGTAAAATAATCAAAATCAAATGTATTGCCAACAAAATATAACACAACCAATATTGAAACAATATCGAAAATGCGCAGTAAAACTTTACGTTCTGAAATATTAAAATGAATACTGCGGTTGGACATTTTTACAAATAAAATGAGAGATGATAAAGATAACTATATTCATATTATTAAGCGAAAATTTATTTTAACACTTTATTCCATTGATTTTTAATAATATTCCAATCTAATTGCTCTACTTTTTTTCTGGCATTTATAGCCATTACATTTGATTCTTTTGGTGAATTTAACAATCCTTGAATCGCTTTAATAAATACTTTTTCTGAATTTGGCTCTACTAAAATACCTGTAAGGCTATCTTCTATTAGGTAAGGTATACCTCCAACATTAGTAGAAATAACAGGTAATCCTAAGGCCATTGCCTCTATAACACTAACAGGCATATTATCAAAATGAGTGGTATTAATAAAAATATTATAATCTTTAGACTTCTCTATCCATTCTTGTTTTGATAATTTTCCTGTAAAAATGACTTCTACCTTTAATTCTTTTGCATAATTCATTGCTTCTTGCATGCTTCCATCATTATCTGGACCAACCATGCAAAGTTCTGCATCTATATTAATATCCTTTAAGCCTTTTAAAACCTTAATTGCTAACAAAGGGTTATATATTTTTGAAAACGAACGTACCCATAACAGTTTTACTTTATCAAAAGTTCTTTCTTTAAAAACGTAATTATTTAGCTCTATTGAGTTTGGAATGCAATTAATATTTGTATAACCAGAAGCTTCAAATTTTGATTCAATATATAAATTAGGAGCTATATTAATATAAGCATTATTAAATATAGCTCTAGATAACGAAGGAGTCGTTATCAATCTGTATGGTAAATTTCCTCCATGGAGAATGGGGATGTATTTCATTTTAAAAATACGACATAGCGAGCTTACAAAATAGGCATAATAGAAATTTAAAGTACTATATGTATCAATTAAAACATAATCAGCTTTATTTCTAAATTTAAAACAAGTCCATAGCATATGTATAAGTCTAATAAAAATATTACTCTTATGTGATGCTGAATAAACTTGAAATCCGTTTTTTGTAAATAACGTTGATAATAAATCAATTGAAGATAAATTACTTTTTTTATCATCATTCATTTTATTCCCTATGTAAACAATAGTCTTCAACTAGGTATTTTTTATTTTATGTTGGCTATTTTTAGCTTTTTAATTTGTTTTTTTTTAATACTTGTTTTGAATTGTAGATCAATCAAACTAAGACCATATATAAACGCTGGAGCAGCAATACGCATCGAGGAGTGATTAATAGTTAAAAACCAGAAAATATAACATGAGTAAAAGAATACATTGGATCTATTTTTAAACCGAAATATCAATGGCGTTAATAATAAAATCAATAAAGCTATTAAACCAAATAAACCATGTTCTGAAAGAATACGGCTCATTTCATTATGAGAAGCCACTACAACGCCTTCTTTTTGCTGTCTCAACTCTTTAACCTTACCAACACCAACTCCTAAAACTGGATTTTTTAAAAACTCATCTATCTCAAAAGAAATTAACTCAACCCTTCCTGTCGATATATCTGCTTTTTCTCTTCCTGAAGCATCTTGATTTGCATATCTTTTATCTATAAAACCACTTGTTTGCATTGAAGAATATAGCCAAATCATTAATCCAATTCCTATAAATACAAATACGGTTCTACTGATTCTAAATTTAGCCTTAATATTTACTTTATTAAAATAAATATAAAGGAAGGCTGCAATCATAAAAAGCGCTGTTATAATGCCCCCCCTACTAAATGTTACAATCCCTCTATAGCTTATAACTGCAAGAAGAACACCATTTATTATTTTGAGAAATAATGACGGAGATAGCATAAAGAAACGAATACTAAATACAAACATACCTATACCTAAAACCGTTGCTACCTGATTTGGTCCAAAGCCTCCTGAAGCTGCAAAATTAGATCCAGTACCAGTAACAGTTTCTCTAATATCTGGTGTATAAAAAAATAAATAAACAACTGTTGATACCAAAGGTAAAGCCATAAAAAATAGCACTTTATGAATATCCTGATATGCTATTTTTAATTTGAAACAAAAAATTGCAGCAATGCCTAAACAAACAGGCCCACTTAAATTAAATGCAATAGCTGTTCTTAGCGTCGTTTGTTCTGTTACATTAAATCCTGCTACTAATATTCCTGGTATAAGAAAAAAAAGATATAATATGTATGCTAAAGGCTGTTCTTTCTGTTTAACTGTAACAATCCCAATTAAACAGAATAAAATTACCATGTATTTTGAAGTCTCATATAAAGGACTACCTCCTGTCATTCTAAGGAATACCTCAGAACCAATAACATAAGCGCATGCTATTAAAACTTTTAATGCCCTTTGAGATGGTTTAGTTCTGAATATGGTACGAGTAAAATAAATAAATATCCCTAATAAATATACCTTGGATAATATTTCAAAACTATATATCGCAAATCCTATAAGAATATGTAAAAAAATTATTTTTATATAATCAAAGTTTTTCAATATAGCTTAGTTATAAGTATTATAAGTTTTCAATATGGTCTCTATCTGGGCTTTTTCGGAATAATTATCTAAAATATGTTTATTGTAACCTTCTGCATGCTTGATTCTCAATTGTATATTTTCAATATACAAAGATATAACATCAAACATTTTTTTTGGCTTTGATGGTGATATCAATAATCCCGTAACATTATTTTTTATTAGCATTTTACATTCACCAACTTTTGTTGATATAACGGCTAGTTTTGATAAACCATATTCTAAAAGAGCTAATGGTAAACCTTCGGATTTTGAAGACAGAATGCCTATTTCACATTGATTTAAAATATTAAAAACATCAGGTTTGCTGCCATATAAAAAAACATTATCCTTCAACCCCATATCATCAATTTTATGATGAATTAACCTAGAATATTCATCGTTAAAGTCTTTACCAACACAATGCAGAGTCCAATTGGGATATAAGTCAATTACTTTTTTAAAGGCTTCCAAAAGTGTAAAATGATCCTTTTGGGGTCTTAAATTAGCTAAACAAATTATACGGTTTCCATCACGCCCCTTTAACTTAGTATTTTTTAAAGTTTTATTTATTATTGCAAAATTTGAAAGGTAAGAAACACTTTTAGCTTTTAGGTTTTCTTTGGCCCATGCTTCTAAAGATCTATTAACACTGAAAACATGAGAAAAATATACTGAACAAAACTTTAAAACTCTAAACTTTCGGTCCTTTAAAAACTCACTATTACCATAATGGTCATGCCAAATAACAGTGATTTTTCTGTTAAATAATTTTATAATTGTTGCCAAAAAAAATGAAGTAGAATGTGCATGAATTATATCTATATTATTATTCTTAATAAATTTATTTAATCGAATAATTGCACTAAAATCAATCGTTTTCTTTTTATTTAAAAATTTATATTCAACATTTTCTGAAAGACTTTTTTTTAGTAACCCTTCTTCTCTTGTTGCGCAAAGAAACGATGTTACTTTTTCATTTATTAAGGCATTTGCAATATTCACTGCAACGCGCTCAGCTCCACCAATTTGTAAAGAATCTATTAATTGTAGTACTCTCATATAATTAATTAAAACAACAATTCTTTAATTTCCGTTTCAAAAGCCTCTAATGTATAATTTTGAGACCATATTGAAGCCTCTAAAGACATCTTTTCCAAATATTTTTCTCCATTATTTAATGTTTCTTCAATAGTTTTAACTGCTTTGTCTAAACTGCTTTCTATTAATATGCCTCTACTTCCATGATCTAACATGTATGGGACACATGATATTAATGTTGAAATTGGAATAACTCCAAAAAACATAGCTTCTGCAACCGCTTTTGGCCAACCTTCAGATTTTGATGGTAATATTAAAAAATGAGCTTCTTTTAATGCATTCTTGATAACGTTTTTCTCTCTGTTTCCATGCAAATTAATTCTTTTTTCTAAGTTATTATTCACAATGTAATCTTCAAGTTCTTTACTTAAAACACCTTCTCCATAAACCTCCAAAGAAACTTCTTTACCTTTTTTATAAAGAGCTTCAATAATTTTTATCACTAATAAAGGTCTTTTGCCCTCAACCAAACTTCCAAGGAAAATAAATTTTAAAGCTTTAGAATAATTTCTTGATTTTGGAACACTAATTTCATTTTCTGAATATGTTGCTGTAAAAAATGATTTTATATTTTTAGTTTGATTTTTCCATTGACCATATACTAAAACTGTTATATTTCTAGTCAGAAATGTATTAGATAACAACCATTTTTGCAATCTATAACTAAAAGATTGTTTTGACTTGGGATCCCAATTTCCAGCATATTTAGCCGTCTTTGTTTTCTTTGGAAAGAAAAACTGAATAATGCACCCTAATAGCCCTATATTTCCCGGACAACGTAAGTGAATATGATCCGTTTTCTGAAATGCCTTAATAAGTTGAAAAAGAATAACTGGAATTTTAATTATCGATGTTAAAATAGTTTTAACGGAAGTAAACTCAATAGAAGGTATTGATCTAAAGATAATATGCTGGTGTTTATAAGAAATGTCTATTTTTGATATAGGGTTGGATGATAATGGAGCTACTATTTCAAGTTCATCAATATGTTTTAACCATAAATTCATTTCTCTCACATATGGAGCGTAAGCGTAGAATACATCCTCTTTTGATTTATGTTCAACATGTGTGATAATCGTGAATTTCATCCTTAAACCTTCAATTTATAAAACTCATTAAGTAGCTCTTCATTAGTTCTTTCTTTTTCATCTCTTGTAAATACCATATTAAATCCCATAGGGGAAATCATACTAAAATAATTTTTTCTAGATTTTAGTAAATCAATATATTTTAACCAACCAAATAATAGTCTGGAGATAAACAATACAATCATTCTTAAATATCTGTTTTTAAATAAATCTATTAAAAATTGAGAATTAAATGTTGCTACTGCACTGGCACTGCCTTCTGAAGCTTCATAATTATGCAAACTACATTTATGGAATAAACTTCTTAAACCTGTGAATGTGAATCTAAAAAAATCGTAAGGAGGGCTGTGATAAGGAAAGTTAAAAGGAACTTCTACTAATAAAAACCCATTAATTTTAACCACACGTTGCAGCTCATTAGCGACTATCCACGGTTTGAAAGTATGCTCTAAAACTTGAGAAGCTATAATTAAATCAAAGCTAGCATTTTGAAATGGAATTTGATGTGCATCAAAAACTAAATCTGGAGAAAATTGTAAATGAACGTCTGAAGTTATAACTAAAGCATTTTTAAAAATTTCATTGTAAAAATCTATCTTGTCTCCAGCTCCAATAACTAAAATTCGCTTGTTTTCAAATTGTTTAGCTAATTCTGTATATCGTTTTTTAAAAGAAAAGTCTTTAGATAAGGATGGTAGTATTTTTTTACGAAACGTATTTTTAAAATTATCTTTTCTGTAATTTGAATTTTGAGTTGTTGGAGCCTTCTCTAATATGTCTTTTGATTTAAATATGCTCGTTGATTCATCAATGATGATAGGTATATTATTTAACACGTCTGACTTTCCTCCGCATTCAAAAATCACTTCATTCTCTTCAAAAGATTTACATCCTTTTCCTGTAGATGGGTTAATTAAGTTTTCTTTTAAAAATTCTATTTTTGTCATGAAAGTTTTGGTTTGTTATAAAATAAAGAGAACCATCCTTTTAATCTTCCTAAGGTTTCTGTAAACGCTTGTTTTTTATTATTACCATAAAAACTATTTGCAAAGCGAATTAATATAAGCAATAATACGGTAGAATGATATTTAAAAACGGCTTTAAATGTCGGGTTTTTATATTTTACTTTCCAAACATACCAACTATTTCTAACAATCATTTTTCCAAAAATAAATTTATTTGGACGTCCAGATTCTTCATGATGATGTTCTAATTTTGCGGCTGTATTGAGGTATAGCTTTCCTAACTTAGAGGCTCTTAGACAAAAATCTAAGTCTTCATATAAACCATACCCATGAAAGTAATTAGAAAATTTAATTTTATCGAAGAGTAATTTTTTGTAAGATGACACGCCTCCCATAAAAAATTCAACATTATATATTTTATTTGAAGGAGGTAAGTAGCCTATAGAACGCCCATGGGCAAAGGTAGGCAAAAACCCAGGTTTTGCATCTGGTTGTAAACCTAAAAGACTTCTTATTTTAAATCTAGATGACTCATTTCGCATCCATCCATCATAATAATATTTATTCTTTTGTCCTTTCTCATCTGACTTTTCCCAAACAACTTCATTTGTAATATAACCACCAACAGCCAGGGCATCTTTTTTGTCTTTGTAGGTATTTATTAAATTTTTGAAATATTCTTTTTCTAAAATAACATCATCATCCAAAAAGCAAACGATCTCAGATTCACTTGAGATTAAATTAATCCCATAGTTTCTTTGTTTTGTTAAACCTCTTTGTGCTTCTTCTACTTTATAATACTTTAAATTTTCAAAGAAGTTCTTTTCCAAAAACTGCTTTGTTTCATCATTAATTGATCCATCTACAATCAGTATTTCATTTGGATAAACTATTTGGTTTTGAATTGACATTAAAAGCTTCGACAAAGCTTCACACCTCATATATGTACATATTATTAATGAAAACTTCATAAGCTATTATTTGTGTTTTTTAATAAGAAATCATCATGTACCTCTTTAAAAAAATGTTCTCTTCTTAAAAGGTTTTTCCATAAAAACCTATTGCTATTTTGAAACTCAATAAAACTTTCTTCACTAAATCTACTATGAAAATCTTGAATTTTTTCAACCATCGATTTATCGTTTTCTTCTTTAATTATTACACAGTGCTTACTCCATTTTATTTTATGTGACAAAGGTAATTCACAATCTGTATCTATTAAAACAGGTATTCTACCAACAGCTAAGGTTTCATAAAATCTAACCGAAAAGTTACCAGCTCCTCTTAGACAAAAGGTATATGGATTATTGTATATATTTTGATAAAATTCTGCTGTAGTATTTTCTTTTTGTTCCTTATTCTTAAAACCCGCTCTATAATCACTTCGTAAAATAAAATTTGTTATTATGTAATCTGATTCAAAAAGTTTTTTTAGATACTTAGCACGTTTAATACTTGATGGATAAAATGACTGATAATCCTTATTTTCGCTTAAAAGAATACGTTTTATATTCACTTTAAGAAAGCTTAAAAGTTCTTTAACGTACTTTTTAAGTCCTCCTTTGGCATGACCAACAAAACCCAATCTAGGAAGTTTTTCTTTATTAATAGTTGCAAATTTTTGTTTTAAATACGCGTCATAAGGATCATTGATAAAAGAGGGCATAATAACTGTTTGGCTATTTAGCTTACTTTTAAATCCGCTCAATCTAAAAGTGAAAATACTTTCATCGTTTATTGTAAACCCAAAATCACCTCCTGAATAAACCCAAATCGTTTTGTTTAAAGTTTTTGCTTTAGTTAAAAAGTCGTTTACCAGAGATTTATGATGTTTCAATCCATAAGAATACTCTAAAGGAAAAATTGCTACATCAGAATCATTTATATCTTTAACAATAGTGTAATAATCTCTTAAATATTCATTATACCCATAATGCAAATCAAATAATAGTGGAAAAACTAAACCACGATTTTCTTCTGTTAATAAATCTATATCTGTAAAAAGCTTAAGCATTCCTTTTTTTTAAAGTGTCTGCCCATTTTAAACTTGTTTGCCATTTTCTTTTCATACTAGCAATATACTTAAATGGGTTTTTAATTGACTGGCTCTTATAAAATTTAATAAAAAGTAATAATTTGTACAGCTGATTTTGTTGTTTTGTTAGATATTTTAAATTAAATAACATGATTGTTGGGGAAGGTTTGGGCATATGCTTTTCGTTTTCCCACGGATGTTCAACTTTTATTCTATAACCTCCCACAGGAGCTTTTAAATGTGTTATTCTTATATTAGAAAAGTATATAATATCTTCACCTAAATTACGTATCTGCATTCCAAAATCGGAATCTTCGCCATAATTATATTCATATTGTAAATTAAATTTCACATTATTTATTACACTAGATTTAACAAAACTATTTCCTCCTCCAAAAACCGGGGTTTGTGCTGTTTTAGTATAAGTCTGCTTCTCATCCGATTTTAAATAAACTGTTGATCCAACTTTAGAACCTGTTTTTTCTATTTCTTCAAAAATGTTCTCTATTAAATTGGGTTCAAATCTATTGTCATCATCACCTAAAAACAACCATTCGCTTTGTACTAAGTTAATACCTATATTTCTGGCATTGCATACACCTGTTTGGTGAGTAAACTTATGGTTTATCTTGAATGGCCAGCTTTCGTCTGTTAAAAAGTTTAATTCTGTATTTGAATTTTTATCTGGATTTTGTTCAATTATGATAACATTTTTTGGTAAAATGGTTTGTTTCGATAAATCTTTTAGTACATCATATAAATACACTTTTCTACCTATAGTTGGTATTATAACGTCTATCTCTTTTTTATCAATAACTTTCCTTGAAGAGTTTAAAGTTATTGTATTAAAGTCCAAATCATATGATTTTCGATTTGAAAATAAGCTTTTAACAAATGGTATTATTGGTAGTTTTTTTAAATAGATTAGATAGCACAACATTAATAAATATACCCAAACCCATTTATAATGGGATTTTACAAACTTGAACAATTCTAACGTTGATATTTGATTATGACTAATTGCTTTTGGTTTACTAATAAAAAAATGAGGTTCGGAATAACAAAATAATCCTTGAGACATCGCCGATTTTGCTAGCGAATTAAGAAAATAATCAAAATTGTTATGCTTCTTAAAATCTTTTAAAACTGTAATTAAAATTTCTGCATGTATTCCCCCAATATCACTACTCATAAGCCATGTTGGGTAAGTAACTTCTTTATTTACTTTAATAAATACTGATTGATCAACAAAACCTATTTGTTTTGATATATAGTTTTTATCACTTACAGTATATGAAGCTAAAATACGTTTGTGGTGAAAAATATTGTTAATATGCTTTTTATTAATAAAGTCCATATAAGCTTTATGGCACCAAACAATAATTTCAGTAGGAAAGCATTGTGCCAATTCATATAAAGCTTCAGTGATGCTTCGTTTTTTATTAAAACTAATTGCTTTGAATTCATTATCAAGAATCCTCAACAACCTATTATTTTGATGAATTAGATACATCATGATATAATAGATTTATAATATTCAATATTTATATTTGCATTTTTTTCAATATCAAAAAGTATTTCTACTTTTTCTCTCGCAGCGTTACCTATTTTTAAACATAAATCTTCATCATTGAGTAGTTCAAGTAATCGATTTGCATATTCGTCTATTTCTGTTGGATGTACCAGATAGCCATTAACACTATCATCAATAAGTTCTTGTCCCCAGCCAATACTGGTATTAACTACTGGTTTTTGCATGGCCATAGATTCTATTGTTACCATACCCAAAGTTTCTGCAAAAGATGGAAAAGTACAAACATGCGCATTTTTAATATATTGCTTTACTTTTGAGTAAGGTATTTTGCCTAAATAATCAACACGTTTTTTGGCTTCTTTTGAAAGAATCTGCTCCATTAATTTATAAGTGGATTTTTCACCTGTTTTTATATCGGAAGCATCATTCCCTATAAGGATTAATCGTGCTTCGGAGTTTTGTTTTAATACCTTGTTAAATATTTCTGCTAATTCTAAAACACCTTTTTTTCTTATAATAGTACCTATGTACAATATGGTATTCCTATAATAAACTTTTGGTGTATTATTTTCAAAATTTTCTAATTGTAGACCATAATGAATGGTTTTAATTTTATTTTTATTTAACCCAAATATCTTTGCGGTTTCAATTCCTGCATAAGTCGTGGGAGCTATATAAGCTTTAGCTTTATGCAAAGCCATCTTCTCAAACATGAAATTTTTAAACTTTTGCTTTCTATTTTCTAATTTACAGAAGTAAGCATCACTTCCATGAAAGCGAATAACCAAAGGTACTCTAAGGTTCATAAAAGCTGATATCCCTGTCCAATCCGCAGCTTCTAAAATATCTATATTCTTTTTTTCTGCTATTTTGTTTACATAGTTTTGAATGTGCTTCCTGTAGTAATACCAAGCAAACACTCTATAAGTTTCTTTCTTGATAAGATGTATTTCAACCCCTTCATCATAAATTATTTCAGAGTTATTTTGACCATATACAAATACCACGACCTCAACGCCTTTCTTAACCAAAGCGATACTAAGATTTTTAATACTAGTGGCTATTCCTGCAGCTTGTTTAACTTTAGGATGTGGATATTCTGATGTTATATAACCTACTTTCATTGAGATTAATATGATTGATTTAATATATAGTTAGCAAAAATTTCAGAAAACTTGTATGCGCCTTTTTCGTTTAAATGAATATTATCTATAAAATATGCTTCGTTTTTAATAATCCCAGTATAATTAATTAAATCTGGTATTTTCTGAGTTAATTTATCAATAAAATCAAGGTTTTTTGTATCTCTTCTTATCGGAGAACAAAAATATGACGCGTTAATTTTATTTTTGAAAATGTAAGCTTTTAAATTTTCAAAATCCGAATTATTTTCAATTATATAACTTGGTAAATCATGTGTATTTTTAGAACTAGTACCATGTAACTCCTTAAACCCATTATTATAACTAAATGCTGAAGGTGATTTTTTAAAATTTGAAACTAGCCTTCTGAAACCATTTTTCTGGTCATAAAGAGCATAACGCATAAACGGAAAAGAAAATTCAAAACTGTTAAACTTGTTCGATTTATCTAAATGGTTTTGTATTACTTTATTTGAATTATAAAAAGGTATTAATTCGTAATCTAATACGTTTGAATATTGATTTTGGAAATTATATATATAATCTATTTGAATAAAAACTTTTTGATAAGAAACATTATATTCGTCTAAAAGTTTTAAAATAAGTAGCATATCACTAATCTTAGAACTTTGAACAGCAAAATTCACCGCATGTCCTCCTGTAATAGAATCTATGACTAAAGGGTTTATACCGTTTTCGACTCTTGAAGATCCTAAAAAAATGTAATCTACTTTTTTATCTTGAAAGCTTCTTATGAATTGAAATTTTGTATCAGAATAATACACTGAGTTAATATGAGTATATACTTTATCTGCTACATACAAAGACGCTAAAACGATAAGAATGACTCCGATTATATATTTAAAAAATTGTGTCATTTAAAATTGAAAATATATAAAATCTTGAGGATTAGAATAACTACCAAACATGAAAATCACCAAAATACATAAACTCAGTTTTATAAATTCGTAATTTCTAGAAATAGGCTCTTCATATAGTTTATTAAACCATTCAACCAAAACAAACGGCACTAACAATAATAATAATTCTACTGAATAGCGTTCATGGCCAAGAAACTCAATTCCAAAATTAAAATTAACCATATTGCTAATATACTTAAAAGCCACCTCTACACTGTCTGCTCTAAAAAAAATCCAAGCAAAACATGTTAAGAAAAACGTTATTAATATTCTGGGAACAACACTAAGGGTTTGTTTTATTCCTAACATTTTAATTGTAGAAATATTTATTCTATTCTTTTTTGCTAATAACAATGGTAAAAAATACAATGCATTTAAAAATCCCCAAACTATAAATGTCCAATTAGCGCCATGCCAAAAGCCGCTTACCAAAAAAACCACAAATGTGTTTCTAACTTTTTTTATCGTGCTAACGCGGCTCCCTCCCATGGGAATATATAAATAATCTCTAAACCAAGTTGTTAAAGAGATATGCCAATTACGCCAAAACTCTGCTATATCTCTTGAAAAATAAGGATAATTAAAGTTTCTTTTTAAATTAAAACCAAATAACCGAGCTATACCTATAGCCATATCTGAATATCCAGAAAAATCACCATAAATTTGAAAAGCAAAATAAACACTTCCCAAAATTAAAGACACCGTATTTAATGTGTCATAATTTTTAAATATTTCGTTCACATAAATGGCACAAGAATCAGCTATAACAACTTTTTTTAATAATCCCCATATTATTAAATGCAATCCTGATTTCGCCAATTTAAAGTCAAACTTAAACTTCTTTTCGAATTGGGGTAATAAGTGAGAGGCTCTTTCAATTGGACCTGCTACTAACTGAGGAAAAAATGATACAAAAGCTGCAAAATCTATAAAGCTGTTGGTTGGTTTTAACTGTTTTCTATAAATATCGATTGTATAACTTAACGTTTGAAATGTGTAAAAAGAAATTCCAACAGGTAAAATAATATGTAATGTATAACTCTCAATATGATACCCTAAAATTGACCATGCATCTACCCAACTCTCTATAAAAAAATTGTAATACTTAAAAAAAGCTAGTGTTCCTAAATTAACTGATAAACTTAGAATAAAAAGTAGTTTTCGCTTTTTTTTAATTCCTGTTCTCTCTAGTTGCCTTCCTATAAAATAATCGACTACAGTACTCAATAAAATTAAGCCTAAAAACCGATAGTCCCACCAACCATAAAACACATAACTTACAATTAGTAAAAATAAATTTCTATATGTATTTTTTTTACTAAATACAGACCAATAAAGTAAGAATACAATAATTAAAAAGAGTAGAAAAGCAAACGAGTTAAATAACATACTATACTAAAGACTTAATAACGTTCCAAATGTTTTCTGATGATTTAGTTGGTGTCTTGCCCGCCACAATCTCATACCATTTTTCACAATCTTTCACGTTTGATAATTCTCCGTCTAAGATTTGCCTCACTAAAACTTTTAAATGGTTTTTATCTTCACAAAATACTGCTGCATTTTTACTTGGCATGCTTCTAAAATGGACATATTTATAGTTTTGCCCTATATCTCGAATACCTTTTTTTAATTGCGGTTGTTCGTAATTATAATAAATACAAGGTTTATTATGTGCTACAAAATCAAATACTGTAGATGAACATACATTGGTTACAAATTCGCTATGCTCACATACGTTATATAGCATTTTAAAATCTTCTTTTGTTGGCAAAACCTGATTCCATTGCTTTCCTACTTGTTTCCAAATAGGATCCAAAACTTCAATGATATCTTTGTTTGCTTCAATAATAGCATTATATCTAGGTGTAAAATCTACAGGACATTTTCTGTAAATAATGCCTAGATTTCTACCTTCGACATTTAAACTTCTAACAGCATTTGCTAGGTCTTCTAAATAATACTGGTCTAGGGGCGATGTTGTTTCATCATCTCCAGAATAACAAATATATTTTTTATTAATGTCTAAATTATAATCATTAAAAAACGCTTCTTTTGTTTGCTTTAATGCTATATCGTAATGTGGTTCAAACTGTGGTGTTCCTGTAACAAAAACCTGTTTCTCTTTTATAAATGGATAATATTGTAATACCTGTTCTTTCATTAAATCGCTCCACACACAATAATAATCGGTCTCAACTACTTGCATAGCTTTTGGTACATTATCCCAAGAATATACAAAGGCTACAGTTGGAATTCCTAAATCTTTAGCCGCCAATAAAGCACTAATAGATTGTGTTGCTCGTTGCGTAGTACAAAACACTAAATTTGGTTTATGTTTTTCTAATTGTGCTTTACAATACGAATACTTTGTGGTTGAACGTTCTAATTTATTTATTTTTTGTCTAAGTTTAACAATACCTTTTTCCGAGGAATACAGTCCTATTAAATATTTTGTATATAAACTTTTAAGACTATTTTTAATGCCTTTATAATTGAAAGGGAATTTATATGTTGGGTACACATCATCATTAAATTTATCTCTTGATACATTTAATTCAGCTCGCTTCCTTGCTCTTGAATAAATTGATAATAATGGATGACTTGTGTGGTCTTCAATCTTAACTTCGTTATAATCAAGATTATCTTTAAGTGAGAATACTGTATTATTCCAATATGTAATATTGAAGCCTTTTTGCTCTCCTATATTTTTAAATTCTGTGAATGCAAAATTTCTTAAACCAACCCCATCAGGAAAAAAAACGAATACTTTTTTCTTCATTTTTAATCTTATAAATTAAATTTTCTGATTTTTTAACTTATTTCGTTGTTCTTGCTCTATAGGTAAGACATCTTGCTTTTTAAACTGCAACGCTTTATAAACGGCATTAACATCTCTGGATAGTTTACGTAACCCCATAGGCTCTAGTGAAGCAGCGTGATCTGTACCTTTCCATGTTCGATCAATAGTATAATGTCTTTCAATAATATTAGCTCCTAGAGTGTAAGCAGCAACATCTACAGCAATTCCTAAATGATGTCCTGAAAAACCAATGTGTTTCACGTCATCTTTATACTTTTCTATTAATAAATTGATATCTAACAGACATACATCTTCAAAAGGCACTGGGTAGCCAGATGTACAATTATAAAGTACCAAGTCTTTATTTCTATGATTTTTTTTAAAAAAGGAAACTAAATCTTCTATTTCATCTTTAGTTGTCATTCCTGTAGAAATATGCAATTCACCTTGATAATTATGACATAACCATTCTAACATTTCTATATTATTATTACATGCTGATGGAATTTTAATAAACTCAGGGTTTAAAGATGCTATTTCCTTAGCTGAAGTTAGATCCCATACAGATGTAGAATAAGTAATTCCTATATCTTTACAATACGACTTTAACTCTTTATGCTGACTAAGATCAAACTCTAAATACTCTCGATGAGCACCATAAGTATCACCATAAGAGTTAACAGGGTTTGGATGTGGTTGATTGTATTGTTCTTCGGTTAGTAGTTCTATATTATTTCTCTTTTGGAATTTAATTGCATCAACATTACAGAATATTTTAGCCACTTTTATAAGTTCTTTGGCTATCTCTATATCTCCTTTGTGATTACATCCTATCTCTGCTATTATATAGGGCTTTTTATATGTGTCCATAAAATTTAAGGGCTTTTTTAAAACCTTTTATTATAATTCATTATAAATTGACATGCTTCACGAATAGCTCCTGCTCCCGAGTTTTTAGAAAGTACTATATCTGCATGCTGTTTTACTATATCCGTAGCATTATTGGGTGCTAAGGACCAGCCTACACTACAAATATTGGTTAAGTCGTTTACATCATCTCCAACATAAGCCACATTGTTTAATGTTTTGCCTTTTTCTTGCATAACCTGATTGAGTAAGGTGTACTTATCTTTTACACCTAGAAATACATGTTTAAGTTTCAACTTTTTCATGCGTTTTGCAACAAGTTCGGAGTTTTCAGAGGTCATCACCATAACCTCAATATCAAATTGTTTTAAGATTTCAATTCCCATACCATCTCGCATATCGAAAACCTTCGTATGCTCACCTTCTTTTGTATATGAAATTGTACCATCTGTAAAAACACCATCTACATCAAAAACAACGTGTGTGATTTTTTGAGATTCCTTATAACGTTTTTGCCTTTCAATTAACAAACTTTCAACGGCAACCCAATCGGATTCAGTATCAATCTCTAACAAAGAATCTTCGGGCATTTTCACTATAGCTGTATTTTCTCCCAGTCGATTTTTATGTTTTTTTAAAGCGTTTTTCGTTACGACATAAACAGCACCATTTTCTATTAGCAAACCTTCAAAATCTTGACGTCTTGGCCTTTCAAGAGGATTATAATTTATTGGGTTTCCTGATTCATCCCACAAAAAACGGTGTGTTTTAACCACAGTCAATGCTGAGTCAAAATCATTCCCAATTTCTTTTAAACAATTATTTATGTCATCCTTTTTAGTAAAAGGTGATGTAGCTTGAAGTAAACAGAATACATCAAAATTGTAGTTGGTAGTTTCGCAAAATTCTAAAATAGCTGACTCGGTCGAAGCTGTATCGTTAGCACTTTCCTTACTTCTTAATAAGGCTTTAATTTTGTTTGTCCAGTAGTATTCTTTATTAATAAATTCTATAATAGTCTCATCATCAGTATAAACAAACACTTCATCAAGTTCAGAAAAAATAGCCTCACCTAAAACCCATGTAAATAAAGGCCTACCAACCATTTTTCGCTTATTTTTATTAAGAATGCCTTTAGACCCTTTTCTAAGCGGTATAAATCCAATTTTTCTCATAGTAAACATGTCTTTAACAGTCGCTAAAATACACTTTTCGACTGAAAATATTTATTTTTAGTATAAAAGGAAGACAACTAAGTTAGTTCTTATTAAAATTAAGGCAACTAACTATCAATATTTTAAACTTGTTAAAGTTCTTTTTTTATATAGTGTTTCTTTTTTAACTGGTGATCTAAACTTCAAAATATTAAATATTTGAAATAAATTAGATACACACACTTTTAAAAACAATCTAAAATACTTAAAATCTGAAAGTGCGTACTTCCTAAAATTATGTATTAGTAACTTTATTATTTTTATAATAGGGTTTGGATAATACACCAAAAAATATCTAATCGAATTTTTAAGTTGGTGTTCAAATCTAAAATAGTTTCTTCCTTGTATTTTTCTCTTTTCGACATCTACTCTATGGTTAACGATAATACTACCTTTATATAATATTTGATATTCTAAATCTAATACTTCAATAGCTAATGCTGGCTCTTCTCCATAAATATCCATCCATTTAGGAAAACCATTTGTAGCATTATAGACGTCTTTTTTTATAGCGAAACCACATCCTACAAAATCGTTGGTAAAAAAAGGCTCTTCTTGTTTTATATGTTTTAATGCTATTTCATCTGAATCGAATAAACCTCTAACCTCCTGAAAAGCTATAATACCAAGGTTTTCATTATTTTGAAATTCGTTTTCTATACTTGAAATAAAATTTTGGCTAATTGGATGTGCATCATCATCTAAACCAATAAAAATATTACCTTTTGCCTTTTTGTATAAAATATTTCTAGCTGGAGATGCACTAATACTCTTATTAGAAATTTCCCAATTCACCCAATCATATTCTTGAACTATGGCTTCTGTTTCTTTACAATTATCTATTAAAACTAAAACTTCATGTACGGTTAAGTCAATCAAGCTTTTTAATTTACGTAAAGTAAAACTTAATTCCTCAGGCCTATTTTTTGTTACGATAAGAAATGACAGCTCCATTAATTTTTTATTGCTTTATTAATTTTCTTGTAAAGATCAATTAATTCAAATTTTAAAACGGCTCTATTGTAATGTTTATTTATAAAATTCACATTAATTTTTTGTGCTTCTTCCCTTAGAACTTTGTTTCCTAAAGCCTTTTCTATGTGTGATGCAATTTCTTGATGATCTGAAGGATTATTGATTAAAAACCCATTTTTATTATGAGTAATAATTTCTTCTGAAACTCTCCCGGGATTAGATTGAATAGGAAAGCTTCCCATGGACATAGCTTCCAACAATGCATTAGGCATACCATCGGAAATACTACTAGCTATATGCAAGACACTTTTCCCCATCAGTTCTAAAATTAATTGATTATCTATAAATCCATTCCTAGGATATATAGTAATATGTAATTCATTTAATTTTCTCGATTTTTTAATATAGTTTGAAACCGATTGATCTGCACTATAAATTATAATTTGGTAATTATTTATTATTTCATCAGAAAGTAACTCTAAGGCCTCTAATATCTTGATTGCTTTGCCTACACCATCTTCATAGCCTTTAACTAAAATGATATTTCTATCTGAAACAGATTTTATTTTAGAAACATCTATTGTAAGTCCACCATTTCCAGGAAAGACACCTAAAAATTCTGAGTTGAAGCCGTTGACTTTTGCTAGTTCGTAATCACGTTTGCAATCTGTAATTAAATAATTTACTCTATTTAAAAATTGCTGTACTTTTATTTTATTTAAACCAAGTTCTTCAAAAAAAAACATATCACTTCCCCAAGATGAATATACAAATGGGATATCATTTTTATCCATCACATCTATTATTGGTAATCCAGATAATTCCATTTCAAAACAATGTACAATATCTGGTTTTATCTCATTTACTGTTTTCTTAAAAACTTGAGTAACGTCTCTTTCATTAAATTTTTGAAGAAATTTATATAATCTGGGGCCTTGTTTTTTAATTGTTGACCTAAAGGGGTAATCTTGTTTTAATTTCCATCCCTTAATTTGAGTAACCCAATTTATTCTCTCAACTTGTGGTCCGCCATCAGTAATATCAAACCAGAATATATCATGACCTGAATCTTTCAATTGATTAACCCATTGAAAAAAATGATGATTTGGTATGGCCACCATGAGGATTTTCATATTAACTATTTTTTTCTTGGGTATTATTAATTACTTCTAAATACTTTTCAGCAATAATATCTCTTGAATATCTTAGATTATAAACCTTTCTTGTTTTATGCCTAATATTTTCTAAAGACTCAGTATCAATACTTTCAATTCTTTTTATTTCAGTTACAAGGCTATTCTCATTTTTAATATCAAACCAAAATTGATTATCAGTTTTTTCTAAACGATCCATCATAGCTCCAACTCTTGTCGATAGAATAATTTTCCCCGCAACCATAGCTTCAATACCTACCAAAGGCCCTGACTCTTCCAATGAAGGAATTATTAAAATATCTATAAGCTTGAAAAACGCAACTATTTCTTGTCCTGACAATTCTCCTATGTATTCTATAGATGTATTGTTTTCTGTAGCCTCTTTTACTTCATCTAACAAAGGACCATTTCCTGCTATAATTAATTTTTTATTTAGATTTTTAAATACTTTAAGTACTTCTACAATACCTTTTTCTTTAGAAAACCTACCTAAATATCCATAAGTTAAATGATCAGTAGTTTTTTTTGTTTCTATGCGAACTAATTCCTTTTCGAATAATGTTGTTTGATCTATAATAACAATATTATCCTGAACTACTTTTAATATCTTTTGATAATTAGAGTTTGAATGTACCAAAATAGTTTCTACATACTTTAACAGACTACTGGTTAACTCTGGAATATTTGTTATTGTTCCTGTTGTTCTTATAATCAACGGTTTATTCAAATCTTTACAAAATGTAATTATTTCTATTAACCACTTGGTGGTTAATTCTCCAGAGAATATTACAATGTCGTGCTTATCAGTTTCTTTTTTTAAAACGTCAAAATATTTCTGATTGAATGAAAAGAACTTATAGTTTAGTTTATTACCAATGAACCTATATGCTGGGGCTTTGCGTCTATATATAAATTTACAGGCAATACTCGTTATTTTTATAAATAAATTTGAGTTAAAGATCTTCTTTTCAACACTACTCCAATGATGATGCTTTTCATCAAGAATAGCAGCAGATTTTTTTGTCATTGGTATCGTTGACAATAAACTCACTTTAAAATAATTTATTAAAGCATCAATTATATTTTTTACTTCAATTTCTCTACCTCCAAAATCACTAATAGGGCCAACAATAAGTATTTTCTTTTTTAAATCCATTATTAAATATTCACGTTTTAAAAGTAAATCGTTTTAAACTTAAAATTGGTTTATTCTTATAAAACAGCGCCTTTTTTTCAACTAAATGCCATGATAAATATCCTAATATAATTGATGCTATAACCGAGTATATCATTAATTCATAAAGATCGAATTTAAAAACAACCATAAATATTTGCTGAATGAAAAAACTATAAATATAGATCCCATAAGACATATCTCCTATTTTACCAAAACTTTGAAGTATTGGAATATTCATATAACCAATCAATAATATAAGCAACGTAAACATAAGATGTTTTATGTTGCTATAAAAATTAAAGTAAATCGAGGCTAATAATATTATTAATGAAACAGCAATAGCTACAACAAAAAATAAACTACTTTCCTTTTTTATAGCATCAAAACCTACAGAAGCCAAAAAGCTACCTCCCATAAAGAAGGCACTAAAATTTAAAATATGATAGCCTTGCATACCAAAAACAGAAGCTCCCGAAAACCTATCTAAACAAAAGTTAAAAAGTATAAAGAACATAAAAAACGATATTAAAAGCAATCCTTTTACAAGTGATAAACGCCCTTTTAGATAAAATAAAAACGCCAATGCTATATAGAGAGAAAACTCGTAGCGGAGTGTCCATAAAGAGCCATTTATAGCATGATAATTATTACTATCAAATACACCCTTTATACCAGATTGAAAATTATATAAATTCAAATTATTAGGTAAATATGTATAAAACTGTTTATTACTAAGTAACGGTATGCTACCTTGATAAAGAAAAGGAACCATTAGTATAGACAATATTAGCAATATAAATAAACCTGGAAATAGTCTTAGAAATCTTTTTTTAAAATAACTTTTAAGCGTTTTGCTTCTTTGAAGGCTTTGAAAAATAAAAAATCCACTTATTACAAAGAAACCGTTTAAACCAATACTAGCTAATACTATTTGACCATTAGTAATTTTATAAATCCATTGAGCTTCTTCACTACTTCCAGATAATGGATAAGCGTGTGATATAACCACAAATAAGGCAAACATAAACCTTAAAAAATCAAAATTATTTTGTTTATGTATTTTCAAATTATAATGTCTCCAGCATTGGTATTTAGAATTTTTTAGGCTTATTAAAAATAAACTTGATTAGATAGATATACTTCAAAACGATATATTTTAAGTCTGTAAAAAAATATTTAATCAATTTGAATGTAGACATTACAAATCCTTTACTTGCTTGTAAAAAACTCACATCTTCATGCCAAATTTGATAGTTTCCTAACACATCATTTTTAAACCTGAAAAAGAGTTGTTTACGAGTTCTCTGTATTTCATAACTAAATATAGACTCTACAAATTCAATATCATACCCTGCATTTAAAACACGTTTTGTCCATTCTTTATCTTCAAAAGTTGGCACATCTTCTTTAAATGGGTGTTTTTCCCATACTTTTTTACTAAAAGCTGAACCTGAAAAAATGAGTCCCGATTTATTAGGATCTATAGTTGCAGGTATTTTATTAATAAAATTTCTGTAATCATTAGAAGCATGTAAACATCTTAGACCTGCTAAATTTGAATTTTCCTGAAACTTCTTTTTGATTAACCTAAAAAAGTCATGACTTACTGCAAAGGAATGCGCACTAAAGATAACTATGATATTATTTTTAGCCTCACTTGCACAAATATTGGCACTCCCACCAAAACTAAAATTTTTAATGGATACAAATCTTGCACCATATTGTTTGGTTACGGCTTCACTATTATCCTTGGATAAGTTATCTAAAACAATGATTTCATCTATGTCATTAATATACCTTTCCGTTAGGTTTTTTAACGAAAAGGCTAATGCAGATGCCTGATTTTTACTTCTTATGACTACTGAAATCATTTAAAACTTAATTAAAAAAAGCTTTTAAAACTCTAAAGGGTTTAGTTACTGCCTTACCTATTTTGTATTCTAATGACGTTTTAACTTTAACCTCACTTGCATGATATGTTTTTAGCTGGTGGAATAAAACGGTCATCAAATTATCAAAATCTTTTACATAAATTTCATTATGCTTTTTAATAATATATTCTTTATTAGTTTCAAAATGGTTATTTATAGTGTCTACTAACATAGATTTTTTTGCTTTTCTATAATAAAACAAATATGATTCTACTACTTTATACTTCCACCCTTGCTTAGTAATAGCAAGCCAAAATTCCCAATCCTCGAAACCAGTTTTCATTTGTTCATCATAACCACCAACTTCTTCCCAACATGATTTTCGATATAGTGACGTAGCTACTAATTGATTAACATGAAGTAAATAATGGTAAGTATCTCCTTTTGGCTTTAACTCATTAACAATATTGTTTTTATTATCAATAAAAAACTTGCTGAAGCAAGATACTATTGCAAGCGATTTATCGGTGTGCAATTGAGGTAATAATGTTTCTACAAATACCTCATCAATCATATCATCAGCGTCTAAAGGCAATATAAATGTCCCCTTACTAATTTTTATTCCAGCATTTCTTGCATTGGATAATCCACCATTATCTTTATATAAATATTTGAATCTATCATCTTTTTCACACCATTCATTGGCTATTTTTTCAGTATCATCAGGGCTCCCATCATTAACAATAATACATTCCCAATTTGAAAACGTTTGATTTAAAACAGATTGTAAAGCTTCACCTAAATAGTGTGCTTGATTATAACAAGGTACAATGATTGAAACTTCAATATTCATTTTAAATCTTGTGCAAAAAACCGAGTTTGACGAGTAAATTTATAATTCTGGATTGTCTCAAGCCTGAAATTATTGTTCTGTATTTTAGAACATCTTCTAAGTCTCGAACAAAAGCACCATATTCTGTATTTAACACTTGTTGTCTTTCATTAACAATAACTCTTTTATTATTAGAATTTGAACTCATCCCATCTAAATAAAATGTTGATAATGGCGCATTAATCTTTTTATAGCTTATATTATTTTTACAAATGCTGTCCATAAAAAACTTCCAATCTGATACAATTTTTAAATTCTCATCATATAAGCCTACTTTATCGAATACTTCCTTTTTAATAAATGTAGCTGGGTGCGGCAAGGTATCTTTTACAAAGTATGCAAAAGATAATGTATCGGGATATTCTTTTATAAAATTTTCAGTTTCACCAATAACTCTTAAATTAAAATAAGTTATGTCTGAAGCTTCTATATGTTTAACATTCTTTTCTAAAACGCTATCATTATAAAAATGATCTCCACTATTTAAAAAAATTAAATAATCTCCATTGGCTTTTTTAATCCCTTTATTCATGGCATCATATACCCCTTTATCGGGTTCGCTAACCCAGTAATCAACTTTATCTGCTATACTCTCTAAATATACGGTACTATCGTCATTTGAATCTCCATCAATGACAATATATTCATAGCCATTCCATGTTTGAGCTTCAATACTTTCAAAAGTCTTTTTTAAACCCTCATAATTGTTATAATTAATCGTTATTATGGATATTTTTGGCTTCAATATTCCTTTTTTGTTTCTTTTTTAGTCAAACCTTCTTCTTCAACTTTTTTAATAAAAGTTTCTATTTCAAAAAAATACTTCTCTATTAGAAATAAATTTTCATCTTTAAAATCCCACCATTTAATATCTAATAATTTATTTATGGTTTTATCTTCAAATCTATACTTTACAACTTTTGCTGGATTACCAACGGCAATAGCATATGCTGGGATATCTCTTGAAACAACAGCTCCTGCTCCTATTATAGCACCATCTTCTATTTTTACACCATCTAAAACGGTAACATTCATACCTATAAAAACATCATTACCAATAGATATGGTTAGAAATTCTCTAATTTTATCATCCTTACTTAAAGTCATTCCGTTTTGTTTTCCTGTAGAATAAAACATGGGATGAGTTGATATACTTTTAGTAGGATGCATGCCACGACCAGCCATAAAGTTGGTTCCTATAGAGCAAAATTTACCAATTATTACGTTATTAATTATAGACTTTTCTGATATGTAAGTATAATTTCCAATAATAGTGTCTGATAGCCTTGAAGGCGGGTACACTTTTGTGAAATGACCTAAATAACTTCTGACATTTAAAACCTCATGATTAAGTCGTATTACTTTTCTCAAGTTTGGAAAAACTAAAAACACAAAGTCTTTTAATTTATTTTTTAGCTGTTTTTTTAAACTTTGTTTTACAGGTTTTTCTTTTAGTTTTTTATAAAATGACCTGATAATGTTTTCCGCATCTTTATTCTCGGAAATTGGTCTTTTTTCTACTTCAATATG
The DNA here is from genome assembly GCF_004791695.1 of Flavivirga rizhaonensis. Lineage (GTDB taxonomy): Bacteria > Bacteroidota > Bacteroidia > Flavobacteriales > Flavobacteriaceae > Flavivirga > Flavivirga rizhaonensis. The sequence continues at coordinate 146,361 of NZ_SRSO01000002.1, read as the reverse complement.
AGTAGACAAAGTATTGTTTTTAAACTCTGTATGGATACCATTATGAACTCCCGAATTATCAAACCCTATGTTTTCTACTAATGATTTATTTGGATATAGAGTAAATCCATTTTGTATAAGTACAGATGCGTGCCATTTAATAAACCACGTATTTAATCTTCCTGAAATATTATGAGCTAGTTGGCTACTTAGATAATCGTATCCAAATTTATCCAAATGTGTATATAAATTTTTGTTTTTAATTATTTCCCAAAGGTCAAATGCGTCTGCATTAAAATGTTTCCATGCCGAACTCCAAGTAGCCCAACCCCAACAAAGAGGTACATTAAAAAAGAATGTTTCTGGTAAAGTTTTATCGTGAGGATACATGTAACCAGAAACATGCATGACTTCATCTTCGTCCTTATAGGTTTCCAAAGCATTATTCATATATTTTAAAAACCCTGATGATGTTTCCAAATCATCTTCCAGTACAATTATTCTTCCATGTTTATTTACTATTTCTGTTACTCCTCCAATAATAGAGTTTGCTAAACCTTTATTTTCCGAATTTACATGTACATGTACTTTTTTAAATCTATTTTCGCTTTTCGCAATTTTAACAACGTTTTTAATGTTGTTTAATTCTGTAATATTTGCATTTGTTTTCGCTCCATCACAAAACACATATAATTCACTATCCTCTGCTTCTGGATTTGCGGCCAGTGCATCCAAGGCCTTTTGCGTATGCATCGGGCGATTGTAAGTAAATAAAACTATAGGTGCCAATTTCATGATATGAATATTAACGTATTATGAATGTTTGTATAAAAATGGAAAAAGTTTTTGTCTAAGCCTAATAATTGGAAAATATTTTATGCCTAACATTGAAAATATACTTCTAGGAGCGTTAAAAAACAAATGGCCCCAATAGCCTATATAACTTATTAAACTTTTTTTCTGTTTATATTTTAAGACCCACAAAGTGTTTAACAATTTATCAATTCTATGCAATGCTACTTGATTTTTATTTGCCCAAAATAATAGTGATTGGTACATTTTTATTCTATGCTCTGCATACAAATCTTCTCTATTAAAGACATTACTCCCATGGACTCCTCGCATGGCTACTGGCTTATCGATTATTCCGGACTGTAATTTACATTTTAAAGATAGCTTAAAAATGAGTTCTGTATCCTCAGACACTAACATCGTTTGGTTAAAGTAACCTACTTTATTAAAGGCAGATTTTTTTAGTGTTAATCCATCTATTGAAAAATGCCCCTCACTACCTAATAAAAGTGCTTCAAAAAGGACTTCTGCAGCAATTCTTTTTTTTATAGTAGTTAAACTTAGCTGCTCTTTTTCAGCTTTACTTCCTTCTCTATAAAAATGTGCACTAATAGCATTGTAAACACCTTCTATACTTTTGCGCTCATTAAATATTTTCTTATCATTAGTAAACCTATTAGGCAAATAAAAATCGTCTGCATCTAAAAACGCTATATAGTTCCCTATAGCTTTCTTTATTCCTAAATTTCTACTTGCGGAACGTCCTTTATTTAGCTTGCCTTCGTGGTAGTAAACTTTAATCTTTGAATTTTGTTTTTGCAGGTTTTCAAGTATATGTTCTGTTTTATCTGTACTCCCATCATTTACTACAACTATTTCGGATACTTCAGGTTGTTGAATAGCTGAATTGATTGCTTTTTCTATAAAGCGTTCATCATTATAAACTGGAATAATTACTGATACTGAAAATTGCATAATTTATGCTAGGACTGAGTATTTAAAACTTATTTATCAACCCTAATTTGATTAAAATTTGTATTTTTTTTGATTTCCTTAAGTTTCTCAAAATTCGTTCTAATTTAAATTTATACTTTAAATCATTCATCTGAATTGAAAACTCGGAATTCAATACCGATGCCCTTTCTGCTTTCACTATTTTAAAATTTTCTTCTAAAGAACTTATTCCTCCTTTATAAAAATTTGAAAATACATCGTCTACATACTTATATGTTGCATTATACTTACATAATGCTAAAATAAGAAATTTCCAATCTGATACTATTTTTAAGTTCTCATCATAATAGCCTATTCTTTCAAACAATCTTTTTTTTATAAAAGTGGATTGATGTGCTGGTAAATCTGCATGCAGGAAACTAAATGTAAGTACTTCAGGGCTTTTTTTCACGATTGTTTCGCCCAATCCTACTACATTAATATTAAAATAAACGACATCATGCTTATTTAAATGAACTTTTACTTTAGTGAGTGCTTGAGAATCTGTAAAGTCATCACCGCTATTTAAAAAAAACAGGTAGTCTCCTTTTGCCTCTTTAATACCTTTATTCATAGCATGGTAAATGCCATTATCGGATTCGCTAACCCAATAACTAAAACCAGCTTTATTAGCTTCTATTAATTCTTTACTACCATCTGTGGAATTGCCATCAATTACTATATGCTCAAAATCAGTAAAAGATTGATTTTGAACACTTTTAATCGTTTTTTCAAGACCATCTTTATTATTATAATTGACAGTAATTATTGAAATTAAAAGATTATTTAGCATTATTGGTAATAGATTGATAAATTTTAATTTTGAATCTCTTTCATAAACTAGTTTAATAACTTCCCAATATAGCCTTTTGGGTTATAATTAGCTAAAAGCCCTTTTTATCTTCATTTAAAAACTTGTTAAAGTAAACCTTTTTTATTCCTTCATTTATGTCTATAGTATGTTGCCAACCCAAACTATGTATTAAAGAAACGTCTAATAATTTACGTGGCGTTCCGTCTGGTTTACTTTTATTCCAAACTATAGCTCCTTTATAACCTACAATGTCTTTAATTAATTCCGCAAGCTCTTTAATAGACATATCAATTCCTGTTCCTATATTTACTGAAACATTACCTGAATATGTTTGCATTAAATGAATACTCGCATTAGCCAGATCATCAACATGCAAGAATTCTCGTTTTGGTTTACCTGTCCCCCAAACTTCAACAGTACGCAAGTCATTTATCTTGGCATCATGGAATTTTCGTAATAATGCAGGCAGTACATGTGAGTGTTTTAAATCGTAATTATCATTAGGACCATATAAATTGGTTGGCATAACTGAGATAAAATTACAACCGTATTGACGATTATAATTTTCACACAATTTTATACCAGCTATTTTCGCTATAGCGTATGGCTCGTTTGTAGGCTCTAATTTATCTGTTAATAAATAATCTTCCCTTATAGGTTGTTCGGAAAACTTAGGATAAATACACGAAGATGCAAAAAACAATAGCTTTTTTACATTGCATACATAACTTAGGTGTATCACATTATTTTGTATCATTAAATTCTCATACAAAAACTGTCCTCTAAATGTATTATTTGCTTCAATTCCTCCAACTTTTGCTGCAGCCAAAAACACATAATCTGGCTTTTCTTCTTTAAAAAAACTAGTTACCTGTTCTTGATTAGTTAAATCTAATTCTGAAGAATCTCGCATTACAAAATTAGTATAGCCTTTTTGTTTTAAACTTCTATAAATAGCAGAGCCTACCATGCCTTTATGCCCAGCAATGTATATTTTATCTGAAAAATTCATATTATTCTTCACTAGAATTAACTATATCGTGACCTCCAGCTTTTAAATATTGTTCTTTTTTAAATAATTTTAAATCTGAGGTCATCATATCTTTCACTAAATCTTCAAGGGTGAATTTAGGCTCCCATTGTAATTTCTGTTTGCATTTCGTTGCATCTCCAATTAGTAAATCTACTTCTGTTGGTCTATAATATTGCGCATCTACTTTAACCACAACTTTTCCAATTGGGAATTGGTAATCTAAATGAGCACAACTTACTATTTTTCCAATTTCGGCTTCCGCTTCACCTTCAAAAGCCAAAGTAATACCAACATTACTAAATGCCATTTTTATAAAATCTCTTACAGTTGTTGTAATTCCTGTTGCTATAACATAGTCTTCTGGTTTATCTTGTTGTAACATTAACCACATAGCCTCTACATAATCTTTAGCATGCCCCCAATCTCGTTTAGCATCTAAATTCCCTATGTAAAGTACATCCTGTATCCCTAAAATAATTTTTGAAGTCGCTCTGGTAATTTTACGAGTTACAAACGTTTCTCCTCTTAAAGGAGATTCATGATTAAATAAAATACCATTGCATGCATACATATTGTAAGCTTCACGATAATTAACAGTTATCCAATAGCCATATAACTTAGCTACACCATATGGGCTTCGTGGGTAAAAAGGCGTTGTTTCTTTTTGAGGTACTTCCTGTACTAAGCCATATAGTTCTGAAGTTGAAGCTTGATATATACGCGTTTTTTCAGTTAAACCTAATAACCGAACAGCTTCTAAAATACGTAATGTACCTAAACCGTCTATATTAGCTGTATATTCTGGTGTATCAAAACTTACTTTTACATGAGACATTGCGCCCAAATTATAAATTTCATCTGGCTGTACTTCTTGAATAATTCTAGTTATATTCATAGAATCACTTAAATCACCATAATGCAACTTAAAGCGTACGTTACTTTCATGCGGGTCTTGATACAGGTGATCTACTCTATCTGTATTCAACAAAGACGCTCGACGTTTTATACCATGTACTATATAACCTTTGGACAATAATAGTTCTGATAAGTAGGCTCCATCTTGACCTGTTACTCCCGTAATTAGTGCTATTTTATTTTTATAAATCATTATTTTTCAAATTTCCACATATTTTTATTTTATTGAAATTTAGATTCAAGCTTTAGATTTTCAAATTAAACTTAAAACAATTCAATCTACTTTACCCATATATTATCTAAAATACTTTTCATCTATATTTCTGTGTTTAAATATAGCTTTTCTATAAGCTGCAATCAAAAATTAAATTAGACAACAATAAATCGTTTTTCTATGTATGAATATTTTATATCTATTTTATTTAAATTATATAAAGCGTTTCGTTTATTGATAAAAAATGATGCCTTGAGTATTTTTACTTTAAGCAAAATACCTACTAAAGTATTATAATGTTTTATTGACCTCAATACTTCTTGTTCTTCTTTAGATAAATCATAAGCATTTATAATACTATGGACTTCTTGTAAATATTTATCCATTTGTATTCCAGATAATTGACCTTCTCTATTACGCCAAGCCCCTACAGGCAAAGTTGCATTATAAAGTTTTTCATGTTGAAAAAAACGAAACCACAACTCAAAATCACCTGCTAATTTAAAATCGGTATTTATTTTACCTCCTGCTTTTTCCCATAGACTTCTCCTCCAAAAGGTAGATTCTTGTTGTATCCACTTGAAATCATGATTTAAAAATTTTATGAAACTAAATTTTCTTGGGATGCAAACCTCTATTAATTTCCCGTTTAAATCTATAAAACTATTAAGACCCTGAATCCAATTTACTTTAGGTAAGTCATTAAATAGTCGTGCCACATTATAAAGAGCATCAGCTAAAAGAATATCATCACTATTTACCCAGCCCATAATCTCTCCAGTAGAAAAATCAAAACCTTTATTTAAAGCATGGTACATCCCAGAATCTGGCTCACTTACCCATTTTGTTATTTTATCTGAATACTTTTCTAATATATTTAAAGTACCGTCTGTACTTCCTCCATCAATAATTACATACTCTAAATTAGGGTACTTCTGACCAATAACTGATTGAATTGTTTTCTCAAGGAATTGAACTTGATTAAAAACAGGTGTAACTATAGTTATTTTAGGGTAATTAATTTCCAACTAGGTCTTATTGATTAGTTATTCTTATAAGTGTTCAAGTTTTTTTTAAACTTTTGTAGCTCGTTTAATTAAATCTATAAAATTAAGAGCAAATTTATCTATATCATTTTTATAATGTGAATCAACTACTCCTGGTTTTTCTTTAGAATATTTCTCAATAATTTTTGCTAGTTCCTTTTCATCATAAGGATTAAAAAAGTGTACATTTTCTTTAATTTGTTCTTTATGCACGTTCAAGTTAGAAAGTATAACATACTTGTTTAATGCTTTTACATCTTCTACAACGGTACTCCATCCCTCAAATAAAGAAGGTTGAATAATAGCTATAGAATTCTTCAACAGGGCTAATTGCTCATTTCTTGCTAAGAAACCAAGAAATCTAATATTATTATCTAATCTATTATCACTGATATATTGTTTTAAGATACTGAAATTATCTAAATTTCTATAATCACTTTCTTTACCAGAAAAAGCCACTACTAAATTTATTCCTTTTTGTTTTAATAAATTAACAGCCTTTAAGATAACTATATGATTTTTATGAGCCCAAAATTGATTAGGAACAAAAAAATAATCATTGGGAAGTTTATATTTATCTAGTAACTTTTCAATTTTTTCATTGGAAAAATCTGGATGTGTTACTGCAAATCTAAGTACAAATTTATCTGCTTTTGATTTAGGGTATAATCTTTCAAAATCATTTTGAGCATCTAAACTACTAAACACAACTATATCACTATTCGCTAGAACATTTTGTTGATGTTGTTTTCTCTTATCTATTTCTTCTTGAGAAAAAAATTGAGGCAAATGATCTTCTTGAAAATCTGGGATCCAATTTACTTTTTTTAAATCATTAGGTAATCCTTCTATTTGCTGTGGGTATACAAAATCTAACTTAGGTGGTTTTGGTTGTTTTTTTATGATTTTTTTATTTAATAATATTCTAGACACTTTATTTACAACACGTTCAAAAATATTATAATGAGGTACAAAAGGTACAGCACAAAACTCTAAATAAGGGTATTTTGTTTCATTCCTAGCTTTATCAAAATTTTCATTTGAATAAGTTAAAATAATAATCTTAGGTTTAAGAGCATCTTTTAAGGTATTTAATGCGTGAATGATATTTAAAATATAATATGAACCAGCAACCCAGTTTTCATCATAAAAATAAAGCAATCCTATGCGTTTTCTTCTTTTAACCATTTTATATAATATTCTAAACCTTCTTTTAAATTAACTTTTTGAGTATAATTTAATTTTTTCAATAAACTTGTTTCGGCACACCAATTTATAGGATCTCCTTGTCGTTCTTCTCCTCCAAAAGCATAGGTAATATTTGTTTCATTAAATATTTCAAAAAACAATTGCACAACATCTTTAATTTTAACTTCATTACCATTAGCTATGTTTATTATATCGCTTTTAAAAGCACCTTTGCCTATAACACATTCAATGGCATTTATTATATCCGAAACATGTATAAAGTCCCTTGACTCATTACCTGTACCATACAAAACGACATTCGGATTTTCTTTTCCTTTTTGGTATAGATCCCAAAATAGTTGTTTTTTTAAACCTTCTCCATAGGCAGAAAAAACACGCAAGGAACAACATTTTATCTTGTACTGTTTATAAAACAGTTTACAAACATCTTCAGCCATTTTTTTATGCACTCCATAGGGAGATATAGGGTTTGTAGTTTGGTTTTCATTAATAGGTAATTGTTCTGGATTACCATAAACAGCCGCACTAGATAAATTTATATATTTACAATCTGCATTATAACGACGTATAGCATCGAGTTGTTTGTGCACATTGAAGGTATTCAATATAAAATCTCTTTGTGGTTTCACTAAAGAGTTTGGTACACTGCTAGCTCCAGAACAATTTATGCAAACATCAAACTGTTGTTGTTGAAAAATATCACTATAATCGGCATTGGTCGCATCAACTATAAAATAGTTCTCATTTACATAATCGGCAACCACATCGCATTCCCAAACCTTATGAGATCTTGAAAAATATTTCACAGCATGCGAACCAATAAATCCTTTTGAGCCTATTATAAGTATCTTCATTTTTTTATAGCTATATAGGAATACATTCTACCAGGAATAGAAGCTTCATTTAGGGGTTTATACTTATATATAAAACAATACAAATTCCAGACAAACGAACTATTAGCTATTTTACCAATCTTTTTCACCAATCTTTTCTTCTGGTTTAACTTGTTTGTTTCTTTTAAATTATTGACTTCATTATCTGTACTTGGAAAATAATTTATTATACTATCATAATATCGTAATTCCTTTAAAATTTCTGCTCCTGCATTCGTTATTGCATTCTTGTATTCGTTAGCAGTAAAAGCATTTTCTCCACCATAAAATTTATGCAAAGGATGCGCTTTCAAAAAACATTCTTTATCAACTTCATTATAGATTACATGATCTCTAATTGTTAATAGCAATCCATTTGGTTTTAAAACCCTAACACACTCTTTTATAAATTTTTCTAAATTGTTAGCGTGGTGCATGGCTTGCCTAACATAAACAATATCAAAAGAATTACTCTTAAAATTAATGTCTTCGGCAAAGGCTTCATATATATCTAAATTATCTAGTTCATAAGATTTTTTCAGTTTCTTAATAGCGCCAGCTCCAACAGTAAAACTTGGATCAGGCTCAACAGCAGTTACATGATATTTTTGTAATGCAAAATTGACTGAACTAATACCATTTCCACAACCAATATCTAAAATAGATGATGCTTCTGGCGAATAAGATGTAATAACTTTCAAAGTTTCTTTAAACTCGTCACTATAACCAAAACGCTTTACGTTGAGTTCTAGGTTTTCATCAAAATAAGCTTTCTCTACTAATTCTTTAAAAGCATCTTCTTTTCTTATCTTTATTATAGTTTCCTCCCAAGTCATACTATCTTTCATTTTCGGGGATTTCTCGAATAGCTTGTGCTGGATTTCCTACCATGATTGTCCATTTGGGAACATCCTTGGTTACAACGCTTCTAGAACCTATAACTGCTCCTTCACCAATTCTAACTCCTTTTAAAATTACAACTTCAAAACCAATCCAAACTTTATCTTCAATAATTATTGGTAAACTCTGAACATTACTCCAATCTTTATAATGACCTTCTTTATTTTCATCTAAACCTTTTTTCCATTCTTTAACATCATCTTTTCTCTCATTCCAAACTAGAGAATGTCCATTATTATCCATAAAAGTGCATCCCCATGAAATTAAAACATCATTCCCTATTGATATATTATTGATTGAAATAAATTTCCCACCACCACCAATAAATGTTCTATCACCAATACTAATAACTCCGTTTTCATTTTCGAAAAAGAAACTACCACTAATAACACTTTCTTCTCCTATAGACAAAAATTGTTTATTGTCTATTCTTTTTCTTATTTCAACATGAATATTTTTAGTATCTGAATTATTTCCTATATGAATTAGTCCTAGCTCTCTAAACTGATCTAATCGTTCTTTAACAATAGGTTTTTTAGTAAAAAAAAGAGTAGAAAATTTTCTTATTACTTTTTTGATTAACCTCATTATTTAAATCATTATATCTTGTTCCATTTACAATCTAAAACTACACAGCCATAATCTAAACCTGCATATTTATGAAGTTCTGAACCAGTCTCTTCAATATTAAAACTCACTACACTTTCCAAATTTCTTATAAGCTCCTGATTAGGAATATGAAATATTACATGAGCCCTATAATCGTTTGGAGTAAGTGTCTTATTTGGAAACTCTATATTAAAACTATGTATCCCTGCAGAATTAATAAAATCCTTTAAGTATATTTCTGATGTGAAAATGGGTCTTTCATATTGGTCAATAACCCTAACACTTAAAACTGAAACTGGTAAATGTTTTTCTGAAACTTTAACTTTAATTTTCAAATGAGCTTTATGATTGAATGCAAATACACTACATAATTCATTTTGACTATCTAAAACAGAAACACTTAAAATATCTGAACTTTTTTCTGAGGTCTCATGTGCATAGTGCTCTCCACTGCTAGTAATCTCATTTTTTAAATAGAAATCGACAGCTTCATCTGCACTTCCCTTAAACTTTACTTTTCCATGTTCCAATACTATCGCTTTTGTACACAATGTTTTTATTGCTGCCATATTATGGCTAACAAATAAAACGGTTCTACCATTGCTGCCACTTATTTCTTGCATTTTGCCAATAGCTTTGTTTTGAAACTCTGCATCACCAACTGCTAAAACCTCATCTATAACTAAAATATCTGGGTCTAAATGTGCCGCCACAGCAAATGCCAAACGCACTGTCATTCCAGAAGAATACCTCTTAACTGGTGTATCAATATAACGTCGACATCCTGAAAAGTCTATAATTTCATCTAGTTTAGATTGGATCTCTTTTTTAGTCATTCCTAAAATAGTACCATTAAGAAATATATTTTCTTTTCCTGTCATCTCAGGATGAAACCCTGTACCGACTTCTAACAACGAAGCTATCCTTCCTTTAGTTTTTATTTCACCTGTTGTTGGTGTTGTTACTTTAGATAATATTTTTAAAAGTGTAGATTTTCCTGCTCCATTTTTTCCAATGATTCCTAAAACTTCCCCTTGTTCTACATCAAAACTGACATCTTGTAAAGCCCAAACATAATCTGAATACCCTTTAGTACTACGATCATTACTATCTCCAACTTTTAAATATGGGTCTTCTTTACCACGAATTTTATACCACCACCTATTTAAATCATGACCAATAGTACCTGTACCAACCACACCTAAACGATATTGTTTAGAGATATTTTCTGTTTTTAGTATTATTTCTTTGCCCATTAGATAGTATCTATAAAACTTTTTTCCGTTTTGTTAAATATAACAAGTCCCAATAAAAACAAAATAATAGTTATTACAATAGCATACATTATTTTTAATAAAGAATAATCACCAACACCTAAAGTCATGTATCTAAACGCTTCTATTATTATTGTCATTGGGTTGTATTCTACGATCCATGATATATCTGGAAGTTTTTGTTTAAAATATGATAGAGGATACATAACCGCAGAACCATACATTAATAACTGAACTCCAAAAACAACTAAAACTTTTAAATCTCTATATTTAGTTGTCATAGAAGAAATAATCATGCCTAAACCTAAACCTAGAAGCCCCATTAAAATCACTAAAATCGGTAAAAAGATGATCGCTTTTGTTGGAGCTACATTTGATACTGGATCTGAAAAAAATGCATAATAAATATAAAAACCTATAAAGACCAACAATTGTATTCCGAACTTAAATAAGTTAGTAACAACTGTTGATAAAGGTACAATGACCCTTGGAAAATACACCTTCCCAAAGATACCTTGGTTTTGTGCAAACGTATCACTTGTACCTGTTAAACACTCTTTAAAATAATTCCAAGAGGTTATACCTGCAAGATTAAATAAAAATGACGGTACACCTTCTCCCGTTGGTATACTGGCCATATTATTGAATATTAAAGTAAAAATTATAGAAGTAAAAAGTGGCTGTATAAAATACCACAACGGTCCTAAAACTGTTTGTTTATATACAGTAATAATATTACGCTTTACAAATAAAAAAAGTAAATCGCGATAATTCCAAACCTCTTTAAAGTTAAAACTAATTAATGCTTGCTTTGCTGAAATAGTATAAAGCCAATTTTCGTTTTTAGTACTCAATAGTGTATATGGTTTATTTATTGTATTTCTATATTTTTTTTATGCACTTATTTAAAGAAAGATTTAATCCTAGAGAAGTATGATTTTTTAATTGGTTTATCATCATTATAACCATTAGCATAATTACCATAACCGTAGCCATAGCCATATCCGTAACCATATCCGTAACCATATTTACCCTTTTGATTATAACCGTTATATACAAAACTTAAATTTTGTATTTCACCTTTATTATACTTGGAATTTATAAGGTTTATCATCCCCTTTTTTGTATAGTCTTGCCTCACTACATAAATGGAAGCATCTACATATTCTAAAAGTTCTAAAGCATCAGCTACAAGTCCAATTGGTGGTGTGTCTAAAATAATATAATCATAAGTTTCTTTTAATTCTTCAATTAAAGTCCCCATTCTTTCTCCCATTAATAATTCTGAAGGATTTGGAGGTATTGGTCCAGAAGTGATAACATCTAGATTAGGTACTTTTGTCTGTTGCACAACTTCACTAATATCCTTTTGTCCAATTAAATAATTAACAACACCTATATCATTTTTAATATCAAAATCTCCAAATATTTTAGGCTTTCTTAAATCCAAACCAACTAAAACTGTCTTTTTTTCACTCATAGCAAAAACGGTCGCAATATTAATAGAACAAAACGTTTTTCCTTCTCCACTAACAGAAGATGTTACCATAACTGTTTTAGCGCCTTCTAGATTATGCTTTTTATAAAAATACTGTAAACTAGAGCGTATGGACCTGAAAGCCTCTGCTATGGTTGATTTTGGCTTTAAGTGAACAACCAAGTTATTAACTAAATCATTTTTCCCTACCACACCAAGCAACGGAATACTTGAAATCTTTTCCAGCAATTGAGGGTTATGTAACTTATTATCAAAAAAAGTTAATAAAAAAGCCAGTAACAATGGGGGCAACAAACCGCCTATTATAGCGAATAAATAGCGTGAACTCAATTTCAAATCTATAGGTGTTGCCCCTGTATCTTTTGCTGGGTCAATGATCAAAACATCAGATACACTTGCTGATTTTATAATATCTGCTTCACCTCTTTTTGCTAAAAAGACATTATAAGTTTGTTCACTAAGTTTAAATTGACGTTGTATATCAAACAACTTTTGTTGAGCCTTTGGCAATTTTCTTATTTTGGCATCTTCAATCGCAATCTTTATATTAGCTAGCCGTAATTCTCTTTTTAATTCATTGCTAGCAGAATTAATATTTTCTAAAAGAACCTTTTTTAACCCTTCTATTTGCCTATTTAAGTCTGCAAAAATAGTAGCGTCTTTTCTAACAGTAGAACCATATTTAGATTTTTGTACAGATAGTTCATTTATTTTTCCAATGTTAGCAACTATATTGGAATCTTCTATTCCTGCAACAGATGGAGCTGGGACTTCTGTAAATGTATTACTGGTCTGTAGGTATGTTTTTAGGCTAGCATAATAAGCTAACTTTTTATTTATACCATCCTTATCAGCCTCTAATGACGAGAGTTTACTATTTATGGAAACACTTTCTTCATCAATATTGAATATCTTATTTTTTTGTCTATAACTGTTTAAAGAGTCTGCATTTAAAGTAAGTTGTGATTTTACTCTATCTAATTGTTCATCAATAAATTTAATAGTATTTGTAACAAACTGATTCTTTCTATTTAATTGATCTTCACTTAAAACTTTAACCGTTTCATTTAAATAGTCAACAATCTTGGGCTTATTAACATCTACCATACTTAAATTTAAAATGGCAGAATTTCTGGGATTATCTATAGCCAGTTTATACCTATATTTAATAACAACAGCGTCAAAATCACTAAATTGAATAAAATAGTCTTCGTTTGGTATAACGGTTCTTCCTTCCGCCAAATATATCATGCCGTTTACATAGGGAAGACTTATAGTATCTCCCAAACTATATTGCTTTTTGAATTCTCCAAGAGGAACATCTATGTTAGCTCTTTTTTTATTGGTAAAATTTTGGGTTCTCGCTGAATTAGATTCAAAATTAATAGAAAGCTCATACTTACCATTTTCAAGAAAGGTGACTTTAATAGGCACATCCAGTAATTGACTTGTGCTAGGAGTTAAATTGATTCTAAATGGAGCTTCTGTATAAATATCATCTTTTCTAAATCTTGATTGTTTCAAATAGGTTATATAGAATTCAAGATTATCAACCACTTTCTCATGAATAGAACGTGATCTTAGTGAAGTAATCATCGTTTGTACCTTGCCAGAAACCCCTCCCCAATTAAAGGTTAAACTCGTAGTTGAAGTAAATAATGGATTAGATTCCTCTTCTACAGAAATCTGAGTGCTTAACCTATAAGATTGCTGAGTCCTAATGTTTTGTTGATAGACTATAAAAACTCCAATCCCGATAAACAAAACAAACAATTTCCAATAACTTAGAACTCTAATAAAAAAAGCCTTAATATCAAAAGATGGTTGTGATTGCGATTCTGAAACATCGAATTCTTCTTCCATAGTATAAACTTTAAAGATTTCTTGTTAAAAAATAAGTAGACACTAAAACAGCCAAAATGGAAGAAATCGTTGTTATGTTTTGTATGGCTGTTTGTCCAGCTCCCAAAGCTTTTCTTTTTAAAGGCTTCACTAAAATAATATCATTAGGTTGTATGAAATAAAACGGCGATTCCATAGCTGTAATATCAGTTAAATCTATATGATGTATTTTTTGCCCATATGGGTATTGCCTGATCACTAAAACATCTTTTCTATCTCCTGTCTGGGCAATATCACCTGCGTTTGCCAAGGCTTCAATAATATTGACACGATCTTGAAATAAGGTATATACCCCTGTACCTCCAACTTCACCTGTAACGGTATAACGTAATCCTGCTAATTTTACAGTAACAAATATTTCTGCGGTTTCTTTAAAATATTGCTTTAAAAGCTCTTCTTCAACTTTATCTTTTATTTCAGCGATTGTAAAGCCCAGTACATTAATCTCTCCTAAAACAGGAAATTCAATATTTCCATGTAAATCTACAGTAAAACCATTAAAGTAGAGTCCTGACTGACTTTGTGCAGAACTATTAGAATTTTCAATGGGGTTAAAGATACCTACAAGTTCTTCATCTAGCGCCTTTACATTAATGCTCAAAATATCATTTACTTGGACTCTGTATGGTTTTGATAATTGCCGAACCATTAAAGAATCAGTAGTTTTAGTTCCTTTATCTTGTAAATAAACAACATCTTTATTGGTTATACAAGAAGTACATAAAACGCCAAAGACTAAAATACAACACCAAAAAAGTCGCTTCATTATATTATAAGTGGGGATATGATTTACGACAAATATAAGTTTTCGTCTTGAACAATAAAACTTATACCCTATTTTTTGGTTTTTTATCCGTTATTTGTAAAAAAAATATCTATTGAATTATCTAACAGTTGAAAACATATCTAAATCCTACGGAGAGCTGACGCTTTTTGAAGGTATTTCTTTTAGTGTACATAAAGATCAAAAAATTGCTTTTGTAGCAAAAAATGGAACAGGCAAAACCTCCATTCTAAATATTATTTCGGGGGATGATGAAGCCGATTCCGGCTCTGTAACCTATAGAAAAGGTATCGCCGTATCATTTTTATCGCAAGATCCAAAATTTGACAATAATTTAACTGTTGAAGAAACTATTTTCGCAAGTGATAACCCTATTTTAAAAGTCATTGCCAATTATGAAAAAACACTTTTAAACCCTGAAGATTCAGAAGCATATCAAGAAGCTTTCGAACAAATGGAACAACATCAAGCCTGGGATTTTGAAACACTTTACAAACAGATACTTTTCAAATTAAAACTAGACGATTTAAGCCAAAAAGTGAGTGTGCTTTCTGGAGGACAAAAGAAAAGACTCGCTTTAGCTAATGCTTTAATAAATAAACCTGATCTATTAATTCTTGATGAGCCAACTAATCATTTAGATTTAGAAATGATCGAGTGGTTAGAAGCTTTTTTTGCAAAGGAGAACATCACCCTGTTTATGGTAACACACGACCGCTATTTTTTAGAGCGTGTCTGTAATGAAATTATTGAATTAGACGAAGGAAAGCTATACAATTATAAAGGTAACTACTCTTATTATTTAGAAAAACGAGAAGCCAGAATCGAGCAAGAATCTGTTGAAGTAGGTAAAGCAAAACAGTTATTTAAAAAAGAATTGGCTTGGATGCGTCGCCAACCCAAAGCCAGGACAACTAAATCGAAGTCGCGAATTGATGACTTTCAAGATATAAAACATCGCGCACATCAACGAAGAAACGACCATGAAGTTCAGCTCGAACTAAATATGGAGCGTCTTGGTAGCAAAATTTTAGAATTTCATAAAGTATCTAAAGCATTTAAAGACAAGACGATACTTGACAAGTTTGAGTATACCTTTCAAAAAGGGGAACGCGCTGGTATTATAGGTAAAAATGGTACAGGTAAAACGACATTTTTAAACATATTAACCCAAACTGCTCAACCAGACTCAGGTAAAGTGGTTAAGGGAGATACGGTTAAATTTGGATATTATACACAAAATGGTATCACTATAAAACCTGAACAAAAAGTTATTGATGTGATTCGGGAATTTGGAGATTATATTCCTTTAAAGAAAGGCAGACAAATAAGTGCACAACAGCTTCTGGAACGCTTTTTATTTAGTAGAAAAAAGCAATATGACTTTGTTGAAAAGCTAAGCGGTGGTGAACGTAAGCGTTTGTACTTATGTACAGTTTTAATTCAGAACCCTAACTTCTTAATTCTTGATGAACCAACAAACGATCTAGATATCGTAACACTTAATGTGCTTGAAAGTTTCTTATTAGATTTTCCTGGGTGTGTCATTGTTGTATCTCACGACCGCTATTTTATGGATAAGGTTATTGATCACCTGTTTGTATTTAGAGGTGAAGGTGTTATAGAAGATTTTCCAGGAAATTATACAGACTATCGAGTTTATGAAGATAGTCAACCCGTAATTTCAAATACTCAGGAAGATAAAAAAGACAAAAATGCTTGGAAAAAAAACGATTCTAACAAACTATCCTATAACGAAGAAAAGGAACTTAAAAACATTGAAAGTAAATTGAATTCTTTAGCATTTGATAAAAAAGAATTAGAAAATAAATTTAATAACCCTGAACTTTCTCAAGATGGTATTAATAAGCTATCTGATGAATTACAAAAAATCATAGATACTATTGAAGCTAAAGAAGAACGTTGGTTTGAGTTGTCGTCGAAACTTGAGGAATAGTTTGGCTCACAAAGCCACTAAGGCGAAAAGAATCTGAGTTTTTTAATTTAAATACAAACAACTGATCGCTGCAACTGTTTCACTTAGACTGAATACTGCGACTGCCAACTGAACATTAAAATGTATCAAATCATTCAATACATAAAATTCTTAGTAAAATCTACCAATCAACATGGTGTACACTCGCCTTTTGTTTTTAATTTGGTTACTAAGTGTTTTTATGACAAAACGAATTACGATGCTTATAAGCACATTTTAAACTACATAAAAGATCTTCTAAAAAATAGAACAAGTATTACTGTAAGTGATTTAGGTGCAGGTTCGCAAGTGATGAAACAAAAAGAGCGTAGTATTTCATCAATGGCAAAAAATGCAGGTTCAACAAATAAAAGAGCAAAACTCTTATACCGATTAGTAAATTATTTCAATCCAAAAACTATTTTAGAGTTAGGCACATCCCTTGGGATTTCAACACATGTTATGAGTTTAGCAGATCAAGAAACTAAAATTACTACTATTGAAGGCTGTCCTAATATTTCAGAATTTTCAAAAGCAAATTTCAAAAAATCTAATTTAAGTAATATAGATATTAAAACTGGTGACTTTAATAATGTTATAAATCAATTATTACCCAATAACTATGATCTTGTTTTTTTTGATGGTAATCACCAAAAGGAAGCGACCTTAGAGTATTTTGAAACACTTTTACAGACTACAAATAATGGCTCCATATTTATTTTTGATGATATTTATTGGTCAAAAGGAATGACCGAAGCATGGGAAAGCATAAAACAACATCCTAAAGTCACAGTAACGATTGATACATTTTTCTGGGGGTTTGTATTTTTTAGAAAAGAGCAAGTTAAAGAGCATTTTGTTATTAGAGTTTAGTAAATTCATAACTTTTAAAATTAAATCATTTTACAAATCATTAGCTTAAAAAAATGAACAAATTATTAATCCTGTTTTTACTTTTTAGTTTAAATGCTTTTTCTCAATTTAAATTGATGGATGAAAAACTAGAAGAAAAATCATTTCAACGTTTAAACAGGCCATCTACAGAAAATAAACTTTCTGATTTTTTAAAACAACGTATCCATCCTGATGAACTAATTTCATTGGATTATTCTACTAGTCCCAATTTAGACAATAGCATACGAGCTCAATTTGAAGTTGATCAGATGGGAAGACCTTGGAATTTTAGAATTTATACTGGAAAAAGAGAACTTAATAAAAAATTAGAAAAACTTTTAAAAGAATTTTTATTAGAAGAAGTACCTAATCTTTCAGATTTACATCAAGCTAAAAATAGAATACAATTATTATCAAAAGAAGGTGATAAAAGTATTATCAATGCTAGTTCTGTTATAGTTAGTGACTACCCTCCTGTATTTGATAATTATCAAAACAACAGTACGCTATCAACTCAAAAAGAAGCTAACAAAAAAAAACTAAATGCTGATTCTAGTATATCTGATGTATTTGAACGTTTTCCTATATCTGGTGATTGTCAAAACATTGTATTTGGTGACGCATATGGTTGTTTTAAAACTTATCTTGAGAACTTCATTATTAATAATTTAAATAATGACTTATTAAAAAAAGAAAAAATAATTGGTGAATTAAAAACGAACATTCATTTTAAAATTGACAAAAAAGGTCAGTTAAAAGATCTAAAATGTTATTCATATAACGAAACTATTGAAAAAGAAATCATAAGAATACTTAAACTTTTTGCAGCAAAAATTATAAAACCTGCAAGAAGAAATGGAATACCTTTTGAATCTTCTGTAAACAGGATAGTTTCACTTTATATTGGTGAAGATCTTACTAAAGAAAAAATATCTAATCTTGAAAATAATGTTTTTACGAAACATTTCAGACAAGAATTATCAACTAAAGATATTAATTCAGCCAACTTAACCCCAAGAAAGCCTATAATCAAACTGCTTTTTAGTTTTAATAAAAAAGGCAATTTATCTAATATTGAGACAAATACAAGGAATGAAAAACTAAGTAAAAGCATTATAAAAGCTTTTAAGAAATACCCTTTAGATTTAATTAATTTAGATAAGTCTATTGATAGAACCTATTCACTTAGCATTATAAGAAATGTAACGGATAAAAAACAAGTTTTATGTGATAATGAGTTCCAATGGATATCCGTAGGTAACTTTAAACAGTGTTATAAATGTAAGAATATAGATAATATAAAAGAATTCAATATTAATCAAATTCAAAATTATATAGTAAATAAATTCAATTCTAAAAACAATTCATATAAATTAACAAAAAGCAGTGGTTTACCAAAACCACCGTTTATAAATCTACAGGCATATATTTCTCAAAAGGGCACATTCCGAATTAATAATATGGTTAAAACTGAAAAAATAAGCACTACAAACACCAAAGCCCCTATACTTAGTCAGATTAAATCCATTATTGAGCAGATGCCAAAATATTCAAAACCGCCATTGAAAAATGGAAAACCACATCGCTTTGAAATGGGTTATATTGCTTTTGAATTAAAAAAATACTAAATTTTCATATATCCAAGTTAAAAAGAAAATGTTGAAATTCTTTTTAACGTCTCTCTTTCGCTAGACAAACTGTAAAATATAATTATGGCATTTCTCCTAACGTCTAAATAACTCGGAATACTAAAAAATCAAATGTTTGTCATGTCCGAAATGAGACACGAAAAATTATATCAAGAAGCTTTTTAAACTATACAAAACTTTTAACTTGCTACTAAAATAGCATCATGCTTCTTTATCTCATAATAAAAGAAATGAACGTAAACTTCGTAATAGAAAAGACAGGTATTTCAAAGAAAATTACATCAGCAAAAAAGAAATCAGGAAAGAAAAACACTCGTAAATTAGTAACAAAAATTTAAGAGAGAACACATAAAATTTTGTGTCTTTGCGCCTTTATGAGAAATGATTTAACTTTGAATCATGAAATGAGTAAACTAGATTTATCTCGCTAAACTAAAAATATACTTAGCGAATTACATCTGACCTCTAAAGAAATAATAACTATCAGATGAAAATCTACACCAAAACAGGAGATAAAGGCACCACGGCACTATTTGGAGGCACACGTGTACCAAAACATCATATTCGTATTGAAAGCTACGGAACCATTGACGAGCTAAATTCACACTTAGGTTTAATTCGCGATCAGGAAATTAATCAGCAATACAAAGATTTATTAATTCATATTCAAGATAGACTTTTTACCGTTGGAGCAATTTTGGCTACCGATCCTGAAAAAGCCATTTTAAAAAATGGAAAAGAGCGCTTAAATATCCCTAAAATTTCTACTGAGAATATTGAGCGTTTAGAAAAAGAAATGGATGCTATGAATGCCGAACTTCCACCTATGACACATTTTGTACTTCCGGGCGGACATCAAACCGTGTCATTCTGTCACATAGCACGCTGTGTATGCCGTAGAGCCGAACGCTTAGCTACAGCTCTTAACGATATTGAGAAAATTGATCCTAGCGCATTAATGTACTTAAACCGCCTTTCTGACTATCTTTTTGTATTGGCACGAAAATTGTCTTACGATTTACAAGCAAATGAAATTAAGTGGATTCCTGAAAAAGAATCTTAACATAAAAATAGCTTGCAAAAAAGTAATAAAGCAACAATAATTTCGCCTGTTTAGATTAAAAAAAGATATGTTCTTTAAAATTAACGATTAAATAATTCATTTTTTTCTTGTCTGTTTAAACTAAAAAATTATTTTTGCAAAAAATTAAACACAATAGAAAATGTATTGGACATTAGAATTAGCATCTTATTTAAGTGATGCGCCTTGGCCAGCAACAAAAGACGAGTTGATAGATTACGCTATTAGAACGGGTGCACCGTTAGAAGTTGTTGAAAATTTACAATCAATCGAAGATGAAGGAGATTCATATGATTCCATTGAAGAAATCTGGTCTGATTACCCAACTGATGAAGATTACCTCTGGAATGAAGATGAATATTAATAATAAGCATAAAGAATAGTTAAAAAGTCTCGATTTGAGGCTTTTTTTTTGTCTTAATATTTATAAAAACAGCATAACAAAATGTATCTTTGAATGCTTTACAAAAGCACAAGAAAATAAAATATAACAAAAGTTACTTTTTGAGTAATCTTAGAGTAAAAATTAAAATATAAACACATGAGTTTTTTAAATTCTGTACTTAAAGTATTTGTTGGAGACAAGTCCAAACAAGATGTAAAAGCCATCTATCCTATAGTAAATCAAGTTAAAACCTTTGAAGCCTCAATAGAAGCATTATCTCATGATGAATTACGTGGCAAAACAGCTGAGTTTAAAGGAAAAATAGCCGAAGCTACTAAAAGTATTAACGAGCAAATATCAAATCTTCTTGAAGAAGCTGAAAACACAGAAGATATAGACAGACGAGAAGATATCTATCAAGATATTGATAAGTTAAAAGATGATGCTTACAATGCATCTGAAGCTGTTTTAAACGATATTTTACCTGAAGCTTTCGCTGTCGTTAAAGAAACTGCAAAGCGTTTTACAAACAATACAAGTATTACTGTTACAGCAAACACTTTTGATAGAGAATTATCTGGAACCAAAGAGTATATTGTTTTAGAAGACGATAAAGCGGTTTGGGCAAACTCTTGGGATGCTGCTGGAAAACCCATCACTTGGGATATGATTCATTATGATGTACAACTTATTGGTGGTATTGCCATGCATCAAGGTAAAATTGCAGAAATGCAAACTGGAGAAGGTAAAACTCTTGTAGCAACCCTTCCTGTATATTTAAATGCCCTTGCTGGAAAAGGTGTTCATCTAGTTACGGTGAATGATTACTTAGCAAAACGTGATAGCGCTTGGATGGCACCAATTTTTGAGTTTCATGGTTTAAGCGTGGATTGTATTGATTACCATCAACCAAATTCAGACGAACGTAGAAAAGCCTATAACGCAGATATTACTTATGGAACTAATAACGAATTTGGGTTCGATTATTTACGTGATAATATGGCGCATTCACCTGACGACTTAGTACAACGCCCACATAATTATGCAATTGTAGATGAGGTGGATTCCGTTTTAGTTGATGATGCTCGTACACCATTAATCATTTCTGGACCAATCCCTCAAGGAGAACGTCATGAATTTACGGAGTTAAAACCTAAAGTAGATGATATTGTAAATGTACAACGTAAATATTTAACTGGTGTTTTAGCTGAAGCAAAGAAATTAATTAAGGCAGGCGACACAAAAGAGGGAGGCTTCCAACTCCTTAGAGTATACCGTGGTATCCCTAAAAATAAAGCACTTATTAAGTTTTTAAGTGAAGAAGGTGTAAAGATGCTGCTTCAAAAAACGGAGAATTTCTACATGCAGGACAACAACCGAGAAATGCCAAAGGTTGATGCTGAATTGTACTATGTTATTGAAGAAAAAAACAATCAAATTGAATTGACCGATAAAGGGATTGATTACCTCTCAGGAAAAGATAATCCAGACTTTTTTATCTTACCGGAAATAGGGCTTGAAATTGCTAAAATTGAAAAACAAAACCTTTCTGCGGAAGAAGAAGCCAATTTAAAAGAAGACTTATTTAAGGATTTTGGTGTGAAATCTGAACGTATCCATACACTTAATCAACTTTTAAAAGCATACGCTTTATTCGAAAAAGACACACAATATGTGGTCATGGACAATAAAGTAATGATCGTTGATGAGCAAACAGGTCGTATTATGGACGGTCGTCGTTATAGTGATGGATTGCACCAAGCGATTGAAGCTAAAGAAAATGTAAAAATTGAAGATGCCACTCAAACTTTTGCAACTGTAACGCTTCAAAATTACTTCAGAATGTATCGCAAACTATCTGGTATGACAGGTACTGCTGTTACTGAAGCTGGTGAATTTTGGGAAATTTATAAGCTAGATGTTGTTGAAATTCCAACTAACAGACCAGTTGCCAGAGATGATAGAGAAGATTTAGTTTACAAAACAAAACGTGAAAAGTATAATGCGGTTATTGATGATGTTACCAAACTATCTCAAGCAGGCCGACCAGTTCTAATCGGTACAACCTCTGTAGAGATTAGTGAATTACTAGGTAAAATGTTAAGCATTCGTAAAATACCACATAACGTATTAAATGCAAAACAACATAAAAAAGAGGCAGACATTGTTGATCAGGCAGGTAAATCAGGACAAGTAACTATTGCCACAAACATGGCAGGTCGTGGTACCGATATTAAGCTATCTGATGAAGTTAAAGCTGCTGGTGGATTAGCCATAGTAGGCACAGAACGTCATGATTCACGTCGTGTAGACAGACAGTTACGTGGTCGTGCAGGTCGTCAGGGAGACCCAGGAAGTTCGCAATTCTACGTGTCGTTAGAAGATAACCTAATGCGTTTATTTGGTAGTGAACGTATCGCAAAAATGATGGATAAAATGGGACTGAAAGAAGGTGAAGTTATTCAACACTCTATGATCTCGAAATCTATCGAACGTGCTCAGAAAAAAGTTGAAGAAAACAACTTCGGTGTGCGTAAGCGTTTATTAGAGTACGATGATGTTATGAATGCACAACGTGAAGTTGTCTATAAACGTCGTCACCATGCATTATTTGGAGAACGTCTTCGTGTAGATTTAGCAAATATGATTTTTGATACTTCAGAAGGAATCTCTGAAACAAACAAAGGAGCTAACGATTATAAAAATTTCGAGTTTGAATTAATTCGTTATTTTTCAATGAATTCTCCAGTTTCTCAAGAAGAATTTGGAAACCTTTCTGCTCAAGAAATCACATCAAAAATATATAAAGCGGCTTTCGAGCACTACAAGGAAAAAATGACTCGTAATGCAGACATTGCATTCCCAGTAATTAAAAATGTATATGAAACACAGCGCGATAAATTCAAACGTATTGTTGTTCCTTTTACTGATGGTATTAAAAGTTTAAACGTTGTTACCGATCTTGAAAAAGCATACAAAACCAACGGCAAACAATTAATAACCGATTTTGAAAAGAATATCACACTTGCCATTATAGATGATGCCTGGAAAACGCATTTACGTAAAATGGATGAGTTAAAACAATCCGTTCAATTAGCAGTACACGAACAAAAAGACCCATTACTTATCTACAAATTTGAGTCTTTTGAATTGTTTAAGGAAATGATAGACCAAGTAAATAAAGATGTTATTTCATTCTTATTTAAAGGTGAATTACCACAGGAAACTCAAAATACTATTCAAGAAGCACGTGTTCGTAAGCAGGAAAAATTAAATACTCAAAAAGACGAAATTCCTAATCTAGATGAACGCTCCGCACAAAATAGAGCTGCTGGAAATACACAACGTCGTCAAGAAGTTGTAGAAACGATAGTTCGAGACAAGCCCAAAATTGGTCGTAACGATCGCGTTACCATTAAACATGTTATGAATGGCGAAAACAAAACTGTTAAGTATAAACAAGCCGAACCATTAATCGCTAAAGGTGAATGGGTGTTGGTTGAAGAATAATCCTTGTTTAACTTTATTATAATTTAAAAGAGGCTGCCTAAAAAAGGCAGTCTTTTTTTAATGAACTCATTTAGACTTTTTGGATTTAAGCGAAAATTAGAAGTTTTTGCCTCTGTTGAAGACTTTTTTGAGTTGCATAGCAGAGCTACGGAAGGAAAAAAATACAAAAACAGAGCTGAAAACAGCAATTTTTTAGCAAATTGAAAAAGTCTAAATGAGTTCAATGCAATAATTTCAGTAAAACTGAACTTATTCAACAAAAAATATTGCGATTTAGTCAAAAACATGAATGCTTTTCAAAAAGCAATATATTTTATCATATCCCAAATTAACAACCACCTTAATTTATTATATTTCAGCTTTTTTGTTAAAAAAAATAAAGAAAAACACTAAAAACTTTAAAATCAACTAAACAAATAAGTAATGGAAGAAGTAGCAACAGTAGCTCTTGAGCAAACAGAAATTATTAATGCAATAGATACGGTTTGGGTCGCCATTTGTGCCGCTATTATATTTTTAATGGAAGGCGGTTTTGCGTTATTAGAAGCTGGATTTGTAAGAGCAAAAAATGCCATGAGTATTATCGCAAAAGTAATTATTGATATTACTTTTGGTGGTATTGCTTTTTATTTAGTTGGATTTGGTATTGCTTACGGAAGTTCAAATGGTTGGTTTGCTTTTGATACTGGTATAACAAACAATGATTTAGGGTTAGGTCTTACTGTTTCAAACAAATTATTCTGGTTTATCCAACTAGGATTCGCTATTGCAGCTATATCTATTGTTTCTGGAGCTGTTGCAGAACGTATGAAAGTTTGGAGTTATGCTTTGTTTGTATTCATCTTCTGTGCAATCATGTATCCTTTAGTAGCAAATTGGGTATGGAATCCAAATGGGTGGTTAGCTGTAAGAGGGTTTAATGATTTTGCTGGGTCTTCAGCAGTACATGCCATGGGTGGTTTCGCTGCTTTGGCTGCTGCTATTGTATTGGGACCTCGTATTGGTAAATACCAAGCCAATGGAAAACCAAATCCTATACCAGGACACAGTTTACCTTTAGCGGCTATAGGAGGTTTTATTCTATGGTTTGGATGGTTTGGTTTTAACCCTGGTTCAACTTTATCTGCAGTTGGTAATTGGGAGCTCATAGGTACCGTTGTAACCAACACCTTTTTAGCATCTGCTGCTGGAGGTATTTCTACAATGGCTTACACATATTTCAGATACGGTCAAATAGATATAACCATGGTTATTAATGGTGTATTAGCAGGACTTGTTGCCATTACTGCTGGTTGTAATGTAGTGGACTCTAACTCAGCTATAATTATTGGATTCATAGCTGGTGTTTTAGTTGATGTAGCTGTCATATTCTTTGATAAAATTAAGATTGATGACCCTGTAGGGGCTATTGCGGTACATGGCATTAATGGATTATTCGGAACCTTTGCTGTTGGGCTTTTCGCTTCAGAAGGTGGTCTGTTTTTTGGAGGCGGAAGTAGTCTACTAATAACACAAGTATTAGGTGTATTAGTTATTGGTTCTTTTTCTTTTTTAATTACTTTTATAATCATGGTAATTATGAAAAAAACAGTTGGTATTCGTGTATCACGAATAGAAGAAACTGCGGGTATAGATGCTGTATCATTTGGTGTTGAATCTTATACAACATTTGAATAACCTAACATAAATAAAAACATTAAATCATAGTCTCATGAAAAAAGTAGAAGCCATAATAAGACCATCAAAATTAAAAGCAGTACAAAAAGGATTAAAAGACGCGGACATTCCTTGCCTTACAGTAATTCCTGTAAAAGGTTCTGGACTGCAAAAGAGTTATTCCGAGCGCTATCGAGGTACAGAGCAATCTATGATTTTGCATACTCGTATAATGATTATGTGCATAGTCAGTGATTCTAATCTAGATAAGTGTATTGATACGATACTGGATAATAGCTCTGAAGGACAAGTTGGTGACGGAAAAATATTTATTTACGATGTACAAGATGCTATAAGAATTAGAACAAGAACCCGAGGTAAAGAAGCCATTATATAATATTTACTAGCTTAATAGCAAATCTTTATATAAAATATGAGACACTTTAATATAACACGAACTCGATATATTAAAACCTGAAAATCATTTCTTTAATATTATTTTTTATAAAAAAAATTAAACTGATGTTATTTACTTAAATAGTGTGAGTTTATATTCTATACATGCTTCATTAGAATATTAGGGTCTGGACAATTTTCAATATAGAATTCTAAATCTTTTTTACTACAAACACCAGGGTAATCCCCCATATGGTTTTGTATATCTTTTATAATTTGAAAGTGTAAATGTGGTGGATAATCACCATTTACGGCAAAGTCTCCAAGAGTCGCGATCTGCTCTCCCTGTTTAAAAGTTTGATCTACTTTTAAATCTTTAATAGAAGCTAAACTCAAATGCCCATAAAGTGTATGAAATACGACTTTGTTGATCGTATGTTTTAAAATAATGGTTGGGCCATAATCGCCATAATTTATATTATTTTTAAAACTATGAACGGTAGCATCAAGAGGTGTATCAATTGGCGTATTGGCAGGACACCATAAATCAATGCCTAGATGAATATTACGTCCGTCTTCAGCTTGCTTATTAAAATGTAAACTGCGTTTATATATATTTCGAACTTCTAAATACCCTCCATACGCCACCAAGGCATTATGCTTTTTAATATGATTATTAATATACGCCCCCAATCTTGAAGATGATGATACATCAATATTATTTAGCGCTTTATTGGATTCTGATAAATCTAAAGATATGTATTTGGTATTTGGAATAGATGCATCCAATACCCGAAGTGGATTTTTACTAATGGAAGAAAGAAAATATGAAAAGTCATTTAAAATCATATCTTAAGTTTTGATACTATAAAACATTTCAGAGTTTGTTTGTTTCAACTTTGAAGCGTTTTTTAATTATAGTTCCTATCACAAATTTAAACAATTACTTCTCCATAAAGATCAAAGTCTTCTGCTTCAATAATTTTTACGGCAGTAAACTCTCCTGTTTTTAAATAGGTTTTAGTAGCATCAATCAACACTTCGTTATCAACATCTGGTGAATCATATTCGGTACGTCCAATAAAATAATTCCCTTCTTTCCTATCAATAACCACTTTAAAGGTCTTCCCTATTTTTTCTTGATTGAGTTCCCATGAAATCTGCGATTGTATTTCCATGATTTCATTAGCGCGTTCAATCTTTACCTCTTCAGGAACGTCATCTTCTAAATTATAAGCATGTGTGTTTTCTTCATGAGAATATGTAAAACAACCCAAACGCTCAAAACGCATATCGGTAACCCATTGTTTCAATGTTTGAAAGTCTTCTTCCGTTTCCCCAGGATACCCTACAATAAGTGTTGTTCTAATGGTCATATTCGGAACAGCTGCTCTAAATTGTTTAAGTAACTTGGTAGTTTTCTCTTTAGTAGTACCACGACGCATGCTTTTTAAAATAGCATCTGAAATATGTTGCAACGGAATATCTATATAATTACAAACTTTAGGCTCTCGATTCATAACATCCAAAACATCCATTGGAAATCCTGTAGGAAATGCATAATGTAAACGAATCCATTCAACTCCCTCTACTTTTACTAAAGCCTCTAATAATTCCGCTAAGTTTCTCTTTTTGTATAAATCTAAACCATAATAAGTTAAGTCCTGAGCTATTAAAATGAGTTCTTTAACACCATTTGCTGCTAATTTTTCAGCTTCAACAACAATATCTTCTATAGGCGTGCTTCTATGCTTACCTCGCATAATTGGGATGGCGCAAAAGCTACAGGGCCTGTCACAACCTTCGGCAATTTTCAAATAAGCATAATTTTTAGGTGTTGTTGTTAAGCGCTCTCCTATTAATTCATGTTTATAATCAGCTCCCAAAGCTTTTAACAATCCTGGCAGTTCTGTCGTTCCAAAGTACTCATCCACATTTGGAATTTCTTTTTGTAAATCTGGTTTATAACGCTCACTTAAACACCCTGTAACGAATACCTTATCAACATCTCCCGCTTCCTTTTTTTGCATGAATTCTAAGATGGTATTCACACTTTCTTCTTTTGCATTATTAATAAACCCACAAGTATTAATAACCACAATATTTCCTTCTTCCTCATGAACAACATTTTTACCACTAGCTTTAAGCTGCCCCATTAACACTTCACTGTCGTAAACATTTTTACTACAGCCAAGAGTTACAACATTTATCTTGTTTTTCTTAAGAGTTTTTGTACGCATACTATTTTTCCACGCATGTGGAAATCTTTTTAATTAATAACGGTAATCAATTCAGGGCGCAAAGATACAACCTTAATTAAACCTTTTATATATTTGGAGATCTTAATTACTAAACCTACAACTATGAAAAATTTAGTTTGCCTCTCACTATTAATACTGGCTTTTTTATTTAGCTGCTCCAAAGATGATTCGTCAGTACTCCCAAAGGCTGTTAATAATGCTCTATATTTCCCTCCTATAAATACTGAAGTTTGGGAAACCAAACCTCTTGTAGATTTAGAATGGAATACCTCTGCCCTACAACCTTTATTAGATTATTTAGAAAATAAAAACACAAAAAGTTTTATGATCCTGCATGAAGGTAGAATCGTGGTTGAGCAGTACTTCGGTAATCATACAGTAACATCACCATGGTATTGGGCAAGTGCTGGTAAAACATTAACCACAGCTATTTCTGGAATTGCCCAAAAAGAAGGGTTAATAAATATAAATAACAAGGTTTCCGATTATTTAGGAACAGGTTGGACTAGTGCTACTTTAGAAAAAGAAAATTTAATTACTTGTAAAAACTTATTATCTATGAATTCTGGTCTGGATGATGGTTTAGGAGATAGTGTTTCCCCTATAAACCTTAAATACATAGCTGATGCTGGTACAAGATGGGCATATCATAATGTTTATGTAAAAATGCAGGATGTGGTTTCTCAAACCAGTAACCAAAGTTGGTCTGATTATTTTAACACAAAATTGAGAAACAAAATTGGTATGACTGGCGCATGGATAGATTCAAATGATTTTAGTGTTTATTGGAGTAATACACGTAGTATGGCTCGTTTTGGTTTGTTAATTTATGCTAATGGTACATGGGAAAGCACTTCAATAATTCCTGAAAACTTTTTAAATGAAGCGACTAATACTTCACAAAATATTAATCAATCATATGGCTATTTATGGTGGTTAAATGGAAAATCATCTTATCATTTACCAGCTAGTCAATTAGAGTTTAATGGTGAATTAGTCCCAAATGCTCCATCTGACATGTATGCTGCCTTGGGAAAAAATGATCAAAAAATTTATATCGTTCCCAGTAAAAAACTAGTAGTTATTAGAATGGGAAATGCTGCTGATAATATCAATTTTGCCTTATCATCTTTTGATAATGATCTATGGGAGAAAATTAATGCTTTGATTGATTGAATTCTGAGTCTGCAATTTTTAAATGGAGGATTCCATT
Organism: Flavivirga rizhaonensis; assembly: GCF_004791695.1. Classification (GTDB taxonomy): domain Bacteria; phylum Bacteroidota; class Bacteroidia; order Flavobacteriales; family Flavobacteriaceae; genus Flavivirga; species Flavivirga rizhaonensis. The sequence goes on along the minus strand of NZ_SRSO01000002.1, from coordinate 116,507 downwards.
ATTTTTTACTTCAGAAACTTTACCAAACTAATTATAAGCATCAGTAAAATTCAAATTGTATTCTAAATCTAACTCAGGAATTCCTGAGCCTTTTAATGTCCACCAATTATTTAGATACTCTGGTAGTGTAACGGCATTAAAAACTGCTTTTGGAGAGGCTTTTATTAGAATATTATGGAAACATAGCTCACAGTTTTTAAATTTAATGTTTTATACTTATAATTACTACACGCTAGTAATAACTTAAGATTTGCTATTTTTGATATTACAATCCAAGTCCATGAAATATATTTCCGTTTTAGCCTGTTATTTTATATTATTTTGTTCTCATAGCCAAAACCACCAACTAATAGATACTACAGATTATAAAAAACGTGAAGCATTAATTAAACAATTTAAAGCCAAACATGAACTCTTTAACAAACAATTAAAAACATCCTATAAAGGAAAAATACGTAAAGAAGTTTTAAATTTTTATAAAGAATCTAACTCCCAGTTTTTAGAAATTATTGAAAACAAAAAGTTGCTGTTTGAAAAAGGTTTTCAAAATTATATTGATAGTTTATGCTTAAAGCTAAAACAAAAAAATCCTAAATTAAAAAATGAGAATATTAGCTTATATTTAGCAAAAAATCCTTCTCCAAATGCTTTTAATATTGGAGATGGTACCATAATATTAAACATTGGCTTATTTTCCTTTTTCCAAAATGAATACCAATTGTTATCGGTCATTTCACATGAAGTAGCTCATCAAGTTTTAGAACATTCTAAGAAAAGTATAGAAAAAAGAGCACACATAAATACATCCGTTTTATCAAGTAGTTCCAATACTTCTAGGTCAATAAAAACTGGGAAATATAAAAGAGGAACGCGTTCTTTTAATCTACTTAAAGATTTATTATATGCTGATGGTGAAGATAGAAGACAACATGAAATTGAGGCTGATTCTCTTGGGTATATCCTATACAGAAATATGAATTTACCAAAAACCGAATTTACAAACGCCTTGCTTTTATTAAAAAAATATGATTCTGTACCTGCTATTATGGTAGATTCAACGATTTATACTAAGCTATTTGATATTCCAAAACAGCCTTTTGAAAGTCATTGGTTAAAAAATGAAGATTTCAAAGATTATAATTACGAATTCTATAAATCTAAAATGGACTTAGATTCATTAAAAGATCATCCAGAAATTGAAGAGCGTATTACAAAACTTAAAGCATCATTTTTAGAATTAAACAGTGATACAAAATCGACTCAATTACCACTTAACAATTCTTTTAATAATCTTAACCAAATTGCTAAACAGTCATCCCCAGAAAATCTTTATTACCTTAACGAATATGGCTTAAGTATTTATTTAATTTTAAATAGATTAGAGACAAATTTTAATGGTGCTAACCATGCTTACTACAAAAAATGGCTAGGTATTAATTTTGAAGCAATTCATGAAGCTAAGAAAAGATACCAACTTAATAGATATGTTGATAGATTAGCTCCTAATGAACAAAGTTTAAGCTACCAGAGGTTTCTAAACTTTATTTGGAATTTAAATTTAAATGAAATAAAAACTATTGCCGATTATTATAATAAGTCTTAGTTTAAATTAAGACGTTCTAACCTAATTTTATCAAAATCGGAATTCTTATTAAATTCTCGTAATAAAATATAGCCTTCTCGAGCTATATAGGGGTTAATGTAAAAGTCATCAGATGACATTGGAATTTTTTCATGATTTATTTCACCGTTTACAATAGATACAATTCCTAAAACCCAATTTTTCTCTTTTGTCTCTGAATCTTTTTGATAATCTTGGTAAAAGAAAACGGCATCCTTTTCATCATTTAAATATTGAGCAAATAAAAAATCAGACGATGAAAATTTACTCAAATCTTTTTTTATAGTTTCTACAGACTTGAGATTAAAATCATTATCAAACTCCAAGAGTACAAAATCTGTTGTTTTAACAATACCACCTACCAAGAGGTTACTACCTACTTTAAATTTTTCTGATAACACAACAATACGTTCATCCTTAAAAATGAAGTACGATTGTACAAATAACTTATAGCCAGACTCAAGCTTTCCGCGTTTGTTCATCTCTATAAACTCGTTGGCTTCTTCCCATAAAAAATGCTTTTTAAATAATTCATTCCCCTTGCTATCTAAAACAATTTTAAAAAATCCAACTACAGTGTTATAGTCATAGCCCGATACTTTATATGGGCTTATTTTTCCTGTTAAAATAGTTCGGTCATTAATTTTCTTCACTGTATAGTTATAATTGTACTTGGAGTTAACATCTTCCAATAAGTAGCTAAAATTTAATCTGCCTGTATTTAAATTTATCTGTAAAAATTTAGCATTGGTATCTTTGTGATACTTGGTATTATAAGAAAAATATAGTGCATCATCATCAAATGAAATAAGCCTGTACGCAGATTCTCGTTTATTATCTCCAAAATCATATTCCCAAACCTTTTCATGATTCAGATTATAAAAATAAATGTTAGTAGGATTCTCTTTTGTCATTTTTTTCTTTGCTTTAATGACTAAAAACCCATTATTCATACCAATTGGAACATTTAAAAATTTTATAGCGCGTTGTTCTTTTTTTAAATTATCAACTTCTCTCGACCCTTTAAATAAATTTTGATCTTTAAAATAAAATGGTTCATGAATATCATTACTATTCATTTCTAACATTCTAGAAGATGTAAATGCTATGGAGCCATTCATATTTCCATAATGTTTAGTCAAAATCAAATTATCCCCCACTTTATCTGGACTATAATACCTTGAATAAATACCTTTATAAGTAGTATCAATGAATTCACCGTTAGCAACCTTATTCAAATTCTTGTCGAGAATTACATATTCGTATTTCTCTTCATTCTGACTTAACTTATCAAGTTTAAAAAGAGTAAAATACCCATAAATATTTTTGTTTTCTTCATAAATTGGCGTGAAGATTTCCATAGTGCCTGAAGCTAGATTTGCTAAATTAGATATTTGGGCATTAACGGAAAGGGCTATAAATAAAAGGCTAACAAAACATAGCTTTTTCATATTTATAAATAAATTAAACTAAGATTATTTAAAAAACGAATCTACAAACTCAAATTTATTGAAAACTTGTAAATCCTCAATACCTTCTCCTACTCCTATGTATTTTACAGGAATTTTAAATTGATCTGATATACCAATTACCACACCCCCTTTTGCGGTTCCGTCTAGCTTTGTAACTGCCAATGATGTTACTTCTGTTGCTGCTGTAAATTGTTTTGCCTGCTCAAATGCGTTCTGCCCTGTAGAACCATCTAAAACTAATAATACATCGTTAGGCGTATTGTCTACCACTTTTTGCATAACACGTTTTACTTTTGTAAGCTCATTCATTAAATTTACTTTATTATGTAAACGTCCAGCGGTATCAATAATAACCACATCGGCATCTTGTGTTACAGCACTCTCTAAGGTATCGAATGCAACGGATGCAGGGTCACTACCCATAGATTGTTTAACAATAGGTATATCTACTCTATCTGCCCAAACTTGTAATTGATCTATGGCAGCAGCTCTAAACGTATCTGCAGCACCTAATACGACCTTTAAACCTTGTTTTTTGAATTGATAGGCTAACTTACCAATGGTAGTTGTTTTACCTACTCCATTAACCCCAACAACCATTATTACGTATGGTTTTTTGTCCCTCGGAACAACAAATTCTGTTTCTTCGCCTAAATTTGTTTCACTTAATAAACCTGCAATTTCTTCACGAAGAATAGCATTAAGCTCGTCTGTCCCTAGGTATTTATCTTTAGAAACGCGCTCTTCTATGCGTTCAATAATTTTAAGTGTTGTATTTACACCAACATCACTAGACACTAATATTTCTTCAAGATCATCTAAAACGGCATCATCTACCTTAGATTTTCCAGCTACGGCCTTACTTAACTTTCCAAAAAAAGTGGATTTAGATTTTTCTAAACCTTTATCTAAGGTTTCTTTTTTTTCTGAAGAGAATATTTTTTTAAAAAAACTCATATTTTAAGTTTATTTGATTGTTGTTTATTTTAATTATTGCAAGAGCCTCATCTCCGTATGGCCGATGCCATTGAATCAATAAAATTTATTCCGTTTTACCACATGGAGCATTATCAAAATATAAAATGTATTTTATATTGAAGATACCTAGCGAAGCTTAACGAAATGCTATTAAAAACCAAGGTTTAATAATGTTTTCGACTGCGCTCAAACAGACATTTAACTCTTAACATAATGACATTGTCCAAGTAGTTACACTAAAATTATTAATGGCAATTTTCGCACCATAAATTTTTACTGCTATTATGGCAGAAAAACCTTCCAAATATAAACATAAAAAGCTGCTTCCTAAAAAGAAAGCAGCTTACTATATTGTGAAACGTACTGTTTTAGTTTTTCTTAAAAAAGTCGTTAACTTGATCTGGATTCATAATGGATTCAACAAACATGTAAGCTCCAGTTTTTGGTGACTTCACCATCTTGATAGCTTTTGTTAATCTTTTAGATCCAGTTTGTAATGATGCTACTGATTTCTTTGCCATGACTTATTATTTTATCTCTTTGTGAACTGTCATACGTTTAAGAATAGGATTAAATTTTTTAATCTCCATTCTATCTGGCGTATTCTTTTTATTCTTAGTAGTAATGTATCTTGAAGTTCCTGGTTGACCAGACTCTTTATGCTCTGTACACTCTAAAATCACTTGTATTCTGTTACCTTTCTTTGCCATTTCTTTACTTATTAAATACAGCTATTATTTTAAAAACCCTTTAGATTTTGCTTCTTTAATTGCTGCAGATATACCTATTTTATTAATAGTTTTTAAAGCAGATGCAGAAACTTTTAAAGTTATCCAGCTGTCTTCTTCTGGAATGTAAAAACGTTTCTTTAACAAATTCGCATTAAATTTACGTTTTGTTCTGTTTAATGCATGAGAAACATTGTTTCCAACCATTGCCTTCTTTCCTGTAAGTTCACAAACTCTTGACATGATATATAACTTTAATTTTTTTGTTGCTTAAAATCGAGGTGCAAATATACAAATTCTTTAATTTACAGCAACCTAAATCTGATCAATTTTTAAAAATTTCTTTTAGCATCATTTCCAATGCTTTATTTACCGCCTTATTTATAACTTTTACGCGGTGATTCCCAAAGTTAAACCCTTCTGAATACACACCATTTTTTGTAGCAATTCCAATAAAAACGGTTCCTACTTCTGCATCGGAATCTCCTTTAGTAGGCCCTGCATTTCCTGTTGTTGCTAGGGCAAAATCTGATTGAAATAATCGCAAAGCATTTTGTGCCATAGACTCTACTACCTGAGAACTAACCACGGAATGTGTTTCAATGTCATTTTTTGAAACACCTAAAACATTAATCTTAGATTCTGTAGAATATGTTACAATACCGCCATTAAAATAAGCTGAAGCTCCAGAATTTACAGTGAAACGCTCTGCAACTGTTCCACCCGTGCAGCTTTCTGCAATTGCTAATGTTTTTCCTATCTTAGTTAGGTGTTTTGCAATGATTATTTCAACTGAGCCTTCTTCATCTTCAAAACCAAAAAATTCATTTTTAATTAATGGTAGTACTTTATCAATCTCATTTTGGACCTCCTCTTTAACTTGTTGTTCATCAAATCCTTTTGCAGACAAACGTAATCTCATTTTACCTAAACTTGGCAGATACGCTAATTTAATATGTTCTGGCAAGGCATCTTCCCATGATTCAATTCTATCTGCTAAGGCACTTTCACCCAAACCATATACTAATAATGTTTTATGTAAAATAAAAGGGCAGTTATACTTATCTTTTAATTTAGGAATGACATGATGATCCATTAAAGCATTCATCTCATAAGGGACACCTGGAAGTGAGACAAAAACTTTATCTCCTTTTTCTAGCCACATTCCAGGCGCTGTACCTAGTTTATTCATTAGTACTTGTGCTTTTGATGGCACCAAGGCTTGATCCTTATTTACTTGCAAAAGCGTTCCGCCTACATAATGTTTCCAGAGGTGTTCTATATTTTTTAAAACAGCTGTATCTTTAACTAAAGTATCATTAAAATATTCTGCAATTGTTTTTTTGGTAATATCATCTTTTGTTGGTCCTAAACCTCCAGTAAGAATAACAATATCCGCATTGCTTTCTGCTTCTTTTAAAGCTTTTATAATATGTGATTTATCATCTTGGATAGATGTTATTTGATAAACAGATACGCCAATTTTATTAAGCTGTTTTGCTATAAACCCTGAATTGGTATCTATAACCTGACCAATGAGAAGCTCATCACCAATAGTAATTATTTCAGCAAACATTATAGGTTAAAGTCTGATCTTATTTCTGCAATAGCAAGATCTACCGCATCTATTACAACTTTTAACTGTGACGTGATATCTAAATCTTGTTTTTCGAATTTACCCCAATCCTGTACTTCAATTAGTGTATCAAGTATCCCTAACTCGAATAAATCGACTGTAGGTTTCATTTTATGAGCTGCTTGATAGGCATTAAAATAATCTCCCTCTGCTACTGCTTTTTTTAGTCGTTCTGCATCTTCTGGCACTTCTTCCAAAAAAGTTTCAGCTAAGGTTTTTATAAAATCCTCATCATTATCGGCCAACTCGCGTACTCTTATTAATTTATAATGTTGCTCCATTTATTTTACTGTTATTGAAAACATTTCTTTATCTTCCATAAAACCTTTTAATTTATCATTAGCAATTACTTTGCCAACACCTGCCGGTGTGCCTGTAAAGATAATATCTCCGATCTTTAAAGTAAAATATTTTGACACATATTCTATCAATTCGTTAATTTTCCATAACATCAGACTTGTATTACCTTTTTGAACGATCTCGTTATTTTTTTGTAATGAGAAATTAATGTCATCAACATCCTTAAACTCACTTACCTCCATCCAATTACCAACTACTGCGGCTCCATCAAAAGCTTTAGCTTTTTCCCATGGTAGGCCTTTAGCTTTTAATTTACTTTGCAAATCTCGCGCTGTAAAATCGATTCCTAAACCAATTTCCTTATAATATTTATGTGCAAATTTTCTATCAATATACTTTCCTACCCTATTAATTTTTACCAAAACTTCAACTTCATGATGTACATCATTCGAAAAATCTGGAATGAAAAAAGACTGTTTTTTTAATAGAATCGCTGTATCAGGCTTCAAAAAAACTACAGGATCTATAGGTTTTTCATTTTCTAATTCTTTAATGTGTTCGGTGTAATTTCTACCGATGCAAATAAGCTTCATTTTCTTTTAGATAAAAGAATAAAGACCATTTCATTTTCAGAAACAAGACTTTCAAAAAGAGCCTTTTGTCCTTATTCTTGGTTCTTTCTTCTTTTCTTCTCTATAACTTATTATTAAAGCTTCTTAATTTAATACTTGTTAGTACTTTTTTTGTGTATAAAGGAAAATCAGCATTTAGTAACCACCCAAAGTATCCTGGTTCTTTTTCCAATACTTCTGTAACTAACTTACCTTTGTGCTTTCCAAAAGAAAAACATTCTACACCTTCTTTATTGTAAGCTATAAAGCCTGCAAAATCTGCAAACTTTTTTCTTGAACTAAACTCAGCTAAAAACTTCGTATTATTTTCTACCTCTTCATATTTAGCAATTTGTGCTTTTAAGACTTCGTAAGTGGCTTTAGTGTCTGCTTCTGCACTGTGCGCACCATCCAGATTTTCGCCACAGTAAAATTTATACGCTGCACTTAAAGTACGTTGTTCCATTTTATGAAAAATAGTTTGTACATCTATAGCTAAACAGTTTTTCATATCAAAATCAATATCTGCTCGCAACATCTCTTCTGCCAATAAAGGAATATCAAACCTATTAGAATTAAATCCTCCTAAATCTGAATCTTTAATCATGTTATGAATTTCTTTGGCAAGTTCTTTAAATGTTGGTTCGTTAGCAACTTTCTCATTGGTAATACCATGAATCTCTATAACCTCTTTGGGTATGGTCATCTCTGGATTTACCAACCATGTCTTGCTTTCTTCTGTTCCATTAGGGAATACTTTAAGAATAGAAATTTCAACAATCCGATCTTTTGATATGTTTACTCCTGTTGTTTCTAAATCGAAGAAACAAATGGGTTTAGTGAGGCTTAACTGCATTTAAGTAATTATTAATAGATAAGATGTAAAGATAGTGAATTGCAAAGTCTAGAAACAAAAAAACCAGCTGTTTAAAGTTGGTTTTTTTTACATTTATTTTCGAATATTATATTTCTCTATCACTATCCCAAGCTTCTAGATAGTCTTTTACTGCTTTTACAAACTGCCCACCTAACGCTCCATTAATTACACGATGATCATAAGAGTGTGATAAAAACATTCTATAACGAATTCCTATAAAATCGCCTTCTGGAGTTTCGATTACGGCAGGAACTTTTCTAATAGCTCCGAGTGCTAATATCCCTACTTGAGGTTGATTTATTATTGGAGTTCCCATAATACTACCAAATGTCCCTACATTAGTTACAGTATAGGTGCCTTCTTGTATATCGTCCGGTTTTAATTTATTTAATCGTGCTCTATTTGCCAAGTCATTAACCTGCTTAGTCATACCAACTAAATTAAGCTGATCTGCATTTTTTATAACTGGTACTATTAAATTACCGTCTGGCAGTGCCGCTGCCATGCCCAAATTAATATTTTTCTTTTTAACAATGGTATCGCCCTGAAGTGAGATATTCATCATCGGGAAATCACGAAGTGCTTTAGCAATGGCCTCCATAAAAATTGGTGTAAAGGTTAAATTCTCGCCTTCACGTTTCATAAATCCAGCCTTAACTTTCTTTCTCCAGTTCCATATTTTGGTAACATCTGCTTCAATAAAACTTTGTACGTGTGCCGATGTTTGCACAGACTCAACCATATGATGCGCAATAATTTTGCCCATTCTGGTCATTTCTATAATTTCATCCTCTCCACTAGAAACCACTGGAACCGTAGGTGCTTTTGGTTTTTCTACAGATTTAGATTGAATAGCAGGTGTTCCATTATTTTGAACAACTGGTTCTTGATTGGTACTTCCTCTATTTTCTATATAACCGAGAATATCATTTTTAGTAACACGTCCATCCTTTCCGCTACCAGAAATAGCGTCTAATTCTCCTTGGCTAATATTTTCTTGTTTTGCTATATTTTTAACAAGTGGTGAATAAAAACGCTCATCATTTGAAGTTATAGGTGCAACTATTTCTTTGGCTATAGCAATGGTTTCTTCTACTTGCTCAATAGCTTCTTCTTGAGGCTTCTCTGCATCTTCACTTGTAACAACATTATTTTCTGAATCATTATCCCCTTCTATTTCAATAACTGCAATAACCTGACCTACTTTAACAATATCATCTACATTAAAAAACTTCTCAACTAAAACACCATCTACCTCACTAGGCACTTCACTATCTACTTTATCCGTTGCTATTTCTAAAACAGGCTCATCCATTTCGATAGTATCTCCAACCTCCTTTAACCAAGATGTTATTGTTGCTTCTGCAACACTTTCACCCATTTTCGGTAATTTAACTTCAAACTTTGCCATATTAATAACGTAACTCTTGTTTTTTTTATTTCGATTGCAAAATTAATAAAAAAACATTGTTTTTTTTAAATTATTTACAATAAAACTACTTTAAAATAATAATCTCTCCTCTCGAGATTGCATCATCACTTCCTAGTGCAAAATTAGAATTTTTGGGCAATATTTTAAAAGTAATTTGCTTGTCTTTATTATCTTCTATCATTTTAACGATACTTTTATAACTGTAACTATTACCATTAAAAATAACTTCAGCTTGTTTTTCAACAACTTCTAAATCTTTTTTCAAAATGACTTTCTTAGATAAGGCTCTATTCAGTTTTTCGTTTACTACATCAGAAATAAAAACATATTGACTAACTCTTTTCTGATTATAAACTGGTATTCTTCGAAAGATATAGACTAATCCGATTCCTAGCCAAACCAGCATATCAAACAATATATTCTTTTTAAAATGTTTTTTGTAGAATATTTGCATAGCACCATAAAAACGTCGCGCATAAGACTTATCCTTTAATGTACTTTCTCCCTTAAAATGGATAATACTAGACTTTCCATAATAATAGTTATTGTAACCAGCCTTATAAACTCTATAAGACAGATCGATATCTTCTCCATACATGAAATAATCTTCATCAAACCCTCCAACAACATTATAAACATCCCGTTTTAAAAGCATAAATGCACCAACTAAAACATCAACTCCTCCAACTTCATTCTCTTGCAAATGATTTGCATAATAATCTTTAGGGTTTCCTAAAATTTTTTTAAATGCAGCCTTCACATAAGGAATATTACGTTTACTTTCGGGCAAAAACATACCTGCCCCATTAATTAATTTGCAGCCAACAATACCTACTTTTTCTTTTTCTTCTGAAAACTTTAAAAGTTTAAAAAATGTATCTTCGGCAACTACTGTATCTGGATTTAGAATACAAATATATTCACCTTTAGCCTGTGAAACTCCAATATTATTGCCTTTAGAAAAACCAAAATTCGTCTTATTTTCTATAAGATTAATATCTGGAAACAATTCCCTAATCATTTGGCAGCTATCATCCTCAGAATTATTATCCACAACAATGATTTCTGCATCAATGTTTGAGGTAGCTGTTTGAACACTTTTTAAACAGAGTTCTAAAAAGTAGCGAACATTATAATTTAATATAATAACTGAGAGCTTCAAATAACTATTATAGCTTTAAAGAACTTTCAAATGGAATTCTATTTACAATACTTCTTCCCAAAGTAATTTCATCGGCATATTCCAATTCATCTCCAACAGAGATCCCTCTGGCAATGGTAGATGTGAAAATTTGATATTCTTGAATTTGTTTATAAATATAAAAATTGGTGGTATCTCCTTCCATAGTTGAACTTAGCGCAAAAATAAGTTCATTTATTTTACCTTCTTTTACCTTACTTACTAAAGATTCAATATTTAAATCATGCGGACCAATACCATCCATAGGTGAAATTTTACCTCCTAAAACATGATACAATCCTTTAAATGAACTCGTATTTTCTATCGCCATGACATCTTTAATATCCTCGACAATACAAACAATGGTTTCATTTCTATTAGGACTGGCACATATTTCGCAAAGATCCTGATCACTAATATTATAACAGGATTTGCAAAACTTAACATCATTACGCATAGCTTGCAAAGCCTCAGATAGTATTACTGTTTGCTCTTTAGGCTGCCTAAGCATGTGTAATACTAAACGCAGAGCTGTTCGCTTACCTATACCAGGTAACTGAGACATCTCATTTACTGCACGTTCTAACAATTTAGAAGAAAACTCCATATTCTGCGAAAGTACTATTTAGACATGAAATTCACTAATTTTCATCAACTCTTTTAAATTCGCATACTTCATTTGGAATTTGATATTTAATATTTGTAATTTCAACATTTAAAATCTTTTCAATGTCTGCAACACAAATCATGCTACTCATAGCAGCTTATTTTGGAGTACTAATTCTTATATCTTATTTAACTGGTAAAGAAGATTCTAATGACGCTTTTTTTAAAGCTAAAAGGCAATCTCCTTGGTTTGTTGTAGCTTTTGGAATGATAGGTGCTTCACTTTCTGGAGTCACGTTTATTTCTGTCCCAGGCTGGGTTGAAGCTTCTCAATTTAGCTACATGCAGGTTGTTTTTGGGTATTTAGCTGGATATTTTGTTATAGCATATGTATTACTTCCTATATACTATAAGCTTAATGTTATTTCAATATATCAATACTTAGAAAACCGTTTTGGCGTTGTTAGCTACAAAACAGGTGCATTTTTCTTTTTTATATCTAGAGTTTTAGGTGCTTCCTTTAGGTTGTACTTGGTTGCTATTGTTTTGCAAAAATTCGTTTTTGATGCTTATGGGTTTCCTTTTTGGGGAACTGTAACCATTTCAATTTTATTAATTTGGTTATACACTTATAAAGGAGGGATTAAAACAATTGTGTGGACAGACACTTTACAAACCTTATTTATGCTTGTTGCTGTTATTATAGCCATTATTTTAATAAACGATAAATTAGGTTGGAGTTTTTCAGAGTTTTTAGCTTCTGATGAATTGGCAACATATAATAAAACTTTTTTCACCGAATCCTTTTTAGCAAAAAACCATCTTATAAAATCCTTTCTTGGCGGTATGTTTATCGCTATTTGTATGACTGGGTTGGATCAGGATATGATGCAGAAAAACCTAACCTGTAAGACGCTTAAGGATGCGCAAAAAAACATGGTTTCTTTTAGTTTGGTTTTAGTTGTTGTTAATTTTATTTTCTTGTTGCTAGGAGCGCTTCTATTTATTTATGCTAATAAATTTAATATTGCAACCCCTATGCTGGACGGAAAGTTAAAAACGGACTTACTATTTCCTGAAATAGCTTTAAATGGGGGCTTGAGTACATCATTAGCCGTAGTATTTTTACTAGGCCTAATCGCCGCTGCATACAGTAGTGCCGATAGTGCTTTAACATCACTAACTACTTCTTTTTGCGTAGACTTTTTAGGCATCGAAAAAATTGATGAATCTAAACAAAAAGGGTTACGAAAACGAATTCACGTTTTAATGAGTATCGTTCTAATTTTTGTTATTGTAGCTTTTAAATATATTTTGGATAGTAATGTTATTGACAACCTCTTAAAAGTTGCTGGTTATACCTACGGACCATTACTTGGATTATTTGCTTTTGGAATTTTTACCAAATTTAAAGTTATCGATAAATACGTTTGGATTGTTACATTGATATCTGTATTACTTTCCTATTTGGTTGGAAAAATACCGGCCGAACAAATTGGAGGCTATGTTATTGGCTACGAGCTTCTAATACTTAATGGATTGATAACTTTTCTGGGGCTAATATTGATTCGTAGAAAGTAAAACTAAAGTACAAGCTGCTTCAAAAGGGATATTATTTTCTTTTAAAATCTTATAAAATTCTGGGTTTTCTGTTCCTGGGTTGAAAATAACACGCTCAGGTTTTAATGATACTATATAATCGTAATAAGCTGACTGTCTTTTAGGGTTTAAATATAATGTTACCGTATGTAAATCTTTATAGGGTAGTAACGTGTCATCAATTTGTACGCCCGAAACGTCTCCCTTTTTTAAACCAAAGGCTACCACCTTAAATTTGTTTGCTATTAACCTTTGTATAGCGTAATTAGAATATCTATTTGGTTTTAAAGATGCACCTAGCACCAGTGTGTTTTTATTCATATGTTAAAAAAATGTTAAGGCAAAAAAATATAGTAACATAAATAATACCAAAGCGTCTACTTATTAATTACATCATCAATCAAAAAAATCAATCAACAATGTACAAACTATTTTTAGTATGCATCCTATTGTTTTCAATATCTACAAATGCATACACAACAAATCCCGAAAAAATTGCCGATAAAACGGGTACTATATTGGGAAAAGTATTAGACGCAAAACTAAATCAACCCTTACCTTACGTAAACATTATTATTAAAAACACCAAAGGAGTAATCTTAACCGGAGGCATCTCTTTAGATGACGGTTCTTTTAAGATTGAAAAAGTTTTAGAAGGCGATATCATTGTAAGTATTCAATACATAGGATACAAAACATTTAACAAAAACATCACTATTGGTAAAGGTAACTACAGAGTTAATTTAGGTACCATTTTATTAGAAGAGGAAGCTGAAGGCTTAGACGCCATTACCGTAATAGCAGAAACCTCTTCTATACAGCAAAAGGTGGACAGGAAAGTAATAACTATTGGGAAGGATTTGGCTGCCACTGGAACTGCTTCAGAATTAATGGTAGGTATCCCATCTGTAAGTGTCGATGCTCAAACTGGAGATATTAGCCTTAGAGGAAACCAAAATGTAAGAGTTATGGTAGATGGTAAATTATCTAACATCCCAACAGCTCAGTTACTAAAACAAATCCCTTCTACTGCCATAAAGTCTGTGGAACTGATTACAAACCCCTCTGCAAAATATAACCCTGAAGGCATGAGCGGTATTATTAATATCGTTTTACATAAAAATACTATGGTTGGCTTTAATGGTGACATAAGCACGACGTTATCTCACGAAAAAGAAGCAAAATTTAATAGCGCAATCAATTTAAATTATCGTACTGGTAAGTTTAATGTATATACTAATTATAGTAATAATATTGCTAAAAAAGTTAATAACGGTCATGTATTTAGACCAGAAAATAACTCTGAGCAATTTTTTGAGTTTTTAACAAACAGAAAATCGCACTTATTTAAAGTTGGTGTAGATATTTATATTAATGATAAAAACACTATGTCTTTATTCACCAATCAAAATATTGCTGAGAATGGTATTATAAGTAGTACCCGAGCTATTTTTAACAATAATAATGCTTTTAATCAAAGCCAGAGACTTTTTGCCGATGGAGAGAATAACTCATCCCAATATAATTTAGATTATAAACTGGATTTTAAAAAAGATGGTCATAATATTGAGTTAGAGGTTGATCACAATATCTTCGATGAAGATAATCCGGTTGATTATATGATTTTTTTAGGGAATCAAAACGACTATCAAGATTTTAACGATACAGATAGAGTAAGAACAACTGTTAATTTAGATTATGTAAACCCATTATCTGATACTTCTAAATTAGAACTTGGGCTTCAAGCCAGATTATTTAACACGGATATTGATTTTGCTTCTACTGGAGAAACATTTAATAATTCTGGTATTTTAGTACCAACACCTAGTACTGTATTCGATTACACAAGAGATATTTACTCAGCCTATGCTACTTTCAGCAAGAAATTTGATAAATGGACTTACCAAATAGGTTTACGTGCAGAAAGTGTTAACGTAGATGCATTAGCCCTACAAACCGATGTTATTTCTAATATAACAACACCTATTGAGTTTAATAATGATTATTTTGAAGTATACCCTTCGGCTTTCTTTACTTACAAGCCTTCAGAAAAGAATTCTTATCAATTAAGTTATAGTAGACGTGTTGATCGCCCCGGTATAGGCCAGGTGAACCCTATAAAAGAATGGAGCACACCTCTTGTTTCCTCTTTTGGTAATCAATCTTTAGAACCTCAGTTTACAAATTCTTTAGAATTAAATTATACAAGAAATTTAAAAGATCGAAAAGGAAGTGTTACAGCAGGCGTATTTTATCGTTCTATTTCTAATGAAATCAATAGAGCATTATTTATTGATAAAAGCGATGTTACTTCTGGTAGAGTTATTTTAACACATGACAATTTTGATGATACTTCTGCTTATGGAGTTGAAGTATCTACTAACTATCGCCCTACAAAATGGTGGAGCATAAATGGTAGTTTTGATTTTTATTCTCAAACTCAAAAAGGTATCGCAGAAAGCCTAAATGCACCTATTGAAACAGCAACAGTTAACAATATTGTGACTGATATTGATGAAGTTGATAATGTAGCCTGGAATTTGAAGATGTTCAATAATTTTAAAATCAGTAAAAAAATAAGCTTAACAGCTTTTGCTTTTTATAGAGGACAAAACCAAAATATACAATTTGATATAGACCCAATGTTTTTTATTAACCTTGGAGCTCGAGTAAGTTTTGCTCAAGGAAGAGGTTCTTTCAATTTAAATTTTAACGACATATTTAATACCATGCATTTTTCTGGAGAAGGTGTCAAACCTTATAAACAGGACATTTTCTTTAACTGGGAAAGTCATACTGTATCTACTGGTTTATCTTATCGATTTGGCGGTGGAAAATACCGTGCTAAATCCCGTAAACGTCGTGATAATAATGAAAAATCCGGAGGAGGAGGCTTCATGTAAAGGTATTTAATGTCTTGCACGATAGTTGATGGTTAGTATAATGCAAGACCATTAAATGAGCCCCCAAAATGTTTATTTTGGGGGTTATTTTTATTAACATAAAACCTATGTTTTTTCTCATTTTTTTGTGTTTTTCACTAATTCACAGAGGTAAAATGATGCATAAAAAAGTCTTCTTTTATAATTATATAAGCAAATTCTAAAAAAATATTTTTTATACAATAAATAAAATATTCTTACGTTTAACATGGTATACAGTCCAACCACTAAACGAAAGAATAATTATTTAGAGTTAGTCGTCTACATACACAAAAAATTCGTAACAAAGAGATTTGTATAATTAAAAACTCGTAATTTTTATTTCGAGTTTTTTCTTTATAAATGTTAAAAAAAGTTAAATATTATAAGGTCACGCAATATTGTAAAACTTTATTCGTCTATTATACTAAGATTCTTCACATTAGTGTTTGTTGAAGTTGATTGATAGCTAGAAAAACCCGAAACTAATTAGTTTCGGGTTTTTCATTTTATATCACGCTGGTACTAAAGGTTGGTTTGAAATACGAACCAAGACAGAAGAATTAAACAAACGCTATCAACCCGATTTTGTACCTGATGAAAAAGAAGGCTATATTTCCTTAACAATACATAATAATAAGGCAGAACAGACTAATAATAGAGAGCTAGATAAATAATGCGAGTGTTGAAGGTAAGTTCCCAAAATATGCCTATCCTAATAAAAAAAGCCTTATGAATTTGATTCGGTATTTTTGAATAGTACATTAGACAACTATCTAGATATTTTTTAGACATCAATGTTTCTTTTGATTATTTGGAAACCTTATAAATGTCATGGAAATCGTTATTATTGATAATGAAAAGTAATTTCTGTTTATCTAAATCCACAGATAGCATATTGCGAACATCTTTATCAACAAAAAGTCCAGATTCAAAATTTGAAACATAATTAAATATGCCTTGACTATTTCCTTTTAAAAATGCTCCAATACCAGCATCGGCTCTAGTGGTCTCTACCTCTGATTGATAATTATTACCAGCTAATAATAAATCTTTATGACCATCTCCATCAAAATCATCAAACAACATACTATTTATTGGAGATTTTTGAATTTCATTGGAAAAAGGTTCAAAGTTAAATATATTACCTCCTTCATTAATAAATATTCCCGATCTAAATTCATTAGCCTCATAATGTAATGCACTTTTTATTCCGGGACCAACAATGCCCTCTAAATCTCTATTGGCAAAATCTTGATAGGTTTTTATTTTTGTCTTTAAATGGGGCATTTGTTGTGCCGTACAACCTTTTCCTCTTACAGGCACTTGCTTATCATTGTAATATTTAGCTAAAAAAACATCTTCAGAACCATTATAATCAAAATCCGATGTATATATATGAAAGGGCTTTTCTTTAGAAGCATGAAACTTATAATTCAATCCTAAATTACCTGCTATAATATCTTGATCACCATCATTATCAACATCAACAATTAACAGCTTGTTCCACCATCCTTTAGTAGTGTTTAATACCTCATAATAATCTGTTTTCTCTAATTTACCGTTTGTGTTTAAAAACACTTCAATACTCATCCATTCACCCGTGACTATTAAATCTAAATCTTTGTCATTATCAATATCAAACCAATGGGCATCTGTTACCATTCCAATATTTTCTAATTTAGGAGACAGATTTTTGGTCTCATTAAAAAAAGTGCCCTCATTGTTAATCAATAAATAACTGTTTGGCGCATAAGGGTATTTAGCAGGTATTACACGGCCACCCACAAACAAATCTATATCACCATCATTATCATAATCGCATGAAATAACCACAGATCCTGCAGAATATATTTCGGGTAAGTTATTTGCTTTTAAAAATTTTCCTTTTCCATTGTTAAGATATAGCCGATCTTGCAACAATCTTGGATTTCTATCAAATTCATAACTTCCACTTACAACATATAAATCTTGATCTCCGTCATTATCAGCATCAAAAAAACAAGCACCAGTATCTTCTTGTTGTTTATCCATTGTAAAAATTTGACTGTTCATTACTTTAAATGTCCCCGCTTTTTGGCCAAACAACAATTGCCCTGGTTGACCATGCCCTCCTCCAATAAAAACATCTTCAATACCATCTTCATTAATATCTGCCTTGGCTAAAGCTGGTCCTGTTTGAGATAATTTGTGAGGCAATAATACTTGACGGCTATAATCATTAAAATAAGGATCGATATGCTTATAATTTGAAGCTATTTTATTGAACAATTTGTTTTTAACTACAGTTGATTTTTCTTCTTTATTGGAAACATTTCCATTAAGATAGTCTACACTTAATATTTGATTAGCGCTAACATTAGTTAATTCTTCTTTTTTTCCATCTTGCCAAATTATTTGTACTTTTTTGATAGTTTTGTATTCACCGATTCCAAAATGCAAATTATTTGATGTAGAAGATAAAAAACCTCTTGTATTCATTAACTGACGAACCATTTTTACTCCATTTTCTAAATAAACATTTACCTTGGCTCCTATTCCAAATTTATTTTTTTCAGGTCCAGAAAATGAAATCTCTAAAAAATTACCTTTATTTAAATTTCTAGCATTATTCTGTAAAACTGTTGCCTCATCATTAATATTATTTACCACAATATCTAAATCGCCATCGTTATCTAAATCTGCATATGTAGCACCATTTGAAAAGGTAGGTTTTGAATTAATCCATTTATCTGAAGTATCCTCAAAGGTTAAATCTCCATTATTTTTGAAAAAATAATTAGTCAATTTTTGCTGTGGTAACATTTGAGCAAATTTTAGAAAATCTTCTTTTGTAGGTTTTCTATTATTTTTTCTTAATTCATCAAGAATTTCATTATTCTTATCCCTATCAATCACATCCCTATAAACGCCATTAGTAACATAAATATCGTTAAATCCATCTAAATCAAAATCTGCTGATAATAGTGCCCAACTCCAATCTGTATCACCAATATCTGCCATCTTAGAGATTTCACCGAATGTGCCATTGCCATTATTGAGTTGTAACATATTGTGCATATATTGATAATGATATCCATTAGCAGTCATTTTTTCAAACTGACTAATAGAGGTCATTCCCATAGTGGTTTTAGACCTAATATAATCCTTAGGGTTCATATCAAGGGTCATTATATCTAATAAACCATCATTGTTAATATCGGCCACATCTCCGCCCATACTATTAAATGACATGTGCTTAACAACATTATCTCTACTCTCTGTAAACGTACCATCACCATTGTTCAAATACGCAAAATCTGGCATATTAAAATCGTTATTTACATAAATATCTAGCCAACCATCATTATTAAAATCAATAACTTCTGGGTTTAAACCAAATGCAGATTCTGGCATTATTCCTGCTTTTAACGAAACATCTGTAAAATGGCCTGTACCATCATTATTATACAACCTATCACTTCCTTTTAATTGTATTGTTTTTGGGTGAACTTGTAATTTTTTTAAATCAAAAACTGCTGTTTGGCCCCTATTTATAATATCCGCAGCATTAGAGACATAAACGTCTAAATCATTATCATTATCATAATCAAAAAATATGGCTTGAATTGTTCTATTTTTATCTGCTAATCCCAATTCTTCAGCCTTCTCAGTAAAGGTTAAATCACCATTGTTAATATATAGCAAGTTTGCAAATCTATTATTTTCATCAATCCAGCCACCTCTTGACACATAAATATCTAGCAAACGATCGTTATTAACATCTACAAAAGTAACACCAGTATCAAATCCAGGTTTATTTATAATCCCTGCCTTTTTACTAATGTCTTCAAATTTAAAATCACCTTTGTTTAAGTATAATTTATTTTCATTTGAATTTGAAGTGAAAAATAGGTCAACTAATCCATCATTATTAATATCTCCACTTGCTACACCACTTCCTATATACATATAATTATATTGAAAATAATTAGCATCAATTGTTTCTTCTAATTTGTTTATAAAATCAATGCCTGTTTTATTAGATGATAGAGAAGTAAATAATTTTTCTTTTATATTATTCTCTTCAATTTGAATGTCGGTTTTCTTCTCTTCTTTACAAGACAATATAACTACTAAAAGAAAACTAAATAGAATTAATATCTTTCTGATGCTTTGAAGGTTTTTGAAGGTTTTCATATTTTAAGTGTTTCTATTTATTTAATATTGAACCAGATATAGTTGAAATCCTATATTTTATTGTGTATTCATTTTGAGTTTGTAAAACTATCTTTTTTTAATTGAATATAACTTCGCAACCTCTACTTTCTTGTGTAATTAGGCATTTTGCGCAAAAATTCTAGTTTTATTCTAGTTTTTAAATATATGAATGCGAGTTGGATTTAATTAATTTTGGAATTGAGAATTTGACAATAAATTCGACAAAATTTTATTAATATCTAACTAAATCAAGGCAATTATGGTAAAACAATTATTTTTTAAGTTAAAGCAGAAATGTTTTTTTTCAATACTATTTTTAGCATTTACAGTATTTCAAGTTCATGCTCAACAAAATATTAGCGGTGAAGTAGTTGACGAAAATGATGTTGGGATTCCAGGAGCTAATGTAATAGTAAAAGGTACCACAACAGGTTCGGTAACAGATTTTGATGGTAACTTTAGTATTTCTGCTTCTCCAACAGATGTGTTGGTCATTTCTTATTTGGGTTATATAACTCAATCGATAACTGTAGGAAATCAAACTTCAATTAAAGTAACTCTAGTACAAGACACCGCTCAACTTGATGAAATTGTTGTTATTGGTTACGGTACAGCAAAAAAGAGTGACGTTACGGGAGCTGTTTCTCAAATAACAGCTAAATCTTATGAAGACCAACCCTTATCCAGAGTAGAAGAAGCCTTACAGGGTAGAGCAGCTGGCGTTACGGTTGCTAAATCGAGTGGAGCTCCAGGTGCAGCGATTAAAGTTCGTGTGCGTGGTTCTAACTCAATTACCGGAAATAATGCACCTTTAGTTGTTGTAGACGGCATTATTGGAGGGGATCTTAGTTCCTTAAACCCCAATGACATTGCGTCAATGGATGTATTAAAAGATGCATCTGCTACTGCTATATACGGTTCTAGAGGTTCCAACGGTGTCATTTTAGTAACCACAAAGAAAGGTTCTGGCGAATCTAAAATTAGCTTAGACTTTTTTACGGGTATTTCAACGGTTCCTAATTTGATTCCTACTTTAAACGCTGCCGATTTTGCAAAAATTGAAAACCTGAGAAGAATTCGTAGTGGGGGCAATGAGATATTTACAGATTCTGAAATTTCTGGATTTGAAAATACAGGAGGTACTAATTATCAAGACCTATTATTTCAAACCGGAATTACAAATAATCTGCAATTGTCGGCTAATGGGTCCGAAGGAAAAATTAGATATTTTCTCTCTGGTAATTATGTAAATCAGGAAGGAATTGTTATTAATACAGGGTATGAAAAATACTCCATTAGAGCAAATACAAATGCTAAAATTAATGATAAATTAAAAATTGGACTTAATTTATTTGCAAGTAGAGCCGAAACTAAAAATGACATCGATATTTTTGGTAGATTTCAGGGAAGTGAAATAATTAAAGCACTAACTTGGGATCCAACAACTCCCTTATTTGATGAAAACGGTGAGTACAATAATTATTCAAATAAAGGTTTAGCATCTCTAAACTATAATCCCATTGCCAATTTAAATAGAAGTAAGATATTATTTATAAACGATAGGTTAGATACAAATTTTAATTTGAATTATAATTTTACTGACAATTTAAGTTACACTTTAGTAGCTGGTGTAAGCATTATAAACAGTCAAACTGAAAAATACACTACTGAACCACCTCTTTCAGATGCAAACTTCAGTGCAAATAAGGTAACAACGCATCAAATAAGCAATATTTTAACATGGAACAAAATATTCAATAAACATAACATAAAATTAACTGGAGTTTATGAATTCTCTGGGACTAAAAACAGATATAATTCTTTTGGATCAAAAGATCTTACACTGTCAAATGGGTTTTATCAAGCTAATTTAGGAACACCATCAATACTTAACTTTTTTAGTGAAGGAGCCATACAATCCTACATGGGTAGAGGAGAATATATTTTTGACCAAAAATTATTTTTGACTGCTACCGTTCGTATTGATGAATCTTCGGTCTTTAGACCTGGAAAAAGAACAGGAACATTTCCTTCAGTTGCTTTGGCATATAGTTTAAATGATCTAATAGAAAATGTTAAGGCTTTTAATGAATTAAAAATAAGAGTTGGTTGGGGTCAGGTAGGAAATCAGAGTGTTAATCCTTATACAACTTTTCCAACAAATGGTGCTGGTAGTCAATATTCATTTGATGGATCAAGTCCCACGCCAGGTTCTTCACCTATTGGATATGGTAATCCTGAATTAACATGGGAAACAACAACCCAAAAAAACATAGGTGTTGATCTTGCATTTTTTAGTGGAAGAGCAAATCTAAGTGTAGATTATTTTAACAAGAACACAACTGATTTACTCTTAAAAGTTCCAGTACCAGATACAAATGGAGGAGGAACTATTTTAAAAAATATAGGTGAAGTAGAAAATAAAGGTTTAGACATCGCTTTATCTGGATCAATCATAGAAAATGATAATTTTAATTGGAATTCTACTTTAAGTATTTCTCATGTTAAAAACAAAGTTCTTGATTTAGGGGGAGAACAAAGCATTGAAGGCGGTTTTAATAGTACCGATGGACAAAGCAGAATATGGAATGTCGTAGAAATAGGAAAACCTTTAGGTCAATTTCAGGGTTATACTTTTTTAGGTACATGGAAAACATCTGAAGCAGCAGAAGCAGCAGTATTAGGTCAAATTCCTGGGAATGCAAAGTATTTAAGAGATTCTAATGGTGATTATGTAGTATCTGCTATTGGTAATGGAACGCCTACATTTTTATGGGGATTTAACAATACTGTAACTTATAAGAACTGGGATTTAAATGTGTTTTTGCAGGGCGTACATGGTTTTGATGTTTACAACACTGTTAAGGGCGCTATTGTTGGAGGTACTGGAAACCATAGAAGCTTCTTGGCAGTAGAACAATTAAATCAATGGACTCCAACTAATGAAACAGAAATTCCAGCTGGTGGACAAAATGAATATGGTTCAAGTAGATATGTTGAGGATGGAAGTTTTATTCGTTTAAGTAACTTAACCATAGGGTATAACTTTAAGGATATTTTAGGCTTAAATTCTTTGAAAGTTTATGCAGGTGGGCAAAATCTATTTTTAATAACCGATTATTCTGGATATGATCCTGAGCACACATCCAGACCATCTGATAGTACCGGAAATTCATTTGATAATAGTGGAAACCCATCAGATGATGGTGCAAATGTAGACGTAGCTGCTGGAATTGATACTGGAAGTTATCCGAATCCTAGAACTGTAACATTAGGTGTTAAAATAGACTTTTAAACATACAATTAAAAAAGATAAAATTATGAATAAAATTAAAATATTTAAAAATAACATTATAGCATGTATTTGTATGACGTTTGCTCTAATTAGTTGTGCTGACTTAGATGAGGATCCATCTATTTCAAACTTAGCTCCAGGAGCATACTCATCTCAAGAAGAATTGGAATTAGGAGTCACAGGAATCTATGGAAAACTAAGGGATGCTTCTCAGTGGACATCATTTTATGTTACGGGCTTTGGAGGTGACGATATTACAACTCATAAAGTGAGTAACAAAATAGACTTTAGAGCATTTGACATAAGAAGTGTTAATGGTGCGAATTCAAAAACAGTTGGTGTTTGGAAAGATGTATATGCCATGATTAGAACAGCAAACTTAGTTCTTGAGAGTGCAGAAGACTTGGTTTTATCTGATGCTTCTGTAAAAGACAGATTGCTTGGTGAGGTTTATTTTTTAAGAGGCACTTTATTTTTCCATTTAGCTAGAACTCATGGAAGAATACCATTGCCCTTAACTTCTGAACCAGATTTCGAGATTGCCCTATCAAGTCAATTAGAAGTATATGAACAGATAGAATCCGATTTGCTTTTAGCTGAAAAATTACTTCCGAGTATATATCCAGATGTTAATGCCGGAGCTCCTAGACCAAATAGTGGAAGCGCCAGAGCTATTTTAGCAAGGCTATATATGGATTGGGCAGGATTTCCTCTAAAGGATAACACAAGATATAATTTGGCCGCGTCAAGTGCCAAACAAGTAATCGATAATGCTGGATCTCATGGATTTGGCTTGCTAGATGATTTGGAAGATTTATGGTCTTTAAACAATAGATTTAATAAAGAGTCCGTTTGGAGCATATCATATTGTGTTACATGTGGTACGCCAAACAGAAAATATGGAAAACTAGGACACCCTGGTGATTTATTGGGCTGGCAAGAAACATTTGCCGAAATTAAATTTTTTGAAGACTTTCCAGAAGGTCCAAGAAAAGAAGCTACTTATAGAACTGACTATGATTGGGAAAATTTCTCGGATCAAGTGACTCCAGTCTTTAAGAAAATCGTTGGACCAGGTGATGAAATATCCTTAGATGATTTTGATACCAATAGAAATGATTTCTATATGAGGTATGCAGAGGTATTACTAATCTATGCAGAAGCCTCTGGAAGATCTGGAAATGTAACAACGGAAGCATGGGAAAGTTTAAATAAAATAAGAAGAAGAGCTGAGGGGTTACCTTTTGATGAACCTAACGCGATTGTTGATGTCACTTCTGGTGATATTGCTGAACTTGCCTTTGCCGAAAGAAAATGGGAGTTTGCAGGAGAGTTTATTAGGTGGAATGATTTGGTGCGGATGGAACGAGTAGAAGAAGCATTGTCAGACAGAGTCCCAAGAGTTTCAAGAAATGCCGCAGGAGAATTAGTTCAAGTTCAAAATGAAATAATAGGCTCATTGGGAACAGATAATTACTTCGCGCCTATTCCAACAAGAGAAATTATACTTAATCCAAATTTAGATAATTAAATTAGTTTAATCTTTTGTTTTAGTTTTAAAAACGACAATACTTAAAACTATTGTCGTTTTTTTATCAAAAGGTGTATACTTTTTTATTAAAATTCAACTCAGTTTAAATAATTTTTATTTATCTTCATAAAAATCTACTTATATCATTCAAGTCCCATTGCATATAGTGGCTTGGTGCTTTCTTAATATTCTATTTAAGGTGTTTTTTATATATACTGTTTTAAGTTAAAAAATGCATATTTAATTATGATTAGTAATAAACTTCATGCTTATAAATTGAATTTGAGTATCATTTTATTGTTTTATTCTTTTGCCTTATTTGCTTCAGAAATCAAGCAGGACTCCATAAGATTATCTCTTATGAAACGTTTTGATATTGCAAAGAAAATTAGATATCAAAATCCAGATAGCTCAATAGTTTTATTGGAAGAAGTCCATGGCGAATTTATTAAAATAAAAGATACTACTCAAGCAATAAAAGTATTGTTGGACATAGCTGATATTTATAGTCATCAGGCAAAATATGCTAAATCATATGAAATTTTATGGCAGTCTCTATTTTTAGCAGATGATATTAATGATGACGCTGTTGATGCTGTTATCTATTTAAAAATTGGACGTTTATATGGCTTTTACAGAAGAAAAAGTGAAGCAATAAAGCATCTTAAAAATTCTTTAGAAATAAATAAAAAATTAGTAAAAGAAAGAATTATGGACAAGGCAAACCTTGTCCATAATTATTATGCCTTATGTTGTACTTACAGAGAATTTAATAGACCAAAAATAGTTGAAAAATATCTAGACAGTTGTTATTCCCATTATGCAAAAATACCAAATCAAATAGATGAAATAGCTCTTTCCTTTGTAAAGGCATATGTTTTAGGAGAAAACAATCAAAATAAAGAAGCTTTAGAATTATTGAAAGAGATTGAGCCAAAATACCTCCAAGAGTCTCCATCATTTTTGGTGCCTGTTTATGACTATTGGGGAGATATTTATCACAAACAAGGTAATATTGATGAAAGTCTAAATTACTATTTGAAAGCTTTAAAAATTTCAAAAACCTATTTTAGCCATATAGATTTTGAACCTATTCTTTACTACAAATTATCAAAAATCCACTTAAAACTAGGTCATTATGCAAAAGCTTTTCAATATCAAGAAACTGCAAATAACCTAGATATCAAATATTTTGATAGTAGAAGTGAAAACAATAGGCCTTTACTAGAGATAAAGGATGAGTTTTTATTACAAAAAGAACAGCACAAAAATTTGATTCAAAAACAACGTTTAGAACAATTAGAACAGGAAGACAAAATTTTATTATTACAACGTGTTATCTTATCAATAACAATTCTTTTTCTAATAGTTATTGGCATAATTTACTTTAAACAACTTCGTACTAGACATCTAGCTGAAAAAGAGCTTATAAAGCGAAATAAAGAATTAGAAATAAAAATGGCTAAAGAGCTCTTAGATGTAAAAAATAAAGAATTAGCCACATCTGCATTGCAATTGATTGAAAAAGATATCTTTTTAAAAGATTTAAAAATGAAAATGAAAAATATTAGTGGTAATGCTCAAGTTTTAGAAATAAAAAAGACTCTTCGATCAATGTCTATTAATAATAATAATAATTGGGAAGACTTCAAACTTAGATTTACTTCTATTAATGAAAGTTTTTATAAACAATTAACAGATAAATATTCCAATTTAAGTCAAAATGAATTAAAACTATGTGCATTAATAAAATTAAATTTTTCCAGTAAAGATATATCAAAACTTCTAGGAATCACTGTCGAATCTGTTCACTCAAATAGATATATATTGCGAAAAAAAATGAATTTATCAAGAAAAGTAAATCTTGAGGATTATATTGGTTCATTGTAAAATAGAAAGAGAGAATCACAAGCCAGTTCCGTACTTATCTTTTCCATTAAATAACACTTTTGTATTATTTCCATTTATAATATTCTCATCAGAAAATGATTATCAGGTGGTCAGTGTTACGTCTATTTGTATTGCCAATAAAGAATTATATTTGGTTCAAAATATAATCCACTTCTATTATTTTTCAACAAACTCACCAGCCGTATTGTGTTTTGTAATATAGCTAAACCTTTGGATGTAATCATCTCCTTCTTGCCAAGGCCTTCCTTCGTAAAATTTAGTAGAAAGACATAAGCCCCATTTTAGTGCTTCAGTTGGGCTTTTTTCATTGTCAAGAGTTGTTACCAAACCCATTGCGGAAGGAGCTTCTTTAATGTACGCCTTAATTTTAAAATTGATACCATCTGGAGCGTATTGTAAGGTTCTTTGCTCGGGACCATCATCAGAATGTACAATGGCCATGCCTCCTTTATATGGCCAAATACAAATCTCATGTCCACTTTGAGTTATTGGGTTGTATTCAGATTTTATATAAGGTCCTTCAGGATGCTCTGAAATAGCAACGCCCCATCTTATTTCTCTACCTCCTGCTGTTAAGCGTTCTCCCATGCGTTCTCCTTTATAATATAAATAAAATTTATTTTTATAAAATAAAAGGGTAGGGTCATGCACTTTTTGACTATCGAAACTACCTTGCTTTTTTGTTTTAAATCTATTATCTTCATCTCCCAGCCATATACCATCATTAGAAGGTTCAAGAATAGGAGCTTCTAATCTTTTCCATGGGCCCCTTGGATTGTCAGCAACAGACATTCCAACCGTGTTTTTTGAACGGTTTAAATAAGGATACTTTATACATTGATATACCAAATAGTATTTACCATTATGAGCAAGTACTTCTGGTGTAAAAACGGAACGATCGTCATAAGTTCCTTTAGGTCCATAAGTAATAGCTACACCCTGTTCTATCCACTCCCAACCATCTTTAGAGGTCGCATACCATATTTCAGATTTATCCCAAGGAAAAACTTTTTTTTCTGGATCTCCTGTACCAAACCCGTAAGTCTTCCCTGTTGCCTTAGTGTAATACGTATAATAAATACTATCAACTCTAATAACCATTGTAGGGTCTCGTCTAGTTACGCCTTTTTCGTAACCAATGTTTCCTTTTAAATCATATTTTTCAAAAGTCCCAAACCATTCAGCATTTTTATGATACCCCCTTTCAAGTGCTCTTTTAGAGGCTTCGCTTAGTTTTTCAGGATTTGTAATTGCTAAAAAATCGTAATCGGCTTCCGAATATTTTTCTGCAGAGTCCGTGGAAAAATCATTTTTAGGTTGATTTTCTTGATTACTTTGGCATGAAGAAATAAATAATAGTATAACAAATAGTTGTAGTATTGATTTCATTGATTTTCTTTTAATGATAAAAAATTATAATGCTCAAAAGTAAGAAAATGCAAATAGTTTAGATACTATTGCAACTAGATTAAAACTGGAAAATGATATTTAATTAACTATTAATAACTAGCAAATGTTATCTAACGAAGGAAGGAAAAAAAATTTAGAAGTTAGTAGTTATGTCCCCGAAAACCCTTAAAAAGTATAGTTATTGGCTGCTAAAATAAAAATATACTTAACGACTTTTAGTCGTTGTCCTTGATAACATTACAGCCTATTCATCTACCATTTAATAATAGCGCTACCCCAAGTAAATCCACTTCCAAAAGCAGCTAATACAACATGATCACCTTCTTTTATTTTACCCTCTTCCCAAGCTTCTGTTAAGGCAATAATAACAGATGCAGCAGTGGTATTGCCATATGTCATTATATTATTGAATACTTGATCATCTCTTAAAGCAAACTTCTTCTGAATAAATTGAGCTATTCGTAAATTGGCTTGATGCGGAATCAACATATCTATGTCTTCTTTTTGTAAACCATTCTTCAATAAACCTTCCATAATCACTTCACTAAATCGTACTACAGCATGTTTAAAAACAAAAGTGCCATCCATATAAGGAAAATATGATGTGTCTTCTTCTTCAGATGCTAAAATTTCAGGCACCCAATGTGCAATGCTTGGAGATGTTACCGTTAATTTATCGGCATATTTCCCCTCGCTATGCAAATGCGTAGACAAAATACCTTTAGTATTATCTTCTTCTCTCGATAACACACAAGCCCCTGCCCCATCACCAAAAATAACCGACACTCCGCGCCCTCTCGTTGTTTTATCTAATCCGTTACTATGGTATTCAGCCCCAATAACAAGAATGTTTTTATACATACCTGTTTTAATAAATTGATCGGCTACAGATATAGCGTATACAAATCCAGAACATTGATTTCTAACATCTAAAGCTCCAATGGTGGGCATCTCCAACATGTCTTGTATTTGCACACCACAACCTGGAAAATAGTAATCGGGGCTTAAAGTAGCAAATACAATAAAATCAATATCATCCTTTGTTAATCCAGAACGATCAATGGCTATTCTTGCTGCCTTGGCTCCCATTATTGCAGAAGTATCATCAGTGCCTTCCTTAATCCATCTACGCTCTTTTATTCCCGTGCGCTCTTGAATCCATTCATCATTAGTATCCATCAATTTAGACAAGTCATCATTCGTCACAACATTATCTGGAAGGTATTTTCCTAAACCTATTATTTTCGAATTATACATAATATCTTTTCTTAAAGTAATACAAAGTACAACAAGCGTTATTAAATTCCAATTCTAAAAAATCAAATTCTAAAAAGCTAACCCAATAAACGTTTGATTTTTAGAACTAAAATTACTTTTTATTCCGAAAAAAAATTGTGCCAGTTTGTCACATTTTTACTCTTGGTACTTTTTTTGACTAACTCTTCAAAGTAAAGTAAAACAAAATTAACCTGGTTCCTACAAGTCGTAGGAATGACAAATAAACTATTTATTATGACAAAAGGAAATATTAATGTTTCGGTAGAGAATATCTTTCCTCTCATTAAAAAATTCTTATACAGTGACCACGAAATATTTTTACGTGAGTTAATTAGTAATGCTACAGATGCGACTTTAAAACTAAAGCATTTAACAAATGTTGGTGATGCTAAAGTTGAATATGGTAATCCGCAAATTGAAGTTAAGATTGATAAGGATGGAAAAAAACTTCATATTATAGATCAGGGATTAGGTATGACGGCTAATGAAGTTGAAAAATACATTAACCAAGTTGCTTTTTCTGGAGCTGAAGAGTTTTTAGATAAATACAAAGATTCTGCAAAAGATTCTGGGATTATAGGTCATTTTGGTCTTGGTTTTTATTCTGCCTTTATGGTGGCTGAAAAAGTTGAGATTATCACAAAATCTTATAAAGACGAGCCTG
Organism: Flavivirga rizhaonensis; assembly: GCF_004791695.1. Lineage (GTDB taxonomy): Bacteria > Bacteroidota > Bacteroidia > Flavobacteriales > Flavobacteriaceae > Flavivirga > Flavivirga rizhaonensis. Next base: position 86,257 of record NZ_SRSO01000002.1, on the reverse strand, counting down.
CAGCACATTGGACTTGCGATGGAAGCCCGGAATTTACATTAGAAGCTTCAGATAAAACAGAAAGAGGCACAGAAATTATTCTTCATATTGCCGAGGATTCTACAGAATTTTTAGAAGAAGGACGTATCACCAGCTTACTTGAGAAATATAATAAGTTTATGCCCATTCCAATTAAATTTGGAACTAAAGAAATAAACGATCCAGATTTTACACCAAAAACAACAAAAGATAAAGACGGTAAAGAAACAACAGAACCTCACAAACAAATTACTGTCGATAATATTATTAACAACTCTAACCCTGCGTGGACTAAACAACCATCAGAATTAGAAGATCAAAATTATAAAGACTTTTATCGCGAATTGTACCCAATGCAATTTGAAGAGCCTTTATTTAATATTCACTTAAATGTTGATTATCCTTTTAATCTAACGGGGATATTATACTTCCCGAAAATGTCTAACGACATGCAAATTCAGAAGGATAAAATTCAACTGTATCAAAATCAAGTTTTCGTAACTGATAATGTTGAGGGTATCGTTCCAGAATTTTTAACCATGCTTCGTGGTGTTATTGATTCTCCAGATATTCCTTTAAATGTATCTCGTTCTTATTTACAAGCAGACGGTGCTGTAAAAAAGATTTCATCTTACATTACCAGAAAAGTAGCAGATAAATTAAAATCGTTATTTAACAACAGTCGCGAAGATTTTGAAGCGAAATGGAACGATATTAAAATCGTGATTGAATACGGGATGCTTTCTGAAGAGAAATTCTTCGAAAAAGCAGATGCTTTTGCATTATATCCAACCGTAGATGGTACGTATTACACTTACGAAGAGTTATTCAACAAAATTAAAGCAAAACAAACCGATAAAAACGATAAGTTAGTTATTCTTTATGCTTCAGATAAAGATGCACAACATAGCTATATTGAATCTGCTAAAGCAAAAGGTTATGAAGTGTTGTTATTAGATTCTCCTATTGTATCGCATTTAATACAAAAACTGGAATCTACTAAAGAAAATGTAACATTTGCACGTGTTGACGGTGATCATATTGATAATTTAATTAAGAAAGAGGACACAACCATTTCTAAATTAGATGACGATCAGAAAAAAACGTTGGACGAATTATTAAAAGAAGTGATTCCTTCTGAGAAATTCATGGTACAACTTGAAGCTATGGATAGCGATGCATCACCATTTATTATAACGCAACCAGAATTTATGCGTAGAATGAAAGAAATGCAAGCTACCGGAGGTGGCGGTGGTATGTTTGGTATGGGTAACATGCCAGAAATGTATAACCTAATAGTTAACACAAATTCCGAATTAGTTGGAGAAATTCTTGGTACTAAAACTAAAAAGAAACAAGAGCGCCTAATTACACAAAGTCTGGATTTAGCAAGGCTTTCTCAAGGTTTGTTAAAAGGTGAAGAGTTAACAAACTTCATTAAGCGTAGTTACGAGATGATTAAGTAAATTCCCTCGAAGGAGGGAATCTCATGAAGCTATCTTAAATATTAATATAGATACCAAAACCACTTTGCTAAAGCAAGGTGGTTTTTTTATTAAGTAATTCTTTGTAGATAACTAAACCACTATGGACTAAAAGTCTGCTTCGTAAAAATACCAAAATATAAAATAATGAACATTGAAAAACTGAATTAGTGTGAATCCTTGTAATTCGTGTCAATAGTTTTTAGAAGCTGAAAGCAAAATGCACTAAAGTACATAGTTTTAAATACATTTGAGACCAATAAATTAGCTACCAAAAGAATTAAGACGACTACCAATTCCAGCCTACCGAGGAAAATATTATTGATTCATTTGTAAGTAACTACCTACTCTCAATAGCATATACTTAGTTATGAACAAAAAAAAGAATCAAAAGAACAATTTACCTCCCTAAAGACATATTAATTCAAATAAATTTACAGATGAAAATAAATTAATCTTAACACTTTATAATCATGAAGAAAAAATTACTTAAATTAACTTTAGTAGCTCTTGCTTTGTTAGCTACAGAAATATCTTTTGCACAATTAGTTGAGATAACTATTAATAGTGCAGGTGGAGGGCTCCCTCATTATCCAAATAGACCAAGTCCACTTGACATAAGACATCTTCCAGAGTATAGCATTAATGACACCTTTATTTATGACCCTAATGCCCCTACAAGTGCCTACCCTTCAGCCAATTCTGCTTCAAATACAGACTATTATTTTCCTCAAAAAGACAATGCTCAAAACTATTATACTATCAACTTTACAATTCCTACAGGAAAAGCATTAAAATATTTTGACCCTTATGCAAGAGCAACTGATGCTCCTGTTGCAAGAGCACAAGGTGACTTTGATATTACTTTATCATATGATAATGGTACATTGCAATCCGAAACTCAAACTTGGGTAGGTGGTATTCCAGATGACGTTTGGGATGACTCCGCTGCTGGAACTCTTCTCAGAATTGATCTCGTGGCTTTAGGTTTTTCAGAAGTAATGTTACATAATGCAACGGATCTTAAATTTGATAAAAATGATGCAGATTTTACAGAATTTTATGAACTACGTTTAGCTGGTCGGGATGCAACTTTATCAACCGTAGAAGTGAATGCTAAAAAATTAGCAATTAGCCCTAACCCTATACAACCAGGAGAAGCCTTAACTATTAAGAATTTAGAAAACAACAAAATTCAGGTTTATTCATTACTAGGAAATCTTGTACATGAGACAAGCTCTAATTCTATTGATTATAGTGTTTTCAAATCTTCAGGAATGTATATCATTAAAATAGGAAATGCTACATCTAAATTGATTGTAAAATAAATCAGTATTACTCTTTTCTTTCAAGAAGAGTATCTTTTAAATTTTTTAGACACCCATAGAATATTAAATATTCTATGGGTGTCTTTTGAGGTCAGTATATAAAACAATAAACACCTCTATTACTTAAGGGCTATTTTACTAAAAGTATACCTTCCTCCCTACTTTTTTGAAAATTTTCAGCTACCTTCCCTTCGTATAACAACCAATAGAATTTATTGAAACGGAATTTTATCTTTGTATTATTAGCAAGCAAAAAACATATAACCTAAAATAAATTATTCTTTAAATTGACTAATATGGAAAAAGGAATAGTCTTATCCTTAAGTAAAAGTGACACACACACTTTTAAAAAAGTTAATCAAAGAAGTATAAATCTAATTAAGGGATTAGGGGTAGAAGGCGATGCGCATATGGGGAAGACAGTTAAACACAGGTCTAGAGTAGCCAAAGACCCTTCTCAGCCAAATTTACGTCAAGTACACCTAATACATTCTGAGTTACATGACGAACTCGAATCCCTGGGATTTAAAATTAAAGCGGGAGAAATGGGAGAAAATATAACGACTAAAGGAATAGACCTTTTATCCTTACCAAAAGATACCATTTTAAACATTGGAAAAACTGCCCGAATAAAAATAACGGGGCTGAGAAATCCTTGTAATCAATTAAACCTTTTCAAAAAAGGACTAATGAATGCTGTTTTGGATAAAGATGAAAATGGAGCTTTAATAAGAAAAGCTGGAATCATGGGAATTGTTCTTGAAAATGGAATTATTGAGATAGGAGACACAATTCAAGTAATTATGCCTGACATGCCACACACCAAATTAGACAGGGTTTAAATAAAAAGTTCGCGGTTAACTAATATATAAAAATAATTTTATCTAAATAACACATAATAAAGAGGCTGTCTAAAAAGTAAGTTTTTAGTTTAAATGTCACATTGAGCGCAGTCGAAATGCTTTAGTTTTCAAAACATTATAACTTCGACTGCGCTCAGTTTGACAATAATTAATTGCTTTTTAGACAGCCTCTTTTCTTTTTTCATATATTGTAGATGGTATAAATTTATATACATGGAATAATAACTTTACAACCAAATACTTAAATGAAACAACACTTTTTGTTATACAGTCTTTTTTTTATTCTTTTTAATTGTAGCTCACTCCAAAAACCAAATATTATTTTAATTGTAGTTGACGATTTAGGTTGGACTGATTTAAGCTTCACAGGAAGTAATTTATACCAAACACCAAGTGTAGACAAGTTAGCAAAAGAAGGCACATACTTCACAAACGCCTATGCAAGCTGTACAGTATGCTCTCCTACTCGTGCTTCTATTATGACCGGTAAATATCCTGCAACATTACATTGCACAGACTGGATAAGTGGACACAAGAAACCTTTTGCTAAAATGAATATTCCTAACTGGACAGAGTTTTTGGATCCTAACGAAATTACACTCCCAGAACATCTAAAATCGGCTGGCTACAATACAATTCACATTGGCAAATGGCATTTAGGTGAAGACCAAAAATATTGGCCAGAACACCAAGGATTTGACAAAAATATTGGGGGTTGGTCTGTTGGCATGCCACAAAAAGGAAACAATAGCAATGGGTATTTTTCACCTTATGCAAACCCAAGATTAAGTGATGGTATTAAAGATGAATACTTAACAGAAAGACTATCTGATGAAGCTGTTAAGTATATTAAAAATAATAAAGACAGTGACAGTCCTTTTTTTATAAATCTATGGTTTTACAATGTACATGTACCGCTTCAAGCAAAACAAGAAAAAATAGATAAATACAAAAATTTAGTAGTTCAAGATGGAAATCATAAAAATGCAACATACGCTGCTATGATAGAACATATGGATGATGCTGTTGGAAAAATAACAACAATTTTAAAAGAATTAGATATAGACAAAAACACAATAATAATTTTCACTAGTGATAATGGTGGCTTAGTAAGTGAAAGACAAATTACTTCAAACAAACCTTTAAGAGAAGGCAAAGGTGGCATGTACGAAGGAGGCGTTAGAGTACCTTTTATTATAAAATGGCCTCATAAAATAGCGAAAGAAAAAATTATTGAAATGCCCATTATTTCAAACGATATATTACCCACTTTACTTGGTTTAGTAAAAGAAAACAAGTTAATTAAAAACGATACTGATGGTATAGATTTAAGTCCTCTTTTGTTGAAAGATAAACTTATAAAACGCGAAGCACTTTATTGGCATTATCCGCATTATCACAGGCAAGGCGCTAAACCCTACAGTGCAATTAGAAAGGGCGATTGGAAACTTATTGAAATTTTTGAACAAGACACACTAGAACTTTATAATTTAAAAGATGATATTTCTGAAAGTAAAAACCTTTTACATTCGCACCCTGATAAAGCAAAGGAACTTCATAAAGACCTTATAAATTGGAGAAAACAGGTAAATGCACAATTACCCAATACCAATAAAAACTACAATAAAGCTTATGAAAACCTTTGGATTCCCAATAAATGGAAAAGTAAACCAGAAAGGGAGTTTATTGAGTATATTTTAAACTCAGAAAAGTTATAATAATAAAAAAGCCTTGTGTATGCTAAGCTTTTTTTAGTCGGTGTGGCAGACTTACCTACCCACTTTATACCGAACTGTTAATCAGTTTTTTATCACGTTTTGTTTAAAATATGTACACCTATTTGCACACTTAAACCATAAAAAGAACTTCGAAGATATAATTTGCTCTTCTTCGATATGATAAAGGTACAAAAATTATTAAAAAACGAAAATTAAAAACCTCTACCGTAAGGTTATAGCATTTATGTAGGTAGATAACTCTATCTGACGTTAGACTATTAATCAGCTAGATAATCATTAACCTCTACATATTCAAAGTCTGGGGAGTCTTTAAAAAATTGTCTTAGTTGCCATACATGTCCAGCACCATAAATTAATAACAGCCTGTCTTCTTTGGAAAAATCGACTATGTCATATGCATTAGCAAAAATTTTGATATTTCTTTGGTACCATCTTGTTAAATTATCGGCTCCAATATATAAATCTCCCGCTCCTGTCAGAACTGTATTGGTTAAATAAGCCTGATGGTCTTTTAAACGGTTCTTGGGGTTATTTATCATTAAAAAGTGTTCAATTAAGGACTGTTTTACTTTTAAAGAATCTGCCGTTGAATAAATGTTTTCGTAATTATATCTGTTTGCTTTTTCAAATTGTCCAAGTGATTTCTGATATTCATCACTATTATAATTTTCCCAATCAATGTCAGCGCCAAACCATTTTGACTTTTCGTCTACACAGTAAATTTTTTCATGGTCAAGTTTTTTGGCAAGCTTAAACCCAATTTGATAAAACTCATTTCTTTTATTCTTAATATCAAAATTATCATTTATATAATTGGAGTAATCAATATTGAAAATGCTATCCCATTTAACTCTGGAAGCTTCTATCAAAATTTTGGTAGGCTTATATTTTTCAAGTTTTTCTAATAACTCATTTAATTCCTGTTGTCTTTCATCTGAGAGAATATCTACTCTGTACTTTTGTTTATAGTCATCTAATCCAGGGTTGTTAAAATGATAAACCCCCAATATCACAACCTTTGAACTATGCTGTCCGATAAATTCATCTGAATCGGCTAAAGGATTTATTATTTCAGTGGTGTTTACAGGTTCAATTTTGCTGCTTTTCTCCTGACATGATATGGTCAATAAAAAAAGTATTGCTAAAAGTGGCTTATTCATTTTCTTTCAGTGGAGTTGGTTAATAATACTTTCTGAACGAAGAAAATGGGTTTTATATTGTAGCCAATTCTTTTGATATAAAAACTTGATTAAGAAATGAGAAGAAAGTTCACTGCTCTTCATACTCCTTGCTAAATGATTATATTACTCTTTTCCATCATCCCTTTTGGTAACAAAGTATTTATGACCATTTACTGGATTGTAATAATCCGGATTGCGAACATGTTTTACAATAAAACCACTACCTATTTTCGTTTTCAAATCTACAACTCTATCTGCCATTTTAAGATACTTTTGTTCATTGCGTCCTACACGAATGGGAAATTCGAAAAGCTTTAAAGAATCTCCATAAATACATAGCTTAAACTCTGGAATATTAATATCTATAATTGTATTTTGAAATGATTGAAATAGTTTTTTTATTGCCACTGAATCAGGCAAAACAATTTGAGTTCCTTTGGGAATTACAATCATTTCCTTTTGATTATACACAAAGGAGTCTCGCTCCTTCATAATATAATGATCTGTATTTTTAAGCGTATCAATAATCCACGAATTAGCTCTTACTAATAGATGTTCGTTTAATTTGTACGATGTTAAAGAATCATATTTTTGAACAATAGAATCTAAAAACTGAAAATAGTTTTCAATTGTAATCGGCTTTTTAATTACAATCTTTTTATTTTCTTGAATTAAGGATTTATTATTGAGAGTAAAAGAGACCATAAGATGGTCATCATCTTTAGGGCAACAAAATTTAAGAACAACCAATAAGATGATTACCAAAAAGATTGAGAAATATAATTTAGGCTTCATCTCACTGGTTGTAATTTTGTTAGTTTTTTAGAATATCTCTTAGAATAGTGTCTTTATCTAATTTTTTAGTGCAGAAAAACCAATCTTCACAAGTCAATTCATCATTATTTGTCATACGCTCTTCAGCAACTCCACACGAACCTGCAGGTGGGAAAATAACATCATCTCCAGGGTTCCAATCGGCAGGAGTGGCCACCGAAAACTTATCTGAAGTTTGCATAGCTATTAAAGCCCTGTATATTTCATCAAAATTTCTACCTAAACTTAAAGGGTAGTAAATTAGTGCTCTAATAATGCCTTTAGGGTCAATAAAAAATACGGCTCGAACCGCTTGTGTTTTACTTTCTCCTGGTTGAATCATACCATATTTCTTAGCAATACTCATGGTAATATCCTCAATTAAAGGGAATTTTATCTCTTCATTTTTCATGCCCTTAAATTCTATTTTCTCCTTAATGGTTCTTAACCAAGCTATATGACTGTAGAGTCCATCTATAGACAAGCCAATCAATTTACAATTAGCTTTTTCAAATTTGCTTTCTAGATGTGCAAAAGTTATAAATTCTGATGTGCAAACTGGTGTAAAATCTGCTGGATGACTAAATAGAATTACCCATTCACCTTTATAATCTTCTGGAAAATTAATGTCTCCTTGTGTTGTTACAGCTTTAAATATGGGGGCTTTATCTCCAATTCTAGGAAGTGTAATTACTTGCTCTTGTATTGTTTCCATTTTTTTATTTTTTAATTTTACCTGAAGCGCAACTGGCAAAAGATTTTGCTTTCTTAGCTAAAGTGTTTTTTTCTCCAAATGGAGGATAACCTATTTTAGAAAGTGTGTTTTTTACTGTTGTAATATCTTCTTTTGTTTCATGTTCAAAGGTTACCGTCGCATATTGAAGCTTAATTGTTATGTTATAAATATTTTTTAGTTCAGAAAGCTTATTTATAATTGTTGATTCACAGCCAGCACACTTTAAATTTTGTATGTATAATGTGGTTTTCATAGTAAAGCCTTTCTATACTAATAAAGATACACTTGCAGAGTAAAAGTAGAAATGATATGCATCAGTTTTAAAGAACCATTGCAGGCTGCTCCTTGTATTCCGCTAATGCTTTTAAAGTAGCATCATAGCCTATCTTAAAAATCTCATTTAGGTGCTTTTTATCAAAAATTCCATATTTATTTAATTCTTTTGGAGAAATAACCAAATTGCAATCATTAAATTTTTGTTGGTCCTCTTTAACCGATTTTAATCTAAATGCGCGTTCAACAACGTTATGAGAATGTTTTAAATCGTTAATCTGTATCACATCAAAACCATTCACATAAATACCAATAATTTTATCACATGTTGTTTTTAATAATTCTACTGGAAAATTATTAAGCGAACCACCATCAATATAATATGAATCTCCAATTTTTATGGGAGCAAATATTCCAGGAATCGCTGCCGAAGCTAAAATGGGTTTAATCAATTCTCCTTTATTAAAAATCTCTAAATCTCCGTTTAAAATATTAGTTGCGGTTAAACTCAATTCCTTTTTAAGAAAAGAAAAATTATCATTTTTAATATAATTTTTAAAATCTGGATAAAACTTTTCAGTATCTATAAAACCAGGTTTGTTGAGTGCATATTTTTTAATATCTAATATTTGAATATTTTTAAAAAATTTGAAAATATCTTTCCAACTATAACCGTATGCATACAGGGCACCAACAATAGCTCCAGCACTAGTTCCTGCTATATGTGTTGGGTATAGATTGTACTCTTCTAAAGCCTTTATAGCTCCAATATGTGCGGCTCCGCGCATACCGCCACCAGATAAAACCAAACCTAAATTCATTTGCTTATAAATAATATTGAAAATAGCAGTAATCTGTTGGTTTTGCAATGATATATATCAACAAGCAAAATGATTTTAATCATTTCATATATATAGCCAATGGTATAACTTTAAAGAAGTATTGATACTTTATGATAAGATTAATTAAAATAAGGGCATTCTTTATAGAAATTGGCGAACTTACCTATTTTACACGTCGGTTCTTAAAGGAACTTTTTTCTAAACCTTTTGAGTTTAAAGAACTTTTAAGGCAATGTTATTATATAGGCAATAAATCGCTTTTATTAGTTGGTGTAACAGGGTTTATTATTGGTTTAGTTATAACTCTGCAAACCAGACCAACATTGGAAGAATTTGGTGCAGAATCGTGGATGCCTTCTATGGTTAGTATATCTATAATCCGAGAAATTGGTCCTGTAATTATCGCCTTAACTTTTGCAGGGCGAATTGCTTCTGGTATTGGTGCAGAATTGGGTTCTATGAGGGTTACAGAGCAAATTGATGCTATGGAAGTCTCTGGCACAAATCCTTTTAAATATTTAGTGGTTACAAGAGTGCTAGCAGCAACACTTATGCTACCCATTCTAGTTATTTTGGGAGACACCATTGCGCTTTACGGGTCTTATTTAATTGAAAATTCCAAAGGCGATGTATCATTTCTGCTTTACTTCAACAAAGTGTTTAATTCACTAACATTTGGAGATATTATTCCAGCAACTATTAAGACGTATTTCTTTGGATTTGCGATTGGATTAGTTGGCTGTTTTAAAGGTTATTATTGTAAAAAAGGAACTGTTGGTGTTGGTTTAGCTGCAAATTCAGCTGTAGTTTTTTCATCAATGCTACTTTTTGTAATTGACTTTATAGCTGTTTTTGTGACAGATATATTTTTTGAAACCTAAACGATGCATGAAGCAAAACACATACAGAACACATTAGAAACTTTAATTTCAAAAAAACGCATGCTAGAAATTAAGGATTTGAAAAAAGCTTTTGGCGATAATCATGTGTTGAACGGGTTTAACTTAATACTTTATGAAGGCGAAAACCTTGTTATAATGGGTAAATCAGGGTCTGGAAAGTCAGTGATGATAAAATGTTTAGTGGGGTTGATGGAACCAGATTCTGGGAGTATAAAAATTATGGATAGAAATCTTTTAGCGCTTAATCAAGTAGAACTTGATGAATTACGAACAGAAATAGGCTTCCTATTTCAAGGGAGTGCCTTATACGATTCTATGACTGTGAGAGAGAATTTAGAGTTCCCTTTACGTAGACACACACACAAATTTGGGAATATTACTGATACTACTCAACTAGTAGAGGAAGCGCTTGAAAGTGTTGGATTGGTTCATGCTATAGATTTAATGCCTGCCGAACTTTCTGGAGGTATGAAACGTCGTATAGCTTTAGCCAGAACACTCATATTAAAACCTAAAATAATTTTATACGATGAACCCACAAGTGGTTTAGACCCCATAACCTCTAAAGAAATTATAGAGCTTATGCGCAACATACAAAAGCAATATAAAACATCATCGTTGATTATTACACATGATGTAGATTGTGCACGTGTTGTATCTGAACGGATGATTTTATTAGTTGATGGCATTAATTATGCCGAAGGGACCTTTGAAGAATTAAAAGCTTCAAAAGATGAAAAAGTAAAAGCGTTTTTTAAATAATTTAAAATTTAGTAATCATGCAAAAAACAACCAACGAAAAATTAAAACTAGGTGTTTTTATTATTACAGGATTGCTACTTTTTGTTGTAGCCATTTATTTAATAGGCGAACGCCAAAATATGTTTACCAACACATTTACAATTAGTGCTAACTTTAACAATGTTAATGGCCTTTTACAAGGAAATAATGTGAGGTACTCAGGTATAAATGTAGGTACTGTAAAAACAATTTCTATGTTAAACGATTCTACTATTAACGTTAAGATGGTTATTGAAGAAAAAATGGTACAGCATATTAAAAAGGATGCTATTGCTACTATTGGTACTGATGGTTTAGTAGGAAATATGATTGTAAATATCATACCAGGAAATGGTAATACAGCTATAATCTCTCAAGGTGATATCATCAAATCTTATACGAAAATAGGAACTGACGATATGTTAAACACCTTAAACGTAACCAATGAAAATGCAGCACTATTAACCGCAAAACTGTTGGATATTGCAAATACTATAACCAATGGAGATGGTACTGTGAGTATGCTTATTAATGATTCGACTACTGCGAAAAATGTAAAGCAAACTATTTTCAATTTAAAATCAGCTAGCATTGAAACCAATAAAACCATGAGCGAAATTCACAATCTTGTTAAATCTATTGATTTAAATAAAAGTGTAGCAGGTGTATTATTAAACGATTCTATTGAGGCACAAAAAGTAAAAAGTATTATTACAAGCTTGGACGAAAGTAGTAAAGACATAAAAAAGGTTATCAAAAATTTAGATGAAGTATTATTAAATATAAAAGATGGCAAAGGTGCTCTTAATTATTTGTCTAATGATGAAGAGTTTGTAAAAAACCTTGAGCAATCCATTAAAAATATTAATGAAGGTACAGAAAAATTTAACTTAAACATGGAAGCTTTAAAACATAATTTTTTAACCCGACGCTATTTTAGAAAATTGAAGCGACAGAAAAAAAATGAAGCACCAGATACTATAAAGTAAACTTAATTATTTCACTACTATTGATTTATATCATTTCATAATCAACAGATTACGCTTAGTTTCGTTCCATTATTAATCGTAAAAAAATAAATATTATGTCTGTATTAAAAGTTGTGGAAATTCTGGGAAACTCTCCCGTTAGTTTTGAAGACGCTATTAAAAACGTAGTTTCTGAAGCCTCTAAAACTATAAAAGATATTAAATCTGTGTATGTTCAAGATATGCAAGTCACTGTGAATAACAATGAAATTTCAGAGTATCGCGTCACTGCTAAAGTATGTTTTGGTATTATGAGCGTATAACTGTTAGGAATCTTAAATTTTAGTGTTAAGCATCTAAAAAAAACAGGTTTTTAAACAAAAAAAATAAGGCTGATTAAAAAAGTGATTTTAATCAGCCTAATCTTTAATTTAAAGATTTACTTAACCAAAACTTAATATTTCTTTATCATTATTGCACTCAGCATTTGCGTTTTGAAGTTTTGTACTGTCTTTATTAAAGGCGAGTAAAGGAATTTTTAACGATACTTCCATGTCTTTCACTAAATCTTTGTGAAAAATATTAGAAAAACTCCAATCATGTTTACGCTCTAACATGGCCAACATACTTGCTTTTTCATTATTTAAAACACTTAATAATCCTGATTTAATATTGGTTGAAGCAATAGTTTTAAATACTATTTCTGGATAAGACACCTCTTGAAAAAGTGTATCTTTAAATTGGCCCATATACTTTTTCGCTGGGTATTCATCTGTTTTATAAACATTTACAATTTCTATAAGTTTTTGAATGGATAAAATATCAGCTTCCTCAAAATCTGTAGCATATACTATCGTAGAGATTGTATTATAAATCAAGTTATTGGGGATAATCAACAAAGGTATTTCTATAGTATCCAATAGTGTATTTACAATATTACCAGAAAAATAACCTCTAGCACTATAGCTATCTTTCATACCTATAATAATTAAATCCGGAGTTAGAATTTTGGACAAACGCAGAATACTCTCAGAAACAGAATTATTATCAATAACATGGGTAATGACAGGCTTTTGATTAAATTCATTCTTAAGGTGTGTTTTACAATACTTATCTACAAGTTCTATTTGTTCTCCATGCATTCGTTTTTTAAGTGATTCTAAGGGTTGAATGGTTGAAAATGCAATAGGTGGAAAATCATATACATGTAAAATATGTAAATCAGCATTCATAATACAACTAAAACGATAGGCATACTTTAGTGAAGAAGCATCATTATTAGTACAATCTGTGGCATATAGTATTGTTTCCATAATGAAAATTTTTAACTTAATAAATTTAATGTGCTACTACGTTTTTTGAAATGATATTTATCAGGATATCGAATTTTAATACTGGCTGTATATTAGTTGAATAATCATTTGTAAGGCTCTGAAATATTATACTCAATGTCTGTAATTTCAAGATTTAGCCAATTAAAATTGCCATCTTTTAATTGCCAAGTTACTTTGCATTTATAAGGGATTTTGTAATTATTGAAGGTTTTGTAATCTACTATATCAACAACCCATTTTTCTTTTTTAGAATCTGGTTCTCCTCCAAAAAAGCGGCTGGTTTCAAAGCAGATAATTTCCCCTTCATTATTAAATTTAAAAATTGCAGAAACCGATTGTGCCTTATACATAAATGTTGCTTTTGCTGAAGTGTTGTTCACATGTTCCCACTGTAAATAATTATTTATAGCAGCAGATGGAAACCAGCACATTTCACTTAAAAAACGTTGCATAGTTCCAGAATCAATCTTATAATTTTCAACTTCATCAACTACAGGAATGACACCTAAAAATTTAATAAGCATCTCAGCCTTTCCATTGTTGAATTTATCACGACCAAGGGCATAAACCGTAGAGTTATTATTAATTTTAGCCGACCAAATAAAAGCAGGTGTATTTAAATTAAAATATTGTTTTGCCCTAAAAGGCATCCACTTACCATTGGGTTTTATTTTTAGCAGCCCTTTTTGTTTTAATCTAACCGAAGCTATATTATTCTTATCAATTACGCCAGAATTTTTCATCCATTTTTGAACAATTTCGGGTAAGTGTTGAATATCTTTTTCTAAAATTACAGATGCAGTATTTATTTCAATTTTATCAAATAATGTAGCAGATTCTTTTTGTACCATTTTATTAAATCGAAAATTTTCAAAAGCAGAAATATTTACTAGTAAAATAATAGTATTGGCAATAGTGCCATATTTGGCATCTTTCCAAACCATTATAATTAGAATTTGAGAAATACAAACAGCAATAAACGCTATGTAAAACCACTTTTTATTAGTGAAGAATTGAGAGGCTGTAACCACAAACATTACAAAAGCAATGAGCCAAAGTGTTCCGATAGGTTTTGAAATACCCAATGCCTGCATTGGTATTTTGGTTGAATAAAAAGCTATTACAAAACCTACTAGATGAATTGTACCATGTATTAATAATAAGATCAAAAAAGCTAACCTCATAAGTACTAACATTAAACTAGCAAGTTCTACATTTCCCCATCATTTCAGATACTTTTATTCGATAAACAATTGGTGCCCTGCCAGAAGTTGTTTTACTAGAAAAATCACTTATTAAATCTGGATATTTATTATCCTTAATAAACATTACTTTTTTCACACCATTGGCAAACTTATGCAATTCTTGCTTTGCATGCGTACCACTAAGTTCTTCGAACTTGCCATGTATTAAAATTGATTGCCAATTATTAACGGATTTTATTTGAGCTACTCCTATTGAAACCAAATTATTTAATCGCATAGCCTCTATTTTATGACCTTCTCCTGTATAACTTAAAATACAATGTTCTGCTTCATCATAATAATAAGTTATTGGTACGACATAAGGTTTGCTTTTCCATAAATAGGACAAATTGCCAACGTAATTGTTTTTTAAAATGTAAACTACTTCATATTTTTTTAAATCTTTCATCACTATTATTCATTAAAATCATTTTCTTATTGAAAATCTCCATTGTCATTAACTTTAATCTTAATACGTTTGTTGCCGTTCTCTAGAGTGAGCTTATAAAGCTTTTTTATTTTGCCAGAATTGTGATAATTAACCAGATATGCATTTTTCGATATCGACCAATTTGGAAATTTTTTAGCCACAGATTCAAAAACAGATGATGGTAAATTGATGTTTTTATATCTTTCTATTGTTCTTAGTAAATTACTATCCTTATCATAAGAAGCCAATATTTTTCCTTCAGGAATTACGAAATAAACATCATATAAATCATATTCATCGGCATAGATATCTAATTCTTTTACATTAAAATCACTTACTTTTAAGTGTAGTTCTTCTACAGGCATAGCTACTTCTTTAGAGTTTACATCGCTCAAATATTTGTAGTTATGGACAATATAAACTGCAGAAAACGTTTCAGGATTTTGAGCATAAACTTGGGTGGTTAATCCCAATAGAAATAAATTGAACATTAATTTTTTCATGATTCGAGCTTTTATAATTAATATGAAATAAATCTATATATATTAATCAAACTCCAAAATGATTACCATCAGTCTATAAATAACTTATATAATACAACTAACTGGTTAACTATTTTCGTTTTCTAAACCGCTTTTTATTTGACATCATTGGTTATGATTCATTAGAAAAGATAATATTGAGGTTCCTTTTTTTTCCAATTTTATAATGCCTAAATGTTTTGATTTTTCTGCTATATTTATCAATTATCATTTGAGCCTTAAGAAAACACAAGGTAGATTCTGCTCCTTGATTAATATTTACGTGTGTATCTTCTAAACCATCATAAGAGGCTCCATTTTTTGAATTATACATCACTTGATTAAGGTGATTATTACCCAAAAACCAGCTATATGCAATTTCCAGTTGATTTTTATATCTAGCTTTACTTGTTATCCTGTAAAATAAATCCAATGCAATAATTGTAGTAACTATTTCTATAGGTTGCTCTCCATAAAATACACGTTCATTTTTTTTCTTAAACCATCCTCTGTTTGATATTACTTTAATTTGACGTTTCATAAAATATTGTGACAATAAGAAATCAAAAGTAATTTCTGCTATATTCTTATGATCTTCATTTTTCGTAATTAAATAGCTGTACATCATGGCTTCTGGTAATATATTATTGGCGTAAGTCATATAGTCTTCATACCAATGCCATCCTTCCTCATA
Organism: Flavivirga rizhaonensis; assembly: GCF_004791695.1. GTDB lineage: Bacteria > Bacteroidota > Bacteroidia > Flavobacteriales > Flavobacteriaceae > Flavivirga > Flavivirga rizhaonensis. Next base: position 70,107 of record NZ_SRSO01000002.1, on the reverse strand, counting down.
GTTTACTTTGTAATGCTGTAAAAGCTTGTTGGCAAACCTTTCTACTTTATTCTTTATAAATTCATCTGGGCATTGTGCATAATAATGACTCAACCCCTTAATGCTATATGCTATTGCCCTAGGGGAATTAATATCATCAATTCTATGCATAATTTTGTGCCAACAATTTTTAGCACGTTTAACAAAACCAGAAGGCAATATTTCCTTATGGCCAATAACATAGCCTAAACTCCAAATTGCCCTACCATTAGCATCTTCAAGATTAGTTTCTGAATTTTGTTTTGTTAACTCGAGTTCATAATTTAAATAATTATCAAACCAACCACTTTCTCTTTGTATATTTTCTATAAATCCTAAATAGATATTTGCATAGTTTAGCACACTTTTACCTCCATATAAATTGTAATGCATTATTATATTAATTAAGGCTCTGGCATTGTCATCTAAAGTATAACCTGAGTTTATGTCTGGTTGACTAAAATTGGAAAATTGCAGTATGCCATAATTAGTGGTTAATTTTTTAATATGATCTAATTTAATTGGAGGTAAATTAAACCTTAAATCCTCAATACGTTCTGTGAGTTCTCCAAAAAGCAATCCATATTTTATAGCTACATTTTCCCAAGTTGAAAATCGAATATTTGCAAAGGCATTTTTAGCCATATTAGCCCGTTTACTTTCATTTTCTACCAGATCCAATATATGCTGTTTGAGTTCTTCATTATCACCAAAGTTTTCTAATAATATGCCATTACCACCCCTTAAAATTTCTAATGCATGAGGTATTGGGTTTGAAATTACAGCACAACCACAACTTAACGCATATACAAGTGTACCACTAACTGCTTGGTTGGGGTCTTTAGACGTAAATAAATAGATATCGGATAATGTTAAATATTCAAGCAATTGTTTTAATTTCAAATATTTATTAATGAATATGACATTATCTTCTAACTTAAGGTTTTTAGTTATTTCCATAAGTCCATTACGGTAAGCTTCTCCTTCTCTTTTTATGATTTCAGGATGTGTTTTGCCAATAACTAAATAAACCACATTAGGGTGTTTTTTTACGATATCTTTTAAAGCAAACAAAGCTGTTTCTATATGCTTATTTTTACTAAGCAGACCAAATGTTGATAATACAATTTTATCATCATATCTATATTTATGTTTTAATAAACTTTTATCTTCCCAAAGAACAACATGAGTGCCATGTGGTATTACTCTAACTTTATATTTTGAGCAATTATAATCGTTAACAAGAATGTCTTTAGATTTTTTGGTAAGCGCAATAAGTTTATCTGAAAGAGAATCGATGGTTTGAATAACTTTTTTCCTCTCTTTACCAGGATTTGGTAATACCGTATGAAAAATCGTTATAACCGGCTTATTTAATGCCAATAAAAACGCCAATAAATAATCTCCTAGTACCCCACCAAATAGCCCAAATTCATGCTGAATACATACTAAACCAATATCGTTTCTTTCATTTATTTTTTCAGCAATTAAACGATAATTTTCTAAAACTGAAGTAACCAACACGTAGGATACTTCTTGATTATAGGATAGTGGTGTTTTTTCATTTTGTAATGCACATACTTCTATAGGTAATGTGCTTCCAAACATACTACGAATTGCATTAAACGTATCATTAGAAAAAGTCGCTATTCCACATTTTCTTGGTGGATACGATCCAACAATTAGCATCTTCATACCTCTTTCTAAAAATTTCATAACAGCGCTTTTTTAAGGTTGTTTTCTTAATTCCATCAAAAGTCTTTTCAAACTCATTTTAACTACACCTGTATACATATCGGCAGCACCGTAATAAACATAAAGATCATCTCCAAATAAAGCATGCCCTGTAGGGAAAACGACATTATCTACAATGCCATGTTTTTCCCATTTTTTTGTAGGGGAAAATAAAGGATAAGGAAGTCTTGAAATCTCAATTTCAGGCTTATCTCTATGCAATAGTGCCGCTTTAGCATGATACGTTCTACCTCTTGCAGTTTCTTGTACTCCATGATAGATTAATAACCAGCCATCTTCAGTTTCAATTGGTGAGCCACCAGCTCCAATATAATTCACTTCAAAAATACCTTTGGGGTCAAGAACTATATAATCAGTAAGATTCCGTATATAATCTTCCCAAAAAGATTTGGTTAGATCTTTCCAATCATCAAAATAGACAATTTGAATACCTGGCCAAATTCGGTGTAGCATGGCAAATTTACCATTGAACTTTCTAGGAAAAAGAACAATATCCTTATCTCGTAAAAGCCTAAACTCCTCATTTACCAAGCCTATTTCAGCAAATAATCTGAAATAATGATGGTATTTAGGGTTAAGTCCTTTTTTATCACAACACTTTACCAATTTTTCATATTCTTGATAATTGAGCTGAGGGGTTATAATACCATGCTTTTCAAAATGAATTAAATCTTTAGATGTAGCTAACGCTCCTAATGTATTAATACCATCATAAGCGGTATATACTAAATAATAAGTGTCACCTATCTTTACAACTCTGGCATCTTCAACACCATGCTTTTCACACTCTAGTTCACGAGTTATAATAGGATAGTTATATCGCTCTTTTATATTACATGGGCCATTGGTTTTAGCATACCCTATGGTAGAAAAATTACCGTGCTGCACTGCCCTATATAATATATGTACTGTATCACCTTCTTGATAAATTCCTGGATTGAAAGTTCCATCATTTTCAAACTCATTTTCTGATGGACTTAAAAGAATACCATATTTCTCTAACCCTTTCATTTGCTATAGTTTTATCTTATTCTGAATTATTGAACCATAATTCAATTAAAAAACGATGCTGTTTTTAAATTGAGTATTGCTAAAACTATCTCATTTTAAAGACTCTAACAATGATATATATCAGATTCGATTTTGAAGAATGTTAATGTTTTTTAAGTATATAAATTGTTTGGTGGTTTGTGACTATACCAAATTCTTACAATCAATTCATGATTTGTTTCGCTATTAATTTAAGACAACTAAGGTATTAGTTTTGAAGTTCTTTTTTAAGAATGTTTCTAAAACGTGTTGCACTTATATAATGATCTTCTAAAAGTTTACCATTATGTAAAAGACCAAATACACCAAAGCCTGAGGGTCCATTTTTTGCTTCTTGTGCTGTATTTATTTTGGTCACTTTTATATCAACATCATAATCCATCGCTGTATTTAAAAGATTGAATACTGATTTTTCATGCCAAGGGCATTGATCTGCATATAATAAATGCCATCCTTTATACTTATATTGTTGTTTTGTCCAATCAATCAGTTTTGGATTAGAAACATTCTTATCCCATTTTTTTGATAATAATTCAAATCTGCCTTTTTTGCCTATCTCTGTAAAGCCATGTTTTTCAAAAATAGTTTTGTTAGCCATCCAAGAACCTTTACTGGTCATTATACATAAACCAGCCATTTTATGTTTTTTGGCTTCTTTCTCTGCTTCATTAATTAACATTTTACCATAACCTCTACTTCTATCTTTTTTCGAGTATATATACATACAATGAATAAACATAAAATTACCAGCATTTATGGGCCTCCAAGCTTTTGATGCAGGAATAAACTCTATAAAGCCAATCATTTTATTATCCTCATTTTTCAGGATTCTCAAATTTATTCCTTCTTTATACCTCTTTTCAAACCACTTTCTTTTACTATCAAAACCTAGATTTTTTATATCCTTAATGCAGAAAAAGGTTTCTTCTTGAACATTTTCCGGTGTTACATTTATTATTTTCATAATTTTATTTTTTCCAACGTTTTAGCCTTAGAATACCTCTTGTAAATAACCATCAATAGCATCCGTAGAATAATTGATCAATAGAAGCCGCAAATACCAATCTAAATATCCTGCCAAATTAAAACTAATAAAACAGGGGCAGCCATTATACGATAGAAAGAAAATCAATCAGCAATATTAAAATTTTTGAATGTTAACATGTATCACCCTTTAAATAGAATAACTCCCCCTTTTTATTAAATATTTCTTTTATTTACCATGCCTTTTCTTCTCCAACCACTCCATACAGGATATCCGTTTTTATCTCTTAATTTGAGTTCTAAATTGCCTTTTAAAGCATGCATTACAATAATTGCAGGGGCATTTTTATAGGTAATTCTTGAGCCTGTTACGGTAACTTTATCGTTTTTCGCAAACTGAATTTCTTGATTATCTATAAACCACGCTGGCCCTAGGTGTACAGAAATGGTTTCAGATTTTGTTTTTACTTTTAAATGAACACCATAAGACATGTTTTTCTCCAATAAAGTACGCTCTACTGAAAGAACTGTACCAGTAAAAGTTTCAACCGTTTTTGGGTTGAACAATCTTCCATAGTTAGAGTTTCTACCCCAACCTGAGTTTCGTTGTTGTGCAAAAACATCTGTATTTGCAGTAAACACTATTAATATTGATATCAATAGCGTTTTAAGTGTTAAACATTTCATTTTTTTCTTTTTGATTAATAAGAATAAAGATAATCTCAGAGAATTACTGCCACAATGATATCCATCAGACATATTTTAGTCAATAATGAATCAAAGTTGTTTATTAAAGATATTTCTAAATATTAGCATAAGGGAAATTATAATCAGTCTTCACATATGATTTTTTTCAGGTACCATTAAACAAACCATTATTCTATTAAGAGGAATTTTTATAAGTCTTTAAAACAAAAGAGTGTTCCTTCTTGAACATTCTCAAGGGTTACTTCTATTATTTTTGTTATGTCCATTTTTTTAGACTATTAGAATTCTGTTGGCAAGCTTAAATACATTATTGTGTGATTTCTGCAAAGAGAATCATATAATTATGTCCAAATTTCCTTGCACATTTCGGACAGTAAGCATAGTGGGTATAATAATCCTTTGTTTTTTTATCATGATCTTTTAAATATGAATTCATTTGTTTTATAAACTTTGGGATTTGATTGTATGTACCATCAAATACTTTTCCAATAAATGTTCCTGTAATTGTGGTGTTGTTAGCATTTGGCACATTACCAATTACAGATAAATACATGTTGGATTTAAAGGCACTAGGGTCATTAAACAACAATAGTACATCTAACTTATCTGTTGATATATTATTGGTGTTTTCCGCCAACTTCATCATTTTTGTTACTTTCTTTCCAATCATTTTTGGCAAAGGCATATGAAAAAATGTTGGGATAGTTTCTTTAATAAATGGCTTCTGATTCCAATTTAATGTCTTGTTATCCCATTTTTCTGGATGAAATTCAGGGCAACATTCCTCATTTTTTTGTGTTTGTACTGTACTCATAATATTCTTGTTTTTAAAAAGTTAATTTTAAACCTAGTTAAAAGACAGATTTTAAAGCTTAAACAAAGAACTCTTCTTGTTTTTTTAGAATGTATTAATCAAGTTCAAACCGCCTTAATCTATTATGTAATTCTATAATATCCTCATTCATTAATTCCACTTTTTTAAGAAGATTAAAAATAACATCCATCCCTTCAAAATTTATATCTAGTTCATAATGCAAGCGGATCATTTTTTCAATGTTTCTAATTTGAGTTTTATCAACACATGGTGCGTTTTGAACAGAAAATATTTCTATTAATTCATAATCATGTAAAGTGATTATAAATGACTCTGGAACATTATAATAGGTGCAAATATGCTGTATCGAAATAAAGTTTTCAGTTTTCATAATCATCTTAATTTGGCTAATTCTGAAAATAGTTCCTTTTCCTTATTAGTAAGGTTTACAGGCATTTTTATTTGGTATGTAATATATAAATCCCCAAAAACACCTTCCTTTTTATACACAGGAAACCCTTTGCTTTTGAGTTTTACCTTAGCTCTGTTTTGAGTTTCTGGTTTTATATTAAGTTTTACTTTTCCGTTAAAGGTGTCAATCGTGATTTCTCCACCTAGTAAAGCCTTATACAAATCTAAATCTACGGTTACATGAAGGTTATCTTTGTCTCTTTTAAATTTTGAATGGTTTATAATTGAAAACTGAATGTACAAATCCCCATTAGGACCACCATTAACACCTTTACCACCATGCCCTTTTATTTTAATAATTTGTCCATTCTCTACCCCTGCCGGAATGGTAATTCTAATATTTTTATTATTTACGGTTAAGGCGCGTTTGTGGGTTGTGTAAACGTCCTTTAAATCAAGTTGAAGTTCGGCATTAAAATCCTGTCCTCTAAATTTTACTTGTCTGCCTCTAGCTCCTGAAGAAGATCTACCACCAAACATACTCTCAAAAAAATCTGAAAAGTCTTCTTCTGCATAAGGACCTGATGTTCCTTGATAGCGTCTCTGATATTGTTCCTGCTGTTTAGCTTTTTCGTATTCTTCAGCATGTTGCCAATGCGCTCCATATTGGTCGTATTTTTTACGATTTTCGGGATTGCTTAATACCTCATTGGCTTCGTTTATTTCTTTGAATTTCTTTTCGGCTACTTTATCATTCGGATTTAAATCTGGATGATATTTACGCGCTAATTTTCTATACGCTTTTTTGATATCCGCTTCGGATGCCGTTTTTGTAATGCCAAGTATTTTATAGTAATCTATAAACGACATATACTGAATTTTAAAGTTATTTAACTGTAAAGCAACTTAATTGAACCTAAATAATAGTTTAATTAAACATCCAAACATTTTTTGATTTTTTGCCTTCAAATACATCTTTAATCATACTAAAAATGGTTCTTCTAAGTTCTCGTTCATTGGTAATGAATACTTGAATATTATCTTCAAGATGTTTGCTTTCTATTCTAAATTGAGCGGTATCATGAATAAACTTGTTATTGACAATATCTACAATACTATCTAAGTTATTTTGAACACATTTTAGGATATACTCGCATTGGTTTTGCAATTCAAAAACCTCAATTTTCAACTCTCTTAATTCATCTAAATTTTGACAAACTAAAAGTTCTGAAAAATGACTTTCAATTAGATTTTCTAAAAACTTTATATCAAAAAAATAAAATTCTAAGTCCTTTTTCCAGTTTTCAATTAAAAGATAAAGTGCCTCCCAACTGGCTTCCTGTATATAATTCCCTTTGGGTCTATTTTTTAAATTATTCATGAGTATATTTAAAATGTTTTTTTTATTTTATTATCCACCTATTAATCAAAGATGATATAGAATCAATATTTTCGAGTGGTCGTATGTTTTTTGTACCATACTCTTTATAAATTTCATCATCATCTAATAGGTGCTCTCTTTCACTAACTTGTTGCCATAGCTTAACCCTATTCTTATAAGTTTGGATAAAGGTTGTATCAATGAGGCCTTCTACTCCTGTAATCAATTTAAAATCTTCCGGTTTTTTGTAATAAATAAACCCTGTAAACATATCTTGATACTTGTCGTCATGCTTTGTGAACGACCACATATCAAAATGATCTTCTCCAAAAGGCGAGTTTTTGAAGTCAAATCCGGAATCTTCATTATTTGCCACTTTAAATGAAGCATCCCATTTACCACCTTGAATAATCACGGAATTTATTAGAACGTTGGCTGTTTTATTGGGGTACTTTTCAAAAAGAAAAGCTCCAACATTATAGATCATTTCTTTATTTGACATTTGAAAATTTTTGTTGTACGCATGTCGATAATTCATTATCACCAGGGCTTTTTTTCTTTTAGCATTGGAATTTTTAATTTTTTCAAATTTTTCGATAATATATTCGGCCATCAATTTGTCCCTATTATCACTATCGCCGTTCCAAAAATCTTCTAAATAGTCAACACTTAAGGAATCTAGGTTCACAGCTACATCTACTGGATAAATATTAATCTTTTCGTGATTTGGTAAGGATTGATTTATAGTGTAGATTTCTTTATTCTGGTAATAGAAATTGTACATTTCCCAAAGAGGAAAACAATCCGATTTTCTTTGAAGTTCAATTAATTTTTCCTCCACTTCTTTTTCAGATAAATTTTCTGAATGAACAAAATCATTAAGCTCGGGATTAAGATTTCTCATACCGGTTTCAAAGAAAATATTTCCAACATTTTTAATAAATCTTGAATCTGATATTAATTCTTTTAAAAAATCATATTGAGTATTTTCTCTATGGTCTCTTTCACAAAGAATTACCAAGTCATTGTTTACGAATAAATCAAGAATATAGTCTTTTGCTGTATTATTGTTATTTTCTAAAAAATCAACATATTTATTGATTTTTATATCGTGTTTCGTTGGTTGGTTGCAACTTATAATTGTAATTATGCCACAAACTATTATAAAAATGTGTTTCATATTCTATACTTTTATGGATGTTTTGTGCAAACGTATGCTAACAAGCAAATAAAATTCCAAGTACTTTTCCAGTTTTTAATTAAAAGAAAAGTACCTACCAATTAGTTTCTTTTATGTAATCCCTTCTAGTTTAGTTTCTTAAATTATTTATGAATATATTTTAGGTTAAAAATAATTTTTAAAACCCTCAATAGAAATGATATATATCAGTTCCGCACCGCGAGAAACTGTTAAATATTAAGTAGATTGTTTATGGATTAAGAGATAATCTTGCCATCTGCCATTTGAATAATACGATCGGTTTTATTGGCAAAATCCTCATCATGGGTTACAATTAAAAGAGATAGCCTTTGTTCATCACTCAATTTTTTGAAAATATTGAAGACATTTTCAGCATTATGACTGTCTAAATTTCCAGTAGGTTCATCGCCCATTATAATTGATGGATTATTTATTAAAGCCCTGGCAATAGCAATACGTTGTTTTTCACCTCCAGAAACTCTTGACGCTCGTTTTTTAGCCAAATGGGCTATGTTTAGCATTTTTAATTTTTCAAAAGCATCGTGTTCAATTTCCTCATGTGATTTTTCGGCCAGTTTTTTAGCGGGAAGCATGACGTTTTCTAAAACTGAAAATTCAGATAATAAGTAATGAAATTGAAAGACAAACCCGATATGTTTATTTCTTATATATGAAAAATGGTCTCTACTTTGATTTGTAATGAGTTTATTATTTAAAAGAAGTTCACCTTCATAATCGGTATCCATAGTTGATAAAATATAGAGCAATGTCGATTTCCCACAACCTGATTTCCCCATGATTGAAGCAAATTCTCCTTTTTTAACTTGGAAATTAATATCCTTTAAAACATGGAATAACACAGGTTTTTTAAAATATTTATTGATATGTTTTGCCTCTAATACAATACTCATTTTATTGACCTCTTATAATTCGAACTGGGTCTATTTTTTTTGCTTTTTTTGATGGTAAATAACCTGCCAAAAAAGTGGAAAGCATCGCAAAGGAAAAACCGATAACAAAAAACATTGGATTTAAATTTATAGGATAGGTTTCAACCGTTGGTAAAGCTTCTGTTTTAAACGGTATGGTATCAATTAAACTTGTTAATCCAAAACCGATAAGCAAGCCCAATACACCGCCTACAAATCCAATAATCATGGCTTGACTCATAAAAATAAGTTGTACGTCTTTACCAGAAAACCCTGTAGCTTTTAGTATGGCTATATCATTCATTTTTTCATAAATAAGCATGTTCAATATGTTATAAATACCAAACCCCGCTACAATAAGAAGTGTTATTGAAACGGCATAGGTAATAAGGTTTCTAATAGTAGTTCCCGTCTCAAATTGTGCATTGGCAGTTTTAATATCAATGGCAGTAAGCTTGAATTGTTGTTCTATCTTTTTTGATAAAGGAAAAGCCTGCTCAATGTCATAAAGTTTTACATTAATATCTGTGATATAATTGTTGGCTTTACCTAAAATACGCTGTATGGTTTTTATATTTGTAAAACTTTGAATGGCATCTAAATCTGCAATACCACTTTGATAGAAGCCAACTATTTTTAGAGGAAAAACCCCTCCATTAATAGGACTAACCTGTACACGATCGCCCACTTTTAAAGACATTTTTTTAGCAATACCAATACCCAACAAAATACCATTATCTGTATTTTGTAAAGCTTCGGTAGAACCTTCAACAATATAATCGCCCATATTGAATAATCGTGCTTCATCAATGGGATTGATACCCGTAAGATTACCACCTAACTCAATAGACCCCGCGATATAAAATATTTGTGTTTTTACCTGCGGAAGTGCACCGCGTACATCCTTATTTTTCTCTAAATGATCAATAATAGGTAAGGCATTGTGAATTTTTTTCTGACTTATTTTTGGTTTGATGGAATGTACTACGTTAAAACTTTCACCCACATTATCATATAAAGAAATAGGTTGCTTTTTTGATGGTTCAATTTCATTATAAATATGAATATGAGGTGTTTGGTTTAATATTAAATTATCTAACATGGCATTTAATCCAGTCATGAAGCAAACCAATGTGATATAAGACCCGATTCCGAACGTTACACCAAGTGAAGCCGTTGCTGTTTGCTTTATTTTAGTGAGCAAATGTGTTTTGGCAATGTTTAATATAACGTTCCAATTTGTCATTATTCTGGTTTGTAAATAGGTGTATCTTTAGTTATTCCAGATAAAACTTCAATGTATTCCAAGTTTTGTAAACCGGTTTTTATTGGTATTAATCCGTCATCAGTTTTTACTTTATCATCATCTACTAAATAAGCTTTCGGTATGGTTAATACGCTATCCTTTTTTGCTATTATAATATTAGCTTCTCCAGAAAGCCCAGGGTATAATACATTTGGTAGATTTTTAAAAACAGCTTCTACCTTAAAGGTTTGATTGCGCTCATCTTTTTTAGGATAAATCTTCGACACTTTTCCAGTAAAAACATCGCCATTATAGGCATCTAAATGAATAATAACTTCTTGGTTTTCAGATATACGAACAATATCAACTTCATCAATCAACATTTCAATAATAAAACGTGTAGCACTTCCAATAGATGCTAATGGCTCTGTAGTTGTTATAATTTCTCCAGGTTCTTTGTAAAGCGCATAAACCTTTCCATTAATCTTACTTTTTACAGCAAAATCTTTAGTAGTAATTAATGATTTTTTATAGTTGTTTTCGGCTTGCCTAACTTGGGTTTGAAGTTCGTTTTTTGTTCTGTTGTATCTACTTTGTATAAGCTTTAGATTGTTTGAAGCCAATTCGTAATTAAGCTTTTTAGTGTCATACTGTAGTTTTGAGCCAATTTGTTGTTTCCAAAGTTTTTTTTGTCTGTAATAGTTGATAGAGTCATTGATATGTTTTAGTCTTGCCGCAACGATTTCATCTTTAATACCATCTAAAACAGCCGCACTTCCACTATAGTTTTCCTTAGCTAAATCTAAAGCTAACTTTGCATTTTGAGTATTTAGTTTAGGCGTATTATTTATTATTTGCATTAAAATAGTATCCTTCGAAACCACATCGCCTTCTTCTACTAAATTTTCATCTAATATACCTGCAACAATAGCGTAAACTTGATACAGGCTATCTGGTTGAATGGTAACTGAAGAATACACAGATTCAGTTAAATTTCTTTCCGTAGGAAGTATTTTGTCTTTATTTTCAGAACAAGACACGATAGTTAATAGTATGCAAATCAATCTAATTAATTTCATATTTAATATGCTAGTTTTATTTGTAGCAGTATATATTCATTCAAATTAATATTGTCAATAACGCCAACAAGTTTTTGATTTTCTAAAACAGGAAAAAACGGATATTTTTCACTATGTGTTAATTTATATATTTCTTCAAGGTTATCATTACTATTAACTGTTTTAAAGTCAGTACTCATAACATCTTTAACAAATATGTTTTTATTGGAATTATCTATAATATCCTGATGATACAGCACCCCTTTTACAATACTATTTTCAACTACAACAAAACTGTTTTCGGTGCTAGATATTAGTTTATTTACTACTATATCTAAAGTATCATCAGGTTTAAACGTTGTAATGTTTAGTAGCATAGCATCTTCAACATTGTGCCCTTTAAGCAATACTAAATGCTGTACCATTTTATTTTCGCCATAAGCGCCTAAAAAAATAAATAGTGCAATAAATACAAGAAAAGGGTTGTATAGTAAGCCTATTAATAAAAAGAAAACTGCAATAACCTGCCCAATGCTTGATGCTATTTGAGTAGCTTTTACACGATCCATTTTCATTGCTAGTAAAGCCCTTAAAATACGCCCTCCATCCATAGGAAAAGCTGGTATAATGTTAAAAACTACCAGTCCAACATTTACTATAAATAAAAAAAACAGAAAGTTTTGTAATGTAAAACTGCTCAAAGTTTCAAATGTTTCGGTGAAATTTAAATGCATAAATTCATTAACAGGAACTATAAAATAGAGGAATATGGCTATAATAATATTTACTAAAGGACCTGCTATTGTTACTAAAAGTTCTTGTTTAGGCGATTCTGGAATACGTTCTAAACTTGCCATACCTCCTATTGGAAGTAAGGTTATTTTTTTAGTCTCTATGCCAAAACGCTTAGCGGTTAATGCATGCCCTAACTCATGCAATACCACACATGTAAAAGCAGCTAAAACCAATGCAATATTAAATAAAATACTATGGGTTGTGCCGCCATGTTTTAATTCGCTAAAAACGATCCACGCAATTAAAAAAAAGAATGTCCAGTGTACTATAATTTTAATACCTGAAACACTGCCTAAGTTTAGATTTGCTTTCATCTGTTTATATTTATTGTTTTTTGTCTGTCATATGTAATTATTCACATCACTAATAATTGTTTTTCAAAAGAGTTCATGAATCTTCGATTTCACCATTAAGTATATCGGTTGGTATTAAAAATTGTTAAGGCTCATTTCATATTAAAGGTTTATAGATTTAATAATCCATTTTTTATTTTTATTTAAAGTAGCAACCAAGGTATTTGAAACAAATTTGGAGGTTATTCTTGGAGGTTTTTTAAGAAATTTTTTATCTAAAACAACATTAATGGGGTCTGATAGGTAGTCTTTTATATCGCCTTGAGTATTAATAACCACTTCAAAATATTTATAGTAAACCATTCTCTTTTTTAGGATCTCATTTTCACCAACAATTTTTGTTGTTAATTCTAAAACTAAAGCATGATTATTATTAAAATTTGAGGCATTTAAGAATTTGGTTTCTATAATTGTTTTGCCTGTTTTATCTATATACCCAAAGTATTCTATGCCTTTTCTGTTTTCAGAAATTAAACATCTGTTATTTTTAAAAATGGGGTAGTTATAACTATCTGTTTCTGTTAAAACCAAATCACCTCTAAAAGGTATAATAATAGTTCCTTTATTATTTATAAAACCCCATTTATTATCTTTTTTAACGGCCGCTATACCATCATTTAATGGTGCAACAAAATCTAGTTCTTCAGTTGTTTGCGCAAAAGCAAAAACAGGAATTAGTATCAGTATAATTAGTATTTTTTTCATGACAAGCTATTTTATAATAAGTATTCTAAAATAGCCCGTTTAACCCTATTACAAAATGATATTCATCATGATACATTATTATGAACTCATTTAAAAATGCTGATTTATAATAGCAACTATATCGTTTTTTTCAAGTACACCAGATTGTCTCCAAAGTTGTTTTCCATTTTTAAAAAGTATCATGGTTGGCACACCACGAACTTGATATTTGGCAGCTATGGATTGATTTTTATCGACATCAATTTTTACAATTTTTATAGAATCTTTAAGGTCTTTTTTTACCTCTTTTAAAATTGGAGCAAGCATTTTACATGGACCGCACCAATTGGCATAAAAATCTATTAAAACTGGTGTATCGGAATTTATAATGGCATTAAAATTATTTTTCATCTGCTAATATTTATTGTCCGCTAAGGGTTAATCTTATAAATCGTCTCATATTTTGAATGATATATACCTAATTATTACGGTATATTTTATGTTGGACTACTTTTTTAATTCCATATCTAATTTGGCAAGCATTATCAATTCTGATTTGTTTAACCCAGAGAAAGAAGAAGCTATCGCTCCTGCAGTTTTCATAATAAGCTTTCTGATATTTTTTGTAAATAAATGTGGGTGTTCATTTTTATAATTTATAAAATCATCAAAGTACATTTGAGCGTTTAATTTTTCATTTTTATGTAACCATTCAAAAACATACTCTATTTGGCGAACGGCATTAGAATTAAAATCATCTTTAACTATATCAGCATTTAACCATTGTTTTTTTACCAATGCTTTAAGTTTATTAAATTCTTCATCACGCACTTGTTTATCTGATGCTGCAACGGCATAAAACAATTTACCAAGGTTTTGGTAAAATTTGGGTGTTATTTCCCTTTTAGTTTTCATTTGACTAAAATTTATATCTAAATGTAAACACTTATTTATTAATTATTTATGATATAAATCAGTCATAATAAAGACAAATATTTCGTACTTTTAATGTACTATCCAAAAGCATAATGTTTTTATGTTTCGACAAGACCAAGAAATATTCAATATTCTTTTAGAAACCGTTTCGGAAGGCGTGATTATTGTTGATAATCATCAAAAAATAATGGAAATCAATACATCTGCTGAATATATTTTTGGATACCCTAAAAGTGAGCTTGTTAACAGAGAATTGAATTTACTTCTCCCTTCCAATTATCATACAAGCCATTCTGCACATTTTGAAAAATTTATCAAAAAAGGAAAACGCCGAAAAATGGGAGAAGCAAAAGATCTCTATGGTTTAAAAAAGAATGGTACCATTTTCCCAATGGAAGTTGAATTAAACCCATTTACCATTTATCATAAGGTTTATGTTATGGCTTTGGTCAGGGATGTTTCAGAAAAAAAAGCGATTGAAAAAAACTTGATGCTTAGAACACAAGCATTACAATCTGCTAAGAATGGTGTTATTATTACAGATGCACAAAAACACGACAACCCTATTATCTATTTCAATTCAGCATTTCAAAACCTTACAGGATATTCTGAGGCCGAAATACTAGACCATAACTGCCGGTTTTTACAAGGAAAAGACAGAGACCAAGCCCCTCTTAAAAAACTAAGGGAGGCTATAAAAAATGGTGAGAGCTGTCAAGCCACGCTACGCAATTATAAAAAAGACGGCACTATGTTTTGGAACGATTTATACGTTTTTCCAATAACTAATACCAGTGGGATGGTTACCAATTTTATTGGTATACAAAATGATGTTACATTAAGAAAAAACTCAGAGGAAGAACGCAACCACCTTGCAACCATTTTTAATGAATCGTTAAATGAAATCTATGTTTTTGATGTTGACACATTAAAATTTATCAACGTAAACTACGGCGCGCAAAAGAATATTGGTTACAGTCTTGAGGAATTAAAAAACATGACGCCTTTGGACATAAAACCTAATGATAATAGAGCTAAATTTAGAAAAACTATTGATGTTTTATTAAACAAAAATGTTGAAAAAGTAGAGTTTGAAACAGTACACCAACGTAAAGATGGAACAGAATACCCTGTAGAAGTACATTTGCAATTATCTAATTTAGGCGAAAAAGAAGTTTTTGTTGCAATAATATTAGATATTACCGAGCGAAAAAACTACACTACCAAACTCGAAAATAAAGTAGAAGAAAGAACCCAACGGCTTAAAATTGCCCTTAGTAAAGAAAAAGAACTTAATGAGTTAAAAACAAATTTTTTATCTCTGGTTTCTCACGAATTTAAAACCCCTTTAAGTGGTATTTTAACCTCCAGTCAATTACTGAGTAAATATCAATTAACCAAACACCAAGAAAAGCGCGATAAACATATAAAAACGATAACCGATAAGGTTCACTTTTTAAACAACATACTAAACGACTTTTTATCAGTTGAAAAACTGGAAACAGGAAAAGTAAACTATAAGTTTAGCCATTTTAAACTAAGCAAAGTGGTTAACGAGGTGGTCTATAATGCCAACATGCTTTTAAAAGAAGGGCAACAAATAAAGTATCCCAAAAACATTGATGAAATGTCACTTTATCAAGATGAAAAAATTATTCAACTTATATTCTCAAATTTATTGCACAACGCCATCAAATATTCTCCAGAAAGAACGGTTATAGATTTACATATTAAACAAGACAGCACTTTTACAACACTCAAGGTAAAAGATAAAGGTATAGGCATACCTGAAAAAAACCAAAAAAGTATTTTTGAGCGGTATTTTAGAGCAGAAAACGTCATCAACACTCAAGGCACGGGTATTGGTTTAAATATTGCTAAAAACCATTTAGAAAACTTGGGAGGTACTATTTACTTTGAAAGTGAAGAACATGTAGGCAGTACTTTTACAATAACATTTCCAAATATAGCAGAACAATGACAACTGTATTACTCATAGAAGACGATGCTGTTTTAAGAGAGAATATAGCTGAACTTTTAGAACTATCAGGCTATAAGGTTTTAACAGCTTCAAATGGAAAAACTGGTGTATCAAAAGCTAAAAAACAACATCCAGATATTATTATATGTGATATTATGATGCCCGAACTTGATGGGTATAGCGCACTTAAAACCCTTTCTAAAAATAAATTAACAAAGTATATTCCTTTTATATTTTTATCTGCAAAAACAGAGCGTAGTGATGTTAGAAAAGGTATGAATTTAGGTGCCGATGATTATATTACCAAACCTTTTACAGAAGACGATCTTATAAGCGCTATTGAAAGCCGTTTAGCAAAAGTATCTATCTTACAAGAATTAAATCGTAATCAAAACGTCGAAATTATTGAGCCTAATGACGAGCTAAAAAACTTAAACGATTTAAAAAACTTTTTTGATGATTATGGTGAAGAATTTTCATTTAAAAATGAAGAGGTTATTTACCGTGAAGAAGATCATTCCAACTACATTTACTTAATTAGCCAAGGTGCAGTAAAATGTTATAGAATAGATGAACAAGGAAAAGAATTGGTAACAGCACTGTATAAAGAAGATGATTTATTTGGCTATACATCGTTTACACAAAATATACCCCACCAAGAAACAGCGACTGCTATTGACAACACTAAGCTTGTAGGAGTCTCGATTATTGATTTTAATGATATTCTTAATAAAAACCATAAAGTTGTGATGGAACTCATTGAGCTTTTAACCGATGATTTATCTGATGTTAAGAAACAACTTTTACAAATGGCTTATGGTACCGTTACCCAAAAAACTGCATCTACTATTTTAAAATTTGCCGAAAAGATGAACCGTAGACCAGAAGACCCCATAAAGATTTCAAGAAACGATTTGGCTAGTGTTGCCGGTATAGCGACAGAAACTCTAATTAGAACTTTAACAGAGTTTAAAAAACAAGGCATTATAAAAGCCGATGGAAGAAATATAAAAGTGATTGATATTGAAAAATTAAAAAGTATGAATTAGCTAGAATTTCTATCATCGTTAAATGACCAATATCATTTTATATAAAGTAACTACAGCTTAAATTAGTGGTTGTAAATATGCTGATAGATGAAAAATATATTACTACCCAGCGATTTTTCAGAGAATTCATGGAATGCCATTCAATACGCAATTAATTTTTTTGAAAAAGAGATCTGTAATTTTTATTTGCTACATGTAAATAGATTTGATAACGTCATGATTAATGACGCTCCATATATAGCTCCAGAAGAGACCATAGAAGACGTTTATACCAAACCAGCCAAATTACAACTGCGTAAAATTTTAAAGCGCATCACTCAACAGTTTTCACCGAATAAAAAACATAAGTTTTATACCGTTTCTGATTTTGGGTTTTTTATAGAATCTATTAGGAAGCATGTTGAAGACAAAAATATAGATTGCATAGTAATGGGTACCAAAGGTGCTTCTGGTTTAAAAAAAATAATAATAGGAAGCAATACAGGAGATGTTATAACCAAAGTAAAATGCACCACTTTAGCAGTCCCAGAAAGTGCACAATTTGTTAAATTGGAAGAAATGGCGTTTCCAACAGATTTTTCATTAACCTATGACATACAGATTCTACAACCGCTTTTAGAAATTTTAGAAACCAGTAAATCAGCATTGAGAATTCTTCATATTAGTAAAAAGAAAATGCATTTAAACGGTGACCAAACTAAAAATAGAGAATTACTGGATGACTATTTTAGTGATTTAGATCATAGCTTTTATTATTTAACAAATAAAAAAGTGGAAGATGCCATACAGTGTTTTGTAGAGAGTAGAAATATAAATATGATATGTATGGTTGCGAAAAACTTAAATTATTTTCAGCATATTTTATTTCATTCAAAAGTTGAAGAAATAAGCTATCATACTGAAATACCTTTTTTAGTGTTACATGAAAAAAATTAATGCATTATGGACAATTCAATATTTTTGGCAAAGTTTTGGGGTTGGTACCTTATCATATTCTTCGTGATATTAACTTTTAACCCCAAGCGGATCAAGCAAATTTTTAATGATCTAAATGATGAGAAATTTCTAATTATTTCATCCTTTATGGCTATTATTATAGGCTTGCTAAATATTTTATTTCATAATATCTGGGAATCTAACTGGAAGCTCCTTATAACACTCATTGGTTGGATGTCCTTATATATAGGTTTGTCCTTGTTTATTTTTCCAAAACGCACGGTTGCTGTACTAAAATTTGTTAATATAAAATTGGTACAACTTATATATACCTTGTTGTTTCTTACGGGATTATTTTTACTTAATATAGTTTATGGAATTATACCAATATAATTTTAAAACTGATGGATATCATTTCCTTATAGCATTTAGCTCTGTACATTAGCATCATAATTAATATGATCTTTGCATATTAGCAGTTTAAAAATCTTGGAGTTTAAAGGTATTATTTAGTTAATTAATTTTTATTTATTGTTTTGGCAATAGGTTGGTTTAAGGTTAAAAATTAAATAATAAAATTGAATTCCTAAACGAAACAGGGAGCTCAGGCTTCCTGTTTTATTAAAGAAATTTGCGTGTTAAAAAGATATCTTTTTCAAAACTGATGGATATCATTTCCTATTGAAAAATAGTCATTTATATTAGCACCATTATATAAAGTTCTTTTACATAGTTATAAAAATATAGGTACTGTTGTTGCAAAATAACAATACCGAAACAAAGTGTTTAAAGCTATTATTTGGCAGGAAAACCGCAATGCTGTCTTTGGAAACAAAGAATATGTTGTAGAAAACCGAAAGTTGGATGATGACATTAGGTACTTTGGAGAAACAGGAAGTTTCGGCTTCCTGTTTCTAAAAAATACAGCGTTTTTCATTGCAAAATGTTAACACTGTTTTAAAAATATTTGAAGCTATTAGTTAACTGAAGATTTAATATAGCTTTCATTAGGGATATTAATGATTAGAAAAGGTTAATTAATAAAATTAAATATTTTTGAAAAGGAAACAGGAAGTATACACTTCCTGTTTCTTATTTATAGAGCGGCTATTAATCAATTCACATGCTAATTTTCTAGCCCTAAATAGTCGATACAGATTATTTAGGCTAGGCAATAACACTTATAAAGTATACTTAAGGTTCTCAATCTCTAATTCTGATATATATCATTGTATCCTAATGGTTTAGTATTTAATTTTAGAGAAATACTGTAACCATGAGAAAAATACTGATTCCTACCGATTTTTCTGAGAATGCCATAAATGCTTTAAGATATGCTACAGACTTATTTAAGTATGACCTTAGCGAATTTCATATCATGCATGCCTACCAAGATGATATTTATTCTGATGAAGTTTTATTAACCAGAGAAACATTGGATAAGGTTACCTCAATAATCAGTAAAAAATCTGATAAGCAACTACAAAATATAAAAAAAGCCATTATCAATACCTCACCAAACCCCAGACATACTTTTAATACAATTTCTGCCAATAATTTGCTTTTGGATGAAGCCGATATAATTGTGAACGAACAAAATATTGATATTATAGTGATGGGAACTAAAGGAAAAACCAATGACAAAAAATTAACCTTTGGAAGCAACACATTACAGGTTCTAAAATATGTACAATGCCCAGTATTGGCAATACCAGAAAACTATAAATACACACAACCCAAACATATTCTTTTCCCAACAAATTACATGATACCCTACAAAAGACGGGAGCTAAAATTACTCTGTGAAATAGCAGCACCTTATAGAGCTAAAATAGATATGCTCTACATTTCTAAAAGTATAAAGCTATCGCGTAGACAGCAAGAAAACAAAGATTTCATCAAAAATGAGTTGTGTAAAAATACAATCAACTTCAAAATAGAAAGCAGTAATCATCTTATTAATTCAATATATAAACACATTAAAGAGAAACATATTGATATGCTTGTAATGGTAAACACAAAACATTCATTTTTTGAAAACATCCTGTTTCAATCTCCTTTGGATGAGTTGAGTTTAAATCTCGATATTCCTCTTTTGTCATTACAGAATATGAAACGCAGTTAAGTAAAATTTAATATCATGAAAAAAATACTTCTTCCTACCGATTTTTCCAATAATTCATGGAACGCGATATCTTATGCATTACAACTATTTAAAAATGAAACCTGTAAGTTTTATTTGTTAAATGCATACACGCCAGTAATTTACCATGTAGAATATGTTTTGGTAAGTCCAGCACAATATGGTTTGGGCGATGCTGTTAGGGAAAATGCCCTAAAACAGTTGGAAGACTTTAAAACCAGAATAGAAAAGGAATTTAGCAATCCAAAACATACCTTAAAAACCATGGCAGTATTTAATACTTTGGTTTCAGAAATAAAGGAAGTTGTTGACAAAAAAGCGATTGATTATGTAGTAACGGGAACAAAAGGGGCTACTGGCGTAAAAGAGGTGTTATTTGGATCGAATACCGTGCATATTTTTAAAAATGTAAAATGCCCTGTAATAGCGATACCTGATGATTTTAGTTTTGAAAAACCACATGAGGTTTTGTTTCCAACAGACTATGAGATTGACTATAAAGACCACCACTTAAAACCTATAATTGATATTGTTTCGCTTTACAATACCAGAGTAAATATATTAAATGTGTCCTACGGGTATGATTTGTCTGAATCTCAAAAAGCACACAAAAGCATATTAGAGACGTATTTTAAAAACACAACACATTTATTTCATAGTGTAAGTAACCAAAATGTTCCGGAAGCAATTACAAATTTTCAGATTAAGGCTAAAATCAACTTGTTGATTATGATTAATAACAAACATTCATTTTTTGAAAACTTGTTTTTTAAATCAACAATAAATCAGATAGGATTTCATTTAAATGTCCCTTTCTTGGTAATTCCATCTACAACCTATAAAACTTAAACCATGAAACGAAATATTTTGATTCCTACCGATTTTTCTGCCAATTCATGGGGATCCATAGGATACGCTTTAAAACTCTTTAAAGATATAGAGTGTTCATTTTATTTTTTGAACTCTACAATAATAAAAACATCTACTTTATCTAATCTTTCAAACAAACTATTAGAAACAATGAAAGATAATGCCCTAAAAGAGTTGTTAGAAATGAAAAATATAGTGGAACACAATAACGCCAATGCAAACCATGACTTTCAAATAATTCTAAGTACTAAAGATTTAAAAAAAGCTATTAAAACAGCCATTAAAGAATGGAATATAGATTTAATAATTATGGGTACAAAAGGTGCCACAGGCGCAAAAGAAATTTTCTTTGGTAGCAACACGGTGCATGTTATAAAAGGCATTAGAGATTGTCCCGTGTTAATTGTGCCAGAAGACTACAATTTTGTGACCCCAACACAAATAGCTTTTCCAACAGATTTCAATCGGTTTTATGATAATAAAGAATTGCACCCTATAAAACAATTGGCAGATTTATATAATTCTAAAATTAGAATCGTACATATTAATGAAGAGGAAGAACTTAATGATATACAAGAGTATAACATAACAATGTTACAAAACTACTTAAGCGATTATGAGCACAGTCTCCATTGGATGCCCAAATATGATAAAAAAGCAGTTGAAATTAATGATTTTATTGAAGAATTAGAGATAGATATACTCGCTATGGTAAATTACAAACACAGTTTTATTGAAAAAATAATACACGAACCCATCATAAAAAAAATAGGATTTCAACCTATTGTTCCATTTTTAGTTGTACCAGAATGAGCTGATATATATCATTGCTACCCATACTCTGCAGGATTAAATTTAGGTAATAAATTAAAGCATAAACCTCATGAAACGCAAAATATTATTGCCAATAGATTTTTCTAAAAATGCACGGCATGCCATAACCTTTGCCTTGGAATTATATAAAAAAGACCAATGCGATTTTTATATTCTCAACGTGTTTTCGGCTACCAGCAATATTGTAGACTCATTAATAAACATGGAACCTGGGAGTGATATGTATGAATCAGCAAAATTAGATTCTGAAAATGGGCTAGCCAAAGTTTTAGATATGCTTGCTTTTAAAGACCATAACAATCCAAAACATCAATTTAAAACCATTTCTACATTTAATAGTGTTGTCGAAGCCATCAAAAATATAGTTGAAGATAAGGATATTGAAATGATTGTCATGGGGACAAAAGGCAAAACAGGCTCTAGAAAAAAGATGTTTGGTACTGTAGCCATAGATGTTATGGAAAAGATAAGAAATTGTCCAATAATTGTAGTTCCAGAAATAGCAAAACTAGAGTTGCCTAAAGAGATCGTTTTTCCCACAAGCTATAAAACCCATTTTAAAAGAAGAGAGTTAACTTACTTAGTAGGTTTGGCTAAAAAGTGTGATGCCTCGATTAGAGTTTTGCACATATCTACTGAGAAAAAACTAAGCGAAAAACAACTCAATAACAAAAAATTGCTTGAAGAGTATTTTGAAGCTATAAGTTATTCTTTCCATACCCTTAGCCATATGGATATACCTACGGCTATTAATTGTTTTGTTGAAAGTAGAGAAAGTGATATGGTTGCTTTTATTAATAAAAAGCATCTATTTTTTGGAAGTATGTTAACACATCCTTTGGTAAAAGAAATTGGTTACGATTCTAAAGTACCGCTTTTGGTAATGCATGATTTAAGAAACTAAAAATTAATGTAAAAACTTAACAACTTATTACAAATGAAAGTAGGTATATGGTTAGATAAAACAAAGGCAATTGTAGTTACGCTATACAACGGTGAAGTTGGTGTAAATACCATATTGTCCAACATAGAACATTTTCATGTTCATGGTGGCTCTGGAACACGATTAAAAGGCGGTCCTCAAGATGTTGTTCAAGACAGCAAATATTTAGAACGTGAAAAACATCAATTTAAAAAATACTTTGATGATATTATTTCAGAAATTGAAGAAGTTAATGCCATAGTACTTTTTGGTCCAGCAGAAACCTGTGTTAAATTGGATAAACATTTAAAAAGTCATTACCTAGATTTAAGCAAAAAGGTTAAAGATGTTGTAAAAATGGATAGTATGACCAAACGACAAGTAAAAGCCTGGGTAATAGCTTTTTTTAAAGAAAATAGATTGTAATTCTTATTTATAAACTTAAATTTTATAACACAAAAGATGGAAACAGGCACAATCGAAATCATCAAATCTTCAGGAAAAAAAGTAAAGTTTTCACTAGATAAATTAAAGACATCTTTAAAACGTACTGGTGCAGACCAACAAACAGTAAAGGGGATTATAGATAAGGTTAGAGACGAACTGTATCAAGGTATTTCAACAAAAGAAATCTATAACAGGGCATTTGCCTTACTTAAAAAGAGGAAAAGTTATTTAGCGTCAAAATACAAACTAAAAAAAGCTATTTATGAGTTAGGACCAACAGGTTTTCCTTTTGAACGCTTTATTGGCAATATATTACAGTATTCAGGATTTGAAATCGAAATCGGTAAAATTGTACAAGGACAATGTGTTACTCACGAAATTGATGTCATAGCACATAAAAATAATGAAACTACCATAATAGAATGTAAATTTCATAACGAA
The DNA here is from genome assembly GCF_004791695.1 of Flavivirga rizhaonensis. Lineage (GTDB taxonomy): Bacteria > Bacteroidota > Bacteroidia > Flavobacteriales > Flavobacteriaceae > Flavivirga > Flavivirga rizhaonensis. Next base: position 46,161 of record NZ_SRSO01000002.1, on the reverse strand, counting down.
CAAGGGCTTAATTGCAATGTAAAAATCCCACTCTATATAAATGCCCGTTATAATGATGTGAAAGCCCATTGGAATACAAATACAAAAATAAAATCTAAGCTAACAAAAGGTTGGGTGGTAACAAATACCCGCTTTACAGAAGATGCACTTCAATATGGTAAATGTATAAATCTTTATTTGCTAAGTTGGGATTATCCTAAAAACGATGGATTAAAAGACCGTATAGACCGTTTAGGATTGTATCCAATTACAGTATCTACGCTATTAACTAATAGAGAAAAACAATTTTTATTAAGTAGAGATCTAGTGCTATGCAGGACATTAATTGGCGATACTTTTTATTTAGATCATTTAGGAATTTCGGAAACCAGAAAGGAAAAAATATTGAATGAAATAAAAATGTTGTGTAACGCTTAAAAATAGCATAAATGGAAAATTTTGCGAGAATCAATTTTTTGGGAGCCTCAGGTGTCGTTACAGGCTCTAAATTTCTTATTGAAACTTCAGAAAAAAAAATATTGATAGACTGCGGAATGTTTCAAGGTTTAAAAGCGTTAAGGGAACTCAACTGGAGTAATTTACCAGTAGATGTTAAAACCATTGATGTTGTTTTGCTAACACACGGTCATTTAGACCATGTTGGCTATTTACCCAGATTATTAAAACAAGGGTTTAAGGGTAAAATTATAGGTACAGCACCTACTTTGGCCATTGCAAAAATCATTTTAAAAGATAGTGCCAAAATTCACGAAGAAGAAGCGAAAAAGGCAAACAAGGAAAAATACACCAAACATAATCCTGCATTGCCATTTTATACCAAGTTTGAAGCAGAAAAAACCATAGCACAGTTTCAAGTAGAACTGCCAGATAAATGGATAGCGTTTTCAGAAAATATATCATATCGCTTTCAGTATAACGGTCATATCATCGGTGCCACATTTATTGAATTAAATATAAACGGAAAACGATTTGTGTTTTCTGGAGACATTGGTAGACCGAATGATTATTTATTAGAAGACCCTAAAAAACCAGAGTGGGCAGATTATTTATTCATTGAAAGCACCTATGGCAATAAACTACATCCAAAAGAAAATATTGAAGATATTCTCTCTCAACTTGTCAATGAAACCATTCATAAAAAAGGAAATTTAATCATCCCAAGTTTTGCCGTAGAACGCTTACAAACGCTCATGTATTTACTTTGGAAACTTTACAAAAAAAATAAAATACCCAACATTCCCATTTTTATAGATAGTCCAATGGGAAATAACGTTTTAGAGGTATTTCAGCGTTTTCCAAAATGGCATAAGCTATCTATATCAGAATATAATACTATGTGCAACCACATAAACATTATTCAATCTTATAAAGAAACCTGGGAAACCATTGACGATAAACGGTCTAAAATAATTATTGCAGGTAGTGGTATGGTAACGGGAGGGCGCGTACTTACATATTTGCAACAACTTATAGATGAAGCATCGACTACAGTTTTATTAGTAGGCTATCAAGCCGAAGGTACTAGAGGGAGACAGTTACAAGACGGCGCTCACGAAATACGTTTTTTTGGCAAATATTATCCTGTAAAAGCTACCATTAAGCATATAGAAAGTTTATCGGCACATGCAGATCAAAACGATTTATTGGATTGGATGAGCAACATTAAAAATATTCCAGAAAAAGTATTTTTAATTCACGGCGAGCCTATGGCCTTAGATGCTTTCCGCGTAAAAATAAAAGACACCTATAATTGGCATGTAACCATACCAAAACTTGCTGATATTGAAAAAGTATTTATATAATCTATAAAAAAATGGAAGCACTACATACATATCAAAGCTTCAATAGCGATAAATCTATTGGAGAGTTACAATACAACATATTGCGAGATGAAAATAGCTTGGAAAATTTAAAATTCGAACTTCAATTTTATAAATCTTTATTAAGCAAACCTATTTTCAAACCTCATGTAATGAATTTATATGAAAAGCTTACCAAGTTAAAAAATGAGATAAATGCCTTAAATAAAAATAGTATTAGCCTTTTAAATGAACTAAACTCACTTGCACATCAAATTAGAAACAAAATTGAATGTGATGATATGACTTGCGATAATTTCTTCGTAAAAAAACATGATGACATAGAGCTTAAAGTTTTCAATTTAAAGACTAAAATTTTCAACTTCAAATTTAGGTTATTCCAATATTTAGAAAGTATTATTATCAACTAAAAAGTTTTATTAAAACACTTTATACTTCCTTAACTGACTGATATATATCATTGTGAAAGCCTGTTTCTGTAAATATATTAGTGTTGAAAAATAAGTTTAACCTAAATATATTTATTATGACAACATTAATGAAACGTAGAAGAAAGAGAAATGGATTATCTCCATTTGAAAGCCAATTATTAACCCCTTGGAGTAATAGTCTTTTAAGACCTTGGGGGAGTAGATTATTCCCTTCTAATTTAAACAACATTGTAAGATTTGATGATCTTTTCAACAATGATTTCTTTGAAGATGATAGTTTAATGCCTGCTGTAAATGTAAAAGAACATGAAGAAGATTTTGAAATTGAATTAGCAGCTCCAGGATTTAACAAAAAAGATTTTGAAGTAACCATTGAGGAAGATGTACTTTATGTATGTGGTGAAAAAGAATTAGAAGAAGAAGAGAAAGAAGATGAGTACTCTCGCAAAGAATTTAGTTATAAATCTTTTAAAAGATCTATGATGCTTCCACCTTCGGTAGATTTAGACCAAGATGTAAAAGCAGCGTACAAAAATGGCATTTTAAAAGTGAAACTACTAAAAAAAGAAGAGGCAGCTCAACAAGAACCTGCTAAAAAAGTTATTGAGGTTAATTAATTTCTATCAAGCAGAAAGGATCTATGTTTTAAGCGTGTTACTTTCTGCTTTTTAAATTCTAAAATTTCAAAATCATGAAAACAAAAAGCAATAAACCAAAGTATGTAGCATGGTTAAGTACTGAAACAATGCATAATGCGTCTAAAAAATGGTTATCTGAATTAGAATTTGCTAAAGACGAGCAATTGTTTTTTGACGATTTAGTAAAATCATATACACTTCAACTTATTGACTCAAAACATTTTAACGAGAGCAAAAGCATAGTTACCCAATTGAGTAAACTTCAAAAGGAAACAGATAAGTTGATTGAAACTATTAAAAAGCACGAAAGAGAACTTAAAATTATGGTTGATGGTATAGACCAAATAGAGTTAGAAAATGCTTATAAAGATGAACACGGAAAACTTATTATTACAATAGCCGATTTTTTAGATATCTATAGAAAACTAAAAACACAATTATTTGCCCTTGTTAAAGGTATTTTAAAGGATAAAAAGCAAAAACGATTGCTACAATAAGAAAATTAAGATGAAATTTATAAACACCATATTACTTTGTTTACTCGTTATTTGCTGTTCTACGACAGAATTGATTGAAAACTGGAAAAACCCAGATATAGACTCATACAGTCCCAATAAAGTTTTATTGGTTGGCATGACTTCTAATATTGAAGCAAGACAACAATTTGAAAAACAATTACAGGATGAATATGCATATAGAGGTATCGAGTCTGTGATGAGTTTAGAACTTTTTGAACCATCATTTACCACCGAAAAAAAGACTGAAGAAGAATTAAAAACGCTAGAAATCAAACTCATCAATGATGGTTTTGATACAGTATTGTTCACAAAAGTAATTGGTGTTGAAGATAAAATTGCATACAAGAAAAATTATGATGATTACGATAGTACTTACAGGAAATTTAGTGACGATTATTTAAAATATCAAGATGCTTTTTATAACCCGGATTATTATGAGGAATATACTGTTTACCACACCGAAACATCCATGTATTGCATTTGTCCAACGAAGGACAGAGAACTTATTTGGAAAGGTTACATAGATGTCATGGATCCACAATCAATCCATGAGACTGTAAACGATTATGTAAGACTGGTAATTGTTGTTTTGGAAGAACAGCAACTTATAAGCCCTATACTTTTGGAAGACAATGTAGATGAAGAAGCCATTAAATAATATTAATTTAAAAATAAACAAGATTATTAGCCTGGTTTTGATTTTAATGATGCTTAGTTGCTCGTCAACAAAACTAATTAAAAGCTGGAAAAACCCAGATTACTATAGATTCAATCCTAAAAAAATATTGGTTGTTGGTGCTACCCCAAATTATGAAGCACGTAAGGCATACGAGTTTCAGCTTATCACTGAATTAAATGCCAGAAAAATAAATGCTTTACAAAGTGCTGTGGTTTTTGAGAAATCATTTCAAGATTCCAAACAAACTGAAAAGGATATTGAAGTTGAAATAGACAAATTACTTTTAAATGGTTATGATACTGTTTTAGTCTCTTTAGTTAAAGGTATTGATGACAATCAATCTTATGCAAGTGATTCTCCAAAAACCGATTATCACTTAAGAAAATTTATCGGTTATTATTTATTATATCAAGATGCCTATTTTAATCAAGATTATTATAACAGATATAAAGTTTTTAATATTGAAACATCTATTTATAATTTAAAAAAAGAATCAGATAAATCATTAGTTTGGAGAGGTTCTTTTGATTTGATTGATCCAACAAACAGTTCTGAAGCTATTGATTCACATATTAAAAAACTTATTAAAACTTTAGAAAAAGAAAAAATTATACCCAAAAAGTAATTCAGTTTTATCCTGTAATAATACTTTCAAGAATATCCCCAACAAAATATGAAACTAATGCCGCAAGAATTCCTAAACTAAGCGTTTCAAATATGCCCTTTATTTTACTGGTTTGTGTAACATAGGTTTTTAACAAGCCTATAAAAATAAAACCGACAGATGCCAATATACTTGTCCAAACAAATAAATTCGCTGGAAAATTTCCAATATAATCCCAAACATAAATTTGCAATGGATTTGCAATAAAAATAAACAAAAGAAGGTATAAAACGAGGTTATTTTTATGTTTTTGAATTGGAAATAAAAGATTTAGAGAATAAAAAAACCCCAGTATTAGCGGGGTTTTAGTGGCGTGACCATGGCAGGATTCAAACCTGCAACCTCTTGAGCCGTAATCAAGTGCGCTATTCAGTTGCGCCACATGGCCATTTTTGTGGGTGCAAATATAGTATTTTTATTAAAACATCACCAAATTTTTATTCCAAATTTGTAATTCATTACTTTTGAATATGGGAAAGGAATTATTATATCAAAAGTTTAATCATATTTTAGATGACACACTTATAAATGAAATTGAAAAAGTGGGTACAATAAGTACGTTTTTAAAAGATGATATTATTATAGATATTAATCAACCATTACAGTATATACCGCTTTTATTAAGTGGAAATATTAAAATACTTCGAGAAGATAATGATGGAAACGAATTACTCATTTATTTTTTAGAAGCGGGCGAAACTTGTACCATGTCACTTACTTGTTGTATGGGAACTTCTAAAAGTAAAATTAGAGCCGTTGCTGAAAAAGACTCAAGCCTCATTATGATCCCCGTTCAAAATATGCAAGCATGGTTTCATAATAACGAAAGTTGGCGAAATTTTATATTAGAAAGCTATCAAACACGTTTTGATGAAATGCTAGAGGCAATAGATAATCTGGCTTTCATGAAAATGGATGAGCGCCTTTATAAGTACCTAATTAATAAAGTTAAACTTCACACATCTAAAACCATCATTGCAAAACATCAAGATATCGCCGAGGATTTACATACATCGCGTGTTGTTATTTCCAGACTTTTAAAACAATTTGAAAACGAAAATAAGATAAAGCTTAGCAGAAATAAAATTGAAGTTTTATAATAAACGTGTGTTCTACACAACTCAGCTATTTAGCACTTGTATATAAATTTGTTAATATTAAGAATATACATGTCATCATGAACAGCTACAAGGAGAGCCTCATAATTATAAGGTTTCTCCAGGTTACCTTAAACAGAGTCAAAAAACTACTATCACAAACTCAAAAACATTATTAAGCATACCATAAATAAGTAACATTTATTACAAAACTTCCTTTAGTTTAACTCTACATTTGTAATAAATCTCAGTAAAATGGAATACATTTTAAATCCTTGGCCATGGTATGTATCTGGTCCATTAATTGCCGTAGTCATGGCATTATTACTCTATTTTGGTAAGACATTTGGTATGTCTTCTAATCTTAGAACCATGTGTTCGATCATGGGAGCTGGAAAAGCAGCATCTTTTTTTAAGTTTAATTGGAAAGAGCAAATATGGAACTTAATTGTTGTACTTGGTGCCGTTATTGGTGGTTTTATTGCAACTCAATATTTATCCAACGATAGTCTAACTGACCTAAATCCAGCAACTGTTGTTGAACTTCAAAATATGGGGTTTGAAAATTCAGGAGCCACATTAGTTCCTAACGAGGTGTACAGCATTGAAGCCTTAATAACCCCTAAAGGATTACTTCTTCTAGTTTTAGGTGGTTTATTGGTTGGTTTTGGTACTCGCTATGCTGGTGGTTGTACTTCAGGGCATGCTATAACAGGACTTAGCAGTTTACAAAAACCGTCTTTAATAGCTGTTATAGGTTTTTTTATTGGTGGCTTAATAATGACCAATTTTATTTTACCCCTAATTTTTTAAAAACATGAAATATTTAAAATTTTTATTAGTTGGTATTTTCTTCGGAATTGTTTTAGTGAAATCTGAAGCTGTTTCATGGTATAGAATATATGAGATGTTTAGATTTCAATCATTTCATATGTATGGCATTATAGGTACCGCGATTGCTTCTGGAATCTTATTTCTTCAAATTTCGAAAAGAGGGATTATAAAGAGTATTAAAGGAGCCGATATTTTTGTTCCAAAAAAAGAAAAAGGAATCACAAAATATATAGTTGGCGGTATTATCTTTGGACTTGGATGGGCTCTTATAGGTGCATGTCCAGGGCCTATGTATATCCTATTAGGTACAGGTGTATATAGTATGATCATTGTAATTGCCGCAGCTATTTTAGGCACATATATATACGGAGCCTTAAAAGACAAACTCCCTCATTAAATGGACTCCACACAACTATTAGGATATATTGGCGCTTTAATTGTTGGATTGGTTTTAGGTTTAATTGGTGGTGGTGGTTCTATACTTACCGTACCATTACTAGTATACCTCTTAGGCTATAACCCTGTTATTGCCACTGCCTATTCCCTTTTTGTGGTAGGTACTTCTTCTATGGTAGGTACGTATCAAAAATATAAAGAAGGATTAGTCGACATCAAAACCGGATTAGCTTTTTCATTCCCATCGTTTATTGCTGTTTATTTATCCAGACGTTATTTAGTTCCAGGTATTCCCGATACGCTTTTTAGTTTCGGTAATTATGCTCTCACTAAAGAAATGAGTATTATGATATTTTTTGCTATTATCATGTTACTTGCTTCATATTCTATGATAAAAAAAAGAAAAAACAATAATACAGTTTCATATGCCCAACCGTATTACAAAACATTCGTACAAGGTTTAATTATTGGAACTGTAACCGGGTTTATTGGTGCTGGTGGTGGTTTTCTATACGTCCCTGCTTTGGTTGTTTGGGCTAATATCCCAATGAAAAAAGCAGTAGGCACTTCATTAATTATTGTAACTATCAATTCTCTTATTGGTTTTATAGGAGATGTTCAAACTTTAGAGATTGAATGGGTATTTCTTCTTTCTTTTACTTTAATTTCTGTAATAGGGATTATTTTGGGCGTATTTATATCAAAATTTATAAGTGGGAAGAAACTCAAAAAAAGCTTTGGTTTTTTTGTTTTAATAATGGCTGTTTATATTATTTATAAAGAGCTTAAATAGTTGTAATGTGACTTTAGTCACAAAGTGAATCGTTAAAGATTCGTAATTTTGAAATGTTTAAATTAAAAGAATTTCTGCTCACTCTATAATTAAAAATAGATTATGAAAATAGAACAAATTTATACAGGATGTTTAGCTCAGGGAGCTTATTATATAGAATCTAATGGTGAAGTTGCTATTATTGATCCATTACGTGAAACACAACAGTATGTTGATAAAGCTAAGAAAGAAAATGCAGAAATTAAATATATTTTCGAGACTCATTTTCATGCTGATTTTGTTTCTGGACATGTCGATTTAGCAAAAAAAACAGGAGCTACTATTGTTTTTGGTCCTGGAGCCGAAACTGCTTATGTTGCTTATGTTGCGACAGATAACGAAGAGTTTAAAATTGGAAATATTACTATTAAGGTATTACACACTCCTGGGCATACTCTGGAGTCTTCAACATTTCTTTTAATTGATGAAAAAGGAAACGATCATGCTATTTTTAGTGGAGACACCTTGTTTTTAGGAGATGTAGGACGCCCAGATTTAGCAATAAAATCGGACTTGACAAAAGAAGATTTAGCAGGCATGTTATATGAATCTCTACGAAATAAAATCATGCCACTAGCAGATAACATTATTGTGTATCCTGCTCATGGTGCTGGTTCTGCTTGCGGAAAAAATTTAAGTAAAGAAACCGTTGGAATTTTAGGAGATCAGAAAAAAACCAACTATGCTTTAAGAACAGATATGACAAAAGAAGAGTTTGTTGAAGAAGTTTTAGACGGTATAGCTCCGCCTCCACAGTATTTTGCTAAAAATGCGATGATGAATAAATCTGGCTATGATAATTTTGAAACTGTTCTGCAAAAAGGAGATACAGAACTAACTCCGGAAGCATTTGAAGCTATGGCAAACCAAGAGGATGCTTTAGTCCTTGATGTTAGAACCGAAAAAGAATTTGTAGAAGCTCATATCCCAAATTCCATTTTTATTGGAATACATGGTGGATTTGCACCATGGGTTGGTGCTTTAATTACAGATTTAAAACAACCTATTCTACTTGTTGCTCCAAAAGGCAAAGAAAAAGAAACTGTAACTCGATTATCTCGAGTGGGCTATGATAATACCTTAGGATACCTAAAAGGTGGTATTAATGCATGGAAAGATGCTGGTAAAGATATTGAAACTATTGAGTCTATTTCTGTTGATGAATTTTCTAATCGTTTTAAAAACGGTCCAATTAATATACTTGACGTTAGAAAAGATGGCGAATATAAATCGGAGCATCTAGATAGTGATTCTGTGCAACATTTTGCATTAGATTATATAAATGATAATATGAATGTTATTGATAAATCTAAAACCTACCATCTACATTGTGCAGGTGGATATCGTTCGGTTATTGCAGCATCTATTTTAAAAGCCAGAGGATTTGACGTTATAGACATTGCTGGTGGTTTTGGAGCGATTAAAAACTCGGATTTACCAACTACTGCTTTTATTTGCCCATCAACTTTATAAAAATGAATATAACTTTAGAAATACAAAACCTTAAATGTGGTGGTTGCTCGAATACAATTACCAATAAGTTATCTAATATAGAAAATATTGGTGATGTAACCACTAGTAATGAAGATCATACCGTTTCTTTTTCCTATGAAAACGAAAAAGCATTATTGAAAGCTAAACAATTATTACATAAAATTGGCTACCCTATTGTTGGAGAAAAAAATGCGTTAACTACAAAAGCAAAATCTTTTGTTAGTTGTGCTATTGGTAGAATGAATAGCTAAAAAATTAGACTATTTCTGCGTTTAACCCTGCTTCAAGTAGCATTGAGCAGCGTGGTTTTAAATCGTCGTACACTCCTGTTTTAACTGTACACTTTCCTTTATAATGTACTATAAGCGAGCATTGCTCTGCTTGTTCTGCAGTATGATCGCATGCATAAATAAGTGTTTCTATAACATGATCGAATGTATTAACATCGTCATTAAACAAAACAATTTCGTTTTGAGTTAATACTTCTTCTTCAAGTAGTAATTCTTCTGATGTTTTTTCTCTGGTACTCATTTCTCAATTTTTATTAGATTCCCACTTTCGTAAGAATGACATTTTTATTTTGATACTCTAAAGCAAGCTTTAGAAATTTTGTTCAATTTATAAATTTTAAGGAAACCCAATTGTTTCTTTCTAATTTTTCTTCAAATTTTAACAAATGCTTTTCACATTCATCGGTAATCATAGGAATATCATCATTATAAAATCCGCTTAAAAGCAAGCTTCCATTTTCATTTAAACAAGACACATAAGTTTCCATATCATTCAGCAAAATATTACGGTTAATATTCGCAATAATAATATCATACTTTTTGTTTTTTAAAACTGTGGCATCTCCTTCTATAACGGTAATATACTGGCAGTTATTACGAGCAACATTCTCCATACTGTTTAAATAACACCAATTATCGTAATCTACTGCATCAATGGGTTTTGCGCCTTTCATTTCTGCCAAAATAGCTAATACACCGGTACCACATCCCATATCTAAAACAGACTTATCAGCCATATCATTTTTTAAAATATGCTGAATCATCATATGGGTAGTTTCATGATGTCCAGTACCAAAACTCATTTTTGGTTCAATAATAATATTAAACTTTGTATTTGGCTTATCATGAAATGGTGCCCGAACTGAACACATATCATCAACTACTATAGGGTTAAAATTCTTTTCCCATTCTTGATTCCAATTGGTTTGCTCAATCTCTTTAAATGTAAAACTGATTTCAAATTCATCTGAATTTAAAATTTGAACATCTTCAAGTATAGATTCATTCCATTCTTCTTTTTGAATATATGCTGTAACCCCTGTTTCATTTTCAACAAAGCTTTCAAAACCAGAATACCCTAATTCTGCAATAAGTATTTCTATTCCAGGCTGTAATGGGTTTACTTTAAACTCGTAACCTATATAAATAATGTTTGACATCGTTTTTATTTAAAACCTGATGAACTCTATAAATCCATCAGGTTATTTTTTATAATCGATTGAAAGAAACGAAACCCTCTAATGGATACTCATTTTGCATCACGCCTCTTAACAAATAAAGAATTTCTTGAAACGAACTATCCTCAAGGCAGAGCCATAGAGATATTTTGCTCGTTTCATACCCAATCAAGTTGAGCACAGGCTTTGACCTTTGAGTCAAAAACCGAAATTTTGTGTTTTACCTCACCCAGAACTGTCAAAAAAAGACAGTTCTGACCTCTCCAAAGGAGAGGTAAACAGGAAACCCCGACGCAGAGCGTCGAGGAGTTCTTTAGATTAAAAGGCGTTTACAATATCAAAAAAGTCGTCTGCCTTAAGTGCAGCACCTCCAATTAAACCACCGTCTACATCTGGTTTAGAAAAAATTTCTTCTGCATTTGCAGGCTTAACACTTCCACCGTAAAGAATTGAAACTTCATCAGCTACATCATTTCCGTATTTATCAGCTAATGTCTTTCTTATAAAAGCATGCATATCTTGTGCTTGCTCTGGACTAGCTGTTTCACCTGTACCAATTGCCCAAACAGGCTCATAAGCTAGTACTATATTTTGGTAAGAAGCTGTATCTAAATGAAATAAGGCGTTTTTAATTTGATTTCCAACAACAGCTTCTTCGTTTCCGGATTTTCTATCGGCTAGCTCTTCTCCAAAACAGAAAATTACACGCATGCCTTTTGCTAACGCTGCATCTACTTTTTTAGCTAGTAATTCATCTGTTTCATTAAAATACTCACGACGTTCGCTATGACCTAAAATAACTGTTTCTATTCCAATACTTTTAAGCATACTGGCGCTTATTTCACCTGTATAGGCACCATTTTCTGCAAAATGCATATTTTGAGCAATAACTTCTATATTAGTGTTTTTTAATACGCCGTATGCATGATATAAATTAGTAAATGTCGGTGCTACCATAACCTCTGCATTTGAGGTTTTAGTTTTACTTTTCAACTCATTGATTAATGATTCTGTTTGCGATAAATCATTATTCATTTTCCAATTACCTGCTACAATTTGTTTTCTCATTTTAATGTAAACCTTTAAAAATAAAGGGCTTTGTTAATTATTATAAATTTTCTTTAATTCTTATATCGTCTGCTTTAACAGCTTCAAATAATTTAATATTTCCTTTTACATCTACAACCATATAACGCGGTATCCAATCGAGGTCTATAAAATCGCTAAACACTCCATCCCAACCGGACTTTATAAAATAATGTATGCCTTCTACATCATATTTTTCAATGCCTTTTTTCCATGCTTTTTGGGTTTTATCTAAAGACAAAAAGATATAGGTAACATCTTTATATTTGGCTTGTAGGTCTTTAACCTTCGGCATTCCTTTTATACAATCGCTACACCACGATGCCCATACATCAATCACTAATGTTTTTCCTTTATGAGTCTCTAAAATCTCTCTAAAAGCTATAGGATTACCTTCCAGAGTAATAAATATATCGTTTAAAGCTGCTTCAGAAAATTGTGTTGGAGACTTTTTACAACTAAAAATGGTGATTAATAGTATAAGTATATAGCTTATTTTTTTCATATATCAATTATTGCAGCTTCACTTTCGGATCTAACCATACATAAATTAAGTCTACAAAAATATTAATAATTATAAAGAGTAAAGCTATAATTAATACCGAACCCATAATGACTGGTAAATCTAATGTATTTAACGCATTTACGATCTCTTTTCCGAGACCGTTCCACCCAAAAATATACTCTACAAAAACGGCTCCTGCCAACATTGAGGCGAACCAACCTGATATAGCTGTAACAACAGGATTTAGAGCATTTTTCACAGCATGCTTTTTTATAATTTGAAATTCACTTAACCCTTTAGCTCTTGCTGTACGGATATAATCCTGATTAAAAACTTCCAATAACGAATTTCGCATAAGTTGTATGACTACGGCTAATGGTCTAATTCCTAATACAACTGCAGGAAGTATTAAATTCTTCCATTTAATATGCATGGCTTCTCCAAAATCGTCTAATTCATACAGACTTCCTGTCATTTCCAAATTGGTATATTCATGCAGTATATATCCAAAAAACCAGGCAAACAAAATAGCGCTGAAAAACGATGGAATACTCATCCCTAAAGTACTAAAGATTTGAATGGTTTTATCTAACCATTTATCTTTATATAACGCAGAAACGATTCCAAATAAAACACCTAAAATCATAGCAATAATAATCGCTGTAACAGCTAAGACAAAGGTATTAGGTAATGTTTCTGCTAACACATTACTTACTTTTTTTCCTTGTTTTGTAAAAGATTCTCGCAAATAAGGAAATTTAAAAACAGTGGTCGTATTCCCTATTGAAAATAACTTGGTTGCACTGTATTTTTCTGCGCTTAAAAAAGTATAATCCTTTTGTTTCTTTGAATGAAATGAGATTGGTGACAAGTCATTTAAATAATAGAAATACTGAGTACTTATAGGCTTATCGAATCCGTATTTTTGTTTGACGATTGCTAGTTGCTCACTATCTTCATTTTGCCCAAGCATCATTTGCGCCGGATCGCCAGGAAGTACATTAAATAAAAAGAAAATAACAGTAACTACTCCAAATAATGTGAGTAAAGCGTATGTAATTTTATTTAGTAAGTAGCTTATCAAATAAGTTTATTAGTTGATGTGTTTATTTGTTTAAACAAAAAAGAATATATAAAAATTATTCGTCTTTAAGTTCAACTTCAATAATACCTGTATAAAACGTACTGGTGCTATCCTTAGCATTTAATTCTATTAGCTGTAAAGAATCTTTTACAACATTGATACTTTTAATTTTTGTAGAGTCTAAAGCCTCTATCTCTTCTTTTGTTGATGATTCTCCCTCAATAAAATAAGCAATAACATCTTCAATTATTTTTGGTTCTGGGTTTCTTTCAACTTTTGGCAACTCTAAATCATCAATATCATTCCAATGTACTTTTTGCTTGATAGTGCCTTTATCCATTTCCAAAACACCAGGATTAGAACGAACTACAGTCTTTAAGGCTTTTTCATCACATAAATAAAATTCAAAATCAATATTATAAGCTTCTTTAATACGTTGTTTAGCTTCTTCTCCAGACGCTGTTAAACCAATAACTTTATAACCATTTTTAATAGCTTCTTCAGATAAACTCTTTAATTTCATCGCTCCTGCTCTTTCTATTTTCTCCAAACTATAAGACACTATGACTATAAGGTTCTCTTCTTCTAAAAACTGCTCTGTTAAGTCTCCATCTTCGCTTTCTATTGAGAAATCGTAAATAGGTGGTTGATAGCCTTCTTGAATCACTTTTGTATCAACACCAACAAAATCACCTTCAACTGAAGGATAAGATCCGTTAGTCTTAACAATCTTCTCCTCTCCTCCTACATTAAACTTCCAACTGTATTCTACAATAGGCTTAGCTGCATCTTCAGGAATACTCATACCTTCTTGAATATTGGCTCCAATTTTATATGCTCTAAAATCTTTAGCTGGTAAATGCTCTAAAACATGATACCCAAACCAAAGACTAAATACAAAACCTAATAAAGCAATCACTGTTGTTAATAATTTACTAAACAATGGTTTTATGTGTTTCATTCCAAAAAATAAAATCAATATAAAAAACAGTAAAATCAAATCTTTTATAAAGCTTTCCCACGGTGTTAACTTTAAAACATCACCAAAGCAACCACAATCTTTTACTTTATCGAAATATGCAGAATAGAATGTTAAAAATGTAAAAAATATAATCATTCCTAACAGACTCCAAATAGTAAATTTTGGTTTATACCCTATAAGCAAAAACACACCCAAAACAACCTCAAAAACCACTACCAAAACGGACACCATTAATGCATATGGTTCTAAAAACGCAATATTTAAAACATCTGCACTAAAATATTCCTCTAATTTATATGAAAACCCCAGTGGGTCGTTTAGTTTTATCAATCCAGAAATGATAAATAAAACACCAACAAATACTCTTGATATGCCTACTAAATATTTCATAATTTTTTGTCATTCCCGCGAAGACGGGGGAATCTTTTTAATTGAACCTTATTTATGAACTCCTGCTTACTAAAACAAATTCAGCACATGCGCAGGAATAACAATTATTTTTCATTTAAATGAATTAACGCAAAAATCGCATAATTAATCATGTCCTGATAATTAGCATCAATACCTTCACTCACCAAAGTTTTTCCTGCATTATCCTCAATTTGTTTAACTCGTAATAGTTTTTGTAAAATTAAATCGGTTAAACTACTCACTCGCATATCTCGCCATGCCTCACCATAATCATGATTTTTATCTTGCATAAGTTGTTTTGTAATGGCTACTTGTTTTTCATATAATTCAGTAGCATCTTCTGTAGATAAATCTGGTTGCTCTACTACCCCTTTTTCTAACTGAATCAATGCCATAATACAGTAATTTATAATACCAATAAATTCACTCACTTCACCTTCATTTACTTTTCTAACATCATTTTGTTGAAGCCCTCTAATACGCTGTGCTTTAATAAAAATTTGATCGGTAAGTGATGGTAAACGCAAAATGCGCCATGCACTGCCATAATCCGACATTTTTTTAATAAATAAACTTTTACACGTATCAACTACGGCATCATATTGTTTTGAAGTATCTTGCATGAATTAAAATGTATTTTGCGTAAATTTCGCATAAAAAAGTTTAACCATCAAGGTTTCAGTATTAAAGTTTTAAACTTAGTACAAACACCATACAAAACGGTATAAATGACAATAAACTGTAAAGGAAAACTCATTGATTTAACATCACCAAAAGTGATGGGAATTTTAAATATAACACCCGATTCATTTTACGATGGTGGTCAACACAAAAATGATCATGATATTTTAAAGCATGTAGAATTAATGCTTAGTGAAGGTGCTACTTTTATTGATGTTGGCGCATACAGTTCGCGACCAAATGCAGACCATGTTAGTGAAGCTAATGAATTAAAACGAATTTTACCAATTGTTAATTTAGTTTTAAAAGAATTTCCCGAGGTTCTACTGTCCATAGATACCTTTAGAAGTAACGTTGCAAAGCAATGCATAGAAGCTGGAGCTGTTTTGATTAATGATATTTCTGCAGGAAAATTAGATGATAATATGCTGCAAACTATTGCCGATTTACGTGTACCATACATTATGATGCATATGAAAGGGACGCCACAAACCATGCAACAACACACTCATTACAACGATATTATCAAGGATATGCTCTTTTATTTTTCCGAACGTATTGCTGTGGCTAAACAATTAGGAATCGTTGATATTATTGTGGATCCTGGATTTGGATTCGCCAAAACGTTGGAACAAAATTATAAATTGCTAAATAAACTTGAGCTTTTTAAAATGATTGAAAAGCCTGTATTAGTTGGTGTTTCCAGAAAATCTATGATTTATAAAACCTTAGAAACATCGGCTAAAGAGGCTCTTAATGGTACAAGTGTTTTAAATACGATAGCTTTACAAAAACAAGCTTCAATTTTAAGAGTTCATGATGTTAAAGAAGCCATGGAGTGCATTAAATTAGTTGAATCGGTTGTAAGCTAGTTGAAAGTTATGAAAAAGATTATTCTCTTATTTGTTATTAGTTTGATGTTTTCTTGTGGAAACGAAAAAGTCGTTCTTTTGCCAGAAATTAATCATGCAAATATTACAGAAATACATGATGTCTCCCCTGCATATTTATTTTATGATACCACCCAAAAAGATAGTGTTGAGTTAAATAGAAAGAACTTAATTAGTACGACAAACTGGCTGGTTAATGTTGATAAACGCTTAACTCTGAAACAAGTGATTCCTCATATAAAATTCCTTCAAGATAAAAAGCAGAATTCAAGTCATAAAAAAAAGGGCGTTAAAAACTATTTTACTTGTAATGATACTAGCAAAAAGAATTTAGGGTTTATTGAGTTTACTGATGTAGTTTACCATAATAGCACTAGTGTTTATAGTATTGAAGAAAATGATAAACTTAAATCCGAAGCCAATAGTGTTGACTTGATAGTTTTTGATGTAAATGACATAAATATCATTACTATGGATCATGGTATATTTAAAACCGATACATCTTCTTTATTAAATATTATTAAGGATTCATTAAACTCAAATTCGAAAGCATACGAAATCTTTCTAAGGTTTGAAAAAGATTTAACTTTTCAGGATTATATTTCAATCAAATCTATTTTATCTGAAATAAAAAATGAGTATATCAAAATATCAAATCATGAAGGTATTTCTAATTAACCATATTTTCTTAAATTTACCAAAACCCACTACCGTTGGATATTTTTAAAGACATTTTAGACTTACGCCTCATCGATTATGTCGATGTTGTTCTTGTAGCCCTTTTACTTTATTATGTTTATAAACTTGTAAAAGGCACTGTTGCCATTAATATCTTTATAGGTATTATTATTATTTATTTGGTTTGGAAACTCACCGAATTTCTTGATATGCAACTGTTAACTGGTATTTTTGGTGGTTTTATGAAAGTAGGTATTATTGCTTTAATAGTTGTATTCCAACCAGAAATTCGGAAATTTTTATTGATGGTTGGTTCTACCAATTTTAATAGACGGCGCAAATTTTTAAAACAACTTAAGTTTTTAAAGACTGAAACCAGTGATGAAACTGATATAGACGCTATCATTTCAGCTTGCAATAAAATGGCTATGACCAAAACTGGGGCTTTAATTGTTTTTGAGAGAAACAATAATCTGGATTTTTTATCTTCTTCGGGAGATGAAATGAATATAAAAGTGACCCAACCTATTATTGAAAGTATCTTTTTTAAAAATAGCCCGTTACATGATGGAGCTATTATAGTTAGTAACAATATAGTAAAAGCAACACGAGTTATTCTTCCTTTGAATAATGAAAAAAATATTCCACAACGTTTTGGTCTTCGTCATAGAGCTGCCATTGGAGTTACTGAAAAAACGGATGCTTTAGCCCTTGTTGTAAGTGAGGAAACAGGACATATTTCTTATTTTAAAGATGGTGAGTTTGTCGTTTACAAAGACTCA
Organism: Flavivirga rizhaonensis; assembly: GCF_004791695.1. Lineage (GTDB taxonomy): Bacteria > Bacteroidota > Bacteroidia > Flavobacteriales > Flavobacteriaceae > Flavivirga > Flavivirga rizhaonensis. Next base: position 28,191 of record NZ_SRSO01000002.1, on the reverse strand, counting down.
AACCAACTTAACTCAATGATTAAAAATGACCTCTCTTAATGCCATGTAAGATGAGATTATAGAAGCTATAAAAAGCCGCCATAGAAGCAACCAAACAAGTACAAAAACTAAATAACTTCTTCCTGTAAAAACTGCACTTCATATAAATTTTTATAATAGCCACCTTCTTTTTTAAGCAACTCATCGTGGGTACCTTGTTCTACAATATTACCCGCATCCATTACTATAATCTTATCAGCTTTTTTAACGGTTGCTAATCGATGAGCAATAACTATTGACGTTCTACCCTTGGTAATCTTATCTGTAGCATTCTGGATAAGTTGTTCTGAATATGAATCAACGGATGATGTTGCCTCATCCAACACCAAAATACTTGGATTCGTTACATAAGCTCTTAAAAACGATATAAGTTGCCTCTGACCAGAGGATAGCATAACACCTCTCTCTTTTACATTATAATGATAACCATTTGGTAAACTCATTATAAAATCGTGAATCCCGATATCTTTTGCTGCTTGCTGAACTTGAGCTTCAGTAATTTCGGGATGATTTAATGTAATATTACTTAAAATGGTATCGGCAAATAGAAACACATCTTGTAATACCACAGCAATCTGAGTACGTAAAGATTCTAAAGTAACTTGTTTAATATCTATATCATCAACATAAATAACACCGTCATTAATTTCATAAAAACGATTTAACAAATTAATAATAGTGGATTTCCCTGCTCCAGTTGCACCAACAATTGCAACGGTTTCACCTGCATTCACATCAAAAGAAATTCCCTTTAAAACGGTTTCATCTTCCACATAACTAAAAAATACATTGTCAAATTTTATATGACCTTGAAAATGCTCTGCAATATGTGTTCCTGTATCATCAATTTGAGAAGTTGTATCTAAAACTTTAAACACTCTGGTTGCAGCTACCATGCCCATTTGTAATGTATTAAACTTATCTGCTATTTGACGCAACGGTCTAAATAGCATAGGAATATACATGATAAATGCAACCAAAATGCCTTCGGTAACTTTGCCTTCTAGCACAACATTTAGCCCACCATACCAAGCTACCAAACCAATAGTTATTGATGACGATAAATCTGCTAAAGGAAAGAAAATTGAGTTATACCAAACGGTTTTAAGCCAACCTTTTTTGTGTCGTTCATTTATTTTTTTAAAATTCCTATATTCAACAGCTTCACGGGTAAACAACTGCAGAATTTTCATTCCTGTTAGCCGTTCTTGTACAAAAGAATTTAAATTAGAAACCTCAGTTCTCACTTCTTCAAAAGCTTTTTTCATATACTTTTGAAAAATACGTGTTGCATATAATAATATAGGCAACATAATAAACACAATTAAACTCAGTCGCCAATTGGTGTAAACCATAATACCAAAAACGGCAACCATGGTAAGTAAATCTCTAAAGATCATAAATAACCCCTGACCAAAAATATCGGCGATGCGTTCCATATCGGTTACAGCTCTCGTAATAAGGACACCTACTGAAGAATTATCATAATACTTCATTTTAAAACGTAGTAAGTGATCAAATAATTTGATACGTACATCTACTACCAGACTTTGCCCCAACCAAGCCGCAAAATAAATAAAGGTTAATTGAAATACGGTTTGCAAAATTAAAATGACAAACATGATTGTAATGTAAAAGAGAAAATCTTTATCATTCTTTCCAGTAATACTATCATCAATGGCATACTGAGTAACGCGAGGTGTAGCAGCACTAAAAACAGCCAATAGAATAACCAAAAGCACCAATCCTAAAAACACAAATTTATAAGGCTTTATATATTGGAAAAGACGTTTAAACAAGGTAACGTCAAATATTTTCTCTTGTTTTTTACTCATGTATCTTTATATCGTTAGGATATTCTACTTCTGTTAAATATAATCCGTGTGCAGGAACAGAAAATCCAGCTTCACTTCTATTTTTAGACTTTATAATGGTATGTAAATCTTCAATATCAATTTTTCCCAAACCAATATTAATCATAGTTCCGACAATGGCACGTACCATGTTACGTAAAAATCTATCAGCTTTTATCACAAAATGAAGTTCATTATTTTCTATAGTCCATTTTGCTTTCATGATATCGCAATAATACGTTTTTACATCGGTATTACTTTTTGAAAAGCATTGAAAATCTTTATACCTAAATAAAAGCTCTGAAGCTTCATTCATTTTTTCAACATTCAGATCCTGCTTCACATAAAAACTATTATCAAACGAAAACACATCCTTTTTTAGTGCTATTCTATATAAATAAGTTCTGCTTTTTGCATCAAAACGAGCATGCGCCTCTCTTTTTACTTTAAAAATATTACGAATCGCAATATCTTTTGGTAAATAGGAATTCAATTTATAAACTACATTCACTTTGTTAAAAATAACATGAGTATCAAAATGAGCAAACATTTGAGATGCGTGTACACCAGTATCTGTACGCCCGGCTCCCATAATTGAGATAGTTTCTTTTAAAAGAACGGATAGCGCTTTTTCAACAGCTTCTTGTACTGATATATCGTTAGGCTGATTTTGCCAGCCATGATACGCAGCACCATTATAAGAAAGTTCTATAAAATACCTCAATCTGATTTAATACTTTTGTTAAATAATTTATGCTGTGCAAAGATAGATAGTTTTGTTATTCCTGAGAAGACAGGAACCTAAATTATATATTAAAAATAGAAGAAGCAAGAATGCTACACTATAAGAGAATAGATTTGTTCCATTTATTTTTAATAAAGATTGTCGTTCGGTTAAAGATTATTAAATTTAAGTTAGAAGCCAAGCTATAACTATATTTGCAAAAGCTTTACAACTGAAAAACAAATTATTTTCTCCAAAATACCATGACAAAAATACTATTACTCTCTGATACACACAGTTACATTGATAACGATATTTTAAAATATGTAAAACAAGCGGATGAAGTATGGCATGCAGGCGATATTGGAGATTTAAAAGTAACGGATGCTATTAAAAAACTAAAACCCTTACGTGCTGTTTTTGGTAATATTGATGATAATAAAGTGAGAGTGGAATTTCCAGAAAACAATCGTTTTATGTGTGAAGATGTTGATGTTTGGATAACCCATATTGGTGGATATCCAAATGCCTATAATATGAGAGTTCGAGAGGAAATAAAACAAAATCCTCCTAAACTTTTTATTTGTGGACATTCACATATTTTAAAAGTGATGCCTGACAAAAAACTACATTTGTTACACATGAATCCTGGTGCTGTTGGTAAACATGGGTTTCATAAAACGCGTACCATGCTGCGCTTTACTATTGACGGTAGCAAAATTGACAACTTAGAAGTCATCGAGTTTAATAAACGTTAAAACCTTCCTAAATCTTTCCCAAAGGGAAGGACTACCCCACTGTTCCGACATATAATGTTTCACTTATATTTTACATATTTTTATATAGAGTTGAGTGTTTCCTTCCTTTGGAGGGATTAAGGGAGGCTTATTAAAAAAACCCAAAGCTTTCACTTTGGGTTTTAACGCACTAATACTACTAAGATGTTAGGTTTATCGTAATCGATCTACAGATTTTACAAGATCTTCATCTTTTTTGATGGCCTTATTGGCTAATGCCAAAAACACGATAGAAACAATAGGAAGAAGCATCCCAATACCTTTCTCAGAAACCGCCGTCTCTCCAGATATATTTAGAGATTGATATACAAAAAATCCTAGTAAAATAAAGTTTAATATGATGTTAAGTCGTCCCAAAACAAATTGAGACTTCCTATTTTTGTACATAAAAATAGTAATTAAAGACAATATCGCAGAGCCTAAAAACAGTCCTAAATATAAGGTTTCGTCTTTAGCAAACACACTAATATTCTCATTTGTAATCCATAAATGAAATACAAAAATTAAACCCGCAGAAACGCCTGCTGCTATTAAAAGATAGATGGTTTGAATACGCTGTAACATATTGTTTTACAAAACTAGAAAGCAAAAATAATAGTTTCTTTTATAAAAATCCCTTTAAATCTTAAAATAAAGTTGTATAATTGCAGTAATAATTCTCAACAACCGCTATTACAAGTGGTTAATTCTTCAGGTTAAGAAATCATTTTTCAGAATTACTCAAAGTTTATATTCAAATAAAAAATATCACATATCATATTCAATTAAGCATAAATGTTTGAAATTTCACAATTAAAAGAAAAAAAACTCTCTGATTTACAAGAGATTGCAAAAAAATTGAGCGTCCCCAAATATCGTTCTTTAAAAAAATTAGATCTGGTTTATCAAATATTAGATCAACAAGCTGCCGATCCAAAAGCAGTTAAAGCTGTTGTTGCTCCAACCGAAACAACAGATAATAAAACAGAAAGCAAGCCAGTCAAACCAGCAAGAAAACCTAGACAGCGTGTTCAAAAGCCTACTAAAAGTACACCTGCCAAGAATGAAGAAAAAGCTCCAGTTGACAAAAAAGAGGAAGCTCCTAAAGCTGCTGAAAAAGTTAACACTCCTCCTACCCCCCCTGTCAATAAACAGAATAAGGAAGAGCAAAGACAGGACAACAAGCCTAAACAAAAAAATCAAAACGACAACCAACAAAAGCCTCATCAGAGACGCGATAACAATCAACAAAAAAATCAACATAGAAACCAAAAGAATGGTAATGTTGACTCTGGTAATAAAGATGGTAGAAATCGTTATAGAGAACCAGATTTTGAATTTGATGCTATTATAGAAAGTGAAGGTGTTTTAGATATTATGCAGGATGGATATGGCTTCTTACGCTCTTCAGACTATAATTATCTATCATCACCTGACGATATTTATGTTTCTCAATCGCAAATTAGATTATTTGGTCTAAAAACCGGAGATACAGTACTTGGTCATGTAAGACCTCCAAAAGAAGGCGAAAAATATTTTCCATTAATTAAGGTAAGTAAAATTAATGGTCAAAACCCTAATGTTGTTAGAGATAGAGTTTCTTTTGAGCATTTAACACCATTATTTCCACAAGAGAAATTCGATATCGCTGAAAAACAAAGCACTATTTCTACCAGAATAATGGATTTGTTCTCTCCAATAGGAAAAGGACAACGTGGTATGATTGTATCACAACCGAAAACTGGTAAAACCATGTTATTAAAGGACGTTGCAAATGCTATAGCAGCAAACCATCCTGAAGTATATCAAATGATTTTACTAATTGATGAACGCCCAGAGGAAGTAACAGATATGCAGCGTAATGTACGTGGTGAAGTTATTGCTTCAACCTTCGATAAAGAAGCTCACGAGCATGTGAAAATTGCGAACATCGTATTAGAAAAAGCTAAAAGATTGGTTGAATGTGGCCATGATGTTGTAATTCTTTTAGATTCTATAACACGTTTAGCAAGAGCTTACAATACAGTGCAACCAGCATCTGGTAAAATATTAAGTGGTGGTGTAGACGCAAATGCACTTCACAAACCAAAACGTTTCTTTGGTGCTGCCAGAAATATCGAAAATGGAGGTTCGTTAACTATTATTGCTACCGCATTAACTGAAACCGGTTCTAAAATGGACGAAGTAATCTTCGAAGAATTTAAAGGAACTGGTAACATGGAATTACAGTTAGATAGAAAAATTTCTAACCGTAGAATTTTCCCAGCTATCGACCTTACGTCATCAAGTACACGTCGTGATGACATATTACTTGACGAAAACACAATTCAGCGTATGTGGGTAATGCGTAAATACCTAGCAGACATGAACCCTGTTGAGGCTATGGAATTCATTAATGATCGTTTCAAACAAACACGAAACAACGAAGAATTTTTAATATCTATGAATGGGTAAACCCACTTATAAATAAACTAAATTTAAAAAGCCTTAACGTATTACTAGTTAAGGCTTTTTTTATGCCTAAAGGTTTTTTATAAACTTTATGTATCACACATACTATTTATAAGCTTGTTTACAGAGATAACAGTTAGCAAGAATCAGGTTTTACAAGTATGAGAGGTGTGATACTTTTATATCATAAAACTCAAAAAAATGACTGAGCAAGAACAAATTAACTATAATCGAATTGCAAAAGCAATTGATTATATCAGATCAAATTTTAAAAAGCAGCCCTCTTTAAACGATATTGCGGAAAATGTACATTTAAGTCCATATCATTTCCAACGCTTATTTACGGATTGGGCAGGCGTAAGCCCTAAAAAGTTTATGCAATTCATTAGTATTAAGTATGCCAAACAATTATTAAAAGACAAGCAAGCCTCATTATTTGATGTTGCATACCAAACTGGTTTTTCAGGAACTAGTCGTTTACACGATTTGTTTATTAATATTGAGGGGATGACACCTGGTGAATTTAAAAATGGAGGCGAAAACCTTTCCATAAACTATAGCTTTGCCGAAAGTCCATTTGGAAATATTATTGTGGCATCTACTAAAAAAGGAATTTGTTATATGGCTTTTTTTGAAGATAAAAGAGACGCATTATTAAAACTAAAGAATGATTTCCCAAAGGCCAGTTACAATCAAGTTGTTGATATTACACAACAAAATGCTTTGTTTATTTTTCAAAATGATTGGAGCAAACTCAACCAGATAAAACTACACCTAAATGGCACACCTTTTCAATTAAAAGTATGGGAAACTCTTTTAAAAATACCAATGGGTAATTTATCTACATATGGTTCTATTGCAAAAGAAATAGGCAGCCCTAAAGCCTCTAGAGCTATAGGAACAGCTATTGGGAATAACCCTGTAGCATTTATTATTCCTTGTCATCGTGTCATAAAATCCACTGGAGACATTGGAGGCTATATGTGGGGGCATACACGAAAATCTGCAATAATTGGATGGGAAGCTGCCAAAATAAAGAAATAACGGTTTTTTTTCTATTGAAGTAGAAGGCGAAAAAGGGTGTTTTATTAAGGCTATTTCTAATGAGAATTGGTATTAGACCAGTAAAAGGTACAAAAGGTTATTACAGAGTAAATATGAAACACGGCGTAAGCGAATTACATAGTGGAGAAAGGCATACCTTAGGAATTATTTTTCATGATGCAATTAGTTAATTAATGATAATGCATAACAACATTTCAAAAACCGATTTGAAAACAAAAATAAAAACGAAACAAATCCGCTTTGCTGGTAATAATAATTTAAAAATTTATGGTAAATTAAATTGTAAATCTGGTAAAAGAATGAAACAAGAAAACCGCGTATTTTTCTCAACTGTAAAAGAAGCATTAAAAAATAACTTTCGCCCTTGTGGACATTGTATGAAGGAAGACTATAAAAAGTGGAAAAATGAAATTGTTTGAAGCAAAAATAGATGCAACAAAAAACTTGCTTCCAAAGGATGGGACTGTAAATTATTTTGGAAAGTTGCTAAATGACAAAGAAGCAGATTATTTTTTTAAAACATTGTTAGATACTATTGAATGGAGAAATGATGAAGCCATCATCTTTGGAAAAAAAATAATTACCAAACGAAAAGTAGCTTGGTATGGAGAAAAACCTTTTGAGTATACTTATTCCAAAACCACTAAACTAGCATTAAACTGGACTAAGGAACTATTAGAATTAAAAACGAAAGTAGAGTACAAAACTGGTGAAACGTTTAATTCTTGTTTGTTAAACCTATACCACAATGGTAACGAAGGTATGGCTTGGCATAGCGATGGTGAAAAAGATTTAAAGAAAAATGGAGCTATCGCATCATTGACTCTGGGAGCAGAAAGAAAATTTGCTTTTAAACATAAAGAGACCAAAGAAAAAATTAGCATATTATTAGAACACGGCAGTCTGCTGATAATGAAAGATACCACCCAGACCCATTGGTTACATCGATTGCCTCCAACCAAGTTAATACATACGCCCAGAATAAATTTAACCTTTAGAACTATTGAAGAAAATTAAATACAACTTTAAAAAGCGTTCTTCCCCTACTAAGCGATCACTTTAATGAAACATATTTATAAACAAGCCTTAACAGTTATATGTCAAGGCTTGTTTATATTATTTCGAAAAGTATCTTATTATTAATAATTCGTTAAAAGATCTCTATATTCCTTTAAGTCAGATATATTTATTTTGTTATTAAGGTTCTTCATAAGAGATATTAAATATTTAAGGCTTTCAACAGGAGAAGCTTCTTCCTTCTCTTCAATAGCCCCTTCTTCGTCTGTAGGTTCGTCGTCAAGAATAGGTATAAGAAACGAATTGTTGCTTTCTATGTGTTCATAGGTAAGCCTAAGCACCTTTACCACTAAAGGAATTTGCTCTTCTAAAGCATACGTTCTTAATTCTTTTATGTCTTCGATTAACGTCTCTGTATCGATACCTGTTTTATCTAGGTTCCCTAGAATCTTGTCGATTAATTCTATTGCTTTTTTATTTTCCAAAGGTTTAATTATTTGATTAATTAACTAGTTACAATTGCAAATTTATATTTTTAGAAATCAAATACGATTTTTTTTCTTAGATTTTACTTCTTTAAATTGAAACAGTTTTAAAGATTTATTTCATATATAAAAACTGCACAAGAAAATCATAAAAAAAGCCTCTCATTTCTGAGAAGCTTCAAATATTTTAAACTTTAAACCGTAATTAAAGTGCAGCAACATGTTTAGCTAAACCCGATTTAAGGTTTGCAGCTTTATTAGCATGAATAACATTTTTCTTAGCCAATTTATCTAACATAGATACTATTGAAGGAAATAAAGCTTCGGCTTCTTTCTTATCAGTTAACTCACGTAATTTCTTGATAGCATTACGAGTCGTCTTGTGCTGATACTTGTTTAATAAACGCTTAGATTCGTTACTTCTAATTCTTTTTAACGCTGACTTATGATTTGCCATTTGTTCTTTCTTATTATTAAAATATTGTAGCCCGTAGGGGAATCGAACCCCTCTTACCAGGATGAAAACCTGGCGTCCTAGCCGATAGACGAACGGGCCATTTGTTTTTTGAGTGCGCAAATATAAACATAAAATTTAAACTTGCAAGCCTTTCAATTAACAAACAATGCCTCCATTGCGGATGCAAAAATACAACTATTTTTAAATGTCGCAATAGCTAGATGATTTTTTTTAAAAAAAAATTAAACTAATATGCTTTTGCAAACAATACTCTACCTTTAGAAGGATTTCCAGAATACACACAAACCCCATTTACAGCTTTCATATCTAGTGGAATACAACGAATAGTCGCCTTTGTTATCTCTTTAATTTTTTCTTCTGTTTCATTAGTACCATCCCAGTGTGCAGAAATAAACCCAGTTTTTGTCTCTAAAACTTCTTTAAACTCTTCAAAAGTGTCTACCTCTGTAATGTGAGCATTTCTAAAATCTAGAGCTTTATTAAATAGTGCTTCTTGAATTTCTTTTAATAAGCTTTCAACTGCTTCTGCTAAATCTTCTAAATTAACTATTTGCTTGGTCAATGTATCTCTACGGGCGATTTCCACAGTACCATTTGCTAAATCTTTAGGTCCGATAGCTATACGTAATGGAACGCCTTGCAATTCATGTTGCGCAAATTTTGCTCCTGGTCTGTGAGTTGTTCTATTATCAAACTTTACAGATATATTTTTACCTCTTAAATTACTCAAAATACCATTTGCAACTTCAGTAATAGCGTTTAAATCTTCTTCACTCTTATAAATAGGAACAACAACAACTTGATTTGGCGCTAAGCTAGGTGGCAAAACCAATCCGTTATCATCACTATGTGTCATAATTAAGGCTCCCATTAATCGAGTAGAAACACCCCAAGAGGTCGCCCAAACATAATCTTGTTTACCTTCTTTATTAGCATATTTAACATCAAAAGCTTTTGCGAAATTCTGACCAAGAAAATGAGAAGTACCTGCTTGTAATGCTTTTCCATCTTGCATTAATGCTTCAATACAGTAAGTTTCTTCAGCTCCAGCAAAACGTTCACTCTCAGTTTTCACACCTTGTATTACAGGGATAGCCATAAAGTTTTCGACAAACGTTGCATAAACATTATTCATTAATTTAGCTTCTGTTAAAGCTTCAGCTTTTGTTTCATGTGCTGTATGCCCTTCCTGCCATAAAAATTCAGCGGTACGTAAAAACAAACGTGTTCGCATTTCCCAACGCACTACATTGGCCCATTGATTTATTAAAAGCGGTAAATCTCTATAAGATTGAATCCATCCTCTATATGTATTCCAAATAATGGCCTCACTTGTAGGTCTCACAATTAATTCTTCTTCTAATTTGGCTTCTGGATCAACACGCAATTTCCCTTTCTTATCAGGGTCATTTTGTAATCTGTAATGGGTTACAATTGCACATTCTTTAGCAAATCCTTCTGCATTTTTTTCTTCAGCTTCAAATAAACTTTTAGGCACAAATAATGGAAAATATGCATTTTGATGTCCCGTTTCTTTAAACATTTTATCTAATTCTGCCTGCATTTTTTCCCAAATAGCATACCCATAAGGTTTAATAACCATACATCCCCTAACTGCCGAATTCTCAGCTAGATCAGCCTTTACAACCAATTCGTTATACCATTTCGAATAATCTTCTGCTCTACTAGTAAGTTTTTTACTCATATCAATTTTTTGGCACAAATATTGTGACTCTGTTAAATAAAAAAATAGTTAAGCAAAACTAACTATTTTTGTTATGTTCAACAATAAAATTCTAGAGATATGCAATTTAACAACTACTTAAAAGGGAAAGTGACATTTACAGCCATTTTTGGTTTGCTACTCGTTTTAGTTTCATGCGGTTCTTATCAATATGTTGGTGTTGATGACGATGGTATTTACGGTAACGTACAAAGACAAGTAATTGTTGAAAAGCCTTCTCAGAACAATCAAACAGTTGCCCAAGTTCCTAATACTTCCAACAACAATTACTATAAGAATTATTTTAGAGACAAATCGTTAGAATCAGAAAATATTTTCTCTGATGATGCCATTTTCACTGATATAGATTCTTATGAAGGAAATAACTATGTTGAGAATGATACCATAGCTAATAATTATCAAGGGTATGCAGGATGGGGACAAGACAGTAATAATGTTACTATAAATTATGTAGACAACGGATGGAATAACTGGGGTTGGAATGCAGGATTTGGTTGGGGATGGAACAACTGGGGTTGGAATAGATGGAATAATTGGGGATGGAACGGATGGAATAACTGGGGATATTATGATCCTTTCTGGTGCCCTCCTTTTTATGGAGGTGGCTTTTACGGTAACTATTGGGCTTTTAACAGACCTTATAGAAATTACGGTTACTACGGAAATAACAGATATTACAGAGGAAGAAATTATTCATACAACCCTAGTAGAAGAGGTAGTTACTATGCCAATAACTCCAGAGGTTTAAGTAGAAATAATATTACATCTAGACGTAGCTCTGTTAGTAGTCTAAATAGAAATGCAACGACTTCAAGAACTTCCAAATACAATACTTCAAGAAGAAGCAGTACAAGTGCTATAGCTAGATCAAACAATACAAGGAACTACAATCCTAACGGAACCCGCAGATATACGAGTGATTCTCAAAGAAGAACAGTAACTTCCAGAACACCTTCATCAAATTCTGTAAGAAGATCATCATCTTCAACAGTAAGAAGAAATTCAAGCACTGTTTATAGACCTTCTAATACTACCAGTAGATCATCTGATAATAGTGTTTCCAGAAGATCTTATTCCCCTTCAAGAAATAATTCGGGATACTCACCTAGTAGAAGCTCTAGATCCAGTTCTGGTTCGGTATCTAGATCATCATCTAGTAGTCGTAGCTCAGGTAGTGGAAGCTCTAGATCTTCAGGAGGAGGAAGACGTCGTTAAAATTTTAAAAAGAAAAAATACAACTATATGAAAAAGTTACATTTACTATTCATAGGTATTCTATCTATGTCTACAATTTATGCTCAAGATATCAGTGATGCTATAAGATTTTCTCAAGATGAAATACAAGGGTCTGCTCGTTTTAGAGCATTGAGTGGTGCTTTTGGTGCTTTAGGTGGCGATATGAGTGCTGTTAGTTTGAACCCTGCTGGCTCTGCTGTTTTTAGTAGAAGTCATGCTTCTTTTTCCTTATCAAGTAAAGAAATAGAAAACAACACTCAATATTTTAATGGTGTAAACAATTCTAGCGAATCTAATTTTGATATTAATCAAGGCGGTGCCGCTTTTGTATTTGCTTCTAATACTAATTCTCCTTGGCGAAAATTCACAATTGCGATTGCTTACGAAAGGACGAATGATCATGATAATAATTGGAGAGCAAGCGGTGTAAATACTGATAATGACCCTAATTTTAACAACTCCATTGCAAGTTATTTTTATGACCATGCAAACAACCCTGATAACGCTGTAAGATTAGGTGATATTCTACTTCGAGATGGTGAGTCCTTCACAGACGCATATATCGATATTGGTAATGCCCCGCAATTAGGGTTTAGTCATCAACAAGCCTTTTTAGGTTATTGGTCTTTTATTTTAGAGCCTGATGATAATAACAATGATGACAATACAAGTTACATATCCAATATAGCTCCTGGAAATTTTAATCATGATTATATCTATACATCAACAGGATATAATGGCAAAGTAACATTTAATATGGCCACTCAATATGAAGACAATTTGTATTTAGGGTTGAATTTAAATTCTCATTTTATTGATTATGAACGCTCTACCTTATTATTTGAGGACAATTCAAATACTGGATCTATTGTAAACAGTGTAGAATTTGAAAATGGTTTATCAACGACTGGTAGCGGTTTTTCTTTCCAATTAGGGGGTATATTAAAGTTGTCGAATGAATTTAGAGTTGGTGTTACTTATGATTCACCTACCTGGTATACCATTGAAGAAGAATCGACACAATATCTGTCTACTGTAAGAGACGAAGGAAGCGGTCCAGAGGTGCAAGTTATAAACCCCAATGTAATAAATGTTCATCCGCAATACAAACTACAAACACCTTCAAAATTAACAGGAAGCTTAGCTTATGTTTTTGGTAAACAAGGGTTAATTAGTTTTGATTATTCCCGTAAAGATTATAGTCAGACAAAATTTAGACCAACATCTGATTATATAGATCTGAACAATAATATAAGTAACATACTTACAGATGCTTCAACCTATAGACTTGGTGGTGAGTATAAATATAAACAATTCAGTTTCAGAGGCGGATATCGTTTTGAAGAGAGTCCTTATGCAGATGGCATTACTATTGGTGATTTAACAGGATATTCTTTAGGAATTGGTTACAATTTTGGTAACACAAAATTAGATATTACTTATGATCAATCTGAACGTTCATCTGTAAACAGTTTTTATAATTTAAGATTTGACAGACCTGCATCAGCAGAAGTAGATCGAACAAATTCTAACATAACGTTATCCTTAAGTTTCAATATTTAAAATAAAACAAGATTTATTATTAAAAAGTCTGACCTGTAAAAAGTTCAGGCTTTTTTAATTTAAATGTAATTTATAACCTAAATTACAGACAAACCCTCTTGTATAATTGTTTGTTAATACAAAACATAACAAAAGTGTTTTACTTATATTTGCAGACTAAAAACATCACTTTTTAGCTAATGAAAATTGAAAATAACATAGAAGAATTTGAATCTTTAGGAGATGATCATATAGGAACTTCTTCAAACACACCACTGCGAAATGATGCCTTTAAGCTTTCTAATGAAGAAAAAATAGACATTATTAAAGATGATGTGCGCCATATAATGGAAACTTTAGGTCTTGACTTAACAGACGACAGCTTAAATGGCACACCTAACCGTGTCGCTAAAATGTTCGTTAAAGAAATTTTTGGAGGACTAAACCCAAAGAAAAAGCCAAATGCTTCCACATTTGAAAACAAATACAAATACGGAGAGATGCTGGTTGAAAAAAATATCACTGTTTATTCAACCTGTGAACACCACTTACTACCTATCGTTGGAAAAGCTCATATAGCTTACATTTCTAACGGAACTGTTGTTGGCTTATCTAAAATGAATCGTATTGTAGATTATTTTGCCAAACGTCCGCAAGTACAAGAACGTCTTACTATTCAAGTCGTTAAAGAACTTCAGGAAGTTTTAAAAACACAAGATGTTGCCTGTGTTATAGATGCCAAACATTTATGCGTTAATTCGCGAGGTATCAGAGACATTGAGAGCAGTACAGTAACTTCAGAGTTTGGGGGGAAATTTAAAGAAGAAGCAACTCGTAGAGAATTTTTAGATTACATAAAATTAGATACAAAGTTTTAATGTTTGTTGTTAAGACGTTAAGTTGTTAAAGTTTTACCAAAAAAAATTATGCATATTTATTCATTTGAAAAATTAGAAGTTTGGAAAGAAGCGATTAAGCTTGCTGTAAATACTTATAACTATACTAAATCGTTTCCTAAAGAAGAGGAATTTGGTCTAATTTCCCAGATGAGAAGAAGTTCTGTATCCGTTTCTTCTAACATAGCAGAAGGAACTGCAAGATTAACAAATAAGGATAAAGCACATTTTATGACCATAGCATATAGCTCTACTCTAGAACTATTAAATCAAGCTATCATTTCAAAAGAATTACAATTTATTTCTGAAGAAAATTATAAAAGCATTAGATTAGAAGTTGAATCAATTACAAATAAAATTAACGCACTAAGAAATCATTTTCTAAACGCTTAACAACTCAACAACAAACATCTTAACATTAAAAATCAATGCAGCTTTACAATCATCAACAAATAAAATTATACAATTCACTTACAGGTAAAAAAGAAATATTCAAACCCATTAACGAAGGTTATGTAGGCATGTATGTCTGTGGTCCAACCGTTTACAGCAATGTACATTTAGGTAATGTTAGAACTTTTATGTCTTTTGACATGGTTTTTAGATATCTAAAACATTTAGGCTACAAAGTGCGTTATGTTAGAAACATTACCGATGCTGGTCATTTAGAAAATGATGCTGATGCAGGTGAAGATAAAATCACCAAAAAAGCACGTTTAGAACAAATTGAACCTATGGAAGTTGTGCAACGCTATACCGTTGATTTTCATAACATTCTTAATACACTTAATTTTTTACCGCCCAGTATAGAACCTACTGCTACAGGTCATATTATTGAACAAATCGAATTAATATCAAATATTATTGATAACGGTTTTGCATATGAGGTAAATGGTTCTGTTTATTTTGATGTTCACAAATTCAACGAAACTAATGATTACGGGAAATTAAGTAAGCGTAAACTTGAAGATTTAATTCATAATACCCGCGAATTGGATGGTCAAAGTGATAAAAAGAATCCACAAGACTTTGCACTTTGGAAAAAAGCAGAACCACAACATATCATGCGTTGGCCGTCTCCCTGGAGTGACGGTTTCCCAGGATGGCATTTAGAATGTACAGCCATGAGTACCAAATATTTAGGTGAACAATTTGATATTCACGGTGGTGGAATGGATTTAAAATTTCCACATCATGAATGTGAAATTGCTCAAAATGAAGCGGCCAAAGGAAAGTCTCCAGTTAATTATTGGATGCATGCCAATATGCTAGAGCTTAACGGACAACGAATGTCTAAAACTACAGGAAATACAGTGAATCCTGACGAGCTATTATCTGGAAACAACAAATTTTTTAGTAAGGCTTATAGCCCTAGTGTTATTAGATTTTTTAATGCACAATCATCTTACAGAAGTGTTTTAGATTTAACTGATGATGGTTTATTAGCTAGTGAAAAAGGATTCTACAGATTGATGGATGCCGTTAACCTTTTAGATGAATTAAAACCTTCTAAAACATCATCTATTGATGTTAATTCATGGAAACAGACATGTTATGATGCCATGAATGATGATTTTAATTCACCTATTTTAATTGCTCATTTATTTGAGGCTGCAAAATATATCAATCAAATAAAAGAAGGTTCCGAAACCTTATCTGCAGAAGATTTAAACACGTTTAAGGCTACTATTAACAGCTTTGTTTTCGATGTGCTAGGTCTTGAAAATGCTGCTAAGAGTGATTCTGGAACTGATAAACTATCTGGAGCCGTAGATATTTTAATAAAACTAAGACAAGAAGCTAGAGCAAATAAAGACTTTGCTTTGTCTGATAAAATCCGTGACGAACTGGCAGAAGTTGGTATTCAACTTAAAGATGGTAAAGACGGCACGACTTTTTCGACTAATTAAATTCCTGAGCAAGCAGGAATCTCATGCTTTGAAATTCAATTAATAAGATTCCCGCCTTAGCGGGAATAGAATATGCTAAAAAAACTACTCATTGCACCGTTTTTATTATTGATAAAAGTGTATCAAACGCTTATATCTCCATTAACACCTGCTACCTGTAGATTTCACCCCACCTGCTCACACTATACTAAAGAAGCTTTACAAAAACATGGTTTGTTTAAAGGTGGCTGGTTAGCTATAAAACGTATTTTCAGTTGCCACCCTTGGGGAGGAAGCGGATACGACCCTGTTCCTGATAAAGAAGACTAAACAATTTGTAGTCACTGCGAGGAGGAACGACGTGGCAGTCTATTTATTATTTATTAACTGTTATTCAAAAGATCACTTCGTCATTCGTACCTCTTCCTCGTAATGACGCAGCATTAGTCAAAATAAAACAACCACCCATCAGACAAATCATTCCATTCTGGGTTTATGGAATGTATTAAGTATTCCTTTCTTTTTCTATTTCCTCCCTTTATTTGCTTTTCCCTTACAATGGCTTGATTAATATCGTTAAACTCTTCGAAGTATATTAATTTATCACAATTATACTTATAAGTAAATCCTTTATATGCTTTTGTTTTATGTTGATATACTCTTTTTAACAAATCACTTGTCACACCAACATAAATAACTGTGTTATTTTTATTAGTCATAAAATAGACAAATGATTTTTTCATACAAAAAACATGATAGGCTTCGTCACTGCGAGGAGGAACAATGTGGCAGGTCTATTTATTAACCGTTATTCAAAAGGTTACTTCGTCATTCGTGCCTCTTTCCTCGTAATGACGTATACGATAATACTATTTAACCGGTATCTCTTTCAAAATCTCCAAAACAAAGTTCCAATACTTTTGTACTGAAGAAATTTGGACACGTTCATCTGGTGAGTGCGCACCTTTTATATTCGGACCAAAACTAATCATATCCATATCTGGATAGTTTGTTCCCAGAATACCACATTCTAATCCTGCATGGCATGCAGCTACATGTGGTTTTTCTCCATTTAAATCTTCATATAATTTCGTCATTACTTTTAAGATGGCAGAATCCATATTTGGTGTCCATCCAGGATAATCTCCAGAAAATTCAACTTCACATCCAGTTAGTTCAAAAGTTGCACGTAACGTATTTGCCAGATCCATTTTAGAACTTTCAACAGATGAACGTGTTAAACAACCTATATGAATAGTTCCATCTTTAACCACGACTCTAGCGATATTATTTGATGTTTCTACCAATTCCGGAATATCAGCACTCATTCTGTAAACACCATTATAAGCAGCATATAAAGCTCTGGTCAAGCCTTCTTGAACTCCTAAATCCATAATTTTTGCTGGTGTTTCCGCTTTAGAAATTGTAATTTCTAAATCCGGCTCCATCGTTTTTAACTCTTTCTTAATAGTATTAGAAATCAAAGCTATTTCTAATAAAAAAGCATCTTCATGCACTGCATCAATAGCAACTATGGCATTACTTTCTCTAGGAATTGCGTTACGCAAACTACCTCCATCAATTTCAGAAATTCGTAATCCGTAGTTTTCAAAACCATCAAACAAGACACGATTCATAAGTTTATTGGCATTCCCTAAACCTTCGTGAATTTGCATCCCCGAATGTCCTCCTTGTAATCCTTTAACTGTAATTTTATATCCTATTTTAAATTCTGGTGTTTCTTCTTCGTTATAGGTTCTCTTTGCTGTAACATCAATACCTCCAGCACAACCAACACCTATTTCATCGTCTTCTTCCGTATCTAAATTTAAAAGGATACCACCAGAAAGTAATCCGCCTTTTAAGCCCATAGCTCCTGTCATACCAGTTTCTTCATCAATAGTAAACAACGCCTCAATAGCTGGATGCGGAATATCTTTACTTTCTAAAACAGCCATAATGGTAGCAACTCCTAAACCATTATCGGCCCCTAAAGTTGTTCCTTTTGCACGAACCCAATCACCATCAATATACATGTCTATGCCCTGAGTGTCAAAATCAAAATTAGTATCTCCATTTTTCTGGTGAACCATATCTAAATGCGATTGCATGACTACAGTCATCCTATTTTCCATTCCTGGAGTTGCTGGCTTTTTGATAATAACATTACCTACTTCATCCTCAATGGTTTCTAAACCAAGATTTTCACCAAAATTTTTCATGAAAGCTATAACGCGTTCTTCTTTTTTTGATCCTCTTGGTACAGCGTTTAAATCTGCAAACCTATTCCAAAGTTGTTGTGGTTGAAGTTGTCTTATCTCAGTGCTCATAGTATTATTTATAAAGTTTTGCAAAGGTAGCAAAATTGCTTCGACATTAACTAAAACTCTTAATTGAAAAAACAACTGTTATTGGGTACTAATTTTTATTACTTTTGGTAGATGCTGAAGAAGAAAAAGACCTTATTAGCGTTGTCGTTAATTCCGCAATATGTATTAATAAAATGGGTATCTAAGTATCCCGAACTTGTAGAGCAATTTTACAGTAATGGATTTTATCCTTTTATTTCGAAAATCTTCAGATATACTTTAGGTTGGTTACCTTTTTCATTTGGAGATTTTATTTATACGCTTTCCATTATTTACATCGTTCGTTGGTTTTATAAAAACAGAAAACAATTAATAAAAAACACGAAACAATGGTTTGTTGACGTGTTTTCGGCCATAGCAATTATGTACTTTGTATTCCACTTATTTTGGGGGTTTAACTATTACCGATTACCACTACATAAGAGTTTGGATATTGCTAATGACTATACTACTGAGCAATTAATTTTTGTGACTGAAAAATTGATCAAAAAATCAAATGTACTTCATTTAAAAATTGCTAAAAATGATACGATTAAAGTTGACCTGCCTTATAGCAAAAGTGAAGTATTAAAGATGACTCCTGTGGGTTATGAAAATTTAAAACAGGTATTTCCTTATTTGGAATATGTCCCAAAAAGTGTAAAAAAGTCATTATACAGTTACCCCTTAACCTATATGGGGTTTAGTGGCTACTTAAACCCTTTTACCAATGAAGCTCAGGTTAATGGGTTAATTCCAGTCTATAAAGTACCTACTACAGCATCTCATGAAATTGCACATCAGTTAGGATATGCTGCCGAAAATGAAGCTAATTTTATAGGGTGTATGGCTGCTATAAGCCATGATGATGTGTATTTTAGATACACAGGCTACACCTTTGGTTTACGCTTTTGCTTGAATGAAATTTACAGACGCGACCCATGCATATATGAAGACATGGTTGCAGATGTTAATAAAGGTATTTTGAAAAACTATAGAGAAATTCGTGAGTTTTGGGATGCCCATGAAAACCCTACCGAGCCTTTATTTAAATTATTTTATGGCAATTTTTTAAAAGCAAATAATCAAAATAAGGGTATGAAAAGCTACAGCTATGTAGTTGCTCTATTAGTTAATTATTTTGAAACTGAAAGCCTGTAGATTATTCTACAAGCGTTGCACCTTCCGGAACTTTAAAAAGATCTTTATTTGGTTTGTCGGTAGAAAGTTTAATGTTTGTAAACTTCATATCATTTTTCTTCGTTGTGGGCACATTATTTTCATAATTATACCAGGTTAAAGTCTTTGGTAATAATAACCCGTCAATAGTTTGCCAATCACTATAATTTATATATCTAAAATCCTTACTTTTTTCTTTTGAAAAATAAGTAACCGTATAGCTTAACCATGTCATTTTATTAGTCTCAGGATCATAGTACAAAACATATTCATCTTCTGAAGACTCCCCTATTCCACTTTCATAAGAAACCTTAATTCCTGGATATGATTTACCTTCAAATACTAAAGCTTCTACTTCATCATAAATTATTCCATCATCAGCCAATATAAAAGGCATGGCATAAAAATAAAACATCAAATTATAATAAAATCTGGCATTCCCTTTATATGCTAATGAGTCTTCTTGTTTTAGCCATACATTATCACCATCAAAACCAATTTTAAAGGTTTCTGTTTCAATTAACGACTCCCTACTTTTTAAAGCTGTTGTTGTCTTTTCATTACCTTCTGGGTGTTCTATTTCAAATACCAGACCCTGCATTTTATTCCATGTATCCAATCCACCGTGGGCTTTAAACACTTTTGATATATTTTTTGGATAAATACTTGTGGTTACATCCAGATTCTCTTCAGAATAGTTTATAGTCTCTTTAGTACCTGAATTCTTTTTACAGGATACAAATAAAACTATGATCGCTAAAAAAAGTATATTTTTCATTTTTATATTTTGAATTGGTTGATTCTTTTTGTCGATTACAAAAGTACTTCTTTACAACAAAAAAAGCTTCAGACTAAATCTGAAGCCTCATTTAATAACTAAAGGTTAAAACTATATATTATTTAACAATCAATTTTTGTGTAACATCATTAATATTATTATTTATCTTTAAAAAGTACATACCTCTTTTTAAGGATGATACATTTATTTGTGCAATATTACCTTGTAATGCCTTTATTGAATTTAATATCAATTTTCCCTGAATATTATAAATACTTACATTTATTTTATCACTAATATTTTTATCAAACTTTAATTCAACAATATCTGTTGCAGGGTTAGGTGAAATTGACACATTAAACTTGCTAAACTTTTTATTGCTTAATGTAGTGGTGAATTCTGTATTAAATGTATTGGTTATAACGGCTGGATTAAAATCAAAATAAATTTCAGCTGTATTCGATATAATATCTCCAACACGATAACCAGCTAAGGGTTTTATTTTATAATAGACATAACCATGACTATTAGGCTCGTCCATATCCTCACTTGGCAAATGAATATTATCAAATTTCCAATTTAATTGGCTATCTATTCTTGTAAAAACATAATTATGACTTGCGCTCAGCATTTGAATGGTCGACTTATCTAATTTCGCATTCAATGCATTATCAATAGATACATTTATAGCATCAGCAGTTCCAACGTTTTGAAATCTAACGGTGTAATATAAATAATCATTATTCCCAAACTCGTCATAAAGAATCTCTGGGCCATGGGACTCTGCAATATCGTTTGGATCGTACGATCCTATTACCGTTTCTGATAATATAGACGTGTTATTTTCAGTTGACAAATCTGTAACTGAAAATGTCGCTGTGTTTGTCAATAAAGTTCCTAAACTCGTAGGTATAGGAACATTCATACTGACTGTAACTGCTTGTTGTTCATTAGGCTTTAAATCGACAAAATCTAAAGTAAAACCACTCGCTGTATTGTTTACACTATACCCTGAATTAAAATTAGTAACCCCATTAAATGTTACTAATGGATCATGTACAAATTCAATTGTACCCGAAGACACTGTTTCCAAACCTTTATTTTTGATTATTAAACGATTATAATAATCAAACCCAGGTCTTGGAGGTGCATAAGAGGCTAAATAAACAGCTATATCTCCACATTCTTGTACTTTAGTAATAGGAAAGTCGTAATTAGCTGTACTTCCATTTAAAACACTTATATCATCGTACGATACCGTAGTAATATCATAGCAAGCATCATATTCTGTAAATATATTATAACTAATATCATACGTATTATTTTCATCATCACTTATAATATTGAATATACCATTAGACGAATATAGAACATGTTGAACGCCATTATTATTTTTCTCGTAGGTTAGAGCTCCGTTTAAAAAGTTTATTTCTTCGTTATCAAAAACGGTATCACCATTAGCATCATAAAATGCATTAACTTTTATAACGCCTTTAGTTGAACAATCCTGAACGGTTAATTGTAATTCTAAAATAGTAAAACACCCAAACCCTTCCATATCTTCAACATCGACATATATAGTTTGAGGATTAGTAATATTAGTATAATTCCCTTCTATACCACTACCATATTCATCACCCTCTTCTGTATAAAAAGAGATATCATACACAGTTCCTCCACTATTAATTTGATTTATAATCGTATTTAAATCAAATACTTCCACGCCATCTCCACTTTCATCGTCACAAATTTCATAAGGCTCTAAAGGGCTTACTAATGGCGGAATAAAAATGAGAAAACTAAATGAAGTTATTGAATATGTCCCTCCAATACTTTCATCTACCCTTGCATATATTATTTCAGAGTTTGAAATAATATAAAACTCAGGCAATTGATTTTCACTGGCTTCCGCATCAGCTTGTGATAAATAATAAGAAACTGAAAAATTATCTGAACTTTGATTTCCTAAAATAGCAGCATTCAAACTAGTCAAATTATACTCAATTAAACCATCATAATCTTCATCACAAATATAAATATCACCTGGATTGTTAGCCTGAGTAAACCAAACCCTTATTTTAAAAGAAGTAGTCACTACATAGGCAGATGTATTATGCACTGCTCTTACATAAATTATTTGCGGATTTCCAGTATTTGAAAAGGCTGAAGGATTTACTATAGAATTAGTTCCAGCATCTGCATCACTTTCTGATACATGATAAGTTAAAGTATAATCATTTTTATCATTTGACCCACAAAATATATTTGCAGATGTTAAATCAAAAGTAGACAAACCTCCAGAACCAGCATCGTAGACTACTAATTCGGGGCTATTAGTCAATACCCTTTTAATTTCTACAAAATCGTCTGATGATGAAAGGAATTCGAAAGTACCTCCAGGGTTTATAGCATTTGCTCTAAAATAAATAATTTGTGGATTAGAAATATTAGTATATGATTCGGGGTTTGCAATAGCATTTATTTGATTGATCATATCATCCTGAGTCTCATAATAAGAAATGGCATGATAATCACTTTCAACTTCTCCTTGATTTGCCGCACAAAATGAAGAAAATGGAAATAATTCCCTCAAATTAAGTTCCTCAAAACCATCATTGTTATCATCACACACATAAACTGGAGTAATTCCACATGGTGGCGGTGGCCCTTGTACTTGAGCATTAACAAAAAAAGAAAAACAAATGAAAAGAAAGAATAGTAATACTTGTTTCATAATTGTAGTAAATTTGCTAAAACAAAACTATTAAATAAATTGCCTACCACGTTAATAACTAGTACTCAAAATCAATTTATTCGACAACTTACTCAATTAAAGGATAAGTCACGAGAACGTAGAAAAACAGAATTGTTTTTAATAGAAGGAGAACGTGAAATTTCACTCGCCATAAAAGGCCATTATGAGATTGTAACTATCTTGTTTTTTCCAGAATTATTTTCGGAAGAAAAACTAAGCGAATTATCTACCAAACAAATAAGTGTTATTGAAATCTCAAAAGAGGTGTATCAAAAATTAGCCTATCGAGATACAACTGAAGGTGTTCTAGCTGTTGCTAAAAGTAAAAGTCATAGCATAACTAATTTAAAATTCAACACCAAAAACCCTTTAATTCTAGTTGCTGAAGCTCCTGAAAAACCTGGAAATATTGGCGCTATTTTAAGAACTGCTGATGCTGCCAATGCTGATGCTGTTATAATCGCTAATCCAAAAACAGATTTATACAACCCAAATATTATCCGATCTAGCGTGGGCTGTGTGTTTACAAATCAAATTGCAACTGGTAGCACTTCTGAAATTATTGACTTTTTAAAAGAAAACAAAATTAATATTTACTGTGCAGCTTTACAAGCATCGGTAAATTATCATACTCAAGATTTCACCAAACCAACTGCTATGGTTGTTGGAACAGAAGCAACTGGATTAAGTAATGAATGGCTAGAAAGTTCGACTCAAAACATTATTATCCCCATGCAAGGTGAAATAGACTCTATGAATGTGTCTGTTGCTGCGGGAATCCTTATTTTTGAAGCGAAAAGACAGAGGAATTTTCTTTGAAAATCTCACAACACCCCAAAATATGAATAACAAAACTCAATTAAATACTTTTGGGTTTTGGAGCTTAACATATTGAAATTTAAATTATATATGACATCTACAACTTTATTTTACATCATCATTGCTATACTTATAATTAACTTTTTAGTTGATAAAATCTTAGATGCTTTAAATGCAAAACATTATAATGATACACTTCCAAAAGATTTACAGGATGTTTATGATGCTGATGAGTATAAGAAATCTCAAAATTATAAAGCCACTAATTATAAATTTGGAATTTTAACGTCAACATTTTCTATTCTTTTAACTTTAGGTTTTTTACTTTTTGATGGTTTTGAATTTGTTGATAATATCGCAAGGGACTATAGCGAAAACCCCATTATTATTGCACTCATTTTCTTTGGAATTATTATGATTGGTAGTGATATTGTGTCTACACCTTTCTCTTATTACAGCACCTTTGTTATTGAAGAAAAATTCGGATTTAATAAAACAACTGTTAAAACATTTATTCTTGATAAAATAAAAGGCTGGTTGATGATGGCTATTGTTGGTGGCGGTATTTTAGCACTTATTATTTGGTTTTATCAAGTTACTGGTAATCATTTTTGGCTTTACGCCTGGGGATTAGTGGCCGTATTTACTTTGTTTATGAATATGTTTTACTCAAAACTTATTGTGCCCTTGTTTAATAAACAAACTCCTTTAGAAGCTGGAAGCTTGCGAGAGAAAATCTCTGAATATGCACAAACTGTTGGTTTTAAATTGGATAAAATATTTGTAATTGATGGCTCTAAACGTAGCACAAAAGCAAATGCCTATTTCTCTGGATTTGGTAGTGAAAAACGGGTAACGCTATATGATACTTTAATTAATGATTTAGATGATGATGAAATTGTTGCTGTATTAGCACACGAAGTTGGGCATTATAAAAAGAAGCATATTATTTTTAATCTGGTTGCCTCTATTTTATTGACTGGTTTAACATTATTTATTTTGTCGCTCTTTATTTCAAATCCGTTATTATCGAACGCTTTAGGAGTTGAAACACCAAGTTTTCATATTGGGCTTATTGCTTTCGGGTTACTATACTCCCCTATTTCTGAAATTACAGGTTTAATTATGAATGTATTTTCCAGAAAATTTGAATACCAGGCAGATGACTATGCAAAAAACACGTATAAAGGAGAACCTTTAATTACATCGCTAAAGAAACTTTCTAAAAACAGCTTGAGTAATTTAACACCACATCCCGCCTATGTTTTTATGCATTATTCGCATCCTACATTACTGGAGCGTATTAGTAATTTGAGGAAATAGATTAAATCCTAAAATCATTTCGACGATAGGAGAAATCACATCATAAATAATGAAAGTTTTCTAGATTATGTGATATATGAATCGTGTCGTATTTTGACATAACTTATTTATATATAATTTACAGATTGCCACGTCGTATCTCCTAGCAATGACATTAGCCAAAATCCGCGTTAACGATTGAACGGCGTGTTTGAAATCCTTTTTAAAACTTGATAGCACCTATAACTAGAATTAAACAGATTGCCACAGTCGTACCTCCTTCGCAATGACATTTTAAAAGCGTGTTAAAACGCCCAAAACAAAAGCTTAAACACTTCAATTAATAAGATTCCACCTTTCGCGAGAATAACAAATAAAAATAATGTATCTTTGCCGCTTGAAACTCAGAAAGTGAGTTAAATTCCTCAGAGAGAGGGTGTGTTATTAGAAGTTTAAGGTTAAGTATGTCGATTCGCTTCTTTATGTAACACTACATAACATAATCGAATACTTATACAAGAATGAGCACATTCCAAGAATTAGGTCTTAATGACGACCTATTACACGCAATTACAGATTTAGGTTTTATCAAACCAAGTGAGGTACAAGAAAAAGCAATCCCAATTTTATTAGAATCTGAAACAGATTTAGTAGCATTAGCCCAAACAGGGACTGGTAAAACAGCTGCTTTTGGGTTTCCGATGCTTGAAAAAATTGATGTAAATAGTAGAACAACTCAAGGTTTAATTTTATCACCTACTAGAGAACTTTGTTTACAGATTGCCAACGAAATGAAACAATACGGTAAGTACTGTAAAGGTCTTAACGTGGTTGCTATTTATGGTGGGTCTAGTATTACAGATCAAGCTAGAGACGTAAAAAGAGGCGCGCAAATTATTGTGGCAACTCCTGGACGTATGAAGGATATGATTAGCAGACGTATGGTTGACATTTCTAAAATACAATATTCTGTTTTAGATGAAGCCGATGAGATGCTGAATATGGGTTTTAAGGAAGATATTACTGATATACTTTCACATACTCCTGAAGAAAAAAACACGTGGTTATTTTCTGCAACGATGCCAAGAGAAGTAGCGACTATTGCTAAAAAATTCATGAATGCTCCACGGGAAATTACTGTTGGAAATAAAAATGAAAGTACAAGCAATGTATCACACGAATATTATTTAGTAAATGCCAGAGATCGTTACCAAGCTTTAAAACGATTATCGGATGCCAACCCAGATATTTTCTCGGTAGTATTTTGTAGAACGAAACGTGATACCCAAAAAGTAGCAGAACAACTTATTGAAGATGGATATAGTGCTGGCGCTTTACATGGCGATTTAAGTCAAAACCAACGTGATTTGGTAATGAAATCGTTTAGAAATAAACAAATACAAACACTAGTAGCTACAGATGTAGCTGCACGAGGTATTGATGTTGACGATATAACCCATGTCATAAACTACCAATTACCTGACGAAATCGAAACGTATACCCACCGTTCTGGACGTACTGGTCGTGCGGGGAAAACAGGGGTTTCTATGGTGATTGTTTCTAAAAGTGAGGTACGTAAAATAAAAAGCATTGAACGTATTATTAAACGTCAATTCGAGAAAAAGGATATTCCAGATGGAGCGGAAATTTGTGAAGTACAATTAATGTCTCTTGCAAATAAAATACATAACACAGAGGTCAATCATGAAATTGATAAGCATTTATCAAATATTAACGAATTATTTGAAGATTCAACCAAAGATGAATTGATTAAAAAATTCTTTTCAGTTGAATTCACACGTTTCTATAATTATTATCAAAAATCTAAAAACTTAAATGTTTCTGATGATGGTGGTCGTGATAGAGACAGCGGACGTGATTTTGGAGGCAAATCAAATTCCACACGTTACTTCATTAATGTTGGTAGTAAAGACGGTTTTGACTGGATGAAGTTAAAAGACTTCTTAAAAGAGCAGTTACAGCTAGGTAGAGATGATGTTTTTAAAGTTGAAGTAAAAGACAGCTTCTCCTTTTTTAATACTGAAAATGAATTAAAAGAAAAAGTATTAGCTTTCTTTACCGATTTTAAACACGAAGGTCGTTTTGTAAATGTTGAAGTATCTGAAAACCGTGGTGGTGGAAGACGTAACGACAGAAATCGAGGCAGAAGACGTGATGATAGAAAAGGTGGTGGCGGAAGACGTGACGACAGAAAATCTAATTCTGGAAACAGAAGTGAAAGACGTCGCTCTGAAGGTGCCTCAAAACCAAGACGTTCTGATGATTCTGGCGCATTTAAACCTAGACGATCAAGGCGATAAGTAGCCTTGAAAAACTGTATAAATTAACGTGAGCTCGATATATTAAAACCTGATAATCAGCTTTTTAATTATTTTAATAAAGAAACTATGTCATTCCGAATGCTACGGAGGGTAAAATATATTTTACTTGAACGTATATAGCGTAGCTATTGAGGGGGAATCCCATCCTTATGAGATTTCTCGTCGCTCATACTTCGCTCTGTCGAAATGACAAACACTTGAAAATCATTTCTTTAATATTATTTTTCTAAAAAGAATTAAATCGAGTTTGTATGTTTAAAGTGTCATTCTAAAACCAGGAGGTATTATTAATTTGTTAGTGCAAAATTAACTTAAATAATACCATCTGATATGAAAGATATACAAATTACAAAAAAAGTAGATTATTCTAATGAGAGTATTTACGTGGGCATAGATGTACATAAGAAAAGTTGGGGTGTTTGTATTTTGACAGATTACTATGAACATAAAGTGTTTTCACAACCACCAGAACC
>NZ_SRSO01000029.1 GCF_004791695.1 Flavivirga rizhaonensis | reverse complement strand
TGTTGAAAAGCTCAGTTCCTTAATGTTTGTACCTGTCAAAAACAGAATGGATTATCAAAATAGAATTAGAAAACGACAACAAAATAAAATTAAATACCAATATGCCTTTTTTCAATAAATTTATTCCCGACAGCAGTGCGTTTTCACGGGAATGACAATTTTAACGGAAACGCCGAGGCGTTGTCTCGGGGAATTCTTTTCGATTAAAATAGACTTACTTTAAGTACTTATAACTTCAGTCTCTTTAAATACTTATTATTGTAAATCTATTTGCAATCCAAAAAAGTTTGAATTAGCAGCACTGGTATACTTAGCATGTGTATAGCTAAAGCGCATTTTATTCATTTTAATAGAGATTCCGGCAGATAAGCCTGAAAAATTACGTTGATCTACAATACGTAGTTCTTCACCTCTCCGAAAATTATAACCAAGTCTTATATTAAAACCTCCTTCCGGAAATATTTCTGCACCAATAATAGCATGTCTAATTACTTGACCTAAAAACCCAACTTTTTCATCTGTTTGATTACCTCCTAAATCGCTAACCGATCGTGCAGGATTAGGTCTAGCTATTGGCCATTCTTGTAAATTTTCTAAAGTAACATGCCAACGAATTGGTACATTTTCTAATCGTTGTGACATTCCAAAATCAACTTCAAATGGAAGGCGTTCATTAAGCCCAGCATAGGTAGTTATTTGTGTCCCTAAGTTTCTAACAGCTATTGCAGCATTAAAATCCAAGTCTTCATTAATATAAATCAAACCTAAATCTGCAGCTATACCAAATGAATTATATTGTTCTAATTTTGAACTAATAAACTTGAGATTAGCTCCAAAATAAAAATCGGAATAACCAATTTGAAGTGCATATCCCACGGAAAGAGCGGCTTCATTACCTGTAAATGTTCCCGTACTGTTACCATTTTCATCATAACCATCAAACGATCCGTAATTTATATAGGTAACTCCAGCATGAAATGTTTGAGTACGTCTATCTACAGTATATGCATAAGAAGCTGTACCATAACTTATACCTCCCAAATAACTTGTATAATTTACAGCTAACTGATTATCCATATCAATATTAATAGTTGCTGGATTAAAAAGTCCTTGGGTAACATCGTAATCAACATTAGTCAATATCTTACCTCCTAATGCTGCTTGTCGTGGTGAAGATATCAAATTAAGAAATTGATAGGTTGTCTCTCCCCCAACTTGAGCAATAACAAGCGAACTACAAGACAAATAAAAAAAAGTGATAATTTTCTTTAGCATATTTACGACACAAAGTAAGTAAATCTATCTTAAAACGGCAGCAGGTATCTTTTATTTTAAACCATAAAAAAAACCTCGAAATAAATCGAGGTCCTTTTTTTATGTCTTTTTAAAGCTTTTTAGCATTCTTTACCTTTTGGTTTGTAAGTGCTATTTTAATAACATCACTCATATCGGTTACATAATGAAATGTTAGTCCTTTTAAGTAATCTGCTTTTATTTCTTCTATATCTCGCCTATTCTCTTCACATAATAAAATCTCTTTTATCCGTGCGCGTTTAGCCGCTAGTATCTTTTCTTTAATGCCTCCAACCGGAAGTACTTTTCCGCGAAGTGTAATTTCTCCTGTCATTGCTAGACTTTTCTTTACCTTTCTTTGTGTGAATAATGACACTAAAGAGGTTAGCATGGTAACTCCGGCACTTGGTCCGTCTTTTGGCGTTGCTCCTTCTGGTACGTGAATGTGCACATTATAATTATCAAAGACAACAGTATCTATTCCAAAATGATCTGCATTAGATTTGATATACTCCATAGCAATGGTTGCAGATTCTTTCATCACTTTACCTAAATTTCCAGTAATAGAAAGTGTTCCTTTTCCTTTAGACAAAATAGATTCAATAAACAGAATATCGCCACCAACTCGTGTCCATGCCAATCCAGTTACCACCCCCGCTACATTATTGTTTTCATATTTATCACGTTCTAACTTAGCACCTCCTAAAACCTCAACAACATTCTCATTAGACACTTTAACATTATAATCTTCTTCCATTGCAATATTTTTGGCCGCATAGCGTACCATTTTTGCAATTTGCTTTTCTAAACCACGAACACCCGATTCACGTGTATAACCCTCTACAATTTTTTCTAATTGGGCTTTACCAATCTTCAAATGATCAGCTGATAATCCATGCTCTTTTAATTGCTTGGGTAATAAGTGACGTTTAGCTATTTCTACCTTTTCTTCAATAGTATATCCTGTTACATTAATAATCTCCATACGATCACGTAATGCTGGCTGAATGGTAGACAAACTATTTGATGTCGCTATAAACATAACTTTAGAAAGGTCGTATCCCATTTCCAAAAAATTATCATAGAACTCGCTATTTTGCTCTGGGTCTAAAACCTCAAGCATAGCCGATGATGGATCTCCTTGATGCGAATTGGATAGTTTGTCTATTTCATCTAAAACAAAAACAGGGTTAGATGTCCCAGCTTTCTTCAAACTTTGGATAATACGCCCAGGCATAGCTCCAATATAGGTTTTACGATGCCCTCTAATTTCTGCTTCATCACGTAAACCTCCTAACGAAATACGCACATACTCTCTCCCTAAAGCTTCTGCTATAGACTTACCAAGCGAGGTTTTACCTACTCCTGGAGGTCCGTATAGACATAAAATAGGTGATTTCATATCATTACGCAATTTTAATACCGCTAGATATTCTATGATTCTTCTTTTTACGTCTTCTAATCCAAAATGATCTCTGTCTAGAACCTTTTTAGCATGTTTTAAATCGAATTTATCAGTACTAAACTCATTCCAGGGTAAATCTAAGAACAACTCTAAATAATTACGCTGTATAGAGTATTCTGCAACCTGCGGATTCATACGTTGCATTTTAGCTATTTCTTTATCGAAATGTTTTGCTACTTGCTCATCCCATTGCTTTTCGCTGGCTCGTAACTTCATTTCTTCAAGCTCTTCATCGTGGCTTACGCCTCCCAATTCTTCTTGAATGGTTTTCATTTGTTGATGCAAGAAATACTCCCGTTGCTGCTGGCTCATATCCATTTGAACTTTAGACTGAATATCGTTCTTAAGTTCTAATTTTTGAAACTCAACATTCATGAATTTAAGTGTAGCCAAAGCACGTTTTTTAAGATCATCCATTTCTAAAAGTGACTGCTTTTCAGCTACCGAAAGATTCATGTTAGAAGACACGAAGTTTATTAAAAATGAATTGCTTTCTATATTCTTTATCGCGAAAGAAGCTTCACTGGGAATGTTTGGACTTTCCTTAATAATTTCCAATGCCAGATCTTTTATAGAATCAATAATTGCCGAAAACTCTTCATTATCAACCGTTGGTTTTGCCTCTGCTAAGTCTCTAATAGTTGCATTCATGTATGGTTCTTCAGTAAGAACCTCTGCCACTCTAAAGCGTTTTTTTCCTTGTATAATAACCGTTACGTTTCCATCTGGCATTTTTAAAACACGTAGAATTCTAGCAACTGTACCTGTTTCATTAATATCTTTCGCGGTTGGGTTTTCTATAGACTCATCTTTTTGTGATACTACACCAATAACTTTTCCGCCTTTATTAGCATCATTTATTAGTTTAATTGATTTGTCTCTGCCTGCTGTAATAGGGATAACAACTCCAGGAAACAATACTGTATTCCGCAATGATAATATAGGGAGCGTTTCTGGTAATTCCTCATTATTGATGGCTTCTTCATCTTCTGGTGTCATTAAAGGAATTAATTCTGAGTTTTCATCAAATTCCTGTAATGACAAACTGTCAAGGGCTATAAAATTAGATTTCTTCATGTATATATTTAGGTCAATCTGTCATTAAAACAGAATCGATCATTTATTATATTTATTTTACAAAAAATTAAATCAATGAATATCAAATACTTAAGCATAAAATAAAGATACGCATTACTACTATAAATTCAATAGCTATGCCACAGTATATAATACAGTTAAATATTTTTAATTTCAACAGAAAGTTTGAATTGTTAAATAATGAGATTCGCGTTTGGTAGACAATACTGCCTCTAAAAAATGTAAAGATGATTTTATAACTCGCAAACAAAATTAACATAGACAAATACTACTTCTATGAATAGAAATTTAACGACAGAACCCCCACACTTACATCTTCCCCATTTTCTTTAAAATAAATAATAAAACTATAGGTATTGCCAACAAACCAATCATAAGTAAATTGGTTTTAAACAACCCAGGCGATAATACCAAAGTAATGGCATAACCTCCTATAGCACCACCAAAATGTGCATCATGTCCTATATTACCTATTCTGTTTTTCATTCCATAAATAGAGTATAATAAATAGCCTATCCCAAAAATATATGCTGGTATTGGAAATGGAATAAAAAACATGTACAAGTCCATTTCTGGTCGTAATAAAATAGCAGCGTATAAAACTCCTGTAACGGCACCACTAGCACCAACAGCACTATAGTGATACTCATTTCTATGAAAATACAGTGATAATAAGCTACCTACTAATAAACTGCCCCCGTAAATTAAAATAAAATATAGTGGACTTAAAAGCGTAATAACCACTCCTGCAAAGAAATATAGAGTAAGCATATTAAATAACAAATGCTGTGTATCTACGTGTAAAAAACCAGAACTAAACATTCTAATTTGTTCTCCTCTTTGTACGCCTCCTACATGAAATTTATACTTATCAAAAAAACTGTAATCACCAAAACCTTTATAAGATATGATGATATTTGCAGCTATTATAATTATGGTAACTAAGTCTAATTTGCCCATTTGTGTAAACGTTTAAAATCTATTTAGCATATATTTGCCGCTACAAATCTAAAATTAATTAATGCAATTTCTAATTTATATTATTGTTTATCCTTTTTTATGGAGTATCTCTAGACTTCCTTTTAAATTATTGTATCTAGTTTCGGATGGATTATACATTTTGCTTTATCACATAGTAGGCTACAGAAAAAAGGTGGTCTCTAATAATTTAAAACTTGTTTTCCCTAATAAAGCGGATAAAGAAATTGCTACTATCAGAAAAAAATTCTACAAACATCTATGTGATATGTTTTTAGAAATGGCAAAAACCATGTCTATTTCTGATAAAGAACTAAAAAAACGCTTTAAAATAACGAATCCAGAAGAGTTTAAACGCTTAGAGTCTTTAAATAAAAGTATTATTTTAATTTTCGGCCATTATGCTAGTTGGGAGTGGTCAATAGTGCTTCAAAATTATATAAACTTTAAAGGTTTAGCGGTTTATAAAAAATTGGCAAACCCTCATTTTGATAAGTTGATTAGAGACATTCGATCTAAATTTAACACAACGCTTATTAGTACTAAAGAAATTATAAATATTATAAACCAAAACGAGTCTGAAGGTATTAAAAGCATTACGGGTTTTTTAAGTGATCAATCACCTAAACTAACTAAAGAGGTATACTGGAGCAAATTTATGGGGATTAATACACCATGCTTTACCGGTGCAGAACGCTTAGCAAAAAAATTAGATTTATCTACTGCTTACTTAAAAGTAAACAAAGTAAAACGAGGGTTTTATGAAGCCGAAATTATAACACTTGCAGAAGACTCTAATAAGTATAAAAATTACGAATTAACAGACATGTTTCTTAAAGAAGTAGAAAAGCAAATTCATGAAGCTCCTGAATATTATTTCTGGACTCATAAACGCTGGAAGCATAAAACCAACGAGAGTGTTTAAAAAGTGTTAATCTTGTCATTTTGAGCGCAGTCGAAAAATCTCAACACTGAGATAAATAAGTATTCAATTTTCAAGAGATTCTTCACTACGTTCTGAATGACACTTTTTAGCCCCCTCATTCGTTTTTAATTATTCTTAAAATCACCATCTAAAGACAATTATGCTTTGGCAATGTCTCCAATTTCTTCAATAAATTTATCAGCTAAAGTGTCTGCTTCAGATTGTGATTTTGCCTCAGTATAAATTCTAACAATAGGCTCTGTATTACTTTTACGAAGGTGAACCCAGCTTTCAGAAAAATCTATTTTCACACCATCTATAGTCGTTAATTGTTCATTTTTGTAACGGTTTTCTATGGTGTTTAAAATACCATCAACATCTAAACCTGGTGTTAATTGAATCTTCTTCTTACTCATAAAATAGTTAGGATATGTCTTTCTAAGCTCACTAACGCTTATATTTTTATCGGCTAGTAAACTTAAAAACAAAGCAACTCCCACCAATGCATCGCGACCATAATGAGACTCTGGATAAATAATTCCTCCATTGCCTTCTCCACCAATTACTACGTTGTTCTTTTTCATAAGCTTTACAACGTTCACCTCTCCTACTGCACTTGCTTCATATGTACCACCATATTTTTCAGTTACATCACGCAATGCTCTTGTTGAACTCATATTACTAACAGTATTTCCTGGTGTTCTGCTTAATACGTAATCCGCACAAGCTACTAAAGTATACTCCTCTCCAAACATCTCTCCATTTTCATCCATAAAAGCCAAACGATCCACATCTGGATCTACTACAATTCCAAAATCAGCACCATGTTTTTTTACCGCAGCAGAAAGATCTGTTAAATGTTCTTTTAAAGGCTCTGGATTATGAGGAAACTCCCCATTAGGCTCACAATATAATTTTATAACATCTACACCTAATCGTTCTAAAAGTAATGGAATTGCTATACCGCCCGTTGAATTCACACCATCTACCACAACTCTAAAACGTGCTTGTTCGATGGGCTTTACTGTTACTAATGGCAAATCTAAAACCTCAATAATATGTAAATCTATATAGGCTTTGTTTTTTGTTATTTTTCCTAAACTATCAACATCTGCAAAACTCATATTATCGCTTTCTGCTATATCTAAAATTTTAGCACCTTCAACAGCATCCAGAAACTCTCCTTTTTCGTTTAATAACTTTAAAGCGTTCCATTGTTTTGGATTATGGCTTGCTGTTAATATAATTCCGCCATCTGCATGTTCCATAGGCACCGCAACTTCTACTGTCGGTGTTGTAGAAAGCCCTAAATCAATAACATGAATTCCCATACCTACCAATGTATTCATTACTAAGTTCTGAATCATTTTACCAGAAATACGAGCATCTCTACCAACAACTACACGATAATTTTCTTTTTCTCTATTCTGTTTTAGCCAAGCACCATAAGCTCCTGCAAATTTAACAGCGTCTATAGGTGTAAGGTTTTCACCTACTTGACCACCAATAGTTCCTCTAATTCCCGAAATTGATTTTATAAGTGTCATGTTATTATTTTTCAAAATTTTAGCAAACCTACATATTTTTTTTAGCTTGTATTTTAATTAAACCTAAAAAATGATAAATGGAATAATTTTAAAGTTAAAATACCATTCTAAAATTTGAATTCGTAAATTTCACAAATGAACTACTTAGCACATATTTATCTTTCGGGAGAAAATGATTTAGTTACTATTGGTAATTTCATTGCAGATAGCATTAAAGGAAAAGACTATAAAAAGTACTCCAAAGACATTCAAACTGGCATTTTATTACATCGAAATATAGATACTTATACAGACGCTCATAAGACTGTTAGATTGAGTACAAAAAGATTACACGAAAAATACGGACATTACTCAGGGGTTATTGTAGACATTCTGTACGACCATTTTCTCGCTAAAAACTGGAGCAAATATAGTACAGTTCCTTTAGACGAATATGTAAGTGCTTTTTATGATTCTTTAGAAGAACACTATAACGTACTTCCTTTGCGAATACAAAAAATAATGCCATACATGATGGCCGATAATTGGCTGCTAAGCTATGCTTCCATCCGTGGTATCTCTAGAGTTTTAGATGGTATGAACAGAAGAACTAAAAACAGGTCTGGAATGAATGAAGCCATTGTTGAGCTTAAAGAATTTTATAAAGAATTTGAAGATGAGTTTACAGCATTTTTTAATGAATTGATCACCTTTTCTAAACAAAAACTCAAAGAATTAAACAAAGCATAAATTATGAAACGCTTACTGTATACTCTCTTATTTTTCAATCTTTATGTTTCTTGTAAAAACCCTATAGAAACTAGAAATACAGGCTTAATCACTAAAAATGCCATGGCAGTTTCTGCAAGAGTAGAAGCATCAATAATTGGTAATGACATTCTTAAAAAAGGAGGCAATGCATTTGATGCTATGGCAGCTATGCAATTAGCTTTAGCGGTTGCTTATCCATATGCTGGAAACATA
Source organism: Flavivirga rizhaonensis (assembly GCF_004791695.1). GTDB lineage: Bacteria > Bacteroidota > Bacteroidia > Flavobacteriales > Flavobacteriaceae > Flavivirga > Flavivirga rizhaonensis. The sequence continues at coordinate 51,396 of NZ_SRSO01000029.1, read as the reverse complement.
GGAGGTGGCGGGTTTATGGTTTACAGAAAAGCAAACGGAGACATTGGATCATTAGATTATAGAGAAAAAGCACCCTTAGCTGCTACAAAAGATATGTACCTGGATAAAAATGGCAATGTTATACCTGAAAAAAGCACCTTAGGAGCCATGTCGGTAGGCGTACCTGGATCTGTAGCCGGCATTTTTGCTGTTCATGAAAAATTTGGCAGTTTACCTATAGAAGATATTATAAAACCATCTATTAACTTAGCTTATAAAGGTGTGGTAGTCACAAAAAAACAAGAAGCAAAAATAAAAAGATATCAACCTTTTTTTTTAAAAGCTAATAAAGATTCCATCCTATTTAACAAAGTATGGAAAATGGGAGACACCATAAAATATCCTGCGCTTGCAAAAACATTAGAGCGGATTTTAGATCATGGAAAAAATGAATTTTACAAAGGAGAAACCGCCAAAAGGTTGGTGAATTTTATTCAAGAAAACGGTGGTATTTTGACTGAAGAAGATTTAGCAAAATACACCGTTAAATGGCGTACACCTACTACATTTATGTACGATGACTTAAAAATTATTTCTATGTCTCCGCCCTCTAGTGGTGGTGTTTGTTTAGCACAAATAATGACCATGATTGAACCGTATGATTTAGACAATTTTGGACATAATTCAGTTAAATCCATTCAAGTTATTACAGAAGCAGAACGTCGCGCGTATGCAGATAGAAGCTTTTATTTAGGCGACCCAGATTTTGTTAACATTCCTGGTGAAACATTAATTAGCAAAACCTATTTAAACGATAGAATGAGCACTTTTTCTTTCGAAAAAGCTACGGTATCTAGCGACGTATCCCATGGCAATGTGCAAGTAGTTGAAAGCAACGAAACAACTCACTACTCCATTGTTGATCCGTTTGGGAATGCTGTATCCGTAACCACAACCATCAATGGCGCCTATGGCTCAAAACTATACTGCTCAGATTTAGGCTTCTTTTTAAACAATGAAATGGATGATTTTAGCAGCAAGCCCGGAATTCCTAATATGTTTGGACTTATAGGAGGTGATGCCAATAGTATACTGCCAGAAAAACGCATGCTAAGTGCTATGACACCTACTATTGTTGAAAAAAACGGGAAACTTTTTATGACACTTGGAACTCCAGGTGGATCTACCATAATAACGTCTGTTTTACAAACCATCCTCAATGTACACGAATATAATATGACCATGCAAGAGGCTGTAAACGCACCTCGTTTTCATCACCAATGGTTACCCGATGAAATTAGAATGGAACCGAATTCATTTGATACTACGTTAATTTTTCAACTTGAAAAATTAGGATATACCATAAACGAAAAAGATTCTCCTGTAATTGGCAAGGTCGATGGAATACTTGTTTTAGACGATGAATTGTTAGAGGGTGGTGCAGATCATCGAGGTGATGATGCAGCCGTCGGTTTTTAAAGTTTTTCTTTTACTAAGATAATAGTATTTAATAATTTAGGCTTCTAATTCAGAAAAACTACAAGTAAGTTTTATGACTAAGAAATCAAAAAAAATATTAAAAATAATATCTGGGATCGTTGTATTTCTCACCTTACCCAGTTTATTATTCTTTGGTTTTTTATTCTTTAAATTCAATGAAGATTTACCAAATGGTATTCAAGGAGAAGAAGCCGATGCTTTAGCTTATAAAATGCTTGAAGCTTTAGACTACGATGCCTTTAAAAAAACGAATTACATTGAATGGACATTTAAAAAAAGGCATCATTATGAATGGGATAGATCCAAAAACACCTGTGAAGTTTATTGGAAAGAATTCAAAGTAAATTTAGATTTAAATGATCATAGCCAAAGTAAAGCTTTTATACACAGTTTTAAAACCGAAAATGAAATGGGTAAGGAGTTGATAGCTAAAGCCTTCGATTTCTTTAACAACGATTCGTTTTGGTTAGTAGCTCCTTATAAAGTTTTTGACAAAGGTACAGAACGTAGACTTGTAAAACTTGAAAATGGAGACGACGCTCTTTTGATTACTTATACCACTGGTGGATCTACACCCGGAGATTCTTACTTATGGTTGCTTGATAATACAGGTAAACCTACAGCCTGCAAAATGTGGACATCTATATTGCCTATAGAAGGCCTTGAAGCCTCATGGAGTGATTGGACGACTACAGAAAGCGGCGCTCAATTACCAACATTTCATAAACTACTTGTTTTAGGCATAGAGATAAACCATATAAAAGGAACACAATAACTTTTATCACATTGCTCTACTTAAAGGCAAAATCTATGGATTAGCAGGAATACACCATATCATTCAAAAGATAAAATCCACGATTGGGGCATCATATTATACAAGTCCACCTATTGCATAAGAGTCTGTCCTGTAAGAATAGTACCTCAAAAATACACTATTCTCCATAAATGTGAGGGTTTTTATTCAAATAAATCCCTTTAAGATAAGTATTTATCCGTTAGAGACAAATTTTATATCGTATTTTTATTAGTAATAGTTAAGGTTAAAACCTAAAATGAATAGAGTACAATCTAAACTTTTAAATACATTAATCATGAAAACAATTATTAAAACCTTAGGGTTAAAAACAATGATCTTATGTCTATACTTTGTGTGCACAGGAAGCTTAACATCTCAAAATCAAACTATTGAAACCAACAAAACTAATAAATCAACCATCGCAGAGAAAAGTAGTGTTACTTACTCTCTCCAGTCCAACTTAGATTCAGTCAGCCAGGGACAAAGTATCATATTTGTTGTGTTTAATGATGAAAATGGTGGTCCAGCTGAGTTTACAAATTATGACTGGACCGTTTATGATTATGACACTGGTTCTCCATTAGAATATTATTATGATCAAACAAGCCCATATTTTTCAATAAAATTTGATACCCCTGGAACGTTTCTAGTAACAGCAGAATACGGTAATGGAAGTGGTAATGTAGATAAAACCGTTACAATCACCCCTTGATCCAAACCTTTGATTGAAGTTTACAAAAATAACTTCGCAGTATTTCTACATAAAAGAGAAACCACCTTATATGGGTGGTTTTTTATTATGGTAACGATTGTTTAGCCTTAAAATTTTGAATCACATTATCAAATCAAAAAGAATAATTTACATCTGGTCTACACCGTCTAGCTGCTTAATATCCCAAAATTGAATGAATATTAAAGGTACTCAAAAACCTTTAAATAAATGATAGGTATCAAACTAAAGCTATAGAAGTACAGGTTGTTAATAGAAATCATGTTTTCTAACAAGTAATGTTCACAACTTTAAAACCATTTATTTACTCCTCTGCCCTACAAAATTGTGATTCTTCGATTTAAACAACACATTAAAACTCGTTAAACTACCATATATTCTGGTAATATATTGCTGTAAATCTATTTTACCCTGTTCATCCAAATTGCTAGAATTTATACGCTGTTCCATGACACGTAAACGGTCTCTAACCATAGTTATTTTATGAAAAAAAGTGTCTATTGGTAATTCGTAAGACTTTAAACTCTCATCTGCCGGTTCTAAAATGAGTTTGCCTCCTTTGTATTTATCTGCAATAGGTACAATTTCACTGGCATCACTCCACTTTTTTAGAATATTGACTAAGCTACTTTCAACATCAAAAAAGCTAACGGTATCAACATCACCATCCGCAGCCTCAATAATATCAAAATCACTATCTAAATCTATGGTTTCTAATCCTCCTTCTATAAAAGTTACCCAATAATGTTGTGTAGTCACATTGGTTACTACACCTTTACCGTATTCTGAGTGATTTATCCTTGAGCCTATTCCTAATAATTTCATTTTAATATTTTTAATTTTATAAAAGTGTAAACTTTAAATTAATAATGCCATGAAAACAAAATGAAAGATTACACTTAGGTTTATTGATCAAATATGCTAAATATTTTTATAAATTCTTGTTAAAACCGTAATAAAAACAGTTTTCTAATACCCCAAAAAAAAGACAGTATTAAATAATAAAAAATGGATTCATTTAACGTTAACACTTACTAAAAAAACGTCTACCAACACAAACATATACTTTTCTCTAAACACACCCTATTTTGTAGAGGTTTAAGGTAAATTTAAGTACTCAAAAAACATTATAACCTCTAGGGTTATTATTGGCAAAATGGCAATAAACACTTATCTTTATTCTAACCTTTTGTTTAAGCTAAAAAGCGCCTTTATTTATGAGAAATTTAATTTTTGCAATGTTACTTTTATGTTTTTGCTTTTTTGCAAATGCACAAGATATACCTAAAATTGGAGACGAGTTAGTTATAAACACTCCTCATAGTGCAAGCTATAACCATATAGATTTTCCCAGACTCAATTTTTTAGTTAAAAAAGGTAAATTAGCTAACTATAAAAATGTTTATGGCAATAAGGTCATTATTAAGGATGTTATAAATGAAGATAATGGCATCACTTATGTCATTCTTGAAAAAAAGAATGGGAAAAAGTTCTTTGGATTTCTTAGTGATGTAAAAGCGAATTATAATAAATCTATAGAATCTGGAGAATTATCAACAATAAAACCCTAGCCTCACAAGAATTCTAATATTTAAACTCTAACAAACTTAAGAGGCTGTCTAAAAAGTGTCATTCTAAATGGAATGAAGAATCTCTTTAAAATATATAACTCTGATTATGAGTGAAATAAGATTCTTCGCTTTGCTCTGATGACAAGATTAACCACTTTTCAGACAGCCTCTTATTTTTTAAAACAGTATTCTTGAAATTATTTCATATTAACTCAAAAAGAGTACTAAGTCTAACTAGAAGTTTACAAAAATTTAACAACTAAAATCGTAACTTCGCAGTTTTGTGATTTTTATGAGCCAATTTGACGATTTTATTGAAGTAAAAGGTGCCCGCGCACATAACCTTAAAAATATAGATGTATCTATCCCTAGAGAAAAACTGGTAGTCATAACAGGACTATCAGGAAGTGGTAAATCATCTTTAGCCTTTGATACTATTTATGCTGAGGGACAACGACGATACATTGAAACATTTTCAGCTTATGCAAGGCAGTTTTTGGGTGGTTTAGAAAGGCCAGACGTTGACAAAATTGATGGACTCTCCCCTGTCATTGCCATAGAACAAAAAACAACGAGCAAATCACCACGTTCCACAGTAGGCACCATTACCGAGATTTATGACTTTATGCGTTTATTGTTTGCGAGAGCTAGCGATGCTTATAGTTACAACACAGGAGATAAAATGGTAAGCTATAGTGATGAGCAAATTAAAGAACTCATTATTAGTGATTTTAGTGGAAAACGTATTAATATATTAGCTCCTGTGGTTCGTTCGCGTAAAGGGCATTATCGTGAATTATTCGAACAAATAGCAAAGCAAGGTTTTGTAAAAGTAAGAACAGACGGTGAGATCAAAGACATTACGAAAGGAATGAAACTAGATCGTTACAAAACTCATGATATTGAAATCGTTATTGATAGGTTAGTAATAGATACCTCTGCAGATAACGACAAACGTCTTACTGAAACTATTAATACAGCCATGTATCATGGTGAAGACGTACTCTTGGTTATTGACCAGGATACTAACGAAACGCGTTATTTTAGTAGAAATTTAATGTGTCCTTCTTCTGGAATTTCGTATCCAAATCCAGAACCAAATAATTTTTCATTCAATTCACCAAAGGGTGCTTGCTCAAATTGTAATGGTATTGGAGAATTATATCAAGTAAACGAAAATAAAATTATCCCGGATGATAGTTTGTCAATCAAAGCAGGTGCATTAGCGCCCCATGGCCCCGAAAAGAAAAGTTGGATATTCAAACAGTTTGAAACCATTGCACAACGTTTCAATTTTAAATTAACCGATGCCTATAAGGACATTCCCAAGGAAGCCAAACAAATGATTTTATACGGAGGAAATGAAAAGTTTTCTGTAGAAAGCAAATCACTTGGAGTTACCCGAGATTATAAAATAGATTTTGAAGGCGTTGCTAATTTCATCGAAAATCAATACAAAACAGCCGAATCTACTTCATTAAAACGCTGGGCAAAAGATTATATGGATAAAATTAAATGTCCAGAATGTCATGGTACCAGACTAAAAAAAGAATCACTTTATTTCAAACTAAATAATAAAAATATTGCAGAACTTGCCAATACAGATGTTGTAGAATTAGCAACTTGGTTTGGCAGCTTACAAGAGCATTTATCCACCAAACAGCTAAAGATTGCGGAAGAAATTTTAAAAGAAATAAAATCAAGATTACAATTTTTACTGGATGTTGGCTTAGATTACCTATCATTAAATAGAAGCTCTAAATCATTATCTGGGGGAGAAGCACAGCGTATTCGTTTAGCAACTCAAATAGGTTCTCAATTAGTAGGTGTACTATATATACTGGATGAACCTAGCATTGGCCTACATCAACGAGATAATGAAAAATTAATTAATTCTTTAGTATCACTTCGAGATATTGGAAACTCGGTTATAGTTGTAGAACACGACAAAGACATGATTGAACGCGCCGATTATGTTATTGATATAGGGCCAAAAGCAGGAAAACATGGTGGTGAAATAATTAGTATTGGTAATCCAGATGAATTAAAAACACATAATACTTTAACTGCCGATTATTTAAACGGCAAAAAAGAAATTGAAGTTCCTAAAAAACGTAGAAAAGGCAATGGTAAACTTCTAGAACTTAAAGGCTGTACAGGAAACAATTTAAAAAATGTGTCTGTAAAATTTCCTTTAGGAAAAATGATAGGAGTTACTGGTGTTTCAGGTAGTGGAAAATCAACATTAATTAATGAGACCCTATACCCTATTCTAAATGCACATTATTTTAATGGCGTAAAAAAACCCATGCCCTACAAAAGCATTAAAGGCTTAGAACATATCGATAAGGTAATTGATATTAATCAATCTCCTATTGGGAGAACTCCACGTAGTAATCCTGCTACATACACAGGTACTTTTAGCGAAATTAGAGCACTATATGCCAAAATCCCAGAAGCCATGATTCGTGGCTATAAAGCAGGTCGTTTCAGCTTTAATGTAAAAGGCGGGCGTTGCGAAACCTGTCAAGGTGGCGGATTACGAGTTATTGAAATGAATTTTCTACCAGATGTATATGTTGAGTGTGAAACCTGCCAGGGCAAACGTTTTAATAGAGAAACATTAGAGATTCGTTATAAAGGAAAATCGATTAGTGATGTTTTAAACATGACTATTAATGAAGCCGTTGAATTTTTTGCGCACATTCCTAAAATCTATAATAAATTAAAAACTATTAAGGATGTTGGCTTAGGCTATATTACTCTAGGACAACAAAGTACCACATTATCGGGAGGAGAAGCACAACGTATTAAATTGGCGACAGAATTAAGTAAACGCGATACAGGAAATACATTTTATATCCTTGATGAACCTACCACAGGGCTGCATTTTGAAGATATTCGAGTGCTCATGATTGTACTTAACAAACTTGCAAACAAAGGAAATACAGTTCTTATCATTGAACACAATTTAGATGTCATAAAAACCGTTGACCACATTATTGATATTGGTTATGAAGGTGGGCAAGGTGGCGGACAAATTATTGTTGAAGGCTCGCCAGAAGAGGTTATTAAGCATAAAAAAAGCCACACTGCTAAATTCCTTAAAAAAGAATTGAATTAGTAAATAGTATTAATAAAGGCATTCATTAAATCAATTAGAAAATAATTAAATTTGGAAAAGTTGATATTTATGCAAAACTCAAATATGCTAAAAACAGATAAAAACATAAACTAATATACATGAGAAAAGAACAACATCATAAAGGGTGGAATGAAATAAAAACAAACGATTCTTGGGCTATTTTTAAAATAATGGGTGAGTTTGTTAATGGTTTTGAAAAGATGAGCAAAATAGGTCCCTGTGTGTCTATTTTTGGGTCAGCCAGAACAAAACCAGAAAACAAATACTATAAATTAGCAGAAAATGTAGCAAAAAAGATTGTAGAGGCAGGATATGGTGTTATTACTGGAGGTGGCCCTGGAATTATGGAAGCAGGAAATAAAGGAGCCCACTTAGGTGGTGGTACTTCAGTAGGCTTAAATATTGATTTACCTTTCGAGCAACATGACAATCCATATATAGATTCCGATAAAAGCTTAGATTTCGATTACTTCTTTGTTCGTAAAGTTATGTTTGTAAAATACTCACAAGGTTTTGTTGTTATGCCAGGTGGTTTTGGTACATTAGACGAATTATTTGAAGCCATAACACTCATACAAACACATAAAATTGGGAAGTTTCCTATTATTCTTGTAGGTAAAGATTTTTGGGAAGGCTTATTTGATTGGGTAAAAAAAACTTTACTAGATTCCTTCTCAACCATAAGTGCAAAAGACTTAGATTTGATTCATATGGTAGACACCGAAGATGAAGTCATAAACATTCTTGATGCATTCTATAAAGAATCTGGTTTAAGCCCTAATTTCTAAATAGTATAACTTTTTTACGACTAAGTGTTTACACATTGTAAATATTGATAAATTTTAAAACCACGATATTTTGCTATACTGTAATGCCTTGCTTGAATTATTAACCGTTAAATGTTATATAATAAATTGAAATTACATCTCTCTAATTACTTCATTATTGTACTAATAAGCTTTACAAGCTTTAGTCAAAATAAGATTGACGTGAAAGCGGTATTTGATATTGAAAACAAACAAATCAAAATATCGCAAACCATTCAATATCAAAACACGACGCAAGACGAGTTACAAACTATATATTTAAATGATTGGAGCAATAGTTATTCAACAAAAAAAACACCATTAGCGATACGAATTGCCGATGAATATAAAAATGTTTTTCATTTAGCAAAAAACGAAGATAGAGGATTCTCTGCTATTACGTCTATTAAACAAAATAATCAAGACTTAGTATTTCAGCAGCTAAAAGATCAGATAGATGTTATTAAAGTCGAATTAAAAGATCCTTTAAAACCAAATGAATCATACAACATTAAGCTTGAATATATTGTTCAAATTCCAAATGCAAAATTCACAAGTTACGGGATAACAGATTCCGGTAATTTAAATTTAAGATATTGGTACATCACACCAGCCGTTTATGATGGCGAATGGCAATATTACAGCAATAAAAACTTAGATGATTTATTCATACCCAAATCGGATATTACTCTGGAAATTGAACATCCTAACAATTATATTTTAACTTCAGAATTAGATTTAATTAACAAAGAACAATTAACTGACAAACAAATAGTTAAACTTGAAGGAAAGAACAGAAATAGCAACAAGTTATTTTTGAGTAAAGGCTCTGATTTCAAAACTATACAATCTGACCATTTTGCGATAGTTTCTAATATAAGTGATGAAGGACTACCTGTATTGGATAGAGTTTTAATTACAGAAAAAGTAACAAATTTTATTCTAAAAAACTTTGGAGAATATCCACATAAGAGACTCTTGCTAACAGAAATTGACAATGTAAAAGATCCAGTTTACGGTATTAATTTTTTACCAAAACTCATAAAAACATACCCTAGCAATTTTAAATACGAACTTAAATTATTAAAAATTGCATTACATAATTATTTAGAAAATACATTATTTGTAAATCCCAGAAAAGAGCAGTGGCTATTAGATGGTATTCAGATTTATTATTTAATGAACTATGTACAGGAACATCATCCAGACATGAAATTTCTTGGAAATTTAGCGAAAATCTGGGGTGTCAGGTCTTTTCATATTGCAGACATGAAGTTTAACGACAAATATACACTAGCTGCCATGTCTGCGGCAAGAACAAACAGAGACCAACCACTTACCATGCAAAAGGACTCTTTACTTAAGTTTAATACTAATATTGCTAATAAATACAAAGCTGGTATAGGACTTAAGTATTTAGACGACTTTATAAACGAACAGGTATTAGAAAACAGTATCACATCATTTATATTAGATAATAAATTAAAACAAACCTCCACTAAAGACTTTGAAACTTATTTAAAATCTAAAACCAACAAAAACATTGATTGGTTTTTCAAAGATTACTTAACTACGCGAAAACAAATAGATTTCAAAATAAAACAAGTATCTAAAACAGAAGACTCTATTACTCTTACTATTAAGAATAAACGAGATAATAGCATGCCTATATCTTTGTATACTTTAAATAATGACAGTATTATCTCTAAAACATGGATAGAAAATATTACTAAAAGCAAAACGCTCACTATCCCTAGAAACAAAGCAAATAAGCTTGTTTTAAATTACGAAAAAATAGTTCCTGAAATCAATCCAAGAGACAACTGGAAATCATTAAAAGGCTTCTTTTTTAACAACAAACCTTTACAATTTAGACTTTTCAAGGATATTGAAGACCCTTACTATAATCAAATATTCTTCATGCCTACTGCTGAGTTTAATAATATTTATGATGGCTTCACTTTAGGAATGAGAGCCTATAATACTACGGTTTTAAGAAAACTTTTTAAATACAAAATAGAACCATCATATGCTTTTAAATCCAGATCTTTAACAGGTTCTGCTTCTCTTCAAAGAGTACATTATTTCAACAATGATCTATTTGCCATTAATTATGGTATTGTTGGAAGTTATACATCCTATGCAGAAGACTTATTTGTTAGGCAAATAAAACCTTCTGTAACACTATTCTTTAGAAGAAATGATGACTTGCGTTCAAATAAAAGACAAACATTGAAGTTTCGATATTTAGATATTAAAAGAGATGAAGATGTCAATAATATTACGACCGATTTCAGGCCAAACTATAAACTTTTTAATATTCGCTACCGAAATTCAGATGATAATTTAATAAATTTCAATAAGTGGCATGTCGATTTTCAAGTTGGAGAAAAATTCAGCAAAATGTCCTTTAATTATGAATACAGAAAACTGTTTCAAAGCAATAGACAATTAAACTTACGTGTATTTACTGGTGTTTTTCTAAAAAACAAAACGGACATAACTTCAGATTTTTTCAGTTTTGCTTTAGACAGACCAACAGATTACTTGTTTGACCTGCCTTATTTAGGTCGTTCTGAAGCTACTGGAATATTTAGTCAACAATATTTAGATGTTGAAGGAGGCTTTAAATCTAAACTAGAAATACCGTTTGCTAACCAATGGATTAGTACGCTTAATGCAAGTACGACACTATGGAAATACATATTGGCATATGGAGACATCGGATTTCTTAAAAACAAGTTTGATGACCCTCATTTTGTATATGACTCTGGCGTGAGAGTTAATCTAGTTACAGATTATTTCGAAATTTACTTTCCTATATATTCTAACCTTGGTTGGGAAATCGGACAACCAAATTATGATGAAAAAATAAGATTTAAATTTACTGTTGACCCACAAATACTTTTAGGTTTATTTAGAAGAAGATGGTACTAATATTTTATTGAATATTCATTTTTAAACGCTTTTTATTAAATAATCATTATTTTTAAACGCTTTTTTTGACTATTTTTAATAATGCATCAACAATTTAGACGTCTAAAAAATTGGAAAAACGACAAAGTTTTGCTACTTTTGCACGAGCAAAAAGCACAGCTAAATGCAAACTATTCCAAATTTGAAGAACGACATATCATTCGATGATTTTAAAGCAGAAGTAATAAATGACTATAAAATTGCTATTAAAAGTCGTGAATGTAGTTTACTAGGCAGACGAGAGGTATTAACAGGTAAAGCCAAATTTGGAATTTTTGGAGATGGTAAGGAAGTTCCACAATTAGCCATGGCTAAAGCCTTTTTAAAAGGAGATTGGAGGTCTGGTTATTATAGAGATCAAACATTCATGATGGCAATTGGCGAATTAACAATTGAACAGTTTTTCGCTGGTTTATATGCAAATACAGATTTAGAATTAGAACCTATGTCTGCTGGTCGTCAAATGGGAGGTCATTTTGTAACACATAGTTTAAATGAAGATGGCAGCTGGAAAGACCTTACCAAGCAATATAATTCAAGTGCAGACATCTCACCTACCGCAGGACAAATGCCACGTTTGCTAGGTTTGGCACAAGCATCAAAAATCTTTAGAAATGTCGATAACCTTAACAAGAACAACTTTTCTGTAGATGGTAATGAAGTTGCTTGGGGTACTATAGGAAATGCAAGTACCAGTGAAGGTTTGTTTTTTGAAACTATAAATGCTGCAGGCGTTTTACAAGTACCTATGGTTATTAGCGTTTGGGATGACGAATACGGTATTTCTGTACATGCTAAACACCAAACAACTAAAGAAAATATATCGGAAATCTTAAAAGGATTTCAACGAGATAATAAACATAAAGGCTACGAAATACTACGTGTTAAAGGTTGGGATTATGCCAATCTTATAGAAACGTATCAAGAAGCTTCTAATATAGCCAGAACAGAACATGTACCTGTACTTATTCATGTGTTAGAATTAACACAACCACAAGGTCATTCAACTTCTGGATCACATGAAAGATATAAATCTTCAGAGCGTTTACAATGGGAATCCCAGCACGATTGTAATCTAAAAATGCGTGAATGGATCATAGAAAGTGGTATTGCCACAAATGAGACACTTACGGAAATTGAAAGAACTATTAAAAGGGATGTTCGAGAGGCTAAAAAAAAAGCTTGGAATACTTTTTTAAAGCCTATTGTAAAAGAGAAGCAAGAATTAATTTCTATATTAACACAAGTCGCTTCATCTAGCCCTAACAAGGCTTTCATTTCTAAAATTAAAGATGACTTAAATCTTATTGACGAACCTACCAGAAAAGACATTCTTTCTAGTGCCAGGAAAGTTTTAAGATATGTTATAAATGAAACATCCAAAGAAAAGCAACAACTTGGCGATTGGGTTAACAACATCTTTGAAAAGATACAACCTGACTTTAGTTCACATTTATATTCTGAAACTGATAGATCAAACATCCTTATTAAAGAGGTAAAACCAATTTATGATAACGATGCGACCCTAGTAGATGCTCGTATCATTTTACGTGATAACTTCGATTCCATTTTAAACAATCATACAGAAGTGCTTGTTTTTGGAGAGGACACAGGTAACATTGGTGACGTAAATCAAGGTCTAGAAGGCTTACAAGAAAAATACGGTGAATTACGAGTAGCAGATACAGGTATAAGGGAAGCTACCATTATAGGGCAAGGTATTGGTATGTCATTACGTGGTTTAAGACCTATTGCTGAAATTCAATATCTCGATTATATTTTATATGCCCTGCAAATAATCAGTGATGATTTAGCAACTCTACACTATAGAACAAAAGGCAAACAAAAAGCACCTCTAATAATAAGAACCAGAGGACACAGACTTGAAGGTATTTGGCATTCAGGCTCTCAAATGGGAGGTATTCTTAATTTAGTTAGAGGCGTACATGTTTTGGTACCAAGAAATATGACCAAAGCTGCTGGTTTTTATAATACACTTTTACAAGGAGACGATCCTGCCATAGTTATTGAGTGCCTAAATGGCTACAGGTTAAAAGAAAAAATGCCAAACAACTTAAGTGCTATTAAAACGCCTATAGGTGTTGTTGAAACTGTTAAAGAAGGTACAGACATTACATTGGTATCTTACGGGTCTACGTTACGCATCGTTGAGCAAACCGCAAAAGACCTTTTAGCCATTGGTATTGATGCAGAAGTTATAGATGTACAGTCATTACTACCTTTCGATCTAAATCATGACATTGTAAAAAGTATTGCCAAGACAAATCGTGTTATGATAATAGATGAAGATGTTCCAGGAGGAGCTTCGGCCTATATTTTAAACGAAATATTAAATACTCAAAATGGGTATCAGTATCTTGACAGTCAACCAAAAACACTAACAGCAAAAGCGCACAGACCAGCTTATGGAAATGATGGAGACTATTTTTCAAAACCTTCAGCAGAAGACATATTTGAAGCTGTTTACGACGTTATGCACGAATTAAATCCTGCAGATTTTCCTAAATTACGATAAAACAAAAAACAAAATATTTTTTAAAAACCTTTCCTAACCAAATTGGAAAGGTTTTTCTTTTTATATTTATATACGAAACACCTATTGCATGTTAACAAAGCTAGATAAAGAACAATTTCGAGGAACCATTTTTAGGCATCTAGACGGTATTGCAACAGCAACAACCGCCCACTCACTCAACCAAGCAGGTGTACTAGAATATTTGTTAAGTAATGAAAAATCTAGCATTGAAAACCTATCTAAAATGTTTAATGCAAACGAAGGCTATCTAAATGTAGGCCTACGCGTATTATCCTCTCAAGGTTGGCTAAATATGTACATTAACAATACTGATAATACGGTACATTATGAAACAAATCCCAAAAGCGAAAAAGCCTTTAAGTTAGTATCGATATATGCAGATGCAGTAAATTTACTAAACTACTCCGTTAAATTTCCAAAACAAGGTATAGGACCAGATGCATTTAACGCTTTGGATAAAGTATTTATAAAATATGAACAAAATTTTGGTCTTTCTACAGTTAAAAAAAACACTATTGAATATCAAATATTAAAACATATAGAAGGCGTTATAGCAGCCCCTATAATTGTTTTACTAGGTCTTAATGGGTTTTTCCATAAATACTTTATGGAAGCCTCTTTTAGAGCTGAAGAATTTCATAAAGAGCCCGAAAGTTTTAAAAAAATACTAGATTTCTTTTCACTCTTAGGATGGTTCTCTAAAAAAAAAGCCACCTATCAATTTACTGATAAAGGCTTATTTTTTGCAAAACGCGCCAGCGCATATGGCGTAACTATTTCATATTTACCGACATTTATGAAATTAGATGACCTCATTTTTGGAAACCCTTTAGTCTTGAAAACGGAATCTCCCGATGAAAAAGAAAAGCATGTAGATAGAGAAATGAATGTTTGGGGAAGTGGTGGTGCACATGCCACTTACTTTAAAATAATAGACGGTATTATTATCGAATTATTCAATAAACCTATTGAAGATCAGCCAAAAGGAATTTTGGATATGGGCTGCGGAAACGGTGCTTTTATCCAACATGTCTTCGATGTTATTGAATTTAAAACATTAAGAGGTAAAATGCTTGATGAGCACCCATTATTCCTCGTTGGTGCAGATTTTAATCAAGCAGCTTTAAAAGTAACAAGAGCTAATTTAATCAAAGCAGACATCTGGGCAAAAGTCATTTGGGGCAACATTGGCAGACCAGACATTTTGGCTAAAGATTTAAAAGAAGACTACAATATTAATTTAAAGGATTTATTAAATGTTAGAACGTTTTTAGATCACAATCGTATCTGGGAAACACCAAAACAGATTATAAAATCCGTAAGTGATTCAACGGGAGCCTATAGCTACCAAGGGGAACGAATAAGCAATAATTTAGTTGAAAGCTCTTTATTAGAGCATTTACAAAAATGGAAACCCTATGTAGAGCGGTTCGGTTTGCTAATTATAGAATTGCATACCATAGATCCCGAATTAACAGCTAATAATTTGGGTAAAACAGCAGCCACAGCATATGATGCAACACACGGTTATAGCGATCAATTCATCTTAGAAGTTGATGTTTTTAATAAAATTGCTACCAAGGCTGGATTGCATCCCGATCCAAATTATTTCACAACATTCCCCAATAACGAATTAGCTACAGTAAGTGTTAACTTATTAAAAGGTCATTAAAAATGAAGGCTGTTACATTAAGAGAAATCAAACAAGAATTAAATACACTCTCAACACAAGAAATCCAGGAACTTTGCCTTCGTTTATCAAGGTTTAAAAAAGAAAACAAGGAACTATTAACCTATTTACTCTTTGAGTCTCATAACGAATCCGGTTATATTGAAAGTGTAAAAAGCTATATAGATGAGGAGTTTAAATTAATTAATAGAGATAGCTATTTTTACATTAGAAAAAGTGTTCGGAAAATTTTAAGAAACATCAAAAAATACATTCGTTATTCACAAAATAAAGAAACAGAAGTAGAACTCCTACTCTATTTTTGTCAGAAATTAAAAGACTTTTCTCCTAGTATTAATAGAAGTGTACAATTACAGAATATGTATAGCAGACAATTACTACTCTCAAAAAAAATCATTTCAAAATTGCATGAAGATCTACAGTACGATTATAATGTCATGCTGGAAGACTTGTAAATTTTATTATTACTATTTAAAGTTTCCATTTATGACTCCTTCAACCAGATCTAAACAATATAATTTCAAAAATGAAAACGTAATCTTATTCTACTCAATTTTCATGATATTATAATCAAAAACAAATAGTCCTTTCTTGTTTATAATTTTATTTTGAAATTTCATCTTACAAACATTTAAAACTATTCTCACATATTATTTGATATGATTTTATAAGTATTTGATACTCATTTATAAGTTTACGAATAGCGTATAATCTAAATTTGTTAACACAATATTCATGATTTATTAATTTTTGATTTCGTACGTTAAAAAATTTTGATCCTATAATGTTTAAAATCATGAAGTTTTCTGGATTTACCAGAGCAATTATCAATGTAGAAAATGAAGTTTTAACCGCTTCAAAAGTATTATAAAGTAATTATAATGACTACCTGATAAAGCAAACAAAGTTGGTCGATAAAACTAATAAATATAGACCACTTAGATTAGACAAAAATTACTCTTAGATTAGACAAAAATTACTCCACAATGTAATAGTTCCAAAAATTGAGCTCATTGAAAAATAGCTTAGGAACATAGGTTCAAAGAAAACATGTTTGTTTTCCTAAACATTCAATATCATGAACCTATCTATTACTCCAAATAAAAAAAGCCGATAACAAGGCATATATAGTAACTAAAACTAGGTTGTTTTAGAACGTTTGATGTTTTTAATATACAACATCAAACGCTTATCACTCCCTATACTTTTTTACTATGTATTAAACTATTAATTAATCATTTAAATCTACAAAAATGAATTTAAAAAAACTTTTCCCCATTTTATTACTTCTATTTTTTTCATCATCAATCTTTAGTCAAACACTACTCCCTCAACAGAACAATTTAGTTTTAGGAGGCAGAAAGATGATTATAGTTAGGGGCGTAGATACTGCTACACATACCTGGCAAGATACCGATCAACACCTTCAAAACCTTAAAACCGAATTCGATAGTTATCTTCGCAAGGTTTCCTTTGAAAAAACATGGATCGAGACTTATGATATCACACCTGTATATAATTTTACTGTCGACCCTAACAATAATGGATATACCGCATTATCGGATGCGTTGTCTGTTATAGCGACAAATGACGGTTACAATCTAGGTGATTATAATATTGTTATGTACTTGCATTCGTCAAGTATAGACTTTGGCGGTGGCGGAGCATTAGGTACTGGTAATGGTCTTAATGGAACCATTTGGGCCAATAATGCCTTAAGTTGGTATTATGCCGGTAATATCCATGAAGGGTTCCATGCCTTGGGTGTTGGGCATGCTGAAACTATTGAAGGGGGTGCCGATGTATTTCCTGGCAAGGTTACTGGAGGCCATGATCCTTACCATTTTATGGGAAGTCAGGGAGATGCTGGTTTAAATACAGACATACCAAATTACATGCAATATCTTTTAGGATGGATTACGCCTCAAAGTGTTGAACTTGTAACCAGCCAAACTCTAAACACACATACTTTAAAACTATATAAATCTTCACTTGTTAGTAATTATAACAATCAACGTTTATATAGTGCGCAATTAGACGATAATTTGTGGATTAGTTACGAGCCTGATAATTCAAATACACGCATCACTAAAAAAGGGCTTCTTTTTCACTATATACCAGGCCCCAAATCTGGAGTTTGTAGACTTTTAGACACGCGCCCTCAATCTATCACAGAGTTACCTCCAGGCATTGGGACTAATTATTTACCAGTTATTGATTTTTGGGATGCAGCACTCATTGAAAACGAAACATTCAATTGGGGTAATACTGAAATAAAAATAATCAATACCGGAGGTACAGAAGATGATAAATGGGTAGAAATTCAATTCCAAAACTGCATCATTACTTCTGGAGACTCAGATAACGATGGAGTATGCGATGCCATAGATAAATGTCCTGGAGGTGATGATTCAGTAGACACCGATAATGATTCTATCCCTGACTTTTGCGATGCATGCCCACTTGACCCTTTTAACGATTCTAATGGAAATAATATTTGCGACAATGAGGAATGCCTTGTCGAACTAAGTCAAGATGATTTTGATTATGACCCTACCAAACCTTTAAATGAGGCAAACGGAGGCATAGGTTATTCAGGGGCTTGGGAACTCACTCCTCTTAATGGAACTATAGAAATAACTCAAGGATCTTTAGAATTTCCTAACATAAAAAGTCAAGGAAATAAACTAAGGTTAGCACTTCAAGAAGAATCAAGTTCAAAAGCTTGCACTAGGTCTCTTTCTAAAGAGATTACAACCGGAAACACATTATGGTTAAGTGTTTTAATTAGAATAGAAAAACTAGCTGACGGAGGTTTCTGGATAAAACCAAATAGTCTCCAGTCCATAGCCATAGGAAAAAGATGGGGTAATCAATTGAGTATTGATAATAATTATACAACTAAAACAGTGACAGAAGGTGAGGTCGTTAGGTTAGTTGCGAAATTCATTTTAGCACCAACCGAAACACGTGCCTATTTATGGGTAAATAAGCTCAATAACTTTGAAGAAGATCAGGCAGATGCTACAAAAACTGCAGGACCTATAGAACGTATAGATCATATTAGTGTTTCCATGGAAAGATGGGGAAGCGGTATAGCAGAATTAGATGAATTAAAAATGGGGTGTGATGGGTTACCAATCATCGGTGATGTAGATAATGACGGGTTCTTTTCTGACGTAGACTGTAATGATGAAGATCCTTCAATCAACCCAGATGCTACCGAGATACCAAATAACGGTATTGATGAAAACTGTGATGGGCAAGACACGACCTTATCAATTGATAAAGCAGACAAATTAAAAGTGCAAGTGATTCCAAACCCTGCTCGATTAGATATTCAAGTTAAAACTGATAAAAACCTAAATTACAGAGTAGAATTGTTCAACATACTAGGACAACTCAAATTATCAGCCGATAAAAAGGAGTCAATAGATATTCAACACCTTCCAAATGGTATCTATTTTCTAAAAATTTTAGATTTGGAATCAAACAAATCCACAGTTAAAAAAATAGCGATCTCAAAATAATTATTTATTTTCAAAAAGATGTCAGATAGTAATAGCCCCGTAAAGGGGCTATTTTTTTGTATAAAAGTCCTTCTTAATCAATAATATTGTTAAAAACTTTTGCTGTAGAAACAGATAACTGAATCATATCAACTAGATATGACTATTGCCAAAAGGATATTATTAGAAATAACCAATAAAACCTATAGGTCAGGTCTTATAAGCTTTTAAAAGTAATAGGAATTCCATAAGAGACTGTAACTGGTTGGCCATCTTTTTCAGCAGGCTTCATTTTAGGTAATAGCTTAATAATACGTACAGCTTCTTCTTCTAAACTTTTATCTGGCCCTCTTGATCGGATATTAGCAATATCTCCGTTATAATTTATATTGAACAAAACGAATACACGCCCCTCTATATTATTTTCTTGTGCCGTTTTTGGATAACGAAAATTTTCAACTATATGGGATCGCATTTCCTTTTGAAAACATTCTTTAGATTCTTCTTTTGCAACCCGATCGCATCCTGGAAGTGTAGGTGCTTTTTCAATAAGGTTAAAGGGTATGACAATATCTTTATTTATTATGACTTTCTTTTTGGCTATTTTATTCTCAATTTCTGCTTTTTTAGCATCGGCAATAAGTGTTTTTGAACGGTTACCCTCAGAAAACATATTCAAAAATTCTTTATTAGCATACCAATTTTCCATAGCTGTGTTATTAGAATTATCTTTTGACAATACATATCCTACACAATCTTTGAAATGCACATCTGTAATTTTAATTTTTTCTAAGTTTTCTTGATCTATCAGAATTTTATCTTCTAATACAATTGCCGGCTTAAAACCAGAAATCATACTTTTATTTATGCTAACTAAAGTATTATGTCCCACATAAACACCTTCTTTTATCAAACCTGCCTGAATATCAAATTCTAAATCTTTACTATTATTAATAAATTTTAAATTTTCAGCAACTAAAGATGTGCCCTTTTTAGAAAAATCAATATTTTCTTTCTTGTCATAAGACCTTAAATCTAAACATCTTGCGCCTCTACTATTGGATGTGTAAGGAAATCTAATAGCCAATGAATTATCTAACTGAGTTTTAGTACCAAAATTAAGGCTAAAATCATTTCCGCTAGATTTATAAGAAACCATATTCTTTAAATTGACCTCTCCTCCCCAAATTTTAAAAGAGTCTCCGGCAGAATAACTTACCATCACATTTTCTATAATAGTTTCATGACCTACACCTGCCAATAATAAACCGCTAAAACCACCACCAGCTCTATATTCTTTTTTACCCGCATATTCAATTCTTACAAATCTTAAAATACCTGAATTCTTTATTACATTTTCACCTCCATAATTTGTATTTTTGTAAAATTTAGGCTCTAATTTTGAATAAAAAGAAGAAACAGAAGCTCTTCCAAATTTATTTGAAGGTGCATCACCTAATAAAATTATACCGCCCCAATCTCCAGCTTTTTTAACACTGCTATTTGATGTAAAAACGATAGGATCTGTTGCTAAACCATCTGCAATTATGTTTGCTCCTTTGGCTATAGTTAAAGATGCTTTTGTTTCATAATCACCAATTATTACTGTGCCAGGTTCTATAGTAAGCGTAACACCTTCTTTTACAAAAACATGCCCTAATAATAAGTACGTTTCTCTTTTATAAAGTTTAATATCTTCAGTAATTTCTCCTGATAATATCTCCGAAGGTTCATTATTATCGGTCAAATTTGGTTTAAACTCTGTCCAATGTTTTAACCATTCATTCTTTGTTATTATTTCCTCTTCCTGCTGAGCATTTGTATTGTAAATTAGCAAAAAAAAGATCCAGAATATTGTGAAAAATTTTTTCATGTTAAATAATCGTTAATAATAGCACCTGCCAAACTTACAATTTTAATCGATTAAAAGCAAATTTTATCGATTAAAAGCATTATTGATGTGTGTTTTTTGAAACCAAATACATTCAAGATTGCCTAATATATCTATAATACTGGTTACATTTTGATCCGCTTTGTGAAGTCTGTAGCTTTGTAGAAGTTAGGAGCCTATTCTTATAGAAACAATGACGGTAATAGAAAATGCCATGAAAACACTACTAGATAAAACTGCCAAGGTTATGAGATTGAGCATAGAAAAAGTAAGGCAATTATCCACATCTGTCAATGCGGTCAAGGATCACAAATTAAGAGAACTTCTTAGCTTCTTAACTTTTAAATAATTTTTTACGCTGAAAAAACTCTAAACTTTTCATATAAACTTAAATATAACTACAGCCGAGACATGTATTAAGCCCCTTTAAATTATTCACTAAGCAATCCATTAACAAACACCTCAAACAACTCTTTAAACGCCACATACCTATCTTCAGTTGCTGGTCCGTTAAAACCAGTATGAATTTTTCTAACACACCCTTTTTTGTCAATAAAAATAGTAGTAGGATACGATAATACATGATTAAGCATAGGTAATTTCTCTTGCGCTTTTACTTTACTTGAAGAACCGTACTGCGCTAGTAAAACAGGATATGTAATGCCGGTCTTATTCTTTAAACGCCTAATATTGTTAAAAGCAGATTCCTCAGTTTTTGCATACTCAAAAGCCAAAGCTATTATTTCAATATCTTTATCCTTATTGTTTTTATAAAATTCTGAATAAAATTTGCTTTCATCCAAGCAATTTGGACACCAGGTTCCCATAATTTGTACTAAAACGACCTTATCTTTAAAACGTGCATCTTTTAAAGAAACCATGGTTTTGTTTTCATCAGGAAAAGAAAATTCGACTTTATCATAGCCTTCTTTTAAAAAGGTTAGACTGTTAGCATCTGGCAATTCATAAGTATCGTTACGTTTGGCTGTAAAAGGTTCCTGAAAATGATTTCCAGAATAAAACGTACCGACCATAGAACTATCCGTAACTGAGGCAGTGAATAGAAACGCATGCGCGCCATCAAAAGTAGATAGTTTTAATTGTTTACCATTTAACACACCTTCCAGATAACGGTAATCACCTGTAGTTGTTCTGAAAGTTCCTGTAACAACATCCTCTTTCTGGCTAAAAATGCCTTTCGCTATATAAGTATCTTCTTCAGAATCTGGACTAAAAACAGTTTCCCAATGACCAGAAACGTCGTGTTTAGGTTTTTCAGAAGTATTAAAACGTGTTGTATTTTTTTCTGCTGAGAATCCCATGACTCTATTTAAACCAGCCTTAACAAAACTACCAGTTAGTTTATCATTTTCAATCTTTGCAACCAAATACCCTTCAAAAACAGCCATTTTAATATACACAGAATCATTTTTATAAGTGATATCATCAACCTCTATAATCTCTTCAGCATTAAAAATATTTAATTTATTTTTAGAAACCACTTCAAAATTAAATGGTAAGCCCTCAGTCTCATTTACCTTTAATGAGGCTCTGTATATTCCTGTAGTTAACTTATTTATTTCATTATTCTGTTTACAGGCAAAGACAAAAAGAATTAATAGTCCTACGATAATATATCTCATAAAAGTTTATTTCAATTACATTATTCGAAATAACAACATTATACTAACAAATAAAAAGATAATAATTATACTTTTTAAGTCCACAAATTACAAGCAATGTTTGAATGCTAGCTTCAATATTTTATCTTTGCACTCTTAAAATAGTAAATTTTTTATGAAAATTTCTTACAATTGGTTAAAACAGTTTTTAAAAACTGAGTGGACACCAGAACAAACCAGTGAATTACTTACAGATTTAGGACTTGAAGTTGAAGGAGTAGAAACATATCAATCTATTAAAGGTGGCCTGGAAGGTGTTGTTGTTGGTGAAGTATTAACCTGTGTTAAACATCCTAATGCTGATAAACTAAAAATTACCACTGTAAATATAGGGGGCAATACACCTTTACAAATAGTTTGTGGCGCGCCTAATGTAGCTGCTGGACAAAAAGTACTGGTCGCTACTATTGGAACAACTCTATATACTGATGAAGATGAAGCCTGGACTATAAAAAAAGGCAAAATCCGTGGAGAAGCAAGTCACGGTATGATTTGCGCTGAGGATGAATTAGGTTTAGGAAAATCTCATGATGGTATTATGGTTTTAGATGATGCCATTAAAATAGGGACACCAGCTGCTGATATTTTTGATATTGAAAACGATCAGGTATTCGAAATTGGGTTGACTCCCAATAGAGCTGATGCTATGAGTCATTTAGGCGTTGCCCGTGATTTAAAAGCTGGTTTAGTTCAAAAAGATATTAATTTGGAGCTTATTACGCCATCAGCAAGTGCATTTCGCATAGATAATCGCACGCTTAAAATTGATATTGATGTAAAAAATAAAGATTTAGCACCTCGTTATTGTGGCGTTACCATATCTGGATTGAAAGTTAAAGAATCCCCAGAATGGTTACAGCACCGATTAAAAGCTATTGGCCTAAACCCTATAAATAATATTGTTGACGCTACTAATTATGTATTGCATGAGTTAGGGCAACCTTTGCATGCCTTTGATGCTGTGAAAATTTCTGGGAATAAAGTTGAAGTAAAAACGTTAAACAAAGGAACCAAGTTTATAACTTTAGATGGTATAGAACGTGAATTGCATGAAGATGATTTAATGATTTGTGATGCCGAAAAACCAATGTGTATTGCTGGTGTTTTTGGAGGTATCAATTCTGGTGTGACCGAAACCACCACAAGTATTTTTCTAGAAAGTGCCTATTTTAATCCAATTAGTATTCGTAAATCTGCGAAAAGGCACGGCTTAAATACAGATGCTTCTTTTAGATTTGAACGCGGTATCGATCCTAATATTACAGAATACGCATTAAAACGTGCTGCGCTATTGATCCAAGAGATAGCTGGTGGCGAAATTACCAGCGATTTGGTTGATGTGTATCCAAAAAAAATTAAAGATTTTGAGGTTAGATTAAGTTTTGAAAATGCGAAAAAACTAATTGGTGAAGAAATCCCGAAAGAGATCATCAAACGTATTTTAGCATCGTTAGACATAAAAGTAAATAATGTTACCGAAGCTGGTTTGGGTTTAACGGTTCCTGCATATAGAAATGATGTGCAACGAGAAGCCGATATCATTGAAGAAATACTGCGTGTTTATGGGTATAATAATATCAAAACGACAAAAAAGTTAAATGCTTCTATTTCTGGCATATCAAAATTTGAAGATTACAAAATACAAAATATTATAGGAGATCAATTAGTGTCACAAGGTTTCTATGAAATCCTTTCTAACTCATTAACAACTCCAAATTATACGACTTTAAGCGAACAATTAAAAGACGAACACAATATTACCATACTAAACGCCTTAAGTAATGATTTATCTGTTTTAAGACAATCCTTATTATTTTCTGGATTAGAAGCCATATCGTTTAATATCAATAGAAAACGTGCAGATTTAAAGTTTTTTGAATATGGTAAAACATATCATGGTTTTGGTGATAAAAGAGAGGAATTTAAACATTTATCACTTTTTGTAACTGGAAATCAAACATCAGAAAACTGGCATAACTCTAGTAAAAAAAGTGATTTCTTTTTAATTAAAGGCTATATTATTGCTGTATTACAGCGTTTAGGTATTTCAAGATTTAATGAAACCCCAATTAAAAATGATTTGTTTAGTGAAGGAATAGAATTTAGTCAAGGAAAAACTAAATTAGTTGACTTCGGTTTAATTAAAAAACCAATACTAAAGTACTTTGATATTTCTCAAGACGTATTATTTGCCAATTTTAATTGGGATGTTATTTTAAATTTGGTAAAGTATAACACAATTAAATTTAAGGCTATTCCTAAATACCCTGAAGTACGACGCGATTTTGCTTTATTATTAGATGATAAAGTTACTTTTGAATCTATTTATAAAATTGCAAAACAAAGTGAGAAACAATTATTGAAAAATGTTAATTTATTTGATGTTTATCAAGGTAAAAACTTACCTAAAGGGAAAAAGAGCTATGCCGTTAGTTTTACGTTACAAGATGAAAATAAGACCCTTACAGATAAGCAAATAGATAAAATAATGAATACGTTACAAACTAATTTTGAAAAGCAGCTTGGTGCAGAACTTAGATAATATATGACATTGCAAAAAAAGTGCTTTCTAATAGTTATATGCTGTGTATCTTTAAAATTGAGCGCACAGGAAATATCATTAGAAAAAACCAAAGACAGTGCTTCCATAGGTCAATTAGCTATCTATGATGCTAAACAAGCCTTTCTAGGTGTTAAACATGCCTTTACAAGACCTTTTCATTGGAAAAAGAAAGATTTTGCAACTTTAGGGACTATAGCACTTGGATCCCTTGCTCTTTCTACTATAGACGATGAAGGTAGTGCTTTCTTTATTCGCCAGGAGCCCGATGTACCAAATGTTTTTATGGAAGCTGGTACCAGGTTTGGAAGTCCACAAGTCTATTTTATTGCAAATGCTGGATTATATGGTTTTGGTTTGTTGACTAAAAATGAAAAGCTTAGAAAAACTAGTGTATTAATTATTTCCTCTTCATTTACTACCGGAGTAATACAAAGTTTGAGTAAAACTGCTTTTGGTAGGGCTCGCCCAGGAAACGGTCATAAAAGTACAGAATTTAGGTTTTGGTCAAATGAACCTGGATTTCACTCATTTCCATCTGGACATACTGTTTTATCTATCACAATGGCTCATGCTATCGCTAAACAGTTTGACAATATATGGTCTAAAGTTGGTGTTTACACATTAGGCTCGGTAGCTCCAATTTCAAGATTATTTGCTGGATCCCACTGGCTAACAGATATTGTATTAGGAGCCGTAATTAGTATTGCTGTTGTTGATTCTGTAGATAAATTTCTATTCAAAACAAAAGCTTATAACTATCCTGTAAAAGAAAAGAATCGTATTTCTTGGAAACTTCAGTTTACAGGAAATAAAATTGGCGTTATAGGACTGTTTTAAACTGTTTTTTCAATCACCTATACATAAATATTATAGTTACAACCTAAAACAAACTATAGAATACATTAAAAACAGCCTTTTGTGAGTAGAAATAAAAAAGAGGTCTAAAAAGTTAAAAAGACTAGTTAACTTTTTAGACCTCTACTAATAATTTTTACAACTATACTAAAGAAAAGTAATTAATAATTTATTTGACGCTGCATTTAGCTTTTCTTGTGCTGTCATATTATTGCCTCCTGCCCAGGTACCAATATGGCTACCTATTTCGACTCTAGTAGTAGTGCCTAAAAATCTAGCCATATAAACTTTTACTTTTACAGTATAAGTTCCTGCATTAAGAGCAATGGCATGCGAAAATGTAGAATTATTCATTAAAAGTCTAAAACTATCACCTCCTGGATTATGGATCATGGGCAGATAATTAGAAGACGTAACATCATTAGCACCATTAATTTCGAGAATAGTAAACATCTGAGCAAAACCAAAATCAGTTGACGAATTCAATTGACCTGAAAACAATGTCCAATCTATTTTAATGGTTTCATCCTCTAAAATTGTAAACGTCGCACTTAAATCTGGCACATCAAGCCATTGACGATCATTCGATGTATCAATTACCAAAGATGTATTAGACACAATAACCGTAGGTATAGTTGCATTATCTGTTTGATTTAAACACTCCCAATCTGGAGAAAATGGTGTTCCAATGTTTACAGATGTGCATTTATTGGTTATGTCATACACCATAAGTCCTGTTGCCGGACTCGGAATATTATTTTTCTGTGCATTAGTCAGTCGCGGAAGTAGCACACCTTTGTTAGTACTTTGAATGTCAAGTACTGATGAATTATTTGGTGCTACAGTACCAATACCAACTTGAGCATAAGACATAGAAATAAAGGAAAAAAGAATAAAAGTTAGAGTAGGTTTTTTCATTTTAAAATTTTAATTTAATTAGGGTAGAACAAGTATACGTAAAAACGAAATAACCTACAACTAACTGATTACAAATACGTTAAAACACAACCATTCATCTAAAACTATCTGTATTACAAACAATTAAAGAAATTTAATAAGGTGTAAATAAGAATTTTTACATGAAAAAAAATGTTAAAATTTACATCAAAAGCAAGTAAGTTCTTATTGCTAGAATTTTAACCGCGACTTTTACTTAATCTAATGGTTTTTATTTAAAATTTTGTATCTTTAAAAGACACTCTCAAACTTATAACTATGACAGATTCAAATTATATAAAAATATTTACAGGAGATTTTATAATTGTTCAACGAATTATTAGTGAATTAAAAGCAATTAATATTAATGCAGTTGTTAAAGACTCAACAGAATCTGCTCGTTTAGCAGGTTTTGGAGGAGGTATAATTCCGGGGTTTCAAGAAATTTTTGTAAATAAGGATGAACTTGATAAAGCGATACGGATCGTTGAAAACATCTTATATAATCCAATGAAATACAGCTGTTTGTCATGTCGACGGAGCGAAGCATGAGTGACGAGACATCTCATCATGATGAGATTCCTTCTTTAAAACCTTTTAAGTATATGATTATCAATTTATAATATATCGAACTGATGTTAAAAGGATTCGCTTTGATCTATCTTATTAGTTGCAATATCACACCAACTATACCTAAGAAAAGACATAAGGGCGAGTAGAATTTTGTGTCTAATTTCCCAAAAGTTGTAGTCTTAATTTTTTTAAAAAGCCAACATATTTAAATTCGCCAATGGATCTTAAAAAGAATATGACGGGTATAATCCAGCTACCATAGTCTAATACCATTTCTTGTTTGGAATTACTGTAAAATAAAATAATGATTTTTTGCTTTATACAAAAATATAAAAATAAAGCATAGCCTAAGTTACGGTTTCTTTTTCTATTGAAGTAGAAGGCGAAAAAGGGTGTTTTATTACGGTTATTTCAAATGAGAATTGGTATACTAACCGATCTGATAAATTCAAATTTATATAACCCACTTTTAATAAATAGAAAAAGGAAAAAGACATAAGCCCAAGCCCTACAACTACACTATCAAATTTTTTAAGGTTTAAAACACGCTCTCCTGTTTCTTTTGTAGGCAATGATTCAGCAAATCCAAACGTACCTCCTATACTCCAATTTAAATGGATAAGTCCTAAGACAAAGAATACGAAACTCAATATCGATGTTAAAAACTATGTACAGATATAAATTATTAATTATTAAGCGGTAACAGCATACATTTTATTACGCAATTCTTTAATTTTAGAATCTTGCATGTATTCATCAAACGTTGTATATCTATCAATAACCCCATTTGGCGTTAACTCTATAACTCTATTAGCTACTGTTTGTGCAAATTCGTGATCATGTGTAGTGAATAAAATAGTGCCCTTAAAGTTTTTAAGTGAGTTATTAAAAGCCGTTATACTCTCTAAATCTAAATGGTTTGTAGGCTCGTCTAACTGTAATACGTTAGCTCTTGTCATCATCATTCTAGATAACATACAACGTACTTTCTCTCCCCCAGATAATACAGACGATTTTTTAAATGCTTCTTCTCCACTAAAAATCATTTTTCCTAAGAAACCACGAATATTAACTTCTTCCCTTTCCTCTTCAGTTTGAGCCCATTGACGTAGCCAATCGATTAAACTTAAATCATTATTGAAAAACTCGCTGTTATCTAGCGGTAAATATGATTGTGTGGTTGTAATTCCCCAGGCAAATTTACCCGCATCTGCTTTTTCTTTATTGTTTAATATTTGATAAAATGCTGTAGTAGCTCTAGAATCTCTTGAAAACACAACAACCTTATCTCCTTTAGTAAGATTTAAATCTATATCTTTAAATAAAACCTCTCCATCAGCAGAAGCGGCTAAGCCTTCAACATTCAAAATCTGGTCTCCAGCTTCTCTATCACGTTCAAAAATAATAGCTGGATATCTACGCGATGTTGGTTTTATATCGTTAATATTTAATTTATCAATCATCTTTTTTCTACTCGTTGCTTGCTTACTTTTAGCTACGTTAGCAGAAAATCGTCTAATAAATTCTTCCAATTCTTTCTTCTTCTCCTCTGCCTTTTTATTTTGTTGTGCACGCTGACGAGCAGCTAATTGAGATGATTCATACCAAAAAGTATAGTTTCCAGAAAAGTGATTTATTTTTCCAAAATCAATATCAGAAATATGGGTACATACCGCATCTAAAAAGTGACGGTCGTGAGACACAACTATAACACAATTATCATAATTAGCTAAGAAATTTTCAAGCCACGAAATAGTTTCATAATCTAAATCATTTGTTGGCTCATCCATAATTAAAACATCTGGATTACCAAATAACGCCTGCGCTAATAAGACACGTACTTTTTGTTTACCATCCAAATCACTCATTAAAGTATAATGAAATTCTTCCTTAATACCTAAGTTAGATAACATGGCAGCCGCATCACTATCGGCATTCCAACCATTCATTTCTTCAAACTGTACTTGAAGTTCCCCTATTTTTTCAGCATTTTCATCAGAATAATCGGCATAAAGCGCATCCATTTCAGATTTAATCTTGAATAACGGTTTATTTCCCATTAAAACAGTTTCTAAAACAGTATGTTCGTCATATAGGTTATGATTCTGCTCTAGGACAGACATACGTTTTCCAGATTCTAAAGAAACATGACCTGATGTTGCTTCTTGTTTACCGGAAAGGATTTTTAAAAATGTTGATTTTCCTGAACCATTAGCACCAATAATTCCGTAACAATTACCATTATTAAAGGTTGTATTTACTTCATCAAAAAGAATACGTTTTCCAAATTGAACTGAAAGATTTGATACTGATAGCATAAGTGTTGTTTTAATTTTCTCAGATATTTTTATTTATCAATTAGGTACTTAAAAACTCACTATTTAATAAGGTTTACTCCTTGACATACCCTTTTTTAGTAAGTTTTTGCAAAAGTAGAAAATTCAAATGTCACAAAGAAACTTAGATACACTCTTTTTAAATAAAAAAATATCGTTTTTTTCAGTTATGATAATATTTAACAACGCATTAACAGCACTTTATAAATACAACACATATTTTTGTATCATAATTTGTATTAATTTAATACTGTTAGGGGGATTTTATGAAGTTATACTTTTCAATAACATTAGTGATATTGACACTTTTAGGCTGCAAGAATAAAAGTGAAATGGAAGATAATTACGCATACATAGGTGGCGAAATTATTAATCCAGCCGCTAATTATGTCGTGTTATTAAAGTCCGACACTACTATTGATACTATAAAACTTGATGATAGAAACAGGTTTTTATACAAAGTTAATGATTTAGAAGAGGGATTGTACTCATTTAGACATGGCTATGAATATCAAATGGTGCTATTAGAACCAAAAGATAGTGTTTTGTTTAGATTGAATACTTTAGATTTTGATGAATCACTTGTTTTTACAGGAAAAGGATCTAGAAAAAACAATTATCTTATCAATGAGTTTTTAGAAAACGAAGTTGAAGAAAAATATATTTTTAAGCTTTGTCAATTATCACCTACAGTCTATCAAAATCGTATAGATTCATTAAAAAACCTAAAGGTTAAAAAATTCAATACTTTCAAAAGTAAATTTGAAACTTCACCTTTATTTGAAAAAATAGCTCGTGCCAATATAGATTATGGCTATTATTCCAGTAAAGAAGTATACCCGTTTGTGCACTACGGAAATAATAAAGAGGCTATTTTAAAATCACTTCCGGAAGATTTCTATAGCTATAGAAAAGATATTAATTATAATAATGACTTATCTATTCATTATTATAAATACAATAAATTTTTAAGGTATACTTTTAGCAATATTTCTCTAAAAGAACACAATGCCCATTCTAATGGCAAACACTTCAACAGATATTCTTTATGTTATAATTTGGATAGGTTAAATCTTATTGATAGTTTAATAACAAATACTGCTATTAAAGATGAATTATTATATGAGTTGGTAATAAATTATATATCTAAAAACAAGAAGCCAGAGAATAACAATGCCATTTTGAAATCTTATTTAAGTAAAACTAAAAGCGAAAAAGGCAAAAAGGAATTAACAGAATTCACTAATTCTTTGAATAATTTAAAAACTGGTTATAATATTCCCAATATTAAACTTGTTAATTATGATAGTGTTGAAGTTGATATTAACTCAATTATAAATGCCCCCACGGTTATTAGTTTTTGGTCACATACTTATCATGAACATTTTAAAGACAGTCATAAAGAAATTAAAGAGTTACAAATAAAGTATCCCGAAGTTGTTTTTATTACTATTAATGTTGATGATTATGGACTTGAAAAACCAAAAAACTCATTACAAAATAACAAGTTTACCTGTAAAAATGAGTATACTTTTAAAAATCCAAAAGAAGCCTCTAGAACTTTAGCCATTCATCCAATGACAAAAGCTATGATAGTTGATAAAAACAGAAAAATAGTGAATGGCAATGCGAATATTTTTTCTGTAAAATTCGAGAAAGAGCTTTTAGGTTTAATAAATCGATAGGTAAAATCATCTAATAACCAAGACGTACGATTCAGAGGTATTATCGGAACATAACGGACCATTAATCCTTCCATATTCATCATAGTGCGGTGTTACTTCCAGATATACTTCAAGACGAAAACGTCCTGCTTCTTTAGAAATTCCTTTAAAGACAACTTCTCTACGTCTATTATAGAATACTTCTAAGCCTTCTGGTAACCTACCTACAACATCGAAATAATAATTATAATCATTATCATTTACTTCATTTTTAATCTCGGCAGTAATCATTTCAGAATAATACTCATCTACAAATCCTAATGCCAAGGTTTTAGTACGTAATTCTGGTCTTACATTAATAATACAATCCAATGCATCATCACAACTGCTAAAAGAAAAAAGGAACATTAAAAGAATTATAGGTAAATATTGTTTCATAGCATTAAGTTTAAAAACAATAATTATCAAATAATATGCCGAAAATATTTTTAACCCACATTACATATTAGAACTTCGAAATGAAGGTTAAAAATACAACAAAACCTAGTATTTTCTTGATTTCAACATAGCACCACCATGGTTAAATTAAAAAATACAGTAAAGCGATAGATCTTGTAGTAGTTTCAATCTTTAATAATTTTTTTAATACTTAATCACGGATTAAAGCTTATAATGATTCATTAATAATTTTTCATAAACCTTATCTGGTAATATTCGTTTTAAAACGATTGAAAATTTCTGCATAAACGCTCCTATTTTGTAATGTACTTTCGGATCGCCAGTATTTATAATCTTATAAATAGCCTGTGCCATTAGGTTTGGATGACTTCCGCTATCTACATGCTCATCCATTAAGTTTAGCGTATCTCCATATGGCTTTAAATAAGGGGATGTTTCTAGAAGCGGGGCATGATAACGACCCGCAGCAATGTTTGTAGCAAAATCACCCGGAGCAACATTGGTCATTTTTATATTAAAGTCTTTAAGTTCCATTCTAAAAGCCTCAGTTAAAAGTTCTAAAGCCCCTTTACTCGCACTATAAATACCTCGATATGGTAACCCCATATAACCTGCTATAGACGTTATATTTATAATTAACCCAGATTGCTGTTTACGCATTTGTGGCAATACAGTTTTTATAACATTAATGGGGCCAAAAAAATTAGTCTCAAAATTAGTCTTAATTTCTGCTTCTGGTATCTCTTCAATAGGTCCTGTTATACCTGCCCCGGCATTATTTATAACAACATCTAACCTACCCTCTTTTTCTATAATAGTATGAACCGTTTCCAATATGGTGGTATGCTCTTTAACATCTAATGTTAAAATAGGAAACTTACTATCTTTATACTTATCAGGGTTTCTACTAGTACCATAAACTATAAAACTTTTTTGGGTTAAGTATTCTCCAATAGATTTTCCGATTCCTGAGGAACCACCTGTGATTAAAACAACTTTAGACATTTTTTAAAATAATTGAAGTGCTAAAAATACAAATAAAAATTTCTTAAAACCAACAATCCTCAACGCAATAATACGAGGTATTTAGCTAGTTTTAGCTTAAACTCTTAGGGGGTTTTTATTTGGATTCCCGCTTTATTCATTGCTTAATATTTTATGTAAATGAATTCATGAATCTTACGATTTCGCGAAAATGACAATTTCAATGGAACCTTGAGGCAAGCCTCGGAGAATTCTTTTCGATTAAAAATAAAAGATTCCCATCTTTATAGAAATACATAAAACTAAAAAATCTTGATTCGCTAAAGCTTTCAAGATTTAAGTTTATGGTACAAAAAAAGGCAAGCTACCTACATCACACCGCTACAACCGTATACCTTTGCTTCGTTCCCGACCTGGAGGATTCAACAGGAGCTGGTTGTGTAGGACTTGCCAGGTACAAAGATACAATCTTTTAAAAATTTCACAATGATTTTTTAAACTGATTTTAAATAAATATCTTGCTTCAAATTAAAAATTAACAATGAATACATTCAAATATCTATTAATCATATTTTTAGGTGGATTAATTATTTCTTGCGGACCTAATTCCGGTAAAAATAAAAGTGCCTTTTCTATCAAAACAAATACGAATAAGGGAGATATTTCTATTAATACGACCTTATCTCTATCCTTAGAAAACAAAAAAAAGCACATTATAGATTCTGTTTCTTATACTCTGGATGGTATGAAAGTCGGAGAAACTATTCAACTAACCAATTTCAAATTAGGAAAACAAACTATTGAAGCGATTGTATATTTTAATAATAATGAAAAGGAAACAGTTACTACAACCGTTACCATATTAAATGATGTTCCTCCAAAAGTTTACAGTTATAAAATTATTAATGAATATCCGCATGATATTACTTCATACACGCAAGGGATTGAGTTTTTTAATGATACTCTTTATGAAAGCACTGGTCATTATAAAAAGTCTAAACTTAGAAAAATTGATTATAAAACGGGGAAAGTCATCAAAAACGTTGACTTAGCTGATGAATATTTTGGAGAAGGACTGACTATCTTAAATGATAAAATATATCAATTAACCTGGAGGGAAGGTACTGGTTTTGTTTATGACGTAAATTCATTTGATAAAATAAATAGTTTCAAGTATGGAAACAGCAAAGAAGGCTGGGGACTATGTAACAATGAAAACACCATTTATAAGAGTGATGGTACAGAAAAAATATGGTCTTTAAACTCTAATACGTTAGTTGAAGAATCATATATTCAAGTGTATACTAATAAAGGGAAAATTGTGGGGATCAATGAAATGGAATGGATTGATGGAAACATATACACAAACCGTTATCAAAAAGATGGTGTCGCTATCATTAATCCTAAAAATGGGGCTGTTACTGGTGTTATCGATTTTTCTCCTCTTAAAAAATTGGTCACTCAGCATGAAACCTTAGATGTTCTTAATGGTATCGCTTACAACCCAAAAAACAACACCATTTTTGTAACTGGTAAACATTGGGATAAATTATTTGAAGTAGAAGTTATTGAGAAGTAATTCACTAGTCATCATGCGAATGAAGAACGACTAAGGCATTACATAAAGCGTCCCTTCGTTTTGTCAAAAGTCACAATGTGATGTCTCCTACTGTCAACATGACCACTAAACTTAATCTACGTTCCGAGTCATTTCGAACGAATGTGAGAAATCGCATAAAAAATGACAAACAATTAATTGTAACTAAACGCCAATTTCTTTCCCTTTCAAATACACTTTTTCAATCTGATTTGTGCCAAATGAGTACGGTATAAACCCATAAGAATTAATTGGTTTGGTAAGTATTAGATTAGCCTGTTTTCCTTTAGTTATTGAGCCTACTTTATCTTCCAATCCCATGGCATAGGCACCATTTAAAGTAGCTGCATTTAGAGCCTCTTCTGGTGTCATCTTCATTTTTATACAAGCAGTAGAAACCACAAAATTCATATTCCCCGATGGTGTTGAACCTGGGTTATAATCAGTTGCTAATGCCAATGGTAACCCAGCATCAATCATTTTACGAGCTGGTGTATATGGGATACTTAAGAAATAAGAGCAACTTGGTAAAGACACAGGCATGGTATTCGTTTTTTTAAGAGCTTCAATATCTTCATCACGCATGACTTCTAAATGATCTACAGATAAAGCATTATGATTGACTCCTGCCTGAACACCACCGATTGCCGTGAATTGGTTAACATGAATTTTGGGTACCAGTCCATATTTTTTTCCAGCTTCAAGAATTAATTCTGTATCAGCCACAGAAAAATAACCAGTTTCACAAAAAATATCGATATATTCTGCTAAGTGTT
Organism: Flavivirga rizhaonensis; assembly: GCF_004791695.1. GTDB lineage: Bacteria > Bacteroidota > Bacteroidia > Flavobacteriales > Flavobacteriaceae > Flavivirga > Flavivirga rizhaonensis. Next base: position 15,821 of record NZ_SRSO01000029.1, on the reverse strand, counting down.
CTTCAGCAATTTTTGGAAGCGTGTCTTCTATTAATAATTTTAAATAGGCCTCTTTATGCTCTTTATACTCAGTTGGTACAGCGTGAGCTCCTAAAAAAGTAGATCTAATTTCAATAGGATAATGTTCTCTTAAACGTTTAATAACACGTAACATTTTTAATTCGGCTTCTGTTGTTAAGCCATATCCCGATTTAATTTCAATGGCTCCAGTCCCTAATTGAATGACTTCTTCTAAACGAACCTTACTTTGATTATATAATGCTTCTTCTGATGTTTCTTGTAATTTCTTAGCCGAATTCAATATACCACCACCATTCGCAGCGATGTCTTCATAAGATAATCCTTTTATTCGATCTACAAATTCACTTTCGCGATTTCCTGCATAGACAATATGTGTATGGGAATCGCACCAGGATGGCAAGACCATTTTTCCAGCGGCATCAATAACTTCCGAAAATGCTGTTTTAGGGCAATTTTCCATACTCCCTAAATCAGAAATCAATCCATTCTCTACAATTAAAAAAGCGTTTTTTATGGTAGGTAACTCGTTCATTGCTTTTCCAGAAACAAATGATATAGGTTCTGTTCGAACTTGAATGAGTTCTTTTATATTTTTGAATAAGGTAGTCATTTAAATAAATTATTAAGAATACTATCGGCTACTAAATTAGGGATTGTTACTTTTAAATTAGGTGTTCGTTCCATTTCCCGCTTTATTGCAAAGATAGCTTCATTATTTCGAGCCCAGCTTCTACGAGCAATACCATTATTTACGTCATAAAACAGCATACTTTTTAAACGTGCTCCTGCTTCTGGTGTGCCATCCAGTAGCATTCCGAAACCACCATTTATCACCTCTCCCCAGCCTACGCCACCACCATTGTGTATAGATACCCACGTGGCACCTCTAAAACTATCTCCAATAACATTATGAATAGCCATATCTGCTGTAAATTTACTGCCATCATAAATATTAGAGGTTTCTCTAAAAGGCGAATCTGTTCCGCTTACATCGTGATGATCTCTTCCTAAAACCACAGGGCCTATTTTTCCTGTTGCTATAGCATTATTAAATGCTTCTGCTATCTTAGAACGTCCTTCCGCATCTGCATACAATATACGCGCTTGAGACCCCACGACCATGTTATTCTTTTTAGCATTTTTAATCCAAGTAATATTGTCTTGCATTTGCAGCTGAATTTCTTCAGGTGAGTTTTCCATGATGCTTTGTAAAACAGTTGCTGCGATATCATCAGTATTATCTAAATCTTCTGATTTTCCAGAAGTACAAACCCAACGAAAAGGACCAAAACCATAATCGAAACACATAGGGCCTAAAATATCCTGAACGTAAGACGGGTATTTAAAATCAATGCCATTTTCTGCCATTACATCTGCTCCTGCTCTAGACGATTCCAACAAAAAAGCATTACCATAATCAAAAAAATAAGTTCCTTTCCTTGTGTGTTTATTTATTGCCGCAGCATGTCTACGCAACGATGCTTGTACTTTTTCTTTGAATAACTCTGGTTCTTCACGAATTAATCGATTGGATTCTTCATATGAAATACCTATAGGATAATAACCTCCTGTCCAAGGAATATGTAATGAGGTTTGATCTGATCCTACATGAATAAAAATGTTTTCTTCGTCAAATCGCTCCCACACCTCTACCACATTCCCTATAAACGCTATAGAAACAACCTCTTTTGTTGCTTGGGCTTCTTGAACTCTAATAATTAAATCGTCTATATTGTTAATCAATACATCTACCCATCCTTGCTCATAACGTTTTTTGGCTGCTTTTGGATTCACTTCTGCACAAACAGTAATACAACCTGCAATATTTCCTGCTTTTGGCTGTGCTCCACTCATGCCTCCTAATCCTGCTGTTAAAAATATTTTTCCTTTTGAATCATCTCCTTTTGGTAAAATTTTGCGAAAAGCATTCATAACCGTAATCGTTGTTCCGTGTACAATTCCCTGAGGTCCTATATACATAAATGAACCAGCCGTCATCTGCCCATATTGAGTAACACCCAATGCATTAAATTTTTCCCAATCATCTGGCTGGGAATAATTTGGTATCATCATGCCGTTAGTCACAATAACTCTAGGAGCATTCTTTGAAGATGGAAATAATCCCATGGGATGTCCCGAATACATATGTAAAGTCTGCTCATCTGTCATGGTTGCCAAGTATTTCATCACTAAAAGATATTGTGCCCAATTTTGAAATACGGCACCATTACCTCCATAGGTAATTAATTCCTCTGGATGTTGTGCAACGGCAGGGTCGAGGTTATTTTGAATCATAAGCATGATCGCTGCTGCTTGTGTAGATTTAGCAGGATATTCTATAATTGATCTAGCATATATCTCATAATCTGGTTTGAATCTATACATGTAAATTCTACCATATGCTTTCAACTCTTCAGCAAATTCAATAGCCAACTCCTCATGCCAATCCTTTGGAAAATAACGCAATGCATTTCTAATCGCCAATTGCTTTTCTTCTATTGATAAAATATCTTTTCGTCTTGGCGCTCTGTTTGCATCTTGAGGGTATGCTTTCTTAGCCGGTAATACATTAGGAATACCTTGTAATATTTGATCTTGAAATGTCATTTCTGTGTTTACTTTAAATTGAATGCTTGATCTTTAACTAATCGAATCATAGCATTAATATCGTCTTTTAAAATTCTATCATCTTCTAATCTTGGTACACTTTCTCTAATAATTCTAAAGTTTTCTTCAATAATATCTGAAAATGTATTGGGTCTTCTAAACTCTAAGGCTTGTGCGGCATACATTAATTCTATGGCTAATATTTTATCAACATTTCCTAATATCTCATTGAATTGACGTCCCGATATACTTCCCATAGATACATGGTCTTCTTGTCCTAAGGATGTTGGAATACTATCTGCTGATGGCGGAAAACATAATGATTTATTTTCTGTTACTAAAGCAGCTGTTGTGTATTGCGGAATCATAAAACCAGAATTTAGTCCGCCACCTGTAGTTAATAGTCTAGGGAGTCCAAACTTGCCTTCTAACAATAAATAGCATCTTCTATCTGAAATGTTTCCTAATTCTGATGCTGCTATTGAGGCATAATCTAATGCCATAGCTAGAGGTTGCCCGTGAAAATTCCCTCCCGAAATAGCCTCAATATCACTTAAAACAATAGGATTATCAGTAACAGAATTCATTTCTATTTCTGCTAACTCTTTTAAGTGGTAATAGGCATTTCTGGAAGCTCCGTGTACCTGAGGGATACAACGCATGGAATAAGGATCCTGTACACGTTCACAATTTTCATGAGAATCGACATTCTGAGACTTATAGAGTAGCATAAACATTCTTTCTGCAACTTCAATGGTTCCTTTAAAAGGGCGTATTTTGTGTAATTCATCTCTAAACGGAGAAGAGCTCCCCTGATATCCTTCAATACTCATAGCGCCAGCTACATCTGCCAAATCTAATAAATAGGCCATTTTATCTAAGCCAACAATAGTATGTGCTAAAATAAATTGTGTACCGTTTATTAAACCTAAACCTTCTTTAGCTTGTAGTGTTAAAGGTGTTAATTGATGTTTTTCTAATCCTATTTTTGCATGTTCAATGGTATCACCAGCCCAAAACTCTCCCTCTCCTATCAATGGCAAAAATAAATGTGACAACGGTGCTAAATCTCCAGACGCTCCAACCGAGCCTTGCTTTGGAACTACTGGTAATAAGTCATTTTCTATGAAATATAAAATTCTTTCAATTAATTCTAGTCGAACTCCGGAATACCCTTGACATAAAGCATGAACCTTGCAAATCATCATGATTTTCGAGAGTTCTTTATCTATAGGAGTTCCTACGCCAACGGCATGGGTAATCAACAGGTTTTCTTGTAATTTATTAGTCTCTTCAACTGTGATCTGTACATCGCACAAGGGTCCAAACCCAGTATTAATACCATATACAGCTTTATTTCCTGCAGCCATGGTTTCAACCTTTTTTCTGCATGCAATAACTTGTTCTTTTGCTTCTGAAGTAATAACAGCATTTAATTCGCCTTTGGAAATAGCTAATACCTTTTTAACTGTTAAATTATCTATACCGTATTTAAATGACATGCTATAAAAATTGGTGAATAACAAAGTTATTTTTAATTTTGATAACTAACAAGATTATTTAGAATACAAAATAATAACCATGAGTTATCAAATAGAATTAAGACATATTAGATATTTTCTAGCAGTTGCTAAAGATTTACACTTCAGAAAAGCTGCTGAACGTTTATTCATCTCTCAACCAGGATTGAGTAAACAGATTAAACAAATGGAAGATGATTTAGGAGTTCTTTTATTTGAAAGGCATAATAGAAAAGTAATACTTACCAAGGCTGGCGAATATCTTAAAGAAGAATTAGCCTTAAACTTAAAAAGCCTGGAACATACTTTTTATCATGCCAAATTATTGAATGATGGTAAAAAAGGTGATTTGAAATTTGGATATGTAGGGTCTGCCATGCAAGAAATAATTCCCAATTTATTAATAGCATTTGAGAAGGAACACCCTAATCTACTTTTTAGCTTAAAAGAAATGGGAAATCATAAGCAAATAGAAGAGTTACTTTCTTACGATATAGATTTAGGCTTTGTACGTTTAGACAGAGTCCCAAAAGAATTGGAAATTAAGCCTATTTTAAAGGAAAATTTTTGTCTGGTACTACCACATAGTCATATATTAAATAAAGAAACCTTTAAGGGCTTACAGCAGTTGAAAGAGGAATCATTTATCTTATTTGATCCTAAATATAGTACTACTTATTTTGAAAAAGTGATGCAAATTTTCGATGATAGCGGTTTTTCTCCTATCATTTCTCATAATACCATTCACGCCAGCTCTATATATAAACTTGTTGAGAATAATTTTGGCGTTTCTATTGTCCCTAAGTCTCTAATAGATATCAATAATAAAGAAGTGAAGTTTATTGAATTATCTAAAATAAAGCAAAAGACGACACTTTCAATGGTATGGAATAAACACAATAGAAACCCTATTTTGAATAGGGTTTTTGATTTTATTTAGGAACTATCGAATAAGGTTTAAAACAACATTAAGCCTTGTCATTCCTGCGGCTTGTGCTGAACTTGTTTCAGTAAGCTACGGTGTACCCACAAATATTGCCCTAAACAGTAACTATAATAATATTAAAGAAAAGCTGTATTGTGATAATATGTTATATCTATCAGGTAGAAACCACAAAACCTCCAACCAAAGGCGTGGCACTTAGCCCTCTTTTGAACAAGTCGTCCCCCCTGAATAGAGGATTATAAGATTTAAAAAAAGGATTAAGGTGCTCGTTGAAAAATGACCATCAGGCAATCCCCGACCCTTCGTAAGAATAAAGTACAAAAGCTTCGAAACCCAGGAGCATAGTATTGGATGGCGCATGGGCGCGACGTCGAAGTTTTGTGCTTGGTTCTTCTCAGGCGTAAGCCAAGAGAAGAAATTCCTATCGAAGGAGCGTCTTTTCTTTTGTTACTTTTCTTTGGACGCGCAAAGAAAAGTAAATAATGAATCTTTTTTTAAGATGCGGGTACACCGCAGTTCAGTAAGGCAGAAACCTACTCGCTATTAAATATTTCTGTTATTCAAGTGGATTCCTGCCTTTCGCAGGAATGACAACACAACTTTAAAACTAAAAATGGCTTATAAATTAAACCAATCTTTGGTTATCTCTTTTTCAATATCATGATTTCCTTTATGAATAAACTCATTTTTAATAGCGTTGTACTCATAATCTTTTCCCCAAACTTCATAATGCTCAGCAACCTCTTTAATAGCGTCACAAATAAAGTGGATGTCATCATTAGTCATGGTAGGATGAATAGACATTCTTACCCAACCTGGACGCTCTATTAAACAGCCTTCCAATATTTTTTGTTCTATAGATTTAGATGTTGTCTCGTCTACATTTAATAAATAATGGCCATAAGTTCCAGCGCAAGAGCAACCTCCTCTGGTTTGTACCCCAAAACGGTCATTTAATAGTTTAACAATTAAATTGAAATGTGCGTCTTCAATATAAAAAGAGAACACCCCTAGCCTATCTGTATGCTCTGGCGCCAGTATGGTTAGATTTTCTATGGCTCTCAGTTTTTCAAAAATGATAGCATTCAACTCATGTTCTCTATCCAGAATATTTTGCACTCCCATTTTCTCTTTAAGTTGAATGGATAGTGCAATTTTTATAGCCTGTAAAAACCCTGGTGTTCCACCGTCTTCTCTAGTTTCGATATCATCTATATAATCATGGTCTCCCCAAGGATTGGTGTAAGACACCGTACCGCCTCCTGGATTGTCTGGCACTAAATTTTTATATAATTTTTTATTAAAAATTAATACGCCTGAAGAACCTGGTCCCCCCAAGAATTTGTGAGGAGAAAATGTAATAGCATCTAAATACATGTCTTCATCTTCCGGATGCATATTAATATCTACATAAGGGGCTGAACATGCAAAATCCACAAAACACAAGCCATTATTCTGATGCATAATTTTTGCGACTTCATGGTAATTGGTTCTAATACCTGTTACGTTAGAACACCCAGTAATAGCTGCTATTTTTATTGGACAATCTTTATACTTAGTAATAAGCTTTTTTAAACTTTTAACACATGGTAAACCCGCCTCATTCGAAGGGATCACTTCAACATTTGCAATCGTTTCTAACCAGGATGTTTGATTAGAATGATGCTCCATATGAGACACAAAAATAATGGGTCTTAAAGCCTCTGGAACAACCGTATGTTCTTTTAAGTTCTCGTTTAATTTTAAACCTAAAATACGTTGAAACTTATTAATGGCTCCTGTCATGCCTGTTCCAACTGTTATAAGCACATCTTCTTTTGAAGCATTTACATGCTTTTTAATGATATTTCTAGCATCATGATAAGCTAATGTCATTGCAGAACCAGTTATAGATGTTTCTGTATGTGTATTAGCTACAAAAGGACCTATTTGATTAAGTAATTTTTGTTCTATAGGCTTATATAGTCTCCCACTAGCTGTCCAATCTGCATAAATAATTTTCTGCTTACCATAAGGAGATTCAAAAGATTCGTTTACACCAACTATATTATTCCGAAAGTATTTAAAATAGTCTTCTAGGCTTGAATCTTTATCTTTAGACTTAGAAGTTAATTTATTCTTTATAGTCTTTATCATAATTTTATTCCAATATCTATAAATTTTTATTTGAACTTAGAAACACCCGCTTTTAACCATGTGTAATATTCATCAACATCTGGTGTATACGCCACTGGATCTATTAGATTGCCTTCATTATGATCCATAAGAACATAAAACGGTTGAGAATTAGTTTTATATTTAATGGTTTGCAATTCACTCCATTTCTGTCCTATATACTTTAATTTTTTACCTGGTCGTAGTTTTGAATCAATAACTTCACTAGCTTTTAATTTGCGTTTGTCATCCACATATAATGAAATAAGAACCACATCGTTTTTAAGAATATCTAATACCTTAGGTTTTACCCAAACGTTTTGTTCCATTTTTCTACAATTCACACAAGCATGTCCTGTAAAGTCAATCATGACTGGTTTTCCTATTTTTTTAGCATATGCCAAACCTTTATCATAATCATTAAAAGCTAAGATATTATGAGGTGGCATTAGGTGGGCGCCTTCTGGAACCTCTATATGATTATTTGCAGAACCACCAGAACCAACTTTGTTAAACCCAACGCCGTATGGAGATTCACTATAATGTTGTGGTGGCGGGAAAGCACTGATTAAGTTTAAAGGTGCTCCCCAAAGTCCTGGAATCATATAAATAGTAAATGAGAGTGTTAAAAGACCAAGACATAACCGTCCAACCGAAACATGGGTTAAAGGAGAGTCATGCGGTAACTGTATTTTCCCAAAAAGATAGAAGGCTAATGCTCCAAATATAGCAATCCAAATGGCAATAAATACTTCACGTTCTAACCAATGCAATTGTAATACTAAATCGGCATTTGACAAGAATTTAAATGCTAAAGCTAACTCTAAAAAACCTAAAACGACTTTTACTGTATTTAACCAGCCTCCAGATTTTGGTAATGAATTTAACCAGCCTGGGAATGCTGCAAACAATGCAAAGGGTAATGCTATAGCAAGTGAAAATCCTAACATGCCTATAATTGGACCTACCTGGCTACCTCCAGCCGCTGCTTCAACTAGTAATGTTCCTACTATGGGACCAGTACAAGAAAAAGACACTATGGCTAAAGCTAAAGCCATAAAGAAAATACCAATTAAGCCTCCTCTATCTGCCTGACTATCCACTTTATTTGCCCAAGAATTCGGAAGCATAATTTCAAAAGCTCCTAAAAAGGATACTGCAAATATTATTAGTAATAAGAAGAAAGCAATATTAAACCAAACATTGGTTGATAAAGCGTTAAGTGCATCGGGGCCAAAAATTAAACTAACTATAACTCCTAGCAATACGTAAATAACCATAATTGAAACACCATAAATAATAGCATTTCTAATCCCTGCTGCTTTATTTTTACTTTGCTTGGTAAAGAAACTTACCGTCATTGGAATCATAGGAAACACACATGGTGTCAACAATGCTGCGAAACCAGATAAAAAGGCAATAAAAAATATGGTCCAAAGTCCTTTCTTTGACCCTGAATTTGAAGAAGGTTTTTCTGTTTCTGTTTTTTCTGAAATAACTGCTGCATTATCATTTTCCTCTATTTTTACTCCTTCTAATTCTGATTCTGAAGAAGGTGTGTCTGAATGCCCTTCTGTAACTGAAGCTTTTTCAGTAATTACAGGTTTTTCTTCAACTGCTTTTGGTTCCGATTTGGTTAAAGCTGGTAAATTAAAAACCAAATCAACCTCTTTAGGCGGTAAACACTTGGTATCATCGCATACCATAAATTCAACAGTAGCATTCACTGTTTTTTTATCACCTAAAACCTCTATTTTTTGTTCAAAAGCAGCTTGATTCTCAAAAAACTTAATCTTCATTTCAAAAACAGGATCATTAACAGTATGCCCCTCTTCTTCAATGGTGTTGCCTATTGACTTAAAAGCACCATTCGCTTCATCAAAAGTAAAGGTTGTAGCTATTGGCCCTCCTTCAGGCACATCTTGAGAATACAAGTGCCAACCTGGTTCTATACTTGCTTTAGAAATTAACTTATATTCGGTATCAGATATTTTCTCTACAGAGGTTGACCACTTAACTGGATCAAAAACTTGAGAATTTCCTATAACTAAAGAAAATAAGGCTAACAGTAGAATAAGTTTTTTCATAATATCACTTAATGTATTTATTAAAAAGGGTTATTTATAAAAATAACCCTTTTGTTATCTTTCTTCACTTATTATATTTCAACGGACTAACTCGAATATAATTAACACAAAAACAAAAGTATTAAGAAAGATGTTGCTATATTTTAATTTTATATTTTATTTATTATAATTGATACTTTAAACCTTAGGCTTGAATACAATTTCATAAGACTTTGCGTCTTTTAAAAGCGTCTTAGCAAATTTTTGAATATCCTTTGTTGTAATGTTATTAACAATGTCTTCAAAATTCTTTGAATCATTCATATTGTAACCTTCACGATAATAACGCGTTAACAAACTCATTTCATAACTATTATAATCTTTTTGTTGCTTTCTTTCCTTTAAATAGTTTGTTAATGTTTTATCTAAATCTAACTGAAGAATATGTCCTTCTGCCATTTTATTTATTTCTTCGTGTACTATAGCTATTAAGGTTTCTACCTTGTCTGGGTTACAATCAAAATTAACAGAGATAGATGCTTTTTGTAATGGGCGTTTAGACAAACTAGCATTCGTACTGGCTCCATATGTTCCACCTTCTTCCTCTCTTAAAGTTTCGGTATACCTTAAATCCAGTATATCTCCTAATGCACGAGCTATTAAAGCATTTTTCAAACTATATTTATAGTCATTTTTATATGAAATCCTTACAGAACTTTTTGGATCTTCCATTTTTAGATAAATATCTTTATCTATTTTCCCACTTAACCAAGGCGTAGAATTATCCTTCCAGATTTCTTTTGTATCTTTTGTAGGTATACTTGCTATGTATCTTTCTAATAAAGGCTTTAAAGCCTCTTTTTCTATATCTCCTACAATAAAAAACTCGAAATCTGCAGCATTATCAAATCTATCATTGTAGATAGCCTTTATTTTATCAAAAGAAATATCCTTAATAAAAGCATCATTAAATATGCGCTTCTTTGGACTGTTAGCCCCATACAAAGTAATAGTCATACTATCCTTCATTTTCTCAGCAATATTCTCCTTTCTTCTTATTTTGTAGTTTTCTACATTTTGCATGATGACATTATATCCATTTTCATCGAAACGGGGTTTTACAAAACGAAGATATACCATCTGTAACATCGTTTCTGTATCTTTTGTTACAGATGACCCTGAGATACTTTCTGATAAATCTGAAATACCAATAGAAGTACTTGCCGTTTTACCTGCTAATACTTTTGGTAAATCTGTAGCAGAATAATCTCCTAACCCTGAATATTGAATAACATTAGTCAATATAGCTGTTGAGGGTAGATCGGTATCTTTTAATAAGGATGTACCGCCCTTGCTCAAAGCTTTTAATTTTACATCATTAGCATTTTTGTTAGCATATTTGTAATGTACTTTTATACCATTACTTAAAGTGAACGTTGTCGATTCTAAAGCCTTATTGGTTTCTTCTGAAGTAACCGCACCATTTTTTATTGTCATACCAGAAATTAATGTTTTGCCTCCAAACTCATCTGTATAAGCTTCTAAGGATGCATCATTTTCTACGTCATTAATTATATTTAATGCATCTTCTTTAGTCAAATTATTATTACCTTTTACTCCTGTTAGTGTTAAAAACCTATTTTTATCTGTGTATAATTTTTTAAGTGCTAAATGAATTTCATCTGCTTTTAATGTATTAAATATGGCTTTAGCAATCTCAAATTCCTTTTCAACATCTATAATAGCTACATTCTCTAAATAATCAGCTTGTATTAATTGAACGATACGTCCATGAGACATATCATCTTTTTTACTAATCTGATTTTCGTAATAACTAGTAAAATCTGTAATAGTTCTTTCTATTTCTGCTTTAGCAAAACCAAACTTCACCGCCCTGTTCACTTCTGTTAAAACAGATTTAAATGCCGCATGTTGTTGATTTGGTTTCGGATATATCGACATATTCAATGCTTTTGTTGACCTAGAATGGTCTCCATAACTTATTCTAGCATTTAAAAAAGTGGCTTCTGGCTTTCTCGAAAGTTCTTTTATTCTTGAAGATAACATACTGGTTATCATATTATTTAATAATGATTCTTTTAAACTTGAAATGGTTTCTTCTTTTAATGGCTTTGGGTGTCTAATTCCAAAAGAGATATTAGATGTAGAAACCTCCTCATCCATCGCCATAGAATATAGCATTTTTTCATTTTCGGGAATCGTTACTACGAAACGCTCTTTGGGGCTTTCTACTGCTGGGATGGTAGAGAATATTTTTTTTATCTTCGCTTCAATCTCATCAACATTTATATCTCCAACAATAGCAATGGCTTGCAAATCGGTTCTGTACCAATCATGATAAAAATCGCGCAACGCTTTGTATTCAAAATTATCAACAACCTCCATTAAACCAATGGGCATACGTTGTGCATATTTTGAATGATTAAACATGGTGCCAATATTTTTTTGAAAAATTCGCATGCCTCCACTTTGTCGCGTACGCCATTCTTCCTTAATAACACCACGTTCTGCATCTATCTCTTCATCGGTTAACAATAGATAATTGGACCAATCTTTTAAAATTAAAAGTCCAGTATCGATGAGTTCTGGTGTGGTGGGAATATTGTTGATATTATAAACGGTTTCATCAAAAGAGGTGTATGCATTAATATCTCTTCCAAAAACAAGACCATGTTTTTGCATGGTATTTAAAATACCTTTGCCTTCAAAATTCTCGGTACCATTAAATGCCATGTGCTCTAAAAAGTGTGCAAGACCTTGTTGGTCATCATTCTCTAAAACAGAACCTACATTTTGAATGATGTAATAACTGGCAACATCTTTGGTTACATCGGTACTTTTTAGATAATAGGTTAAACCGTTTTCTAAAACACCCTTTTTAAAACTTTTATCTATTGGTAATTTTAAGTCTATATTTTGGGCATAAAAATTTAATGATGAGATTCCTATGAAAAGGAAAAATAAAATAGGGTTAAACTGTGGTTTTTTTATCATTTTTGATTTTATGTTTTTTGTGTTTATAATGAAGAGTCTTTTTTTATGGTTCTCCCCTATTAATAAAATGTTAAAGTTTTAAACGATTAAAAATTAAATCCCTAATTCATTGAATAATTCAACCAATTTTTCATCTGAAGGTCTTGGCGCATTAGCTTGAACAATATTACCTTTTGGATCTAAAAGGATAAATCTAGGGATCCCCATAATTTTGTAACCGCTTACAAATGGCGTATTAAAGTCATTATCGGATATTATTTGAATACCACCTAACGCTTTATCTGCAATCATTTTTTTCCATTTGTCTTTATCCTTTTGTTTGTCAACAGAAAGGCTCACAAAATGTATATTTTTGTCATGATATTGTTTTTCAACTTTCTGTAAAAATGGAATTTCGTATTTACAAGGTCCGCACCACGTAGCCCAAACATCTATATAAACGTATTTGCCTTTTAAATCATCTAAAGAGGTAGTCCCACCTGCATAATTTTCGTAATTCTCAAACTTAGGAGAAGGTTGTCCTGCATCCAATACCTTTAAAGATTCAAACAATTCTTTAATACGAGTTTTATGTTTTTCATTAGTAGATGCATTTAAGAAATCATTGAAGTCTTTATCTTTATCTTTAGACATTGCTAAGAACGTTGTAATATTTTTATACAATTCTGCATTTTTAATAACTTCATTTTTTATCTCAGAAATGGCCTTGCTTTGTGCTTCTGGGTAAGGCAATGAATCTTTTTCATAGAAATTATAAGTTTTTTGCTGAATTTTATCGGACACCATACGTTGGTAATCTGAAGAGTATAAATAATCTTCGCTATTATCAAAAGTCATTTCTGATAATTCTTTTTTAAAGGCATCAGAAGCTTTAAACTCTTTATTTTTGTTTAAATAGCCGTACATTCTTTCATAATTTCCTTTCTTAGCTAATCTAGAATAATTGATAGCACGTATTTCTTTAGCCTTAATGTCTTCAGGAATATTTTTAATGGCCTCTAAATTTTGTTCTAGGTCTTTTTGGAAATCATTTATTTTAATTTCAAACGTACTTTCATCTACATTATAACTTCCTTCTCTATCCATCGCAAATTCATATTCTTTTGAGTATTTGTATGCAAAATAGTTATTCAGTTCAGCATGGTCTCCAGTAAGGTTTAATGTACTTGCGGGTTCTTTTGCATCAATATTTAATTGAATCTTAGCCCCTTTGGATAAATATGGAAAAAAGTTAATCCGCTCATAGCGTAAACCATATAATCCATCTTCCTCGATAAACAAAGTGTCTTGAAAAACACCTGTTTCTTTTACATTGATTGTTTTTGTAAAGCCATTTAGGGATCTAATTATTAATTCTCCTCCCTTGGTATTATTTATATTTCCTGAAAAAATAACATAGTTTATTGGTGTTTCTTTTTTGCAAGACCAAAGGACTAAAAGTGTTATGACAATTATTATATGTTTCTTCATCTTTACTATTTTATTAACGTTATATATATTGATTAATTAGTTTTTCCAAATCTCCTGAAGAAGGTAAAGGCGCGAATACATCTACGACATTAAATTCTTTATCGATCACAAAAAACCTTGGTATTCCAGAAACTTTATAATCGGTAAGTTGGCTTCTGTTTATTTGTAGTTGATCACCTTTCACTTCATTTTTTTCGAAATAACCACGCCAGACTTTTTCGGTATCTATAGACAGTGAAATAAGTGCGACACTTTCGTTTCCATGATATTTCTTGTCTAGGGCTTCGAAAAAGGGTTTTTCTTTCATACAAGGTCCGCACCAGGTTGCCCATAAATCCAAAACGATTACTTTACCTTTATAATCACTCAATTTAACGGTATTGCCATCCAGTTTTGTGAAAGTTAAATCTGATGCAGGATTTCCCCTTGTTAGGGTAGCATATTCGGTTAGAATGTTTTGTAGTACAGCCGAATAATTTTTGTTTTTTATCTTTTGCGCTCCTTCTTTTAATTCGTCTCCCAACTCATTTGAATACCCACCAAACTTTATTTTACTTGTTAAATCGCTAGTTGTGAGATACTCTTGTAAGGTATCATTCAGCTCGGGAAGTTCATGATCCGTTCTAAAATCTTCCTTTCTCAATGCAGAGAGCACCGATTGAAATACTTCTAATTGCAAATAGTCGGTGTTGTTGAAATCGTCTAGAAAGGGCTTTCTGTAAGGAATAAAATATTGGTCTGCCTCCTTCATTTTCTCCTTCATTTCCTCTTGGGTCATTTCTTCTTTTCTCATTTTTCCAAAATATAAATAGAACACGCCACTGCCCAACGTATTAACATAATCAAACTTGATACGTGCTGTTTCCAAACGTTTAAAGGTTTCTGAAACATGGGTTAAACTATTAAGTTCATCTGTACGTTTCTTAACCGACACCTTAAAGGCTTCCGGCATATCTTTATACGTCTCAACTTTTGAGGATATATCTCTATCATACCAAAAAGAACCACTTTTAGGATACGTTACATTTCTTAAATAGTTATTCGCCTGCGCTCCTTTACCCGCAAATGAGGCATAGGTTCTATCTCTGGTATCTAAATTGGCGACCAGACTATCGCCAGGAGATAGATATAAAAAGGTCCTTCCTATGCTAAAATAGGTAGGTTTCTCTAGCTCGAAACGATACTCAAAGTTTGTTTTATCTTGTAAAGTCATCGTATGAATATCCTCTTTAAAAAGCATGGACTTCGAAGACACGTTATTCATATATAATGTGTCTTGGTCATAATTAGCTATGGAGCCTTTTAAGACTACAGTTTTATTTTCCTTTACGGGAGCTTCCTTACAGCTAACGGTTATTAAAATGATAAGCAGTGGATAGATAAATTTTTTCATAGTGTCTTTGTGTTATTTAAGTAGTTCTTTCAGTTTTTCGTCCAATTTCTCTTGTCGTAAATCTTTGGCTATAATAGTTCCTGATTTATCAACCAAAAAATTTCTGGGTATTCCCTGTACCCCATACATTTTAACCACAGGGCTTTTATAGGCTTGTAAGTCGCCTACATTAATCCAAGGAAGGGCTTCTTCTTCGCTGGCCCCGACCCATCTTTCTCTTTCATGGTCTAGCGAAAAGGATACTATTTCAAAACCCTTTTTGTTATAGTGCTTATATGCTTTTTTCATGTGCGGTATTTCAGCTCTACAGGGACCGCACCAGCTCGCCCAAAATTCGACCAATACGTATTTGTTTTCTTTTAAAACATTGGAAAGTTTGAATTCTTTTCCGTTTAAATTTTTGGAAGAAAAATCCTTTACGGTACTTCCAACATCTATCACCTTAACCTTCTTATGCTCCCTGATATTTTTGTAGGTATTGCGTACGGTATAAATCTCTGGATGATCCTTCCCAAACTGGTTTTCGAAGGCATCCAATCTAGGCTCAATGGCATCTTTATATCCCAGTTTATGGAATACCAAAAGTTGTGCCAGTGTATCCTTGGGGCTATTGAAAATACGTTGGTAAT
>NZ_SRSO01000028.1 GCF_004791695.1 Flavivirga rizhaonensis | reverse complement strand
TGCTATTTTAAACTATAAAAGTATCTCGGTCTTAGGCAAACTGACCTAAAAACAACATTATTCACAAGGCTTTTCATTAAAATCAATCTAAGCTTTTCAATAAATAAAAAGACTTACGGATTTAAGGTACAAGCTAGCGGTAGCTGGGATTGATATGGCTCTACGTGATTTTAAAACTAAAAAGGCTTACGCCTCTTAAAACACAAAAAAGCTCTTACATAACTGTAAAAGCTTTTCTCTTTATTTTTTCTTACTCATACCGCCACTAGTAAATACTAGCGGTAGCCGTTACGGTAAACTAGCACCATCAGGGACACTCCATTATCTAATACACTTAATTACATAAATTCCTTCTTTATAGATAACATAATCTCCACCTCTATTAATAAAATCATAGTAATAATTAAAATTAATATCGTCAGAAATAAGTGGAGACATTATATGCCAAGTCAATTGATAATCATTAGTATAACAATAAATAGCTTCTTCTAACCCATAAAAAGCTTCATACTTATATTTTCTTTTTGAATCCACAAAAAAACTTACATTGGATATAAAATTTGAAAATATATAATTTTCATTATCAAGAACCATTGAGTCAAACTCATTATTGTCTTCAATAAAATAGTATTTCAATTTCTTCAATTGTTCAACAAACTGGTTTTCGCCAATTAATTGACAGGCTTTAATTTTTTCTTTAATATCTTTTTTAACTAATTCAATGAGCTCCTCTTTTGAAGAGTTTAGTATATCTTTGTTAGTAGCTATACTTTTTACGTTTTCAAGATTTTCAAATAATAAATCACTATTTGGAAACTTTTCCAAAACGACTTTTATTTCACTATCAGAAAGCCCCTCACTAAATAGAGTAAAAAAGTGAGATTTATCAATCTTTTTGGGATTATCAAAATATATTAACCAATCATCAATTATTTTTTTCATAAAAATTAATTCTATTATTAGCTATCTAAAAGGAACTACAGTGGAGTTAATTTGCCACTCTTCAACTAACCCTCTTACTTTATTAACAAAATCGTCATACCCTGAACTATTATTAATAATAGAACGTAATTCTTGGTGAAAAGCACCTGAACTTGGCCCAGAACCTCTTCCAGTAGTCGCACTATGCGAGAATGGTTGACCTGTATGAGGGTTAATTCCTTTTACATCTTTGGTTAAACTTCTAAACCTTTGTATTTCATCCATTGAAACACCCCATGCTTTAAATTTTGGAGTTTCACACACCATGCACCATTCATGTAATTTACCAGGCTTTCTAATTTGAGCTTCTATTTGCTTTCTAACACTACTATTTCCCCATAGCATATCAAACTCATCTAAACTAAGATCATCAAACCATTCATTAAAACCTCCTCCATATTCAGGTACTCTTCCATTAGAAACTAGTTCATCAAAAGGTCTCATTAATTTATGAACAGCTCTTAATTTACTTATTCCAGAAAATATGCCCCCTATACCAAACTCTATAGATAATTCTTTTGTTGCTTCTGCTCCTACTTGTTTCCATTCCTCTAACCTTACTTCATCTCCTCTATTCCTATAATAAGTTTGCATTTCAGCACTGTGCATGGCATTTCCAAAAGAATAAGCAGTAGCTAATTTACCAGCAGTGGTTGTAAACTGTCCACCTGTAAAAGCAAAATCAGCTGGAATTAAGAGCGCACCAAATACAATAGTCGCACCTAATATTTCATTTCGCCTTAATTCAGCTAATTTCGCTGGATCACCTTTAGCCTCCTCCTTCCATTTTGCAATTTTCACACTAGCTTGGTGTCTTTGGTATGGCGAAAATTCTAAACCTTCTAATTCAACCCCATCTATAACCCTATTTTCAGAAAAAGCATATGGTGAGTTCCAAGGATATTTATAAGACAATGGATCTCTTGCAAAAAATCTCCCCACTCTCGGGTCATGCATTCTATACTTATAATTCACAGAATTCCCTTCCCCTTTAACTTCATCATCCTTCTCCTGCCCTTGGAAGCCATATCTATAGTCGCTACTGTTACCGTGGCGATTGGGTAGAAGCATCCCAAAGGGATAGTAGTCATTGCGTTTTTTGGCAAAAAAGCCCGTTTTTTAGCGCATACCTTGGCTTAAAACTGGTGTTTCAAAAATATTTTAAAGAACGTATATTACCCGTAAATATAGTATTTTCTTATAAACCCCACGCAAGTAATATCCAGTATTTTCGTGCCTCAAAAACCTCTGTATATTCCTTGCTTACCAAAGCCTCGGTATGTTACATAATTGGCATTATAATACGGTCGCTTCTTCCCCACTTCGCCAAAACCGTAGTTATAATGTAAATTATGTAAAATACTCCCTAGCGCTTGACTGCCGAAGCTCTTGCTCACTCGGTTGAAGACTAACGCCCTACGGTTGTTCTACTTCAAAAAAGGAACAGCCCCTAGCTTTTATCCTTATCGCTATTCCTTTTTTGAAGTATATTTTTAATTTCTTTATAAATTTCAATAACTAACTTAGATAGCCCAAGAATGCCTAATAAATAATCGATGTCCATAGTTCACGGATTTATGGTTAAAAAATATTAATCCGTGTGACCGCTCCAATGATAAACATTCACTTTCACATAGAAAAGGACAACTTGTCTAGCATCCCGTAGCTTCCATAATTTTAACAATTTTCCGTTTTAAAAAGATGAAGATTTACTAGCCTTTAACCTTTCGTTTTGGCTTTGTCCTTACTCAATCTTCAGCTTTTTAAAATGCTAGACTAAGCGTCGATTGAGCGTCACGCAATAACGGTGGAACGAGTTGTGCAAAAAAACGAGCAAAGAAGTAAGGCGAGCCTTTTCGCTCGGTGTCTTTTTGTGAAGCTTTTTTTGTGCAAATTCGGTGTGGTGGTTGCTGAGCGCAACCGAAGTATGGCTTACGGAGTAAATAAATATGTTTTCCTAGTGCGGTGGCAGAAGTGGCTGTAAAAAGCGCAGAGGCTTTGCGGCAATTTTACATAATAGCAGTTATAACTACGGCATTGGTGGTGCGAGCAGGTATTATAACTTCTATTATGTAACGTTGCTTGGGTGTAGCATAGAGAGCGGAACAAAACAAAATACAGAGGGTTTTGAGGTACGATAAAGTTGGATTTTGTTTTGTGGGGATTATTTAATATCCTCTTGGTTCTTTCCCTGAATAACGAACCCTGATTATCCGTATCGTATCAGTTAAAATTCGGTAAGCTATATTATAGGTTCTAACTTCATAAGACCTATAACTACCGTCATTATTTAACTTGTTTTCGTCTAACGTATAAATTTCAGGTTGTGAGCTTAAAACATCTGCACTACTCAAAATATCGCCAATAACTCTATCTGCAATATTTAAAGATTTGCTGACTTCAAAAATATCCGTGTGTACTTCTTCTAGTTGGCGTAATGATGTCGGAGACCAAACTATTTTCTTCCCCATTGACTTGCTCTTTTTCTAACTTGTTCTTGGGTATAGAAGTTACCTGATTCTATCTCTTTTTCTGAAGCTTCCAGCTCTTTATTGTACTGCTCAATGCTAATACGCTCTGACGATACTTTTTTTCTGTATTTCAGTATGTTTTTTATAGCCTCCAATAAAGTAGGGTCTTTTACATTATCTAATTCCTGATGTATCCACTTTAAATCTGCTTGTAAATCCATGATAATATTCTTTTTCTTATTGTAAAGATACAATTTCTGTTCCATTGTTTTATATTTTTAGTTGGGTGCCGCAATTTACAGCACCCAATTTATGATGTCTGTTTTAAGAGCAACTTTCCAAGTATTTATCCATTATTGAAAGTCCTTCAAGTTCCTCATTTGGATAACTCTTTAGCACCAACCTGCATAACCAGTACACGGTACTTTGCATCTGTTCGTTTTTATACAGCCCTTTCTCTAATTGGGTCAACAACAAGATACCGTCAAGTAAGGACTCATGCATATAGGCAAGTTCGCTTAAATTACTAATTGGTAATTTTATGTAATTCTGTTTGGTTTTTGGGTCGGTTTGTAAGGTATAAAGATGATTTTCTTTAAATTCTTGTGATTTCATTTTGATACTTTTTAAGGATTAAAAATACCCGCTTTAGTCTTCCTTCTGTAGTATCAGTACAGCATAAGAGTTTCCTTAACTTATAGACATAGCGGGATTTAATTGTAAAAATACACTTTGTTATGGTTTTGATACTTTTCAAGGAATAAATTTTAGGTATTTTTATTTACGGACTTCTGTTGTGTATTTTCATAATATTGCATTTTTAGCGCAAAGGGTGGAAGTTGTTTATAGTTTCATGCAAGCTTTCTAAGTCGTCTTGTTGGTAACGTTCGGTTGAACTTATGTATTTGTGCCCTGACAGATATTGGGTTTTTCTTAATCCGCTTTGTTTTAACCAATGAATAATAACACTTGTTCTTACCTGTTTTGTGTCTGTAAAACTGTTATTAATGGCTTTTAAGTCTTTGGATAGTTTATGGATGGTATTATGCAGTTTTAAACTGCTTCCGATTGGTAATAACAGTTGTTCTGTGGCTTTATTGGTTTCCTTTAAAATCTTTGGTCTAACTTCGTTAATGTACTCCATAAATTCCATGAGTTGGAACGGTTTTAGCTCCATATCCCGTGCATTGCTTTTTCTTGTTCCTGGAACTGTAATCTTACCTTGATAGAGTTTAATGTGTTCTACTTCCAACAATTGTAAATCTCTGGTATTTAAGCCTTGGTAAACAAGAAGTCCAATAATTATTTTATTTCGTTTTCTTGCAATTAGTTTTCCTTTGTTTATTGGATAGCTATAATATAAATCCTCTAATTCTTCGAACTCTAAAGTGTCATGTATAATATGTCTTTTAACACCTTTTATATTCAGGTCTTTTATATCGTTCTTTTCTCTGTAATTTTCTTCCGTGAGATAATTAAAATAGATTTTTAAATTGCCTATATAGGTTTGAAGGGTTCTTGGTTTTAGGTTCCCTTTTCGTAAGTGTTCAATGTATCTTAAAAACGTTTTATAATCTATGGTTTTTGCATTTGTTCCATAGGTTTTACACCAATCGTTAAACCTCGTTACGTTTCTTTGATAGGTTGTGATGCTCTTGTCGTTGTAACCGTTTTTCTCTAAATAATGTTCGTACGTGTTCAGCGGTGAGCCACCGCAGGCAATCATTTTCTCTTGTTCCATTTTTGTGGCGGTCTGTTTGTTAGTTTAATAGTGTTTGGTATTGCTAGGAAGTGGGTATATATCTGTGTGCTTTCTAAACTGCTATGTCCTAAAAATTTACTGATTTGTTCTATATCTGCGCCTTGTTCCAGTAAATGGGTTGCAATGCTATGTCGCAAGCTGTGAAGTGTAATATTCCGTTCTTGTAAATCGTTATTTTCTGTTGCTTTGATAACAGCCTTTAAACGGTTTGCAAAACTCATACCCAGTAATCTTCCTCCTCTGTAATTAATGAACAGACTTTCGGTTTTCTTGTAGTTATAAAATTGGGTTCTATAATCGTAGATATAGGTTTCCAGTATATCCAAGCTGTGCCTGTTTAATGGTACAAAGCGCTCTTTGTAATTCTTGCCTTGTCGTACAAACAAGCGTTGTTTATCAAAAAGAATGTCGCTCGTATCTAAATGTACTAACTCGTTTCTTCGCAATCCACAACTGTAACAACATACTAATATGGCTTTATCCCTGTAGCGTATTTTATGGTCTGTATTGCTGTGATTAGTAGCTTCAAAGAGTTCTTTTATTTCCAATTGTGTCAATACATTTAAACTGTCCTTGTCGTTTTTTTCCTCGTGTTTTAAGTGGATATTTATGCCTTTATGGTTGTGCTGTTTTAGGTATTCCCTAAACTTGTAAAGTGCTTGCTGATGCTTGTTTAAATGCCCTTTACTTAATGCCCCTTCTCTTCTTTGGTTAGGGCGTTCTTTTAAATGTTTGTAGTAATTTATTACGGTTTGAGTGGCTATATGATTGATTTGATTAATGTTTTTGCTTTCCAAGTAATTAAAAAACTCTCGTAAGTGTATGGGTAAGTTGTAAACGGTTGTTTCTGCATATCCTAAGATATCCAACCACGCCTTAAAGGCTATTAATAATTCTTTATAACTGTGGTTTTTTATGGATAGATTTTTCATTCTGCGGGTGTTTTTTTGAGATTGTATAACGAAGTGGATTTAACTAATTGGTTTCCTCTACTTTAACTTCGCCATTTTCATGGTGGCGAACCTCTGGCGAAGTGGCGCACCGTAGAACGGTGAGGCAGTTATTTAAAGCATTGTCTATTTGCTGTCTTAGATTCTTGTATTCGTCTACGTTTACGATTTCAAAACTGTAAAGCGTTCCTTTTTTACCTTTTATTTTTCGTATATAATCTTCTGCCAATAGTTGTTTATTGTAACGTCTGAGTGTGGTTTCCTTTACCCGTAGATTTTTGCGGATTTCAGCATTTGTAAACGTGGTTTGGTTATTATTTGCTAAATACGCCTTGAGGCGTTCTAAATAGTTTCGGGTTGCGCCTGTAATAGTGTCGCTTTTTCGTAACAAAACTTCTGTAATCAGCTCGTTGGCTTCTTGTATATCTTCGATTGTGGTTTCTATATATTCTTCGCCTGTTTCTTCGTTGTATCGCTTTTCTCTTTGCTGTTGCTTGTAAAATGTGATTGCTTCTATAAACTGTAAATAGTGTGAGTTTGTACGTCTCGGTTTAAATACAGATTGAGGAAGTTCTAAATATTCAGCATAAGGATTAATGACTTTTATTGGCTTTAAAATTCTTTGAACATTTTGTAATAATTCTTTAGCTCCAACCTGCTCTTGTTCATTAAGTTTCCCTGCACTTAAAAAACGCTGGTATTGCATGATTCTATTATCTTGCTGTTCGCTTTCATCGATGTATAATAGAAAACTACGATTACTATTATCCTCGTAAATACTTTCTTGTGTAGTACAACCTGCAACACTTACAGGACCTTCAACCGTTAAATGGATGGTTTTTGTATTACCTTTTCTGTCTTTATGTACTACTGTTTTGGTAATGCGTTTTTTAGATTGCAGTTCCCGTAATGGATAGAGTACAGATTCTGCACCATCCAGATCCTCGATTAATATTAGTTTGTGTTGTAGCTCTGTACGGTTGAAGTAATAAAAGGCGTTGGCGCTTAATACCGTGATTTCTATTTTATCTTCTTCGGGTATGAGTTCCGATACTTTGGATTGTAAATGTGTTTTTCCAACACCACTACTTCCTAAACTGATGCAGTGTAATGGGTTGTTTGTTTTTCTTGATGTGAAGATTAAGTACATTAATAGTCTGTTATCGACTTCGCCTATTACTCCGCTTTTACCAATAAGTTCGTTTGTCTTTTCTAATAGGTTTTTACTTTTAAGGAAGTTTATCGCTTCTTGCTGTTCAATATTTGTTAGGTGTTTGCTAAATGGTTTTTGTGATTCTGCTTGTTTTGATGTCAATAAAAAACGATAGTTCTCTAACTCTTTGGTTAGTTCTTGTAACGTTTTTCTAATAACGCTTGTTCCTATTTCTAAGCGTTCTGCGCATTTTCTAACCAATTTTTCTACTTGGTTGTCGTTATATAAATCGATGCTTTGCCTTAATATATTTAATACGGCTTTGGTTTTGGTTATCTTTTCAATACTTAATGTTACCCGTAGACTTTCTAATCTGTTTATTTGCAGACCGCCTAAAATGTGAAGTTCTATATCTTTTGTTTTGTATAAATAGTTGTTTGGGTTTTGAGCATCTAACATTGTTGATAAATTTATTTTCTGACCTATTTATCACAAAACTAAAACATTTATCAGATTTAAACAAGATTTATTTACCTTTGTTATGCTATTTATATCAGTTATATTTGCTTAAACCTTATTATATATAGCATTTTAACGACTTTTAAGTATGACTTTAGGACAACATATTACCAAGCTACGCAAGCAGAAAAAACTATCTCAAAACGATTTGGGTAAAAAAGTTGGGACTTCTGGTGATATTATTGGACGTTACGAACGTGATGAAGTAAAACCATCGATTGAGGTGGCTAGCAAAATTGCGGATGTTTTAAATGTGTCTTTGGACTTTTTAGTGGGCAAGGTTGCTGTTGAAGTGGATAGCGAGCTTTTAAAACGTATTATTGATATTCAACAAATGAATACTGAAGATAAAGACCATATTCTTTATACGCTTGATGCCCTTATTAAATCTGTAAAGATTAAGGCTATTGCTTAAAAAAAGCTACTCTATCTCTAAAGTAGCTTCTTAATTTATTTATTTTATTACTCTTAAAACTTACTCTGTACGCCACTAGTAAATACTAGCGGTAGCCATACTAGGGAACAGCGGGGCTTACTCATAAAAAATTACTTTTCTAAAAAACGATTTCTTTTAAAGAAAATCAAAAAGATAATAACAACTGCATTACTAGCTATCAAAACTGCTTTTTGCAATACTGCACGTTGTAGTAATTCGTCTTTAATATATTGAGGTAAAAAAGGATTTAGTTCACTATCTAAAAAAGTTAGATACATTATATCGATAATGATTAACAAAATTATAACCGAGATTATTATTAATTCTTTTGTGTATTTCTTAAACAGTAGCATCCTCAGTTAAACCTATCTTGTTTAAAAATTCCTTTTGCTTTTTTCTGTATTTGGAGTAATCTCCTAAAATATCTTTGAACAATTTCACTTCAATTAAACCATTTTGAAGCTTGCGTTTAGAATAAGTAAAATCTATTTCATCAATTATACTTTCATTAATTATATCTCCAAACCAAGTGCAATAACTAGCTATATATAAAATCCCATCACGATAAATACTTCTACCATAATTTTTAGATGTGTCTATACATTTTTCATCCCATAAATCAATACCATAGCTTAATCCTTTAAGGGATTTTTTATTAATCTTATAAGAAGATATCGATTCCTCATCTTGCCATTTTACATCATAGTAATTCGTAATGTATGAATAATAAATATCTTTAGATTTTTCTATAAAACTATTAATATCCTTGTATAATATTTCTTCAAATTCAAAGTAAAAAGAAAAACTATTAATGATGCTATCTTTATGTTTATTTGTATTAAAATGGATTGAATAGTCATTATTCAACATAATTATTAATCCATTGGAAAAATCTTTATTTATAACATATTCAAAATCAGAATAATATTCTACATCATCTCCAATAATGGAAGTTATATTTATTCCTACATTTTTAATTCTTTTTATGAAATCATAAAAAACAATCCTACTGTAGCTATAAACTGTAAATCGTGTTTCTAAATCATAATTTTTATTACTAAATGTCATTTTTTATAAATTCGATTTGATAATTACTTTTACACCATTATCCTTTCCGTGTTTAATAAGCTGTTGTGCTTTATTATAATGTTTTCCTCCTTCTTTTATAAACTCTTTTAATTGAGATTTAGGAACTAAAATATCTAAAGTTCCATCAGTAGGTTTGTAAGTAATGCTCTTAAACTTAAATCCATTATCAATTTTTCCTTTGATTGCATTAACATAACTTTTAAATTTTGATAGAGGAAAAACTTCTCCTTTAAATGTTTTGAAAGAACTATACATTCCTCCTTTGACAAAATCGAATGTCGGAAAGTTAGATGCAACATCATCTAACCACTTCCACGAACTATATTTTGTAGTTGCCGCAAGTCTTTCTAATAATTTACCTCTTGTTGTTCCATAAAAGTTTTTAAACATTTGTTCTGCAGCTTGAGCATAAACACTTTTCTGTATTGCTTTTTGAAACAATGATTTATGAATGAATTTCCCACCAACCATAACTAATGCATAATCAATAGGATTACTCCCTTCAAAGTGAGTACTTAGTCCTGTAGTCATTTCTACTGGTACTGAAAAATCAGCTCCTTGTATCTCAAATGACACATCATATTTAACAAAAATATGTTCATCCTTTGAAGTACCGCCAAAGTACCAAGGTAATTCAGTAGTTATAATTTCAGTTCTAACACCAGTATGTGTAAAGCTAACTGTTGATTGAGAATTAATTAAATCCATTCCTTTAAGCTGTTTAATTACAGCACCAAAATCAGAATTTATAACATCGTAGGCTTTAGATGTTCCCATATCAACATCGTGAATATCTGTAGATTTAGGATTACCCAATGTGTTATCAATAACAACTCTTTTTTCTAAACCTTCTAGCTCAACAGACATCATTACATTATTTTCACTAAATGAATAAGGAGAAATTGAAGGGTATTTAGGAGATAAAGGGTCAACCGCAAAGAACCTTCCCACTCTTGGGTCGTGCATTCTAAACTTGTAATTCAAGCTATTCCCTTCCCCTTTAATCTCATCATCCTTCTCCTGCCCCTGGAAGCCGTATCTATAAGAGTCCGAGCTTCCATGTCTATTTGGTAAGAGTTGACCAAAGGGATAGTAATCATTATACGCAACTACATCTGGTTTTAAGAGTCCACGGGATATTAATTTCCGGTCTGTTACAACACTTAATACATTGCCTAAATGATTACTAAGCTCGTAGCGTTTGTCACCTACTACATTTTCAAAGATCGTATCTACAAAAGTAATCGATTCTTCGGTGATTTTCAAATTCTTTTGCTCTAATCCTAATCGCGAACTTCCAAATATATGATGTTCCGTTAAGAACATACCATCGTTTCCACCTATATTGGTTACATCTTCTATTTTAGCAGTAAATGTACTACCCGCTTTCGCATGGAAATTAGGTGAAAGCGTTATACTTTCTCCTGCTGTATAGCTTAAATTCCCTGTAGGTTCTACCGTATTTTCTGTTGTCGTATTGGTAGTGGCAATAGTATTTACAGCTGTAAAATTTTGTGAATCTGTTACTTGTAAATTATTATGTGTAATATCAAACGGGTATTCTGGAGCTGGTATATTAGCATCACTATTATATACTGCCAATACATTACCTTGTGCATCGCGTGTATATAAGGTCATTTTATTACTGGCAATATCTGTTTTAGATATTCGGTTTCCTAGTCCATCATATTGAAAATGAATAATATCTCCATTCGTTTTTTCGATGGATTTTACTTTACCGTCTACACGCCATATTATTGTATCTAAGTTTTCTGCTGTATCTTTAATTAATTGTCCAATTTCATCATAGGTATAATTTCCATCGGGTTGTGTTTCTAAATCATTAAATCCAGTATCCCCTAAGGCATCTTGTACATCGTCCAATTGATTGGTACGTTCTTGCAGCCCTGTTGCTGGGTTTAGCTTGGTTTTATAATCATACGTTAACTGATCCATTGCCACAACATCATTACTACCGTTAAGCGTTGAGCGATTAAGTGTTTTTAAGTTTCCGTTACGATCGTAGGTATAATTTGCAGAATAACTTTCTGTTAGTTCGCCTCCTCCACCTATATTGTTTCCTTTATAGGTTTTAATTCTATTTAGTTGGTCATAGCCATAGTTATTTAATTGAGGGGTTAACAAGTTTTCGTCTTTTAAAAGACTGGTGACCATTTGCTTAATATTACCATTATACAAGTTTCTACCTGCAGTTGCTGTTGGGTCTGTAACTTTATTTGAGTTGCTGTAACTAAATGTATTTAATCCTCCTAATCCTCCTAATTCTCCTAATGCTCCTATAGGTTGGTAATCATCATCAAAATAATTTAATGAATATCCCATCGCATCTTGTGCTACTAGTGAGGTTGCTGTACCATCTGTTCCCATATCGTTTGTTGGCACCATAGTTTCAGAATTCACCCCTTTTAACCAGCCTTGTAATGTATAGGCATAATCCATTCCTTGCACTTCTTTCTCTCCTAATACGGTACGTGCTAATGGACCATGTGCATAGTATTGATAGGTTGCATCTTTTTCCCAAATCATACCATCACTGGACGTTTCAACCATTGTGATACGGTTATCTGCATCATAGGTATAGCGATGCGCAAACATATCTGCCTTGCCGTTTTGGTAGCTTACTTTATTTACGTTTCCGCTAATTAAATCGTACTCATACAAGACCCTTTTTATTCCAGATTGGAAATTATTAGGATTTATAACCATAAGTTTGTTATGTTGCACCAACTCTTTTACGTTACCATGTATGTCATAATTATAGAAAAGGGCATTGTTATAGTTTGCTAAGTTTGTTCCTATATTATTAGCATAATCTCTAAGATCGTAATAATAAACGGCTGCCACACGATTACGGGTATTATCTGTTGTATTGTTATCATCAGTTACGGTGTCAAAAATTTCTACAGGGCTTACGCCTTTTAATTTATCATACCCAGTAGTGGTTACTTCGTATTGGATATCTGAAATATTTCTTGGATAAACATTTACTTTATTTATAATTTCCGACGTTTCTACATGGGCATTATCTGCTGTATAGACTAACTTCCCTGTAGTTTCTTCTATAGCAATGGCTATTTTAGGGGCAAATTCTCCTGCTTCTGTTATACGCCCGAGTTCATCGTAATTGGTATAGCTAAAACGATTGTTTACTAACTGTTTGGCGTTTTGCGAGGCTACTATTCTACCTAATTCATCATAGGCAAAACGTGTTTCACCACCATCCGGTGTAAATTGCCACACCAATTGGTTTAGAGAATTGTAACGGTATGTTGTTATTAAGTCATGATCTGGTAATAGTGTTGTGTCTTCGTTTGTATTGTTATTGTTTCTATATAAATTTATGGCACTATTTATACCTCCTGCTTCTAATTCTTCTTCTGTAAAACGATCTACACCCTCTGGTGGTACAGTCTGCAATAAGTTCCCTGCCTGATCATAGTAGTACAACGTATATTGGTATTCTTTGTCTGGATACTCCATATTAAATGTTTCTACAGGCATACTTAATGCGTGCTCTAAATAGGCGTTTATAAATTCTTCTCGTTTAGTAGTTAAAAGATTAGCGTAAACATCTCTAGAATAGGCTTCGGTGACACTTGCATAAAATTGTTCGCAAGGTGTTTCTTCTGGTATATCTATAGATACTGAGCCAAAATCTACAAGGAATGGTGCTGGCACACAAGTGCTTTGATTTTCTGGTTGGTTTAAATAGTCTGATGTAAATGCAGCCCAATTCATGGTATATTGGTTTGCATCAGCTCTTGTTGTTGTTACATGCGTGCTATAAAGGTCTATAATACTTCTAATAGCTGAATAACCATAATTAAATTCTGTAGCACCAAAACGGGCTATGGACATATAGTCTAAATCTAAAACACTGGTAATGCCAAACGTTGTGATGTAATACTGGTAATCGTCTACTAAATATTGGAATGAATTAGCGCAGAATTCATCTTCGCTTACTATATCTCCTTCATCATCCGCTAATGGTACCCCTAGGTCTTCTTCTTTATCGCTAATGGTATTCATTAACGCTGTATATATTGGGTATTTGTCTGTACAGCTTACTGGTTCTGGTATTGGTGGGATACAAATATCCGAACCGCATGCTTCTCTTTGTTGAATTGTGGATTTTGAGGATTTGGAAGCTAAAAATGTGCTTTGACTATTAGCCAATTGACTAAGATTGGGGTCAAGAGCCCAATAACCACAAAAATTTCCACTACTACTCGTACCTGAGTTTAAACTATTTGTTCTTCTAACATGAAAATTCAAGAAACTTATTTTTTCCTCGATAACATCTTGATCATTTAAATAAGTTAGTTTTATTAGAGTGCCATTAGATATTTCTTCGATCATATCGAATGCAATGACTTCTTTTACTTTTGTAAAGTCTATTGTCTCAATTCTAGGGTCTAATGGGAAAGTTGAGTTAGTTAATCTGAAACTGAAATATGTACTTGGTATTGTTATTGTATTTCTTCCAATATCAATATCCATCGTTAACGGATTGTGACTGTAAATAGAATAATCGGCGATTCCTCTTTGAACATTTCTGTCGAAAAATGTATGCTTGATATTAGCCCTTTTTTCAATACTTAAGAAAGAATCATTAAGAAAAGCGTCTGTATTTGAAGAATTAAAAGGTGCCCTAGTAACAGGATCTGTTGGATAAGATGAAAAAATGTCTTTAAGAATATTTAATAAATGTTCCTCTACTCTGTTTTCTTCTTCAATATAACTGAGACAAGAAGTAACTTTTGGTTCTTCAGGTGCTTGACAAACATCATTATAAGCATCTAATAAAAAGTCTCTCAATGTATTTTCAAAGTTTGAATCAATAAGATCTGCAGTAGAATACATTATAAAATCGGAATCTAATACATTTAATGTGGACGAATAATCAACAGGAACTTTATTAATTATTGCACTTACATAATCATATGGGCTTCCTATGCCACTTACAGTGTTATCATCTAAAATGATGAAAAAGACTTTCTTGGATTTATTATTAGCTAACAAATCATTATACTGTGTTTTGGTACTTTCTATATTACTAACATTGTCTCCAGTTATAATAACAAATGTAATATCCATTGGGATTGTGATTCCTGTGGTATTGTTACTAAATGAACTATTATTAATTGCTGTAAATATTGTATTTACTGTGTTGGAATACGGAAAATCTTGTATTTGTAATATACCAGACGAAGTAACTTCATTATTACTATTAACTACTGGCTCTATTACTGCTGAATTATAATCTGTCTCAAAACTTCTTACTCTAGCATTACCCCCAGAATGATCATCAATAGTAGTTATATATAACGTATCTGTTAACTTTGTATTTATAAAATTCACAATACCTTTTCCGATATTTAATCTACCATCATTGCCTACTACAGGTGGATTTGCTAAAGGACTTGTCGATACTAAAGGGGCTCGATTTGGCACTGCAAAAACAAATCCAAAATGAGGGGTACAATTTGTAGGATCAGGCTTTCCTGCAATATCATTAATATCACCACAACATAAAAAGTTAATTAGTGGTTTGCCTTCTATCCCTTGAGATAGTGTTCCAGCTTTACTTGCCTGAATTTTATTGGACGCTGATGTTAAATATGTAATTTGAACGTTTTGATGGGTAATTAACCCTTCACTATTGTATTCATAATTTAAGCCCATACCCGTAAAATCTGCTACACCTGTGGTTGGTAAGGTTTCATTTTCGTCTAACTCTAATATAAAACGTTGTACGCCATCAACTTCTATAAAATATGTGCTACCTGTATTACTCCATGTGGCTGTACCACCTCCAAAAAAGGTACTTAAATAGCTGTTGCTATAGGCTGTTATACTATTTAATGGAACTGTAGCATTTATAGTATTGGTTTTGTACAAGTGATTTAAAAGTGTTATAAATGCCCGTGAAAAACGCTGTTTTTTATTACAATCTCCTAATGGCCCAGAGGTTTCTCCGTTACCTAAATATTGTCCAACACTAGCTGAATCAGGGACAATACTGCAATCTGAGATACGAGCCTGAGTGCTACCGCTAATAATAATTTCCTCATAATCTGTAGCTTCAAAGCTACTACGTACCTGTGCTACTGCTTTAAAAGTAAAGATCTCTCCTGCAGTGTCATAGCTTGATTTAATATGGCTTACTTTAGTAATTACCCAACCATTAACACCAGTATCAGCATAATTATTCCAAGATCGGGTAGCAGGTATTGTTATTGTTATTGGAATGTCTCCCACTAATGCTGCTTGTTCGCTAAAGCGCAATGTTAATTCAACACCATTGGGTGTACTTGTTAACTTAACATCTCCTGGTTGTACTAATTCTTCCAGGTTTCCACCTAAATCCTGATACAAATCCCTACTTAAGTATTTTCCTCCAAACGTGCGCTCTCCGGAAATCCCAGGAGATAAGGTTGCAAAATCTTTAAATGAAAACTCTAAAAAGGTTTGTAAATCTCTTGCTAACGGACATACACCTGTTTGTATATAATACTCATAGCCTGTATATCCTGCAAATTCTTCTACGAGATCTGCTGCATCTTGTCCAGAATCGTATAAATTATCTGATGGCTTAAAGCGTTTTTCTTTTGTGGCATAGAAACTAGCCACATCACTATCGCAAATTCTATTTTCTCCAGCTTTAATAATACCATCTAGGGTCCCTTTATTTATATCTTTGATATCTTTTAAGACTGCTAATAAATTTATTGGTGCCTCTTCTTCTCCTATACAGCCATTGTAGCAGTTATTTTTTTCTGCATAAATATTTCCAAAAAAGGTTTGAATCATTTCTTTTGCACTACTGTAACTGGATTTGTAGATACTCCAATATTCATCTTTTTGTGCCGTTGTTAATGACCCTACAGTAACACCACTAACATTACAATTTGTAACGCTATTACATGTTACAATAGCTAGGGCATATTTTTCTAAACTAAGTCCTGTGTTATTATAATTTTTAGTAAGAACTTCGTTCATGATATTGGTACGTAAATTAAAATTTATACCATTATTTAAAGTTGGGGGAACGCTTCCATAAAAGAATGGATCTTGTAACATAATGGAAGTGCCAGTTACAAAAGCTCCTGCTTTAGTATAGGTATCTAATAGACGTAAATGCAAATCGTAGCCGTCTGAATTCATTAAAGGACTTCCTGCGACAGTTGTAACATTTTTAGTAATACCACAAACAGCTTCTGCATATTGTAAATAGCAGTATTCCGGATGGTAAACGATAAGTGATTCTGCCCATTGGTTTTGCCAAACACCAGAAGCAATAAAATCTTCTACATTGGTTAAATATTGAGGTTCTACCAGATATTCATCGTTATTCGTGTTTTTTGTTACTGGTATTAATTCGACACCTAATTGAATATCTGGTGCATAGGTATTGTTTCCTTCTTCATCTGTAGTCTGTTTTACTTTGATATAGCTTATGGTACCGTCTGTATTGTAATAATGACCTTCAGTGTACAATCCATTTCCGTTAGGAGCTGGATCATGGTCTGGGTGTCTTGGGTTACGCCAGCTATTGTGAATCTGGATATCGTCTGTTTGTGTACTTACAAGGCGATTACCATCATTAAAAATATTCAGTTCGGCTTGAATAACAGCTTCTGCTTTTTCTCCATTTCCATCTTGTATCAAAGCGCTTGGATATTGCCCGTATTGTCCGCTAGGTTTCATATCGTCTAACAAGGCTGTACGTGCGATGCTACAAGACATGGAATTAGCTACTCTATTTTCTGGGGAAAGGTTTACTAAATCGGTACCATCTTCGCAAGGTGCATTGCAGGCTAGAATGAGTTGTTCCCATTGGTTTTCAAAAGCTAAAGTTAATCTTGCTTTTTCTTCATCTAATTCTGCTGTGGTTAAGGCTTCTTCTAAATCTGTGAAATCATAGTCAGCCATCTTGGCATCTCTATATCCATTTTTATCACCATATTCAGTGATTAATGAACTCTCACAGTCTTCACAACTTACAAAACAGCCATCTATAATTTCTGTTGGAATGGGTACTACTACTGTTGGATCTATATAACATGCATCTCCTGGTGTACTTAATTTTTTTATAAATTGATCTGCATAGGTTTCTAATGTATCTTTATTTACTACTAAGTTTTTAATAATACTATAGGAACCTCTTGGCACATCTAGCGTAAAATCTGAAAGGTCAAAGGTTGGATCTTCACGATTTAACACAAGACTGTTACCTTTTATATCTAATACGTCTACAAACAAATCATAAACGACAGGATAATTCACCAATCCACTTATACACGTATATTCAAAATCTGTTTGTCCTAGTGTATATTTAAAGTTTAGTTGAGACGGTTCTATGGCAAGTTTAGTTGCCGAATAAACTAAGGCATCTTCTTGGGCTCCAAAGGCTTGAGTTGACTGCCTTATATTATTATCTGTTATTGTATCTTTAGCTAAAGGGCTTAGTTTGCCTAATAAATCTGTGGTCACACGTTTATGTAACGTTCCACCAGCATCTATTTCATCATCTAAACCATCTAAATTGCTTGGGGAAATACCGGCAAGTGCTGTTGCTATAGTTCTTCCCTGTGGATCTATGTAACTAACACTGGCTTGTCTGTTAGGGTCTATTACTGTATTCTTTTTGTAATGCGAAAAGTGCCCCACACTATACCCGAACAAGCGGTTTAATTCTTTTTGTTCTGGAGTCCCATAATGATATTCCATTTCATGGGTACTCCCTAATTGATGCTTTGTACCTACGCCTCCTTTTCTAAGAATTCTTCCTGTGTTGTCTGGCATATATTCTATTTGAGAAAAAGGATGGCTTTTTGCATCAGGAATCCTATTTTTAAACGGGCTTGTTAGATCATTTTCTGGAGAATAATATTTACTAGCTCCACTTAGAGTATCCATAGCTTTTAATACAGTTTCCTGATCTAAAATATTTCGGTCGTCCGTATCAAAATCCTGATAACTATAAACTTGTCCTGTTGAATTTAGATTAAAATTATCTTTATAATCTATTGCCAGACCATTAGTAGGCACTGGTAAAACTTCTACTGCTGGCCTCCCTTGCGCATCGTAAATAACTTCGCCAACAATAATATTATCGTCGGAGTTAATTTTTGTTACGGTCTGGCGGTTACGTAGCGTCCCATCAAAATAGCTAACCACTTCTTTCTTTTTACCTTCTTCTGCATAAGAGGCTTGAAATTGCCAGTTTTTATCGACTTGATGATCATCATTTATAGTATATACAGCATTCCAATCTGACAGAAAATTTGGAGTATTACTTTCTGCTTCGCTCCATTTGCCATATCTATAAACATTGGTGTTTTCTAGAAATCTTCCTACAGCTCTTACTCTATAAATTAAATAGCCTTTGGCATAAATTAATGGTATATTATACTCTATTTTTGAGGTTTGTACTCGCGTGTTATTTAGTTCGAAATCGCGTTTCGTGAAAGGAATTGAATTTAGAGGTCGCAATGGAATGTTTTCATTTTCATCATATCCATCAACCCATGTCCATTCTACATCATAAGACATGGCGCCATCAATAGCATTCCAACTTAGTTTTACTTCATTGCTATTAGGTACGGGTGGAGTCACTGTAACCGATGGTATTGTGGGTGATAAGGCTTTAAATGTTGTCGCATTAAACCCTAGTTCTAAACCAATATTTGCAGGTACAGGGCCATTAGAGACTGGTGTAGCACTAGTAGATAGGTCTGTATAAATAGCTTCTATTAGCTCTACCTTTACGCCATAGGCTCCTACTGCTATATGTTTACTTATATCTATTGAGTTTCCTGTTGCTCCTCCCGATGTATTGTGTTCTACCTTTAGTATTATTTCTTTAGGAGTACCATCAAATGCTCCAGAAAGCGACGCCGGAGTGACATTTAACCGTAATGCATAGGAAAACCAATTGTTTGGAGGTTCATTTTCTTTAACATACAGGCTTATATACCCCATAGGATCTATATTTTTTAATACGCCTGTATTATCCAAATTGGCGGTTACATATTGTAAGGGTGTCGTGGTTCCCAATACAGCTTCAATTTCGGTAGAATTATAGTTTACTTTCTCTTGAGCATTTAAAAAATACGCTTGCATTAGCAAAAGAAAAAACAATATTTTTGTGATTTTATGTTTCATAATAGTAACCATTCGCTTTAATATTTACCTGATTATTTATTGTATTCCGTTTGATCTATCAATTGATAGCTAGCAAAATCTTTTTGTAATTGTATTTTACTACTGGCTGTTTTTGTAATGAAATATGCCAATTCCTTTTTTTCTATTTCCTTATTGAAATTATATGATAAATCAATATGAAGTCTTCCGTAATCCTGCTCTATATCTGACGATTCTTTTCCTTGAAATGGAATGAGGTTTGAGAAAAACAGGACTTGTTTAGTAATACTGTAATCGTTCTTATTTATATACAATAGTACTTTACCATAAGGGAGTTCTGAAAACGTATTTTGTGATACTACTAGTTCGCATACCCATTGATTACCTTCTTCTAATATTTGTGATTTATCATAATACTTCATGTAGGCACTAAGATCAACAGGATAGTTTTGCATTTCACTGGTATCTAAATCGTTATAAATAACTCTTTTTTGATTGTTATCTACTATTAATTGTGCTTGTGGAAAACGGTATACTAATGTTCCTAAAATGCTATTTTTATTATACTTACCATTCTTTTCCATGGTACCTGTATAAGATTCTGTTACTTTATTTCCTGTAATTCCTCTGTACATGGTAAAAGTCATATCTACATGATATTGATTCTTTTTTATGTAAAAATTCGAGACTTTATTTAATAACTCTTTTACACTTGGTTTTTGGGCTTCTGTATTTTGTACAAGTCCCAATAAAAGGATACTTTGTAACAGATATATAGCTACTTTTTTCATTATCATCTGCTATTGATTTAATTTGGAGTTTCCTGAGCGTGTTTCTTGTATGGTATACACTCCGCGTTCTGTTTCTTTCTTTACTCTTACTAAACCGCCTTCTGTATCGTATTCATAGAAGGTTGCATAGTTGTTTTCGTCTAATTCTGCTTGAAGTCTTTGCGTTACAGGATCATATACAAACGATTTTATATTACTGTTAAACGGATGCATACGAACATCATCAAAATAGGCATTGAGACCATCTCCCTTGTTTTTAAGCGTTACTTTCATGTAAGCGGCATCATTTGGTATTGTAAAGCTTGTTGAGATACGCTGCCAACCATCAATTATGGCTCCTTTAGGTATAAATTCAGGAGTGCCTATTGTCATATCGTTTCCATCAATATCTTTATAGGATAACTCGATAACGCCATTTACATATTCCATGACTTCATAATCTGGATTTTCAGAATAATCGAATAATTGAATGGTTCCCTCAATTCCCGATGTATTAACCGCATCACTTAATAAATTAGTTCCAGAAAACCTTAAACGGGTATTACTAGACACTTCTGTAAACAATTCTTCATTGCCTTTACCACTAATTTCAAAATCTGAAAAGATCTGAAACATGCCATTTTCTACCTTCACATCTTTAAATGTTAGTGTTAAAAAATTGTAATTAAATAGTGGGTATTTATAAATTGAATTACGCATACGTCCACGCCTTCTATACTGAATATAAGGGGTATTGTATTCGAATTTGAAAGTCTTATCTGGGTCTAAAGAAAATGAGAACCCAATAGTTTTAAGAATACCTTGAAAATCTTGTTTTTCAAATTTGAAATTATAAACCGTTACCTTATTGCCTGTAAAATTTTTAATATATGGTAATAACACATCAGAATTTAAATCTTCTTCGAAAAAAGATTCCACCACAAAAGTTTCTGGTATTTCTTTCTTTTTTAAAATTTCATCTGACATTTTTTGTAATATTCTGGTAAATGCTTCTTTAGCATCGGTATCAGTATTAAAATCTTTTGTCCCAGCTGGTTCGGCTACCAATTCTTCTTCTCTTACCCAACCACTAATCACATATTCTGCTCCTGGCTGGGGTACAAATTTTATACAGGTTATTAGTTCGGGCTCTTCCACGTCTCCAATACTTACTGTTACTGCCAATACTTCTAGTGCTGGACATAAGCCCTCACCTATTCTAGTATAATATGTTTCTCCTGGTTGTGCCTCATAATTATAGTAAGCAGTCCCACCTTGAGGGGTATCAAACCATAGAATACCACTGTCTAAACCAAAAAATGTTGTTAAAACGTCTAGTGTAGAATTTTCAGGGAGTGTTATATCTCGTTCATGAATTGTGGCTTCTATACCCACATTTATAACAGATACCTTAACTGGTAAACGTTCTTCTCCATAGCTAGTTCCATTGGTTTGAACGGCATAATATGTTGTTCCGTTCACCAAAGCATCTGTTGTATTGTAAAGTGTTCCTCCTGTTTCCGAAGAGTACCAGTCTACTGTATAATCTGTATCTGTAACATTTATTACTAAATCATTTACAGTAGGGTTATCTGAGCTACAAAACTCTTGAAACACATCTCCTATAGGGCTAGGAATACCTATGGATACACTCACTTCTAAACGGCATAAATTTTTTCCTTGCGCAGCAAAGTATTTTGTATTATTTACCAAAGGAGTTGTACTAAGTAGTGGTGTTATACTTGTATATGAAGGATACCAAATAATATCTGTTCCTTGTACTTGTAAATCTGCAATGGTTGGATTGGAGTTAAGCTCAAAAGATTGAGTTTGTAGTCCTTCTGGCGCTCCTAAATTAAAGATTACTTCTACAGGAACTCTATTTCCTGAACCGTTATCTGCCCAAATAAGATATGAGGACGACTCCCCTGCAAAAATTTCTATTTCTGTTAATTTTTCATTGTCAAAATAGCGATCTCCTCCAATTCGTTTGCTATACCAAGTAACACTTCCTCCTTCTGGAGCTACCAAATCTGCAATGGTTGGCTCATTAGCTTCATCTGTACTGCAAAAAGTCTGTGTATTAATATCGGCACACTCAGTTGTAAATGGGTTTGCTGGTTTTGGATATATACGAATACCGTCTATTAAAGCATATACTTCATATATATTTGTTGGGGCTGATGAAGACGATCCTACTGTAAATGTCAATTGTTCGGAGGTAGCCGCGGCCGTAAATTCTATTTTTTGCCTTTCCCAAGTCGTAACACCTAAATTTGGATACATAGACTTACTATTCTTTGTTGTCCCTCCAAAAGTAACTTCCCAGAATGTCTGTGCTTCTTCCAAAAACTCTATATCTAGTAAATCTGTAGCGTTAGATTGGTAAAAATCAACAATATAAGTGGTTTCATTTATTAAACCTGATACCGTTGTAGTAAAAGACTCTGCTAGATCATTATCCCGTAATGCTCCAACGCATATCCCCCCATTTGGAGACTCACTCTCAATACTCGTTAAATAAGGGTCTTCATCGTTACTATATGGTAGTATAAAAGCATCTGGTGTTCCTGTAGCTATCAACCAACCCGTATCATCTAAATTTCCGTTTCTCCCATTGTTAATTGCTGTGGTTGCTCCTTCAAAACTGCCCATAGTTCCTAAAACGTCAATGCAATTGGCTGGTGGAAAACAGGGCGTATCGTTAGAAAGAATGTTTATACTTTGCTCTACATTTATTTCGTTTTGCCATTTTACCACCAAAGTATTAGCACCAGATTCCGTGTTTGTAGCTAATAGATTATTACCAGGATATGCCGTATATGTACCTGTTTGAGACGTGCCAAGGATTTCCCAACTAACCTCTATTTCTACAGCATTAGGATTCGTTATTTGCCACTGTCTGTTGATAGCAGGGTTTATTGAACATTCACCTATCGCAGAAAGATCTTGTATCGGTACAAGCTCTCTTAAATATATGGTATGACGTGTCAATTCCAAATTCGCAATAGTACTATTGGTTGCTATAAAATAATAGGAGCCAACATGTACTAAAGGGTCAAAGCTTGGTATAGTATAACTACTAGATGTGGCACCAGGTATGGCAACATTATCTTTATACCACACATAACTATTATTAGGACTGGACAACGCTGTTGTTCCTAATGTAACCGGATCTCCTGCTAATACATAAATGGTTTCTACTGTATCTACCTTAGCTTGTGGATCATATGTAAACACATCTAATTGTGTGCTGTAATCTGGATATTCTGCTTCGAAATCACTAAATACAAAACGATTATTTTCAATTTTAACTTCTGTATTCGGTACCGAAAAATTCGGTATTAATAAAGGAATATCTCCACCAAAGCTATTATTATCTAATCGTACACTACGTAATACTGGAATACCAGTAATAGTAGTAGGAATGCTTCCTGAAAAATTATTATTAGATAGCCAAAATTCTTGCAATAGCGTTAAATTACCTATGGCACTATTTATGGTTCCAGAAAGTTTATTGTCTTGTAATTTTACAGCTTCTAATTTTAGAAGTGAATACAATGGTGCTGGTATACTACCTGTTAATTTATTACCATTTAAATCCAGAGATATTAATTCCTGTAGACTTCCTATAGTACTTGGAATGGATTCTGTAAATCTATTGGCTCCAAGATTTAAGGTTTGTAATGCAACAAGGTTTCCTAAACTTGCTGGTATTTCTCCTACTAAGACATTATTACTTAAATTTAACGTTTCAAGATTTACTAGATTACCTAGAATGGTGGGAACCTCTCCAATAATATTGTTTTCACTTAAATCTAACGTTTTTAAGTCTATTAAGTTTTCTATAAAGGTTGGAATCTCCCCTCTTACATTATTATTTGGCAATTGAATCCCTACTACTTTAGACGCCGCATCTACGGTTACGCCATACCAATCACAGACAGAAGAGGCAGGATCGTTTACCAACCATGGTTGGTTTGCATTTATGGTATTGGTCCAACTATCTCCATTAGTGGCATTATAAAAATCTATCAACGTTTGACGGTCTGCTGCTGAAACGTCGCAAGATCCTGGGACACCTACATTTAAAGTAATATCATTACGGGTTAATGTTAATCCTGTAACGATACTATTAGTTGCTACGACATGATATACACCAGCATCTGTTAACGCTAATGTGTTTATGGTATACTCTTTACTAGTAGCACCAGTAATTGCTACGCCATCTTTATACCATTGGTAGCTATTATTAGGGCTACTTAAACTGGTAGTGAATGTATAACTATCACCTTCTAAAACTGTTGGTGTTTCTATTTGGTCTACTTTGGCTTGGGGACTATAAATATATGT
The DNA here is from genome assembly GCF_004791695.1 of Flavivirga rizhaonensis. Lineage (GTDB taxonomy): Bacteria > Bacteroidota > Bacteroidia > Flavobacteriales > Flavobacteriaceae > Flavivirga > Flavivirga rizhaonensis. The sequence goes on along the minus strand of NZ_SRSO01000028.1, from coordinate 41,101 downwards.
TGTTAAGTTTGTTGTGTAAGTATTGTGTTCGTTTTCGAAATCACTAAATACAAAGGCATTTGTATTAAATCTAAAATAAATTAAAGAACTAATGTTACTTAATGACGTAGGAATATTAGCTTCAAGTTGATTATTCTCTAAAGCCAATTGCTGAAGATTAGATAAATTTCCTAGTTCAGGAGGTATAGATCCTGATAATTGATTATTAAATAAATATAACCGTCTAAGGTTAGATAAACTTCCTAGTTCAGGAGGTATAAATCCTGATAACTGATTAAAAGCTAAATCTAATACTGTAAAATTGGATAATTCTCCAAGTTCAAGAGGTATAATTCCTGTTAATTGATTACTAGATAAATTCAATTGTTGAAGGTTAGATAAATTGCCTATTTCAGATGGAATCAACCCTGTTAATTGATTTTCAAATAGATATAAAGTAACCAACGATGATAAATTACCGAGTTCTGGCGGAATCGATCCTGTTAATTGATTTTTGTATAAAAATAAAGTAACCAATGATGATAAATTACCAAGCTCTGGTGGGATTGATCCTGTTAATTGATTTTCATGTAATGATAAAGCAACTAAAGATGATAAGTTACCAAGCTCTGGTGGAATAGCCCCTGTCAATTCATTTTTATATAGATATAAAACATTTAAATTTATCAAGTCGCCTAAAGTAGTTGGAAGGTTTCCTGTTAATTGATTGTTATGTAGATACAAAGTAACTAATGATGATAAATTACCAAGCTCTAAGTTAATCGCCCCTACCAACTGGTTGTTTTGAAGTTTTAATTCAGTAACCTTCCCATCAGTTACAGTCACCCCATACCAATCACAAACAGGCACATTAATATCCCAAGGTTTGTCATTGGCTAAAGTATTAGTCCAATTTGCACCATCTGTAGCATTATAAAGTGCCATTAAAGCGTCACGCTCAGCGACAGATACCCCACAAGTATCACCTGCAGGCAATACTTCTAGTTTTATAAAATGGCGAACAAGCGTTAGCCCAGTAATGACGCTATTTGTAGCCTCAAAATAATAAGCGCCGGCATCTGCACTCGTTACATTTGTAAGCGTTAAATCTTTAGTAGTTGCTCCTGCAATTGGTAATCCGCTTTTATACCATTGGTAGCTATTATTTGCGCTTGTTAATGCTGTAGTTGTTAATGTAATACTCCCTGTTTCTGCTACTGTCTGGGTAATTTCCGTGTCCGTTTTTGCCTGTAAGTTGTAGGTAAAACTGGTGCCCATTTTCGCATAGTAGGTTGAAAATTCAGACTCAATATCGCTAAAAACAAAACTATTATTCTCAATAGCAAACCCCTCCAAACCAACAATAGCAGCTATGGACGCTGGTACATTTCCTTGCAGACTATTATTATTTATTTTAAGAGTTCGTAAAGCTGGGAGATTAGCAAAAACATCTGGTAGTGTTCCTATTAAAGCATTTGCTGCAAGGTTAATTTCTACAACCTCATTATTTTCTACGACTACGCCGTACCAATCACATACCAAAGCATTCGCATCATTTACCAACCATGGTTGGTTTCCTCCCAAAGTATTAGTCCAATTTGCACCGCCTAATGTGTTGTATAAATCTATTAATGCTTGTCGCTCTGTTGCTGCGACGGTACAGGTTTGTTCTACATTGAGTGTTATTGGATTACGCTCTAAAGTTAAACCTGTTATAACACTATTTGTTGCTGTAAAATGATATACTCCAGAATCAGTTTCCGCTGCATTATTTATAGTATATTCTCTTTCGGTTGCACCATCTATCGCTATCCCATCTTTAAACCATTGGTAGTTATTATTAAGACTAGATAATTGTGTGGTTAGCGTAATAGGATTATTAGTCGTTACTGTTTTTGTTTCTTCTGTATCTGTTTTTGCTTGAGGGATAAATGTATACTCTACATTTAAATTTGCTACATAAGAAGGATGTCTGGACTCAAAGTTTGAAAAAATGAATTTGTTGTTTTCAAAAACAAATGCTTCTAAATTAGAACCAGTTGATACGTTAATAGGTATTGTACCAGAAAAGTTATTGTTGCTCAATCCTAAAAATTCTAAATTATATAAGCGTGCTATTTCATAAGGGATTTGGCCTTCTAACTGGTTATTTCTTAAGTCTAAACGGACCAAACTCTGCATTAATTCTAACTGACTTGGTATAGCTCCAATCAATTGATTGTTAGATAAGTTCAACTCAGTGACCTTTGTCAGGTTACAAAATGAAATTGGTATTTGGCTGTCTAAATTATTGTTACTTAGATCCATTTTAACAAGGTTAGATAAACTCCCTAAAGTTGGAGGTAACTCGCCTGTTAATTGATTGTTTGGTAACAATAAAGTTTCTAACTCTAAAAGAGTTCCTAAAGAAGGAGGGATTATACCGGTTATATTATTACCGCCTAAGTCTAAAGTTTTAAGATTTGACAAACCACCAATATTGTCTGGTATAGTTCCTATAAGATTATTAGTGGGCAAGTTTAAAGCGGTTACTTTACCATCTATAACCGTAACTCCAAACCAGTCACAAACAAGGGTATTAATATCCCAGGGTTTATTATTAGCCAGAGTATTGACCCAATTTGAGCCATTGGTACTAGCATACAAATCTAACAACACTTGTTTTTCTGCTTCTGAAACCCCACAAGTGTCCGCAGTTACAGCAAGGGTAATGGTATTTCGCTCTAAAGTAAGTCCCGTAACAATACTATTAGTCGCTAATACATGATATACACCAGCATCGGTTTGAGCTACTGAGTTTATTGTATAATCTTTACTGGTGGCTCCAGTTATAGCCACACCGTCTTTATACCACTGGTAGCTGTTGTTTGCACTACTTAGACTAGTTGTAAATGTGTAGCTTGTGCCTAATATGGCTGTAGGTGTTTCAACTTGATCTACTTTGGCTTGGGGGTTGTAGATATATGTTGTTAAGTTAGCAGTATAAGTATTGTGTTCGTTTTCGAAATTGCTAAAGGTAAATTTGTTAGAAAAAAATTGAAGGCCTGTTAAAGTTGTTATATTACTAATACCTGAAGGAATATTACCAGATAATTGATTTGAATTAAAAAATAGCTGTTGAAGATTTGTTAGATTCTCCAATTCAACAGGAATACTTCCTGATAATTGATTTGAGATTAAATATAAACTTATAAGATTTGTTAGATTTCCAAGTTCTACAGGAATGCTTCCTGATAATTGATTACTATTCAAGAATAAACCTTTAAGATTTGTTAGATTCCCAAGTTCAACAGGGATACTACCTGATAATTGATTTCTATCTAAATATAGTTGTTGAAGATTTGCTAAATTCCCTAATTCAATAGGAATATTTCCGGATAATTGATTATTTGATAAATATAAATAAGTAAGACTGGTTAAACTACCAATTTCAATTGGTATTAATCCCGTTAATTGATTATTGCTTAAATTTAAATATGAAAGGTTAGATGAATTACCTAATTGTGGTGGTGGTATTGAACCTGATAATTGATTATTACTTAAATTTAAAAATGTTAGATTAGATAAACTACCTAGTTCTGGAGGTATAGTCCCTGTTAATTGATTACTACCTAGATTTAAAGTAAGCAAACCAGATAATGTGCTAATATCTATAAGGATAGCCCCTGATAATTGATTATTACTAAGGTTTAAACCAGTAACATGCCCATTAGTAACCGTAACCCCATACCAATCGCAAACATCGACTGTAGTATTCCAATTTGTATTATTAGTCCAATTAGCACCATCGGTAGCATTATACAAGGCTACTAAAGCATCTCTTTCACTTGTAGGAACTGGAACAGGACATTGTCCGAAACTTTTAAGTACACCTATTAGAAATAGTACTAAAAAATATGTTTTATAGAATTTAATCTTCATAATATTTGTATTTTAAAATTTTCCTTCAAATAATGGGGTTGCTCCTGGCTCAGTACCCGAACCTGGTGTTTTATACCCAACAACATGAATTCTTACTTTTGGGCTAGAAAAAATAGATCTGTTTGTCTTTTTATGAAATAAAGCAAAATCTATTATGGTATTATTGCCCGCAGATCTATGCTTCTTTTTAACCCATCTCACCCCCATTTCTAAGGTAATATTTGCTCTCCCAGAGGCATCTAATTGAATAGAATACTCTTTTGTTTGAGTCTCGAAGATATCACCCCCATTAAACGATGCTCTCCAACCAATCCGTCCCGAATTAACATTTACAATTTTCGCTCTAACAACATCATTTGGTTTTCCTTGTATGGTAAACCTTGCTTGTTTTCTCCATGCTCTAAGTTGTTTTGTTACTACTACGTTTACAATTTTAGGTACCGCATCATCATCGCACACATCTCCTACGCCATCTTCATCGTAATCGAATTGGGCTGGATTTGGTGTGTATTTACAATTGTCTCTTATATCTGGTATGTTATCATTATCTGCATCTAAATCTGGAGGGAATTCTCCTAATAATTGTCGCTCAATATATACTTCATCCCCCTTTCGTAGTACTAAACTATTTTGACCTGTATGTGCACGATCACTAGAAATAATAGCATCGTCAAGCGCATTATTATCTATGGTTTCTTTAAAATTGAAGTGACCATTAAGAGCATTTACAAACTCATAATCCTCAAAATTATCTACGCCCATATCTTGGTATTTACTATTAGAAGCTACAGCGGTAGGCAAGGTATAATTATACCCGTATTGTGCTGCTGAATACCGATTTAAGGCATCCATATTTTCTAATTCTGCTCCATAAGGGCTGTATTGTGTTACTTCGCTGGCAAATGTCCATTTATTTGTATCTAATTGAGCATCTACAGTTTGTTCCCATCTAAATACATCGGGTGAATCTTCTACTAAATTGTAATAAGGTATAAAATCCTTAAAATAGCCTTCTTTTCGCGTATTTACTTTTGGAGTACTTCCGTTAACAACCTCTGTGCGTTCTGTTAGGTATGCATACGATTTTTTTGCACGCCATTCTCCTTTAGCATTATAGAGAAAAGGGTTAAAATCATAATTTTCTATAGGTGTGCCTGCTAAATCTTCGGAAGAATTCACACTTCTAGGTAAAAAAGGCAATCCGTTCTCACATTGACAATTCCAGAAATCATCATATTTAACAGCACTTGCATTTACAATACGTAAATTAGTAGCTGTAGGACCTGTTGCCGATTGCTCAAATGAACTATTACTTAATCTTGTTAAATAATTGCCGGTACTATCTTTAATAGGGTTCTTCATTAAAGTTATAGAAGCCATATTTGCCATTTGCTGGTTTCGATACCCAGAACGTATCACTTTAAAATCTATAGTGCCTTGTAAATCTAAGTCATTGCCCATATTACTCTTAGCATCCATAAGTTTAATACCCGCAGAACTTACTTCTACAACCCAGAGTTTTTTATAACTATTATCAGACTGTACTAAAAGCTCATCTCCCGGGTATAGATAATCTTGTTTGGTTGTGCCTTCAATTTTAAAAACAGTTCCTGTTTTGGTTAATTTACCTGTAATACCAATATTTTTAGAGGCCTGTCCCATACCTTCATAAGACCAATATGCTGGGAAATTGAAATTGTAATACTCATCGTTATATTCGTTAATAGTTCTGGTAAGTAATACTTGTCCGGTTTCGGCGTCCCAAGCTTCATTTATAGTAGATACTCTGGAACCTAAATCTGTAGCGACCTTCTCTTTTAATTGCGCTGTAGTATGTATTACTTTAGTTGTAATCGTAGAATGTGCTATATTTTCTATTTTAGTACGAGATGGTGGGGCTAAAGGTATAATAACAGGAAAGACACCAATAAACATTAAAACTACATTCCCCTTATATCCTGTTGTTTTAGATTCCGAATAACTTTCTCTAAAATCTGTTACTACATCATAATCTACCCCAATCTGTCTATCAGTATTAATGCTCCCATCTCTATTTATAGTAATTACTTTGTTATCTAAAACACCCTCATTATCTGCACTGGTAGCATACTTATACTCTACCATAGATATGGGTTTATCCGTATTTTCTGCAAACACCTTTTGCATTCGCATTTTGCCATTCATATCATTGGTATGTACTACAAAGCCTTGCGATAACGTAAACTCATTTTTAACTTCAACTGGAGCTCCTAATAAGCCTTTAACTATATTTTGTAAAAACTGACCTTCGTTCGTTGCAAAATTACCAGGGCTATCTATATCTGTATAATCTACTATAGTTGGAAAATCTTTAGAGGTAAAGTGTTCAGTCACAACTTTACCTGTTGCATGCTTGCTGATGTCATTTCTTTGCAAATTACTTACTGTTACCCTACTATAGGTTACAACAGCAGATGGAAAAAACTGCTCGCCAAAAGGTTTCTCGACATAGCTTACTTCCTTAGGAGCTATAAGACGTTCTCCTATATTATAAAAAGGCTCTACAAAAGGATTTTCTTTACTCATATTGGGTTCATAAGTGGCTACACCACTAGAACTACCATCGGCCAAAGTATAATCATAAGTCTGACCATATTCTTTATCATAACGTCCATCTTGAGGAACACCTACCATTTTGTCCCATTGGTCTTTCATAACCAATTTTTTGATTCTAGTACCACCACCCAATTTATATTTTTTAGGTGTTGACAAGCGAATCCATGATTTTTCAGGAATAAAACGTTGCGCACATAAATATTCATTACTTCTCAATTTTTTATTAGGTCCTGAAAAAATATCTTTAATGGCTCCAAAGCTGCTTATAATATTTTGTGCGATATCTTGAATATTCTGAGTTTCAGCATCTGGTGTTAAACCATATACCCAACCATTTAAATGTTTTCTGCCAAAATACCAACCTGCCTTAGATATGGGGTTTACTTGTTTATTGTCCCCAAAAGCACCACCTTCAACATCGGTAGTTTTCATAGGTATGGCTGCATAAATTGGCCCCGTTCCATTCGGTTGAAAAACATTTACTTCTTCGTCCATTTCAAAATAACCTGTTACATAATCGAAATCTTTACTAGACGCAGATTGTGCACCATCTTTGGTCATATTCATTAAAAACCTAAAGTACATGGGCTTATCTTCTATACCTTTTAAATATTTTGCCTTAAAATCAATATTGACACTTGACTCATCAGGTAATTTTACGTACAAATATTTTGCATCATTATTCCCGCTAAACTTATACAACTTGTTATTTCCTTCTGCTTCTGGGTTTGGTACACTTCCATTGTTACCATTAGCGCTACCAGCTCCAACAACTTTAAACATTTGCATGGTGTTCCTATTCTGTACATATTGGTAATCATCACTTTCATAGGTGAGTTCTATACGTCCTCCAGAAGGTAAATTTACTGAGGTAAGCGACCACGCAGAAGCATATAAATCTTGAGTTGCTCTATCTTCTTGTTGAACAAAAGGAAATTCGGGTGTTGTAATTTCATCTCCAGTGTTACATCCTCCATCTGTATTGGGCTTGTAGTTCCCCCAAACATCATAAGATTTTAAATTATAATCAGGATTAAAACCCTCATAATTAAAAATATACGGGGTATATTTCCCCATCTGTGAGCCCCTGTATGTAAAAAATACTTTTTTTAAAGTTAGTTTTCCCCCTTCGTTACTTAACTCATGAGGTAATTCTGATGTTTCACCAAAATTATTCTCTACGCCTATACATTGTGAATAGTCATACACAAAATGAGCCGTTTTAATAGCTGTTATTGGTAAATCGTTTTCAGAATCATCGTCTAGAATTTTAGCAGCAATAGCTTCTGGCTTAGAATACAAACGAATCTTCTCAATTTTATACATAGAAGCCTCATCTTCAGTTCCGGTACTATGTCTTTTTTTTGCCCCTTTTGCATCCTTTCTTGGAGATAAATCAAAAAGTGCTACGTGTGTTTTAGTTTCAATTTTACGTATGTATTTGATTTCTTTTTCGCCATAAACATAACTGCCTTTTTGGTCGTTAGGATGTGTATTAAGCCCTGGATTGTATGATGCCTCATCAGATTTATAAGGAACTCGCCAATTGTAGCCCTTTGTTTCCTCTGGGATATAATACTCAAAATTGGTATAGGATCCTAAATCATCATCTGAAGGTCCATCGCCTTCTAAATCTTCATAATCTGAAGATAATACTGTAGACAGCAAATAAGTATGTGCGTAAGCTGGAGTTATTACATTGTTATAAAAATGATCTATGCCACTTTTATTATTTTCAGAATCTTCTCCTGATGGTCCTGCATTATATTTTACAATACCTGTTGCACAATTAAAGTCATTACTATCCGTAGTGAATGTAACTTCTTGTTTATTGGTATTGTATGCTGTTTCTCCAAAAACATAGGTAGATCCATCTCCTTTTAATACGCGTATTTCTGCTGTATGGTGCGATTTAGCACTATCATTAATTCTATTATTATAATAATCTGTATTAGGGTATAATGATCTTAATTCTGAAACACTGAATTTTTGAACGGTTTGGTTACGAACCTCACGCTTTTTACGTTTATACTTACCTGTAATTGGAGGAAGTGCTCCATTACTTACTGTTTCTGGATAATATGGAAACCCATTATTATCGTATTTTTTTATTCTAAATTGATTCTCCGCTTGTTTATTAAAACTTTTTTTACTGCCTCCAATTTCCAATGCTACAGGTGCATAGCCTCCTAAATCTTCAAATAATTGTTGGTCTTTATCTACTCTGGGCTCACCTATATATTTAAAATATACAGGCTCATAATCTAAAGAATCGTCAGTACTTTTGGTATCTTCTCTTTTTTGTTTAAAATTATTTAAAGCTTTTGTATTCCATATCCCTGTTCTACTGTTAGAAGGTGCATCTGTAAAATTTACTCCTACATGGAAAGAAGAAGCTGCTTCTACCTCTAGACCTAATTGAAAACTATCACTTTCATCCTCTACTAATTCATCATTTATCTGACCTATTTGGCTCCTAAATGGCCGAAACATCCCAGCAATGCCTTGTCCATTTACAGAATACAAATCATAAGTATAATTTGTAGTAGGTAATGCTAAGGTACTTTTACTTATTAAACCATCTTTTTCCCTATTATAATCCAAAATGTCATCTGGTGTGGCATGTCCAGTAAATTCATAACCATATGCCTTTTCTGTTTTTATTGGATCTTTAATTTTTTGAACGGCTCCCATAGCTGAAATCTCTCCTTCAATATCAAAACCCCATACAGATGTACCTACCGATAGTGCTACTGTTCCTGCAATATCTTTAAAAGCAGCTCTTTTTCTAGGTGTAAGGGTGGTATTTTGAAAAGAAACAGAACCAAAACCACCTGCCATACCACTAGATGAATAAAGATTTTCTTTTGTCCCATTTCCTGTATCTCTTTCTCCAATTTTAAAAGATTGTGATATACTGCTTGACAAAGTAAAACTAGACAAGCCGCGATTAGAATTATAAGAAATTCCAGCATTTAAAGAACCATTAATAGCTCCGTCTCCTAAATCACCAAGTTTAACTTTTCCACTTACGCTGGGGGAAATTGTTGCTCCTTCTGTTGCAGAAGTTTCGACTTCCATACCCACAGTAACAGCATTGGCTAAATCAAAAGACAATCCATAAGATGGCGTGAAAGACATGCCACTATAGTTATTATATTTTAAATCTACCCCTATTGAAGCTGAAGCTTTGACAGCATCACCTGTTTCAAACCCCATAATTTGGACATCTAATCCAGCGTGAACTCCAACTGTAACATTATCTTTCATGTTATTTTCATACACCATTTCATCCCCCTTAAAATCATCTGGAATACCACGAACATTTCTGTTTATTTGTCCTACATTAAGGTTCCAACCTAAGCCTGTCCATGAGGCTTCTTGATCCATAGTAACACCAGAATCGTAAGCTAAGTTTAATGGATAGCCGCCTATATCCATAATAGGAATGTTATAGTTAAAATTTCCTGAAGCTAAGTTCACCATATCTGACGTGCCAATAGGCGTAAACGAATTAAACTCTGGTTGTGAAGGTCCACTGGTTAAAGCAAACAAGTTTGAAGGCTGTACCGTTGTGATAAGCAATTGTATAGCCAAATAACTGGCCATGACTTTTGAAAACTTACTGGTTTTAATGGAATGAATCATAGTGGCTTATTATATTTTTTATTATTACTAAAAAGAATAATTACTTCTTTGTCAATTTCTCTAATTCTGTTAATCGCTCTTCCTGTGTTTTATTCTTTTGAACTTGCTCATTTAATGTTTTTTGTTGTTGCAAAATATATAGTGTCAATTCTTCAATTTTCTGAAGGAGTTTCGCATTCATATCCCCTAATAGTATGCCATGTTCTTCTACGTTTTTAGCAGATGGAATGTCTTTTAAATGTCCTTTTTCTTTGATATGTTTCTCAACCTCTTTTAACGTAGGTAACTTGTAATCTTTTTCGAAAACAAAATCACTCCAACCATTTAAATCTACGCGTACTTCTTTGGTGTGGATATTTCCATTTACTGCTAGTTTTTCATCTGGTGTTGAAGTTCCTATACCTACATTACCTGTATTGTAATACACATCCTGATTGCTTAAAGTCCAATTTCCTGAACCGCCTTCTGAGCTATTATTTGTAGTAATAACCACTGTATTACTAACCACACTTTCATTACCTGCTGCATCTAAAGCCGTAACTGTAAAATTATAAGATGTTGATGCTGAAAGCCCTGCTACCTGATAGGTTAATACATTACCTAAAGTAGCTTCTAAAACAGCATCTTTATATACTTTATAGCCAATAACGGCTACATTATCTGTAGCTGCTGTCCAACTTAAATCCACTGTCGTATCGGTTGGCGCTGCATTTGATAATGTTGGAACTGCTGTTGGTGCTTGAGTATCTGACGATCCATCAATAAGTTCTTGAATCGTCGGTTCTTGTCCATTGACTTCATATATAGTAGGGGCATAATAAAACTGATTGTCTGATGTATTTCCAGAGGCCAATAATACTCTATGAGCAATTGTACTAGCATCCGACTGAAATTTAAAATCTGTGCCATTAAGTACTTTATTTCCAGAGACTGGGTCGTAAGTACCTCCAATACTATTTGTATTTGCATAAGTACTTTGGTGTATATAACCAACTAGTAAGTACCAATTATCGAGTGTTGGGAGGTCTGTAATTTGAAAATAAGGATTGCTGTTAGCAGTCCCATTTAAAAGGTTAGTAGCTCTATCACCTAATGAATTTTCAGCAAACAAACCAAAATAACTAGTTCCATCGTTTGAATTTGTTTTTTTCATCCAAACTGTAAAGCGGTATGTCTTAGTTGGATCTATCACTTTAAAATCTGTTTTCCATCCTCCAGCATTTGAGTCTAACCCATCTGGAATAGTTTTCCATAAGAGCACCGAAGTATTATGCGGTCCAATTCCCATTTCACGAATATTTTCTTCATCAGGTCCATATTTAATAAAACCAGCTACAGAACCTGTTCCCGCTGTCCAAGTTGAAGTATCTAAAAGGTTCCCTGTTATTGCACTATTAGTGGTGGTAGCTATTATATTACTAACTACACTTTCATTACCAGCAGCATCTAAAGCGGTGACTGTAAAATTATAAGATGTTGATACTGTAAGCCCTGTTACTTGATAGGTTAATACATTTCCCAAAGTAGCTTCTAAAACAGCATCTTTATATACTTTATAGCCAGTAACGGCTACATTATCTGTAGCTGCTGTCCAACTTAAATCCACTGTGGTATCTGTTTGAGAGGTACTGGAAAGCATTGGGGCTGTTGGGGCTTGGGTATCGGGACCATCTATAAGCTCTTGTATAGTTGGCTCTTGCCCATTGACTTCGTACATAGTTGGAGCATAATAAAATTGAGAATCGTTAATATTAGTATTGTTAGAAAGCCAAATCGAATGATATATCTTAGTAGCTGTAGATTGAAACTTATAATCAGTTGCATTTTGGTCTTTATTTCCAGTTATTCCATTATAAAGACCACCAATGCTAACAGTATTTGCATAAGAATCATGATGCATAAACCCCACCAACAAGTACCACTGATCAAGGACAGGAGGGTCTCCATCCCAAAAGTAAGGGTTAACATGAGGAGTTCCATCGAGATTATTAACTACTAAATTACCTGAAATGTCTTCTGCTCTTGCTCGAAAATAAGTAGCTCCACTATCTGAGTTCGTCTTTTTTAACCAAACTGTAAAACGATACGTTTTAGTTGGATCTATATTCATAAGGTCTGTATCCCACCCCCCAGCATTAGAATTTCCAGTAGCTTGAGGAATTGTTTTCCATAAAAGCACTGATGTACCATGAGGCCCAATCCCTATTTCTCTTATGTTTTCTTCATCAACCCCAGTTCTGTTAAACCCGAGTACGGAACCTGTTCCTTCTGTCCATGTAGAAGAATCCAAAAGATTGGTTTGAGCAAATGAAATACTACAAATAAATAAGAAGATTAATTTTATAATTGATTTCATAAATAATTGGTTATTTATTTTTATTTAATAATTTTTCTATTTTTTTTATACGATTTTCCTGCTGCAAAATGTAAAGCGTTAACTCTTCTATTTTTTCCAGAAGTTTCATGTTCATAATACCTAACTCAACTCCATTAGCTTCCATGTTTTTAGCTGTTGGTATATTTGGTAAATGTTTATTAATTTTAATATAGTTTTGAAGTTTTTCCAATGGTTGTAAATTATAATCTGTTTCAAAAACATAGTCAGGCGCAGGAACTGATAAATCTACTTTTACTTCTTCACTGTGAATGCTTCCTTTTACTGTAAATTTAGAATCTGGAATTGTTGTACCTATACCTACATTACCTGTATTGTAATATATATCTTGATTATTAAGACTCCAGTAACCTGCATTTGTTGATGGGTTGTTACCAGGTTGTGCACTTATAAGATCTTGAATAGTTGGCTCCTGCCCATTCACTTCATATAATGTTGGTCCATAATAAAATTGATTATCTAGTGTATTTGTATCATCATAAAAATGTGTAGTAATAATAAGTTCTGTATTGTCATTCTTAAATTTTAAGTCGCTTGCAGTTGAAATTCTATACCCTGTAACTCCATCATAAAAACCACCAAGGTTGTCTCCGTTTGTAATATCACTTTGATAAATGTACCCTACAAACAAATACCAGTCATCTAAAGTTGGAGGATCAGACACATCAAAATAAAAGTTTCCATTAAAATCCAAACTTGAATAACTCCCAGATGCATCGTATGAATTTGCACCAAAAAAAGTTCTTCCATCCTGAGAATTAGTTTTTTTGATCCAAACAGTATATCGATATGTCTTTGTATTATTAATGGGTATGCGACCTGTATCCCATCCTCCTGAATCACCATTATCACCATTTGGTACTACTTTCCATAATAACTCAGAGATACCATGGGGATCTATTCCCATTTCTCTAACATTTTCTTGCTCAGAACCTCTGTGACTAAACCCTGGTGCAGAACCAGTCCCCAAAGTCCAACCAGACGTATTTAAAAGATTTATTGAAACAGAAGGCCCACTATTTGTTGTGATATTTATTGGATTACTTAATATACTTTCATTACCAGCAGCATCTAAAGCGGTTACTGTAAAATTATAAGCGGTCGAAGCAGCAAGTCCAGTTATCTGATAGGTTAATATATTACCTAAAGTAGCTTCCAATATACCATCTTTGTATACTTTGTATCCTGTAACGGCTATATTATCTGTTGAGGCTTCCCAACTTAAATCCACTGTGGTAGCTGTTTGTCCTGTACTAGATAGTGTTGAGGCTGTTGGAGTTTGCGTATCAGGGCCATCAATTAACTCTTGTATTGTTGGCTCTTGCCCATTGACTTCGTACATAGTTGGGGCATAATAAAATTGAGAATCATTAATATTAGTATTACTAGAAAGCCAAATTGACTGATATATTTTAGTAGCCGTAGATTGAAACTTATAATCAGTTGCATCTTGGTCTTTATTTCCAGTTGTTCCATTATAAAGACCACCAATACTAACAGTATTTGTGTAAGAATCATGATGCATAAACCCTACCAGCAAGTACCACTGATCGAGAACAGGAACATTTGCACCCCCAAAATAAGGATTACCATTAGAAGTTCCATCAAGATTATTAACTACTATATTTCCTGAGTTATCTTCTGCTCTTGCTCGAAAAGGGGTATTTCCATCAAATGAGTTCGTTTTTTTTAACCAAACTGTAAAGCGATATGTTTTAGTTGGATCTATATTTATAAGATCTGTATTCCATCCCCCTGCACCAGAATTTCCAGTAGCTTCAGGAATTGTTTTCCATAAAAGCACTGAGGTTCCATGAGGACCTACACCCATTTCTCTAATATTTTCTGCATCTGTTCCAGTTCTATTAAAACCTGCTACAGAACCCGTGCCTATTGTCCAATTAGACGTATCTAAAAGATTTGTTTGGGCAAATGAAATACTACAAATAAGTAGGATAATCAACTTTATAATTGATTTCATAATTTTAAACTTTTAAAGGTGAATCTGTTAAATTGAATTTTATAATCCCATTTCCAAACAACTGGTCTTGATATATGAGTTTTATGTTATCATTAGGATTGATATCATTGAAGTATAGCAACACTCGTTTAAATGGTGCTACTTTAAAATTACGTTCAAAATTAACCCCGGAACATGGTATGGTATCGTTTGAAGAGGTTACCACTGTAAAATCTTTTTCGATGGTAAATGCCATGTACTTTACAGCATTTTCATAAGACCTCTTGGTATAATCTTTTAGTAATAAATCTGATTGGTTTGCATGCAGAAATTCTATTTCTATAATCCGCTCCCTTATATTTTTTTGGTAAAGAGAATCTACCTTAGCATAATTACTTTGATTATTTTTTAAAAGATAGTATTGTATAGGAACTTCTGTAGCCGTATAATTTATATCATTAACAAATTGTGTAACACGTTTAGATTTCCAACCTTGTTGATTTAAATTAAAGAATTTATAATCTGGAAGTTTATTAGAGCCAGAGTGTTTATTACATGAAACAGAGGTGCTAAATGCGAGTAATAGTATAAAAGATATTGAGGAAATACACCTTTTAAAAAGCTTCATAAAATGACTTGTTAAAGTTTCCTTAAAACTAAAAAAAGCACAAAAAAGCTTACAAGGGATACGCCGTATTATGTTTAAGGAAAAACCTTAATTATTACCTTCGTATTTTCTATTGGAAAATTCTAAAATTTGATCTGTAAGATCTATAGATTCTTGAGCAAACATCACATTACCATTACCACTGGTTCCCAAAATAATTTTTAAGTTATTAGTCTGTGCGTATTCTTTTATGTAATTATTGAGTCTATTCCAAATATTTTCACTTAAATTATGTGAGTAATTATCTTGTAATTCCTGAAAGGCTTTACTTTTATAGGCGATTTGTTGCTGTAAACTTTTAAAGTTATTATTCTCTTTATCTTTTATAGTCTGAAAAATAGCATATAAACTATCTAACTCTTTTCCTTTTTTACGAATTTTCGCTTCTTCAACGACTTTAATATCTTTGGTCATATTGAATCCATTAAAGAGTTTAATGTTGTCTATATAAACAATATCTTTTTGATTATTGAATTGTAAATAATTAATTAAAATTACTATAATGATAATTACTATTAATATAGTATTTGACAGAGTAAGGCGATTAAGATTAGTCATGGATTTTTGTTATTGTTTTTTTTATATTATTGAATGATACTATTAAAGAATCGTTATATGCTTTTACTAAGGTTAGATCAACCACAGTTTCATTTTCTCGTTTTCTGTAAAGTTTTTTGTCTATTTTTAATAAAACTAGTCGTGTCGTTTTATGATTTCCTTTAACAAAACCGTGATAACTTATATCTGGCCAAACTGTATTTATTTTTTTTATGTGTTTAGGAACAGTCTTTTGGGGTGAAGCTTTAACTTTAGTTGCTTGTACTGGCTTTCTAATTCTTTTTGAAGCTTTAAAGGGAAATTTATTTATTATTTTCAGCAAAAAAGTATCTTTAGTTATGTTGTATTTGGGTTGATTATTTATGTTTGCCACATTATTTCCTATATTTTTATTCGAAGTATCTGACTTACCAAAATATTTATATATCACAGCTCCCCAAATGATTATGAGAAACACTATTAAAACACTATTTAAATATTTTTTTTTCAAATGATGCCTATTTAGTTTTCAACAATAATAGATCTAACAATACTATAATCACTTTCATTAGTAGCTGCATCAATAGCCTTTACTCGCCAATAATAGGTATTAGACGTAGTGAATTCATATATTGCCGAATTGTTTGTCGTTTTAGCTGAATGAATCACAGTATTAAAATTAGAGTCTGTAGAAATTTCTAAAGTATTCGTTATTGCCGACTTAATAATTCCTGAATCTGCTCCATTTGTCCAATTAAAAGTAATAGAAGATGGAACTACTTTGGCTTCATCTAATGGTTCAGATAATGTTGGTTGATTAGGGATTACTGTATCTATAAAAAGAATATGCTCTGAAAAGGGCGTAGATGTATTAGATGTTGTATTAAAAGCTTTTACCTTCCATATATATTCGGCATCTTCATCAATTTTATCAGGGTCAATATTAAAACTTGTTTTAATTATATCTGGTTGCTCAAAAATGGTTTGTTCCCCACCTGTCTTTTTAGCTAATACATATGTATATGTATCAGCATTACTTAAACTTTCCCAGGTAAAAATGATATTTTTGTTATTAGTATATAAATTTTCTGTGGGTGTTTGAAGTACTACACTTTGATTAGACAAATCATCTGAAGGACGCATCTCAAAATTTATAGGAAAAGTATAATCCGTTTCATAAGCAAAGTTTTCAGCTTTAATACGCCATTGATAATCTCCGGGATCTAAATTATACGTAAAGTTTAGCACCGTTACTAAAGAATCTACTTCTTGCCTCTGGTTACTTCCTATTATTTGGACTCTATAACCATCGGCACCTTCAATGCTTTGCCATAAAAATTGAGCTGTATTACCTTCTATCGTTGCTCCCTCTCTTGGAGATATAATCTGCACGATATCATCAGTAATATCTTCTTCTAAAATATCATCACAACCGAATGATATAAAAAGTAAGATTAGTAATAGGGTTACATTATTTAGCTTTTTCATAATTCTGTAATATTATTTTTAAAAAAAGAGTTTGTTTGTTTGTCCTGTAATTTTTTTTTGAGTAAAATTCTGAGCTTACTACACGAGAATCTTTAAAATTCTTTTCTATTTCATAAAGTAATTTTATAAGTGCTTCATAAGATCCCTCAAGTTCAATTTGGTTAGAATAAATTAAAAATTCCTCATCTCTGTATATATGTACGTCCTCAATTGACACTATATTTAGTGTAATATCTTTTTTGGAAATAAAATCTAGAATTTTTTGTTGCACGTGTATTGGACTTAAAGAACGTCCGCCTATCAATTTATCTAAAGCCTTAATGTCATTTTTTAAAGCATATAGGTTATTAAATGAATTATCAGTGCTTGCCAGTTTTTGTTTTACTTGGTTGAGTTCTTTCTTAGCTGCTAATGTATGCTTGAACGTTTTTTTATACGATGCCATAAAAAGTAAAATAAAGCCAATAATGGCTAAGAAAAATTTTCGTTTATATGTTAGATTATTAAACACTTTTAAATTTCTATTTTTAGAATAAATTCATTCGTTATTTTATTTTCTTGTGAGTATGCAACAATGTCTAATTTCTCAATCCATTTAAGCTTCTTAATTTTTTTAATCCAACGGTTAAAAGTCTCATCATCTGTAACTTTTCCTGTTATACTTATAATATTAAAGTGGAAGTCTATCTTCTTATCATGCTCTATTTTTTTTAATTTAGGCATTACGTGAACTTTTTTCAATGTAATTTCTGGAAGTGTTGAATTTCCTATATCCACTACATATTTCGTGATAAAACTTTTGTTACTAATATTAGTAGTTTCCAGTATTTTCTCTTTTAGTTTCTTTTCTTCTTTAAGTTTATTAATCTCTGTAGTGGTTTCTTGAGACAAGGCATAAACTGATTCTTTTTCAACTAAAGCGTTTACATAAACGTTGTGCAATAAATGACTTGTAAAAAGTGATATTAAAAAAAAGAAAATCGAGAAAATATACGCTGTTTTAAACCATTTTTTAAATTTAAATTCGCTTGCATTATTACTCAAAAAATCAGTATCAAACTCAATAATATTATTAGGAAATTTGTAACCTAAAAAAGCGCCTATTAATGGTACTTCATTAGTGTTGAAAGTATCTCCATTGATTATGTATTGGTTTTCATAATTACCCTCATTTTTAAAAGAAAGAAGCCTATTTTCATTTATTTCGATAGTATAAATAGTAGATGAAATACTCGAATGTTTTTTTATAACCGGGAGCAAATTCACCATTACAAAAGGCCCGAAGGACAAATCAATTACAAAAACGTCTAATGTGTTTATTTCTTTTATAAAGGCGTTAATAAGTTCTTTTCTTGCTACTGATACAAATACTGTTTCTTCTTGTTTATATTCATAGAAGTAAAAGTCATCAAGATTCGACTTAAATATCAAATTTTTCCTGTATCCTGCTTTATTCTCAACGCTTTTATTTATAATATTATCTCCTTCAATATGCAAAAGAACCGGGTAGTTTTTATTTAAATGTGCCTTAAAGGCATCATCAATATTTTTAGATTTATATCGATCTTCAACCTTTAATTCATTGTCTTTAAATAGTAGCGTAATTAAATAATACTCAGATACTCCATTAACATTAGATATACTTAACGCATAGTATTTATTATCATTAAATATGTTTGTTAGTTTTTTTAGCAACATTTTAGTAAGTAACAGTAGGTTTAATAAAAATATGAAGCTTCGATTTTTCTTTTCTTTTCTTTCTCCCACTAAACAACCATTTAATTATGGGAACTCTTGATAGTAGTGGTGTGCCTGTTCCTGAGTTTTCGTTTTCTAATTCATCCAGACCCCCTAAAAGAATCATCTCATTATTTTTAACACTAATCATCGATTCAAATTTTTGAGTAGATTTGCCTGGTGGCGCATTCTCTCCAGCCCTTCCCAAAAATGAACTTTTCTCAACTGAAATGGTCAGTGTTACATTTTCATCTTTAGACACAAAAGGTTTAATATTTATACTCAAATTTGCTTCAGTAGATTTCCAAGTACCAGATTGAAGAATATTATTATTTACTCCAGAATTAATTAATCTGTTATTTTGTTCAAAGTAATAATTAGTTTCGCCTATAGAAGATGTGGCTTCATGTCCATTGAGCGTTACTAGCTTGGGGGTAGATGATAACTTAATAAGCGAGTTATTCTCTAAGGCTTTTAAATTTAAATAGAATTTTTCGGAAACCTTGCCAAGGTTTACAATCCCTAAGCCATTAAATGCATCGATTAGCCCATTAACCGATGTGGCATTAAGGCTTACATCACTTGTTGGAAAAAGAACTCCGGACGTAGCTCCTGGTTCATTATTAATCCCAGCTTGCAATCCTGTTTGTACTTCATAGGATTTCTGATATTGTGCAATAATAACCTCTATTTGAATAACTGGTACTACCCGGTCAATTTCGTATATGTAATCTTTAAACTCTTGGATCTGATTTTTTGATCCTGAAACCACAAAACCATTAAGTTCTACAAATTCTTTAATTTCAAGTGTTTGGGTTACAGCGGTAGGTAATGTGGCCAAAACGGTTTCAATAGTTCTATTTTCTAATTGTACCAATTCTGTCATTCTAAGCCCCTCAGTAGCATGCTCACCTATTAAATATAAATTATCTGATTTTTTATAAGTATAGTTTTCTCCTTTAAAAAGATGATCTAATAGGTTATCAAACGTAATACCATTGGCTACTAAAGTTGTTATAACACCTTGGGGCGTATTATACATAAAGAAGTTAATGTTTAGGTTTTCAGCTGCTTCTTTTATGATCTCTGCGGCATCGGCTTCAAAAGCTTTAATTTCCAGAAACCCTTGTGTATTTGTTTTAATTTCAAAAGCACCAGAATTTACTTGGTTTGTAGAACTACCACTTGTGGATCGGCTTCTTCTGCTAGAACGTGATGTTGTGGCTGTTGGGGTTTGTGGTGCTATAATAGCCTTTTCGAGATAGTAGTTTTCGTTTTCATCCTTAGTTAAAACTAAACTATTTGATTTTGCCATCATTTCCAACACTTCATCAATTGGTCTGTTTAAAATATATGCTGATACTTTTTGATCTTTAATATCTGGCGCTAATACAACATTTTTTTTCGAAGCATCTGTAATTGCTTGAGCGACCCTTGGTAATGAATCATTTTTTAGTTTGACCGATAAAAATTTATTTTGCTCGTTATAAGTAACATCTATATTTTTTAATGGTTTAGGCTTTTTAACAACAATTTCTTCTGGCCTTTTTTTAAATATCAAAATATTATTAGCAACATCAACTTCGAGTTGATGTTTTTTAATTAAAAATAAAAAGACATCTTTTATATTGACGTCATAAAAATTACTTGTAACAAGTTGATTTAAATTTGAGTCTACACTAACATTTAATTGATGTTCTTCTGCTAAAGCATTAATAAAATCATATAGCGTCAGACCACTTAAATCAATTCTGATATTATCTTGTAACCCTTCCTTTGTTTTTGAAAGTTCTTCTAATTTTTCAGTAAATGTTTTAATATTAGTTTGAGAAAAACTTACATTAAAAATAATACAAGATATAATTACAATTATCGTTCTGTATGACATAGTTTAATTGATAAGTATTGGATATATTTCATCTAACGATGTGATTCCTTTTGAAAATAACTCAAAAGCTTTATCAGAGAGTTTTCTATTTTTCATAATGTCAGACTGTTCTAATGTATTTTTCTTTATAGCATCTATCACATCACTGGTAATGGGCAAAATTTCATAAATAGCTCTCCTGCCTTTATAACCTGTATGGTAGCATTCATCGCATCCTACAGCTATATGGTGTTTGTTTAGTTTATGAATGGGATTAAATGATATTGGTAAATCATCATTATTAAATTCTTGCTCTTTCTTGCAAGTTTTACAAAGTGTTCTTATTAATCTTTGAGCTACAGATATGTTAATAGTTTCTGCTATTAAAAAAGATGGCACCCCCATATCTACTAATCTAGAAATGGTTCCTATTGCTGAATTAGTATGAATTGTAGACAGTACTAAATGCCCTGTTAATGAAGCTCTAATAGCCATTTGAGCTGTTTGTGCATCTCTGATCTCCCCCAACATAATAATGTCTGGATCTTGTCTTAAAAAAGATCGTAATGCAGATGTAAAAGTTAGTCCTATATTTTCTTTTAATTGTACTTGATTTATACCTTTTAATGTATATTCTATAGGATCTTCTACCGTTACAATATTTGTATTTACAGTATTAAGATGTTTTAAAGTTCCGTATAAAGTGGTGGTTTTTCCTGAACCCGTAGGGCCACTAATTAAAATAATACCATTCGTTTTTTTTACAGCTTCCAGATAAAGTGGCAAATCATGATCTTCAAACCCTAATTGATAGATATCTAAATGAGAGGCATCTCTCCCTAGTATACGCATAACTACTTTTTCTCCATGATGAGTAGGTAAAATAGAAACTCTTATATCAAAATCATCATACTCTATTCGGCCATCTTGAGGTAGTCTTTTTTCTGTAATATCTAAATTAGATTTAATTTTAATTTGATTAATTAACTCTAAATAGCTTTCTTTTTTTATATTATTTTTCTCGATTAATTGACCATCTATTCGCAATCTAACTCTTACGTCTTCTTCATATATTTCTATATGAATATCACTCGCATTAATATGTTTTGCTTCAAAAATTAAATCTTCTAAAAAATCGTTCCCATAAGAAACTAATTTTGGCTGAGAATCATTCTTTCTATAGTAAATAGAAAGCGCTTTTTTAATGATAGAAGAATCAACAATCTCTAAGCTTATCTGCTTATTAAAAAGTAACTTAAGTTCTTCTTTAATACTTGGTAATTCTAATTCTTGTGTTTGATCGATATAGAATACATATTCAGTTTCTGAAACAGATTTTGGAACTATTAAAAAATGATTTGCCATTTCAGAACCAATAGCTTGCTGTAAGTTAATAGATAAAGTTATTTGGTCTATTTTTGCTGTATCCATTAAACAAATAGGTTAATATTAAATACATTTTGTATCACTATATTAATGACAAGATATAATGCTAAATAACCTGCTAACGGAATAGTTTTTATTTTTTTAAGCAATAAGATCGTTCCATATAACAACAATGAGAATAATAAGCCTACTATAAAAAATGGAATAAATATTTCAAGTTTGAAAAGAGGTGTTATTGCTATAAAAAAAAGGATGTCTCCTAAGCCAATTAAATGATCTATTGGGTTAACAAATTTCTTTGCTTTTAGTGAAAAATAAAGTATCAGACCGAATATATTAATAAGTAAAAAACCAATGTTATAAATTATATCTGCTAATCTTAAATCACTAGAAGTGTAATTAATTAATGCTGAGAAACAAAAAATAAGTACTGGTAAAATAACATGTATTGTTCGTTTTTTCGTATCAAAATACAAAACGAAAAGTAATGCTATTACTAATAAAATATATTCCAAATTAAGTATCATATTAGTCTTTTACAATTTCTTTTAACTTACGATCCTGATCTATTTCCCAAGTATTGAAAACCCCATCACCATCAAAATCCTGCAATGCTGTTGCTGTTGCCTTAAAGCTATTTAATGAAGCTTCTATAACTTCAATTTTATATACCGCTTGCCCTCCTTTATCTATGGTTAAAGTTTCTTCAAACCCTAATTCATTAAAATCTGCAGTGTATTTAGAGTGACGATAAAAATGGCTTTTTTCTAAACCATGAATCATACTCAACATATTCTGTGCTTCAATAGATTTAGCACTTGTAACTACTGATGTTTGATTGGGTACAACTAGATAAATTAAAATACCTATAATACAGAGTACAATCAGGATTTCCGACATAGAATATGCCTTTAAATGCCCTTTTTTTTTCTTTAACTTTAATATTAACTTTTTCATTTTTTAATTTTAAATTATTTAACATCTTCTAATTTTGAATGACTTTGCTTAAATTAAAGATTGGTGAGTACATCGCAATCATTATAAAACCTACAATACCGCCTATAATAACAATCATTATGGGTTCTAAAATGGTTCCTATCATTTTAGTGGAATGATCTACATCATCATTATATTGATTTGCCAATCCATCATACATCGTATCTAACTCATTAATTTGTTCTCCAATAGCCGTTAATGAGATTATTTTGGGAGTAAAAAAAGTATGTTTCTTTAAACTATCGGCTAAAGTTTCTCCTTTTAGAATGTCTTTTTTAGTTTGAGATAATGCCTTTTTTAATGGATAGAATGAAATCATCTTCTCTGTTAACTCTATAGATGTAATTAATGGTGTTTTAGCAGATAATAAAAGCCCAAAAGATTGGCAAAATCGTGCTAAGTATATCTTTTTAATAAGGCTCCCAAAGTAAGGGGTTTTTAACAGTATCTTTGATGTTGTTCTTTTGTAAACATCATGCTGTTTTAATAATTTATGAGTTACAAACATTAGTAAAACAACCCCTAGTATCACTGAAATTATAACATTAAAATTGTTTGAGACATTAACAACAAATTGTGTAATCTCTGGTAGTTCTTTTCCAAATTGCTGAAAAACTGATGCAAACATAGGCACCACAAAGTTTAGCATAAAATATAACACACCAAATGTTATAAGTAATACAAACACAGGGTATGCTAAAACAGAAACAACTTGCCTTTTCATTTTAATTTTTCGTGAAAAGAATTTTTGGAGTTGATCAAAAATGGCAGGTAATCGCCTTGTGTCTTCACCTATTTTAATACTGTAATATTCGTAAGGCGAAAAGTATTTATAATTTTGTATGGCTTGATGAAGTGATTTCCCCTTAACCACATCATCATTAATGGTTTTATAAATAGATTTTATAAATTTAGATTTTTGTTGACCAGTCAATATTTCTAAAGCTTGGTTAAAATCTACTCCAGACTTTATAAGGGTTGAAAATTCTCTATAAAAATCCTCTTTTTGCTTATCTGAAAATCGTTTAAAAACAGAGGTAGAAAAATTAATATCCGTATTAAACACGTTTTTCTTCTTTTCTTTTGGATGATATGTACCTATTTCAATTTTCAACTATTTATTTTATTATTTTATAACACGTTTAAATTTTCGTTTATGGTTTCATTAAAATAAAAGCTATTGATAGTATTGGCTGTATCCTTTTTTAAATAATAATTTGTATTGATAGAATCACCTAAAACTTCAATGGAAATATGGAGTATCTTATTTAGAGGTTTGGTAATATCACTTTGGGAAAACTTATGACTTAAAACGTTAAGTTTAAAAGTGTCCGTTTTAATATCATGATGTCTTAAAATAAAATTCTTTGACACTTGATAATTTATACTTGCCCCATTATAATACTCTAATAATAATTGGTTATCATTCTGAATAAAGTTTTCCGCGTTATAAATGTCATTTTTAATAGCTATGTTAAATAAGTTGTATTGTAAAACACTTGTGTTTTCATTTTGAAAAAGCGTCATTTGTTTTTCAACTAAATTGAACACAGTATAACTTAGGGTAATAATAATCCCCATAAGAATCAAGCTTATTAATGCTTCTAGAATAGTAAACCCTTTCAAATACACACGCTTATTCATTGTAAGGAATTAGTTTATTAACTTGATACTCGTTATGTCCTGTTTGTATTAAAAATGATAGCAAAACCATTTGATCTTCATCATCGATGGTTGCCTTTTTAGTAACGGTATAACCTTCATATTTAAAGATATTATCTTCATAATCTTGCTGTTTTATAATTTCTTGTGTTAAAAACTCAATAGTATGTTTAGCTTTATAATAATGAACCGATTTGTTTAGGTTAATAACATTCAGATAAACCATGAAAACAACTAAAACGCAAATAGAAATAATAGATATTGCTATTACAGATTCTACCAATGATGAGGCTTTCAAAATCCTAAAATTCTTTAATAACTGCATATGTTTTTTTATCTAATGAGTTATTAAATAATGGAAGTTCCACAAAATTATCGGAAAGCTTCTCTTTGTTTATACTTGCGTTTAAAATGACATTTTCATAATTAGAAGCTTCAGTTTTTAAAAAAAATCTATCTGTATAAATACTTCCTATAATATTACCGTTTAGTTGTGTACTTCCATAGCAATACACATTACCAATTATAGTAGTATTCTCGTTTATAAATAATTTGCGATCTAAAGAATTACTATAAGTATTACCATCTATTACAATACCTCCTATTAATGTGCTATTCTTTTTAATTTCTACGGAAACGATATCCGTATCATTTTTAATATAAATACTGGAAGGGTACATTAATGATACATTTTCTTCAACTATAACTTCTTTGGTTGCTATGATTTGAACATTACCTTTAAATCCTGAAATAATTTTAACGACAGGAGCTATTATAACGACATCATTTAATATTACAGAACTATCAATTTCTAAATCATTAATGGAATACAAAATAAAATTACCTTTACATGTAATATCCTTGAGCGAAGCTATACCATTAAGGTCTAAAACTTTAGTTACGTTATTAAACCCATTAATTAATATCGTTTCTTCATTAATATTGTTAAATGATATGCGAGGTAAGCCTAAAACATCCATTTTGATAGTTTTATCAATTTTTGGAAGCTTGTCTTTAGATTTTAATTGCCTGCCCCTTAGGGTTAAAGCATTTCCTTTTTGCCCGTTAATATAGGCTTGTTCAGAACGACCGTTAGGAATTTTTATATCTCCTAAAACTTTTGTTTTACCTGATAATTTTAAAGGTTTATCATAATCTGTAACATATAATGCCAAATCATCCACCTCTTTTTTAATACTTCCGACTAAAGCTGTTTTGTGAATAGTGTCATTTTTAAAAACAGTTTTGCAAATTAAAATATCGTAAAAGCCCCAATTTTTTTTCTCAATAAAAGATGAAATGTCATCATCATCAAAAACAGTAATCTCCTTAATTTCATCATAAGAAACCCATTCATTATTATTCAAAAAATAATTGAAAGCCGATTCATTTTTACTAATTAAGTCTTCCTGTAAATAAAGCCTGTTATTCAAAACACTTTGATAATGGGATATTAAAATAAAACAACCACTAAAAACGGAAATAATAACACAAACAAAAATAGCATTCATTAAAGAAGACGCCTTTAACAAATGCTTTGGATCCTTATTATTTCTTAATTTATTCTTCAATTATTTAATAATTATATTTCCTTTTTTACTTTAATTGAACCTAGTTAAAAGTAGTGGTCACATTATTAAAACAATTAGGGTTATCCCTTAAAATAAAAAGGTGTTTCCTTACTTTAACTACTTTTAATTTTAGGGCATATTCAGTAAGGGCTTATTAATAAATAGGCCTAATTTTTAATCAAATTTTAAAGATTAATTTCTTAAGTTATGAGGATATTAATTAAATAAACCCCTTTTCATGGGCTAATTGTAGTAAATCTCTATCTCCTTTACCTTCAACATTGAAAACATCTTTTAATATTCGTTTTCTTCTTTCTAGTGCAGCAATCGAAAGAGGCAAAACGTTTGGTAATTCATTCATTTTAGTACCGTTTGATAGTTCATACAGGATCTTCCTATCAATATTATCAATAACAAAGTCATTTGCTGATTGCTTACGCAAAATTTTCATTACGGTTTTACTATAATAAGGCGGATCTAAAATCACCGTTTTTATAGTTTCATTTAATATATCTATAGTTAAATCTCCCTTAGTCACATAAGCTTCTGGATTAATATTTTTAAGAATACAGGAGATCATATAACTATCATCATAACTGGTAGACACTATTATTTTTATGTTTTTAAATCGTTTCCTAATTAATATACCTAAATCTTCACCTCCCAAAATTTTATTGTCTTTAGAAGCTGGTATTCTAATATCCAAAAAAACAATATCAAAAGGTTTCTTTTTGGCTGCTTCATTAATTTTCAACACAGCTGTGTCACAACTATGTGCCACATCAACACTAAATTTAAAGGTTTTATTTAATTTTGTTGTTTTTTGTAAAGCTCCTTTGTAAACATCTGTAATTAATGGATGGTCGTCAATTATTAGAACTCTGCAGGGACTTTTCATGTTAGAGAATATTAAATTAAAAAAAAGTTATTTTTATCACAATCAATTTACCTTAATTTAGCCCAATCATCCAAAAAAACTAAGTATTAAATCACTTCTTTTATACATTTTAATAAAAATTTTAATTTCAGGTTTAATAATAACATCAAACTCCTTTCATTCATAGTATTTTAACAAACATAAAATATGCAAATGAAAAACGCTACACTTTTAAATTCTAATTAGTGAAACAGATGCTTCTATTAGTGAAATGGTAATTTTTGAAAGGGAAAATCAACTTAAACCCAATACCGAAGTTTGAGATAATGTATTTATCATGAATTCGACATTGTTAATATATGTCTTACTAAAGGGTATTTTTTTTAAACATTTTTTTAGCGTGCAATTTAAAGTACCGTAATTAACTCTATTTACATAATTTTTATTAATAATATAACTTTTATGTATTCTCAAGAAATTTTTTGGTAATATCAGCTCAAAAGTTTTAAGTGTTTTAAAAGCGCTTACAGTGTGCCCATTGTTCATATAAAAATCAGTTGTATTGTTATCAGCTTTTAAAAACAAAATTTCGTCCGCATTTAAATACTGATAATCTTTATAAGATTTCAGACAAATAGTTTTACTTATTTTATTTGGGTGTTTTTTTTTAAACTTCAAAGCCGCTTTTCTTATATCTAGTTCAGTTATTGGGTTTAACAAATAATCAAAAAAACCAGTTTTTATAGCTTCATAAGTTTTTTCTTTCGAAGAAGAAATGGCAATAAACTCATAATCTTTTTTTAAATATTGCTCTACTTCGTTAACTAGATTAAAAGGATTGTCCAATATAGTATCAAGATTTAAAAAAATTAAATCGGGAGTATTTTTAAGAATAACATCAATCGGTTCAAAATAATCATAATCACAATCAACACAATTAAATTCAGGAAAGTCATCAAGAACTTTTTTAATTCTGTTTATATTAATTTCTTCTGTATCAATGATAAGATAATTATTCAAAGTTTTGTAATTAAAAAGTGAAAACAATTATATTCATATTCTCACTAATACCGTTAGGGTTTTACCATACTTAATGTAAGGTTTTCACTTAAATAATTTAAAAACAATTAACAGGTAGACTTATAATATTTAGAAAACCATATCATTTAATCGACACAGCACATCTAACCAAATGGTTATCAATACTTTTACTTAACACTTTTGTTAATTAACAAATCTTTATTCAAAAAATGTAGTCAGAATACATATTTTTAAATAAGTTTGTATAGTAAACTTTAGGGGTGTTCCTATTTGGAACTGAGAGAGTCCCTTTGAACCTGATATGGTTAGTACCAACGAAGGAAAAAGTTAAAAATGCATGAATAATGCATTTACATACTTCTTATATAAGTACGCACTATTTTAGCTGCTGTGCTATTTTCAAAGTATTTCGTCTCACCCTTTGATAGTTTATACAAACTATTAAAATTATATTATTTATGATTAAAATATCGGTAAATGAGACGGCAATGGAGGTTGAAGAAACTACTACTATTTCTAAGCTACTTGCTAAAATCAAGTCACCCTCAGAAGGCATTGCTTTTGCTATTAATAATAGCATTATAAGAAAAGAACAATGGAACTCACATGGCTTCAATTCCAATGATCAAGTTTTAATTATTCAAGCAACTCAGGGTGGTTAATGCTATTCCAGTAATAAAAGTATTTATGACATGAAAACAAAAGACACAGCTCCAAAAGAAGGAACAATTTCAAGAAATCCGTTTCCTAATTCTAAAAAAATCTATGTACAAGGTGATATCCACCCAAACATACAAGTAGCCATGAGGGAAATTGCTCTTAGCGATACTAAAGATGCGATGACCGGGAAATTAACACCAAACGAATCCGTTACCGTATACGATACTTCGGGACCTTATACAGACCCAAATAAGGATATTGATATTCATAAAGGTATCAATCCTATTCGTAAACAATGGATCTTAGATCGCAATGATGTAGAAGAATTAAATCAATTTACTTCTACCTATAGCAACGAACGCTTAAATGACCCAACATTGGATCATATGCGTTTTTCCTTACTCAAAAAGCCTCTACGTGCAAAAGAAGGCAAAAATGTAACCCAGTTACATTACGCAAAACAAGGTATTATAACACCAGAAATGGAATATATTGCCATTCGTGAAAATCAGCGAATTGATAAAATAACAGAGATTAGTAAACAGCATAAAGGTGAACACTTTGGGGCTTCAATTCCTTCTAAGATCACGGCTGAATTCGTTCGTTCTGAGGTTGCAAGAGGTCGTGCAGTTATTCCATCAAATATTAATCACCCAGAAGCAGAACCCATGATTTTGGGAAGAAATTTTCTAGTAAAAATCAATGCCAATATAGGTAATTCAGCCGTTACATCTTCCATTGAAGAAGAGGTTGAAAAAGCAGTTTGGGCTTGTAGATGGGGTGCGGATAATATCATGGATTTATCGACAGGTGAAAACATTCATGAAACCCGAGAATGGATTATTAGAAATTCTCCAGTACCTGTTGGAACTGTTCCTATTTATCAAGCTTTAGAAAAGGTAAATGGTGTTGCAGAAGATTTAACATGGGAAATTTTCAGAGATACTTTAATTGAACAAGCAGAACAAGGTGTCGACTATTTCACCATCCATGCAGGTGTATTGTTGAGATATGTCCCTATGACTGCTAAACGTGTTACAGGAATCGTTTCTCGAGGCGGTTCTATTATGGCAAAATGGTGCTTAGCACATCACAAAGAGAATTTCCTTTACACACATTTTGAAGATATTTGTGCCATTTTAAAACAATACGATGTCGCTTTTTCTTTAGGAGACGGGTTACGTCCAGGCTCTGTTGCAGATGCGAATGACGATGCTCAATTTGCCGAATTGGAAACATTAGGTGAATTAACCAAAATCGCGCGTAAACAAGACGTACAATGCTTTATTGAAGGTCCTGGTCACGTGCCAATGCACATGATTAAAGAAAATATGGAGAAACAGATTGAAGTCTGTGATGAAGCACCATTTTATACATTAGGCCCATTAACAACAGATATTGCTCCTGGTTATGATCATATTACTTCTGGAATTGGTGCCGCAATGATTGGATGGTACGGGTGCGCCATGCTTTGCTATGTAACACCAAAAGAACACCTGGGGTTGCCAAACAAAGACGATGTTAGAACTGGAGTTGTTACCTATAAATTAGCGGCGCATGCTGCCAATTTAGCAAAAGGACATCCAGGATCGCAACACAGAGATAATGCTTTAAGCAAAGCACGATTTGAATTCCGCTGGGAAGATCAGTTCAATTTAGGGCTTGATCCAGAGTTAGCGAGAGAATACCACGATGAAACGTTACCTGCTGATGGTGCAAAAATTGCTCATTTCTGTTCTATGTGTGGCCCAAAGTTTTGCTCCATGAAAATCTCTCAGGAAGTACGCAACTTTGCAGCAGAAAATGATATTATAGATGATGAAGTCGTGCAAAAGGGTATGGAAGAGAAGTCTAAAGAATTTAAAGAAAAAGGAAGCGAAGTATATTTATAAACCATGATTGTATTAATTGCTCCTGAAACAGATCTTCTCGATGAAATTTTAACTCTAAATCAGCTTTTCGAAGCTGGTTTAGAGTATTATCATTTAAGAAAACCTGAAAAAAACTATCAAGAACATTGTGACTACCTAAATCAAATTAATGTTAAATACCACAATCGAATTGTCGTTCATTATTTTCATGAATTAATTAATACATACAACTTAAAAGGCATTCATTTTCAAGAACAAAAAAGAAGAAATCATATAGAAGATAATCCAGGACAGTATTTCAAAGGATTAAACATGTACGGAAAAACCATTAGTAGTTCGTTTCACGAGCCTGAAGATATAGATAACTGTGAGTTTGAATTTGACTATCATTTGCTAAGCCCAGTTTTCTCTTCAATTTCAAAAGAAGATTATGAAGGCAGAGGTTTTGATGTAAATCATATTGACAAACGCATAATTGGAATGGGTGGCGTTACGACAGATAATCTTAATGAATTTAATGCACTAGGGTTTAAAGGCGTGGGGGTTTTAGGAAGTATTTGGAACAATAACAAACCCGTAGAGGTTTTTAAAAAGATGAAAAGTCGCTTTGAGAGATAAAAATGAATGATAATAAATATATATTAACCATTGCTGGCCATGATCCTTCAGGAGGAGCTGGATTAACATCAGACATCAAAACGTTTGAAGCACATGGTTTACATGGTTTGTCTGTTTGTACAGCCATTACGATTCAGAATGATATTGATTTTAAACAATGTATTTGGACAGAAATTGATGTAATCATCACTCAAATTGAAATACTCTTTGAACGCTTTGATATCAATACTGTAAAAATTGGTATTATGGAATCCTGGGATACATTGAATCTCATTTTAAACAAATTACACAGACTAAATTCTGACATAAAAATTGTTTTAGATCCCATCATTAAAGCAAGTGCAGGTTTTGATTTTCATGAAACCGAAAACCAAAGTTTACTGGACAAGATATGGAGGCAATGCTATATTGTCACGCCTAACTATGATGAAATTCAAAGTTTATATCCAAAATTAAATATTGAAAATACGATTGAACATATATCTTCCTTCACCAAAATTTATTTAAAAGGAGGACACCGAACCGAAAAAAAAGGTTGGGATGAATTGTATCACAGTGGTATCGTTATGGTAAATATACCTCCTAATATAGATAAAATTTCTCAAAAACATGGGAGTGGTTGTGTGCTATCCGCTTCTTTAGCAAGTAATTTAGCTTTGAATATTGAATTAGAAGATGCCGCTAAAAATGCTAAACTGTATACAGAACAATTTTTGAATTCTGATAAAGGGTTATTAGGAAAGCACAAATACAATACTGTTGGGCAAACTCAAATAGTTAATAATTAAAATTATGATTCCGAAATTACATTATATATCACAAGGAAATACAGGAAAAGAACATCTTGAAAACATCAAAAAAGCATGTACTTCGGGAGCAGAATTGGTACAATTGCGTTTAAAGAACTTATCCGAAAAAAAGATTTTAAAAATGGCAGAGGAAGCCAGAAAAATTACGGCACATTATCAAACACGCTTAATTATCAATGACCACTATAAAATTGCAAAAAAAATAAAAGCAGATGGCGTACATTTAGGAAAAAATGACACCTGTCCTACTATTGCAAGGAAACATTTAGAAAACTGGCAAATTATTGGAGGCACAGCCAACACACTTGAAGATTGTAACATATTAGTTGAAAAAAAAATAGACTATATAGGCTTAGGACCTTTTCGTTTTACAACCACTAAAGATAATTTGAGTCCCGTTTTAGGAACAAACGGTTACCTAACGATTATTGAAACATTACAAACTAATATCTCCATTATTGCCATTGGAGGTATTACTACACAAGATGTTCCAGACATTTTAAAAACGGGCGTTCATGGGATAGCTGCTTCGAGTGAAATCACCAAAGATTTTAATAAAATTAGTCTATTCAATAAACTTTTAAATAGCCCTTCTCAGCAAGAACAAGTTTGGAATCCAAATCACAAAATATAACATGACAACAGATATACTAAAAATTGCAGATAAGACTTTTAAGTCACGATTATTTACAGGAACAGGGAAATTTAGTAGTGCCAACAACATGCGTGAAGCCATCATAGCCTCAGAAAGTGAGCTAGTTACTGTAGCCTTAAAACGTGTGGATTTAGAAAATGAATCGGACGATATGCTTGTTCATTTAAGTGATAATCAAATTAATTTGCTTCCCAACACATCTGGTGTAAGAACCGCAAAAGAAGCTGTTTTCGCTGCCGAATTAGCCAGAGAAGCACTTCAAACCAACTGGGTAAAACTAGAAATACATCCAGATCCTAAATACCTGCTCCCCGATCCTATTGAAACCTTAAAAGCCGCTGAAGAATTGGTGAAACTTGGATTTGTGGTCATGCCTTATATTCATGCCGACCCTGTTTTATGTAAACGTTTGGAAGATGTTGGTGTACAATGCGTGATGCCATTAGGTGCTCCTATTGGAAGTAATAAAGGTATTAAAACCCTTGAGTTTTTAGAAATCATTATCGAACAAAGCAACGTACCCGTAATTGTTGATGCTGGTATTGGAGCTCCGTCTCACGCTGCATTTGCTATGGAATTAGGGGCTGATGCTGTTTTAATAAATACAGCTATTGCGGTGTCTCAAAACCCTGTAGATATGGGAATTGCTTTTAAAATGGCTGTTGAAGCTGGTAGAATGGCTTATAACGCCAAACTAGCCCCTATTAAAAATCAAGCTGAAGCTAGTAGCCCACTCACGGCTTTTCTAAACGATTTAAATTAGTACAGACCATGTCTTTTAAAAATACATTTGAAAAACACGATTGGGATACTTTAGAAAAAGAGATTTACAAAGTAACAGCCAAAGAAGTTGAAAAAGTACTCCTCAAAGAGAAAATTGACTTAGAAGATTTTAAAACTCTAATTTCTCCAGCTGCCAAACCTTATATAGAACAGATGGCACAACGAAGTAATGCTATTACCAAAAAACGTTTTGGGAATACCCTTCAAATGTATATCCCCATGTATCTATCTAACGAATGTCAAAATATATGTACGTATTGCGGATTCAGTATGGATAATGGCATTAGAAGAAAGACTTTAAGTGATGCCGAAATATTAAAGGAAGTAGACCATATTAAAAAATTAGGATATGATCATATTCTCTTGGTAACAGGAGAAGCAAACAAAACTGTTGGAGTACCCTACATAAAACATGCTATAGACCTGATTCGGTCTCAATTTTCTAATATAAGTATCGAAGTACAACCTTTAGACCAAGATGAATACGAAACTTTAATCAGATCTGGGTTGTATGCCGTTTTAGTGTATCAGGAAACGTATCATAAAGCCACTTATAAAATACATCATCCGAAAGGTAAAAAGTCGAATTTTGATTACCGATTGGATACACCCGATCGATTAGGTAAAGCTGGAATTCATAAAATTGGCCTAGGAGCACTTTTTGGACTTGAAGATTGGCGAGTTGATAGCTTTTATACGGCTTTGCATTTAAAATATTTACAAAAAACATATTGGAAAACAAAATATTCTATCTCTTTCCCTAGACTTAGACCCCATCAAGGGGGATTAGATCCAAAAGTGGAAATGACTAATACCGATTTGGTACAATTAATTTGTGCTTACAGGTTACTGGATGAAGACGTTGAATTGTCATTATCTACTCGAGAAAGTGAAATCTTTAGAAATCACTGTATCCACTTAGGAATTACGTCTATGAGTGCAGAATCTAAAACAAATCCGGGAGGCTATAGTGTAGAACCTAAATCACTCGAGCAATTTGAAATTTCGGATGGTCGTACTACTGAAGAAATTAAGAATATGATCCAATCCCAAGGCTATGACGTTGTGTGGAAAGATTGGTCTAAGTCTTATGATGCTGTCGACTAAAAACAAGAATTTTTAAAAGAATCCAGACATGACCTTATCTAATATGTTTTCTTTAAATATTTTATTTATAGATAAACACTATTGATATCTTATCAGCAATATTCATCTACTTTTTCACATCATAGTTTTTACCTTTTAAACTAAACAGAGGTAAATAAAAAAATATGCCTATTAATGAAAATGATAACCCTCCTATAGACCCAGCAGCAAATGAAAACCAAAAGGCTTCATTTTGCCCACTCCAAACAAAAGGAATTAAACCCACAATGGTTGATATAATGGTTAAAATAACAGGAATAATCTTATAATTAAAAGCTTTAAAATACAATGATTGAACGTTCCTATTAGGATATTGCTTTTTCAAATTGTTATAATCATTAATAATATATAGCGCTGAATTCACACTAATGCCACTCAATAAAATAAACGAAGCATAGCCACCTTGGTCAAAATTGAAATCGAATAAGTAAAACGTTAAAAAAACACCAATAAAAGAAATGGGGATCATGCTAATTATAGCAAAGGGCTGCTTTAATGATTCTAAGAGAATCGCGCAAATGAAGAATATAATTCCAATGACTATAAATAAATAATAATATTGTGTTTTATCTTTTTTGTTCCATCTATTATATTTTTGCTCAAAAACTTGATATCCTAAAGGTAATTTAGATTCAAAACTTTCTATATTTTTCTCTCTTATCCTTTGAGCTAAAAATGATGTTCCAAGAAAATCATAAGCAACCGTTAATCTATATTGTTGATTATTCTTTTTAATAGTATTCCCTGTTTTCTTTTTTTCAATAGAAGCTAACTGATCTAGCTTATGTTGCTTGTTTCGAATTGAAATAGGTGTGTTTTTTAAATCCCATACATTAAATTTTTGATATTTATCTGACACTAGTTTTACTTTCTGTAATTCGTGATCCTGAATAATAGAAGCCAATTGTCCAGAATGTACCTGATTTTTTAAATGATTATATAATTGCTGTTGAGAGACATCAGCCATGACTAACTTATTAGCATCAAAATCTAAATAATATTCATATAAGGCATTATCTCGCCATCCGCCGCTGGTAATTTCTACATCTTTTACCCTGGAGCCAGAACTGTCAATAAGTTGCTGCTGTAATTGCTCTGCGTAATTATATAGTTTATCATAATTGTATCCTTCTAATATAATTCGGTTTCCTTTAGAACTAGAACCTAAAGCATTTGAAAAGCCTCTTCCAACACCACTAACGGTCCAGTCTAAGCCTCCTAAACTAATGGCTTTAGATTCTAATAAGTTTTTTAATGTATGGGGAAACCCTCCAAATTCATGGCTCTCTTTAAAATAAATCGAAATATTAGAATTTCTGTAACTAGATACTCGCGTTTCAAAAAGCTCAATTTCGTCAAATTGACCAATATAAGCTTCCATTTTAGTTATAGCATCATTAAGTTGTTGTATGGTACAACCATCTGGCATCTTACCAGTAACTCTCAATGTTGTTCTTTCTGGCTCGGAATAGAAAGAATTTTCAAAAACATCTTCAGTAAATAATCTTAACGTTCCACCTATTATTTTTTCTAAGGTCGGTCTTATATCATTTGAAAACCATTCTGTCCCTATACTTTTGTTATATATGCTAGTAAAGAAGTCCTCTCCTTCCATTTTTTTGGGTAGTAAATGAAATGGTAAGCCAAAACCTAGTAAAAAAATTAAAATAAATAACCATTTAAAACGAGGTCTTTTCATCCAAAAAATAATACGGGTATAATATTTTGTAAAACGTAGGGTTTTTCGTTTTCGTTTTCTGGAAAAATTAATATGCTTTTTAGACAAATTTATTTTATCTAATAAGGCAGGTACGTAGTACAATGACACTAATAAAGAAACACCAATATTAATAGCAATAACTAAAGCAAAATCTAGCAGATCTGCCCGTTGACCTTCTTTTAATAAAAAAATAATCATTAAAGCTCCAATAGTGGTAAGCGTGGCTGCTAAAATGGCTAAAAAAGCGTTTTTGTTACCTTTATTTCTTATGTGGTCTATCATGATAATACTATTATCGATAATGATCCCAAAAGAAATGGTAATACCTGCAAACGAATATAATTGTAATTCTACTTTAAATACATAATAAAAAATAACAGCTATTAGTAAATTAGTAATGATGCTGAAAAATAAAATAGTTAAGTACTTAAAACTTCTATTAATAATTAATATAAGTATCAATAAAATTAAAAATGAGAACAAGGTTCTTTTTTGTATTTTCTGTAATTCTTCAATGACATATTCTGTAGTATCTTGAGTTAATTTTATGCTATAACCGCTATCCAATTCATTACTTAAATCAAGAACTTTTTCTTTAACCGTATTTGCTAGATCAATAGTATTAATATCCTGTTCCGCATAAATAGTCATATTAATGGTATTCAAACCGTTTATCCTATAATAACTTGTTATATCTGCTTCTTTATATTTAACTTTTGCTATGTTTTCTAAATAAACTATTCTATTTCCAATCTTTTTTATTGGAATTTTATTCCAATCAATTTCTGTTTCTGGTTTATAAGACAGGTTTAATGACATTTCATGATCATAATCACTCTCATCTACTCTAAAAACACCGTTCCCTAATTCCTTTTTACTCAAATAATCATTAATAGCTTTCTGAATGTCATTTGCAGATAATTTTAACTGTAAAAGGCTATTCGTATTATATTCTATAACCCACTCAAAAGGTGCTGCTCCGTAAACGTTAACTTTATTAACCCCAGTGATAGTTGCTAATTTTGGTACGATGTGCTTCTCTGCATATTTTTTAATATAATAAGGGCTTTCGTTAGCATTAATACTATAGGATAGAATAGGTGATTTATTTTCATTGGCAGCACTTAACGACAGATTGGGGTAACTAACACCATCTGGAAGTTCGGAATAAGATTGACGAATTAAGTTAGCTAATTCAAAGCGAACCGCATCCATATTAACATGATTCTTAAATTTTATAGAGATATTTCCCCTTCCTTTATCTGATGTTGAACTAATACTCTTAATACCTTTAACCGTATTAAAAACACCTTCTAGTTTTGAGGTCACTTCTTGTTCCATCACTTTAGCAGAAGCATCTTTCCAACTAAAATTAATCCCTATAGAGGGTAAGGTTTTGGTTGGGGTTAATTGAACACTTAATAAAGGAATAAGGCTAGCTCCAATAATTGATAGACATACAAACACAATACATATAGAAAATGAAGAAAACTTAAAGTTCATATAAGAATTTATATAAAGTTATTATTTAGTTAAGCTATTATTACACTAATTTAATTAATCTATACTTTTAAATATCCGATTCCACCTAAATCTATTTTGGTAATTAGAAAATAACATACATTGTACTTTACCTATAAATGTTTAATTCTGGTAGGAAACCAAAAAATGTCGCTTTAAATTAACTGATATAATGGTGATTTATGGTAATTATTTTATAGTTTCCTTGTTCATTGTCCTTACTGTATCATGGAGCCAGTCTTTGAGTTCTTTCATTGAATTGAATCGAATCTGTGGTTTTTGTATCTATTTTGACATATTGTGCTATATCTGTTCACAAGGGTTGAGTTTTGGAGCATATGGAAGTAGTATTCTTAGGTATATATTTTCGGGTATCTCTTTTTGGTAGAGTGGAACCCGGCATTATCTATTACTAGTACCTTAAATTCATTAGATAAATTATCTTTCATGAAGTTTATGAATAATTGAAGAATAATAATTATAA
Organism: Flavivirga rizhaonensis; assembly: GCF_004791695.1. Lineage (GTDB taxonomy): Bacteria > Bacteroidota > Bacteroidia > Flavobacteriales > Flavobacteriaceae > Flavivirga > Flavivirga rizhaonensis. The sequence continues at coordinate 2,507 of NZ_SRSO01000028.1, read as the reverse complement.
GATAGTTCGGGGAATTCTAAATTTGTAAGAAAAAAATTATTTGAAATTAATTCATTACCTAATATAAAAACAAATGTTTTTTCACTTTTATTTTCGATGGGAAAACCTAAATCCTCACAGAAATAGGTATCAAAATTGATATCATTCATCTTTTTAAAAACCTCTAATTTTCTAGCACTACTATGTGTTGTTATTATTATAATATTTGAAATTCCTATACTATCTGAATATTTTTTTATTCTTTTTAACTCTCCTTCAATGCACATTCCACATCCTTTTTCTGAACTACGAATAACAAGCTTTTTATTTTTTCCAATGACCTTCTTAATGAGTATTTTCTTATTATTGGAATCAATTAATTCTAAATTTGGATTAATTAATATTGAGTTATTCAAAAATTGTTCTTTTATAGTTTCTTCATATAGATGTTTATCATTCTCATATCTCATTACTTCATTATTGTTAATATCATTCAACCTCTTAATTGTGCTTTTGTTATTATACAATAAGTATATATTAATAAATCCTAAGAATAATATCACATACAAACCCACTTTCTTCATACAAATCTATTTTTTTATTCTTTTAATTATTAATATCGGATTATCATTTGAATTAATCGAATTGATAAAATTCAAATCTTGTTTAGTGAAAATGAATTTTGTTGAATAAATTTCATTTTTTAACCCATCAAGTAATTTTTTTTCTGTGATTATTTTCTCAAAATAATCACAGAATGATTTTTTAATTTCATCGTTATAATCAGTATTATTTGTAATTTTTTTTATATATCCTATGTTAGAAGTTTCAAAAACACTGATTAATTCATTTTTAGTACTACTAGGGTACATAATAGCTGAACCAGATAGCATTCCTTTAAGATCATTTATCCATATATTGTTGTATGAAAGCCTTGATTGCTGTTTTTGGTAAAAGCAACTATAAATTTTATTTTTATAAATAAAATTAAATATCAATAATTTTGGGAAATCAAAATGATTATTCAAATATGCGTAGTCTGAATTTCTTAGTTCAGTCGTGAATTTAATATTTGGTTTCGAATAGAAGTTTTCAGGAATTGTATGATTTCCAAAATTTATTTCATATTCTTGTTTTATTTTATCACTATATATTGAGTATATTTTATTTGAGTATCCTGGCAGTAGAGAAGCATTATTTTTCGTGAATTTGCTCAAAAAGTTAAAACCTCCTCTGCTAGGTCCAGGTGTATTTACTTCGTCAAAAGCTTCATATAATGTTTTCCCTTTTATATTTATTACAATTAGATTTCTTTTGTTTTTAAACTTGTTGAAATCTATATCCAAATAAAGAGCTATTTTGTTTTTTTCAAAAAAGGCAAAAGATTTCAAATAGTATTTTAATTTTAATTCGTGTTTATAGTTTCCTTTAAAATCATAAAAAATAATTTTTTTAGTTGTATTACACCAAATAGCAATTTCATTAGAAAAATAATTTATATTAATGTCATTTGGTTCAATATATTCCCCTGGTCCTTTTCCTTTTCTCCCTACAGCATTTAAATATTTACCATTATCATCAAAAACTAATACTGCTTTCCTTTGAACTTGATCTAATATGAAATATTTGTTATCCCAATTTATTAATTTATCAATTCTACCTATAATTGATTTTTCAGTTGTTTCTAACTGCACAAATTTAATACTATCAAATAGTTCTGAGTATTTGCTTATTTTCCAATTATCAATTTTTTTAATTGAAATTTTTGTTTTTTGCCTATCATCTATATATATTTTTTTTTTATTATCATGAGTACAAGAGGAAACAAAGGTCAAGCAAATTAGGCTTAAAAGTATTTTTAATTTCATAAATATTAAAAATTTAGTGGTTCTCGATTCTAAATCGAGAACCACATTAAACTGTTAAAATAAGTCTTGGTTAAATAGCATCACATTTAACATCACAGGCTGATGAATCACAAAGTCCTGGTGTTTCAATTGTTTTGCAATGGTAATAGTGTCCATGTTCAGTTACTGTAACTACACCTATGCTATAAGTTACAGAACACTCATCGCTACCACATTGCTTTCCTCTAATTTCGCTATCAGCAGCAAAAGCATATTGTAATTCAGTTAAAGAAAAACTTATTTTAGAATTTTCGTTATTTGTTTGAGAAATATTTATACTAAAAAGAGTAAAACAGAATATAGCCAATAAATAGATTGAAATTTTATTTTTCATTTTTTTAAAATTTTATTTTAAATTAAATTATTAATCATTTCTTTTTTAAAATTTTATATAGCAAGAAGAAAACAGATATAATTGTAATAATTAGACCACTAATAAAAAAAAATAATCCATTTTTATAATGTGATATTTTCATATAAAACCCTATTAAAAAACTAAACCACTATGGACTTAAAGTCCATAGGTTTGGGCTGGTGACTTAAAGTCACCTGAATAGCTATTTCTCAATTATGAAATTTGCTCCATTACCATCATCAGGTCTTCGATGGTGTTCCAAATAT